>NZ_RJKV01000001.1:0-725580 GCF_003751305.1 Stenotrophomonas rhizophila
AAGCTACATGGCGATCGCTCAGATCCAGGCTCGTACGGCGGCCCACGCCGGCTCTCGGCACCTAAGCTGCCAGATTCCGAACAGATAAGGCTCGTGTGCTGCCATCCATGGCAGCACACGGTCCCGGCCTGGCAATCCCGCCGCGCCTCCGACAGTGTGCTGGTGGGGGAGGGAGAGCAGCCGGGCATGGCCCGGCTCAACCGTTCTGATGGGTTGGCGAAGTGACGCTGTTCGTATTGAATCTTGGCGACTGAGCGACTGAGCGACTGAGCGACTGAGCGACTAAGCGACTGAGCAATTGATCGATTGATCGATTGGGCGAAGGCACGACTTCGCGATGAAAGTTGCGCTCCTTGGCGTCTCGTGCGCGAGAGTCGGTGCCCGAAGCTAGACGTCAGCTGCGCAGCAAATCCGCTTTGACCAGCCGCACTTCGCAATCTGTCAATTCGGAGAGGCGCAGCCCATTTCAGGGCCGTAGTGCGCCATGGATGGCGCACTACGAGCTTACATGGGTGAGGGCGGATCGCTTGCGAGGCACTGCCTCGCATCCGACCGAACGCACAGCCGCCAGCGGCTGGGCCGGGCCGCGGAGCGGGACTTGCAGCGGGCCCAGAAATGGGTTGCGCCTCTCCGCAAACGCAGAGAGAGTGGAAACGCTGCTTTTCGCGTTGTCTGTAAGGCGTCAGAGCGTCAGAGCGTCAGCGCTTCGGCAGCCGCACGACCCGCGTCCCGCTGGCCCGGTCATGCCAAGTCAACCGCTGCCGATCCACCAGCGCCCACCAGAACCCCAGGCCGGCCGCCAATACCGACAGCGAGCCCACCGCATAGCGCCGCCACAACTGCCCGCGCGTCGGCACCGTGCCGTCCAGCGAGACCACCTGCAACCGCCACGGCCGCATCCCCAGCGTCTGCCCACCGCGGCGCCAACTCATCGTCGCGTACAGGCCCGTCACGCCCCAGCAGCACGCCCACAACGCCCACTGCCACGCACTGAACGGGGCGATGTTCTCCCGCTCTGCGTGACCGCTCACCGTATAGATCGCCACGAACACCGCACCGAGCAGCATCCACAGCGCCAGCGCGGGGAAGAAGTCGTACAACAGCGACAACCACCGCCACAGCAGCAACGATGCAGGGCGATCAGCAGCGGGGGACGACAGCGCGGTATCGGTCATGACCCGGAGCATACCCGGCCCGCTGCCCGCGTTCGATGGCCCACGCACGGTCTGCTCCGTATGCTGTCCGCATGTCCGATGCCACCACCCCCGCACTACGCCGCCAGCTCATCCAGCACCTGCCCGAGCTGCGCGATGACGACAACGTGCGCATCCAGCGCTTCCTCGACACCGCCTGGGCTGAACACGGCCTCGCGCGTGCCAGTCTGGACAGTTACCGGCGCGATCTCGAAGGCCTCGCGCGCTGGCGTGATGGCGTGGCCGGGGGACTGGCCGGTCTCGATCGCGCCGGGCTCTTCGACTACCTGGCCTGGCGCTCCCGCCACGGCTGGTCGCCGCGCAGCAATGCCCGTCTGCTTTCCGCGCTGCGGGCCTTCTTCGCCGATGCGGTTCGCCGCGGCGAGCGCAGCGATGACCCCAGCGCGTTGCTGGATCCGCCCAAGCTGCCCCGGCTGCTGCCCAAGGCGCTGGCCGAAAGCCAGATCGATGCACTGTTGGCCAGTCCCGACATCGAGACGCCGCTCGGGCTGCGCGACCGCGCCATGCTGGAGTTGATGTATGCCGCGGGCCTGCGCGTCAGCGAACTGGTCAACCTGCCGGCCAATGCCGTGAACCTGCGCCAAGGTGTGCTGCGCGTAACCGGCAAGGGCAGCAAGGAACGGCTGGTCCCGCTGGGGGAAGAATCCCAGCACTGGCTCGAACGTTATCTGGCTGAATCGCGCCCGCAGCTCACCGGGAAGCGCAACGTGCCGACGCCACAGGACGGCGCCGTGCCGATGTTTTTGGAGCCCTCCCTGCATCCCTTGAGCCGCCAGCAGTTCTGGGGGCTGGTGAAGAAGTACGCGGTGCTGGCCGGGATCGACCCCGCCCGGATCAGTCCCCACGGCCTGCGCCACAGCTTCGCCACCCACCTGCTCAACCGGGGCGCCGATCTGCGCGCTCTGCAGATGCTGCTCGGCCACAGTTCGCTGTCCACCACCCAGATTTACACGCTGGTGGCCCGCGAACACCTGCAGAAACTGCACGCCAAGCATCACCCGCGCGGCTGAGACGACGCAAAACCCGGCCGCGCGTCACCGTTCCACTGCGGTCCAGCTGTGTGAGCAGGCAGCTGTGCGAGAATCCAGCCTGACTCCTTACACCGGAATGCTCGATGCTCCGTGTTGCCATTGCGGCGCTCTTCGGCGCGCTCAGCCTGACTGCCTGCGCGCAGCAACCGTCCGCCCCGGCGGCCAACTCCACTGCCGCGGCCCCGGCCGCTGCCGGCGATGCCGACCAGCGCGTGCGCACCGCGCTCCAGCAGCTGGACCCCAACTTCAAGCCCGACTTCATCGGCGCGGCGCCGTTCCCCGGTTTCCGCGAGGTGTTGGTGGGTGGTCAGGTGCTGTACGTCTCCGATGACGGCCGCTACCTGATGCAGTCCCAGCCGTATGACATCCAGAACAAGGCGCCGGTCAGCAGCCAGGGCCTGCTCAGCTACCGCCGCAAGCTGCTTGACGGCGTGCCGCACAACGAGCGCATCGTGTTCGCTGCGCCGAATGCCAAGTACACCGTCAGCGTCTTCACCGACATCGAGTGCGGCTACTGCCGCAAGCTGCACCAGGACATCGCCGAGCTCAACCGCAACGGCATCACGGTCGAATACCTGGCATTTCCGCGCATGGGGCTGGGCAGCCAGGACTACACCGACATGATCTCGGTCTGGTGCGCGGCCGACCGCAAGCAGGCCCTGACCGCCGCCAAGACCGGCAAGGCCGTCACCCCGAAGAACTGCACCAACCCGGTGGCGATGCAATACAAGCTCGGCCAGCAGATGGGCGTCAACGGCACCCCGGCGATCTTCGCCGCCGACGGCACCCAGCTCGGTGGCTACCTGCCGCCGGCGCAGCTCAAGGCTGCGCTGGAGCGCGTCTCGGCAGGCGGCAGCCGCTGAAAACAGAACGCCCCGGCCAGGCCGGGGCGTTTTTCTGTCAGCGGGGGAGCGGCCTGCTTGATCAGCGAGGCAGCGTCCCCCGCGATGGTGTCACTTCAAGCCATCACTGATCGCCTTGGTCAGGGTGCCCTGCGCATCATCGCCGCTGAACTCCCAGAAGAACGCACCGCCCAGGCCCTGTGTTTTCACATAGCCCATCTTCTCGGTGACCATCGCCGGCGTGTCCAGACTCCAGAACGTGGTGCCGTTGGAGATCCACGTGGCCTTGGCAACGTTGTCGGTGTACACCGGCCAGTTGAGGTTCTTCAGCACCTTCCAGTCTTCGATACCGGCTTCGTACGTGCCCGGTGCCGCGCCGCTGGCGCTCTTGTAGAGCCCGTTGTTGCCGCTGGCCACGCCGGTCCAGCCACGCCCGTAGTAGCCGATGCCCAGGTTCAATTTGCTGGCCGGCACCCCGCGGCTGAGGAAGGCTTCCATCGCATCGTTGCTGTTGTAGAGCTTCTGGTCGCCGGTGGAGGGATCAGCCGGTGAATCGAACAGCGCAGAGTGATGGTTGGTCTGCGGATCCCACGCGCCGTGGAAGTCGTAGGTCATCACGTTGATGAAATCCAGGTACGGGTGGTAGCTGGCCGGATCGGTCACACGGATCTTGTCCACGCCAGCACCGACCGCCACCGTCAGCAGCAGGCCGGGTCGCACCGCATCCAGCTGGCGGCGGAACTCGGCCAGCAGCGCGGTGAAGTTGGCATTGTCGGCCGGTGTGCCGCAGCTCAGCCCGCACGCCACCGGGTACTCCCAGTCGATGTCGATGCCGTCGAACACGCCGAGCGCCGCGCCCGCGCCACCCGCGCCGTCGGCCACCGGCAGGTTGCCCTTGATGTACGCATCAATGCACGAGGCCACGAACGCCTGCCGGTTGGCCGGCTGCGCCGCGCTGGAGAAGCCGCGCGACCAGGTCCAGCCGCCCAGCGAGATCAGCACTTTCACGTTCGGGTGTTTGGCTTTGAGCTGCTTGAGCTGGTTCCAGTTGCCCCGCAGCGGTTGGTCCCAGGTATCGGCCACGCCGCTCACGCTGGCACCGGCAGCGAAGGACTTGCCGTAATCGGCGTAGGCATCGCCACCCACGCCGGTGTTCGGGTCGGAGGCCTGGGTCACGCCGACTTCGCAGCGGTTGTTGCGCACGTTGCCGAAGGCGTAATTGATGTGGGTCAGCTTCGCCGCCGAACCGCTGGTGTCGATGTTCTTGACCTGGTAGTTGCGGCCATAGATGCCCCATTGGGTGAAGTAGCCGATCACCCGTTTGGTGCCCCCTCCGCCGCCACCGGCGGCTGTGGTCACGCTGATCGAGCCGCTCTGCGCCGAGGCATTGCCGGCGTTGTCACGTGCCCGCACCGTGTATGTATAGGCCGTGCTCGCGGCAAGACCGCCATCGGTGTACTGGGTGGCGCTGGGCGAGCCGACCAGGCTGCCGTTGCGGTACACGTCGTAGCTGGCCACGCCGCTGCCGCCGCTGTTGTCGGTCGCTGCGTTCCAGGCCAGATTCACCGTCGTCGCAGTCCTGGACGGGGACGCCAGCCCGCCCGGGACGCTGGGTGGCGTGGTGTCGTTGCTGGCCGCGGTGACGGTCACATTGACCGTGGCCGAAGAGGTCACGGCGTTGTTGTTGTCGGTGGCCACCGCCTTGAAGGTGTGGCTGCCGGCCGAGGCATTGCTCCAGACCGCGCTGTAGGGCGCGCTGGTGTCGATGCCCAGCGAGGTACCGCCGCGGAAGAACTCGACCTTGCTGATGCTGCCGTCGGTATCGCTGGCAGTGGCGCTCACCGTGATGCTGCTGCCGGCGGTGAAGCTGGCGCCGGCGGCCGGGGAGGTCAGTGCGACGCTGGGTGGCTGGTTGCTGCCGCTGCCATCGCAGGCGCCGAGGTTGGTGTAGTAGGGCGCGCCGGCCGGGTGGTCGGGCGGGGCGTTCCAGATGTCCTGGTTGGCGCGGTACAGCATGCCGCCTTTCTGCAGAGTCTGGCCAGCGAGGTAGATGGCGGCCCCGTTCCATTCGGGCACACCGGTACAGTTCGCGGCCTGTACCAGCGTGGGCGTGCCGGCGGCAGCGGCCAGGGCCAGCGCCAGCAACCAGCGCCGTCGGCGCGGAAGCAGGGCGGGGGAGGAAAACGATGTCACTGCACGGCGCGCAATCGGGTCTGGCATGGTCGGTCTCCGATCAGGTGGGCGCATGCCGCCGGGATGGCGGCATGCGTGCAGCAGGGTCCGGGCGCCGGTGAGAGAGGCCGGCAACGACATGGGGGACGGACAGCACCTGGCGCTGGGGCCAGGTGGTGATAACGTTGTCATGTAATCCCGGCGCAATCCGTGAACCAGCGCATGGTTCGGGTGTGAACACACCTTGCCGCCGCCCAGGCAGGCCGATCCCCAGGGCCGGGCTGCGGCGGCCGACTTGGGTACAATAGTGGGCCCCGTTCCCAACCACGGTTCCCCGGACATGATGGTCCTCGAGGGCGCATCCGCCCTTTCGCCGTTCCGCCGCGAACGTCTTGAATCCCGCCTGCAGTCCCTGGCCGCCGATCTGCGCATCACCGGTGCCTGGCATGTCTACTTTATCCAGACCGAGGGCGATGCGGCCCCGGACCCGGTGATCCTGAGCCGGATCCTGGAAGCCCAGCCGACCCTGGCCGGGCGTGAGGACGGGGCGGTATCGCGCTTCGTGGTGCCGCGGTTGGGCACGCTGTCGCCGTGGTCGAGCAAGGCCACCGAGCTGGTCCGCGGTGCCGGGCAACCGATCCGCCGGGTCGAACGGGGTCTGCGCATCGATCTGGCCGGCTGGCCGGCCGACGCGGCCGCGCAGGAAGCAGTGATCCGCGCGCTGCACGACCCGATGACCCAGTCCGTGCTGGCCGAGACCGCCCAGGCGCAGGCGCTGTTCAGCGCCCCGGCGCGCGGTGAGCTGGAACGGATCGCCCTGGAAGATCTGGAGGCAGCCAACAGCCGCCTCGGCCTGGCCATGGCCCAGGACGAGATCGACTACCTGCGCCAGCGCTTCGGCGAACTGGGCCGCAAGCCGTCGGACGTGGAACTGATGATGTTTGCGCAGGCCAACTCCGAGCACTGCCGCCACAAGATCTTCAATGCCAGCTGGACCATCGACGGTGCCGACCAGTCGCACTCGCTGTTCCGGATGATCAAGAACACCCACCAGCAGACCCCGCAGCACACGTTGAGCGCCTACAGCGACAACGCCGCCGTGGTCGCCGGCTTCCCGGCCGCGCGCTATCGCCCGGATCCGGCCACCGGCCAGTACCGCAGCGAGGCCGTGGTCGATTCGGCGTTCTGCATCAAGGTGGAAACACACAATCACCCGACCGCGATCGCCCCGTTCCCGGGTGCGGCCACCGGTGCGGGTGGTGAGATCCGCGATGAAGGCGCGACCGGCCGCGGCGGCAAGCCCAAGGCCGGCCTGACTGGTTTCTCGGTCTCGCACCTGCGCATCCCGACCCTGCCGCAGCCGTGGGAGGCGCCGCGCGCGCTGAACCCGCGCATGGCCCCGGCGCTGGACATCATGCTGGATGGCCCGCTCGGCGGCGCCGCGTTCAACAATGAGTTCGGCCGGCCGAACCTGCTTGGCTACTTCCGCAGCTTCGAACTGCCCGAAGGCGAGGGCCTGACCCGCGCCTATGACAAGCCGATCATGCTGGCCGGTGGCCTCGGCGCGATCGACCAGAACCAGGTCGAGAAGCTGCGCCTGCAGCCCGGCGACGCGGTCATCGTGCTGGGCGGCCCGGCGATGCTGATCGGTCTCGGCGGCGGTGCCGCCAGCTCGGTGGCCTCCGGTGAGAGCGCCGAGGACCTCGATTTCGCCAGCGTGCAGCGCGACAACCCGGAAATGGAGCGTCGCTGCCAGGAAGTGATCGACCGCTGCGTCGCGCTCGGTCTGGACAACCCGATCCGCTGGTTCCACGACGTCGGCGCCGGTGGTCTGTCCAACGCGATTCCCGAGTTGCTGCATGACTCCGGCGTGGGCGGTGTGATCGATCTGGGCAAGGTGCCGGCCGATGACCCGTCGCTGTCGCCGATGCAGCTGTGGTGCAACGAATCGCAGGAACGCTACGTGCTCGGTGTGCCGCAGGCGCGCCTGGCCGAGTTCGCCGCGTTGTGCGCGCGGGAACGTTGCCCGTTCGCCGCCGTTGGCGTGGCGACCGCGGAAGAGCATCTCGTCGTGGCGTACGGCGCCACCGTGGGCAATACCCCGGTGGATGCCCCGATCGATCTGCCGATGGACGTGCTGTTCGGCAAGGCGCCGAAGATGCACCGCGACACCGTGCACCCGGCTGCACCGCGCTGGCCGGCGCTGAAGACCGCCGGGCTGGACCTGCACGAAGCCGGTCTGCGCGTGCTGGCCCATCCCTCGGTGGCCTCGAAGAACTTCCTGGTCACCATCGGCGACCGCAGCGTTGGTGGCCTGACCGCACGCGAACAGATGATCGGCCCGTGGCAGCTGCCGCTGGCCAACGTCGCCATCACCCTGGCCGGTTTCGATACCGTGGCCGGTGAAGCCATGGCGATCGGCGAGCGTACCCCGCTGGCCCTGCTGGATGCGGCCGCGTCGGCGCGCATGGCGGTCGGTGAAGCGATCACCAACCTGTGTGCGGCGCCGGTGGATGCACTGGAAACGGTGAAGCTGTCGGCCAACTGGATGGCCGCGGCTGGCCATCACGGTGAAGACGCGCTGCTGTATGACGCGGTGCGTGCGGTCGGCATGGAGCTGTGCCCGCAGCTGGACCTGAGCATTCCGGTCGGCAAGGACTCGCTCTCCATGCAGGCGCAGTGGCAGGACAACGGCCAGGCGCACAAGTCGGTGTCGCCGGTGTCGCTGGTGATCTCGGCGTTCGCGCCGGTGGCCGATGCGAGCGGCCAGCTCACCCCGCTGCTGGACCGTGACGCGGACAGCGAGTTGTGGCTGATCGGCCTGGGCGCCGGCAAGCAGCGCCTGGGCGGCTCGATCCTGGCCCAGGTGCACGCGGACCATTCCGCACTACCGGCCTTCGCCGGTGCCGTGCCGGATCTGGACGATGCACAGCGCCTGCGCGCCTTCTTCGAACTGATCCGCGATGCGCGCCAGGCCGGCCTGCTGTTGGCCTACCACGACCGCAGCGATGGCGGTGCGTTCGCCGCGCTGTGCGAAATGGCCTTCGCCTCGCGCCTGGGCCTGGATATCACCCTGGACGCATGGGGCGATGATCCGTTCCGCAGCCTGTTCAATGAAGAGCTGGGTGCGGTGGTGCAGATCGCCAAGGAAGACCGCGCCGCGTTTGCTGATCTGGTCGAACGTCATGCACTGACCGAATGCGCGCAGCGCATCGCGCGTCCGACCACCGCCCCGGTGGTGCGTGTCTCGCTGCAGGGCGAAAGCCTGGTCGAGTGGCGCTGGGAAGCGCTGTTCGATGCCTGGTGGTCGGTCACCCATGCCATGCAGAAGCTGCGCGACAACCCGGACAACGCCGACCAGGAGCGTGCGATCGCGCGCAACTTCAACGCGCCGGGCCTGAAGCCCAAGCTGACCTTCGATATCAACGAAGACGTGGCGATGCCCTTCATCAACACCGGTGCGCGTCCGCGCGTGGCGGTGCTGCGCGAGCAGGGCGTCAACGGCCAGATCGAAATGGCGAACATCTTCGAACGTGCCGGCTTCAGTTCGTTCGACGTGCACATGAGCGATCTGATCGAAGGCCGTGTCGCACTGTCCGATTTCACCGGTCTGGTGGCCTGTGGCGGCTTCAGCTACGGCGATGTGCTGGGTGCCGGCCGCGGCTGGGCCACCTCGGTGCTGGAGCGCAGCGCGCTGCGGGATGCCTTCGCCGCGTTCTTTGCCCGCGAAGACAGCTTCGCCTTGGGCGTGTGCAACGGCTGCCAGATGATGAGCCAGCTCAAGGACATCATCCCCGGTGCCGAGCACTGGCCGCAGTTCCGCCGCAACCGCAGCGAGCAGTTCGAAGCCCGCACTGCGTTGCTGGAAGTGGTGGAATCGCCGTCGATCCTGCTGCGTGGCATGGCCGGCTCGCGCCTGCCGGTCGCGGTGGCGCATGGCGAAGGCCAGGCGGTGTTCGCCACGGCGGTCGATCAGGCCGCGGCGCGTGTGTCGCTGCGCTACATCGATGGCGACGGCAACGTGGCCACGCAGTACCCGCTGAATCCGAACGGCTCGCCCGATGGCATCACCGGCCTGACGACCACCGATGGCCGCACCACGATCATGATGCCGCACCCCGAGCGCACCCCGCGTGCGATCAACCACAGCTGGCATCCGGACGACTGGAACGGCGATTCGCCGTGGCTGCGGATGTTCCGCAACGCAAGAGTATGGTGCGGCTGATACCGCGCACCGCGTCTGATGTGATGCAGTGAAAATCGCGTGAAGAAACCGCCGGCCTGTCCGGCGGTTTTCTTTTGTGTGGGGCACAAACTGATCGGGAGCAATGAGTTACACAGCGTTACAACGTGAAAATGCGTTATATCGTTTGCTCACATGCAGCTAACAAAAATGCGCAATAACGCGGCGGTTTTGTGACGCGCGGCACGGTCATATGAAAATCAACGTCAAAGTCTTGACGTCATTGAAACTGTACGTTAACACTGCATCCTCATTTCGACAGCGTTCAGTTCCACAGTAACCGCATGGATGGCGAGCACGCTGTAGGTATCTGCCAGCCATTGCGCACAACGCAGTAAATCAAGCGAAAAAACGCCCCCAGGGGACGTTGGACCACGCGGTCCGGCGTTGGCGTCGCTTTGCCTAAAACCAGCCTAATCAGGAGCCGCATCGATGAATCGGATTTATCGCAAGGTCTGGAACAAAGCACTGGGGCAGATGGTCGTCGCCTCGGAATTGGCCAGCAGCCAGTCCTCGGGTGTCGTCATCGATCAACGCCGAACCGCTGGCGGACGCAACACCGCGCTGCTCTCGGCCGCTATCGCGTTGACGCTTGGATTAGGCGCGGCAGGCGCTGTGCAGACGGCACACGCGCAGTCGATCGAAGTCGGCGGCAATGCGAATTGCCTGGTGCTCAACAGCGGCATCGTCGACAGCTGCGTGGTCGACGGCAACGCCACAGCCTCGGGCACCAACGCGGTCGCCATCGGCAGCAACAGCACCGCCTCCGGCGCCAACAGCGTGGCGCTCGGCGCCGGCTCGAAAACCAACCGCGCCAACACCGTGTCGGTCGGTGATGCCGGCAAGGAGCGCCAGGTCACCAACGTCGCCGCCGGCACCGCCGCTACGGATGCGGTGAACAAGGCGCAGCTGGACAAGGTGGCGGTCGCCGCCGAAGGCGCGACCCGCTATTTCAAGGCCGATGGTGACGGCACCGCCGCCGATGCTGCGACGATCGATGGCGAGGGTGCGCTGGCCGCAGGTGCCAGCGCCAACGCCGATGGCGACGGCGCAACGGCCCTTGGCAACAGCAGTCAGGCGATCGGCAATGCCACCACGGCCGTTGGCAACCAGGCACTCGCGGTTGGCCTCGGTGCAAGTTCGTTCGGCCAGGGCAGCATGGCCTTCGGTGATGCCAGCATCGCGCTCGGCCAGAGCGCGGCGGCATTTGGTCTGGGCGATGTCGCCCTGGGTGCATCAGCGGTAGCGGCCAGTGAGAACGGTGCGGCAACGGCAATCGGTGGTCTGGCCGAAGCCAGCGCCGATGGTGCGACCGCGATCGGTGGTGGTGCGCTGGCCATTGGGCCGGGCACCACCTCGCTGGGCCGCGGTGCGGCCAGCGCGGGCGAAGCCTCGGTGGCGGTGGGTGCGTTCAGCGTCGCCGTCGCGGATTTCAGTGCGACGCTCGGCGCGAATTCGGCGGCGGTTGCCGTAGGCAGTGTGGCGCTCGGCGCTGGCTCGTACGCCGATCGCGTCGACACGGTGTCCGTCGGCAATGCGGACAACGGCCTGCGTCGCCAGATCACCAACCTTGCCGACGGCACCGAAGACAGCGATGCGGTGAACAAGGCGCAGCTCGATGAGGTCGGTGCGGTTGCCGCGAACACGAGCAGATACTTCCAGGCCACCGGCAGCAGCGACAGCGATGCCGGTGCGCTTGCGGCAGGCGACAACGCGACCGCGATCGGTGAAGCATCCAACGCGCTGGCCGACGGCGCGACCGCGCTAGGCAGCGGCGCCACGGTCACCGCGCAGAACGCGACGGCCGTCGGCTACAACGCCAGCGCCACCGGTCAGAACAGCGCAGCCTTCGGTACCAACGCGCAGGCCAACGGGCCGGGCAGCGTGGCCGTGGGCGGGGCCGCGGTGGATGCCGACGGCAACCCGCTGATCACCAACGGCGGCGTGCCGGTCGATACCGGCGCGACCAGTGCCGGCGTGGGCGGCACGGCGGTCGGCGCGAGTGCGGAAGCTGCGGGCTTCGCGTCGTCGTCGTACGGCGTGGGTGCCTACGCATCCGGTGCACAGGCCTCGGCATTCGGCGCGGTCTCCAATGCCACCGGCGACTACGCCACGGCGGTCGGTACGCAGAGCGTGGCGACCGGCAACAGCAGTACCGCCATTGGCGGTCCGGCGGATCTGCTGCCGGGGCTTGGCTTCTTCGTGCAGACCCAGGCCAGTGGCGAAGCCGCTACTGCGGTGGGTGCCGGTGCGATCGCCAGCGGCGACTACGCCGTGGCCAACGGCACGTTGAGCGAAGCCTCGGGCACCGAAGCCACGGCCGTGGGCTACTTCGCCTACGCCCCCGGCGAGGGCGCCACCGCACTGGGCGCGGAGACCTGGGCCAGCGGTGAACTGAGCACAGCGGTCGGTTTCTACAGCACCGCACGCGGCGCCAACAGCGTCGCCCTGGGCGCCAATTCCACCGCCACCCGTGCCAACACGGTCTCGGTGGGTGACGTCGGCAACGAGCGCCAGATCACCAGCGTCGCCGCGGGTACCGAAGCCACTGATGCGGTCAACAAGGCGCAGCTCGATGCGGTTGCGACCTCGGCCTCGGCGACCTCGGCGCAGTTCAAGGCAAACGGTGCGGCCAGCGGTGCGGTCGGTGCGTTCGCCGAGGGCGACGATGCATTGGCGGCCGGTGAAGCCAGCAATGCACTCGGCGCAGGTGCCACCGCCGTGGGCGGTGGGGCAACCGCGGTCGGCGACGACACGGTGGCCTTGGGGCGCAACAGCAGTGCGACCGGCAACGGCAGCGTGGCTATTGGTGGCCTGGGTCAGGCGTATGACGAGTACAACCAGCCGCTGGTCGATGACCAGGGCAATGCGATCCTGATCGGTGCCACCGCGGCGCCGGACAGCGTGGCGGTCGGTGCCGGTGCACAGGCTACCGGCACTACAAGCAATGCGTTCGGCAGTGGCGCACAGGCCACCGGCAGCAACAGCCTGGCCAGTGGCTACAAGGCACGCGCCACCGGCGATTACAGTGTGGCGCAGGGCGACAACGCCTTCGCCAGCGGTGAAGAAACCACGGCAACCGGCGCATATGCGTGGGCAACTGCGGATGGCGCCACCGCGTTCGGTTCCAGTGCGTGGGCCACCGAAGCCAACGCCACGGCGGTGGGTCAGTCGGCGTGGGCCAGCGGTACCGGGTCCACCTCGATCGGCTACAACAGCTGGGCGCGCGGCAGCAGTTCCACCGCGCTTGGCCGCGGTGCCTTCGGCTACGGCGACAACAGCGTCGCGGTCGGTTTCCAGGCGCTAGGCAACAGCATCAACAGCATCGCCATCGGTACCAATGTGGTGGCCGGCGGTGAAAGCTCGATCGGTATCGGTGCCGGCAGCAATGCCAGCGCGTCCAATACCGTGGCGCTCGGCGCCGGTTCCGTCGCCGACCGTGCCTACACCGTCTCGGTTGGCAACGATGGCCGGCAGCGCCAGATCACGCAGGTTGCCGCCGCTACCGAGGGCAGCGATGCCGTCAATCTGGATCAGCTGACCGCCGCGACGGACCAGTTCCAGGCCAGCGGTGACGGTGTTGCCGTCGCAGGTGGCGAGGAGAGCGTGGCCGCCGGTGCAAACGCGGCGACCGACGGCGATTACGCCACTGCGGTCGGTTCGAGCAGCTTCGCAGCCGGCACCGGTGCATCGGCGATCGGCAGCGGCGCCTTCGCCTTGGCGGACAACGCCAGTGCAGTAGGCTTCAATGCCGTCGCCAGCGGTGCCAATGCAACCGCAACCGGTGCCAACGCGCAGTCGACCGCCGAGTACGCAACGGCGACTGGTGCAGAGAGTCTGGCTTCCGGCGAGCAGAGCACCGCGACCGGTGCGGCCAGCGTCGCCTCCGGCGCCGGCAGCCTGGCCGGTGGCGCGCTGTCCGATGCGGCCGGTGAGGAGTCGGTGGCCCTGGGTTACTTCAGCAGCGCCAGCGGTGATGGCGCGACGGCCGTCGGCGCGGAAAGCGTGGTGAGCGGGACCCTCTCCGCGGGTTACGGGTTCGCCTCGGAAGCGACGGCCAGCTACACCACTGCGATCGGTGGCTATGCGGTGGCCTCGGCCTTCAACGCGACCGCGCTCGGCAGCTTCGCCCAGGCGACCGGCTCCAACAGTGTGGCGGTCGGCGGTGATGCTGAGGCCTCGGGTGCGTACAGCACCGCGACCGGCCAGGGCAGCCTGGCCAGCGGTACGAACAGCGTGGCCGTCGGTGGTGCGCTGTTCGGCCTGCTGCCCACCGAAGCCTCGGGCAACTACTCCACGGCCGTTGGCGGTGGTGCATGGTCGCCGGGCGTGAACAGCACGGCGCTGGGCAATGCGGCGACCTCCAGCGGCGCGAACAGCGTTGCACTCGGTGCCGACTCGATCGCCGATCGCGATGACAGCGTCTCGGTCGGCAGTGCCGACGCGCAGCGCCAGATCACCAACGTCGCGGCCGGTACCGATGGCGCCGATGCGGTGAACGTGAATCAGTTGAATGCAGTAGCCGATGCGGCCGCGACGACCAGCAAGTACTTCCAGGCCAGCGGCAGCGATGACAGCGACGCCGGTGCCTATGTGGAAGGCGACAATGCGCTTGCTGCCGGTGAGGCTTCCAATGCCATCGGCAACGGCGCCAGCGCGCTGGGCAGTGGCGCCACCGCCGTTGCCGACAACGCGACAGCCGTGGGCTTCAATGCGCTGGCGAGCGCTGAGGGGGCCGCAGCACTGGGCAGTGACGCGCAGGCCACCGGCGAAGACAGCGTCGCCATCGGCAACGGCGCCAGTGCCAGCGAGATCGGCGCGAGCGCGACCGGTGCCGGCGCACAGGCCACAGGTGCCTACGCCACGGCTACCGGCAGCCAGGCCACCGCAGCGGGCCAGCAGGCGACCGCCAATGGCTTCCGCGCCAGTGCGTCCGAAGCCGGCGCCTCGGCCTTCGGCAGCTACAGCGAAGCGACCGGCCAGCTCTCGTCCGCGCTGGGCTATGGCGCGGTGGCCTCCAACGCTTACGCCGTCGCGGTTGGTGCGGCCTCGACCGCATCCGGCTCGGGTGCGGTGGCGGTCGGTGAATACTCCGAAGCCACTGGCGATGAGAGTGTGGCGATCGGTGGCACGACCTTCTTCGGTCTGCTGCCGTCGCGCGCCTCGGGAACGGGTGCATCGGCGTTCGGTGCAGGCGCTTGGGCGACTGATGATTACGCCACCGCGATCGGCTGGAACTCGTGGGCCGATGCAGGCAATGCCACCGCGCTGGGCGCCAGTGCCAGCGCGGAGGCGGTGAACAGCGTTGCCCTCGGTGCCGGTTCCACCGCTGACCGTGACAATTCCGTCTCGGTCGGTACGGCGACGGCCCAACGCCAGATCACCAACGTCGCCGCCGGCACCGAAGGCACGGATGCGGTGAATGTCGATCAGCTGAACGCGGTCGCCGATGTGGCTGGAACCACCAGCCGCTTCTTCCAGGCCACGGGCAGCGGTAATGGCGACGACGTCGGCAGCTATGTCGATGGGGCGTATGCCACCGCCGCGGGTGAGGCCGCCAACGCGTTCGGCACCGGGGCCTCGGCCTATGGCAGCGGCGCGTTGGCCTCAGGCCGCAATGCGTCTGCGTCGGGCTTCAATGCGTCGGCAACGGCGGATTCGGCGACTGCGATCGGCGGTGCGCTGTACTACGAAGACGACAATGGCAACGTCCTGCTCGACAAGGCCACCAGCGCCAATGGCGTGGGCGCCACTGCACTGGGCGCCGGCGCACAGGCCGAGGGCAGCTTCAGCACGGCCACCGGCGCCGGTGCCACCGCGGCAGGACTGCAGTCCTCGGCCTTCGGCTACAGCGCCGAGGCTGGCAGTGACTACAGCACCGCCGTTGGTACCTTCAGCGCGGCCAGTGGCGTACGCACCACGGCGCTGGGTTACGGGGCCGAGGCCAGCGGTGATTACGCCTCTGCACTGGGCTGGGGCAGCGCCGCGTCGGGCAGCTACGCCAATGCGATCGGTTATGCATCGCAGGCCAGTGGCGAGAACAGCGTCGCGGCCGGTTCCAATGCCTGGGCCACCGCCGCACGCACCACGGCGGTAGGGCAGCTGGCATGGGCAACCTCGCAGGGCGCAACGGCCATCGGCCAGGACAGCTACGCCTACAGCGGCATCAATGCCACGGCCTTGGGCAGCAGCTCGTCGGCCAGTGGCGCAGGCAGCGTCGCGCTCGGCGCCGGTGCCCGCACCAGCGAGGCCAATGTGGTTTCGGTCGGTGGCGGCAACGGCACCACCGGCCCGGCGACGCGCCGCATCACCAATGTCGGTGACGCGGTCAATGCCAGCGATGCGGTGACCAAGTCGCAGCTTGATTCGGTCGCGGCCACCGCCGATGCGGTCGGCAAGCACTTCCAGGCCAGCGGCAGCGGCGTGGCTACGGCCAGCGGCAGTGATGCCCTCGCCGCGGGTTCCGGTGCCACCGCCAGCGCAACCCGCAGCAGTGCACTGGGTACCGCGGCTGTCGCTTCCGCGGCAGGTGCCACGGCCGTCGGCGCCGATGCTTCGGCACGCGGCGCCAACAGCACCGTGCTCGGTCGCCAAGCCTCCACCAACGCCACCAACGGTGTGGCGATCGGCAACGGTGCGTTCGCCAGCAACGGGGCCAACAGCATCGCAATCGGTTCAGCGGCGGGTGTCTCCGGTGCCAACGCAGTGGCGCTGGGTGCCGGCTCACGGGCGGTCGAAGCCAATGTGGTCTCTGTCGGCGGTGGCAACGGCACCGACGGTCCGGCCACGCGCCGCATCGTCAACGTCGGGGCCGGCCGTATTGCCGCGGGCAGCACGGACGCGGTGACCGGCGGCCAGCTCAACACCACCAACCAGCGTGTGGGGACAGTGGAAACCCAGGTCGGTGAGTTCGATTCCCGCATCGGCTCGGTCGAGAACGTCACCGCCAATGCGCTGACCTACGACGACAGCAGCCGCGACACGCTGACCCTGTCCGGGCTGCAGGGCACCACGCTGGACAATGTCGGCAGCGGTTCGATCGCGTCCGGCAGCCGCCAGGCGATCAACGGCGGCCAGTTGTTCCAGTCGCTGACCGATGTCGCCACCTTCCTCGGCGGCGGCGCCAGCGTGGGCATGCAGGGCGTGTTCGTGGCGCCGAACTATGTGATCCAGGGCGCGACATACAGCAACGTCGGCGATGCACTCGGCGCGCTTGACCGCAAGGTCAGCGATCTCGATCAGCGGGTTGCCGGTGGCAGCAGTGGCAGTGCACGTGCACGCACTGCCTCGCTGGCGACCGCCAGGGTGGCAGCGGACACCAGCGCAGCACCGGACACCAGCGTCGTCACTGCCGCCAGCGACACCGCCGTCGCCACCGTGCAAGGCGCGCCGACCGCAGCGAGTGTCGGCAGCAGTCAGCCGATCAACGCGCCGGCGGCAACACCTGCGGTGGTGAACGCGGTGGTGATGGGCGAGGGGGCCGTGGCCAGCGGTGCGTCGGCCACAGCGATCGGCCAGGGCGCGACCGCGTCGGCAGCCAACTCGGTTGCACTGGGCCAGGGCTCGGTCGCCGACCGCGCCGACACGGTCTCGGTCGGCAGTGCCGGCAATGAGCGCCAGGTCGCCAACGTCGCCGCCGGTACCCAGGCCACCGATGCGGTCAACAAGGGCCAGCTGGATGGCGGCATCGCGACCGCCAACAGCTACACCGACCAGCGTTTCACCTCGATGGCCGACAGCTTCGACATCTACAAGGGCGAGATCGATCAGCGGCTGCGTCACCAGGACCGTCGCATTGATCGCCAGGGCGCGATGAGCGCGGCCATGCTCAACATGGCCACCAGTGCCGCCGGCGTGCGTACCCAGAACCGCGTCGGTGTCGGCGTCGGTTTCCAGGGCGGCGAATCGGCGCTGTCGCTTGGCTACCAGCGGGCGCTCAGTGAGCGCGCCACGGTGACCCTGGGCGGTGCCTTCAGCAGTGATGACAGCTCGGTCGGCGTGGGCGCCGGCTTCGGCTGGTAAGTCGTTCCAACGCGGGGCCGGATCCGGTCCCGCGGCAACGCAATGCAAGGCCTGAGGGGGCGGGTCACGGGAACCCTGGCCAGGGCCGGCCAGGGAGCTCGCATGGAGTGTTGGCCTGAACAGTCGTTTGATCCATGACCTTGAAGAGGACGTCAACGTGACCAGTAAGCAGAACCTTCGCATCAATGTGCTGGCAGCCGCCGTGCTGTCGTTGTCCGCAGGCGCCAGCGCCTATGCAGCCGGTCTGCCGGCCAAGGAACCGGTGCGCCAACCAGCCTCCGCCCAGGGCGCAGAGCGGATCATCGTCAAATACCGTGCAGGCACCGCAGCGGCCACGGACCGTTCGGCCAAGCTGACCACCGTGCAGTCGGCGGTCGCCCGCGCCAGTGTCGGTGGCTCCGCCGCCGGCCGTGCCAGTGCGGTGAACCCGCAGATCGTGCGCAAACTCGGTGTCGGCGCCGATCTGATCCGCCTGCAGGGCCGTTTGAGCCCGGCCGAACTGCAGAAGGTGCTGGCCGAGATCAAGGCCGATCCTTCCGTGCAGTACGCCGAAGTGGACGTGAAGCTGCAGCGCACCGATGTGCGCCCGCGCGACGCGACCCCGCAGCTGGTGCCGAATGATCCGTACTACGCGCAGTACCAGTGGCACCTGAGCAGCGCCACCGGCGGCATCAATGCACCGGCCGCGTGGGACATCGCCCAGGGCGAAGGCGTGGTGGTGGCGGTGCTCGATACCGGCATCCTGCCGCAGCATCCGGATTTCTCCGGCAACCTGCTGGCCGGTTACGACTTCATCAGCGATGCGGAAACCTCGCGCCGCCCGACCGATGAGCGCGTGCCCGGCGCGCTGGATTACGGTGACTGGGTCGAGAACGACAACGAGTGCTATGCCGGCTCGCTGGCCGACGACAGCTCCTGGCACGGTACCCACGTCGCCGGCACCATCGCCGAGTCGACCAACAACGGTGTCGGCATGGCCGGTGTGGCGTACAAGGCGCGTGTCCTGCCGGTCCGCGTCCTCGGCAAGTGCGGTGGCTATCTGTCCGACATCGCCGACGCGATCACCTGGGCCTCCGGTGGCACGGTGGCCGGCATCCCGGCCAACGCCAATCCGGCCGAGGTCATCAACATGAGCCTGGGCGGCGGCGGCGCGTGTGATGCGCTGTACCAGGACGCCATCAACGGCGCCGTGTCGCGCGGTACGACCGTGGTGGTCGCGGCCGGCAACTCTGCCTCCAACGCGGCCAACTTCCGTCCGGCCAGCTGCGCCAACGTGGTGTCCGTCGGTGCGACCCGCATCACCGGTGGCATCGCTTATTACTCCAACTTCGGCACGGCGGTGGATCTGTCCGGTCCGGGCGGCGGTGGCAGCGTGGACGGCAATCCGGGCGGCTACGTGTGGCAGTCCGGCTACAACGGCCTGACCACGCCGACCTCCGGTGCCTACAGCTACATGGGCATGGCCGGTACCTCGATGGCGTCCCCGCATGTGGCGGCGGTGGCGGCCCTGGTGCAGGGCGCGGTCGCGGCGGCCGGCAAGGATCCACTCACCCCGGCTGCGCTGGAAGCCCTGCTCAAGCAGACCGCACGGGCCTTCCCGGTCACCATTCCGACCGCCACGCCGATCGGCACCGGCATCGTGGATGCCAAGGCCGCCCTCGACAAGGCGCTGGAAGAAGAGTGCACCGAGAACTGCGGCCCGGTGGCCACGCCGCTGACCAACAAGGTCGCTGTCGGTGGCCTGAGCGGCGCCGGTGGCAGCGAAGTGCTGTACAGCTTCGAGGCGCAGGCCGGCAAGGTGCTGAGCCTGCTCACTTACGGCGGCAGCGGCAATGTGTCGGTGTACGTGAGCCAGGGCAAGGAGCCGACCGCCACCGCGTTCGATGCCAAGTCCTCGCGTCCGGGCAACAGTGAAACCGTGCGCTTCACCGCGCCGGTGGCCGGCACGTATTACATCAAGGTCGTCGGCGAGTCCGCGTTCAGCGGCGTGAGCATTCTCGCCAACCAGTAATAGCGCACTACCCCGAACGGGAGTCCGTCATGTGACGGGCTCCCGTTTTTACATCTGGACCGCGGGCAATACCGCTTAGCATCGCAACGAACTGCTAAAGTCGCAGCGGTTGCCAGGAGAACATTCTTGAACGCGGTTGCCCCGGATCCCACTGCAGAATCCACCGCAGAATCCCGCATCGTCGGGGTATTGCTGGAGAAAGGTCGGCTCAAGGACAGCGACCTGGTGCGCGCGCGTCCGCTGCACCGTGAATCCGGCGGCAGTCTGCTCGGTCTGCTGGTGCGGCTGGGGTTGGTCTCCGAGCGCGACCAGGCACAGACCTGTGCCGAGGTGCTCGACCTGCCGTTGCTTGATGCCAAGGCCGTGCCGGAAGCGCCGCCTGAAGCGTTGCTCGATGGTCTGCCGTTGACGCTGCGCTTCCTCAAACAATTCCATGTCTGTCCGTTGGCGCTGCAGGACGGCGTGCTGGATCTGTGGCTGTCCGATCCGCAGGACCCGTACGCGGCCGACGCGGTGCGGCTGGCGATGGGCCTGCCGGTGCGCTTGAACGTCGGCCTGCGCTCGGAGATCGATGATCTGATCGAGCGCTGGTTCGGCCAGGGCCGCAGCGCGATGGGCGCGATCATTGAAACCGCCGACGGGGAAGGTGCCGCCGTTGACGACATCGAGCACCTGCGCGATCTGGCCTCCGAAGCGCCCGTGATCCGGCTGGTCAATCTCATCATCCAGCGGGCGGTGGAACTGCGCGCGTCGGACATCCATATCGAGCCGTTCGAGAATCGCCTGAAAGTGCGTTACCGCGTGGACGGTGTACTGATCGAAGGCGAAAGCCCGCCGGTCAATCTTACGGCCGCGGTGATCAGCCGCATCAAGATCATGGCGCGGCTCAACATCGCCGAACGCCGCCTGCCGCAGGACGGCCGCATCATGCTGCGCGTGCAGGGCAAGGAACTGGACCTGCGCGTGAGCACGGTGCCCACCGCGCATGGCGAAAGCGTGGTGATGCGTCTGCTCGACCGCGACACCGTCGTGTTCGATTTCCACCGGCTGGGCTTTACCGATGCGTTCCTGCCGCAGTTCCGCAAGGTGCTCGAGCAGCCGCACGGCATCCTGCTGGTGACCGGCCCGACCGGTTCGGGCAAGACCACTACGCTGTACACCGCACTGAGCCAGCTCAATACCGCTGACGTCAAGATCATCACCGTCGAAGATCCGGTCGAGTACCAGATCGAAGGCATCAACCAGATCCAGGCCAAGCCGCAGATCGGACTGGATTTCGCCAATGCGCTGCGCAGCATCGTGCGCCAGGATCCGGACATCATCATGATCGGCGAAATGCGTGATCTGGAAACCGCGCGCATCGCGATCCAGTCCGCGCTCACCGGCCACCTGGTGCTCTCCACGCTGCACACCAACAACGCCGCCGGTGGCATTACCCGCCTGCTGGACATGGGCGTGGAAGATTATCTGCTGACCTCCACGATCAACGGCATCCTCGCCCAGCGCCTGGTGCGCCGGCTGGAGCCGCAGCATGCGCAGCGTTATTCCGCCTCGCCGGAAGAGATCGACAAGTTCGGTCTGCGCCGGCTGCAGCCGGAGGGCGAGATCTTCCTGTACCGCGCACAGCCCTCGGCGATCGCGCCCACCGGCTACCTCGGCCGGACCACCATCGTCGAGTTCCTGGTGATGAACGATGCGCTGCGCAGTGCGGTGATGCGTCGTGCCGGCATGGGCGAGATCGAACAGATCGCGCGCGCGGCCGGCATGCGCACCATGTATGAGGATGGCCTGTCCAAAGCGCTGCAGGGCCACACCACGCTGGAAGAAGTGCTGCGCGTGACGGAGGAATCCTGATGCGTGCATGCTGCCGGCACACGGTGAGCGGCTGAGCATGGCCCAGTACCGCTACAAGGCGCTCAATGCCCATGGCGAACTGTTCGATGGCCAGATGGATGCGGCCAGCGAAGCCGAGGTGGTCGCACGCCTGCAGGACCAGGGCCACATGCCGATGGAAGCGCGACTGGCCAGCGAGGGCGTGGCCGGTGCCTCGTCCTGGGCGGCGCTGCTGCGCCGGAAGCCGTTCGATGGCGGTGGGCTGGTGCAGTTCACCCAGCAGCTGGCCACGCTGCTCGGTGCCGGGCAGCCACTGGACCGTGCGCTGAGCATCCTGCTGGAACTCCCCGAAGACGAGCGCACGCGCCGGGTGGTCACCGACATCCGCGACATCGTGCGTGGCGGCGCGCCCCTTTCCACCGCGCTGGAACGCCAGCACGGGCTGTTCTCGCGGCTGTACATCAACATGGTGCGCGCCGGTGAAGCCGGTGGCAGCCTGCACGACACCCTGCAGCGGCTGTCGGATTACCTGGAGCGCAGCGCAGAGTTGAAAGGCCGCGTCATCAACGCGCTGATCTACCCGGCGATACTGCTGGCGGTGGTCGGCGGGGCGCTGCTGTTCCTGCTGGGCTACGTGGTGCCGCAGTTCGCGCTGATGTACGAAAGCCTGGATGTCGCGCTGCCGTGGTTCACCCAGTGGGTGCTGACCGCCGGCCTGATCGTGCGCGAGGGCTGGATCATCATGATCGTGGTGCCGGCCGTGATCGCGCTGGTGGTGGAGCGGCGGCTGCGGCAACCGGCCACACGCCTGGCGATGGATGGCTGGCTGCTGCAGCGCAACGGCATCGGCCCGCTGCTGGCCAAGCTGGAAACCGCGCGCCTGGCCCGCACCCTGGGCACGTTGCTGCGCAACGGCGTGCCGCTGCTGTCCGGCCTGGGCATCGCGCGCAACGTGCTCAGCAACCGCGCGCTGGCCGCCGATGTGGATGCAGCCAGTGACGAGGTCAAGAACGGCAACGGTCTGTCTGCATCGTTGGCGCGCGGCAAGCGTTTCCCGCGCCTGGCGCTGCAGATGATCCAGGTCGGCGAGGAATCCGGTGCGCTGGATACGATGCTGCTCAAGACCGCCGATACGTTCGAACAGGAAAGCGCGCGCGCGATCGACCGGTTGCTGTCGGCACTGGTGCCGGTGATCACCCTCGTACTTGCCTCGGTGGTCGGCCTGGTAATCGTGGCCGTGCTGGTACCGCTGTACGACCTGACCAATGCCATCGGCTGACCGGCCGCTGGTGGATACCCCAACGATTCGATGCAAGGAGCCTGCCATATGCAACGCCGTCGCCTGACCCGCTTTTCTTCCGCGCGCCACCAGTCCGGCATGAGCCTGTTGGAAATCATCATCGTGATCGTGTTGATCGGTGCGGTGCTGACCCTGGTCGGCAGCCGCGTGCTCGGCGGTGCCGATCGTGGCAAGGCCAACATCGCCAAGGCGCAGGTGCAGACCATGGCCGGCAAGATCGACAACTACCAGCTCGATACCGGCAAGCTGCCGGCCAAGCTGGATGATCTGGTGACCCAGCCCGGCGGCAGCGCGGGCTGGCTCGGCCCGTACGCCAAGCCGGCCGACCTCAATGATCCCTGGGGCCATGCGTTGGAGTACCGCGTGCCGGGCGAAAGCCAGCCATACGACCTGATCAGCCTGGGCAAGGATGGCAAGGTCGGTGGCAGCAGTTACGACGCGGACATCCGGTACGAGTAATCGGCATTGGGAGCGCTGTGGACCGTGCCGAGCAGACCGCCGCATCGCGTGCCCACGGGCACCCATGCACGCGGTCTGTCGTTGCTGGAGATGCTGCTGGTGGTTGCCCTGATCGCCATCATCGGCGTGGTGACCGCCACCGCGATGAACGGTGGCATCGATGGCATGCGCCTGCGCAACGTCGGCAAAGAGATCGCCACGCAGCTGCGCTACACGCGCACGCAGGCCATTGCTACCGGGCAGACGCAGCGCTTCGTGATCGACCCGCGTGCGCGGACGTGGCAGGCCGCCAATGGTCGCCACGGGCAGATTCCCGCCGCGCTTGACGTCCAGTTCCGCGGTGCGAGCCAGCTCAGCACTGCGCCGGGGCAGGGCAGCATCGCCTTCTTCGCCGACGGCGCGGCCAGTGGCGGCAGCATTGACCTGAGCACGCGCGGTGCGGTGTGGGAGATCCACGTCGGCTGGATCACCGGTGAAGTCCGTGCAGGGCCGCGCCGGGAGGGCCGATGAGGCGTCAGCGTGGCTATTCGCTGCTGGAGGTGATCATCGCGTTCGCGCTGCTGGCGTTGGCGTTGACGCTGCTGCTGGGCAGTCTGTCCGGTGCCGCGCGTCAGGTCGGCCAGGCCGACGTGCGCAGCCGGGCCACGCTGTATGCGCAGTCGCTGCTGGCCAGCACGGGTGTGGAGAACCCGCTTCAGGAAGGCAGCACGCAGGGCGAGTGGGAGCAGGGCAGGTACCGCTGGCAACTCCAGGTAGAACCGTACGCGGAGCCGCGCACGACCACCGCACCGGTGACCACCGATGTTGGCGGCCCGATCCTGGCGCAGATCACGCTGCAGGTGCGCTGGGGCGAAGGCAACGGCGAGCAGTTGCGATGGCGCAGCCTGCGCCTGTTGCCGCCGGTAGCGGGCGCACCGCGATGACGCTGCGCGCACGCCGTGCCCGCGGCTTCACCCTGATCGAGATCCTGCTGGCGACCGCGCTGCTGGTCGGCGGCCTGGCGCTGGCCTTCGCCACCGTGCGCTCGGCGATGGCGATCAGCCAGCGCGGCGAGCGCATGGCGGCACAGAACGAGCGGATGCGCGCCGTCGAAGGCTTCCTGCGCCGGCGCCTGTCGACCGCGCTGGTCATCGCGACCTCGCCCCCGGACCCCACCCGCGACCCGGTCTACTTCATTGGCGAACCGCAGCGGATGCTGTTTGTCTCGGATCTGCCCGGCTATCTCGGCCGGGGCGGGCCGTATGCGCATGAGCTGCAGGTCCGTCGTGCGGGTGGGCAGGAACAGCTGGAGGTAGGGCTGACCCTGCTGCAGAACGGTGAGGCGATCGAAGAGGACCCGCCGCGGCCGCCGGAAATGCTGGCCGATCAGCTGCGCGACGTGCGCTTCCGTTATCGCGGTACCGATCCGCGCACCGGCCAGCTGACCGAATGGCTGGACCGCTGGGAGGACACCCGCCGCCTGCCGTTGCTGGTCTCGATCGAGATCGTCCCGCTGCAAGGACCGGCGTGGCCGCCGATGATCGCGGCGCTGCCACCGCCACGCGGAGATCGCCCATGAAACCGGCGCGCGGTGCCGCGCTGGTGCTGGTGCTGTGGTTGATCGCACTGCTCACCGCCGTGATCGGTGCATTTGCACTGAGTGCACGCGTCGAGCACATGCAGCAGCGGGTCATCGGCGACGATGCCATCGGTCAGGAATACGCGCGCGCGGGGCTGGAATATGCCCTGCACCGTCTGCAGCCGCGCGCCAGCCAGCCGGCATGGGTGGCCGATGGCCGCCGCTACCGGTGGACCTTCGACGATCGCCGGATCGACCTGGCGGTCCTGGATGAGAACGGCAAAGTGAATCTGAATCTGGCCGATGCCAGCCTGCTGACGGCTTTCCTGCGTGCGATGGGGGAAGACCCGGGGCATGCCCAGCAATTGGCCGGCGCCATCGTCGACTGGCGTGATGCCGACAGCCTCAAACACCCCGGTGGCGGCGCCGAGACGCCGGATTACCTCGCCGCCGGCCTGCCATATGGTGCACGCAACGCGCGCTTCGAAACCGTGGGCGAACTGCAGCGCGTGCTGGGCATGGAGGCGGACCTGTATGCGCGGATCGAGCCGATGCTGACCCTGTACAGCCGCCAGGCGCGGCCCGATCCACGCTTTGCGGCCGGCCCGGTGTTGACCGCGCTGGGGCTGGATGCAGAACGCCTGCTGGCCGAGCGCGAGCGTGCGGCGGCCGCCGATGACGCCGGATTGCCCGTCACACCGCTTGCAGGTGGCAGCGGCACCTATAGTATCGAGAGTCGCGCCACGGACGAACGCGGCCGGATATCGGTACTGCGCGCCGTGGTGAGAATGGGTTCGGCAGGCGCGCCGGGCACGGCATACACAGTACTTCGCTGGGAACAGGGAATGGCAGCAAGATGACGGCATGGCGTGACAGTCTGGTGCGGGCCCGCGGGCGGTTGTCGCCCAGCGTGGGCGGCAGCCTGCGCTGGTGGCGGCAGTCGTTGCTGGCCTGGCTGCCGGTCCGATGGCAATGGGCGATGGGGTGGTCGCGCTCGCGGCTGCTGCTGAAGCGCGACAGTGAGGTGCTGCACGTTCAGCGCCAGACCGGTGAACAGATCGAGGTGATCGCCGAACTGCCCTGGCCGGTATCGCCCGCCACCTTGGACAGCGTGCTGGACGCGCGCCTGCGCAGTCTGCCGCGGCATTGGTTGCTGCCTGCCGGCAGCGTGTTGCGGCGGCCGCTGCGGCTGCCCGCAGCGGCCGCGGAGCGGCTGCGCGATGTGGTCGGTTTTGAGATCGATCGGCAAACCCCCTTCGATGCCAGCCAGGTCAGCTATGACGTGCGTGATCTGGGCGCGTTGCCGGATGGCCAGCTGCAGGTGGAACTGGTGGTGATCCCGCGTGTCCAGCTGGAGCAGTGGGCGCAGCAGGCCGGGCCATGGGCGCAGGCCGTGGCCGGTGTGGATGCCGTCGACGCCGATGGCCAGCCGCTGGACGTCAACCTGCTGCCCGTCGCACAGCGGCAGCCGTATCGCGATCCGATGGCCCGCTGGAACGGGCTCCTGGCCGTGGGCGCGATCGTGGTGCTTGCGCTGGCTGGCCATCAGCTGCTTGAAAACCGCCAGGCGGCCGCGGACGGACTGCGCGAGCAGGTCGATGCCGCCGCGCGTGATGCACGCCGGGTCGCTGCCGAGCGGCAACAGCTTCAGAGCCTGGTGGAAGGCGCCGCATTCCTGGAGGGCAAGCGTGCCGAGCATGCCAGCACGGTGGAGATCTGGAACGAACTCACCCGCCTGTTGCCCGATGGCACGTATCTGGAAAAAATGTCGATCGAAGGCAGCACGCTGCAGCTGATCGGGCTCAGCCGTGAAGCCTCGCAACTGGTCCCGCTGCTGCAGGACTCGCCGCTGTGGCGCAAGGTCAACCTGACCGGCGTGCTGCAGGCCGATGGGGCGACCAGCGGCCGCGACCGTTTCACGCTGACGGCCGAGCTGCAGCCGCTGCCGGGCGCGACGCCGCCTGCGAAGGAGGTTGCCGATGGCAGCACAGCCGACGCGCCGTGATCGCTGGCTGGCACTGGGTCTGCTGCTGGCGGTGATCGCCGTGGCCTACCTGCTGCTGGTGCATCCGTGGTTGACCCGCCCGCTGCTGGCGATCAACGCCGACATCGCCGCCGTGCAGGAACGCCAGCAGCGCGTAGAGGCGCAATTGGCGCAGCGCGGCCAGATCGCCACCCAACTGCGAGACGTGCAGACAGCACTCGACGGCCGACCGGGCTTCCTGCGCGAGGCCACCGCCGAATCTGCCGCCGCGGCGCTGTCCAGCCGCCTGCAGGATGCCGTGGCGTCGGCCAGCCCGGGCAACCGCAGCTGCACGATCAGCAACCGCACCCCGCTGCCCGATGCCAGCCGCGAACCAGCGTTCCCGCGCGTGGCCCTGCAGGTGCGGCTGCGCTGCGGTGTGCCGGAGATGGCCGCGGTGCTGCACACGCTGGAGACCGGCACGCCGCGCTTGTTCGTGGACAACCTCAATCTGCTGGCGCAGCGCTTCCAGCAATCGCCGAGTGAAACCGGCACCGGCCTGGACGTGTCGTTCGAACTGGTCGGCTATCTGCGTCCGGGTGCCGCGCTGGAGCCCGGTGCGACGGTGCCACCCCCTCTTCCGCTGCCGGCGGGACAGGACGCTGGGCAGAACGCCGATCCAGGTGAGGCCGCGCCTATCGATGCAGCGGAACCCGCGCCGGCACCGGACGCGGCCGAGGAGGTCGAGCATGAAGCTTGAAGCAGCCGGCCTGCGCACCTGGTGGCTGGGGGGCATCGCGCTGTGGGCGCTGGCGATATGGATCGCTACGCTGTTCGGGCTGGGCAGCCGCATCGCGCCGGCCACCGATGGCGATATCGGCTCTGCGCCGTTGCCCAGCCTGGCGCCTGCCGCGCCGGAGCGCATGGCCTCGGCCAGTACCTACGCACAGATTGGTGCACGGCCGCTGTTCGCCGAAGACCGCCAACCGCGTCCGTATCTGCTCGGCGGCACCGAACAGGGCACCGCCAGCAGCGTATCGCTGACCGGCGTGCTGCTCACGTCTGAGTTCGCCATGGCGATCCTGACCACCGACCAGCGCCAGTCGCTGCGGCTGCGCTTGAACGGTGATGCGGTGAACGGCTGGCAGCTGCTCGCGCTGGAACCGCGCCGCGCCACCGTCAGTGGCCCAGGCGGGACGCAGACGCTGGAACTGCAGGTGTTCAACGGGCAGGGCGGCGAACCGCCCACCGTGTTGGGCACCACGCAGCTCACGACGGTTCCGCCTGCCGGCGCTGGTGCGCGGCCGAACAACGGCGTGGTGGCACCGATGCCAGCACCGCCGCCGCCGCCGACCGCAACGCCTGCGCCGCTGTCCGGCACGGCGTCGAACGCGGCAGGCCCCGCCCAGAATTCGCAAGGCCCCAGCGAAGACCAGATGAAGGCGATCCGTGAACGCATCCAGGCGCGCCGCCAGCAATTGCAGCAACAACAGCAACAGCAGCAACAGCAGTCGCAGCAACCGCCCGCGGGCGGCTCCGGCCACAACCCTTAGAGTGACAGCATGACCCTGCGCCTTTTCCCCGTGTCTTTCCTTGTCGCCCTGCTGGTGGGCTGCACCACCGTGCCCGCGCCGGAGGTGCGCCGCGATGCGGTCCTCGACAGCCACCAGGTGGTCGCCGGTGACGGCTCCCACGCAGGCGTCGATGCCGAGCCACTGGGAACCAGCGGTGCACCGCAGGCGGTGATCCGCCGCGGCACCGGCACGATGATCAACCGCAGTGCCGCCGCCGCGCCGCAGCCGTCGCTGGGCAATGCCTCCACCGGCAATGCGACCTTCAACTTCGAAGGCGAATCGGTGCACGCCGTGGTCAAGGCGATCCTCGGCGACTTCCTGGGCCAGAACTACGTGATCGCACCGGGCGTGCAGGGCACCGTAACCCTGGCCACGCCCAAGCCGGTGTCCTCGGCGCAGGCCTTGAACCTGCTGGAAATGGTGCTGGGCTGGAACAACGCGCGCATGGTCTACAGCGCAGGCCGCTACAACATCGTGGCAGCCGATCAGGCGCTGGCTGGCACCGTGTCCCCCAGCACCGCCTCGCCGGCCAATGCGCGTGGCTTCGAAGTGCGCGTGGTGCCGCTGCAGTACATCTCCGCCACCGAGATGAAGAAAGTGCTGGAGCCGTACGCGCGCCCGAACGCGATCGTCAACGTCGACAACGGCCGCAACGTGATCACCCTCGGCGGTACCCGCAGCGAACTGGAGAACTACCTGCGCACTGTCGAGATCTTTGACGTGGACTGGCTCTCGGGCATGTCCGTGGGCGTGTTCCCGATCCAGTCCGGCAAGGCCGAGCAGGTGGCCGCCGATCTGGAGAAGGTGTTCGGCGAGGAGAGCAAGACCCCCAGTGCCGGCATGTTCCGCTTCCTGCCGCTGGAGAATGCCAACGCGGTACTGGTGATCACCCCGCAGGCGCGTTACCTCGACCAGATCCAGCAGTGGCTGGACCGCATCGATACCGCCGGTGGCAACGCGCGGCTGTTCTCCTACGAGCTGCGCTACGTCAAGGCCAAGGACCTGGCCGAGCGCCTGGCCGAGGCCTTCGCCAACGAGAATGGCCGCAGCGGTCGTGGCAGCAGTTCGCTGGCGCCGGGCGCGTCGCCGATGGACCTCGGCAGCCGCGATGGCAACAGCAACAGCAACAACAATTTCTCCAACACGGGCAGCAGCAACGGCAGCAGCCGCGGCGGGTTGGGCGATGGCACGATGAACCTGCCGCAGCGCCAGTCCGGCAACGCCAGCTTCAGCCTGGAAGTGCAGGGCGATACGGTCGGCGTGTCGGCGGTGGAAGAAACCAACACCTTGCTGGTGCGCTCCACCCCACAGGCTTGGCGCTCCATCCGCGAAGTGATCGAAAAGCTCGACGTGATGCCGATGCAGGTCCACATCGAAGCGCAGGTGGCCGAGGTCGCGCTGACCGGCGATCTCAGCTATGGCGTGAACTGGTTCTTCGAGCAGGCCGTGGCCACCGGCAAGACCGAGAGCGGGATCGACCTGCCCAGCGCGCTTGGCCGTTCTATCTGGGGCAGTATTTCCGGCACCGTCGGCGATGGTGGCGTGGGCTGGACCTTCCTCGGCAAGAATGCCGCCGCGGTGGTCAGCGCGCTGGACAAGGTCAGCAACCTGCGCCTGCTGCAGACCCCCTCGCTGTTCGTGCGCAACAACGCCGAAGCCACCCTCAACGTGGGCACCCAGATTCCGATCAACTCGGTGTCGGTCAATACCGGCGTGGGCGGCGACAACACCTACAGCCAGGTCCAGTACCTGGATACCGGCGTGATCCTCAAAGTGCGCCCGCGGATCACCCGCGATGGCGTGGTGTTCCTGGACATCGTGCAGGAGGTCAGCTCGGCCGGCGCGATCCCCAGCGGCTGCGACCCGACCCGCACCACCTGCAACCCGCCGATCAATACCCGCAAGATATCCACCGAAGCGGCGGTGCAGAGCGGTGACACCATCATGCTCGCCGGCCTGATCACCAATTCCGATGACGATGGCGCCAATGGCGTGCCTGGCTTGAGCCGGATCCCTGTCATCGGCGCGCTGTTTGGCAGCAAGACAAAGAAATCCGGGCGCTCCGAAGTGATCGTGCTGCTGACCCCGACCATCGTGCGCAACGCGCAGGAGTCGCGCAACCTGACCGACGAATACAGCAGCCGCTTCCGTGCGATGGAGCCGTTCCCCGAGCCCAAGGCCAAGCGCTGAGCGATGCCAAGCCCCTGCTGTCATCGCAGGGGCCGATCTTGTTACGCTGGCCGCGCCCAGGGGAGCCCGCGATGAGACAGCGACACGGCGAAGACGGCAGCACGCAGAGGTCCGCATGAGCACGGTCATCCTGCTGCCGATCGGGGTCGACGATGCCGCGCTGGACCGCTGCCTGGCCGCGCTCGATGCCGGCACCGCTGCGGGCACCGCGATCTGGCTGGCCGACGATGGCCAGGCCGGCCCGCGCGCCCAGGCCGTGATCGAACATTGGCTTGCACAGACGCCGCTGCAGGCCGAGTACACCCGCCGTGCCCGCGCGATCGGCGAAGTCGCCCATCTGGATGAAATGCTCGCGGCATGTACCGGCGCCGACGTGGTGGTGCTCGCCCCGGATGCGATCCCGGCACCGGGCTGGTTGCAGCAGCTGGAGGCGTGCCTGGCCCGCGATGCCTCGATCGGCTCGGCCACGCCGTGGTGCAACGCCGGTGAGACGGCCGCCTGGCCGCGCCTGGGCGAGATCAATCCGCTGCCCGACGACCTTGATCTGGCCCCGCTGGCCCAGGCCTGTGCGGTGATGCCGCCATTGCATCCCGAACTGCCGTCTGCGGTGACCCACGCGGTGCTGTTGCGTGGCAATGCCCGACGCAAGGCCGGTGGGCTGGACATGCACAGCTACGCGTCGTGGAATGCGGCGCTGATCGACCTCAGCCTGCGCATGGCCGGGCTCGGTTGGCGCAACGCACTGTGCGAGACCGCCTTCGTCGCCCGCGTGGCCGAAGGCGTGACCGGCGAGGGTGACATGGAGGCGTTGGCGACGCGCTGGCCGGCCTGGCCGCCGCGACTGGCCGGCTTTCTGATGGCCGATCCACTGCAGCAGGCGCGCCACGATCTGCAGCAGCACCACCGGCAGGCGATAATGCCCAGGGCGCAGGGCGATCTGTTCGCGCCCCCTGTCATTGCCGCCCCGGAGTCCCCCGTTTGAGCCCTGCCATCGCCGCCATCATCGTCAGCTACCAGAGCGCCAGCACGCTGGACGCCTGCCTGCTGCGCCTGCGCGAGGCGCGCGACATCGCCGAAATCCGCGTGGTCGACAACGACTCCACCGACGGCACCCTTGAGATCGTGCAGCGCCATGCCAGCGCCGATCCGCGGGTCCGCTTCATCGCCAACCCGGACAATCCGGGCTTTGCCGCGGCCAACAACCAGGGCGTGGCCGACAGCCACGCACCCTGGCTGGCCTTCATCAACCCCGACCTGATGGTCGGCCCCGAGACCCTGGCCCAACTGCGCGAACGCGCGCTGCCGCTGGGCGATTGTCTGCTGGGGGTCGAGCAGGTGGACGAAGACGGTCGCCCTGACGCCGCGGTGCGCCGCCGTGATCCGGAGTTCGCCGCGATGTTGCGCAACCCCGGGCAGGGCGGAAAACTGGCCATCCCGGTCGACCGCAGCCAGCCGCTGCAGGTGGTGCCGGCCCTGTCCGGCGCATTGCTGTTGATGCCGCGCGCCCTGTTCGACCGGATCGGTGGGTGGGATGCGGGCTACCGCCTGCACGCCGAGGATCTGGACCTGTGCCGGCGCGCACGCGAGGCCGGCGCGGTGATCGCCATCGCCAACGACCTGCAGGTCACCCATGTACGCGGTGTCTCCAGCCGCTCACGGCCGTTCTTCGTGGAGTGGCACAAGCACCGCGGGCTGTGGCGGTACTTCCGCAAATTCGAGGCGCCGCAACGTGCCTTTCCGGTGCGCTGCGCCGTGTGGGGCGCGATCTGGGCGCATGCGCTGGCGCAGGTCCCGCGGCTGTTGCGTCGCCGGTAGTCCCGCCCCGTCAATCCCCCATCAGGGGAGAGCGCTGGCGTGAACGCTGCCCGCCGCGGTAGCGGCCGACCGTTGGTCGGTGCCTGATGGCGGGCGCATAATCCCCGGCATGATCATCCAGTCCCTGCTCGACACCGACCTGTACAAGTTCACCATGATGCAGGCGGTGCTGCATCAGTACCCCGGCGCGCAGGTGCAGTACCGGTTCAAGTGCCGGACCCCGGGCATCGACCTGGCGCAGTTCATCGACCAGATCAACGCCGAGATCGACCACCTGTGCAGCCTGCGCTTCAGCGCCGAAGAGCTGGATTACGTGCGTGGCCTGCGCTTCGTCAAACCGGATTTCGCCGATTTCCTCGGTCTGTTCCACCTGGACCGCAAGTACATCGCGCTGCGCCCCTCGACCACCGTGCCCGGTGAGATCGATCTGGACATCACCGGGCCGTGGCTGCACACCATCCTGTTCGAAGTCCCGCTGCTGGCGATCATCAACGAGGTCTGGTTCCGCAACACCACCGACTCGGATTTCAGCGAGGGCGAGCGCCGCCTGCAGGCCAAGACCGCGCTGCTGCGCGATACCCCCGGCTTCGAACTGTGCCGGATCGCCGATTACGGCAGCCGCCGCCGTTACTCGCGCGAGTGGCACGGGCGGATGCTGCCGATGCTGCGCGATGCGCTCGGTGCGCAGTTCGTGGGCACCAGCAACGTGCACTTCGCCCGGCTGTACGGCATGACCCCGCACGGCACGATGGCCCATGAGTACCTGCAGGCGTTCCAGGCACTCGGCCCGCGCCTGCGTGACTCGCAGGTGGCCGCGCTGGAATCCTGGGCGCGCGAGTACCGCGGCGACCTCGGGATCGCGCTGTCGGACGTGGTCGGTCTGGAGGCCTTCCTGCGCGACTTCGACATGTACTTCTGCAAACTGTTCGACGGCGTCCGCCACGATTCCGGGGATCCCTTCACCTGGGGCGATCGCATGCTGGCGCACTTCGAAAGCCGTCGGGTGGATCCACGCAGCAAGGTGCTGGTCTTCAGCGACGGGCTCAACATCGAAAAGGTGATGCAGCTGTTCGATTACTTCCGCGGCCGCTGCCAGGTGGCCTTCGGAGTCGGCACGCACCTGACCAATGACCTGGGCCCGACCCCGCTCAACATCGTCATCAAGATGGTCCGCTGCAACGGCCAGCCGGTCGCCAAGCTGAGTGATTCACCCGGCAAGAGCATGTGCGACGACCCGGGCTATCTGGCGTATCTGCGCCAGGTCTTCGAGCTGCCCGCCGAGGGTTGAGCAGTGCACCGGCGCGGCAATGGCTGCCGCCGGACACCCGTCAACCCCGATTCCGTTCAGCCCGGCCGGGGCAGGTGACGCTGCGCGTCAGGAAGCGACGCGGCGCGCTCGCTATGCAGGAAAGCCAGATGTGCCACAATAATATGAGGCGCAGTTCACACTTTTGACCGACATCGATGCCGGTAATTGCCCGTACGCCGCCTCCGCATCGTGGTTCGTCTAGGCTTCCCGGATGAATGCATCAGCACCACTCGATTACTACCGTACCCACGCCTGCTCTCGCCAGTGGCGCGGCTTCCTGCTGGCGCTCTGCGAAGAGTTCGACAGTGCGTTGCCCGATGCCGAGCTGGCGCGCTTGATGGCGCGGATCGGTGAACGCTTCGGCCGTGCCCATGCACTGCCGGCGGCAGCGACCCTGGAGGAACTGCAGGACGCCGCCAACGCGGTGTGGTCCTCTGCCGAGTGGGGCCAGGTGGCGTTCGAGGAATTGCCGGAACAGGTTCACATTCACCATGCCGCCTCGCCGTTGTCGGCGGTACTCGGCGGCCGCGTCGGGTGGGATACTGGTTTTCTGGAAGGTGTCTACCGGCAATGGTTCCGCGCCGCCGGGATGGTGTCGGTACTGGATGTCCGGCACCTGCAAAGCGACAACCCGGATGTAGCGACATACACGCTGTCGCGTGTGTTCTGAATCTCTCTCCCCCCTTTGATGGTGCCATGAGCAAGCTTCTGCAACATGCCGATACAGAGAGCCACGACGATGACGTGGCCGGCCTCTTCAACCGCTTGGGCGGCCGCGATGACACGCGTGCCTACCAGGATTTCTCCCACAGCCGGGCACGCGCCAGCACACCGGCCCGACCGCGCGATGAGGCGCCGCCGCCGCTTCCGGCCGCGAGCCTGACCCCGGTCGTGAGCGCCGCGCCGGTCAGTGCCGCGGCGATCGCACCGGTCCAGGCCGCTTCGGTGGAGACACCGGCACCGGCTACGCCGGCACGGAGCACACCGCTGGAACAGCTGTTCCAGCGCCTGGCCGGTGCGCGTAGCGCGACGCCGGAGCACAGTCCGCTGAGCCGGCTGCGCGGGGCGTGAAACGTAGTCGGTGATCGATCGCCGCGCCCTCCGGGGTGGGGCGGGAGTGCCGGCTGATGCAAGGGGATGCCGCGCTCTGCGGCCGTGTTGGGGAACATCATGAGCAAAACTTCCACCCCGAGAGGGGATGCCGTTCTGGCCCGCTTGGCGCTGCTTGCGCTGGTGGTCGGCGGCGCCATGCTGCTGGCCTTCGTGATCACCGTGCCCATGGAGATCGGTCAGCAGTTCCTGTTCTCTGCGGTGGTGTTCCTGATCGCCCTGTGCCTGCGCAACCGCGAAAGCCGGTTGATCCCGCTGGTGTTGATGGGTCTGTCGTTGGTGATGTCCACGCGCTACATGTACTGGCGCCTGACCGACACCATGGGCATGAGCAGCTTCGTCGATCTCACCCTGGGGCTGGGCCTGGTGGCCGCCGAGGTGTACTCGTTCATCGTGCTGGTGCTGGGCTACTTCCAGGTGGCCTGGCCGCTGCATCGCAAGCCGATGCCGCTGCCGGAAGATCAGTCGCTGTGGCCCACCGTGGATGTGCTCATCCCGACCTACAACGAGCCGCTGTCGGTGGTGCGTACCACCGTGCTGGCCGCCACCGTGCTGGACTGGCCGGCCGACAAGCTCAACATCTACCTGCTTGATGACGGCCGCCGCGAGGAATTCCGCGAATTCTGCGAAGAGATCGGGGTGAAGTACATCACCCGTACCAACAACAATCACGCCAAGGCCGGCAACATCAATGCGGCGTTGAAGAAGACCAGCGGCGAGTACGTGGCGATCTTCGATTGCGACCACATGCCGACCCGCTCGTTCCTGCAGATGTCGATGGGCTGGTTCCTGTTCGACGAGAAGATGGCCGTGGTGCAGACGCCCCATTACTTCTTCTCGGCCGATCCGTTCGAGCGCAACCTGGGCAACTTCGGGCGGGTGCCCAACGAAGGCGAGCTGTTCTACGGCCTGCTGCAGGATGGCAACGACCAGTGGAACGCGACCTTCTTCTGTGGCTCCTGCGCGGTGATCAAGCGCGGACCGCTGGAGGAAGTCGGTGGCGTGGCCGTCGAAACCGTCACCGAGGATGCGCACACCGCGATCCGTCTGCACCGTGCCGGGTATCGCAGCGCCTACATCCCGGTGCCGCAGGCGGCCGGCCTGGCCACCGAGAGCCTGTCGGCGCACGTTGGCCAGCGCATCCGCTGGGCCCGTGGCATGGCGCAGATCCTGCGGGTGGACAACCCCATGTTCGCCAAGGGGCTGAGCCTGATGCAGCGCATCTGCTACACCAACGCGATGCTGCATTTCTTCTATGGCCTGCCACGGATCATCTTCCTGACCGCACCGCTGGCCTTCCTGTTCTTCGGCGCCCACGTCATCCACGCCTCGGCGCTGATGATCCTGGCCTACGCGCTGCCGCACATCGTGATGGCCAACCTGACCAACCTGCGCGTGCAGGGCAAGCATCGCCATCTGCTGTGGAACGAGGTCTACGAGACCACCCTGGCCTGGTACATCCTGCGCCCGACCCTGATGGCGGTGATCAACCCCAAGCTGGGCAAGTTCAACGTGACGGCCAAGGGCGGGCTGGTCCAGCGCAGCTATTTCGATGCGCAGATCGCCCGCCCGTATCTGCTGCTGCTGTTGTTGAACCTGCTGGGCGTGGTGGCCGGCATCGTGCGGATGGTGATGGCCGATACCAGCGGCGAGGTCAATACGATCTGGTTGAACCTGGGTTGGACCGTCTACAACATGATCATGCTGGGCGCGGTGATCGCCACCTCCAGCGAACAGCGCCAGATCCGCCGCTCGCACCGCGTGCCGCTCAACATGCGCGCTGTATTGCACCTGCCCGATGGCCAGGCACTGCCGTGCCGCACGCTGAACTTTTCCACCGGTGGCATGGCGCTGCGGCTGGACCAGTCCCAGCCCGTGCAGCCGGGTACGTACGTGGAGGTCGAACTGGCCCATCGCCAGCGCAGCGAGCGCCTGCCGGCCGAAGTGCGGCATGACCGTGACGACCAGGGCATCAGCATCCAGTTCGGCGAGCTGACCCTGGAGCAGGAACGCTGGCTGGTCACCTCCACCTTCGCCCGTGCCGACATCTGGGTGAAGCTGTGGGGTCGCCATGACCGCGACACGTTCCTGCGTTCCACCACCGACGTCCTCAAGGCCAGCATGCGCGGCTTCCACCGCCTGGGCCAGTTCGTTCTTGCGGGGGGCCGCAACGACGGTCCCACCCCGCCGCGCACCGGAGATTCCGCATGACCCGTCGTCACCGTTCCCTGTTCCGCCCGGTGCGCATGCCGCGTCCGTCCGCCGCAGCGGTGGCGTTCACCCTGACCCTGCTGTGTGGCGCGGTCTACGCGCAGGATCCTGCGGTACCTGCACCGGCCACCCCCGTCGCCGCACCCGCCGATGCCGCCCCGGCAGTGCCCGTGGCGCCCGCCGCGCCGGCGGCCGGTTCGCGGCAGAGCCGCGCCACGCTCAAGCAGCTCGGCATCGATTACGAGATCACCCTGCGCGGCATCCAGGGCACCGCTGGCGTGCCGTTCTCGGTGCGCAACGACCAGGTGGTCGATCGGGCCTCGCTCCATCTGAAGTACAGCTATTCGCCGGCGCTGCTGCCGGATCTGTCGCACCTGAAGGTCACCGTCAACGACGTCACCGTGGCGACCCTGCCGACCCCGGTCGAGCAGGCCGGGCGGATGATCGAGCGCGACATCGACATCGATCCGCGCATGATCATCGACTACAACCGCATCAACCTGCAGTTGATCGGTCACTACACGCGCGAGTGCGAAGACCCTGACCACACCAGCCTGTGGGCCAACATCGACGCCGGCAGCTATCTGGAACTGGGCTGGGCCCCGCTGCAACTGACCAATGATCTGTCGCTGCTGCCGGTGCCGTTCTTCGATGCCCGTGACACCAACCGGCTGGAACTGCCGTTCGTGTTCACCGGGCAGCCGGGGCAGGGCCTGCTGCAGTCGGCCGGTATCGTCTCTTCGTGGTTCGGCGCGCTGGCCGGCTATCGCGGTGCGCTGTTCCCGGCCTCGATCGATACCGTGCCGCTGGAAGGCAATGCGGTGGTCGTGGCGACCCCGCGCAACCCGCCGGCCGGCCTGGTGCTGCCCGACATCAGCGGGCCGACCCTGGCCGTGATCGCCAATCCGAACGATGCCAACGGCAAGTTGTTGCTGGTGCTCGGCCGCGATGACGGTGAGCTGCGCATCGCCGCCACCGCGCTGACCCTGGGCACGCCGTTGTCCGGACCGACCGCCAGCATCGGCGATTTCAAGGAGATCGCGCCGCGCAAGCCGTATGACGCGCCGAACTGGATTCCCAGCGATCGCCCGGTGCGCGTCTCCGAACTGGTCCAGCAGACCAGCGAGTTGAATGTGGTCGGCTATCACCCGGACCTGATCCGGATCGGCCTGCAGCTGCCGCCGGATCTGTTCACGTGGCGCCGTGACGGCATCCCGCTGGACCTGCGCTACCGCTACACGCTGCCGGAAGGGGCGAACAAGTCGGCGCTGAACATCAGCATCAACGATGCCTTCGTCACCACGCTGCCCTTGAACGGCCGCCCGGCACCGCGCTCGGTGTCGGAGATGCTGTGGAACAAGATGAAGGCACCGGGCGTGATGCCGATCCAGCAGAAGGTGATGCTGCCGACCGGCCCGTTCTCGTCCAACAGCCAGCTGCGCTTCCACTTCTTCTTCGACCGCCCGCAGGCGGCCGAGTGCAAGAACACGTTCCCGGATGTGTCCGCGGCGATCGATGGCGACACCAGCATCGACCTGAGCGGCTTCGACCACTACATGGCGATGCCCAATCTGGCCGCCTTCGGTAATGCCGGCTATCCCTTCACGCGTCTGGCCGATCTGTCCGAGACCGTGCTGGTGCTGCCCAACAACCCCACCGCCGATGATGTCGGCAACGTGCTGACCCTGCTCGGCCGCATGGGCGCCTCGACCGGCTACCCGGCGGTGCGCAACCGCATCATCGCCGCGGGCCAGGTGGGCGAACATGCCGATCAGGATCTGGTCGTGCTGGGCTCGCGTCGCAGCCAGCCGCTGTTCGGCGAGTGGGCCGCGCACCTGCCGATCGGCGAGGCGGGGCAGTCGCGTCGCTTCCAGCTGTCGGACTGGGTGTTCGAGCGGATGCCGTCGTTCCTGTCGCCGGATGCGCGCCGTACCGATCTGCCGACCACCGCCGAAGTGTCGGTGCGTCCGGATGCCGGCGATGTCGTGCTGATGGGCTTCGAGTCGCCCCTGCGCAAGGGGCGCAGCGTGATCGCGGTGATGGCCGATGATCCGGCGCAGGTCAATCGCCTGTTCGAGGCATGGTTCGATCCGGACCGCCTGCGTGACTTCCAGGGCAGCGTGGTGCTGCTGCAGAAGGACAAGGTGCGCAGCCTGGCCGGTAACCAGAGTTATTACGTCGGCCACCTCCCGCCGTTGACCTGGCTGCGCTGGTACTTCTCGCAGAGTCCGTTGCTGCTGGCCGGCTTTGTCGGGTTGGCCTGCCTGTTGTTGGCCCTGATTGCACGTTGGCTGCTCAAGCGCAACGCCAAGGCACGCATCCGGGTGTCCGGCTGAGCATGCGCGACACGTCCGTCCCCGCGCCGGCGCTCGCGCGCCGCCGCTTTCTGCAGGCACTTGCGGCAGCCGGTGCTGCCGCCGCGTTGCCGCTGGACGCGTGGGCGCAGGCCTGTGGCACGCCGTGGCGCGAGTGGCGCACGTTCGTGGATCGGCACATCGAGCCCGATGGGCGCGTGGTCGATCACCTCAACACGGATCTGCGCAGCACGTCCGAATCGCAGTCCTACGGGTTGTTCTTCGCGCTGGTCGACAACGATCCGGTGCTGTTCGACCGCATCCTGGCCTGGACCCGACGCCAGCTCTGTCGCGGGCGCGCGGATCTCAATCTGCCGGCGTGGCTGTGGGGCCGGGCCGCCGATGGCCAGTTCCGCGTGCTCGACCCCAACACCGCCTCCGATGGTGAGTTGTGGATCGCGTATGCGCTGCTCGAAGCCGGTCGCTTGTGGAAGCGCCCGGGACTGGTCGAGGCCGGGCGCCAGACGCTCGCGCTGATGCGCACAGCCGAAATCGTCGAGCTGCCCGGATTCGGGCCGATGTTGCTGCCCGGCAATCGCGGCTTCGTGCAGGCCGACCGCTGGACGCTCAATCCGAGTTACCTGCCGCTGTTCGTGCTGCGCCGCTTCGCCGCCGTCGATGCACGCGGTCCGTGGGCGCGGCTGGCCGAGCGCAGCGTGGCGATGACCCGCGCCAGCGCTCCGGTGGGATTTGCGCCGGACTGGATCGCCTGGAACGGCAAGGCCTTCGTGGTCGACGCCGGCAAAGGTGGGATCGGCAGCTACGATGCCATCCGCTGCTACCTCTGGGCCGGGATGACCGACCCGGCCGATCCGCTGCGGCGCAGCTTGCTTGATGGCCTGTCCGGCCCGCTGTCGATGCTGCGCGCGCAGACCGGCTTTGCCGAGAAGATCGACACGCGCCTGGGCGTCGGCACCGGCGCACCCTCGCCGGGCTTTGCCGCGGCGCTGTTGCCGTATCTCAGTGCACTTGGCCAACCTGCACTGGCCAAGGCACAGCTGGCGCGCATCCCGACCGGCACCCTCAACTATTACGATCGTGCCCTGGTGCTGTTCGGCAAGGGCTGGATGGATCGCCGCTACCGTTTTTCTGCCGATGGGCGACTGCTGCCCGCGTGGAGTTCGCCATGTTCCGCAAGACCCTGACCCCCCTTTGCCTGGTTGGCCTGTGCGTGTTGACCGTGCCGGCCTTCGCGCAGAACGCATCGTCCACGCAGCAGCTGGTCAGCCAGGGCAATTACTGGCAGGACCAGGGCCGTGAGGATCTGGCGGCCGATGCCTGGCGCAAACTGCTGGCGACCGATCCCAACCAGGCCGACGCACTGCTCGGCCTGGGCCTGATCGACCTCAATCAGGGCCGCCGTGCCGAGGCACAGAAGCGGCTGCAGCAGCTGCAGGCACGCCACCCGTCCTCGGCGCAGGCCACGCGCCTGCGCATGGCGCTCGGCGGTGGCGGCGGTGGCAACCAGCTGCAGACCGCGCGCCGTGCGGCGGCGGCCGGTCGCTACGTCGAAGCGGTACGCGCCTATGAAGAGGCCTTCGGTGCGGGCGGCCCGCCCAATGATCTGGCGCTGGAGTACTACCAGGTGCTGGCCGGTACACCGGAAGGCTGGACCCGCGCGCGCGATGGCCTGCGCCGTATCGCCACCGGCAACAACAACCCGGCCAAGCTCGCGCTGGCCCAGGTGCTGACCTACCGCGAGCCGACCCGCCGCGAGGGCATCGCCCAGCTGCGTACGCTCAGCCAGGCCAACGACACCGCCGGCCCCGCGCGCGCGGCCTGGCGCCAGGCGCTGCTGTGGCTCAACGCCACCACCGCCGATGCCGGGCTGTATCAGGCCTTCCTGGACGTCGTACCCAACGATCGTGAAGTGGCGGCCAAGCAGGCGCAACTGCGCGAGCAGGCTGTGGCCAACCGTCCCGTGCCGCAGGACCCGAACCAGCGCCTGCTCGGCGAGGGCTTCCGCGCGCTGGACAGCAACAATCTGGCCCAGGCCGAAGCGCGTTTCGCGCAGGTGCTGCGCGCGCGGCCGCGCGATGCCGAGGCACTCGGTGGGCTGGGTTCGGTACGCCTGCGCCAGGAACGTTTCGGTGAAGCCAATGAACTGCTGCGTCCGGCCGCTGCGATCAACGGCAAGTGGCGCAGCGCGGCTGATGCCGCGCGCTACTGGCTGACCCTGCAGGAGGTGCGTCGCCAGCCCAGCGGCGATGCCATCGCCCGTGTGCAGCAGGTCATCGCGCTGCAGCCGAAGGAGCCTGCGGGTTACGTTGCGCTGGCCGACCTGCAGAGCGGCAGCGATCCGGCCGCGGCCGAACGCAGCTACCGCAAGGCATTGGAACTGGATGCCGGCAATGCCGGTGCGTTGCAGGGCCTGGTCGGCCTGCTTGGCCGTCTTGGGCGCGCCGATGAAGCAGCCGCACTGTTCGACCGGCTGACCCCGGCCCAGCAGGAAAGCGCCGGTGGCCAGTCCGTGCTGCGTGCCAACCTCGCCCGCGCCCGTGCGCAGCAGGCCTTGGCCGAAGGCAGCATCGAGATGGCGCAGATCGAATTGGAAGACGCGCTGCTGGTACAGCCGCGCGATCCGTGGCTGCGGCTGGAACTGGCGCGGCTGTACACGCGCGCGGGCCGTCCGGACCAGGCCAACGGGGTGATCGAAGGGCTGCGCGCGCTGGACGACAGCTCGGCGACGTCGCTGTATGCCCAGGCCCTGTTCGCCCAGGAAAGCAGCGATTGGCCGCGGGCCTACGCGCTGCTCGAACGCATTCCTGCCGCCTCGCGTGATTCTGAAATGACCGCCCTGCATGACACCGCGTGGGTGCAGGTGCAGGCCGCCCAGGCGCGCTCACTCATGCAGCGCCAGCGCAGTGGCGAAGCGCAGTTGCTGCTGGCCCGCGCCGAAGCCGCACTTGGTGACCGGGTCAAGAATCCGTCCATCGTGGCCGCGTTGGCCGGTGCCTACGCCGATATCGGCAGCCAGCAGCGCGCCCTCGTGCTCGCGCAGCGCCTGATCGAAGGCGGTTCGCCCAGCGTCGACAACCGCCTGGAATATGCCTCGGTGCTGTTGCGCGCCGGTCGCGATGGCGAAGTCGCCGCGATCCTGCGCCAGCTCGCCGACGTGCCACTCTCGGCGGGCCAGCAGACCCGTTTGAACGATCTGCGCAGCGGTTACGTGCTGCGCCAGGTCGATGCGCTGCGTGAGCTGGGCAATCTTGAAGGCGCGTACGCCGTGCTGGCCCCGGCGTTGGCCGAGCGCCCGCAGGATCCGCGCAACATCGCCGCGCTGGCGCGGCTGTATGCCGCCGCGGGCGACAACGGCCAGGCCCTGGCGCTGTATCAGCAGCAGCTGCAGCTGGCGCCGGGCGATCTGGATGCGATGGTGGCCGCTGCCGGCAGTGCTGCGGCGATGCGTGACATGGACCTGGCCGAACAGTATCTGGAGCGCGCGCTGAAGCAGGCGCCGGAATCGCCGGATGTGTTGGCGGCCGCAGGCCGTGTGTATCGCGCGGCCGGCAAGAACCGCCGCGCCGAAAGCTACTTCCGCGCGTCGCTGGCGGCTGCTGCGAAGGGCAGTGGCCAGCTCGACAACGGCTACCCGCAGGCCAGCACCGCGATGCTGGCAGGCGGTGGCAGTTTCAACCCGTTCGCCGGTCTGAACCGTGGCGGTGGCACCCGTACCGCAGCGCTGCGCGACGGTGGCCTGCCGTTGCCGGCCGCCACCGCACGCCTGGCTGCCGAACCCCTGCCGATGGACGCCGGTCCGGCAATGGGCATGAGCCTGGGCCCGGCCAGCGTCACCCCGGTAATCGATGCCGATGGCCTGCCGGAGCCGGTCATGGTCACGGCCGCGGCCAGCGGCGGTGTCGCCCTGCCGTTGCCGGTGCCCGGCTCGCGCCAGGTACCCAGCCAGGCGAGTGCACCGCGCGCCTCGCGCAATACCGCGCTTGGTCCGTTGCCGGCGGCCACCACCGGCAACGGCGTGCTCGATGAACTGCGCGCGCTCAAGGCCGAGAACAGCAGCAGCCTGGCGGTCGGCGCGGCGTATCGCACCCGCGCTGGCGAAGCCGGCATGGGCCAGCTCGATGACCTGCAGGTGCCGATGGAAGGGCAGTTCGCGGTCGGCGACGGCAAGCTCAAGGTTACCGTCACCCCGACCGTGCTCGATGCCGGGCGCCCGGATCCCGAATACACCAGTGCCAGCCGTTTCGGCGGTGGCCCGCAGGCGGCTCTGGCCGGCGCTCTGGCGGCCGACCGCACGCCGGTCGATGACCTGGTCGGCTCGTCGCTGTACCAGACACTACTGACCCGCGGCGAGAGCAATGCCACCCGCAATCTGATCTACGACCGCGCCCTGGACAACGGCCGTTACCAGGAGCTGTTCAACCAGACCGATGGTTCGCTCACCCAGGCCGAACGTGCGGCGGCCGCGCGTGCGCTGCTGTTTGCCGATCCGCTGCCGAGCTACATCCTCAGCCGCGACCTGGCCAACACGCCGATCAGCGACATCGCCACCCAGGTGCTGGGCAATGCCGGCCTGGTGCGCGGGCTGACGGCGGCCGAGCAGGCCCAGCTCAAGACCCTGTCCCAGGGCGGTGGTGGATCGCAGACCCCACAGGCCTTCCAGGACACCCTGTACGCGATGGTGGCCAATGCGGCCGGCTCGCAACGGATGAGCTCGCAGGATGCCAGCGGTGCCGGCGTCTCGGTCGGCTACGAGCGCGGTGGCTTCCGCGCCGATGTCGGCAGCACCCCGCTCGGCTTCGATGACACCCAGATCGTCGGTGGCATCGGCTACCGCGGCCAGATCGGCGACGCGCTGACCTGGTCCGGCGAAGCCTCGCGCCGCGCCGTGACCGACAGCCTGCTGTCGTTCGCCGGTGTGGAAGACGGACGCAACGGGCTGCGCTGGGGCGGGGTGACCGCCAGCGGCGCCAAGCTCGCCGCGACTGTCGACAACGGTCAGTTGGGCGGCTACGCCAGTGCGTCGTGGCATCGCCTGGAAGGCGAGAACGTGGCCGACAACGACCGCCAGGAAGTCGGTGTGGGCGTCTACGTGCACGCGCTGGAAACCACCAACCAGTCGCTGACCGCCGGCCTGAACCTGACCGCGATGCAGTACGACCGCAACCTCAGCGGCTTCACCTACGGGCACGGCGGCTACTTCAGCCCGCAGCGCTACGTGGATGTCGGCTTCCCGGTGCACTGGAACGGTCGTACTTCCAGCGGCCGCGTGGCCTGGCAGCTGGATACCAGCGTCGGCGTACAGCACTTCAAGGAAGAGGCCGCGCCGTACTTCCCGACCGATCCGGCGATGCAGCAGGCCGCCTACGATGCCGCCTCGATGGCCGCGCTGCTCGGCCTGACCACCGAGTACGTCGACCCGGTCTACACCGGCCAGACCAAGACCGGCGTGTCCTACAACCTCAGCGCCGCCGCCGAATGGCAGCTGTCCTCGCAGCTGTTCCTGGGCGGGCGGATGGAGTTCAACAACGCGCGTGACTACCGACAGTTCGGCACCAGCCTGTACCTGCGCTTCCTGCTCGACCGCCTCGGCGCCGGGCTGGGCAAGCAGCCGCAGCCGCTGCGCTCGCCGTACGCCTCGGGTGAATGATCGCCGTCATGCGCTGATGACCGGCCCGCTGCCAGGCTTTACCTGGCCGCGGGTGTCCCGCAGGCTTGGCGGGTTCCTGCTGCGAAGAGGCTGATGTCCCGTGACTGATTCCCGAGCGTTCCACCCGATGCGCCGCCGCCTGCTGCAGGCGCTGGCCGTGACCCCGCTGCTGGCCTGTTCGGCCAATGGTCCGGCACGTGGTCCCGGCCCGTGGACCGCGTGGCAGGTGATGCGCGCCTCCAGCGTGACCCCGGACGGCCGCATGGTCGACCACAACAACGCCGACCAGCGCTCGACCTCCGAAGGCCAGTCCTACGCGCTGTTCTTCGCGCTGGTGGACAACGATCAGCCGCTGTTCGACCGCATCCTGCGCTGGACCGAGGACAACCTCGCCGGCGGCAGCATGGCCCAGCGCCTGCCGGCCTGGCTGTGGGGGCGTGATGCCGCCGCCAGCGCCTGGAAGGTGCTCGACGACAACCCGGCCAGCGACTCGGACGTGTGGCTGGCCTACACCCTGCACGAAGCGGCGCGGTTGTGGAAACGGCCGGCGCTGCGGCAGACCGCCGAGGCGATGCTGGCCGCGATCCTGGCCCAGGAAGTGGTGAATGTGCCGGGGCTGGGCACGATGCTGATGCCAGGGCCGAACGGGTTCGCGACCGAAGATACCTGGCGCTTCAATCCCAGCTACGTACCGTTGCCGCTGCTGCGCCGGTTCGCCGCACTGGACCCGACCGGGCCGTGGACCACCGTGATCGGCAACAGTGTGCGACTGCTGCGCGACACCGCGCCGCACGGTTTCGCGCCGGACTGGACGGCGTGGCGCGACGGCGGTTTCATCGCCGATCCGGACAAGGGCCCGCTCGGCAGTTATGACGCGATCCGCTGTTACCTGTGGGCGGGCATGACCGCGGTCAACGATCCCAGCTTCCGCCCGGTGCTGGAGGCGCTGCATGGTCCGCTGACGGTGTTGCGCGACGGCCAGCCGATACCCGAGAAGGTCAACACGCTCACCGGCGCGCGCGAGGGCACCGGCAACTACGGCTTCGAGGCGGCATTGGTGCCGTACCTGCAGGCGCAGGGCGAAGCGGACCGGGCAAAGGCGATGGCGGCTGGCCTGCCCACACCGGAGCAGCAGCGTGCCGCGCCGCCGCGCTATTACGAGCAGGTGCTCAGCCTGTTTGCGCTGGGCTGGTACGAAGGTCGCTACCGCTTCGCCGCGGACGGCCAATTGCGGCCGGCCTGGGTCTGATCCGCCGGCTACCGACCGCGGGTCGGTAGGCGCACCCTCATTCCAGCGCGTAACGCAGCACGAACAACCCGGCCACCAGCCACACCGCCGGGTGCACCTCGCGCCAGCGCCCGGTGCCGGCCTTGAGCACCGCATAGGCGATGAAGCCGAAGGCCAGACCATTGGCGATGGAGTAGGTGAACGGCATCGCCAGCGCGCACAGCGCGGCCGGCACCGATTCGGTCAGGTCGCCCCAGTCCACATCGACCAGCTCGCGCAGCATCAGCCCGGCCACGAACAGCAGGGCAGGGGCGGTCGCGTAGCCGGGCACCATCGCCGCCAGCGGCGAGAACAACAGGGCGGCCAGGAACAGCGCGGCCACGACCAACGCGGTCAGGCCGGTGCGGCCACCGGCCTGCACGCCCGACGCGCTTTCAGCGAAGGCGGTGGTGCTGCTGGTGCCGAGCAGCGAGCCGGCCACGATCGCGGTGCTGTCGGCCAGCAGCGCACGGCCGAACCGCTTCTGTGCCCCTGGCAGTTTCAGCAGCCCTGCGCGACCGACCACGCCGTACAGCGTGCCGGTGGCATCGAACACTTCCACCAGCACGAAGACCAGCACCACCTGCAGCAACACCGCGATCGGCGCGCCGCCGTCGTGGTGCAGCAGGCCGGGCAGGTCCAGCTGGAGGAAGGTCGGGGCCAGACTCGGCGGCAGCGAGATCAGGCCGTGGAACTGCACATCACCAAGCAGCCAGGCGGCACCGGTGACGGCCAGGATTCCGATCAGGATCGCACCGCGCACCTTGCGCGCCTCCAGGATCGCGATCAGCAGGAAGCCGGCCAGTGCCAGCAGCGGCGGCGCGGTGTTGAGTGGGCCCAGTGCGACCAGCGTGTCGGTGTTGGCGATGATCACGCCGGATTTCTGCAGCGCGATGATCGCCAGGAACAGCCCGATGCCGGCCACGATCGCCGCACGCAGCGAGGGCGGGATGCCCGCCACCAACCACGCGCGTACGCCGGTGAGCGACAACACCAGGAACACCAGACCGGATATGAAGACGGCGGCCAACGCCTGCTGCCAGGGCAGGCCGGCGGCGCCGACCACGGTGAAGGCGAAGAACGCATTCAAGCCCATGCCCGGGGCCATGCCGACCGGGAAGTTGGCCGCGAACGCCATCACCAGCGAGCCCAGCGCGGCGGCCAGGCAGGTGGCGACGAACACCGCGCCCGGGTCCATGCCGGTGGTGGCCAGGATGTCCGGATTGACGAAGACGATGTAGGACATCGTCAGGAAGGTGGTCAGGCCGGCCAGCAGTTCGGTGCGCACGGAGGTGCCGTGCTGCTGCAGCTGGAACAGGCGCTCGGGGAGGGACATGGTGGTTATCTCGCGACGATAAGGCGTCACGACCAACGGTCGTGACCTACCGGAATGCAAACGGCCGCGCAGTGCGCGGCCGTTTTTCCTTTCTTATTTCAGCGCCTTGAAGCGCAGGCGCTTCGGCGCGGCGTCGTCGCCCATGCGGCGGCGCTTGTCTTCTTCGTACTCGCGGTAGTTGCCCTGGAAGAACTCCACGTGCGAATCGCCTTCGAACGCCAGGATGTGGGTCGCGATGCGATCCAGGAACCAGCGGTCATGCGAAATCACGAAGGTGTTGCCCGGGAACTCCAGCAGCGCATCTTCCAGCGCACGCAGGGTTTCGATGTCCAGATCGTTGGACGGTTCATCGAGCAGCAGCACGTTGCCACCCTGCAGCAGGGTCTTGGCCATGTGCAGGCGGCCACGCTCACCACCGGACAGCGAGCCGACCAGCTTCTGCTGATCCTGGCCCTTGAAGTTGAAGCGGCCGATGTAAGCGCGCGACTGGATCTCCACACCGTTGATGTTGAGGATGTCCAGGCCGCCAGCGATTTCCTGGAAGACGTTGTGGTTGCCTTCCAGCGCGTCGCGGCTCTGATCCACGTAGGACAGCTTGACGGTCGGGCCGACCACGATCTCGCCGGTATCCGGCTTTTCCTGGCCGGTGATCATCTTGAACAGGGTCGACTTACCGGCACCGTTGGGGCCGATGATGCCGACGATCGCGCCACCCGGGACCAGGAAGTTGAGGTTGTCGAACAGCAGGCGATCACCGAACTTCTTGGAGACGTTCTTGAATTCCATCACCGCATTGCCCAGGCGCTCGCCCGGCGGGATGAAGATTTCATTGGTCTCGTTGCGCTTCTGGTAATCCACCGACTGCAGCTCTTCCAGGCGGGCCAGACGGGCCTTGCCCTTGGTGCGGCCGCCCTTGGCGTTCTGGCGCGACCACTCCAGTTCCTTCTGGATCGCCTTCTGGCGGGACTTCTCCTGGTTGTCTTCCTGACGCAGGCGGTCGTCCTTCTGGGTCAGCCAGTCGGTGTAGTTGCCCTTCCACGGAATGCCGCGGCCGCGATCCAGTTCCAGGATCCACTCGGCGGCGTTGTCCAGGAAGTAGCGATCATGGGTAACGGCCACGACAGTGCCGGTGTAGCGGGCCAGGAACTGCTCCAGCCATTCCACGGACTCGGCGTCCAGATGGTTGGTCGGTTCATCGAGCAGCAGCATGTCCGGCTTCTGCAGCAGCAGGCGGCACAGCGCCACGCGGCGCTTTTCACCACCGGACAGGGTGCCCACGATGGCTTCCCACGGCGGCAGGCGCAGCGCGTCGGCGGCCACGTCCAGCTGGTTTTCCAGGGTGTGTGCATCGCCGGCGGCGAGGATCGCCTCCAGGCGCTCCTGTTCCTTGGCCAGCTTGTCGAAGTCGGCGCCTTCCTCGGCATAGGCCAGGTAGACGGCGTCCAGCTGGGCCTGGGCCTGCAGCACTTCGCCCACGCCTTCCTCGACGGATTCACGCACCGTCTTGGTCGGGTCCAGCTCCGGTTCCTGGGCCAGGTAGCCGACCTTGATGCCGGCCTGCGGGCGGGCTTCGCCCTCGAAATCGGTATCCACGCCGGCCATGATCTTGAGCACCGTCGACTTGCCGGAGCCGTTCAGGCCCAGCAGGCCGATCTTGGCACCGGGGAAGAACGACAGCGAGATGTCCTTGATGATCTGCCGCTTGGGCGGGACCACCTTGCTGACGCGGTTCATGGTGTAGATGTATTGCGAGGACATGAGCTCTCCGAAGGCGCAACCCTGCGCCCGTTCCGGACGGAACAGGAACAGAAGAAGAAAAGGATGGGCCAATTATAGCCGGAAGCGATCAGGGCCGCCGGGAGCCAAGGTGCCCGGGGCTTGCCGCCGCCTGAATGCGGGGTCAAACCCATTGAATTGGAAACCGTTTCCAGCCGGAGACCGTTCAGACGCGGTGCGCATGATGGAGCCATCAACCCACCAAGCGAGGCCAGTCATGCGCATGAATCGATTTGTGGTCGGGGCCGTTGCCTCGCTGCTGGCCCTGGGCACCGTGGCCCCGGCCTTCGCCGATGACCATCGTGGACGCGGTCACGACCGCCGCGAGTGGCGTGATGACCGCCGCGACAACCGCCACGACAACCGCCACGATCGCCATGACCGGCACGACCGTCATGACCGTCGCGAGGTCCGCCACGACCGCCGTTACGACCCTCGCTACGACAACCGTGGCTACTACCGTCCGGGCCCGCCGCCGCCGCGTGTGGTCTATCGCCCGGCGCCGGGGTATGGCTCCTACGGCTGGGCGCGTGGCCACCGTTACCGTGAGTACTACGGTGGCCCGGTCTACGTGGTCAACGACTACAGCCGCTATTCGGTGCGCCGCCCGCCGCGCGACCACCACTGGATCCGCGATGATCGCGGCAACCTGCTGCTGGTCGCCATCGCCACCGGGATCATTGCGGATTACGTGATCAACCGGTGAGCCGGATGCGTGATCCGGTAACCTGGCGGTCGAACGCTACATGACAAAAAGGCGCATCCGGTGGATGCGCCTTTTTGCTATCGCACGCCGGCGATCATTCCGGCGGCTGGCGCAGGCAACCTCCGCCCAGGGACGTGCAGCGATCTTCCGCGGGCCTGATGGCCGCACCGTCCATCCGGTACATAGGGGTGGTCGACGGTTCAGCCAGCGGGGACACAGCGACAGCAGGCAGATTCGCCGCGACGTCACGGGCCACCTGCCGTGCCTGCTCTGGCCACACGCCGACGATATCCAGCGTACCGGGGCGATAGCGGATGTCATAGTTGCCCAAGCGCGCGCCCCGCGCATCGCTGGCGAGGATCGCGTAGCGGCCGGGGCGGGCATCGGCATCATCCCCCTCGGTGCGCAACACAACGCTGTCGATCGCATCGCCGTTGAGCAGCCCTTCGGCGGTGTGGCCGTTCAGTGCGGTGGTCTGGCCAATGCCCCCGCGGGCGTCATTGGCGGTGATGGTCAGCCCGGCCTTGCCGATGGACAGGATTCCGTTGACGTAGGTGATGTCGTAGTTGGACAGCCCGGTGCCGTCGGCATTGCGGGCAGTGATCACGTAGTTGCCGACGTTGGCCATGGCGCTGGATCCGGCACTCGCAAGATCGACCTTGCCCACCGTATCGCCATTGAGCAGGCCATCGAGTTGATAGCCGTTGAGGCCCCCGGTCTGGCCATAGGTCTTGCCGCCGTCGTTGGCGGTGATCGTCAGTGCCCGTGGATCCACCTGCAGGGTGCCGTCGATGAAGCGCAGTGCATAGCCGGATTGCGGGCTGTCGAGTGATCCCTTGCCGATCCACAGCGCATAGGGTGTCGTGGACACATGGGCCGTCGCAGCGGAGCCGGCTGATGTGATCAACGGAGCGCCACTCAACACGCTGCCGATCTGATCCGTCTTGTAAGCCCCGGTTACGCCCTGCATCGCCCCGCTCACGATGTAAGCCTGGCTCAGATCGAGGGCATCGCCATAGGTCTTGCGCAGGTTTGCACCGGTGACGGTCAAGAGAGGTTGGTAGGCGAACAGGTAGCGGTTGCCGCCGGCGGTCGGCGTTGCGAATGCCGGGGTGTTCCAGAGTGCGGTATTGCCGCTGTCGACCCCGTTGAACTGGTGGTTCAGCATTGGGCTGTCGAGGAAAATGCGCCACTGGCCAGTGCCGCCGCTGACATCGAGCGCGGTGGAGCCGACCTCGTTGACAAAGCGACCCCCTGCGGCGAGGTCGATCGTGTCGGCCCGGATCATGCCGGTGAGGCGCAGCTCGCCACCGCTGCTGGCGCGCAGTGCCCCCGATACCGACGTCGTACCGAGATCGAGCGCACCGTGGCTGGTCGCGGCCAACGAGGACGCAGACACGCTGCCGAACGCCAGCGCATTGCGATCCGTGATCGCCACCGCGCCGGCTCCGACGAGGTCGACCTTGCCCCCGAAATCATTGTCGGCGCGCGTCAGGGTGATCGCACCGCCATTCGTCGCCAAGCGTGTGTCGCCCGTGACCTGGAACGCAGCCGACTGGGTGATGCCACCTCTCTCGCTCGCGAGCGACAGGGTGCCACCGCCGTTGCCGTCGTCGATGGTCAGCGCACCGCCGATCGCGATCCGCGCTGCAGCGGCATCCAGCCCGGCAAGCGCATGGCTGCCGCCGACCGCGCCCTCGAAGCGTATGTCGCCGTCGCCGGCGCGCGCGGTCAGGGTATGCCGGCCACTGGCGGTCGAGTCGACTGTGCCGATGAACGCGATGTCGCCCGACGCGCTGTCCAGCGCGGTGTCGGCGTCGAGCACGACGCCGCCCCGGTAGGTCTGGTCGCCCGATGTGGTGATGGCAGGCGCCAGGCGGATCGTCGCCGCCTGTACATCAAGGCTGGCCGCGTCCACCTGGCCGAGTACCAGAGTAGTGCTGTCGTGGAGCGCCACGTTGCGACCGCGCGTGTGCACGCGACCACGGAAGTCGTTGCCGGCACCGCGCAGGTCCATGTCGCGACCCGCATCGAGGGTCGCTGCGCCGCCTGCAGTGATGCGACCACCGGTCTGTACGATGTCCACGCCGCTCGACAGCGCGAGCGCGCCTGCCGCGGAGACGTCGGCACCGAGCACCAAGCCGTTCGCGCCATGCAGGGACACCGCACCGCCGCCCAGTGCGTGCCCAAGGGCCAATGCGCCCGTCTCCGAGCGCAGGGTCACGCGCCCTATGCCCGTAGTGACCGCGGTGGCGAGTTCCAGAATGCCGCCCGCGAGGTCGACATTGCTTCCAGCGCCGCTGGCGAGGTCGACGACCCGCAGGGTGTCTTGGCCGCGCAGGACCACGCCTGCACCGGCGCGCGCGCCCACATCACCGCCGAATCGGTTGCCGGCATGTCCCATGGCGATTGCGTCGACGGCATCGAACGATGCGGCCGCGTCGACGTCGAGTGCGCCAGCCTGGCCGATCGTCGCGCCGCTGTCTGCGGTGAGGCTGCCGCCGACGCGGCCGGCACCAAACACGAGGCCGCCGGTGCCTGCATGCGCGCTCAGGTCGCCGTCGATGTCGAATGTGCCCAGTGAAAGCGCGCTGCCGGTCAGCGCGGCATCACCGGTGACCCTCGCGTTGGCCAGCGTCAGCCCGGCCACGCTGGTCGCGCGCAGGCTGTCCACGGCGATGCCGTCGAGCGCCAGCGTCGATGCGGCATCGACGATTGCAGCGTCGCCATCGAGCCACAGCGTGCCGCCGAAACGGTTGGCGGCGTTGTCGAGCGTGATGTTGCCATCGGCCACGAAGCGGGCGTGGCCGCCGATCTCGTAGGTGCCTTGTTGGGTGTACGCGCTGCCACTGTCCACGGTCAGCGTATCGCTCACGCGGATGGCGTGGGCGGATACCGTCGCGCCCTCGAGCGCCAGCGACTGCAGACGACGGGACGCACCGGCATCGGCCTCCAGCGAAACCGCATCGCGGGCGTCGAGCGTGAGCCGACCGCGACCGTCGGTTTGCGCGTCGAGGAGACCGGTCACGGTGATCGATCCATCCGTGCTGCGCACCGTGTAGTTTCCCCCACGCAGACCGATCGCGCCGAATGCGATGTTGCCCGTGGTATTGAGGTTGCCACCGACCGTCGTCTGGTAGTGGACGCCGCGGGTATCAAACGACGACAGCGCCGTCACGCCGCCGATGTCGCCCGCGAACGCCAACCCGCGGGCGGTGATGCCGAGTGCGTACGCGCCATCCACGCGACCGCTGAAGTCTACGGTGCCGGCGCTACTGGTCAACTGTGTATCGCGTTCAAGCAGGAGGTCGCCATCGTAGCGCTGGTAGCCGAGCGTGGTGACTGGTCCGGACAGCCGCAGCTGCGGCGCCCTTGCAATCAACGCGCTGACGTTCAGCGTGCCGAATCGCAGCATCGCGGCGTCGCTGATGTACACGTTGTTGCCGGCCAGCGACACGATGCCGCCGAAGGCATTGCCGGGGTTGTCCAATTCGATGTCGCTGTTGGTCTGCACCGTCGTCGCGCCGCCCACGTGGAGCGACGCGAACTGCGCCAGTGCGATGCTGTTGCCCACCACCAGATTGCCCTGCACGGTGCCGCCGAGCTTGTGGATGCGGTTGGTGGCCGACCCCAGCGACACGTTCTGCAGAGGGCCGGTAAACTGCAGCGTCCCAGCCGAGAGGGCTCCTGAGTTCTGGGTGACATCGCCTTCGGCGTACAGCGTGGCGGCACCGGCGTAAACGTCGCCGGTCTGCACGATGCCCCCGCCCCGGGCCTGTACCAACAGGCTGCCATCATTGCCCGAGAGGCTGCCGGCGGTGACCAGCCCGCCCACGTTGATCAGGCTTGACAGCAGACCCGGCGCCACCGCCGCCTTCAGGCTGATCGCCCCGGCCTTCAGGGTGCCGCTGTTGTTGATGGCGCTGTTGCCGAACGCGGTGCCGGTTGAAGTGCCGATGCTGGCCAGGTAGTAGCTGATGCCGATGCCGGGCTCGTAGAACTGCAGCTGCGCCTGGTTGGCCGCCAGCAGGTTGATCTGCGCGGCCTGGATGCTGCCGCCATTGGTGATCGCCGCGCCCAGCAGCGAAATCGACCCGTTGGGGGCGCTCAGGGTGCCCTGGTTGATGATCTGCGCCCCGGCCTGGAAACTGCCCTGGAAGTCGTAGACGTCATCGGCCACCCCGCCGTCCAGCGTCATCGTGCTGGCTACCAGGCCACCGACGTTGACGCTGGATCCGGCGCTGAACACGATCCCGGCCGGATTGATCAGGAACACTTGGCCGTGGCTGTTGAGCATGCCGGCGATGGTGCTCGGTGTGCCCGAATGGATCCTGTTGACGGTGACTGCGTTTTTGACGGGCACCATGAAGGTGACGCTATGGGCGTTACCGATGTCGAAGCTGGCCCAGTCGATGATGGCCTTGGCCGAGGTCTGGTCGACGGTGAGCGCGTTGGCACCGTTGGGGGTGATGGTGCCGGCGCCCGTGCTCCAGCTGCCGCCGGTAGGCAGGGTCGCGGCAAGCCCGGCCGGCACCCACAGCGCCATCAGCAGCGGCAGCCAGAGTGGGCGCAGTGCCAACTGCCGCTGCGAGGGCAGGGCAGCACCGGATCCGGCCATGCTGCCACTGGCCAGCTCGGAAGCAACTTGGACGCGGCCCAAAGCACGATTGAAAACAAGGCGATAGATACGATTCATGGTCTGTGTTCCTCAGAACGTCAGGCTGATGCCGGCCCAGACGCGCATATCGTCTTGATCGGTAGGTTGGGTGCGGCCGGTCGGGGTGGAGGCGGTCAGGTTGAACTGCAGGCCCTGCAGCTGCGGCAGCCGCAACTGAAGGCCCAGGCCTGCGCCTTCGAGCGTGATGGGCTGCAGCCCGAGCCGGCGGTTCTGCGCCACGGGCGAGGTCCTGCCCCAGTCGTAGAACACCTGGAACGACACCACGTCTCCCCAGTTGCGGCCTTGGAACGGCGAGGGCAGGGTGGCGAAGCCGGGCGCATCGACCTGGTATTCGAACGTGGCCTGCACGCCGCGATCGCCCAGCGCGGCCGAGAGCGGGAAGGCACGCACGCTGTTCGGGCCGCCGACACTGAACTGCTCCATCGGTGTCAGTGCGTTGTCGGTGAACTGGCCAGTGCCACGCAGATAGAGACGCTGGTTGCCGGGCAGGGCCTGCAGGCGAGCCGCCGACAGTCGCGTCACCCAGTAGTAGCTGTCGTGGTTGGGATACAGCCAATCGAACGGCGCTGACTCGTCGCTGATCGACTTGCGCGTGCTCAGCTGCACCAGGTTGATGCCGCGCAGCCGGCGGTCGGTATGCCGCATCGACAGGCCGGCTTCAAGCACGTCGAACGCATGACTGGAGAGCTGCATGCCGAGGCCATCAAGACGGGATTCCTGGTGGATCCAGCGGCTGGAGACCTGCAGCAGCAGATCGGTGCGGTTGATGAATTTCCAGTCCAGCCCGACGTGGCCGACCGTGGTGGGGCCATGGATTTCCAGCGCCGAGAACGGGCCGTTGTTGAGCTCGATCTCGCTGCGGCTCACGCCAGCGGTCAGGCTGAGGCCATCGATGGCGGAGGAGGGAATACTCAGCGACAACGCCCCCTGCCAGCTGTCGGCCGGGTCCAGTCCGTAGGCGACACTGGCGCTCAGTACATCAGCCGCGCCCAGCGCGTTGAAGGCACTGATACCGAGTTCGGCGCGGTACTTGCCGGTGCTGTCGGTGCCATGGTTGTTCAGCCCGGCCGTGACTTCATACGGATGCGCGCTGTCCTGGGCGACCAGCACGATGTCCGTTTCACCAGCGTGCTCACCGGGCTGCAGGATCGAAGTGACCGACACCCCGGGCAGGTCACGCGCATACAGCAGGGCGCGGTCCAGTTCTGCCCGGCGCAACGGGCGGCCGATCAGCCCCAGGCTGCTGGCGGTGAGCTGGTCGTCGCGGTAGCGCTGGCTGCCCTGCACCAGCACCCGGCCCACCCGGCCTTCCAGGACTGTCAGCGTCAGGGTCTGGCTGTCCCCGATGTCCTGCGGCGGCACATAGGCCACCGAGACCAGAAACCCTGCCTCGCGATACGTCTGGGTGATACGCGCGCTGATCTGCTGGATCTGCTCGAAATCCAGTGCAGCGGGCAACGTTGGGCCGATCTCACGCAGTGTCCGGTTGGCGACGGCCTCCACGGCGGCGCGGCTGATGCCGCTGGCAGGGTGATCGCCCACCCCCTCCACCGTGACCCGTGCGATCAACACGGTCGTGGCGTTCGGTGTGCCGGGGGTACTGGCTGCGCCGGTTTCTGCTGACTGAGCCCAAGCCTGCGGGCCGAGGCAGGTGCTGAGGGCCAGAGCGAGAAGGCTGGTATATGGCCGCCGGCGCGTGCCTGGCAGGAGACGATCGGGGTGACGGCCGGAACGGGACATCGGAGCACTTCCTTGACGGTTCGGGGGCCTGGACGCGAATCGTCCACGGGGCCTGATCCTTCTTGACCGTCAAAAGCGTGGCAGTCCTATCATCGCGATCCACACCCGCCGACACGCGCACCGGATACTGCGCGCCCATGAAAAAGGGCGCGCCCGAAGGCGCGCCCTGTAGGTCAACCGTTGACCTGCATCAGAACTGGACGGACCAGTTCAGCTGCACCCCCACACCGCGCTGGCCGTCGCCGGCGCTGGTCTGCGCCTGCAGCGACAGGCGGCTTGCCGTCGTCGGGCTGACCGCCACGCCCAGCTCGGCAAGACCCATGCTGCGCGCCAGCGGCACGGACTGCATCGCAAAGGTCGTATCACCGTTCTCGAAGCGCGCACGCGTCGCTGCCCCCAGGTCACCATCGGCATACTGCCAGCCGACCCGTGCAGTGAGCGCCGCACGGTCACGCTGCCCGCCGCTGATGTCCCACACCGCGCGCAGCGCTGCCACGCCGGTGCTCAGTTCATCGCGGTTGGCCTGCACCTGCAGCGCACTGCTGCCGCCGGTTTCGGCGATCCGCTCACTGCGCAGACGCACGTGTGCCAGTTCGATCTCCGGGGTCAGCGTCAGGGTGCGGGCCGTGAAGTCCCAGCCCGCGCGCGCGAACACGCGGGTGGCGGTGGCATCCGACCGTGCCGCCAACGACTGCGACAAGGTGCTGCCGACGGTCACCGCGCGGGTGGTGTCGATGCGGTAGTCGGTGCGGCTGACGCCACCGCGCAACCCGAAGTGTTCGCCCTGGAACTGGCCGTACACGCCGTATTCGGTGGCGTCCGCGTCGGCCTTGGCCTGGCGGTCGTCCAGTCGATTGGTCAAGGTCTGCTCGCCCACCGCCACGCCCAGCAGCACGCGCTCGCTGATGCGCCAGTCGGCACCCGCCATCAGGCCCTGCTGCTGCACGCGCGAACGCGCGCCCACGCCATCGGCGTCCAGGCGCAGCGAGTTGCCGCTGCCGGCCACCCACACGCCGGTGTTGCCGGCGAGGACGCCACTCATCGCCGCGCCGTCCAGGCGCTGGTGGATGCCATCGCGCAGGAAGCGATCCTGCAGCAGCGCGGTGCGCGCGGCGGCGTGGATCTCACCGCCCAGACTGTCGAAGGCCGGCACTACCTGTGGCACTTCCAGGCGGACGACGGCGTCATACACCGCATTGCCCGCGCCCAACGCTTCCACCGCGCCGGCCACGGCCTTCTGATTGGCATTGACGACCACGTCCGGGAAGGCCAGTTCGACCTCCGGCATGGAGACGTCATTGCGCGCCATGGTCAGATAGACGTTGTTGGCGTCATAGCTCAAGGTCGGATCGAGGAACGCGAAGTTGCTGCTCACCCCGGCGAACGTGCCCGCCACACCATCACCTGCCGTCAGCACGGTGTAGCGGGTGGAGACCGCCCAGTTGCCGGCTGCCGCAACGGCAACGGTACCCGCAGTACCCAGAGTGGCCTGTCCGGCCACCGAGACGAGGTCACTGCGGCCATCGGCGGCAACGTCCACCTGGTAGGTCGCGCTCGGGTCGAACACCAGGTCGCCGCTCATCGACAAACGCCCGACGCTGCCAAGCTGGCGGCTGCCAGGCGACAGCACGCTGCCGCTGAGCAGGTGCGCGCTGCCCACGCTGCCGGTGCCGGCCAGCAGGGCGTTGCTGGTCATCTGGATGTCGCCGCCCAGCGCACCGGTTACCTCCAGCATGCCGCCGTTGACGACGGTGGTGCCGGTGAAGGCGCTGCTGTCGCCGGTCAGGGTCAGGAAATGGCGCCCCTGGCGGAGGGTGCCGCTGCCGCTGAACTGGCCGGCGTACTGCAGCACGCGGGTGGTGTCGATGGCGAAGGTGCCGGCGTTCCCGATCTCGATGTTGCCGGTCGGCAGTGCATTGCCGGTGGCAAGCAGCGTGCCGCCTTCGATGCGGGTGTCGCCGGTGTAGGCGCTGCCGCCCAGGACCAGCGTGCCGCTGTCGTTCTTCACCAGCAGGCTGTTGCCGCTGGCATCACGCACGCCGCCGGCCAAGGTCACGCTGTTGCCAGGGGCGACCCAGACGCCGACCTCGCCGTTGAGCGCGATGATGTTGTCCAGCGTGATCGGGCTGCCCAGGCCCAGCGAGGTGCCGTCGGCCATGCGCAGCGTGCCGGTGCCCAACGCCTTGCTGGTGCCTACCGAGAGAGTGCCCTGCTCGACGTACAGGCCGCCGCTCCAGGTGCTGTCGGCACCGAGCATCAGCGTGCCGGCGCCGGTCTTGCGCAGGGCGCCGCTGCCGCTGAAGGCGCGGGAGGCCATCAGGTTGCTGGTCACCTCCACGGTGGAGTCCGCCGAGACCAGCACGGCACTGTCCAGGTTGAGCCAGGTGTTGGCACGCAGGGTGCCGCCCGCCAGTTCGAACAGGCCCTGGCCGGTGCCAGCGGTGATGGCGACCTGACTGCTGCCGCTGTCGCCCACCGCGAGGGTGGCGTTCTGGCCGACCGTGATCGTGCCGCGGCTGGTGCTGGTCATGGCCAGGTCGATCGAGCCGGTGACCAGGGCGTTGGCACCGTCGTCGACCAGGAAGCTGCCGGTACCGTTGGTGCCCACTTTGAGGATCGTGCTCTGCCACTGGCTGTTGGTGCCGGTGACCTCGACCGCGCCGTTGCCGCCGACACGGTTGCCCAGCCACGCTTCGCCGCCGCTCAAGCGTCCGCCGTCGAACACGGTGACCGTGGCCCTGCCCAGGTCGCCGAACACCATCTGCGCGACCCCTGCATCCAGGCGGGAGCCGGTGTCGCTGATTTCCAGCGTACCCACGCCGGTGGCGGCCGAGCCGACGTAAAGGCCGCTGCCCGCCGTGGCGGTGGCGCCGCCGGACAGACGGGCCGTGCCGGTGCCGCCGTCGCCAATGCGGAGGTCGCGGGTGGTGGTCCAGCTGGCACCGTCGCTCACGACCATCAGGCCCACGCTGCCCGCGTTGACGCCGACCCGGGAGAACTGTGCAGTCACCTTCGCCCCATCGGTCACGTTCACGGTGCCGTTGCCGCCCGCACCCAGCAGCAGGGTGGCGCCGGTCGTGAAGGAGGAGGTTGCGCCGGAAACGTTGACCACGCCCACTGCCCCGAGCCCGGAGGCGATGTAGGCGTCGCTGCCGATCGCCAGCGTGCCGCCGTTGTCGACGTCGACCAGGCCCTTGCCCCAATGCCCGACGCCAATGGTCCCCAGCGAGGTCCAGGTCGAACCGGCACCGCTGATGGTGGCGCGGCCGTCGGCCGTGCCGCGGGTGCCGAGGACTTCGCCGGTGCCCATGAAGATGGTGGCCGAGGTCAGCTGACCGCCGCCCTGGATCACCAGCGTGCCGATGCCGGTGTCACCCACGTGGATGTGATTGGTGGCTTCGCCCGTGGTGCCCACGATGGCGGTGCGGTTGCCGTCGATGTACGTCGCGCGGGCCTGCGGGTCGGCGGCACTGGGTTCGCCCAGCTGCCAGTTGCCGGGGGTTGCCCAGTCACTGTCGATCGTCCCGCGCCATTCATTCCAGCCAGGCTCTGCCGCGAACGCGACAGGCGCGATGCAGCCCAGTGCGATGGCGGTGGACAGCGCGGCCAGCTGCGGCGCGCGACGCGCGGCGGTGGACGAGGCCGCGCGGCCGCCGCGGGCGATTTCTGAAACAACCTGCACGCACTTCAGCGCGTGATTGAAGACCACGCGATACACATGATTCACAGCCAACCCCTGTTTGAATGAGACGATTCCCTGAATTGGGAATAACGGCCGCTGGTTGAACGCCTTTAGGGTCTGAAATCACAAAAAATGAACAATTCAAGGAACGCTGTCGCAGTTCAGCTTGTTGGTCGTCATTGAAGAATGGATCGACCCCGCCTTCGGCAGGGGCCAGCCGCCGATCTCGGCCTTACAATGAAGGGCTGCCGTTCCCTCATCCCCTGTCCTGGAGTAAGCGATGTTCCCGCGTGACGTCCGCATCGAAACCTACGATCCCGAACTGGCCAAGGCCATTGCCGCTGAAACCCAGCGCCAGGAAGACCATGTCGAGCTGATTGCCAGCGAGAACTACACCAGCCCGGCGGTGATGGAAGCCCAGGGCAGCCAGCTGACCAACAAGTACGCCGAGGGCTACCCGGGCAAGCGTTACTACGGTGGCTGCGAATACGTGGACATCGCCGAGCAGCTGGCCATCGACCGCCTCAAGCAGCTGTTCGACGCCGACTACGCCAACGTGCAGCCGCATAGCGGCTCGCAGGCCAACCAGGCCGTCTACTTCGCGCTGCTGCAGCCGGGCGACACCATTCTCGGCATGAGCCTGGCCCATGGTGGTCACCTCACCCACGGTGCCAAGGTCAACGCCTCGGGCAAGCTGTTCAACGCCATCCAGTACGGCGTGGACGAAGCTGGCCTGATCGACTATGACGAGGTCGAGCGTCTGGCGCTGGAGCACAAGCCGAAGATGGTCGTCGCTGGCTTCTCGGCCTACTCGCAGGTCATCGACTGGGCGCGCTTCCGCGCGATCGCCGACAAGGTCGGTGCCTACCTGTTCGTGGACATGGCCCATGTGGCCGGCCTGGTCGCCGCCGGCGTCTACCCGAGCCCGCTGCCGCACGCCCACGTGGTCACCTCCACCACCCACAAGACCCTGCGCGGCCCGCGCGGCGGCATCATCATCGCCAAGGGGGCCAGCGAAGAACTGCAGAAGAAGCTGCAGTCCATCGTGTTCCCGGGCATCCAGGGCGGTCCGCTGATGCACGTCATCGCCGGCAAGGCCGTGGCCTTCAAGGAAGCACTGGAGCCGGGCTTCAAAGCCTACCAGCAGCAGGTGGTCAAGAATGCCCAGGCGATGGCCAACACGCTGATCGCGCGCGGCTACAAGATCGTCTCAGGCGGTACCCAGAACCACCTGATGCTGGTCGACATGATCGGCAAGGAGGTCTCGGGCAAGGACGCCGAAGCCGCGCTCGGCCTGGCCCACATCACCGTCAACAAGAACTCGGTGCCGAACGACCCGCGTTCGCCGTTCGTGACCTCGGGCCTGCGCCTGGGGACCCCGGCGGTGACCACGCGCGGTTACCTCGAACAGGACTGCGTGGACCTGGCCAACTGGATCGCCGATGTGCTCGACGCTCCGGCGGATGAGGCCGTGATCGCCCGCGTCCGCGACGCGGTCAGCGCGCAGTGCCGCAAGTACCCGGTCTACGGCTGATATGGACGAGGGCCGGCAACGGCGTACCTACGCCGTGCTGGCCCTGATCTGCGGCATCGTAGGGATGGCCGGCGGCGGCGCCTTCGCCGCCATCGGGGTCTGGGTCGCGTTCGTCGAACCGGCCTATCTCGATCGCACCTCGCGCCTGTTGATCGGTGGCTGGGGCAGTGCGGGCCTGATCGGGGTACTCGGCTGGCTGTGGTTAAGCAGCCGCTATCTTCGAGCGGGACGCACCGGCCTGCGTGACAGCGGACCCTGGCCGTGGGCGGCCTTGGGTCTTGGAGCACTGGCCGCCGTGGCGGTCGTCGGCATGGCGTTCTGGCAGGCCGCCGCCAGTCCGACGGCGCTGGTCCTGCTGCTGGCGGGGCCGCCACTGCTGCTGCCGGCGGTCATGCTGGTGCGGTTGCGGCGAACCCAGAGCACCTGACCGGATGGAGGGCCATCGCACACAGCGGCGCGGAATGCTGCTGCACGCGGGTGTGTTTGGAGTCCCGCATGCCCTGGCGTCGTTTGTCGTGGTGGGGCTGTGCCTGCGCGACGTGCTCCATCAATACGGTGGGCCGGGCACGGCGCCAGGCTGGGCAGTGGCATGGTTCGGCACGGCAAGTCTCATCGTCCTGATCTGGCTCATCCTTGCCCGGCGCTGGTGGCAAGGCGGCGCGGGCGCACTTCGGGCGGCGTCACCGATATGGTGGGCTGGCCTGCTGGCCGCGCTCGTGGCAACCGGGATTGCCTGGGCGGGACTGGTGCGGTCGATCTTCCACATTCATCTGTCCGATGGGCCCGCGCCAGCGGCCGCCCTGCTCGTGATGGCGGGCCTCCCGCTGTTCTCCTGTGCGGCGCACCTGCTGTGGTTGCGCCGGAGGGCCGCCTAGACAGGGCTGGACTCTCCCCCCGTCCATTTGCTGTAGCCGGTCCCTCTCAGGTACCGTTGCGACGCTGCCGTGACCACGGCATGACGTTTTCCCGATGTAAGGCGTTCCATGTACTGTCCGTTCTGCCAGCATGCCGACACCCGTGTGATCGACTCGCGCGTCTCCGAAGACGGCGCGACGATCCGGCGTCGCCGCGAGTGCGAGGCCTGCAACGAGCGCTTCAGCACCCTGGAAACCATCGAACTGAAACTGCCGGCGATCGTGAAAAGCGACGGCAGCCGCGAGGCCTTCGACGCTCGCAAGGTCCGTAGCGGCTTCGATCGCGCGCTGCAGAAGCGCCCGGTGCCCGAAGACAAGATCGAACTGGCGGTGCGCGCGGTGATGCAGCAGGCGCGGATCTGCGGTGAGCGCGAAATTCCGTCGATCAAGGTCGGCGAGTTCGTGATGAACGAGCTGCGCAAGCTCGATCATGTCGGCTACGTGCGGTTTGCCTCGGTGTACCGCAGCTTCGAAGACGTTGCCGATTTCCGCGAGGAAATCGAGAAGCTGGAGCGCGAGCTGCCGTCCAGCACCGAGCAACTGCAGCTGCTCGGCGATGTGATCGCGCTGACCAAGAAAAAGAAAGGCTGAGCCTGCGCCGCATCGCGGCCACCACGGCTGAGCTACCATCGCGGCTGCCTGCCGCCAGATGCTCACCGCCATGACTGAATTCACTGCTCTCGACCATCAGCACATGGCGCATGCGCTGCGCCTGGCCGAGCGTGCCGCCTATACCGCGCGGCCCAATCCGATGGTGGGATGCGTCATCGCACGCGACGAGGTGGTGGTCGGCGAGGGCTGGCACCAGCGTACCGGTGGTGCACACGCGGAAGTCTTCGCGCTGCGCCAGGCCGGTGAACAGGCACGCGGTGCCACCGCCTACGTCACCCTGGAACCCTGCGCGCACCATGGCCGCACACCGCCGTGTGCATTGGCCCTGATCGACGCGGGCGTGAGCCGTGTGGTCGCGGCGATGCGCGATCCGTTCCCGAAGGTCGACGGCGGCGGTTTCGTACTGCTGCGCGACGCCGGCATCGAGGTCGCCGAAGGGTTGATGGCTGCGCAGGCGCGCGAGCTCAACCACGGCTTCCTCTCCCGCATCGAGCGCGGCCGGCCATGGCTGCGGGTGAAGCTCGCGGCCAGTCTGGACGGGCGCACCGCGATGGCCGATGGCAGCTCCAAATGGATCACCGGTGCAGCCGCCCGCGAGGACGTGCAGCACTGGCGTGCACGGGCGGGTGCGATTCTCACCGGCGCGGCCACCGTGCTGGCTGACGATCCGATGTTGACCGTGCGGCTGGGCGAAACCGATGTGCTGCCGCCGTTGCGGGTGGTGCTCGATGCGCGGCTGCGCTCGCTGGAATGTGCGCGGGTCCGCGAGGGCGGGGCGCCGACCTTGTACGTGCATGACGCCGCGGTCAGCCCGCCGGATGCCGCCGATGCCGAGTTCGCCAGTGTGTCCAGCCATGACGGTCGGCTGGATCTGGGCGCAGTGCTGGCCCTGCTGGCCGAGCGCGGCATCAATGAAGTGCATACCGAAGCCGGCGCCACCTTGGCCGGTGCGTTGCTGGCCGGTGGCTGGGTCGACGAACTGCTGCTGTACCAGGCGCCCACGCTGCTCGGCGAGCACGGACTGCCGCTGCTGTCCGGCCTGGGGATCCACGCGATGGACCAGCAGCGCCGGATGCGCGTGGTGGACAGGCGCCAGGTGGGTGAAGACCTCCGCCTGTTGCTGCGCCCATAAAAAACGGGCCCCTTGCGGGACCCGTTCGATCATGGCGCGGCGCGGACGCCGCAGCCCGATCAGTAAGCGGAGCATCTGCCCAACGTTCACGGGCAGCGTGCTGAGCGGCTGAGCTTAACACTTATTTAACTTAAAGCCCCCAGTCAGGGTGCGCTGTTACACTAGCCGGGCCGGTTCGCCGGTACACAAACGTCTTCAGGGCGGGGTGCGATTCCCCACCGGCGGTAGGTGCGCAAGCACGAGCCCGCGAGCGCTTCCCGGTCACCGGGAGGGTCAGCAGATCCGGTCCGATGCCGGAGCCGACGGTATAGTCCGGATGAAAGAAGACGGTGCGGCCGGGCCTTGCGCTCGGCGTGCGCCTATATGCCTTGCGGCGTTTTTCGCTCATCTTTCCGCGGAGAACGTTACTTGTTTACTGGAATCATCGAAGGCGTCGGCCGTCTGGCCGCACGCGACCCCCTTGGCGGCGATGTCCGCTTTACCTTTGACGTGGGCACCCTGCCGTTCGAGAACGTGCAGTTGGGCGAGAGCATCGCCATCAACGGGGTCTGCCTCACCGTCATCGCTTATGACGCGACGAGCTTCCAGGCCGACGCCTCCACCGAGACGCTGGGCCTGACCACGCTCGGTCAACTGACCGACGGCGCCGTCATCAATCTTGAACGCGCGATGCGCCCGACCGACCGCCTTGGCGGCCATCTGGTCAGCGGCCATGTCGATGGCCTCGGCCAGGTGCTGTCGGTACACGACGACGCCCGTGCCCAGCGCTGGCGTTTCGCCGCGCCGACGGCGCTGCTGCGCTACATCGCCAAGAAAGGCTCGATCTGCGTGGACGGGGTCAGCCTGACCGTCAACGACGTGGACGAGCAGGGCTTCGAGGTCGCCCTCATCCCGCACACCGTCGCCAACACCGCCTTCGCCGCTACTGCCGTGGGCAGTGCCGTCAATCTTGAAATCGATCTGGTCGCCCGTTACGTCGAACGTTTGTTGGGTGCAGGAGCACGCGCATGAATTTCGCCCCCATTCCCGAGATCCTCGAGGACATCCGCCTCGGCCGCATGGTCGTCATCGTCGATGACGAAGACCGTGAGAACGAAGGCGACCTGATCATGGCCGCCGAGCTGGTCAAGCCCTCGGACATCAACTTCATGGTCACCCATGGCCGCGGCCTGGTGTGCCTGCCGCTGACCCGCGAACGCGCCGCCGATCTGGGCCTGGCACCGATGGTGCAGGCCAATACCGCGCAGTTCCAGACCAACTTCACGGTCAGCATCGAGGCCGCTGAAGGCGTCACCACCGGTATCTCCGCCTATGACCGTGCGCATACCATCCGCACCGCGGTGAAGCCGGACGCCAAGCCGGCCGACCTGCACCAGCCGGGCCACATCTTCCCGCTGATCGCCCAGCCGGGCGGCGTGCTGACCCGCGCCGGGCATACCGAGGCCGGTGTCGATCTGGCCATGCTGGCGGGCCTGGAGCCGGCCGGCGTGCTGGTGGAGATCCTCAATCCGGACGGCAGCATGGCGCGCCGTCCGGAGCTGGAAGTGTTCGCCCGCGAGCACGGCCTGAAGATGGGCTCGATCGCCGACCTGATCGCCTACCGCCTGGCCACTGAAAAGACGGTCGAGCGTGTGGACGAGCGTGAGATCGAGACCGAGTTCGGCCCCTTCACGCTGGTCACCTACCGTGATCGGATCGCCCACGACCTGCACTTCGCGCTGGTCCGCGGCACCCCGGACGCCGAGCCGACCCTGGTCCGCGTGCAGGTGGAAAACCCGCTGGCCGATCTACTGCACTGGCGCCGCGATGATTTCGGCGTGGCCTCCACCGATGCCCTGCGCGCGATCGCCGCCGCCGAGCGCGGGGTGATGGTGGTGCTGTCCGCGCCGCGCGACACCAACAGCCTGCTGGCCCGCCTGCGCCAGCAGCCGGCCCCGGTCGTGCCGGGCAAGGACAAGGACGTGGGCCAGTGGCGCCGCAACGGGGCCGGGGCGCAGATTCTGTCGGACCTTGGCCTGGGCAAGCTGCGCGTACTGGGCACCCCCCGCCGCCAGATCGGCCTGGCCGGGTATGGCCTGGAAGTGGTTGAGACGGTGGAGAACACGTCCTCGCACGCGCGCTGACGTCGCGCAGCTTCTCGGTAGCCCCCTGACCCAGGGGGCTTTTGCACCGGACCCGTCCCCCAACGCGCGGCGACCCGGCTACACGCGGCCATGCGCTAGAATATTCACCTATTAAATGGACCCCACGCCGAACATGAGCCATTACGAAGGCGACCTCCGTACTCCGGAAAAGGCCCGTTTCGCCATCCTCGCCAGCCGCTGGAATGCCCGCATCACCGACGTGCTGGTGGCCGGTGCGCGGCAGAGCCTGGCCGGCAACGGGATCGACGAGTCCGCCATCGACGTGATCCGCGTGCCCGGCGCATGGGAACTGCCGCTGGTCGCCGCGCGTCTGGCGGCCGCCCATCAGCACGCCGCGATCATCACCCTGGGCTGCGTGATCCGCGGCGATACCCGGCATTACGAACATGTGGCCGACCGCTGCGCCGAAGGCCTGATGCGCGTGCAGCTGGACTTCGGCGTGCCGGTGCTCAATGGCGTGCTGGCGGTGGAACGTGTCGAGGATGCCGAAGCCCGCGCGGGTGGCAGCCACGGCAACAAGGGTGAGGAAGCCGCACTGACGGCGTTGGAAATGGTCAATCTTCTGGAGCAGCTGCCATGAACAAGTCAAACCAGGGCAAGCCCTCCGGTAAGCCCGTCCGCCGTGATGGCGTCGACCCCGTGCTGCGTTCGCGCGCGCGTCGTCGTGCCCTGCAGGCGATCTATGCGTGGCAGATCTCCGGTGGCAACGCGCAGAGCGTGATCGCCCAGTTCGCCCACGAACAGGCCCGCGAAATCGCCGATCTGGCCTACTTCGAAGCGCTGGTGCATGGCGTGCTCGACAACCGCAAGGATCTGGATGCGGCGCTGGACCCGTACCTGGATCGTGGTATCGAGGAAGTGGACGCGATCGAACGCGCCGCGCTGCGCGTGGCCGCCTATGAAATGCGCTTCCGCCTGGACGTGCCGTACCGCGTCGTGATCAACGAAGCGATCGAATCGGCCAAGCGCTTTGGCTCCGAGCATGGCCACACCTACGTCAATGGTGTGCTTGACCGGGCCGCCGTGGAGTGGCGCAAGGTCGAATCGGGTCACTGATCCGTCCCGTGTCCCTTGCCGAATTCGCTCTGATCGACCGCATCCGTGCGCGCACCACCGCGCGCGCCGACGTCGTGCTCGGCATCGGCGATGACGCCGCGCTGCTGCAGCCGCGTGCGGGCGAACAGCTGGTGATCACCGCCGATACGCTCAACAGCGGCGTGCATTTCCCGCCCGAAACCCCGGCCTACGACATCGGCTGGAAAACCCTCGCGGTCAACCTCTCCGATCTCGCGGCCATGGGCGCCCGACCGGCATGGTGCACCTTGGCGCTGTCGCTGCCCACGGCCGACCCGGACTGGATCGAAGCCTTCGCCGATGGCTTCTTCGCCCTGGCCGACGAACACGACATCGTGCTGGTGGGCGGCGACACCACGCGCGGGCCGCTGTCACTGTCGGTCACCGCGATGGGGCAGGTGGCGCCCGGCCAGGCGCTGCGTCGCGATCGTGCCCAGGTAGGGGATGACATCTGGGTCAGTGGCACCCTGGGCGATGCCGCCGGTGCACTGCGCCTGTGGCAGCAGAACCGCCTGAAAGTGGCGGTGGCCACGCTGCTCAGCGATGACGAAACGCTGCGCGAGCGCCTGCTGCGTCCGATCCCGCGGGTCACGCTCGGCCTGCGCCTGCGTGCCTACGCGCATGCGGCCGTGGATATCTCCGATGGCCTGCTGTCCGATCTGGGCCACATCGCGGCACGCAGCGGTGTGCGCGCGGAAGTGGAGGCCGATGCATTGCCGATCTCGTCGGCGCTGCGCGAGCAGCTCGGGCGCGAGGGTGCCCGCGACTGCGCGCTGCGTGGTGGCGATGACTACGAGCTGTGCTTCACCGTCGCGCCGTCGCAGCGCGAGGCGATCCATGCCTTGTCGGCGTCACTGGGTTTGCCGCTGACCCGGATCGGCCGGATCGTGGAAGGACAGGGCGTGCACTGCGCCGATGCCGACGCCGCCGACGGTGGCTACGAGCACTTCTCCGAACGTCGCTGACGCCCATCACCCCGGCGGCAGTACCTTGCCCGGGTTGAGAATCCCGTCCGGATCCAGCGCGGCCTTGATCGCGCGCATCGCCGCCAGCGTGGCCGGGGTGAACGCCTGTGCCATGAAATCGCGCTTGGCCAGGCCGATGCCGTGTTCGCCGGACAGTGTGCCGCCCAGCGCCAGAGTCAGCGCGAACACGCGCGGCAGCGCCGCATGCGCGCGTGCGTTCTCGCCGGCATCGTCCGGGTGGTAGAGGATGTTGACGTGCAGGTTGCCGTTGCCGGCATGGCCGAAAGTGACGATCGGCAGATCGAACTCCACCGATAGTGCCTGCACCCCGGCGACCAGCGCGGGAATGCGGGAGACCGGCACCACCACGTCTTCGTTGATCTTGCCCGGTGCGATGCTGCGCAGCGCCGGTGACAGCGCCTTGCGCGCGGCCCACAGGGTTTCGCGCGCGCTGCCTTCCATCGCCACATCCAGTGCGATCAGACCGTCGCCTTCGGCGGCCGCCGACAGGGCCTGCAGCAGGTAGGGCAGGGTATCGTGGTCGCCGTCAGCCTCCACCAGCAGCATCGCGCCGGCCTCGGGTACGTCAGCACCATTGCGACGCAGCAGCGCCAGGCTGCGCGCATCCATGAATTCCAGGCGCGTGGGCACCACCGGTTGCGCCATCAGCCGCGACACCGCCTGCGCGGCGGCATCCGCATCGCGGTACAGCACGCGCAGCCCCGCCTGCGTCACCGGCAGCGGGGTCAGCTTCAAGGTCGCTTCCACGATCAGCGCCAGCGTGCCTTCGCTGCCCACCAGCAGATGGGTCAGGTCGTAGCCGGTGGCGTCCTTGGTGTACGGGCCGCCGCAGGTGATCAGTTCACCGGCGCCGGTGACCGCCACCAGGCCAAGCACGTTGTCGCGGCTGGTGCCGTACTTCACCGCGCGCGGGCCGCCGGCATTGCAGGCCAGGTTGCCGCCGATGCTGCATATCTCCGCACTGGAGGGGTCCGGCGGCCAGAACAGGCCGTGCGGCATCAGCGCCTGCTGCAGGTCGCCGTTGAGCACGCCGGGTTCGACCACCGCGCAGCGGTCGCCGGGCTGGATGGCGAGGATGCGGTTCATCCGCGCGAACGAGAGCACGATGCTGCCTTCGATCGGCACGGCAGCGCCGGTGGTGCCGGTGCCTGCGCCACGCGCGACCAACGCGATGCGGTGTTCGCGGCAGGCGCGGACCAGGGCGACCACCTGCTCGCGATCGCGCGGGAAGGCGACACCGGCCGGCAGCGTGTGCCGCCACGAGTTGTCCTGCGCATGTGCCTCGAGCGCGCGGTCATCGGTGCGCCAGCCGTCCTCACCGAGCAGGGCATGCAGGGTGGCAACGAACGCCGTGGGCAGGGCAGGGGTCATCATCAGGTCCGGGAATCAACAGGGGCACGTTGGATCGCTCGCCAGCCGACCACAGCCAGCGCCAGTGGCAGCCACACCCAACGCAGTTCGGAAAGGACGGTCGCCATCCCGCGCGCGCTGAAGAACTGCGGCGCGAAGGGCGAGACGCGGATCGGGCGCCACGGGGCGAAGAAGCGTTCGCCACTCCACGGCCACCACAGCGCGACGCCAAGCCCGCCGGAGGTCAGTGCATCCAGCAGCGGGTGCGACAGCGCGCACAGGCCGACGAACGCAGCCGCCTGCACCGCCGTGGCGCGCAGGCGCCGGTGCAGCAGCGCGGCGAGCACGGCCATCAGCGCGGCGAACACCATCGAATGGCTGGCGCCCCGATGGCCGAAGCTGTCGGCGTAGGGAATGTGCAACGCGAAGGCGAGCACGTCCGCATCCGGCAGCATGGCCGCGACCACACCGGCGGCCAGCAATGGCGTGGAGATGCGGCCGCGATCCGCGGCGCACCACAACGCCAGCGGAATGGCCGCGTGGGTGAAGATGGAGGGCATCAGCAGTCTTCGAGCCGGAACGCGTCGCGCAGCCAGTTCAGCTGCGGGGGCTCGCCGGCGGCTTCGACGACATCGAAGCGGCACGGCTGCTCGGCCAGCCAGGGATGCGACTGCAGGAACAGCTGCGCGGCGATCACCAGCTTGCGTCGCTTGCGCCGGTCCACCGAGGCCGCGCCGCCGCCGAAGCGGGCGTCCGCGCGGTAGCGGACTTCCACGAACACGACGACATCACCGTCGCGCATGATCAGGTCGATCTCACCGCGGCGATAACGCGCATTGGTGGTGACCGGGCGCAGCCCGGCTTCACGGAGATGGTGCTGCGCGGCCGCTTCCACCGCCGCACCGCGTACCGCGCGCCCGGTGGGCACGTGGCTCAGTTGCTGCTGGCGATCGGCATCGGCCGCCCGCCGCTGAAGGTCGACCATGCCGGCACCCGCAGTACGTTGCCGTTGCTGTCCAGGAACAGTGTGCCGGTGGCGCCGGCCAGGCCGCCTTCGGTCGCGACCTTGTCCAGGTAGGCGCTGATCTTCCACGCATCGAAACCGAACGCGAACAGGCGACCGGAGGCGCCACGCGCCGAGGGCAGGATCTGCCCGGCGGTGGAGGCGGCCGGCAGGCCGGGCACGCCGCGCACGTTCCAGGCTTCGTTCGGATAGACGATGCCGTCCAGCGCCATGTCTTCTTCCGGCTTGCCGGTACCGACGGTCAGCTGCGAGGTGCCGACGCGGCTGGCGCCACCGGCACCGGCCAGCGCCAGCTGCGGGGTCAGTGCACGCGCCTGCGGCGCCTTCACTGCCAGCAGCACACCGTCGATGGCGCCGGCCGCACGCACCTGCGCGCCAATGTCGCCTACCGTGTCGCTCACCCCGATCGTCGCCAGCACCTGGCCACCGCGCTGCGCGAAGCGCTCGCGGAAGGCGGCGGCAGCGCGGCGACCGTTGTCGTCGTTGCTGTGGATCACCAGCACCTTGCTGCGCTCGCGGCCGCGCAGGTACTCGGCGGCGATGATGCCGTCGTCTTCCGGAGCCAGCGAGAAACCGGCGCTGCCGGCCGGCGGGGTGTCCTTGCCGCGGTTCAGGGCCAGCATCGGCACCGGAAGTTCGCGGCGGCCGAACACGGCGTCTACTTCATCGCGGCCGAGCGGACCGACGATGAAATCGGCACCGGCGGTCACCGCCTTGTCGTAGGCGGCCACGGCACCGGCCGCGGTGCCGGCGGTATCGATGAACTGGATGTCCGGCCGGCGGCGGGTTTCACCGTAGTAACCGCTGAGCAGGCCATCGCGGACCGGCTGCGCGGCGGTGGCCAGACGGCCACTGAGCGGCAGCAGCACGGCCATTTTCACGGGCGGGCGGTAGCCATCGCTCATCGCCGGCGGGCGCTTGCTGGTATCGAACTGCGAGGCGCCTTCGCGATCGAATGGACGCGGCAGCGGTAGGCCGCGGGCGATCAGCGCACGGCCGGCGAAGTTGTACAGCGGCTCATTGGCCGGCAACGCCGCCGCGCGGGCGCGCAGGGTGGCATCGTCCAGCGTGCCGAGCAGGCCGGCGATGGCCTGCTGGTTGTCGCTGCGCGCCTTGCCGGTCAGCGCGGCGTGCGCACGGGCGCGTTCGAGCGCGGCACCGAGGTTGTCGCCGGTGGCCTGCAATGCGTTGGCGCGGGCCAGGTGCCAGCGGGTGCGCAGCGAGGGGGTGACCGCGTCACCCGAGTCTTTCAGCGCAGCCAGCGCCTGCGCCGGCTGCTTGTCGGCCAGCGCGAGTTCGGCCGTGGTCAGCTGGTAGCGCTGCAGGCTGGCGCCGCTGAGCTGGCGCGCGGTGACCTGGGCCAGCAGCGTGCGGGCGCGGGTCGCATCGCCGGCTTCATGCCAGGCAAAGGCGGCATCGGCCAGCGCTGCGCTGCGGGCACCGCCGCGCAGGGTGTTGGCCAGCGCTTCCAGCTGGAGGGCCGCATCGCGCGGCTTGCCCTGCTCGATCAGCGCCAGAGCCTGGCTCTGGGCCGGCGAATCCGGCGCACTGGTGAAACTGGTCGTGGCGCAGCCGGCAAGCAGCATCAGCGACAACGAAAGGGCGGAGATCCGTACGACGGGCTTGTTCATGATCAGGTCCATTCGATGGGGGCAGCGGCCGTGGCCGGGGAACGGTACGATTCTACCCTTGACCACGGAAGAGCCGCTGATGAGTGCTGTCCCCACGCTGTATGTCGTTGCCACCCCGATCGGCAACCTCGCCGATCTGACCCCGCGCGCGCAGGACGTGCTGCGTTCGGTGGCCGCGATCTGCGCCGAGGACACCCGCCGCAGCGGCCAGCTGCTGGCCCACTTCGGCATCCAGCAGCCGCTGGTGGCGCTGCATGACCACAATGAAGAAGCGTTGTCGCAGCGGATCGTGGCGCGCCTGTTGGCGGGTGAGTCGCTGGCGCTGGTCAGTGATGCCGGTACCCCGCTGGTCAGCGATCCGGGCTACCGCCTGGTCCGCGCCGCGCGCGAAGCCGGGATCAAGGTCAGCCCGATTCCCGGCGCCTGTGCCGCGATCGCCGCGCTCAGCGTGGCCGGCCTGCCCAGCGATCGCTTCACCTTCGAAGGCTTCCTGCCGGCCAAGGCCTCCGGCCGCCGCGAGCGCCTCCATGCGCTCGCCGGTGAAACCCGCACGCTGGTGTTCTACGAATCCTCGCACCGGATCACCGAATCGCTGGCGGACATGGTCGCCGCGTTCGGGCCCGAGCGGCCCGCGGTGCTGGCGCGTGAGCTGACCAAGCTGTTTGAGACCGTGCTGGATGGTGATCTGGCCTCGCTGCTGCAGCAGGTCGAGGCGGACGACAACCAGCGCAAGGGCGAGTTCGTGGTGATGGTGCAGGGCGCGGCCGACGATGAGGAGGCTCAGCTGGTCCAGGGCCGGCGCCTGTACGCCAAGCTGAGCGAGCACCTGCCGCCCTCGACCGCGGCCAAGCTGGCGGCCGAAATCACCGGTGCCCCGCGCAAGGCGTTGTACGGCGGGTAACCGATTCGCGGTGTCCGGCTTTCAGGTGTAGAGCCACCCCATGGGTGGCTGCACGCAGTGCCAGAACGTAAGGCAGCCACCCATGGGGTGGCTCTACCTTCGTCATGACGAAAAAAGCGGCGGAGCCGGCCGATAAGCCGGGTTTTGTCGTGGACAGTCATTCTTCTAGGCGCTGCGTCACCGCAGCGCTCAAGCAACCTACCCGGACCCGACGCGGGCCACGCCATTAGGTCCCTATTTGGTCTTGCTCCAGGTGGGGTTTGCCGTGCCGGTCTGTTGCCAGACTCGCGGTGCGCTCTTACCGCACCATTTCACCCTTACCGGCTTCCCGAAGGAAACGTAGGCGGTATCTTTCTGTTGCACTTTCCGTCGGCTCGCGCCGCCCAGGCGTTACCTGGCACCTTGCCCTGTGGAGCCCGGACTTTCCTCGGCATCCGCAAGGGATGACGCGACTGCCTGGCCGACTCCGCCGCACGTATTGTCCCACATTCACTCGCGGGGCGGGCGATCAACCCGGGGTGCGGTACTGCCCTGCCGAGATGAACTGCGCGAAGCGTTCGCACCACACCACGACGGTGGTGAATTCCTCCACGTCCACGCCCGTCGGCACATCGACCACGAAGCGGTTGAAGGTCTTCACCTCGCCGATGCGCACGGCATCGGCCTTGATCCGTTCGAACCCGGCCTTGGTGTCGACGAACTCACGGGTCAGGTACACCTTGTAATCAGGACCGGGGGCGATCTTGCCGGTGAACGCGACCGCGGTGCTGCTTATGCTCAGCGTCCCGTCGGCCCAGTGCAGCGCATCGCTGCCCTTCTGGTCACGGTGCAAGGTGGCGTGGTATCGCGCTTGCTCCATCGCGGCCTGCACCTTCTGCACAGGCGGATCGTCAGGCGCGGTCAGGATGGGCAGGAAGTACACCCCCAGCCCGAATCCCACGCCAAGCGTGAGCAGATGGGTAGTCAATAGAAGGATGAGGCGTCGCATGCAGGGCTCCGGTCCAGGAAGAACGCGGCGAAGGTGCCGCCGGGCCATCCTCTCTGCGGGGTGCAGGGGGTCAAGCGCTGCATCATGTCGCATCGGGACGGCGCCGCAGTTCGCCCCGCCCGAGCACGCCGTATTGCCCGAAAGCCCTTGTGGCACAACACGTTAGACTTCGGTGAACACCTTTACCTGCGGCTGAACTACCCCGCCGCGCCTGCGTGGGAGCGAGCTGGTTGCGTCATGTTGCCGCCGACGGCGGTGCAACCGGCAGTCGGGTCTCACCGGTGCAGTGGCCCTCCGCATCGAACCGCCGCTCGGTGATGAAGCCGTGGCCGGTGGCGTCCAGCGCGATGATCGTGCTGGCGCGGGTGCCGTACTCGGGGCTGCGGATGAAGGCGGATGACAGCCACCGCTCGCGCTCCAGGCCGATGCCGGTCTCCGGCAGCGCGCTGTCGTCGGCGCGGGTCTCGTCGCGCAGGGCGTCCCATAGCGGAGCCAGGTCGTCATTGCCGAGGTCCACCCATGTGCGCAGGGCGGCGTTCAATGCCACGGTTTTCGGCCAGGGCGCGTCCAGTGGGCCGTTGGACATGCCATGGATGCCCGGCGCCAGTGACTGGCGGTGCAGGGGGTGGTTGCCCAGGAACTGGCAGCTATCGCGATCGGCCAGCAATAGATTGAAGGGGGCGAATTCGACTGCCCGCCGCGCGAGCTCGTCCGCGAACAGTGCGGCCGGCGCGGCATCACGCAGATAGTCGGCCACCAGCGCGCCGCGGGAGGGGCCGGTCTGCCGGGCGAGCGGATCGCGGACATTGGTCACCACCGCCATCCGCCCCTCCAGTCCGATCCCCGCCCAGGTTCCGCCCGAGCGCAGGTCGCGGCCCGCACACACTCGGTCATCCGGTGCCGGCCATCGGCCCAGGGTGTCGGTCGGCCGCGCGTGGAACTCATCGCGGTTACCGGCCATCACCAACTGCCAGCGGGGGTGGGTTTTCCAGGCAAGGGCAAGCAGACACATGCCTCACATTGTGCCGGTTCTGCGCAGGGCGGAGGCGACGCCGGCCGGGTCAGGACTGAATACGGGGCGATGTTTCACGCGGCCTCCACAGGCCTGAACTTCGGCGAAATCTCAAAAAATGAGACGAAACAGCAACTTGTGGATAAGCCTTGAACAAGTCTCTAAAGATTGCTGCAAGCCCTTGATGTTCAAAGTGATTTCCCGTTCGCAAAGTTGTTGACAACCCAATCGGCACTGCTAAGGTGGGCATCAGAGGGGAAACCGGGTTTTTTGTGGTTTTTCGTGGTTCAATGTTTCACCAGGCGAAGGAAAGGTGAAAACGTCGTGTTTCAAGGCGAGACGGCCATCACTGTTGACGACAAAGGGCGCATGGCGGTTCCGACCGCGCATCGCGACCTTGTCGCGCGTGTGAGCAACAACCGTCTGGTCCTGACCTACAACCCGTTCGAGTCCGGCTGTCTGTGGCTGTACGCCGAGCAGGAATGGGAACGCGTCCGTGATGACGTCATGTCCAAGCCCAACACACAGCGCGTCGTGCGCCTCCTGCAACAGAAGCTGGTCGGTTCGGCCGCGCATCTGGAGCTGGACGGCAACGGCCGCATCAGTATTCCCGCCAGCCACCGTGGTGCCGTTGGCATTGAAAAGAAGGCGGTGCTGCTCGGTATGGGCGACAAATTCGAATTGTGGAGCGAGCAGGCTCATCGCGCGTTGATCCAGCAGACGTTGTCTGACGAGGATCTCGGCGATGGGTTGCTCGACCTGAAGTTGTGAGCCGGGGTGCCCGGATGCGCGGAGCAGCGCAGACCGGTCACCTTCCGGTGTCGCAGTCGCCGGCAGGCCACCTGCCGGTCCTGTACACGCAGGTCCTGGATGGCCTGAAGGTGATCGAAAACGGCGTGTATCTCGATGGCACGTTTGGTCGTGGCGGTCACGCCCGCGGCGTGCTCGAGCAACTCGGTCCTGGAGGCCGGCTGCTGGTCATGGACAAGGATCCGGAGGCGATTGCGGTAGCCGAGCGTGATTTCGCGCCGGACCCGCGCGTCTCGATCTTCCGTGGCAGCTTCGCCGATCTGCTGCACTGGGAAGCCACCGCCGAGGGCCTGGATGGCGTGCTGTTCGACCTGGGCGTGTCCTCGCCCCAGCTGGATGTCGCCGAGCGCGGTTTCAGCTTCGGCAAGGACGGTCCGCTGGACATGCGCATGGATCCGGACAGCGGTGAAAGTGCGGCGCAGTGGCTCAACCGCGTTGAAGAGCGCGAGCTGATGGACGTGCTGTGGACCTATGGCGAAGAGCGCCAGGGCCGCCGCATCGCCAAGGCCATCGTCGCCCGCCGCAACAAGCAGCCCTTCACCCGCACCGCCGAACTTGCAGAGTTGATCGCCTCGGTGATGCCGCGTGGCAAGGACAAGATCCACCCGGCCACGCGCAGCTTCCAGGCGATCCGCATCCATATCAACCGTGAACTGGCCGATCTCGAAGCCGGCCTGGACGCGGCACTGGCACGCCTCAAGCCCGGTGGCCGGTTGGCGGTGATCAGCTTCCATTCGCTGGAAGACCGCATCGTCAAACAGTTCATGAACCGCTACGCCAAGGCACCGCCGAGCAACCGCCGGCTGCCCGAGCTGGCCGCGTTCGTGCCGACACTGGACCTGCACGGTGGTGCCATCAAGGCCGACGACGACGAGCTGGCGGTCAATCCGCGCTCGCGCAGCGCGGTGCTGCGTGTCGCCGAAAAACGTGAGGTGGCTGGATGAGCCGCCTGCTGTTGATCGTGCTGCTGGCCTGCACCATCGCTTCTGCGATCGGGGTGGTGTTCATGCGCCATCGCCACCGCCAGACCTTCGTGGAGCTGTCCCGGGTCGAGCGTGCGCGCGATGAGATCAACATCGAGTTCGGTCGCCTGCAGCTTGAGCAGGCCACCCTGGCCGAGGCGACCCGGGTCGACCGCGTCGCCCGCGAGCGCCTGGGCATGAAGTTCCCCGAAGCGGCCGATGTCGTGGTGATCCGGCCATGAACAAGTCCGGTCGCAACCGTGCGCGCAACAGCTTCAACCTCCGCCAGCGCCTGAAGTGGGTGGGGCTGGCGCTCGGCCTGTGCTCGGTCTCGCTGGTCGGCCGTGCCGCCTACGTGCAGATCATCAACAGCGAGTTCTACCAGCGCCAGGGCGAAGCCCGTTACCTGCGCGAACTGCCGATCAACACCTCGCGCGGCATGATCACCGACCGCAATGGCGAGCCGGTGGCGGTGTCCACTCCGGTCGCCTCGATCTGGGTCAACCCGCAGGAACTGCTGCGTTCGCCTGACCGTATCCCTGAGCTGGCGACCGCGCTGGGCATGCCGCTGGATGAGCTGACCTCCAAGCTCTCGCAGAAGGCCGATAAAGAATTCATGTATCTGCGCCGCCGGATCAATCCGGACGACGCGGAAAAAGTGGTCGCGATGAAGATCCCGGGCGTGGCCTCGCAGCGCGAGTTCCGCCGCTTCTACCCGCAGGGTGAGGCGATGGCGCACGTGCTCGGCTTCACCAACATCGACGACCGCGGCCAGGAAGGGCTGGAGCTGGCCTTCGATGAATGGCTGCGCGGCAAGGCTGGCGCCAAGCGCGTGATCCGCAACCGCAAGGGCGATACGGTGGAGAGCGATCTGCTGCGCGCCGCCGAGCCGGGCAAGGACCTCACCCTCAGCATCGATCGCCGCATCCAGTTCCTGGCGTTCAAGGAGCTGCGCAACGCGCTGATCGAGAACAAGGCTGCGGGCGGCTCGATGGTGATCATGGATGTGGCCACCGGCGAGATCCTGGCCATGGTCAACCTGCCCACCTACAACCCCAATGCCGTGGGTGGTGCTGCGCCGGATACCCGCCGCAACCGCGCGGTGACCGATCTGGTCGAGCCCGGCTCGACCATGAAGCCGTTGACGATCGCCTCGGCGCTGCAATCCGGCGTGGTCACCAAAGACACCACGGTGGACACCAACCCGGGCTACATGGCGCTGGGCCGTTACACGATCAAGGACGTGCCGCGGAACAATGGCGTGCTCACCGTCACCGGCGTGATCACCCGCAGCTCGAACATCGGCGCGGCCAAGATCGCCGCCAAGATGCCGGACCAGGTCTTCTACGACCACATTCACAGCTTCGGTTATGGCGTCGCCCCGCACAGCGGCTTCCCGGGCGAATCGGCCGGCGTGCTGCCGCGCCCGGCGCGCTGGAGTGGTCCGTCCAAGACCACCATGTCCTATGGCTACGGCCTGAATGTCAGCCCGCTGCAGATCGCGACCGCCTACTCGGCGCTGGGCAACGGCGGCAAGCTGATCGCGCCGACCTTCGTCAAAGGCCAGCGCAACGAAGGCAAGCAGATCATCGACGAGAACATCGCCAAGGAAGTCGTGGCGATGATGGAAACCGTGGTCACCCAGGGCGGCGCCAAGCAGGCGGCGGTGCTGGGTTACCACGTGGCCGGCAAGACCGGCACCGCCCGCAAGGCCGGCCCCGGCGGTTACGAGCGTGGCCATTACAACGCGCTGTTCGCCGGCGTGGTGCCGGCCACCAACCCGCGTTTCGCCACGGTCATCGTCATCAACGACCCGCAGGGCGGCAAGTACTACGGCGGTCTGGTCTCCGCACCGGTGTTCCACAACGTCATGGAAGGCGCGCTGCGCCTGATGGATGTGCCGCCGGATGACATCGAGTCGTGGCTGGCCGCCCAGCAGTCCGGAAAGCTGGGGCATACCGCCTCGTCGTTGCCGACGCCGCCGCCGGAAACGGTGATCGCGCCCGATGCCGCCGCAGAATTCGATGCCGCGCTGCCCAGCGCGCACGCCACAGTGCCGCCCGCGCAGGGAGGCACGCAATGAGCCAGATGATGTTGCTGTCGCAGTTGCTTCCCGATGTGGCGCTGAGCCACAACCCGACCATCACCGGCCTGGTGCTGGACAGCCGCGCGGTGCGCCCGGGCAATGCCTTCGTGGCGATCGCCGGCTTCGGCGCGCATGGACTGGGCTTTGTCGATCAGGCCCGCGCCAATGGCGCCGGGGCGATCCTGTTCGACCCGCCGGCCCCGGCCGAGCTGCCGGCCCCGGCCGATGCGATTGCGGTGCCGGGCCTGCGCCACCGCATGGGCGCGATGGCCGATCAGTTCCACGGCCACCCCTCGCGCGCGATGACGATGGTCGGCGTGACCGGCACCAACGGAAAAACCTCCACCGTGCAGCTGCTGGCCCAGGCCTGGCACCTGCTCGGCACCCGCAGTGGAAGTATCGGCACGTTGGGCGTCGGACTTTATGGCGACGTGGTGCCGACCGGCTTCACCACGCCGCTGGTGCTGCAGATGCATGAGGTGCTGGCGCAGCTGCGCGACGGGGGTGCCCAGGCCGTGGCGATGGAAGTCAGCTCGCACGCGCTCGATCAGGGGCGCGTGGATGCCGTCCACTATGACGTGGCGGTGTTCACCAACCTCACCCGCGACCATCTCGACTATCACGGCGACATGGCGCAGTACGGTGCGGCCAAGGCCAAGCTGTTCCACCGTGACGGGCTCAAGGCCGCTGTGGTCAACCTCGATGACAGCTTCGGCAGCGAACTGCTGCGCACTGTCGGCGAGACCGTCCGCCCGATCGGCGTGAGCTCGCGCGGTGCCGCACAGGCCACCCTGCGCGCTGATTCACTCACCCTGGACGGTCGCGGCATCGCCTTCGATCTGGTCGTGGACGGTCAGCGCCATCCGGTGCAGTCGCCGCTGCTGGGCCGCTTCAACGTGGACAACCTGCTGGCCGTGGCCGGCGCGCTGTATGCGCTGGATCACGCCCCGGCCGCGATCGCCGCGCTGCTCTCGCAGCTGCAGCCGATCGCCGGGCGCATGAACCGCCTGGGCGGCGAGGGTGGCCTGCCCACCGTCGTGGTCGATTACGCGCACACCCCGGATGCGCTGGAACAGGCACTGACCAGTGTGCAGGGCCATCTGGCCGGGCGCCTGATCTGCGTGTTCGGTTGCGGCGGCGAGCGCGATACCGGCAAGCGTCCGCAGATGGCCGCCATCGCAGAACGCCATGCCGACGTGGTGATCGTCACCGACGACAATCCGCGCGGCGAAAACGGCGACGTGATCGTGGCCGACATCCTGAAGGGATTTGATGCGCCCGCTGCCGTCACCGTGCAGCGTGATCGCGCCGCCGCGATCGCCACCGCGATCGGCCTGGCCGGCGCGGGCGATATCGTGCTGATCGCCGGCAAGGGCCACGAGCCCTATCAGGAGATTCACGGGGTCAAGCACGCCTTCGATGACACCGAGGTGGCTGGCCGTGTGCTGGCCGCGCACGCGGGGGTGAACGCATGAAGCGCACCCCGCTGTCGCTGATCGCCCACTGGGCCGGTGGCGAGATCCATGGCGAAGATACCGCCATCGATGCCATCAGCAATGACACCCGCACGCTCGCGCCGGGCAGCCTGTATGTGGCGCTGCGTGGCGAGCGTTTCGATGGCCATGACTTCGCGGCCGACGCGCTGGCGCGCGGTGCCTCGGCGATGCTGGTCGAGCGACTGCTGGATGTCGCCCTGCCGCAGATCGTGGTCGCCGACAGCGAACACGCCCTCGGTCGCATCGCCGCCGGCATGCAGCGTGACCGTGACACTGCGGTCTTCGCGATCACCGGCAGCAACGGCAAGACCAGCGTCAAGAGCCTGCTGCTGGCGATCCTGGAACAAGTGGCACGTGACGACCGCAAGGTGGTCTACGCCAACCCCGGCAACCGCAACAACGAGATCGGCCTGCCGCTGGCGGTGCTCGATGCCCCGGAAGATGCTGACTACGCCGTCTACGAGATGGGCGCCGGCAAGCCGGGCGATATCGCCTACCTCACCGAGATCGTGCGCCCGCACTACGCGCTGGTGAACAACATCGCCCCGGCGCATCTGGAACGCATGGGCAGTCTGCAGGGCGTGGCCACCACCAAGGGCGCGATCTACGCGGCGCTGCCTTCCGATGGCGTGGCCGTGATCAATGCCGATGACGCCTTCGGGATCTGGTTCGAACAGCACATCGTCGGCCAGCCGCCGCGCTGCCGTGTGCTGCGTTACGGCCTGGACCACAGCGCCGATGTCACCGCGCGCACGATCCGCACGGCCGCGCAGGGCAGCCAGTTCGTGCTGTCCACGCCCGCGGGCGATGCCGAGATCACGCTGGGCCTGCCGGGCCGGCACAACATCAGCAACGCGCTGGCCGCTGCCTCGCTGGCGCTGGCAGCGGGCATTGCGGTGGCGCAGATCGCCGCCGGCCTGGCCCGCGCCGAGCCGGTGCCGGGCCGCCAGATCGCGCACCAGCTGCCCAGCGGCGCGGTGCTGATCGATGACAGTTACAACGCCAACCCCGGTTCGCTGGCCGCCGCCATCGATGCCCTCGCTGCCTCAAGGGACGAGGGCTGGCTGGTGCTGGGCGACATGCGCGAACTCGGCCCGGACGGCGAGGCGCTGCATGCCCAGGCAGGCCGCCGCGCCCGCGACGCCGGCCTGAAGCGGCTGTACACGCTCGGCCCGCTGAGCGCCGCCGCCTCGACCGCCTTCGGTGAAGGCGGCCAGCAGTTCCAGAGTCACCAGGCCCTGTCCGCCGCGCTCGCCACTGAACTGCATGCCGGCGTGCGCTGCCTGGTCAAGGGCTCGCGTGGCAGCGCCATGGACACGATCGTCAAAGCGCTGCTCGCGCAAGGAGAGGAAACCCCCAATGTTGCTTGAACTGGCCCGATGGCTGCAGCAGTTGGAGAGCCTGTTCGGGCTGTTCGGCTACCTGACCCTGCGCGGCATCCTCGCGGCGCTGACCGCCCTGTTCCTGTCGCTGTGGCTCGGCCCGGCGATGATCCGCAAGCTGGCCCAGTTCAAGGGCGGGCAGCCGATCCGTACCGATGGTCCGCAGACCCATTTCGCCAAGGCCGGCACGCCGACCATGGGCGGCTCGCTGATCCTGCTGACGATCACGCTGTCGGTGCTGCTGTGGGCCGACCTGCGCAACCGTTACGTCTGGCTGGTGCTGGCCGTGATGCTGTGCTTCGGCGCGATCGGCTGGTACGACGACTGGATCAAGATCGTCCGTCGCGACCCGAACGGCCTGAAGTCGCGCTGGAAGTACCTGCTGCAGTCGATCTTTGGTCTGGCGGCCGGTCTGTTCCTGTTCTACACCGCCGATGTCCCGGCGGCGATGACGTTCTACATCCCGATGTTCAAGTCGATCGCGCTGCCGCTGGCCGGGGTCAGCTTCGTGGCCATCGCATATTTCTGGATCGTCGGCTTCTCCAACGCGGTCAACCTGACCGACGGCCTGGACGGGCTGGCGATCATGCCGACCGTGCTGGTCGCCTGCGCGCTGGGCGTGTTCGCCTATGCCTCGGGCAACGTGGTGTTCTCCAGCTACCTGCAGATCCCGCAGATCCCGGGCGCCGGTGAGCTGGTCATCATCTGCGCGGCGATCGCCGGTGCAGGCCTGGGCTTCCTCTGGTTCAACACCTATCCGGCCATGGTCTTCATGGGCGACATCGGCGCGCTGGCGCTGGGTGCGGTGCTGGGCACGATCGCAGTGATCACCCGCCAGGAACTGGTGCTGGTGGTGATGGGCGGCGTGTTCGTGATCGAGACGCTGTCGGTGATGATCCAGGTCGCTTCGTTCAAGCTGACCGGCAAGCGCGTGTTCCGCATGGCGCCGATCCACCACCACTTCGAACTGAAGGGCTGGCCGGAGCCGCGCGTGATCGTGCGCTTCTGGATCATCTCGGTGGTGCTGGTCCTGATCGGCCTGGCCACGTTGAAGGTCCGCTGATGAACGACCTGTCGCGCCAAGCCACCCGCCTGGAAGCCATCGGAGGCCACTTCGACAAGTGGCTGCTGGGCGCGATCATCACGCTCACCGGGCTGGGCGTGGTGATGGTCGCGTCGAGCTCGATCGCGCTGATGAGCAGCCCGTTCTATTACCTCAACCGCCACCTGATCTTCCTGGCGGTGGGTATCGGCCTGGCGATCATTGCCATGCGCACCGAGCTCAAGAGCATCGAGCAGTACAACCAGATCCTGCTGCTGGGCTGCTTCGCCCTGCTGGTGGTGGTGTTCATCCCGGGCCTGGGCAGCAGCGTCAACGGTGCCCGCCGCTGGATCAACCTGGGCATCTCCAAGTTCCAGACCGTCGAAGCGGTCAAGGTGCTCTACATCGTGTGGCTGTCCAGCTATCTGGTCCGCTTCCGCGATGAGGTCAACGCCACCTGGCCGGCGATGCTCAAGCCGCTCGGCGTGGCCGGCGCGCTGGTGGTGCTGCTGCTGCTGCAGCCGGACTTCGGCTCGTCCACCCTGCTGCTGGCGATCACCGCCGGCATGCTGGTGCTGGGTGGGGTCAACCTGCCACGCATGTCGATGCCGATCGTGTTCGGCATGATCGGCATGACCGCGCTGGCGATCTTCGAGCCGTACCGCATGCGCCGCATCACCTCCTTCCTGGACCCGTGGGCTGATCAGCAGGGCGATGGCTACCAGCTGTCCAACGCACTGATGGCCGTGGGCCGCGGCGAGTGGACCGGCGTGGGCCTGGGCAACTCGGTGCAGAAGCTCTATTACCTGCCCGAAGCGCATACCGATTTCATCTTCTCGGTCACCGCCGAGGAACTGGGCTTCCTCGGTACCTGCCTGATCATTTCGCTGTATGCGCTGCTGGTCGGCCGCACCTTCTGGCTGGGCATGCGCTGCGTGGAAATGAAGCGCCACTTCTCCGGCTACATCGCCTTCGGCATCGGCCTGTGGATCAGCATGCAGAGCTTCGTCTCGATCGGGGTCAACCTCGGCATCCTGCCGACCAAGGGCCTGACCCTGCCGCTGATTTCCTCGGGCGGCTCGAGCGTGCTGATGACCTGCGTGGCGATGGGCCTGCTGCTGCGCGTCTCCTATGAACTGGACCGCGCCGAACGCCGCCAGGCCGTGCGCATGGGCGCCGACCAGGATGGCCCGCTGCCGGGCGACGTGCCCAAGGCCGCCAGCGCCAGCGCGGTCGCCGCGGCGATGCAGGACAGCGGCAACCGCGATACCGCACCGCGCGACAGCTCCACCCGTGGCACCAGCCGCATGCAGCAGCGCATCGAACCGACGCTGGGGAGGATGGGATGAGCACGCCTCGCCTCGATCCGTCCCAGCGCCCGGTCATGATCATGGCCGGCGGTACCGGTGGGCACATCTTCCCCGGCCTGGCCGTGGCCAAGGTGCTGCGCGCACGCGGTGTGCCGGTCACCTGGCTCGGTGCCGATGGCGCGATGGAAACACGCCTGGTGCCGCAGCACGACATCCACATCGACACGCTGGCCATCGGTGGCCTGCGCGGCAAGGGCAAGCTGGCCCTGATCGGCGCGCCGCTGCGCCTGCTGCGCGCAATCCGCGCGGCCGGTTTCCTGATCCGCGATCGCCAGCCGCGGGCGGTGATCGCCTTCGGCGGCTTCGCCTCCGGCCCCGGTGGTATCGCCGCGCGCCTGCATGGCCTGCCGCTGCTGGTGCACGAACAGAACCGTGCACCTGGCATGACCAACCGCGTGCTGTCGCGCTTCGCGCGCCGCGTGCTGACCGGTTTCCCGGGCAGCTTCGCCCAGCGTGAGGAGGCGGTCGGCAACCCGGTGCGTGCCGAGATCGCCGCGATCACGCAGCCCGAGCTGCGCCTGGCCAACCGGCAGGGGCCGCTGCGTCTGCTGGTACTCGGCGGCAGCCAGGGCGCGCGCGCGCTCAACAACGCGGTGCCCAAGGCACTGGCCGCGCTGGGCACGGGGATGCCGGTGCAGGTGCGCCACCAGAGCGGCGAGAAGCTGCATGCCGAAGCCCTGCAGGCGTATGCCGATGCCGGTGTGCAGGCAAGCGTGGAACCGTTCATTGCCGATATGGCCGAGGCGTTCGCCTGGGCCGATCTGGTGGTGTGCCGCTCCGGTGCCTCCACCCTGGCCGAGCTGTGCGCGGTCGGCGTGGGCAGCGTGCTGGTGCCGTTTGCCGCGGCCGTCGACGATCACCAGACCCGCAATGCGGAGTATCTGGTCGAGCGCGGCGCCGCGGTGTTGCTGAAGCAGGACGAAACGCTGGCGACACAGCTGGAAGGCGTGTTGCGCGAATTGTCCGAAAATTCTGGCCGACGCATGCAGATGGCTCATGCCGCGCGTGCCCTGGCCAAGGTCGATGCCGCTGAGCGCATCGCCGACATCATTCTCGAGGAATCCAAATGAACACCGCTACGCGCGCCAGCCTGGCGCGAGGCCGCGCATGATCCGCCGCCTCCACGACACCAACGACCTGGTACGCGCGTTCCCGCGCGTGCACTTCGTCGGCATCGGCGGCACCGGCATGAGCGGCATCGCCGAAGTGATGCTGACGCTGGGCTATGAAGTGTCCGGTTCGGACAATGCCGACAACGCCGCGACCCGCCGCCTGGCCGGCCTGGGTGCGCGCGTGATGCGCGGCCACTCGGCCGCCAATGTGCTCGGCACCGACTGCGTGGTTGTCTCCAGCGCGATCCGCGATGACAACCCGGAACTGATGGAAGCGCGCAGCCAGCGCATTCCGATCATGCCGCGCGCGGCGATGCTGGCCGAACTGATGCGCTTCCGCCGCGGTATCGCGGTGGCCGGCACGCACGGCAAGACCACTACCACCAGCCTCACCGCCGCGGTGCTGAGCGAAGGCGGGCTGGACCCGACCTTCGTGATCGGCGGCCAGCTGCTCGCCGCCGGTGCCAACGCCAAGCTCGGCGGTGGCCAGTGGCTGGTGGCCGAAGCCGACGAGAGCGATGGCAGCTTCCTGCGCCTGAACCCGCTGGTCTCGGTGATCACCAACATCGATTCGGACCACCTGGAAAACTACGGCAACGATTTCGCCCGCGTCCAGGCCGCGTTCGCCGAGTTCCTGCAGCGCCTGCCGTTCTACGGGCTGGCGGTGCTGTGCATCGACGATCCGGAAGTGGCCGCATTGGCTTCGCAGACGCCGCGCCATGTCATGAGCTATGGCATGAGCAGCAACGCTGACGTGCGTGCCGAGGACGTGGTCCAGGACGGCCCGCGCATGCATTTCACCCTGCGCCTGCCGGAAGGCAGCAGCCACCCGGTGACGCTGGCCCTGCCGGGCGCGCACAACGTGCTCAACGCGCTGGCCGCCGCCGCCGTGGGCTGGCAGCTGGGCGTGGCCCCGGACGCGATCGCGCGTGCGCTGGAGAGCTTTGCCGGCATCGGCCGCCGCTTCAATGACCTGGGCATCGTCACCACGCACACCGGTGCCAAGGTCCGCGTGATCGACGACTACGGCCACCACCCGCGTGAGCTGGCCGCCGTGTTCGCCGCCGCCCGCGGCGGCTGGCCGAGCCAGCGCCTGGTGGTTGCCTTCCAGCCGCACCGTTACAGCCGTACCCGCGATCAGTTCGATGCCTTTGCCGCTGTGCTGTCCGAAGTGGATGCGCTGGTGCTGAGCGAGGTGTACCCGGCCGGCGAAGCGCCGATCCCGGGCGCCGATTCGCGTTCGCTGGCCCGCGCCATCCGTGCGCGCGGCCGCAGCGAGCCGGTCGTGGTCGGCAACGCTGCCGAGCTGGCGCACGTGCTGCCCGATGTCCTGCAGGACGGGGATCTGCTGCTGATGATGGGGGCCGGCGACATCGGCTACATCGCCCAGCAGATTGCCGGCGAAGGCTTCCAGGAGACCCCGGCCGCATGAACGCGCTGACCTTCCCGCCGCTGCGCCTCACCGACCCGGCCATGTTCGGCCGCGTCGCCGTGCTGCTGGGTGGCACCTCCAGCGAGCGCAACGTCTCGCTGGATTCCGGCCGCAACGTGATCGAAGCGCTGCGCGCGCGCGGCGTCGATGCGATTGCGGTCGACGGCATCCCGGCCCTGGCGCTCGCGCTGGTCGAGAAGCGCTTCGACCGCGTGTTCAACATCCTCCACGGCCATAACGGCGGTGGCGAGGACGGCATCGTGCAGGGCCTGATGGAAGCCTTCGGCGTGCCGTACACCGGCTCGGACGTGCTCGGCTCGGCGCTGAGCATGGACAAGATCCGCACCAAGCAGGTGTGGCTGTCGCACGGGCTGCCGACCCCGCGCTTCATCGCGCTGGACCAGGCCTCCGATGTCCACGCCGCTGCGGCCGAGCTCGGCCTGCCGGTGGTGGTCAAGCCGGCCAATGAAGGCTCCAGCGTCGGCATCAGCCGCGTGGTGGAAGCGGCCGGGCTGGATGAGGCGGTCGCGCTGGCGGTGCGTTATGACGGCCAGCTGCTGATGGAGCAGATGGTGGTCGGCGACGAGTTGACCGTGGCGATCCTGGGCGACCAGGCGCTGCCGTCGATCCGCATCGTGCCCAAGGGGCAGTGGTACGACTACAACGCCAAGTACATCGCCGAGGACACTCAGTACCTGTGCCCGGGCCTGGAAGGCGAGGATGAAATCGAGATCCGCCGCCTCGCGCTGGCCGCGTTCCGCGCGGCCGGTTGCCGTGGCTGGGGCCGGGTGGACGTGATGCGTGACCGCAGCACGGGCCGCTTCTACCTGCTGGAAGTGAACACCGCGCCCGGCATGACCAGCCATTCGCTGGTGCCCAAGTCGGCCGGCCAGGCGGGGATCGGCTTTGAAGAGCTGGTCTGGCGCGTGCTGGAACAGACCCTGCCGGGTCACGCCGCACAGGAGCACCGCCACGCATGAACGCGGTGCTGCGCATCTTCGTCTGGTTGCTGGCCCTGTCGGTCGTGGCACTGCCTGTGGTGGCGGTGCTCAACGGCTGGGTCGGTGCCGAGCGTTGGCCGTTGGCCAAGCTGCGTGTGCACGGTGAGTTCAAGCGGGTGCCGGCCGAGCAGCTGCAGCAGGTGGTGCTGCCGTATGCGAGGTCCGGCTTCTTCGCGGTCAAGCTGCAGGATGCGCAGGACGCCATCGAAACGCTGCCGTGGGTGGAGAGCGCGCAGGTCCGCAAGCAGTGGCCGGACGTGCTGGAAATCACCCTGGTCGAGCACAAGCCGTTCGCGCGCTGGGGCAACGACCGCCTGCTCTCCGAGCAGGGCAAGCTGTTCGCCACCCCGAAGAAGCTGCAGGACCTGGAACTGCCCGACCTGGATGGTCCGGACAGCCAGACCGAAGAAGTGGTGGCGCTCTACAACGATGCACGCGCACTGTTCGCGCCGGCCGGCGTGGACGTCAAGCGGGTCACCATGGACGCACGCGGCAGCTGGTCGCTGGTGCTGAGCAATGGCACCGAAGTCGTCGTCGGCCGCGACGATGCCCGTTCGCGCCTGCAGCGCTTCGTACGCGTGCTGCCGCAGCTGGCCAATCAAGCGGCGCCGATCGAGCGCGCCGACCTCCGATACACCAATGGTTTCACGCTGAGCTGGGGTACCCCGGCCCCGGCCGCGCCGGCCGAACCGGCCAATGTGGCGCACAGGACGCAGGACAGGACATGAATCGCAAGGGTGACAAATCACTGATCGTTGGTCTGGATATCGGCACCTCCAAGGTGGTGGCGCTGGTCGGCGAGTATTCGCCGGGCAATCCGATCGAGGTCATCGGCATCGGCTCGCACGAATCGCGCGGTCTCAAGCGCGGCGTGGTGGTGGATATCGAATCGACCGTGCAGTCCATCCAGCGTGCGGTCGAAGAAGCCGAACTGATGGCCGGCTGCGAAATCCGCTCGGTGTACGCGTCGATCTCCGGCAACCACGTGCAGTGCAAGAACTCGCCCGGCATCGTGCCGATCCGCGACGGCGAAGTGACCTGGGGCGACCTGGATCGCGTGCTGGACGCGGCCAAGGCGGTGGCGATCCCGGCCGACCAGAAGATCCTGCATGCGATCCCGCGCGAGTATGTGCTGGACGATTCGCAGGAAGGCATCCGCAACCCGGTCGGCATGACCGGCGTGCGCCTGGAAGTGCATGCCCACCTGGTGGTGTGCGCACAGTCGGCGGCGGCCAACATCTCCAAGTGCGTGCAGCGCTGCGGCCTGCAGGTCGATGACCTGGTGCTCTCTTCGCTGGCCTCCAGCGTGGCTGTGCTGACCGCCGACGAGCGCGAGCTGGGCGTGGTGCTGGTCGACATGGGCGCCGGCACCACCGACCTGGCCGTGTTCGTGCAGGGCGCGATCTGCCACACCGCCTCGCTGCCGATCGCCGGCGACCACGTCACCAACGACATCGCGCACATGCTGCGCACGCCGACCCCGGAAGCCGAGCAGATCAAGGTGCGCTATGCCTGCGCGCTGGCCCAGCTGGCCACTGCCGAGGAAAGCATCCAGGTGCCCAGCGTCGGCGATCGTCCGCCGCGCCGGATGCCGCGCCACGCACTCGCCCAGGCAGTGCAGGGCCGCTACGAAGAGATCTTCGAGATGGTGCAGGCCGAACTGCGCCGCTCGGGTTTCGAAGAACTGGTGCGCGCCGGCATGGTGCTCACCGGCGGCGCGTCGAAGATGGAAGGCGTGGTCGAACTGGCCGAGGAAATGCTGCAGATGCCGGTGCGCGTGGGTATTCCGCAGCACGTCACCGGGCTGGGCGAAGTGGTGGGCAACCCGGTGCATGCCACCGGCGTGGGCCTGCTGTTGATGGGCAGCCAGATCGAACACCCGCGTCGCCCGTCGCTGCCCACCGGCCGCGCCGGCAGCATGTTCAAGAAACTCAAAACCTGGTTCCGCGGCGAGTTCTGATCGTGGACCGCAACACGCAGTACACATGCAATAAGCGATAAGCAGTTCCCGAAAAATCCACACACCGTCCACGCAACACCGCAACACCGCAACACACCGCAACAGAACGCATCACGACCTACACAGCAAGCGCATTACCCGGCCACCTGGCCGACCATTGAAGCAGGCAACACCGCCGCGGTTGGCTCTATCCGGCCCGGCATACCAACTACAACTCGCCGGCACGATGGGTGGGGAGGACAGGAGAAGGATTCTCCGAAGCCCCCGTCCCGCGTAAACGGCAACACGAGGACACGGACATGGCGCATTTCGAACTGATTGAAAAGATGGCACCCAATGCGGTGATCAAGGTGATTGGCGTGGGCGGCGGCGGCGGCAACGCTGTGGCGCACATGGTCAGCACCAGTGTGGACGGCGTGGAATTCATCACCGCCAACACCGACTCGCAGGCCATCAAGAATTGCGGTGCCAAGCTGCAGCTGCAGCTGGGTACCAACGTCACCAAGGGCCTGGGCGCAGGCGCGAATCCGGAAGTCGGCCGCCAGGCCGCGCTGGAAGACCGTGAGCGCATCATGGACGCCCTGCAGGGTGCGGACATGGTGTTCATCACCGCCGGCATGGGCGGCGGTACCGGCACCGGTGCCGCCCCGGTCGTGGCACAGCTGGCCAAGGAGATGGGCATCCTGACCGTCGCCGTGGTCACCAAGCCGTTCCCGTTCGAAGGCCGTCGCCGCATGCAGGTCGCGCTGAAGGGCATCGAAGAACTGAGCCAGCATTGCGATTCGCTGATCACCATCCCGAACGAAAAGCTGATCACCGTGCTGGGCCGCAACGCCACCATGATCCAGGCCTTCCGTGCCGCCAACGACGTCCTCCAGGGCGCCGTGCAGGGCATCGCTGACCTGATCGTGCGTCCGGGCCTGATCAACGTCGACTTCGCCGACGTGCGCACCGTCATGTCCGAAATGGGCCTGGCAATGATGGGCACCGGCACCGCGCGTGGTGATGACCGTGCCCAGGCCGCTGCCGAAGCCGCCATCCAGAACCCGCTGCTGGACGATGTGAACCTGGCCGGTGCCAACGGCATCCTGGTCAACATCACCGCCGGCGCCGACTTCACGATGGCCGAGTTCGACGAGATCGGCCGCACCATCGATGGCTTCGCGTCCGAAGATGCCACCGTGGTCGTGGGTACCGTGCTGGATCCGGACATGCAGGACGAAGTCCGCGTGACCGTGGTCGCCACCGGCCTGAACCGTGCCGTCACCGCCAAGACCCAGCGTCCGGGCGAGCGCGCACCGATCAAGCTGGTCCGCAATGCCACCACCGGCCAGCCGGAGTTCGGCGAGTTCGACAACGGCGGCGATGCGGTTTCCAAGGCCGTGGGCGGGATGGGCATGGGCATGGGCCTGCGTCGTCCGAGCGCCGACACCGTGGCACCGTCGGCCCCGAGCGCGTCGGGTCCGGCTGCCGCTGAACTGCCGAACGATTACCTGGACATCCCGGCGTTCCTGCGCCGCCAGGCGGACTGAGTACTGCGTGCCGGGGCCTTGTCCTCCCCGGTAAGCATCTCCATGTCCCATGCTGCCGGGCCAGGATCGGCCCGGCAGTCTGACCGCCGTCGTGCAGTGCGCACGTCCGGGCAGTGCTGTCGACGCACCACGGTTCACGGAAGGGACAGCGGTAGTGCGTGTTATTCTTGTTTGTCACAGCCGCGCTGACCGCGCGCTTTCTGGTCCTGCCCCCTGATGATTCCGCAACGCACCCTCAAGAACACGATCCGCGCCACCGGCGTCGGCCTTCACAGCGGTGACAAGGTCTACATGACCCTGCGCCCGGCCCCGGTCAACCACGGCATCGTCTTCCGTCGCGTCGATCTGGACCCGGTGGTGGAAGTGCCTGCGCGTGCGGACCTGGTCACCGAAGTCACCCTGTGCACCGGCTTGACCTATCACGAGGCGAAGATCCAGACCGTCGAACACCTGATGTCGGCCCTGGCCGGCCTGGGTGTGGACAACATCATCGTGGAACTGTCCTCGGCAGAGCTGCCGATCATGGACGGTTCCTCCGGCCCGTTCGTCTTCCTGCTGCAGTCGGCGGGCATCGCCGAGCAGGACGCGCCGAAACGCTTCATCCGCATTCTCAAGACGGTGGAAGTCACCGATGGCGACAAGGTCGCCCGCTTCGAGCCGTACGAAGGCTACAAGCTCGGTTTCACCATCCAGTTCAACCACCCGATGATCCCGGCCAAGCAGTCGCGGGCCGAGATCGAATTCTCGACCCAGGCCTACACCCGGGAAATCTCGCGTGCCCGGACCTTCGGCTTCATGCGGGATCTGGAGTACATGCGCGAGCGCAACCTCGGCCTGGGCGGCTCGATGGATAACGCCATCGTGCTCGACGAGTTCCGCGTGCTCAACGACGACGGCCTGCGCTACGCCGATGAGTTCGTGCGCCACAAGATCCTCGATGCGATCGGCGATCTGTATCTGGCCGGCGGCCAGGTGCTGGGCGCGTATGAGGGCTTCAAGTCGGGCCACGCGCTCAACAACAAGCTGGTGCGCGCGCTGCTGGCCGATGCCAGTGCCTGGGAGTGGGTCAGCTATGACTCGCCCGCAGTCGAGGCACCGGTCGTCTACGGTCTGCCGGCGTACGCCTGAGCCCTGCCATCGCGCAAGTCATTGATTTTAAACAAAATAGAGCGGCGCCCATGGCGCCGTTTCTGTTTCCTGGGGTTTAGACGCGCTGAGAGCCATGTGATCTTGACGTCAATGAACCGTGGGGGTGCACAGCGCACAGATTTGTGAACCTCATCAAGGTTTCTGCCGAATTTAACGTTAATTTAATAAAACACTAACGACTGGCGGCGGTTCCGCCGCTACAGTGCAGACCGGCTCCCAGCCAAAGTTCACGTGATCGTGACGCGGCCGGGAAGGGGCGGGATGCCCCGATGGCTTCACGATTTGGACGAATCCACATCGCGGAGACAGGCCAACGCGTCGCGTAGCCCTTTGTGCGTGGCGGCTGAAACAGCGTGGGGGCCATTCCTGTTATCGATCGCTGGGGAGCGTGGGGGAGGGGCAGACGCTGTTTTGACGGTCACCTTGGTGACCTTCAGCCCGATGGACCGGGCCGCGTCGATCAACTGTGCTTCGGCAAGCCGGACCTTGGCGTGCCACACGGGAGATTCGACGAGAAAAACGAGGTGCTCGCCGTTTACATTCGCCAGCCGGCAACGGGTGGCCAGTGCAGGCGGTAAATGGGGGCGCAATTGACGGTCCAGCGCGTCGAGCCACAAGGCACGACGCAGCGGGTTACCGGCTTTGTCCCCCATGACCGCATCCAGCGCCGGCTTCGGCGTAGATGGGGAACGGGCACTGGATTTCGGCTCAGACATGAAAACTCACTGATGGCATTCAAAAAGATCGTAATCAAAACGCGTGAAGGACAGGCCAAGACGCCGCTGGCGCGTTTGCGTTTCTACTTCGAAGATTCCCCCCGGGCCCTGCTGGGCAGTGTGCTGGGGGTGGGCTGCCTGATCGGCTTCGGTGCCGGTATCGGTGGCAGCATGTTCAACGATTCCCGGCTCCACGCCAAGGTCGCACAGCAGGAACGCGAACTGGCGCAGGCCCAGAAGGACGCTCAGACCCAGGTCAACGCGCTGGCTGCGCGGATGGGCGAGCTGCAGGCGCAGGCCACCCGTCTCAATGCGCTGGGCGAACGCCTTACCCAGATGGGCAAACTCGAAGACGGCGAATTCGACTTCAACGAGACCCCCGGCCTCGGTGAAGGTGAGCCCGGCCCGACCCAGGACATCCCGGTCAGCGCTGTCAACGCCGACTTACAGGTGCTGGAGCAGCGCTTTGCTGCTTCAGGCCGCCAGCTGTCGGTGATGGAATCGCTGATGTTCGATCACCAGCTCGAACAGAACGCCGTGCCCTCGCGCATGCCGATCCGCAATACCTACATCACCTCCAACTTCGGGACCCGCAGCGATCCGTTCGGTCGTGGTGCGGCCACCCACAAGGGCATGGATTTCCACGCCAAGGTCGGTGACCCGGTGATGTCGGTGGCCGACGGCGTGGTCAGCTTCGCCGGTGTGAAGGGCGGCTACGGCAATGTGGTCGATGTGGACCATGGCAACGGTTATGTGACCCGCTATGCGCATAATTCGCGCCTGGTGGTGAAGCCGGGCGATCTGGTCCGGGCCGGCCAGGAAGTGGCCAAGGCCGGTTCCACGGGCCGTTCCACCGGTGCCCACGTGCACTTCGAGGTCTGGGAACGCGGCCAGGTGGTCAATCCGCGCAAGTTCCTCGGTGATGGCGGCAACACCCCGGTCGGCCGCGTTTCGCGGGGCTGATCACGGTAACGAACTTGAACGGGGGTGCTTGAAACGCCGGACCCCCGTCCCAAGCTACAATGGGTGTTGCCATAGACAGGGCGCGGTGCGCCCTGTTTCGTTTGCGGCGTGCGCATCCCCCGGGGAAAGCGCCGCCGTTGGGGCGTCTCATTCCAACCGGTTCCTTCAATGATCAACAGCCTGCTTACCCGCGTCTTCGGCAGTCGTAATGAACGACAGCTGCGCCAGCTCAACCGCATCGTCGCCAAGGTCAATGCGTTGGAGCCGGAAATCGAAAAGCTCTCCGACGAGCAGCTCAAGGCCAAGACCCCGGAATTCAAGCAGCGCATCGCTGACGGTGAAGCCCTGGACAAGGTGCTGCCGGAAGCCTTCGCGGTCTGCCGTGAAGCCAGCCGCCGCGTTCTGGGCATGCGCCATTACGACGTGCAGCTGATCGGCGGCATGGTCCTGCACCTGGGCAAGATCGCGGAAATGCGCACCGGTGAAGGCAAGACCCTGGTCGCCACGCTGCCGGTCTACCTCAATGCGCTGGAAGGCAAGGGCGTCCACGTGGTCACCGTGAACGACTACCTGGCCCGCCGTGACTCGGCGCAGATGGGCAAGCTCTACAACTGGCTGGGCCTGAGCGTGGGCGTGGTCTATCCGGGCATGCCGCACGGTGACAAGCGCGAGGCCTATGCCAGCGACATCACCTACGGCACCAATAACGAATTCGGCTTCGATTACCTGCGCGACAACATGGCGCTGTCCCGTGCGGACCGTCACCAGCGCGGCCTGCACTACGCGATCGTCGATGAAGTCGACTCGATCCTGATCGATGAAGCCCGTACCCCGCTGATCATTTCCGGCCCGGCCGATGATTCCCCGGAGCTGTACATCCGCGTCAACCGCATCGTCCCGAACCTGATCAAGCAGGAGGCCGAGGAAGGCGAGGGCGATTTCTGGGTCGACGAGAAGGGCAAGCAGGTCCATCTGTCCGAAGCAGGCATGGAGCATGCCGAGGCGCTGCTGGTCGAAGCCGGCATCCTTAATGCCGAGACGGAAGGCCTGTACGCCGCGCAGAACCTGACCGTGGTGCATCACCTCAACGCGGCGCTGCGCGCGCATGCGATCTACCAGCGCGACGTGGATTACATCGTGCGCGACGGTGAAGTGGTGATCGTCGATGAATTCACCGGCCGTACCCTGGCCGGCCGCCGCTGGTCCGATGGTCTGCACCAGGCGGTGGAAGCGAAGGAAGGCGTGCCGGTCCAGCGCGAGAACCAGACGCTGGCCAGCATCACCTTCCAGAACCTGTTCCGCATGTACAAGAAGCTGTCCGGCATGACCGGTACGGCCGATACGGAAGCCTACGAGTTCCAGAGCATCTACAACCTGGAAGTGGTGGTGATCCCGACCAACCGCCCGACCATCCGCAAGGACGGTTCGGACCAGGTCTTCCTCAACCGCAACGGCAAGTTCAACGCGGTGCTGGCCGATATCCAGGCCTGCAACGAGCGCGGCCAGCCGGTGCTGGTGGGTACCACCTCGATCGAGACCTCGGAGATGCTGTCCGAGCATCTGACCAAGGCCGGTGTGCACCACGAAGTGCTCAACGCCAAGCAGCATGACCGCGAAGCGACCATCATCGCCAACGCCGGCATGCCGGGCGCGGTGACCATTGCCACCAACATGGCCGGCCGTGGTACCGACATCGTGCTGGGCGGTTCGCTGGAAGCGCAGCTGCACGAGCTGGGCGAAGAGGCGACGCCGGAACAGCGCGCCCAGGTCAAGGCCGAGTGGCAGGTCCGCCACGATGCGGTCAAGGCGGCCGGTGGCCTGCACATCGTTGGCACCGAGCGCCATGAGTCGCGCCGTATCGATAACCAGCTGCGTGGCCGTTCGGGCCGCCAGGGCGATCCGGGTTCGTCCCGTTTCTACCTGTCGCTGGAAGACAACCTTATGCGCATCTTCGCCTCGGACTGGGTCCAGAAGGCGATGCGCATGATGGGCATGAAGGAAGACGACGTCATCGAGGATCGTCTGGTCAGCCGTCAGATCGAGAAGGCGCAGCGCAAGGTCGAAGCGCACAACTTCGATATCCGCAAGAACCTGCTGGACTTCGACGACGTCAATAACGATCAGCGCAAGGTGATCTACAGCCAGCGCGATGAGCTGCTGGACGCCGAGTCGGTGAAGGACAACGTGGATGGCATCCGTGGCGATGTGATCTTCGATGTGGTGGCGCGTTTCGTGCCGCCGAACTCGATCGACGAGCAGTGGGACCTGCAGGGTCTGGAAGCCACGCTGGCCTCGGACTTCGGCATCGATATGTCGGTGACCGAACTGGTCAAGTCGCACGAGGAGCTGGACGCCGAAGGCATCGCCGAGAAGGTGCAGGCCAAGGTCGACGAGCACTTCGCGGCGAAGGAAGCCGGCGTGGGTGACGAGACCATGCGCGCGCTGGAGAAGCACGTGATGCTGACCGTGCTGGACCAGAGCTGGAAGGAGCATCTGGCGCGCATGGATTACCTGCGCCAGGGCATCTACCTGCGTGGTTATGCGCAGAAGCAGCCGAAGCAGGAATACAAGAAGGAAGCCTTCGAGCTGTTCTCGGAGATGCTGGAGAACGTGAAGCGCGAAGTGGTGACGTTGCTGGCGCGCGTGCGCATCCGCAGCGAAGAGGAAGTGGCTGCGCTGGAGCAGGCCGAGCGCCAGCAGGCGGAGGCCCGTCTGCTGCAGTCGCAGTTCCAGCATCAGGACGCGGGCGGTTACGGTGCGGACGAAGAGGCTGCGCAGGTGGAAGCGGCGCAGAATGGCGTGGCGCAGGTCAGCCGTGATGAGCCGAAGGTCGGCCGCAACGATCCGTGCCCGTGCGGCAGCGGCAAGAAGTACAAGCACTGCCATGGTCAGCTGAGCTGATCGGTTGATTGGCTGATCGACTGATCGGCTGTTTGGAAGTGCTGAAGAAGCCCCGCCTGGTGCGGGGCTTTTTTGTGGTTCGTCGCCATCGGCGTGGCGCCTCGAATGTCCATGGCGTGAGGCGACCGGGCAGCCCCGTCCAGGACACGCCGTAAATACATCCTTGTAGGCTCGACACCCGCATCCATGCGGGTGACGGTCCTTCCCGGAGCAGCCCGGTCGCCTCGTGACAGTAGGCTGCGGTAGCGGTGGGTAGATCAAGGACCGCTTTGCGCACTCCCACCACACGCGAGCGCCGTAGCGGCCGGCAGGCTCCTGGGCAAAATCAAGGAGGAGGCCGTCGCCGCCAGGCGGCGGCCGGGGGACATTTGCCGAGGGGCCTATCGGTCGCTGCGGGGCCCTCACGCTCGCGGTAGACCTGAGCGAAGACACCACCAGGAAATCCGCACTCCACCTCGACGGTACCCTCAGGGGCATTGCGTCACCCGGCCCGCTTTGGGCATCCTCCGGGTATGTCATCTCCCCTTCGTTCGATCCATGTCGTGGCCGGCGTCATCACCGATGCCCGTGGCCGCATTCTGCTCAACCGTCGTACCGAGAACCGCGATATGGCCGGCCTGTGGGAATTCCCGGGCGGCAAGCGGGAGCCCGGCGAGACCTCCGAGGAGGCGCTGGTGCGGGAGCTGCGCGAGGAGCTGGGGATCGAGGCGGAGATCGGTGAGTGGATCATGGACGTGCCGCAGATCTACCCGGACAAGCGGCTCCGGCTGGAGGTGCGCCGGATCCAGAGCTGGAAGGGCTCGCCGCGAGGCCGCGAGGGACAGGCGATCACCTGGGTGGCGCCGGACAAGCTGCACCGGTATTCGATGCCGCCGGCCGATCTGCCGGTGGTGGCGGCCCTGCGGCAGCCGGATCGCTACCTGATCACGCCGGAGCCGGAGGGTGAGGAGGACAGCGTCCACCAGGCCTGGTTGGGGCGCCTGGCGCAGGCGCTGGAAAGCGGGGTGCGCCGGGTACAGCTGCGCACGCCGTCCAGCCCGGCACGGGTGGCGCTGGCCGAGCAGGTGATCCAGCAGCACGGGCCGCGCACGCAGTGGCTGGTGAATCGGGATATCGAGCTGGCCGCTCGGTTGGGGGTCGGCGTGCATCTGGGCAGTGAGCAGCTGCTGGGGCTGGATGCGCGGCCGCTGGCCGCCGGTCAGCTGGTCGCGGCGTCCTGCCACGACCTGACGCAGCTGCAGGCGGCGCAGCGGCTGGGCTGCGATTTCGCGGTGCTGGGGCCGGTGCAGGCGACGGCCAGCCATCCAGGCGCGGCACCGCTCGGCTGGGAGGCGTTCGAGGCGCTGCGCGAGCAGGTGTCGTTGCCGCTGTATGCGCTCGGCGGGATGACCCCCGGTGATATCGAGGAGGCGCGTCGCCACGGGGCGCAGGGCATCGCGGCGATCCGGTCGCTGTGGCCGGCTACAGCGTGATCCAGAAGCAGCCGTACTGACGGCGCAGGCCGAACACGGTCCTGGCCGGGGTGGCGGTGCTGCCGAGGGTCTGTTCGATGCGCAGGCCGACCGGGCGGGGACGCGAGGGCGCCTCCACAGGACCCGCAGCGGCGAGCGCCGGGTCCACCATGACAGGCGCGCTGTCCGGGTAGACCGGCGCGATGTCGATCAGCGGGCGCTGCACCACCGATTCCAGGCGGCCGATGATGTGGTTGGCGGTGGCGTTGGAGACGTTGCTCCAGAGGTAGATCGAGGACAGCCGGTTGACGTCCTGTGCGCTGACCGCGTCGCGGATCTGCCCGGTCAGCTCACTGAGCCGGCGCGCGCAGCCGGCGCGGTAGATGCCGGTGTTGCCGACGCTCGCGGTGCGTGGGGGCATACGGGAGGTCGCACCCAGTGCATCGCAGCGGCGATCGGTGAAGACGGTTTCGCCCTGCGCAGTGGTGCAGCGGTTCACGCGCTGCGGCGCCTGCGCCAGGGCAGGCGGCGAGGGAAGGCACAGCGCACACAGCAGGAGCCACACGAGCGGTTTCATCGCAGCAGCGTAGCGGCGTGGGCGTTATCTGCAAGCGATGCGTGGCGGCCTCAGCCGCGCAGCAGTTTCAGCACCTGGGTGGTCGGCTTGGCCAGGTTGAGGGTGTAGAAGTGCAGGCCCGGCGCGCCGCCGGCGACCAGGCGTTCGCACAGGCTGGCCACCACCTCGGCACCGAACGCGCGGACCGAGTCGGCATCGTCACCGTAGGCCTGCATGCGCTTGCCGATCCAGCGCGGAATCTCGGCACCGCACTGCTCGGAGAAGCGGCGCAGCTGGCTGAAATTGGAGATCGGCATGATGCCCGGCACGATCGGCACGGTGACCCCCAGCTTGCGCACCGCATCGACGAAGTGGAAGTAGGCGTCGGCGTTGAAGAAGTACTGGGTGATCGCCGCATCGGCACCGGCGTCGATCTTGGTCTTGAAGTGCTTCAGGTCCAGCAGCGCGTCGTTGGCCTGCGGGTGGGTCTCCGGATACGCGCCCACTTCGATCCGGAACGCATCGCCGTGCTCGGCGCGGATGAAGCTGATCAGGTCGGAGGCATAGCGCAGGTCACCGGGGTGGCCCATGCCGGAGGGCAGGTCACCGCGCAGGGCGACGATGCGGCGGCAACCGATCGCGCGGTACAGCTTGAGCAGTTCGCGGATCTCCTCGCGGCTGCCACCGACGCAGGACAGGTGCGGGGCCGCATCGAAGCCATGGTGCTGCTTGAGGTGACGGACGGTCTCGGAGGTGTAGCTGAGCGTGGAGCCGCCGGCACCGAACGTACACGACACGTACTCCGGCGCGAACACCTTCAGCTTGGCCGCGGTCCGGTCCAGCTGGGCGCGCTGCTCGTCGGTCTTGGGCGGATAGAACTCGAAGCTGATGGCGGTCATGGGCGGGGCGCGTCGGCGGGTGTGGCTCAATCATATCTCTTCATCGCGATGAATGTGAAGTGCGTCGCATGCGCCGTGCACATCCCCGGGCTTACAGTGATGGCTACCTCAAGGAGCAACCGCCATGCAGATTCTCGTCACCGGTGGCACCGGCTTCATCGGGCGCAGCCTGTGCACGCGCCTGCTGGCCGAGGGCCATGACCCCATCGTCCTGACCCGGCGGCCCGGCCGGAACCCGCAGCCGGGCGTGCGCAGCGTTGCAGCGCTGGAGGAGGTCGGGCCGGTCCAGGCGGTGGTCAACCTGGCCGGCGAGCCGTTGATGGATGGCCGCTGGACCGATGAACGCAAGCAGGCGTTGCGCGATTCCCGGATCGGCACCACGCAGGCGCTGCTGGCCTGGATGGCCGCGTTGCCTGAACGCCCCCAGGTGCTGGTGTCCGGCTCGGCGATCGGCTGGTACGGCCCGCGCGACAGCGCGCCGTTGGATGAGACGGCCTCCCCGGGGCACGACTTCGCGGCGATGCTGTGCCGGCACTGGGAGGCCGAGGCGCTCAAGGCCGAGGACCTCGGCGTGCGCACCTGCGTGCTGCGGACCGGCATCGTGCTCGAACGTGAGGGCGGCGCACTGCAGAAGATGCTGCCGCCGTTCCGGATGGGGCTCGGCGGGCCGATGGGCGATGGTCGGCAGTGGATGAGCTGGATCCATCGCGAGGACCTGGTCGGGATGATTCTGTGGCTGCTCACTCGCGATCAGGCACGCGGCGCCTACAACGGCACGGCGCCCGGCACGGTTACCAACCGCACCTTCGCCACCACGCTGGGCGAGGTGCTGCATCGTCCTGCACGGCTGACCACTCCGGCGTTCGCGTTGAAGCTGGGCTTCGGGGAAATGAGCGGGCTGCTGCTGACCGGGCAGAACGTTCAGCCGGCGCACGCATTGGCCGAGGGGTTTGTCTTCCAGTATCCATCGCTGGCGGCGGCCTTGCAGGCCATCGTGGGCGCGCCGGATCGCTGAGGCGCGGATGTTGATCCGCCGCTGCCGACCGCTCACTGCCGGTCTGCGGCCGCTGCTCATGTAATCGCCCCGGCGGCGACGCCCTGCGGCAGTCTCCATGCTCACCCAGCAGGAGCCTGCCATGTCGACCGTCCGTCCCCGCCGCATCTACTTCATCGCCCCGTTGGCTGCGCTCGCGCTGACCGCGTGGGCCACCTTGGTCAGTCCGGCCCATGCGGCCACCGGGCGCTTCCAGGATCTGCAGGTCGAGGTGATCGGCAGCGGCCGGCCGGTGCTGATGATCCCGGGCCTCAACAGCGGTGCCGACGTCTGGCGCGAGACCTGCGCCGCGCTGCAGCCGCAGGTGCAATGCCACCTGATCCAGCTGCCGGGCTTTGCCGGTGCGCCTGCGGTGGCCAGCGATGACTTTCTGAGCGCCATGCGCGATCGCCTGCTGGCCTACAGCGCGGACCGCAAGCTCGATCATCCGGCTGTGATCGGCCACAGCCTCGGTGGCGTGCTGGCGCTGCAGATGGCGATCGCGGCGCCGCAGAAGATCGGGCCACTGGTGATCGTTGATGCCCTGCCGTACTTCGGCGCGGTCCAGAATCCGGCCGCGACACCGGCCACGCTCAAGCCGATGGCCGAGCACATGCGGGCCGGCATGCTCGCCGCCGACGCCGAGCAGTACGCGGCGCAGACCGACGCCGCGGTTGCCAACATGGCGCACGCCCCCGAGCATGTGGCGACCTTGAAGCAGTGGGGACGCGACAGTGACCGTGCCACCACTGCCAACGCGATGTATTCGATGACCATCACCGACCTGCGCCAGTCGATCGCCGGCATCACAGCCCCGGTGCTGGTGCTGGGCGCGTGGGCGGCCTATCAGCCGTTCGGTGCGACCGAGGCCAGTACGCGGCAGGTATTCGCCACGCAGTACGCCGCGCTGCCCGGTGTGCGGATCGAGATGAGCCGCGCCGGCTACCACTTCCTGATGTGGGATGATCCGCGCTGGCTGCAGACGCAGATCCGGGGCTTCCTTGATCTGCCTGCAGCGCCCTGATCGAGACCGGCGTGGAGACGATGAGCGAGAAGCGGGCAGCACGCGATTCCGGTTTCTGGTGGCGCAACAGCGCGGTGTGGTTGGCCTACCTCGGCGTGAGCCTGCTGCTCGGGTTCACCTACGGCGGGCACTGGTCCGGCATTGTCCTGATCTCTGCGATGGTGTCGCTTTCCCTGTGGGTGGGCAGCGCGTTCATCCGCGGCTATGCGTTGCGGCATGACTGGTTGCAGCGCGATCTGCTGGGATTGACGTGGCGACTGCTGCTCGCGGTGGTGATCGTGGCGGCGGCCGCCCAGGTGCTCACTGCTGCCGCGCTGTTGCCCGCGTTGGCCTGGGACTGGGTGCAGCTGCCGGGACAGCGTGCGAACTATCGCCCGGCCGCTGTCTTCGGCTACTGGTTCAATACCGCCATCGTGCTGAGCGTGTGGTGCGCGCTGTGGACCGGCCGCCGCGCGCTGCAGCGTGCGCGCCACAGCGAGATGGCGCAGCTGCGCGCCGAAGCGCAGCGGGCGACGCTGGAGCACCAGGCACTGCGTGCGCGGCTCAATCCCCACTTCGTGTTCAATGCGCTCAATAACCTGCGTGCGCTGATCAATGAAGACCCGGCGCGTGCACGCGACATGGTCACCCATCTGTCCAGCACGCTGCGCCACGCCCTGGTGCATACCGACGGGGGCTGGGTCACCCTGGCCGAGGAGTGGCGCGTGGTACAGGACTACCTGGCGGTGGAAGCGATCCACTACGAAGACCGCCTGCGGGTGCACACCGACATCGATCCGGTCGCGCTGTCCGCGCGGCTGCCGCCGATGGCGCTGCAGCTGCTGGTGGAGAACGCGATCAAGCATGGCATCGCGGTGCACCCCGGCGGCGGTGAGCTGACGATCCGCGTGCGCCTCGATGGTGGCTGGCTGCGGGTGGAGGTGGACAATCCCGCCGTGCACGACGCCAGCAGCGAAGGCCATGGCATCGGGCTGGCCTATCTGCGGGCGCAATTGGGCATCGACACGCCGCCCTCTTCATCCAGCCGGGGCACGTTCCGGCTGGAGCGACAGGGCGAGCGCATGCTGGCCCGCCTGGAGGTGCAGCAATGAGTGCTTCACTACGCGTGTTGATCGTGGACGATGCGCGGCTGGCGCGCAGTGAGCTGCGCACCCTGCTGGCGGCGATCCCGTGGGTGGCGTGTGTCGGCGAGGCCGACGACGTGCCCGCGGCACGCGAGGCGATCCTGCGCGAGCAGCCCGATCTGGTGTTGCTCGATGTGCAGATGCCCTCGGGCGAGGGCTTCGATGTCCTCGAGGGACTGGAGACGGTGCCGATGGTGGTGTTCGTCACCGCCTACGATCAATACGCGGTCCGCGCCTTTGAAACCAACGCGCTCGACTACCTGGTCAAGCCGGTGGAGGCAGGCCGCCTGCAGGCGGCGCTGGAACGCGGTCGGGAGCGTCTCTCGGCACCGGCCGCCCCCACTGCGGCGGACAGCGTGCGCGATGCGCTGGGCGCCGACGATCAGGTGTTCCTGCGCGATGGCGAGCGCTGCTGGTTCGTGGCGCTCGGGGAAATCCGCAAGGTCGTGGTCGACGGCAACTACGCGCGGCTGTGGTTCCGCGACCAGAACGCGGTGCTGGCACGCAGCCTCAGCACGCTGGAGGCACGGCTGTCGCCAGCGCTGTTCTTCCGCGCCAACCGCAATACGCTGGTCAATCTGCGCCGCGTACGTGCGATCGAGCCGTCCCTCGGCGATGGCTACGACCTGACCCTGGATGATGGCAGCCAGGTGGAGGTCTCGCGGCGGCAGGCCCGCGAGCTGCGTGAGCGGCTGGCGCTGTAGGGGGCGCGCCGCACACGTTACCCTGTGCGGGATCTCCGCCGCCTGACTGTGCCCATGTCCATCGTCCTCACCGCGTTCGCCCGGCCCCGCCTGTTCCCGCGCGTGCCGCGCGGCAACACCATTCAGGACTGCAGCGCCGAGCAGTTCGAACAGCACCTCAATACGCACGCGCCGTTCAAGGTGCTCGATGGCTACGCGCCCTTCTGCAAACTGCATGTGTACGAAAACTGGACCTCCACGCGCTGCCTGACCGTGCCGATCACCGAGGCCAACCGTCACCAGCTGCGCAGTGGTTATGAAGCGCGCAACCGCGAGGAGCTGCCGGTGCTGGTGCGCTGGTTCGAAGGGGTCGAATCGCCGCGCGCGAACTACCTGGTGGTGATCCTGTACAGCGCCGAGCAGTTGGCCAAAGAGGGCTCACCCATCGATGCGGAGTGGGGCATCGTCGGCTGCATCTACACCGCCGAACCGGAGGAAGTGCCGATGGCCCCGATCACCATGATGCGCAATGCGCTGGGCGTGGAAGAGGGGGGCTCGGGCGTGCCGCTGGATCGCGAGGCGTATCAGCGCGCCGTGACGTTCTGGGACAGCAACGCCAACTGGCGGCCCTGAGCGCCCAGGCCCGCTGCACGCCTCCCCTGTAGAGCCGCCCCATGGGCGGCTGCACGCGGACCGGGGCGAGACGCAGCCACGCATCGCGTGGCTCTACAGGTCTATGAAGCGTCCACCTGGATGCCCATGCGCCGGAGCATCGCGCCAGTGCGATATGCAGCGGCGATGAAATCACGCATGCGTTGCGGTTCCCTCCACGGTGGGAACCGCCAGTTTCCACTCCCACCAAGGGTAGTGATACTCGCGGTCGGTGGCCAACCAGTGCGTTGCACAGTCCACGCAGGTGACGGCATGCGCCTCGCCCCAGCCGTCCTCGGCTTCCCCCACGGCATCGATGACAACATGCCCGCGCGTGGCTTCCCGACGCGGATCGAAGAACGGGTAGTGCGGGTAAAGCGCACACAGGCAGCCGGCCCGGTCCCGCCAGAAGCGCAGCCGGCGCAGGGCGAACTGCAGGTGATGGTTATTGGCGAACAGGGCGCCACCCAGCGCGATGGGCGCGGTGGCGCGCTCGATCCGTTCGACCCACGGCGAAAGCGCGTCCAGTTCGGCCGGATCACGGAGCTGGGCGATGGCGCAGGCCGCGCTGTAGATGCGGTCAGGCTCTGACGACAGCAGCGCCTGCAGGTGCTGCGCGCCAGGTCCCTCGGTGGGGGTGGATGGGTCCCGGTTGAAAGGCAAGCGCATCACCGGGCCTTGCCGATGGCGGCATAGCATCCGCCAGTAAGCTGCAGCAGATCGGCCGGTGCCAGCGCCACCTCCAGTCCACGCCGCCCGGCGCTGACGTGCAGCACGGGCAGCGCCCGTGCGCTGGCATCGAGGAAGGTGCGGTGCTTCTTCTTTTGCCCCAATGGGCTGATGCCGCCGACCAGGTAACCGGTCGCGCGCTGCGCCACCTCGGCGTTGGCCATTTCGCATTTCCGGCAGCCGACTGTTGCGGCGAGTGCCTTGAGGTCCAGGGTGCCGCTCACCGGCACGATCGCCACCAGCAGCTCGTGCGTCTCGGTGCTTGCCAGCAGCGTCTTGAACACCTGCGCCGGATCCAGCCCGAGCTGCTGCACCGCTTCGCCACCGTAGGATTCGGCGGCGGCGTCATGGCGATAGGACAGCACGCTGTGCGCGATGCCAGATGTCTTCAGCAGGTTGATGGCCGGGGTCATGGCGGCATCCTAGCGCGGTGCGGACCCGCTGCCTTGACCGAAGCTACTGCGGTCGCTGCGATAATGGCGGCGTTCCCGTCTGGAAAGTTCCCATGCGCCTCTCTGGCCAATTCAACGCGCTCAGCTTCGATGGTGATGTGGCGCGCGGACCGTATCCCCCTCAGGGGTTTGTGTCGATCGCGGAAGGCGCGCTCGGCAATGGCGATTGTTTCGGGCTGTATTGGCCGTTGGGGCGCGAGGGAGACGCGCCCTTCGTCTGCGAGATGTTCCATGACGAATGGCGTATGGAACTGCGCCATTCCTCGGTGCAGGTGTTCTCGCGCTGGCTGGAGCTGAACGAAGGCGAGTATGGCGAGCATGAGGTCGAAGATCCCGGTTCGCCCTCCGAGCGGTTGGAGCAGGCGCGTGCGCAGGTGCTGGCAGCGGAGGTCGAGCAGGCCATTGAACTGCTGCGCGCAGCCTGCACCGCGTTCCCGGAGCTTCAGCAGGGCTGGGCGCTGCTGGCAAGCCAGTACATGCGGCAGGGGCAGCGCGATGCGGCGATCGATGCGGCACGTTCGGCGGTGCTGGCCAACTGGGCGTTTGGCATTCCCGAGGCCGGGGTGCTGCGCATCCTGCGCGCTGCCCCGGCCAGCACTGACCCGGTGATCGCGATGGTGCAGCGGATGGGCTTCGCGTTCGGCGGCGCCAAGACCAATCCGGATTACGCGCTGATGCAGGCCTGCATCGATGAATGCTGGGCTGCCGGTGACACCCTGACGGCGCTGCGACTGTCGCAGAACCGCTGCTACGTGCTTGCTGGCGAAACGGTCTCTTTTCAGGAACGCGAAGGGTTCATGCTGTCGCGCTGGCAAGCGGACTTCGCCGGGCAGTGCCAGGCTGTCCTCAACGACGACCGCAGGGGTTTCAGGCAGGATTGAAGGGCATCGCGCCACAAAAAAAACGGGCGCCTTCCGGCGCCCGTCTGTTTTCAACGCAACTGGACCGGCATGCCGATCAGTAGCGGTAATGCTCCGGCTTGAACGGACCTTCCACCGGCACGCCGATGTAATCGGCCTGTTCCTGGCTCAGGGTGGTCAGCTTCACGCCGATCTTTTCCAGATGCAGGCGCGCCACTTCTTCGTCCAGCTTCTTCGGCAGCAGGTACACCTTCTTCTCGTAGCTGTCCTTGTTCGCCCACAGGTCGATCTGTGCGAGCGTCTGGTTGGCGAACGAGTTGGACATCACGAAGCTCGGGTGGCCGGTGGCGCAGCCCAGGTTGACCAGACGGCCGTCGGCCAGCAGGAAGATCGCATTGCCGTTGTCGAAGATGTACTTGTCGACCTGCGGCTTGATGTTGATCTTCTGCACGCCGGCCAGCGCGTTCAGCGCATCGACCTGGATCTCGTTGTCGAAGTGGCCGATGTTGCAGACGATGGCCTGGTCCTTCATCGCGCTCAGGTGCTCGATGCGGATGATGTCCTTGTTGCCGGTGGTGGTGACGTAGATGTCGCCACGGCCCAGGGTGGATTCGATGGTGTTGACCTCGAAGCCTTCCATCGCCGCCTGCAGGGCGCAGATCGGATCGATCTCGGTGACCACGACGCGTGCGCCGTAGGCACGCAGCGAAGCGGCGCAGCCCTTGCCCACGTCACCGTAGCCGCAGACCACGGCAACCTTGCCGGCCAGCATCACGTCCATCGCGCGCTTGAGACCATCGGCCAGCGACTCGCGGCAGCCGTACAGGTTGTCGAACTTGCTCTTGGTGACCGAGTCGTTGACGTTGATCGCCGGGATCAGCAGGGTGCCGGCCTGGGCCAGCTGGTACAGGCGGTGCACGCCGGTGGTGGTCTCTTCGGAGACGCCCTTCCAGTCCTTGACCACGCGGGCCCAGTAACCCGGACGCTCCTTGGCCACGCGCTTGAGCAGGTTCTTGATGACCTGCTCTTCGTGCGAGGCGGCCTTTTCATCGACCCAGGTGCTGCCGTTTTCGAGCTCATAGCCCTTGTGGATCAGCAGGGTCACATCGCCGCCGTCGTCCACCACCAGCTCCGGGCCGGTCAGGGTGCCGTCGGGCAGGGTGAAGGTCAGCGCGTCCAGGGTGCAGTCCCAGTACTCTTCCAGGGTTTCACCCTTCCAGGCGAACACCGGGGTGCCCGATGCGGCGATCGCCGCGGCGGCATGGTCCTGGGTCGAGAAGATGTTGCACGAGGCCCAGCGCACGTCGGCGCCGATGTCCTTCAGGGTCTCGATCAGCACCGCGGTCTGGATGGTCATATGCAGCGAGCCGGTCACGCGCACGCCCTTCAGCGGCAGGGTGGCGGCGTGCTTGCGACGGATCGACATCAGGCCCGGCATTTCATGCTCGGCGATGTCCAGCTCCTTGCGGCCCCAATCGGCCAGGGAGATGTCGGCAATCTTGTAATCGCCTTCGGTGGAGAAGGTCTTGGCAACAGCGTTCATTCAAAGCTCCGGTGTAATGACGAGTCGATACTCGTGTTCGCCGGGCGCCGTTGGAACCAATCCTGGCCACCGAGCCTGGCCGCCCCCGGACAAGTCCGGCACGGTCGCAGCGCCCCTCGGTGGAGGGTCACCCATTATATCGCGGCCGGTTGCATTGGCATGAATCGGTCCCTGCCCCCAACCATCGGCAGGGGGGCGATCGGCGCGCGGCTGTTAAGGTCGGGGGTTCGTATCAGTACAGGCACAGAACATGACACGCACCCCCGGTCGACGCGCTCCACAGTGGCGCCATACCTTGATCCTCGGCCTGGCCCTGCTGGCGGTGCCGCCATTGGCGCTGGCCGCCACCCCGGCCGCGAAGATCACTGCGCCGACCGCAGCCGCCGCCAAGGGCGATCAGGGCGGCTACCAGCTGCCGTCGCCGGCCCTGCAGGCCGTGGTCGATGCGCCGCGTGCCCCGACGCTGAGCCTGTCCCCGCGCCGTGATCTGGCCGCGCTGCTGCAGACGCCGCCGCTGCCGTCGATCAACGACGTCGCCCAGCCGGAACTGAAGCTGGCCGGCCTGCGCATCAACCCGGCCACGCATTCGGCCAGCCGCTTCAGCTTCGCCGACAAGCTGTGGCTGATGAGCGTCGCCGATGGCAAGGAGCGCCAGATCAGCGGGCTGCCGCAGCCGTTGTCGATCGCCACCTTTGCCTGGTCGCCGGACCAGAAGTACATCGCCTTCAACCAGGTGCACGCGGCCACCCACACCAATGAACTGTGGATCGTTGATGTCGACGCCGGTTCGGCGCGCCGCCTGGTCGGTGATCTGAACACGGTGATGGGCGATGGCTACAGCTGGCAGCCCGACAGCCGGGGGCTGCTGGTGATGCAGCAGCTCAAGGGCCAGGGCGCGGCACCGGCCGCCGGCGGCATTCCGACCGGCCCGGCGATCCAGCAGACCGAGGCCGACGCCGGTGTGCGCACGATCCGTACCTACCAGGACATGCTCAAGAACGAGGCCGATGCCCGCCTCTTCGACTACTACGCCAGCGCGCAGCCGGCCAAGGTCGCCCTCAACGGCGTGACCACGCCGCTGTCCACCGGCGGGGTGTACTGGGATGTCACGCTCTCCCCGGATGGCCGTTACCTGCTGAGCGAGCGGGTGGTGCGTCCTTACTCCTATCTGGTGCCGGCCAGCGCGTTCGCGCGTCGCATCGAAGTGCTGTCCGCGGTGGATGGCAAGCTCGAACACACCGTCGCCGACCTGCCATTGAAGGAAGGCCTGCCGACCGGCAACGATGCGGTGGCCACCGGCGTGCGCCGGATCGACTGGCGCGCCGATGCCCCGGCGACCCTGGTCTGGGCCGAAGCGCAGGACGGCGGCGACCCGAACCGCGAGGCCAAGGTGCGCGATGCGGTGCTGATGCAGGCGGCGCCCTTCGATAAGCCGCCGGTGACGCTGGCGCAGCTGGGCAGCCGTTATGCGGGCATCCAGTGGGGGCGTGGCGATCTGGCGCTGCTCAACGAATCGTGGTGGAAGAACCGCGAGGTCAAGCAGTGGCGGATCGCGCCGGACCAGCCGGAGAAGGCGGCCGAGCTGTTGTCGGCGCGCTCCTCTCAGGACCGTTACAACGACCCGGGCCGCCCGGGCCTGGTGCGCGACGTCAACGGTCGCTCGCGCCTGCAGGTCAGTGCCGACGGCCGCAGCATCTTCCTGTACGGACTGGGCGCCTCGCCGGAAGGCGACCGTCCGTTCGTGGACCGCTTCGATCTGGACAGCAAGCAGACCACCCGCCTGTTCCACTCGCAGGCGCCGTCCTACGCCGCGCCGGTGGCGCTGCTCGACCAGGAAGGCACCTCGCTGCTGCTGACCCGTGAATCGCCCGACGAGCCGGCCAACTTCTACGTGCAGTCGCTGGCCGATGCCACCGCGGCACCGAAGGCGTTGACCCACTTCCAGCACCCGCTGCCGCAGCTGCGTGGGGTGAGCAAGGAGCAGATCCGCTACAAGCGCAACGATGGCGTCGACCTGACCGCCACGCTGATGCTGCCGCCGGGCTACAACGCGAAGAAGGACGGTCCGTTGCCGCTGCTGATGTGGGCCTACCCGGGCGAGTTCAAGACCGCCGAAGCCGCCAGCCAGGTCACCGATTCCCCGTACCGCTTCAACGCGATCAGCTACTGGGGTCCGCAGGCGTTCCTTGCCAAGGGCTACGCGGTGCTGGTCAGCCCTTCGATGCCGATCATCGGCGAGGGCGACAAGGAGCCGAACGACACCTACCTGCCGCAGCTGATCGCCAATGCCGAGGCGGCCGTGAATGAAGTGGTGCGGCGTGGCGTGACCGACCGTGAGCACATCGCGATCGGCGGCCACTCCTACGGTGCGTTCATGACCGCCAACCTGCTCGCGCATACCCGCCTGTTCAAGGCCGGCATCGCGCGCAGCGGTGCGTACAACCGCACGCTGACCCCGTTCGGCTTCCAGGCCGAAGAGCGCAACTACTGGCAGGCGCAGGACGTCTACCAGAAGATGTCGCCGTTCAACTACGCCGACAAGATCAAGGACCCGATCCTCTTCATCCACGGCGTGGACGACAACAACTCCGGCACGTTCCCGATCCAGAGCGAGCGCATGTTCGCCGCGGTGAAGGGGCTGGGCGGGACGTCGCGGCTGGTGATGCTGCCCAACGAATCGCACGCCTACCGTGCACGCGAATCGATCATGACCATGCTGGCCGAGAGCGAGCGCTGGCTGGAGCAGACCGTAGGCGAAGGGAAGCCCGTCAAGAAGAAGCGCTGAGCTGGCAGGTGCCGGCCACTGGTGGTACCTGAAAACACCCGGTAGGTACCGGCCGTTGGCCGGTACGGAACAATCGGTAATGCCGGCCCCTTGCCGGCATTACCAGATGTAACTATTTGCGCGACGCAGCAACGACGCGATTGTGGGTTAGGCTTGAGCGGATTCCGTTCCCGAGGCCAGTGCGTCGCAGATGAACGAGTACCGTAGCAGCATCGTTTTTGCCACTCCCGATATTCCCCTGCGTGACGATGTACGCCGACTCGGCGCACTGGTCGGCGACCTGCTCGCCGAGCAGGTGTCCACGCAGTTTCTCGATGATGTGGAACAGGTGCGTACGCGCGCCATCGCCCGCCGCGAAAGCGACGCCCCGCTGTCCGATCTCAACGACGTCCTGACCGGCCTGCCGCCGGCGCGCGCCGAAGCGATGGTGCGTGCTTTCAGCACCTACTTCCAGGTGGTGAACATCGCCGAGCGCGTGCACCGTATCCGCCGTCGCCGCGACTACCAGCGTGCCGGTACGGCCACGCCGCAGCCGGATGGCCTGCAGGATGCACTGGTCAATCTCAAAGCGCAGGGCGTGACCCTGGCCGAGCTGGCGCAGTGGCTGCCGCGCATCGATATCGAGCCGGTGTTCACCGCGCATCCGACCGAAGCCGTCCGCCGCGCGCTTTTGGAAAAAGAGCAGTTGATGGTCGCCAGCCTGGTCGACAACCTCGACGGCCAGCGCACGCCGGGTGAAGCCGCCGCCGACGCTGCACGTTTCCGCATGGCCCTGACGGCGTCGTGGCAGACCACCGATTCCTCGCCCGTGCGCCCGACCGTGGACGACGAGCGGGAGCATGTCGGCTTCTATCTGGTGCAGGTGCTGTACCGGGTGATTCCGGTGCTGTACGAATCGCTGCAGCAGGCGCTGCTGGATACCTACGGCGAGGAACTGCCGCTGCCGCGCCTGCTGCGCTTCGGCACGTGGGTGGGCGGCGACATGGACGGCAATCCGAACGTGGACGCCGGCACCATCCGCAACACGCTCGATGCGCAGCGCCAGGCCGTACTCGGGCGCTACCAGAAAGACCTGCTGCAGCTGGCCAGCCTGCTCAGCCAGTCCACCGAGCGGGTGGCGGTCAGCGATGCGCTGCAGGCACGTGTGGAGCAGTACAAGGTACTGCTGCCCAAGGTCACCTCGCGGCCACGACATGCCGACATGCCGTACCGCCTGCTCAACGACCGCATGCGCGCACGCGTGCAGGCGACGATGGACGATGCGGAAGGTGCTTACGCGTCGCCGCAGGAACTCACCGACGACATCGAGCTGATCCTGCGCAGCCTGCACGACAACAAGGGCGACCACGCCGGCGGCTTCGCGGTGCGTCGCCTGCTGTGGCGGGTGCGTACCTTTGGCTTCCATCTGGCGAGGTTGGATGTACGTCAGGAATCGAGCGTGCACGGCCGGGCGTTGGCCAGCGTGCTGGATGGACAGGACGCCTGGGACGGCGCCGATGCGGTCAGCCGCGCCGCGCGCCTGGCCCCGTTCGCCAGTGGCGAGCAGGCGCTGCCGGCGAGCAACGAAGAAGGCGGTGAGCGCCTGGACGCGGTGTTCGCGGCGCTGGCCGATGCACGCCACCGGCACGGTGCCGACGCGCTGGGCAGTTACATCATTTCAATGGCGCACGACCGCAGCGATGTGCTCGCCGTACTCGCGCTGGCGCGTCGCGGCGGCCTGGTGGATGACGCCGGCGCGGTGCCGCTGGACATCGCGCCGTTGTTCGAAACCGTGGATGACCTCAAGCGCGGTACCGACACCCTGCGCGATCTGCTGGCCGACCCGGTCTACCGTACGCACCTGGCGTCGCGCGGTGATGTGCAGATGGTGATGCTCGGCTATTCGGACAGTGGCAAGGACGGCGGTATCGCGGCCTCGCGCTGGGGCCTGCAGCGCGCCCAGGTGGAACTGCTGGACGTCGCTGCCGAGAACGACATCCGGCTGACCTTCTTCCACGGCCGTGGCGGCTCGATCAGCCGCGGGGGCGGCAAGACCACCCACGCGGTGGATGCCTCGCCGCGCGGCAGCATCGACGGCCGTCTGCGTGTAACCGAGCAGGGCGAAGTGATCCATCGCAAGTACGGCATCCGTGCACTGGCGCTGCGCTCGCTGGAGCAGTCCACCGGTGCGGTGCTGCGCTCCAGCCTGCGCCCGCGCGCAGCGGAACCGCGCGAGGAACAGTGGCGCCCGGTGATGGACCTGATCGCGCAGAAGAGTGCGGAGGCGTACCGCGCTTTCGTCGGCCAGATAGACTTCATGCAGTACTTCCGCCTGGCCACGCCGATCGACGTGATCGAGCGGATGACCTTGGGTTCACGCCCGTCGCGCCGGCTGGGCGAGGATGCTGCACTGACCAACCTGCGTGCGATTCCGTGGGTGTTCGCCTGGAGCCAGGCGCGTGCCGTGATTCCGGGCTGGTATGGCGTCGGCAGTGGCCTGCAGGCGGCGGTCGATGCCGGTCACGAAGGCCTCCTGAAAGAGATGGCGCGCGACTGGCCGTTCTTCAGCACGTTCCTGGACGACATCGCCATGGTGCTGTCCAAGGGCGACCTGACCATCGCCGAACAGTTCTCGCAGCTGTCCGGTGCGTTGCATGGCCGCTTCTTCCCGCAGATCCAGGGCGAGCTTGAGCTCACCTCACAGTGGATCCTGGCCCTTACCGGGCAGGACGCACTGCTGCAGCACGACCAGCGCCTGGCGCTGTCGATCCGCCTGCGCAATCCCTACATCGATCCGATCAGCGTGCTGCAGGTGGACCTGCTGCGCCGCTGGCGGGAGAGCGGGGGCGAAGACGACGATGTGCTGCGCGCGCTGGTGGCGTGCGTGAACGGTGTTGCGCAGGGCGTGCAGAACACCGGATAGGCCATACCGGGTAGTGGCGGGTAGGCCACCATGACGGGTAGTGCCGGCCGCTGGCCGGCAGCGCGCGCCATCTGGCAGGTATCCACCACCGGTCGATATCTGCCGGCTAGGCCATGACCGTTGGTCATGGCGCAGGGTTCAGACCCGCTCGACCAGATCACCCGGTGCGGGCGGATTGGATGCCAGCAGCTCCAGGTGACGCTGCTCCATCTCCTCGCGCAGTTGGCGGCGGATCAACGCGGCCGCATGCCGGCGGCGTTCGTCGGCGGTCTCCAGCACCAGCGGCGGCACCGGGGTCGGCTTGCCGTCGTCGTCCACCGCGACCATGGTGAAGAAGCAGCTGTTGGCGTGGCGCACGCTGCGCTTGAGGATGTCCTCGGCCACTACCTTGACCCCGATTTCCATCGAGGAGGTGCCGGTGTAGTTCACCGAGGCCAGGAAGGTGACCAGCTCGCCGACCGCGATCGGCTGGCGGAACATCACCTGGTCCACCGAGAGGGTGACCACGTAGCTGCCGGCATAGCGGCTGGCGCACGCGTAGGCAACCTGGTCGAGCAGGCGCAGCACCGCACCGCCGTGCACCTTGCCGGAGAAATTGGCCATGTCCGGTGACATCAGCACCGTCATGGAGAGCTGGTTGGATTTGAATTCGGGCATGGCTGGAGTGTATCCCCACGACTGGAACAGCGTCAGCGAGGGGCTGACCCCTGCGTTGCTACTGGACGGCAAGGCGCTCCAGGAGGTCTGCCGAAGGGTAGCCGAGGGTGAGGTAGCGTGGCGGATGCAGGTGCCGGAGATCTGGCTCCAGCAGGTGGCCAATCACCGGCATGGCAGCTTCCCATGCGACGAACATGACCCGGGGGGATTCCGCGTCGGGTATTACGAATCCGATCATGTCAGTCTGCGGGAGTGATGCGAGCGCCACGTTTCCCCAACTGCAGAAAGACGTGAGCTCGCCGTCCTGCTCTTTCACCAGATAACTGGCAACGTGCACATCTTCGTCCTGTGCCTCATGCACACGTCGCAGCAGCTGCTGCTGCATCTGGTAGGCATCCTGCCGGAATGCGTACCGCAGGCGGGCCTGCTTGGCGCGGAGCAGGTCCGACGCCGGCGTGAATGCCTGGATGCGGCCTTCATCGTCGTAGCAGAGCAGTTCCCATGAAATGGCGCGCCCTGCCGCCACTGCATCGCTGGCCAGGTCGAACATCCGGGCCTGCGCGTCCAGATCCCGTTCTCCGGCGACCATGAACAGATCGCGTGTGGGCAGCATGAACACCGGTCGTCCCGTGATCGGGATCCGGTTGACCAGTTCGGGCAGCAGGGCGCGACTGCTGTCGTAGCCGTCTTGCCAGGCGGCGTGGAACAGGCCCGGGGCGAGCGGCAGGAAGGGCACCTGTTCAATGCCGCGCAGGTTGCTGCGTGCGGTATCGAGCGCCTCATGCAGAGACACCCCCCAAGCGGGGTCAGGGCCATCCTGTTTGGTCAGGGTGTGCTCGGGATGATCCACCGCAAGCAGTTCCACGCATTCCTCCGTGATCCTGCGGAACTGGAGGGTGCTCGGAGCCTCCCAGCCCGTCGTTTCGATCGCGTGCAACCGCACCTGCTCCAGCTGGGAGATGCTGCGGAGGATCGGGCGGAGCAGTGGACGCAGCGCATTCCACCCTGCGTCACCGTCGTCCACGGGACGCAGGCTGCGCACGAACATGTCCAGCGCCTCCTGCTGCTTGCCGCGCTTCGCATCAAGGTAGGCGCGGTGGGCGTTGAAGAGGTGAAAATACGAGCCGTCACCCACGCGGATGCGGAACAGATCCGCCTCGTAGGTCATGGGGGCCGTCATGCCGTGGCGGTGTGCGGTAGCAATGAAACGCTCGGCAAATGCTTCGTTGCCGGGGTTGTCTTTGAACAGCCTGTCCATCAGTGCTGAAAACATCGGTGACCTTCCTTGTCCTGTGTTCGTGCATCCTCGCCTGCCGGGGCTGTACAGGCAACCCGTGACCTGACATTTCCGCAGTCCGGAAAAGAAAACGGGCCGCTGGTGCGGCCCGTTTCCAATCGACGTCGGGCGGAGCCCGATGCGACCGCTTACTTCAACTTCGCATCCGCGCGCAGGGCGGCGGCGCGATCGGTCTTCTCCCAGGAGAAGGCGGTCGCGTTGACCTGTTCGCCAGCACCGTTGGTGTAGCTGAACTCCTTGGCCTTGCGGCCGAAGTGGCCGTAGGCCGCGGTCTGCTGGTACATCGGGTGGATCAGGTCCAGCATCTGGATGATGCCGTACGGGCGCAGGTCGAAATGCTTGCGGATCAGCTTCTCGATCTTGTCATCGCTGATCTTGCCGGTGCCGAAGGTGGTGACCGAGATCGAGGTCGGCTCGGCCACGCCGATGGCGTAGGAGACCTGCACTTCGCAACGGTCGGCCAGGCCGGCGGCAACGACGTTCTTGGCGACGTAACGGGCCGCGTAAGCCGCCGAACGGTCGACCTTGGACGGATCCTTGCCCGAGAACGCACCACCACCGTGACGGGCCCAGCCGCCGTAGGTGTCGACGATGATCTTGCGGCCGGTCAGGCCACAGTCGCCCACCGGGCCGCCGATCTCGAACTTGCCGGTCGGGTTGATGTGGAACTTGGTGCCCTTGTGCAGCCACTTGGCCGGCAGCACCGGCTTGATGATCTCTTCGCGGACGGCCTCGATGAGGTCCTTCTGCTTCACGCCCGGGGCGTGCTGGGTCGACAGCACCACCGCGTCGATGGCCGAGACGGCGCCGTTTTCATAGCGCAGGGTGACCTGGCTCTTGGCATCCGGGCGCAGCCAGGACAGCGGGGAGTTCTTCTTCTTGCGGATCTTGGCCTGCTGCTCGACCAGGCGGTGCGACAGGTGGATCGCGGCCGGCATGTAGCTGTCGGTCTCGTTGGTGGCATAGCCGAACATCAGGCCCTGGTCGCCAGCGCCCATTTCTTCGGGCTTCTTGCGGTCCACGCCCTGGGCGATGTGCGGCGACTGCTTGCCGATCAGGTTCAGCACGCCGCAGGTCGCGCCGTCGAAGCCGACGTCGGAGCTGTCGTAGCCGATGTCCAGGATCACCTTGCGGGTCAAGGCTTCCAGGTCGATCCAGGCGCTGGTGGTGATTTCACCGGCGACAATAGCCACGCCAGTCTTGACCATGGTTTCGCAGGCCACGCGCGCACGCTTGTCCTGGGTCAGGATCGCGTCCAGCACCGCATCGGAGATCTGGTCGGCAATCTTGTCCGGATGGCCTTCGGAGACCGATTCGGAGGTGAACAGGTAGCTGGACATCAGGCGTAATATCCTTTGATTCGGATGGAAAGATGGCCGCGAATGATACACGGCAAGTCGCGCACTTGCATTGTGCGTCAGCACGGGTTGCCGGTGGTTAAGCTCGCGTGCCCGTCGCAGGGCCCTATGTGACGGGATTGCGTCCCAGCGTCGCCGCCCAGTGTTCCACGGGCGTGACAAATGGCCAGCGGGCCCTCCCGGTCGGCGGGCGTGGCAGACGCTCCAGTCCTGAGTGTGTCACCCGGCCGTCGTCAAACCGCCATCGGGCTGTCGCCGGGGCGGTGCAGGCTTCGGCGCATCCGGCCGCCGGACCTGAGGAGCACGCCATGCACGGATTCGAGCAGCGCGACGCGCGGGAGGCCGCCACGCGGCCCGTGACGACCTTGCCGCCCCATCGGCGGGCCGTCTTCCTGTCTGACGTGCACCTGGGCTCACGCCACTGCCATGCCGCCGAACTGGCTCGTTTCCTGGCCGAGCTGCGTTGCGAACGCCTGTATCTGGTGGGCGACATCATCGACCTGTGGTGGATGGCGCACCGCCGGGCCGCCTGGCGGCCGGCCCACAGCGAGGTGATCCAGGCGCTGCACGCGCTGCAGCGCACCGGCACCGAGATCATCTACATCCCCGGCAACCACGATGCCTCGCTGCGCAAGGTCTGCGGGCTGATGCTGCCGGCCATGCAGGTGCGTCGGCGGGCGATCCATGTGACCGCCGACGGGCGCCGGCTGCTGGTCGTGCACGGCGATGACTACGACTGTGTCACTCACTTCGGAGGTCTGCAGGAGAAGTTCGGGGACTGGCTGTACTACCGCATCCTCACCGGCAACCACCTGCTCAATGCCGCGCGACGACGGCTCGGCCAGCGCTACTGGTCGCTCTCCGAATTCCTCAAGAAGCGCAGCGGCGCGGCCGAGCGCTACATCGAGCGCTTCGTCCAGGCCGGGCTTGAGGATGTGCGGCGGCGCGGTCTGGATGGCATCGTCTGCGGGCATATCCACCGTGCCGCGCTGGTCGAACGCGACGGGCTGATCTATGCCAACGACGGCGACTGGGTGGAAAGCCTGACCGCGTTGGCCGAAGACCCGGATGGGAGCCTGCGGCTGCTGGATCACACCGGGCAGACCCTGGTGGCGCTGCCCGGCAGCGCCGCATTTGCCAGGGCGGCCTGAGCAAAACGGCAGAGGCGCATGACCAGTCCCGGCTGCTAGCATCGGCCGATGGACTCCTTTACCCAGATCGTTCTCGGCGGCGCAGTCGCCGCCGCCATCGCCCCGGCCGGCCATCGCCGCGCTGCCCTGTTGGCCGGTGCCGCACTCGGCACCCTGCCGGACCTGGATGCGCTGGTACTGGCCTTCACTGCTGCCGATCCCGTGGCGCTGATGGTCGAACACCGCAGCTACAGCCACTCGCTGCTGGTGCTGCCGTGGGTGGCCGCGCTGATCTGGTGGCTGTTCAAGCGGTTCGGTCACGGCCGCGTGGCGCAGGCGCCGGGGCGCTGGTTCTGGGCGATCCTGCTGGCGTTGATCACCCATCCGCTGCTGGATGCCTTCACCGTTTACGGCACCCAGCTGTGGTGGCCGTTCACCCCGCACCCGACGATGTGGGCCAGCGTCTTCATCATCGACCCGCTGTACACCGTTTGGCTGCTGCTCGCCTGTGCAGTGGCATGGTTTGCGCGGGCGCGTCCGCTGGCGCAGAAGGCGCTGGTGGCCGGGCTGGTGCTAAGCAGTGGTTACCTGGGCTGGTCGTTGCTGGCCAAGCACACGGTCGATCGCGAAGCCGACCGCGCCCTGGCGGCGATGGGGCTGGGCGATGCGCCGCGCTTCTCGGTGGCGATGCCATTCAACACACTGCTCTGGCAGGTGGTGGCGATGACGCCCAACGGCTACGTGATCGGCGAACGCTCGCTGATCGCCGACTACGGCCCGATGACCTTCGAGGGCCATCCCTCCAACGTGCAGGCCCTGCGCCAGGCGGCCGAGCTGCCGGCCGTGCAGCGGCTGAACTGGTTCAACCGCGGCTTCATGCGTGCCCAGGTGGTCGATGGCGAACTGCGGCTCAGCGATCTGCGCATGGGCCTGGAGCCGGACTACACCTTCACCTTCGCGGTTGCGCGGGCCGAGGGCGAGGGCTGGGCTGCGATCACGCCGCGACAGCTGCGCCCGGCGTATGAAGGGGAGCAGGGCAGGACGATGCTGAAGCGTCGGTTCGCGGCCCTGTGGCAGCGCATCTGGCATGCGCCGCCGAGCACCGACGTGATCGCACCGAAGGCAGGTTGGACGGAGGCACCGTGACCGAACGGTTTGAAATGGAGATCAATGGCACGCGCTACACGCGGCTGGCCGATGTGCCGCCGGAATACCGCGCGCTGTTGCTGGATGTGACCCCGGGCCGCTCCGCCGAGCAGCCGGCGGTGCCGTTGCGCGAGATCCTGCACAAGGCCAAGGCGCAGCCGGACCGCGCGCGCCAGCAGCAGGTGCTGTTGGACGAGCTGCGCAAGGTCGATCCCGAGCGGGCGCGGCGCATGCAGAACAAGATCACCGAGCGCAGCCAGCGGCCGGCCACCGGTACCCTGGAAGTGGGCAACACACCCACCGCACGCCCGCGCGAAGGCGCGCGCAACACCGCCGGTGGCAGCACGGTGGCCCCGGGGGATCGGGGCGGACTGGGTATCTGGGTGTTGCTGGCGGCAGCGGTCGGGGTAACCCTGGTCGCCTGGGCGACGCGCTAGCGCCGCGCCGCGATCAATACACCGTTGCGCGGGCCTGCACGAAGGAGAAGAAGAACACCGCGTTGGGGTCGTTCTGGACCAGGCTGAACTCGCGGCGCATGCCGTCCACCGTTTCCTGGTCGACCAGGCCGGCTTCCAGCAACGGATCGGCGGCCGACAACAGCAGCTGCTCCCAGAACGCGATCATGGTCTTGCGACGGGCCGGTTCGCGGTTGTCCAGGTGGATGGTCTTGATCTCGGTGTGCACGTCGCGGAAGCCACCGGCCAGCAGCAGGTTGCCGAGCTTGGCACCGACGAACGGATCGCCACCGTGGTCGTACTGGAAATCGTTGAAGGCCATCCAGTAGCGCCAGATATGCGGCGAGTACGGATCGAGCAGGAACGAGGCGTTCATCACTTCGGTGACGTACACCGGCGAGCCCGGCACCAGCACGCGGCGCACTTCGTTGAGTACCCGCGCCGGTGAGGGCACATGCTCCAGGACCCAGCACAGGAAGGCCGAGTCGAACTCGCGCGCGCCGAACGGCAGGTTGCCGGCATCGGCCTGCAGCAGTGTGTAGCGCTCGCGGCACCATGGCGTCCTGGCCAGGTTGGTGGCGGCGGTGGCCAGCTGCGCCTCGCTCAGGTCCACGCCGGTGACATGCAGTTCCGGGAACCGCCGCAGCAGGATGTCCGTCTGTGCGCCCACGCCGCTGCCGACTTCCAGCAGGCGCGTGGCGCCGCCGTAATCGATGCCGCTGAAGATGCTCGATTCGAACAGGCGCGACTGGGTGACCAGGCGGTGCTGCTCGGTATCGGAGAAGCCGTGGAGATAGGTCGGTGCAGTGATGGGCGGGGTCATGGCGAAGGCTCAGGCAGCGGACGACAACGACTCGCCGGCGGCGAGGGCGTCGAAATATTCGGTGGTCAGGGCGACCTGGCTGGCCGCATCCTCGGCGCGGTTGACCACCGCACGGAAGGCGGCGTTTTCCGGCCGGTCCTTGGCGTACCAGCCCAGGTGCTTGCGCGCGATGCGCACGCCCTGCTGCTCGCCATAGAAATCATGCAGCGCATGCAGGTGGCCCAGCAGCAGGTTGCGTACCTCGGCGACCGACGGCGGCGCAAGCAGTTCGCCGGTGGCCAGGTAGTGCGCCACCTCGCGGAAGATCCACGGGCGGCCCTGGGCGGCGCGACCGATCATCACCGCATCCACGCCGGTCTGCTTGAGCACCTGCGCGGCCTTCTGCGGCGAATCGATGTCGCCGTTGGCGATCACCGGAATGCGCAGCGCGGCCTTGATCGCGCCGATGGTCTCGTACTCGGCGGTGCCGGTGTAATGCTGGTCGCGGGTACGCCCGTGCACGGCCAACGCGGCGATGCCGCTGTCTTCGGCGATGCGGGCGATCAGCGGGCCATTGCGGTGGTCGCAGTCCCAGCCGGTGCGGATCTTCAGGGTGACCGGTACGTCCACCGCGTTGACCACGGCGGTCAGGATGCGCGCGACCAGATCCTCATCGCGCATCAGCGCCGAACCGGCCCAGGCGTTGCACACCTTCTTGGCCGGGCAGCCCATGTTGATGTCGATGATCTGCGCGCCGTGGTCCACGTTGTAGCGCGCCGCCTCGGCCAGCTGCTGCGGCTCGGTCCCGGCGATCTGCACGCTGATCGGGTCCGGCTCGCCGGCATGGTCCATGCGGTGGAGCGATTTGCGGGTGTTCCAGAAGCGCGGATCGGAGATGGTCATCTCCGAGGCGGCCAAGCCCGCACCCAGCTGTTTGCACAGCAGGCGGAAGGGCTTGTCGGTGACACCGGCCATCGGCGCCAGCACCACGTTGGGCTGGATGTTGTAGGGGCCAATCTGCATGCGGGCATTGTAGTGCCGGCCGCTGGCCGGCAACCACGCAGGCACCGTCACCTGTTCAGGCCGATCTGGAAGGGCCTGATGCGCTCCGGTCATGAGCATATGCTTGACGATTGCTTCCGTCGTCCCCAATGGCCGGGGATGCTGGGCAGTTACGTCCTGCGCAGCCGGCGTTGCGACACCGGCGGTTGTTCATGGCGCGGGACCACACGCATAGGCCAGCACGGCCAGATGCCGCTGCGGGTCGAGCCCGAGCAGGGCCAGCACGGCGGCGTCGTCGAACGAGCCGATCGCGCAGCCGGCGGCGTTCATCGCCGCCACTTCCTGGCCCAGCGCCCCCAGCCAGACCCCGGCCTCGATCAACACGAAGCGGCCTCCGCGTTCACCGTACTTGGCCAGCGTTCCACTCGGCTCGGCGATCAGGAACAGCACCGCCGCCGGCCGCTCCGGCCAATCCACACCGAGCAGCCTGGCCAGCGCCGGCCATGTGGGGCAGGGCGCTACCGGCACCAGCGCATGTTCAAGCGGGTCGTACCAATGGATGCCTGGCTCTGCGGCGAACGCATCGTCGCTGCCGTACAGCGCGGCATAGGCCTGGATCGGATACTTGGCCCCGCCGGACGGCAGGCGCCGCGTGTCACTGTCGCCGGGCCGGGCCCGCAGCGGGGCCAGCACGCGGCCCAGCTCCTTGGCGCCCCAACGCGCGTCACCGAAGCGGCGGCCACTGTGGCGCTGTGCCAGAGCGTCACCGGGGAGCACCGGGTCCGGCAGGGCGATGCCGGCGGCTGCATGCAACGGCCGCGGCGGCGACCAGGCACGCGCGGCATCCTCGGCGATGCGCGTGCGCATCACCTCCGCGCGCGCAGGCGTGAGTTCGCCGTTGTGCCAGAACAGATGGAACAGCGGTGCATCGTGCCAAGGGGGAGGCGGAGACGGCATGCGGTCCTCGTGGATCAACCCAAGGGATGCGGAAAGGGATTGGGAAACGCGCCGCGGTGCGACACGCCGGGATATCGCCAGGCCACGTCCTGGCAACGGCCGCCGAGGAACGGCGCACGCTCGTCGGCATGCAGGCCGCTGAGCTGCGGCGACAGCACCCGCATCACCCGCAGCCCGGCTGCGGCGACATCGGCGGTGGTCAACTCGCGGTAGTACAGCGCGATGCCGGCACTGCCGAGCTGGCGGCGCAGCTGATCGAGCTCGGCGATGGCGCGCGGTGCGGCGGGCCGGACCGCTGCGCCTAGCAGGGGCAGCTGCAAGGTGCTGTCGCCCGCCTCCCCGAACAGCGGCAGCTGCGGCCAAAGCTCCGGGCGCAGGGTGTAGAACGCGGCATGCTCATCGAAACTGCGCAGTGCTGCGGGATCGCGCGGCAGCCGGGCGCTTTCGCGGCCACACAGATGCGCGGCAAAGGTCAGCGCCTGCTGCCATTCCAGCAGCGCTTTGTGCAGTGCCTCGCCCGGATCGGCGCGGCAGGCGATGCCCAGCACGTGGCGGGGGCGGCCTTCGAACGGGATGCCGCCCGCGACCGCGATCACCGGGTGCGGGTTCCAGTGCTGGGTCAGGTCGAAGGCCTGCAGTTCACCGCCACGCGCGTCCACATGGGCGTGCCATTGCGGCGGCAACGCGATCCGCCGGCCGGCCACGCCGTTGAGCCATGTCACCGCCAGTGCATCGCGTTCCAGCAGCTCCTGCGCAGCCCGCAACAGCGCCAGCCAGGCGCCATCGCGGCCATCGCGCCACGCCGCCAGCCCACTGGACGTCGACGGCAAGCGCGCCAGGCCACGGCGAGGCCCCAGTCCGACCAGTTCCTGCGGTACCCAGACCCTGCGGTTGTCATCGAGCGCATGCACCGCTGCGAACAGATCGTCATCGCGTTCGGGCATCGGCCACGGGAAGCCGGGCGTGGCGCGTTGGCGTGGCGAGAACAGGGCGAAGGCCGATTCGTCCAGGCGGTGTGCGGGTGTCAGCGCATCACGGCGACGCACCTCCACGCTCGCCTGCGCCGCCGCCAGCCGCTCCAGTGCCTCGGCGACCGCGCCATCGGCGGCCGACTCGGCATCCAGGGCGACCGCGCCTGACACCCCCTGCCAGGGATTGGCCGGATCGGCCGGCGTGGCGGCGTTGTGCACGCGCCGTCCGTCGAACAACGGCCCGGTTGCATCGCAGGGACTGGCCTCGATCGGCTGCGCCGGGCGTACCAGACCACAGCGCGAACGCGCCGCGCCATGCAGCAGGTGCGAGGACAGCGTGGGCGTTTCCGGCTGCGCCGCCTGCACGGCGGCGCGGCTCATTTCATCACGCTCAGCCAGAGCATCATCTCGAGTGCGCCGACCACGAACAGGCCCAGCAGCAGGGCGATGCCGATGCCGATGCCGCGCCCGAGCGACCGCCCCGAGCGCTCGTAGACGAGGGCGTAAATCCCGACATACAGCCCGACGGCGACGAACAGGCCGAATATCGGGTTGGCGGTGCCGAAAATGCCGCCGCCGATCGCGGCCAGCGGCAAGGCGAACAGCCCCAGCAACACCCGACTGGTGCGGCTCAATCCGGCCACCGGCACGACAGCGACAGGTGTCTGCTGACGGTCCGGCGTCGCAGCGCTGATCGGTGCCTGCGGCAACGCAGGTGGCTGGGGGGGGAGGTCCGTACGGGTGTCGACGCTGGCGACCGTGGCGTGTGCGTCGCTGTTGACGGCGGCAGGCGTTACGGGGTCCAGCTTGCCAAGCACCACCGCCGACAGCACCGAGGTGCCGAGCAGGGTGACGATGCAGGAACTGCAGGTGGTCGACGTCGAGCCGCCGCCTGCCGCGGCAAGGTCCTGGCGTGAGGCACTGGCATCGAACTGGGTCGGCAGGCGATACATGAGGTCACTCCATTGACCGGGGCGGAAACGCCCGGCGCGTGGCGCACATTATCACGGGCGCCCGGTGTCCCAGGGCAAGGACAGCGGTGACGGCAGCGACGCTTCGCCATCCTGGCAGGCGGGGCACCACGGCAGCCGCAACACCCGGTCGCGCTCGCCGTGCAGGCGATGCAGGTCGAGCCAGACGCTGCGTTCGAGATAGGCCAGCAACAGCGGCGGCTGATCCAGCAACGGCGCGACCAGCGCCGCGATCCGTGCCGGTTGCGCTGCGACCGCCGGCATCGCCGGCACGGGTGCTTCGCCCCAGCGGCGCAGCACCCGGTTGCCCAGGCAATATACACAGGCGCTCTGGCCGGGCACCACATAGGGGCCCAGTGCGAGCGTGTGGTGATAGCTGAGGTCGAGCAGCAGATGCGGTTGTGCCGGGATCTGCGTGCGGTAGCGGGCCAAGGCCTGTTCCCAGCCCAGCCCGTGCCGGACCAGCACGAGGAGGTCGGCATCAGCGACGGCATCGACGCGCTGCAGATCCGCGCCGGCATGCTGGTCGAAGGCGTCGGCCAATCCGGGCAGCGGTTCGCCGAGCCAGTCGATTGCGTAGCGTCGCACCTTGCGCACGGCCGCCAGCGGCGCCAAGACGCCGAGACGTATCAACTGGCGGACCGCCGGGCCGCACTCGGCATCGTCCTGCAGGATCGCCAGCGTGTCGTTTTCCCAGTGGCCGAGGATCCGTTCGATGACCGTCGGGGTATCGGCCTCATCGACCACATACAGTTCGTCGGCGCCACCGGACACCAGCAGCAACTGTCGCTGCGCATGGGTCTGCGAAAACAGCGCCCACGCTGGATTGCGCGTCCAGCGCGGTTCGCCCACGTACGGGCCTGCGTGTTCCTGACTGCCTGCTGCTGCCACTGCGTACAGTCCGTGTATCCGCGAAACCGCAAGGATAGCGGCAAACAGGCGGGCCACGTTCTGCTACGGTGCGCGCGTGCCCACGCCGCCTGTTGCCAACGCATCCGTCCCCCAGCCGCCCTGGCGCGAGGCGATGCTGTGGATGTTGCTGCTCGGTGCGATGTTCATCCATGGCTACAGTTGGACGAACCACTGGGCGGCCAGCCAGGCGCACACCTACAGTCTGCACGGTCGCTGGGACGAAGCGATCCCGTTCTGGGCGTGGTCGATCTGGCCGTACCTGGCGCTGAACCTGCTGTACCCGCTGACGTTCTTCCTGTGCCCGACCCGATCGGCCCTGCGCCGCCATGCGCTGGCCATCGCGCTGGTGCAGGCCGCCTGCATGCTTGCCTTCGTGTGCTGGCCGACCGGCAATGTGCGTGTGCTGCTGCAGCCGGAGGGCGCGAGCGGCCTGCTGTTCGCACAACTACGCGCGTTCGAAGCGCCCTTCAACATGGCGCCGTCGCTGCACGCTGCGGTACTGGTGGTGGTCTGGCAGACATGGCGGCAGTCACTGCAGGCGGATGCGGCAGCGGTGCGCTGGTTGTGGAACGGCGCCTGTGGGCTGATCCTGGTCTCGACGCTCACCACCTGGCAGCACGATCTGCTGGATGTGCTCGCCGGGCTGTTGGTCGGTGCGCTGGCGCTGTGGATCACGCACTGCGTGCCGTTGCCACGTGGTCTACCGCGAGCGTGAGGGCCCCGTAGCGACCGGCAGGCCCCTTGGCAAATGTCCCCCGGCCGCCGCCTCGCGGCGACGGCCTCCTCCTTGATTTTGCCCAGGAGCCTACCGGCCGCTACGGGGCTCCGGCTCGCGGTAGGCAGAAGGGAAACCGGTGCTTTCCATACGGCGCCAGTGGTCTGGACACGTGGGGCGCGATGCCCTTGTGGGCGAAATCAAGGAGGAGGTGGCGGCCGCAGGCCGACGCCGGGGGACATTCGCCGGCAAGGGCATCGCGCCCCAGCGCTCAACCACCCGGCCGCCGCGCATCGAAAGGCCCAGAGGTCGCTTCGTGCATTCCATGCAAGCAGGAGCAGAACCAAAAAAAAGGCCAGCGCGAACGCTGGCCTCTCGGTATCCACACCGGTGGCGCTTACTTGTTCTCGGCATCACCCGGGGTGAAGTGCGGCATCGCCGCGGCGGCGCCTTCCTTCTCGGTCGAACGACCGGCGAACTGATTGGCGAAACGCACGTGGCGGGCAAACGCCGCCTCCGGATCCTGCGCGATCGAGGCAACCAGCGCACCGTTGAACGCATCGCCTGCACCGGTCGTGTCCAGCACCTGCACCTGCTCGGCACCGACGCGGTAGTACGGCTGGGTATCGCCACGCAGGTTCTCTTCAGCGTGCGACACGAACACCCCGACCGAACCCAGCGTCACCACCACGGTGCCGTTTCCGACCAGCTTGCGGCACAGCGCATGCAGGCTGGCGCCGTCCAGCGCGGCGACGTCGTTGGCATCCACGCGCTCGCCGACATGACGGCCGAGCAGGGCAGCGAACTCGGTCTCGTTCGGGGTCAGCACATCGGCCAGCTTGAGCAGGCCGATGCTGGACGGCGCATCGGCAGGCGCCACGTTGAGCACGGTGGTGGCACCGGCCTCGCGCGCGATTGCCAGGGCCGCTTCGATGGTTTCCACCGGCGATTCCAGCTGCGCCAGCACCACCTTGGCGCCGGCCAGCAGCGCGCGCTGCTGTTCGACGAAGTCCAGGCTCAACGCGGCGTTGGCGCCCGGGCCGATCACGATGGTGTTGCGGCCGCGGCTGTCGACATAGATGCCGCCGGTGCCGGTCGGCTCGCTGCTGGCCTCGGCGGTCAGCGAAAAGCCGTCCTGCTCGGCCAGGCCGCGCGCCATCGCACCGCCGGCGTCATGGCCCAGCGCGCACAGGAACGTGGTCGGCGCGCCGGCACGGCGGGCGGCCACGGCCTGGTTGAAGCCCTTGCCGCCGGGACCGGTGCTGTAGCGGCCGGCAATGGTCGCACCCGGGGCCGGGAGCGACTCACAACGCCAGACATGATCCACATTGAAGGAACCGATTACGACGACACTGCTACTCATAAAGACTGTTTCTCAAAGAACGGATATCAGCTGAAATGCGTCAGCACGCCGGCGATGGTCGCCGTCATGAAGGTGGCAATGGTACCGCCGAGCACCGCACGGAGGCCGAACTTGGCCAGATCGTGGCGACGCTCCGGCGCCAGCCCACCAATACCACCGATCTGGATCGCGATGGAGCTGAAGTTGGCAAAACCGCACAGCGCGTAAGTGGCGACCAGACGGCCCTCGGCCGACAGCACCGTGCCCGGCACCTCGCCTCGGATGATCTTGGCCAGTTCCGAATACGCCACGAACTCGTTGATCACGACCTTCTGGCCGATCAGCGAGCCTACGGTGGTGGCATCGGCCCACGGGGTTCCGATCACCCAGGCGATCGGCGCCAGCAGGAAGCCGAACAGGGTGGACAGGTCGGTCGGGCGACCCATGAGCGCGGCCAGGCCGGTGACCTCACCCAGCCAGGTCAGCGGGGCGTTGATCAGGGCGATCAGGGCGATGAAGGCCAGCAGCATCGCACCGATGTTCAGCGCCAGCTTCAAGCCATCGCCCGCACCGGCTGCGGCCGCGTCGATGATGTTGCTGGAGGTCTTCTCCACTTCCATCTTGACCGTGCCGCGGGTCAGCGGTGTACCGGTCTCGGGCACCAGCAGCTTGGCCACCACCAGGGTCGCCGGGGCCGCCATGATGCTCGCGGCGAGCAGATGCTTGGCATAGAAGGCCTGTTCGACCGGATCGCCGGCACCGAGCATGCCCACGTATGCGGCCAGCACGCCGCCGGCGATGTGCGCCATGCCGCCGATCATCATGGTGATCAGCTCGGACTGGGTCATCTTGGCAATGTACGGACGCACCGTCAGCGGCGCTTCGGTCTGGCCGATGAAGACGCTGGCGCAGACGCTGGTGGTTTCGGCGCCGGACACGCGCATGATCTTGGTGATCGCCCAGGCCATGCCGCGCACGATCATCTGCATCACGTTGAGGTGGTACATGACCCCCATCAGCGCCGAGAAGAAGATGATGGTCGGCAACACCTGGAAGGCGAAGATGAAACCGAACTGGCTGGTGTCCATCAGGCTGCCGAAGATGAAGCCGGAGCCGGCGTTGACGAACTCCAGGACCTTGACGAAGCCCTTGCCCAGCGCGTCGAACACATCGCGGCCACCCGGGACCAGCAGCACCACCGCCGCGAAGGCGATCTGCAATGCGATACCGGTGACGACCAGGCGCCAGTCGACAGCCCGCTTGTTGTTCGAGAACAACCAGGCAATGCCGATCAGCACTGCCAACCCGAACAGGCCGAAGCCAATCCTGCCCAAACCTTCGACCATGAGACTTCCCTTGGGGCGCCGCGAAAAACGGGAAGCCTAGAGCAGCGGCAAGGGCGGGGCAAGGAAAAGCAGCGTCCGCGAGCCGATCGGTCGTGATCGGGCCTGTATCGGCAAGGCATGGCCCGGTTTCCGTGCGGCGTGTCACGGGCCGTGAGATCACGGTGTACGCCCTGCGCGCGCTGCATGCCACCCTCTACACTTACCGCATCGATCCGGCCCGGTCGCGGGCCCGCAGCAGGAGAACCACATGCTCTATCGCCGTCTTGGCTCCACCGGCCTGAAGCTCTCGGCCCTGTCCTTCGGGGCCTGGGTGACCTTCGGTGACCAGATCGGCCGCGATGAGGCCCGCAAGCTGATCGCCACCGCCTGGGATGCCGGGGTCAATTTCTTCGACAACGCCGAGGGCTATGCGCGCGGCCGCGCCGAGCAGGTGATGGGCGATGTGATCGCCGACCTGCGCCTGCCACGCGATGGCTTCTGCGTTTCCAGCAAGGTGTTCTTCGGTGCCGTCGACGACCCGCGCCCGACCCAGCACGGCCTCTCGCGAAAGCACGTCACTGATGCCTGCCACGCCGCGCTCAAGCGGCTGCGGGTGGAGTATCTGGACCTTTACTATTGCCATCGCCCGGATCCGGACACCCCGATCGCCGAGACCGTGCAGGCCATGGACACCCTGATCCGCCAGGGCAAGGTGCTGTACTGGGGGACTTCGGAGTGGTCGGCCGCGCAGATCCAGGAGGCGGTGGACATCGCCCGCGCGCGCAACCTGCATGCGCCCTCGATGGAGCAGCCGCAGTACAACCTGCTGCACCGCGAGCGGGTGGAGCGCGAGTACGCGCCGCTGTATGCCGAGGCCGGCCTGGGCACCACGATCTGGTCGCCGCTGGCCTCCGGCCTGCTGACCGGCAAGTACAACGCCGGCGTAGACCCGCAGTCCCGGCTGGGCCAGGAACAGCTGGGCTGGCTGAAGTCGCAGGTGCTGGACGACGGCAGCGACCGCATCGAGCGGGTGCGGCGCTACACCGCACTGGCCGCGCAGCTGGGCGTCTCCCCGGCACAGTTGGCGATCGCCTGGTGCCTGCGCAACCCGAATGTCTCCAGCGTGATCCTCGGCGCCAGCCGGGTCAGCCAGCTGGAGGAAAACCTGGGCGCACTGGCGCTGTTCGAACAGCTCGATGAAGGCATCTGGCAGCAGGTGGAAGCGGTCTTTGCCTGATTGCGTCTGTCGGGATCCGGGGAGCCGGCCAGCGGCCGGCACTACCGATGGTGTGGCGGGAGATGGAACGGGACGAGCAGAGCTCGGATCCTTGGCAGAACGGAGCAGGGCGCCTGGAACAGGCGCCGTCCCTCCACGGTAGTGCCGGCCGCTGGCCGGCTCTGCAGCTCACGCGACGGGCGACCACACACAGAGCGCGCTTGACTGAGGCGATTGACTGAGGCTATCGAAGTTGAGCATTCGATCATTAATGTCATCTCTCAAAGTGAGAATGGTTGTTGATTGTCAACTGAGAATCATTATCATTTGAATCGCCCCTCGCAACGAGTCCAGACGATGAACACTCAAGCTGCTGTACTGCTGCGCCCCGAAACGCTGACCCTCCGCGACCGTCCGGTCCGCGTGGTCCCGCCGGAAGAAGTGATCGACAGCGAAGCCCTGCTCAAGGGGCGCCGCGAAATCCTGATCCAGCACGGCGACCGCTTCTATCGCCTGCGTCATACCAGCAACGACAAGCTGATCCTGACCAAGTAACGGCGCTGCCTCCCCCAGCTCTCTCCCCCTCGACACTCCGCCGTCGGCTCCGGCCCACGGCGTGGGTCGAGGGTCTCCCCCCGCAACCGCCGATTGCAGGTAGACCGCCATGAGCCGTGCCCTTTCCGTCGGCCGCCCACCGGGCCGCCATCCCATCGCCGGCCTGCCATCGGCCGCGCAACTGGCCTCGCTGGGCACCGTGCTGTGCCTGTACCGCCCGGACAGCAGTGAACTCGGTGGCTGGAAACATGCTGTCTCCGCGCATGCCTGCCAGGGCATGGACAGCGAAGGCATCCGCGAAAGCCTGTGCTTCGTCGATGCCCGCGGCCGCTGCTGCTGGCGCCTGTATCTGCTGCCCGACAGCGATTTCCTTGCCTGGGATCGCCTGGTGTCCGCGTTTCCCGCACGGCCCGAACCGGTCAACGACGCTGGCGTCGCCGAACGTCTGTGGCGACGCCTCGCGGTGCGCCTGGGCAACGACGCATGGCGCATGTGCGCGCTGCGCCTGCAGGTCGGCGAAGGCCGCGAACTGGCCGCCAGCCTGGCATCGTTGTCGTCCCTGGGCGCCACCACCGCGCGCCGGATCGGCAACGTTGAAGGCGCCGAAGGCGAGCTCTGGGTCGACGACTGCTGCTGCGCCACCGCGGCCCGCCGCAGTGGACCGTGGACGGCCGACGGCATGCCGGTGATCCAGCTGTAATGCCGTACTCGCTCACCCTGGCAGCGCTGCTGCTCGCGCTCACCGCCAGTGCGCATGCCACACCGGCCGACCCCGCGCGCGACCGCGCCAGCATCCTGGCCATGCAGGGCGAATACATCGTCGACTTCGCCTTCGACGAAACCGTCCTGCTCAAACCCGGCTACGAACGCGCGCCGGCCGTACGCACCGGTGGCAACGAAGTGGTGATCGTGGTCGAAGACACCCCGAAGCGGGTGGTGCTGCAGCACCTGCTGGTCGAACCGAAGAGCGGCCACGTCACCAAGCACTGGCGCCAGGACTGGGTCTACCAGGCACCGACCCGGTTCGAGTTCACTGCCGAGCAGACCTGGCACGTGCGCCCCATTCCCACGTCGCTCACCACCGGTGCCTGGACCCAATGCGTCTACGAAGTCAGCGACGCACCGCGCTACTGCGGCACCGGCGCCTGGCGCTACGACAACGGCATCGCCGAGTGGACCAGCGACCTCAGCTGGCGCCCCCTGCCGCGCCGCGAATACACCCGCCGCAGCGACTACAACGCCCTGGCCGTGATCAACCGGCACACGCGCACGCCCAACGGTTGGACCCACGAGCAGTTCAACACCAAGATCCAGCGGCGCTCCGACGGCACGCAGACACCGATCGCGCGCGAATTCGGCTTCAACGAGTACAACAAGACCACCGAGGTGGACTTCACCCCCGCCTACGCCTACTGGACCGCCACCGCGGGTTACTGGGCGAAGGTGCGCCAGCGCTGGGACGACTTCCTCGGGCAGGCACCGGGCGTGCACCTGAAGACCAAACCCGACGGCATGGCCATGATCATCCCGCTGTTCACCCAGGCCCAGGACATCCAGGACGGCAAGACCGTGGTGGACACCGAGATCGACGCCGTCTTCCAGCAGTGGGTAGAAAAAGCACCGCCAGAACGCGCGCGCTGACACCGACGCCATCGGTGCCGCTCGCGTCCATCGCCAAACCTCGAAGCAGCACATTGCCTCATCGATGGTCGTACCAACTCGAGCCCAACGGTAGACCCGCCACTCTCCCCTCCGCCCAAGGCCATCCCTCGAGAAGGATGGCGGGTTGCCCTGCCCGGGACCGTCAGGGCGCCAGGGATGGCGCCCACGAGCCCCCAGGGAGGGGTTTACGGCGCGTCCTGGGCAGGGCTGCCCGCCAGCCTTCAGGCAGTGGACGCATGGACGCCGTCGCTTTCGCTTTCGCTTTCAATGCAACGGCGCCCCAAACTCACGCCTCCCGAAGCGCCAACGCCGGCGGCGTATGCAGAATCCGCCGCGTCCCCCACCAACCAGCCAGCATGCTCAACAGCACACCCAACGCACCGCCCACCACCAACGGCCCCCACGGCGGACTCAGCGTCAACTCGAACACCTGCCGCGCCACCACCGAGCCCAGCAGCGCCGCTGCGCCCACCGCCAACAACGCCGACAACAGCCCGAGCGCACCGAACTCCACCAGCACCGCACCGCGCAGCTGACGGCGCGTCGCCCCCAGCGTCCGCAGCACCGCACTGTCGTAGCGCCGCTCACCGGCCGTTGCCTGCAACGCCGCCAGCAGCACCAGCAGCCCGGCCAGCAGACTGAACCCCATCACCAGCTGCACCGCCTGGCTCACCCGATCCACCACCTCGCGCACCCGCTCCAGGATGCCGTCGATATCCAACAGTGAAATGTTCGGGTACTCCCGCGTCAGCCCGGCCAGCGCCGGTGCCTGCGCGCGTGGCAGATGGAAGGCGGTGATCAGGTTGTACGGCGCATCGGCGACCGCACCTTCGTTGAGCAGCAGGAAGAAGTTGACCCGGAACGAATCCCAGTCCGCCTTGCGGATGCTGGTGATCGTGAAACTGCGCTCCTGATCGCCCATCTGCAGCGTCACCGTGTCGCCCAGCGTCATCCCGTAGCGCTCGGCCCAGCCCTGCTCGATCGAGGCCTCCGCCGCCGTGCTGCCGGCCTTCCAGAACGTCCCGCTGAGCAGCGTATTGGCCGGCGGGAAATCATGCCGCCACGAGAAATTGACCGGCCGGTTGGCATCGTCATCCTCGTTGCTGTTGTCCTCGCGTGCCTGCCGCTGCGGCGGCCGATCATTGACCGCCAGCAGGCGACCGGTGCTGAACGGCTCGATGCCCGGTGATGCCACGCCCAGCCCACCCAGCGTGGCCAGCACGGCATCGCGCTGCTCGGGCTGGATGTTCATCAGGAAGTAGTTCGGCGTATCGGTCGGCAAGCGATCGCGCCACTGCGCCAACAGCCCCGGACCGATCACCGACAGCAGCAGCAACGAACACAGCGACAGCGACAGGCCGACCAGCTGCATCACCGCCAGCCCGCGGCGTCGCGTCAACGAGGCCAGCCCGAGCTTCCAGCGTCCGCGCAGGCGCGGCTGCAGCCCACGCAGCAGCCACAGCAGCAGGGCACCGAGCGCGCCGGCCAGCGCCGCCAGCGCGGCCAGCCCGCCCAGCACCCACGCGGCCAGCTTTACATCGCCGGTGGCCTGCACGGTCAGCGCGACGGTCGCGGCCAGCGCGGCGGCATAGACCAGCATGGAGCTCGGCGGCAGCGCGGCGAAGCTGCGGTTGAGCACGCGCATCGGCGGCACGCTGCGCAGGCGCAGCAGCGGCGGCAGGCCAAAGCCCAGCAGCAGCACCAGGCCGATGCCTGCACCACTCAGCGCCGGTGTGGCCTGCGGCAGCGGCAGGCGGTTCGGAATCAATCCACCCAGCGCCTGCACCAGCCCGGCCTGCGCGGCCATGCCCAGCCCGATACCAACCAGGCAGGCCGGCACCGCCAGCATCACCAGCTGCAGCGCCATCGCGGTGAGGATGTCGCGCTGGCGCGCGCCCAGGCAGCGCAGGATCGCGACCTGATCGATGCGTCGCATCGCGAAGCGGTTGGCGGCCAGCGCGGTGGCGACACCGGCCAGCAACACTGCCAGCAGCGCGGCCAGCGAGAGGAAACGCCCGGCCAGATCGAACGCGCCGCGCACGCCGCGCTGGGTATCGTCGATCCCCACGATGCGATAGCCCTTGGCCTGCGGCGTGAGCCACTCGCGGAAGGAGGCGATCTGCGCAGGCTCACCGGCGAACATCATCCGGTAGGAGGCGCGGCTGCCCGGCCCGAGCAGGCCGGCGCGATCCACATCGATGCGGTTCACCAGCAGCGGCGGCGACAGCTGCATCAGCTCACCGGAGGTGTCCGGCTCGGCCTGCAGCACGCGGGTCACGTTCAATGTGCCCGCGCCGAATTCCAGTGCATCGCCCACCTGCAGGCCAAGCGCCTGCATCAGGCGGGGATCGGCATACGCTTCGCCCGGCGGCGGCGTTCCTGTGGTGTCGCTGGCGCTGTCATGCAGCGTGCGGCTGACCCGCAGTTCACCGCGCAGCGGGTAGCCATCGGCGACCGCCTTGATGTTGGCCATCTGGCTGTCATCGCCATGGAACAGCACGCTGGGGAAGCTGACCATGCGCGTGTTGGCCAAGCCGCGCTCGCGCGCTGCATCGGCGAAGGTCTGCGGGATGTCTTCGCGGCCGCTCAGGCCCAGGTCGCCGCCGAGCATCTCCGCTGCGCTGCCGGTCAGTGCCAGGGTCACGCGGTTGACCAATGTCCCGACGGCGGTCATCACCGCCACGCCCAGCACCAGTGCGGCGAACACGGTCAGCAGATCGCCGGCCAGGAATTCGCGGCGCAGCGCACGCGCTGCATGGCGCACGACGTTCATGCGCCTGCGCCGGCAACGGTGTCGGCCAGGCGGCCACCGTCGAGCTGGTAGATACGCTCGCAGCGCTGCGCCAGGCGCAGGTCATGGGTGACCAGTACCAGGGTGGTATCGCTGGTGGCGTTGAGCGCGAACAACAGGTCGCTGATCTGCTGCCCGGTGGTCTGGTCCAGGCTGCCGGTCGGCTCATCGGCGAACAGGATGCGCGGCCGCGCCACGAACGCGCGGGCCAGCGCCACCCGCTGCTGCTCGCCACCGGAAAGCTGGCGCGGGTAGTGACGCGCACGATGGCCCAGGCCGACCTGTTCCAGCACCTCGCGCACCCGCACTGGATCTTCGCGGCCAGCCAGTTCCAGCGGCAGCGCGATGTTCTCTTCGGCGGTCAATGCCGGCAGCAGGTGGAAGCTCTGGAACACGAAGCCGACCTCGCGTGCGCGCAGCTGTGCGCGGGCTTCCTCATCGAGCGTGTTGAGCTCGGCACCGGCCAGCGCAATGGTGCCGTGGCTGGGCAGGTCCAGCCCGGCGAGCAGGCCGAGCAGGGTGGTCTTGCCCGAACCTGAAGCGCCGACGATGGCCACGCTCTCGCCTTCATGGACGGTCATGTCAATGTTGTCCAGTATGTGGACTTCACCCTCCGGGCCACGTGCGGACTTGCCCACGTTGTGGGCGGCGATGGCGACGGGCGCGCTGCGGGGGGACAGGCTGTCGATGAGGATTCTCCAATGAACCAAGCAAGTGGAATGGGCCGCGTGGCCTCGATGGGCTGGCTGCTGGCAGGGTTGCTGCTGATGCCGATGCTGGCCTGTGCCAAAGGTCCGGACACCCGTGCGGCGGTGCTGGTGGTCGGCGACAGCCTCAGTGCCGCCCACAATATCCCGGCCGCGTCGGGCTGGGTAAACCTGCTTCAGCAGCGGGTCAAACAACAGATCAAGACACCGCCGGCGATCATCAATGCCAGCATCAGCGGCGAAACCACCGCCGGCGCGCTGACCCGCCTGCCGGGCCTGCTGGAAAAGCACCGCCCGTCCGTGGTGGTGATCGAACTGGGCGGCAACGATGCGCTGCGCGGGCTGACCCCGGCCCAGCTGCGCGGCAACCTGGAAAAGATGATCGTGGCCAGCCAGAAGGCGGGCGCCAAGGTGCTGCTGCTGGGCATCGACGTGCCGCCCAACTATGGCCCGGCCTACCGCCAGCGCCTGCGCCAGACCTACGCCGAGCTGGCCAAACAGTACGACGTGCCGCTGCTGCCGTTCCTGCTTGAGGGGGTGGCCTTGAAGCCGAATCTGATGCAGGCCGACGGGCTGCACCCCACCGCAGCTGCGCAGCCGCAGGTGCTGGACAACGTCTGGCCGCTGCTCAAACCCCTGCTTTGATCGGTGTGTGAGGAACTTCACACCGCGTCCACTGACGATGCGGCATGTTTCACAAAGCTGAAGAAAGAGGGAATCCCATGCGTCAGACAAAGGAGACCTCCGGCCTGGTGCTGGTGGTCGAAGACAACCGTAATATTTCCGAGATGATCGGCGAGTACCTGGAAGGGCGCGGCTTCGAAGTCGACTACGCTCAGGATGGGCTGGACGGTTATCGTCTGGCGGCCGAGAACAGCTACGACGTGGTCGTGCTCGATCTGATGCTGCCGCGTCTGGACGGCATCGAAGTCTGTCGCCGCCTGCGCAACGACGCCCGCAAGTCCACGCCGGTGCTGATGTTGACCGCGCGCGACACGCTGGACGACAAGCTCACCGGCCTGGGGTTCGGCGCCGATGACTACCTGACCAAGCCGTTCGCGATCCAGGAACTGGAAGCCCGCCTGCGCGCGCTGATCCGCCGCGAGCGTCGCCAGGTCGGCTCGGAAGTGCTCAAGGTCGCTGACCTCGTGCTCGATCCGGTCAGCATGCGCGCCACCCGTGCCGGGACCGAACTGCAGCTCTCGCCGATCGGCCTGCGCCTGCTGACGATCCTCATGCGCGAATCGCCGCGTGTGGTGACCCGCCAGGAAATCGAACGCGAGATCTGGGGCAATGGCCTGCCGGACTCGGACACCCTGCGCAGCCATCTGTACAACCTGCGCAAGATCATCGACAAGCCGTTTGATCGCCCGCTGCTGCATACCGTGCAGAGCGCCGGTTACCGCATTGCCGATATCGCCCAGCCGATGAGCTGATGGGCGGTCGATCGCCGCTCGGCCGCCTGCGGGCGGCATGAGCGATCCGATCCTCCGGTACCCTCTGGAGCATGACGGCCCGGCATCTGCCGGGCCGTTGTCATGGTTTGCACGATGGACTCACGGCAAGCTTTCCTATAATCGCCGCGAACCGCCCTGGACCCCGTAATGCCGCACGGTCTGCCGCGCAAGATCCGCATCGTCTTCATCCTCCAAGCCGTGCTCGCCAGCCTGGGCATCCTGCTGGGTGCGTGGCTGGTGTCGTTGGTGATCAAGCACAGCCTGGTCAGCAGCGCGCTGCAGGAAGAGGCCGGGTACTACTGGCAGCTGCACGAGGCCTCGCCGGTGCAGCCGCCGCCCAATACCCAGAACATTCGCGGCTATCTGCTCGAGACCGGGCAGTCGCCGCTGAGCCTGCCGGCCAACCTGCGCACGCTCCCCCCCGGCTTCCATGAGCTCAAGGACGACGACCAGCTGGTGCTGGTCGATGCACGCCCGGAAGGTCGCCTGTACCTGGTGTTCCTGCGTTCGCGTGCGGAAATGCTGGCGTTCTGGTTCGGCGTGGTGCCGGTGCTGCTGACCCTGCTGGCGGTCTATGGCGCCTCGTGGATCACCTACCGCGCCTCCAAACGTCTGGTGTCGCCGGTCAACTGGCTGGCCCGCCGTGTCTCGCGCTGGGATCCGGGGCACCCGGAAGCAGCCGACCTGGCGCCGGCCAAGCTGCCGGCCGACATGCAGGGCGAGACTCGTCAGCTGGCCGCTGCGCTGCACTCGCTGGCCACCAAGGTCACCGCGCACGTCGCGCGCGAGCGCAACTTCACCCGCGATGCCAGCCACGAGCTGCGCACCCCGCTGACCGTGATCCGCGTGGCCAGCGACATGGCGCTGGGCGACCAGGACATCACCCCGCGCCTGCGCCGCGGCCTGCAGCGCATCCAGCGCGCCGGGCGCGACATGGAAGCGGTGATCGATGCCTTCCTGATCCTTGCCCGCGAGGCCGATGTCGAGCCGCAGATCGAGCTGTTCGACGTCAACGAGATCGTCCGCCACGAGGTGGACAATGCCCGCGAGCTGATCGCCGGGCGGCCGGTGGAGATCCATCTGCACAGCAGCGGCCCAGTGATGCTGCACGCACCGCCGCGGGTGTTGCAGGTGGTGGTCAGCAACCTGCTGCGCAATGCCTGCAGCTATACCGATGAAGGGCGGATCGACGTTGATGTCGAAGAGGATCGCGTGGTCGTGCGCGATACCGGCATCGGCATGTCACCCGAAGCGCTGGGCCGCGCCTTCGAGCCGTTCTACCGCGCTGAGCCCAGCCGCCCGCAGGGGACCGGGCTGGGGCTGTCGATCGTACGCCGGCTGTGTGACCGCTTCGGCTGGAAGATCGGCCTGACCAGTGAGCCGGGGCAGGGCACCCAGGCCACGATCCACTACCGTTGAGTCGGGGAGGCGCTGCGCCTCCCCGGATCGCTCAGTTGCACTGCACCTTGGGCGCCAGCGCCGTGCGCCAGATTGCGTAGCCTTCGGGTTTCATGTGCAGCATGTCCTCGCGGAACAGCGCGGCACGCGGCTGGCCATCGGCACCGAGCATCGGCGTGTAGACGTCGGTGTAGCCGGTGTTGGGCAGCGTGGCCAGCGCGGCCTTGATCAGCCCGTTGGCTTCCACCACCGCGGGCAGCAGGTTCGCGCGCGACGGGCTGGGCTTGATCGAGATGATCTCCACCGTGGTCTTGGGCAGGTCGCGGTGCACGCGCTGCACGAAGGCCACCACGTCATCGCGGACCTGGGTCGGGCTGCGGCCGCTGTTGAGGTCGTTGTCGCCAGCGTAGAAGAACACCTTGCAGGGCGCATACGGGATCACGATGCGGTCGGCGTACCAGGTGCTGTCGCGCACTTCCGAGCCGCCGAAGCCGCGGTTGAAGACCGGCTGGCCCGGGAAATCGGTGGCCAGGCCCTCCCACATGCGGATCGAGGAGCTGCCGATGAACTCGATGCCACCGCGCGGCGGCGGGTTGGCCGCGTCCTGGGCCGCGAACTGCGCCATGTCGCCGGCCCAGGCCACGTTGGAGACCTGGGTCGGTACCTGCGGTGCGGCGGGGGCCGGGGTGCGTGCCAGGGCGGGCAGGGTGGCGCCCAGGGCAAGGGCGAGCAGAAGGGGACGGGCACGGCGGTGCAGCATGGACGACTCCTGTGGTGGGGCGCCCGAAGGCGCCCGGACGGGTAGGCATTCATCATAGAAGCTGCCCCCGCGCCGCGCTTTACCACGGACGGGCGTTGGCCGCCTTCGACAATGCCCCGGCCGGCTTATGGCAAAATGAGCGATTGCCTGCCCCATTCAGCGATGCTCATGACTGTCTGCCGTGTGCTGTTCCTGCCGTTCCGGCCCGCATTGCCGACCCGGGTGATTGCCCATGGCGGATGAAATCGGGCACCTGCCGCGCGGCCCCAAGCGCATTTTCAAGGCCGCCGTGTGGTCGTGGCAGGGGCTGCGTGCGGCCTGGCTGCATGAGTCCTCGTTCCGGCTGGAGGTCTACCTGCTGATCGTGCTCGCTCCGCTGGCGCTCTGGCTCGGCCAGACCCCGGTGGAGCGCGCACTGATGATCGGCTCGGTGCTGCTGGTGCTGGCCATGGAACTGGCCAACTCGGCGATCGAGGCGGTGATCGAACGCTACGGCGCTGAGTTCCACGAGCTCGCCGGGCGTGCCAAGGACATGGGCTCGGCCGCCGTGTTCGTGCTGATGATGAACGTACTGGTGTGCTGGGTCCTGATCCTGCTGCCGCAGATCTTCTGACGTAATACTTCTGACGCGTCACGCGCGTCATCCCCCCTGTAAGGATGGAAGTCCATGTTCCTTGAGTTGTTGTCCGACCCCAATGTCTGGTTGACCCTTCTGACGCTGAGCGCACTGGAAATCGTGCTGGGCATCGACAACCTGGTGTTCATCTCGATCGCGGTGAGCAAGCTGCCCGAGGCGCGTCGTCCGTTCGCACGCAAGCTCGGCATCGCCGTGGCCTGCATCACCCGCATCCTGCTGCTGGTCTCGCTGGCCTATCTGGCACACATGCAGGCCAACCTGTTCACGGTGGCCGGGATGGGCATCTCGATCCGCGACCTGGTGCTGATCGTCGGTGGCCTGTTCCTGATCATCAAGGGCGGCATGGAAATCCGCGAGCTGATCACCGGCGGTGAGGACGAAGATCCGACCACCACCAAGGCCTCTGCCGTGTTCGGCATGGTCATCGCGCAGATCGCCATCATCGACATCGTGTTCTCGCTGGACTCGGTCATCACCGCCGTCGGCATCGCCGAGCATGTGCCGGTGATGGTCGCCGCGATCCTGCTCTCGGTCGCGGTCATGCTGCTGGCCGCCAACCCGCTGGGCCGCTTCATCGACGCCAACCCGACCGTGAAGATGCTGGCCCTGGCCTTCATCCTGCTGATCGGCGCGGTGCTGATCCTCGATGGCCTGGACGTGCATGTGCCCAAGCCCTACATCTACGCCGCGATGGGCTTCTCGGTGCTGGTGGAGTGGCTGAACCTGCTGATGCGCCGCCGCGCCGTGGCCCACCACGTGCCGGGTGCCGGCAACTGGTAAGAAGGTGGGTGCCGACCGTTGGTCGGCACCCACATCCGCTTTACCCAAGACGTGGCATGCTCCGGATCCCGTTCATCGAGATCCGGAGCCGGCCATGCGATCGTTCTCCCGTTTGTTGTGCCTGGCCGTGCTGGCCTCCCTGTTGTCCGGTTGTGGCTACAACGCCATCCAGCAGAAGGATGAGCAGGTCAAGGCCGGTTGGGCCGAGGTGCTCAACCAGTACAAGCGCCGCGCCGATCTGATCCCCAACCTGGTGCAGACCGTGGAAGGCTATGCCAACCAGGAACGCCAGGTGCTGACCGATGTCACCAACGCCCGTGCGCGCGTGGGGCAGGTCAACGTCAATGCCGACGATGCCGACTCCCTCAAGCAGTTCCAGCAGGCCCAGGGCGAGCTGAGCGGTGCGCTGTCGCGCCTGCTGGTGGTCACCGAGAACTATCCGAACCTGAAGTCCGACCAGGGCTTCCGCGATCTGCAGGCGCAGCTGGAGGGCACCGAGAACCGCATCACCGTGGCGCGCGGCCGCTACATCCAGATGGTGCAGGACTACAACACCTACATCCGCCAGTTCCCGCAGGTGATCACCGCCAAGCTGTTCGGCTATGCGACCAAGCCGAACTTCACGGTGGAGAACGAAGCGCAGATCTCGCAGCCGCCGGCGGTCAAGTTCGGTTCGCAGCCACCGGCCCCGGCACCTGCACCGCAGGCGCCGCCGCAGCAGCAGCCGCAGCCGGCGAACTGAGCCCGTGACCATGCGCCTGCTGCGCTGCCTGTTGCTGCTCTGCCTGGCGCTGGCGTTGCCTGTCTGGGCGCAGACCCAGGCGGCGATCCCGGCGATGTCCTCGCCGGTGGTCGACACCACCGGCACCCTGGATGCGGCGCAGATCCAGGCGCTGGAGGCGCAGGCGTTGGCGTTGCAGCAGCGCAAGGGCAGCCAGCTGCAGATCCTGATGGTGCCGACCACCGCGCCGGAAACCATCGAGCAGTACACCCAGCGCGTGTTCGAGCAGTGGTCCGTCGGCCGCAAGGGCGTGGATGACGGCGTGCTGCTGGTGGTGGCCAAGGACGATCGCCGGGTCCGCATCGAGCCGGGCTACGGCCTGGAAGGCGCGATCCCGGATGCGATCGCCAACCGGGTGATCCAGGAGTACCTCGCCCCGCGTTTCCGCACCAATGACTATGCCGGTGGCCTCACCGACGCCAGCGCCGCGCTGGTCAAGCTGATCGACGGCGAGGCGCTGCCCGCGCCGGTCAGTACGCATCGCACGCAGGACGCCCCGGCGGGTGGCAACTGGACGATGGCGCTGGGCATCGGCCTGTTTGCCGGTCTGTTCCTGCGCGGCATCCTGGGCTGGCTGCCGCGACCGCTGCGCGCGCTGGCGAGCGGTGCCGGGGCCGGGGTGGCCGCGTTCCTGTTCACCTCGCTGGTGGTCGCCAGTGGCGCGGCCGCCGTGGTGGGCCTGCTGGTCGGCCTGACGTCGGCCGGTCGCGGCGGCGTGTTCGCACGCAGTGGCGGCTGGGGTGGTGGGGGCTGGGGCGGTGGCGGGTTCGGTGGCGGCGGGGGTGGCTTCGGCGGCGGTGGAGGCGGCTGGGGCGGAGGGGGTGGACGTTCGGGAGGCGGTGGCGCCTCGGGAGGCTGGTGATGCGCTGGCTCCGGCACGTGTTCTCCCCGTCGGTGCGACGCGCCTTCCCACCCGCACATCTGCAGGCGATCACCGATGCGATCACCGCCGGCGAGCGGCGCCACGGTGGTCAGGTGATGTTCGCGGTGGAAGCGGATCTGGCGCTGGCCGCGTTGTGGCAGGGCATCACCGCGCAGCAGCGCGCTGAGCAGGCCTTCGCCCAGTTGCGCACCTGGGATACCGAACACAACAACGGCGTACTCATCTACCTGCTGCTGGCCGACCATGCCATCGAGCTGGTCGCCGACCGCGGCCTGCGCGGGCGCATCGGTGAGGCGCAGTGGCACGCGATCTGCGCGCACATGCAGCAGCGGCTGCGTGAGGGTGCCCTGCAGGAGGCGGTACTGCTGGCGATCGAAGAGGTTTCGGACCTGCTGGCCGGGCACTATCCGCCGGTTCCGGGGTCACACGATGACGGCCTGCCGGACACGCCCCAGATGCTGGGCTGAAGCCCGGCAATCGCGCGATCGCGGCCGCCGCGAGGCCGCTCCCGGGCGGCGCTAGAATATCGGCATCCCTGCAAGGCGCCCTTCATGATCTATTTCCACGATATCGACCCCATCGCCATCTCGCTCGGGCCGATCAAGGTGCATTGGTACGGCATCATGTACCTGCTCGGCTTCACCGCTGCCTGGTGGCTGGGGCGCAAGCGGATCGCGGCCGGGCGCCTGCCCGGGGTCGATGCCAACGGCTTCTCCGATCTGCTGTTCTACGCGATGCTCGGCGTGGTTGTCGGTGGCCGCGTGGGCTACATGCTGTTCTACGCGACCTCGGAATTCCTGCACAACCCGCTGCTGCTGTTCAAGGTGTGGGACGGCGGCATGAGCTTCCACGGTGGCCTGCTCGGCGTGCTGCTCGCCGCGTGGTGGTGGTCGCGCAAGCATCGCCTGCATCTGTTCGACACCCTCGATTTCGTCGCCCCGCTGGTCCCGTTGGGCCTGGGCTTCGGGCGCATCGGCAACTTCATCGGCGCCGAGCTGTGGGGCAAGTACACCGACGGCAGCTGGGGCGTGGTGTTCCCGAGCGGCCTGCCGGCGCCGTTGAACGGGCTGGATCTGACAACGCTCAAGGCCGAGTTCGCCACCGGCGCGCTCAACCAGTACGCCCGCCATCCCTCGCAGCTGTATGAAGCGCTGCTGGAAGGCCTGGTGATGTTCCTCGTGCTGTGGGCGGTGTCGGCCAAGCCGCGCCACCGCTACGTGATCGCCGGCCTGTTCGCACTGATGTACGGCATCTTCCGCTTCGCGGTGGAGTTCGTGCGCATGCCGGACAATGGCGTCTATCTCGCCTTCGACTGGTTCACCCGTGGCCAGCTGCTCAGCCTGCCGCTGGTGGCCTTTGGCCTGGTGCTGCTGGCGTTGTCGCGTCGCGCACCGGTCCTGCAGCCGGTGCTGCCGGTCGCCCCTGAAGGCGCCAAGGCATGAAGACCTATCTCGATCTGCTCGCACATGTGCTGGAGCACGGCACGGAGAAATCCGACCGCACCGGCACCGGCACGCGCAGCGTGTTCGGCTGGCAGATGCGCTTCAACCTCAATGACGGCTTCCCGCTGGTCACCACCAAGAAACTGCACCTGCGCTCGATCATCCATGAGCTGCTGTGGTTCCTGAAAGGCGATACCAACATCGGGTATCTGAAGGACCACCAGGTGCGGATCTGGGACGAGTGGGCCGATGCCAACGGCGATCTCGGCCCGATCTACGGCAAGCAGTGGCGCAGCTGGGCCACCGCCGATGGCGGGGCGATCGACCAGATGCAGTGGCTGGTGGACGAGATCAAGCGCAACCCGGATTCACGCCGGCTGGTGGTCAGCGCCTGGAACGTGGGCGAGCTTTCGCAGATGGCGTTGATGCCGTGCCACAACCTGTTCCAGTTCTATGTGGTGGACGGCAAGCTCAGCTGCCAGCTTTACCAGCGCAGCGGCGACATCTTCCTCGGCGTGCCGTTCAACATCGCCAGCTATGCGCTGCTGACCCACATGGTGGCGCAGGCGACCGGGCTGGGCGTCGGCGATTTCGTGCACACCCTGGGCGACGCGCACCTGTACTCGAACCACGTCGAGCAGGCCCGCGAACAGCTCGCGCGTGAGCCGCGCGCGCTGCCGAAATTGTGGTTGAACCCCGACGTGACCGATCTGTTCGGTTTCCAGTTCGATGACATCCGCATCGATGGCTACGACCCGCACCCGGCGATCAAGGCCCCGGTGGCGGTGTGAGCAACACGCGCATGAAGCTCTCCCTGATCGCCGCGCTGGACACCGACCACGGCATTGGCCGTGACAACGACCTGCCATGGAAGCTGCCGGACGATCTCAAGCGCTTCAAGGCGCTGACCGTCGGCAAGCCGATCCTGATGGGGCGCAGGACCGCGCAGTCGCTCGGCCGTGCCTTGCCGGGCCGGTTGAATCTGGTGCTGACCCGCAGCGGGCAGGTGCCCTTCGAGGGCATGCAGGCGGTGACCTCGATCGAGCAGGGGCTGCAGGCAGCGGGCGCTGCGGGGGCGGAGGAGCTGTGCGTCATCGGCGGCGGCGAGATCTATCGCCTGGCCATGGCCCAGGCCACCGATCTGCACCTGACCTGGGTACAGACCACTGTACCGGCCGATACCCATTTCCCGCCCGTCGATCCGGCGCTGTGGGTGGAAGTGGCGCGCGAACACCACGCGGCCGACGAGCGGCACGCGTTCGCGTTCGATTTCGTGGATTACCGCCGCGCCTGAGCGCGCGCTGCAGGCAGGCCGGTCGTACTGACCGGCCTGCGGATCATTCGGCGTCGCTGGTGACGTCGTTTTTCTGCGGCTGCTGCTCAGCGTTCTGCGCGGGCTTCGCGCCACCGCCTTGTCGGCCCTGGCCACCACGGCCACGGTCGCGCCCTTGGCCTTGCCCCTGCCGCGGCGGACGCCCGTTCGGCTGGGCACCCTCGGCAGTCGGTCGGCGTGCCGGCGGACGCGGCGCGGACACCGGCTTGGGCACATCGCGGCCCGGCACCTGCACCACGCGCAGTTCGTCGGTATCCAGCTGCAGTGCGGTGAGCTTGCCACCCCAGACCGCGCCGGTATCGATCGCATGCACACCCTGGGTGATGGTCAGGCCCAAGGCGGACCAATGCCCGCAGACGATCTTCAGATCGCGCTCGGCGCGGCCCGGCACCTCGAACCAGGGGTACAGGCCCTGTTCCTGCGTGCCCGGCGTGCCCTTGTCTTCGATCCCGATCCGGCCCCGCGGCGTGCAGTAACGCATGCGGGTGAACAGATTGATGATCGCGCGCGAGCGGTCGTAGCCGGCCAGGCCGGGTGACCAGCTGGGCTTGTCGCCGTACATGTTGCGGAACAGCTTGCGGTAGCCGCTGCCGTGCAGCTGCTGCTCGACCTCGCGCGCATGCTTTTCGGCCAGCTGGGTGGTCCACTTCGGGGCGAGCCCGGCGTGGATCATCATCCAGCCCAGCTCGCGGTCCACATGGGCCAGCTTCTGCAGGCGCAGCCAGTCCAGCAGCTCGTCGCGGTCCTCGGCCTGCACGATGCGCAGCAGGTCCGGATTGACCTTGCGCTGCTCTTCCTCGGTGCGTGCACCGACCGCGAGCAGGGACAGGTCATGGTTGCCCAGTACGATCACGCTGCTCTCGCGCAGCGAATGGACCAGGCGCAGGGTTTCCAGCGACTGCCCACCGCGGTTGACCAGATCGCCGCAGAACCACAGCTTGTCGACCGCGGGGTCGAACTTGATTTTTTCCAGCAACCGCTGGGTGACGTCGTAGCAGCCCTGCAGGTCGCCGATGGCCCAGACACTCATGCGTGCGCCTCCATCAGTGCAGTGTGCGCGGAACGGTCAGGACGAACGGCGCGATGGGGGCGGCGAACTCGGTGCCGTCGTCGGCCACCATGTCGTAGTGCCCCTGCATCGTGCCGTGCTCGGTCTCCAGCATGACACCGGAGGTGTAACGGAAGTCTTCACCGGGGCGCAGCCGCGGCTGCTCGCCGATCACCCCATCGCCGTCGACATGTTCGATGCGGCCATTGGCATCGGTGATCCGCCAGTGGCGGGCCACCAGCCGTGCCGCGACGCGGCCCCGGTTGAGGATGCGGATCGTATAGGCGAACGCGTAGCGGCCGTCCTCCGGGGTGGACTGGTCATCGAGGAAGCGGGGGGCGACCTCGACGGAGATCGCGTAGTTTGCAGCGTCGTTCATGCAGGCAGTTTAGTGAATGTTGTGCACGATGAGATGAGTGCTGCCAAGCTGGCAGCGCCCCCGTCATGGATGTCAGGCGGTTCCACGTGCGCGCGGCCGGTGAGGGCCACGAGGTGGCGCGCTCAACCTTGCGGCGCGTCAGCCTCGTACGGGGCGTTGGCCAGCGCGATGAACTGCGCCACGTCCAACTGCTCGGCACGGGCATCGCTGCGCACACCGGCCGCCTCGAACTGCTCGGGCGTGCACACGTTCTGCAGCGCATTGCGCAGGGTCTTGCGGCGCTGCCCGAAGGCGGCCTTGACCACGTGGGCGAAGCGCTTGCGGTCCAGGATGCCGACCGTGGCCGGATCCCGCGGCACCAGCCGCACCACCGCCGAATCGACCTTGGGCGGCGGGCGGAACGCACCCGGCGGCACCACGAACAGCGAGGTCACCTTGCAGAACGCCTGCAGCATCACGCTCAGTCGGCCATACACCTTGCTGCCCGGATCGGCGGCCATGCGGTCGACCACTTCCTTCTGCAGCATGAAGTGCATGTCGGTGATCACCGCGGCGTGGTCCAGGGCATGGAACAGGATCGGCGAGGAGATGTTGTAGGGCAGGTTGCCGACCAGGCGGATCGGGCTGCCGGCGGCCAACTCGGTGAAGTCCACCTGCAGCACGTCGCGGTGGATGATGGTCATCTCGCCCAGCGGCTCGGCGGCGGCGGCCAGCGGGCCGACCAGATCCCGATCGAACTCGATCACGGTCAGCTTCGGGTGGCGGCGCAGCAGCGGCAGGGTGATCGCGCCCTGGCCGGGGCCGATCTCGACCAGACGGTCGCCGTCTTTCGGGCTGACCGCCAGGACGATCTTGTCGATATAGCTGCGGTCGGCGAGGAAGTGCTGGCCGAGCTGCTTCTTGGCGGGGCCGGAGAAACCGGGGGCGCCGGAGGAGGAATACGAAGAAGTCATGACACCAGTGTACGTTGGCGCGCCAGCCGGGCACACAGCGCGGTGGCAGCGAGGAGGCTGGAAGGGTCGGCCACGCCGCGGCCGGCCAGGTCCAGGGCGGTGCCATGGTCGACCGCGACGCGCGGGTAGGGCAGGCCCAGGGTGATGTTGACGGCCTGCTCGAAGCCGCTGTACTTGAGCACCGGCAGGCCCTGGTCGTGGTACATGGCCAGCACCGTGTCGAACCCGGCCAGCTTGGCCGGCAGGAAGGCGGTGTCGGCCGGCAGTGGCCCGACCAGGTCCATGCCCTGGGCGCGCAGGCGCTCCAGCAGCGGGATGATCAGGTCAAGTTCTTCGCGGCCCAGGTGGCCGTCTTCGCCGGCGTGCGGGTTGAGCCCGAGCACGGCGATGCGCGGCGAGGCCAGGCCGAAATCGCGCTGCAGGGCGTCGTGGACGATCTGCAGGGTGAGTGCCAGACCATCGGCCGTAATCGCATCGGCGACCGCCCGCAGCGGCAGGTGGGTGGTCGCCAGCGCCACGCGCACGATGTCATTGGCCAGCATCATCACCACCGGCGAACGGGCCTGGTCGGCCAGCAGTTCGGTGGTGCCGCTGTAGGCGATGCCGCCCTCGTTGATGACCGCCTTATGCACCGGGCCAGTGACCACGCCGGCGAGTTCACCGGACAGGCAGGCCTGACCGGCCTGACGCAGCGCGCCGATCACCGCCCCGGCGTTGGCCGCGTCCGGCGTACCGAAGCGCGACGGCACGGCATTGGGGACCGCGCGCAACGGCAGATCGCCCGGCTGGCGGGCGATGGCATCTTCAGGCAGGAGCTGCAGCGGCAGCGACAGCGCCGCGGCGGCGGCGTGCAGGGTATCCGGGTCGGCGAAGGCGAGCAGCCGGCAATCAGTGCGCGGCTGCTGGATCAGACGGAGGCAAAGCTCCGGGCCGACCCCCGCCGGCTCGCCCGGGACCAGCGCGAGCTGCGGGAGCATCGATCAGGACTGCGGCGGGGTGGGGGCTGCGGCGCCAGCAGGCGTGTTGCCGCGCATGTCCACGTAGGCTTCGCCACGCAGTTCCTGCAGGAAGCGGTTGTACTCTTCCTCCAGCTTGCGACGGCCGATCGTTTCACGGATCTGGGCGCGCTGGTTGTCGGTGGTGGCATCGGTCTGGCGCGTGGCGACGCGCTGGACGATGTGCCAGCCGGCATCGGTGCGGAACGGCTGGCTGACGCCACCGTCGGCGACGCCTTCAACCTGCTTGCCGAAGTCCGGACCGAACGCATCGACCGGGAACCAGCCCAGATCGCCGCCCTGGCCCTTGCTGTTGTTGTCTTCCGAGGATTCCTTGGCTACCGCATCGAACTCCGCGCCGCCGGCAATGCGGGCGCGCAGGGTATCGATCTTGGCCTTGGCCGCGGCGTTGTCCTGCTGGTCGGTGATGCGGACCAGGATGTGGCGGGCGTGGTACTCGGTGATGCTCTGACCACCGCCGGCGGTGGCGTTGGCGTCACGCACCTCGACCAGCTTCAGCAGCTGGAAGCCGCTCGGGCCACGCAGCGGACCGACCACGTCGCCGGACTTCATGTCTTTCATCATCTGGGCGAACGCATTCGGGATTTCATCCAGCGAACGCCAGCCCAGGTCGCCGCCTTCCAGCGCGTTGGGGCTGTCCGAATAACGGACCGCCGCGGCGTTGAAGTCGATCTCGCCCTTGTCCAGCAGCGCCTTCACGCCATCGGCCTTCTTCTGGCCGGTGGTGATCTGCTCGGCGGTGGCCCCTTCGGGCAGGCCGATCAGGATGTGCGCCAGGTGGTACTGGGTACCGACGGTGGCCTGCTGCTTGAGCGCGCCATCCACTTCGCCTTCGCTGACCGAGATGCGGCTCTGCGCAAAGCTCTGGCGCAGGCGCTGCACGGTGATCTCGTCACGGACCGAATTGCGGAAATCGTTGAAATCCAGGCCGTCGCTGGCCAGCCGCTGGCGCAGGGCATCCAGGGTGGAGCCGTTCTGCTGGGCGATGGCGTTGATCGCCTGGTTCAATTCCTGATCGCTGACCTTGATGCCACTGCTCTCAGCGCGGGCGACCTGCAGCTTGACCAGGACCAGGCGCTCGAGCACCTGGCGGTTGAGCACGTCATCGGGCGGCAGCTGGTTTTCGCGACCGGCGTACTGCGCTTTGATGTTCTGGACGGCACGGTCCAGTTCGCTCTGCAGCACGACGTCCTCATCGACGATCGCCGCGATGCGGTCCAGACGCTGGCTCTGCTGTGCCATTACCTGCAACGGGGCCGTCGCGGAGGAGACCGCCAGCAGGGAGGCAAGGAGTACGGGAAGGGTCTTGGTCATGGGATCAGATTCGGATCGTAGTCATCGCGGGCCGCACCGGTGTTGCTGGGCGGCACCAGATAGAGGTCGTCTCGGTAGTAGCCGAGAATAGCACGGCGCAAGGTGCGGTCCGTGTTCTGGCCGATGGAGCTCAGGCCCTTGAGCACGAACTCGATCTGGAAGGAGTTGTTGAGCTCGCCTTCGCGGTTGCGGACGTAGCGGCGGGCGATGGCGCGAACGGCCAGGCAGCAGCTGTCCCACTGCACGCCGCCGATGATTTCCAGCGGCGCGCGATCCTGGATGGAGTAGTAGTAGCGACCCACCAGGCTCCAGCGCTCGTTGAGCGGATAGAGGAAGGACAGGTCGGCCTGTTCCAGCAACTCGCTGCCGTTGGGGTTCAAGCGGTGGCGGTAGGTCAGGTTGACCACGCCATCGTTGGACATCAGGTAGCGCGCGCGCACGCTGGCCAGATCCTCACGCTTGTACTTGGGATCCCACTGATAGGTGGCGCCCAGGTTCCAGCGGTCGTTGATGGCGTAGTTGGCGTCCGCGATCCAGGCCGACTTGCCCTGTTCCACCGGGGTTTCGCTGCTGTTGAGGGTGACCCGGGAATCATCGAAGTACAGGATCTGGCCAATGCTGCCGGAGAAGCGCTCTTTGCCGGTGTCCTGGTCGATGAAGCGGGTGCTCACCGCCATGGTCAGCTGGTTGGCGTCATTCTGGCGATCGGCGCCGGAGTAGCGCGAGTCGCGGAACAGCTGGCCCCAGCTGAAGGTGAAGTCACGCGTATCGAATACCGGCAGATCGCTCTGGTCGCGGTACGGCGTACGCAGGTAGAACAGACGCGGTTCCAGCGTATGCAGGAAGCGCGTGCCGCCGATGGTGGTCTCGCGGTCGAAGAACAGCCCGGCGTCGATGGTTCCGATCGGCAGGCTGCGGCTCGGCGAGGTGTTGCCGCGCAATTGGTCGGGGGTGGCAACCGCCAACTGTTCCGGGGTCAACTGACTGCGGCGGATGCTGTCGGCGAGGCCACGTTCCAGGTCATAGCCGGTGTAGCGGTAGGCCAGCGTCGGGGTGACGTACCAGGCCGCGCCGCTGAACGGCATCGAGACATAGGGCTTGATATCGAGGCGCGAGCCACCGTCCATGCGCGTCGGCGGCAGGCCGTCGCGGACGTATTCGCCTTCGGCATCGATGATCTTGCCGTGCACGTCCAGATGCGTGAAGTTCACCGCTTCGGCATACACGCCGGTTTCCAGCCACGGCAGCAGCGGCTTGTCCCAGTTGACGAACAGGCGCGGCTGGCGCGCGTACGGCAGGGACGCTTCGGTCAGCGTGTAATCGGTGAGCTGCCAGTAGTCGGCCATCAGGCCGCCGGTCCAGTTCTCGCCGGTGCCGTAGATGCCGATCTGGCTCTGCAGGTTGGAGGTGGTCACGCCGAGCAGCTTGTTGGAGAAATCCTCCAGATAGCGCTCATCGCTGACCCAGGCCAGATTCGCACGGGCCTGCCAGTTGGCATTGATGTTGTGGTACCCGCCAAACTCCACGCGGCCGCGATCCTTGTCGCGCAGCTTGTCGTTGGGCAGGTAGGCGGTCAGCAGCTCGCCGCGCCCACCGTCGTAGAGATACCGGAACTCGTTGTCGAGCATGAAGCCGCGCTTGCTCATGTAGCGCGGCATCAGGGTGTCGTCGAAGTTCGGCGCCAGGTTCAGATAGATCGGCTGGGTGTAGTCGAAGCCGTTGCGGCCGGACAGGCCGATCTGCGGGTAGAGCAGACCGGTCTGGCGGCGATCATCGATCGGGAACTTGAAGTACGGCGCCCACAGCACCGGCACCTTGCCGATGCGCAGCACCGCGTTGCGTGCGGTACCGAAGCCGGCGTCGTTATCGACCTCGATCTGCGGGGCCGACAGCTTCCACACCGGCTGCGAGGGATCGCAGGTGGTGTAAGTGGAACGATGCATCTGGCCGACCGCACCCTGCAGGTCGATCGATTCGGCACCGCCATTGCCGCGGCGGGACACCAGCTGGTACTGGATGTCGCTGATCTTGTGGGTGTCGCTTTCCTGGTTGCCCTCGGCGCGACGGGCCTTCATCCGGATCGAGGAGTCCTGGTAGCGGACGTTGCCCTCGGCGACGTAATTGCCGCTCTCGGTATCGAAGCTCAGGTTGTCGGTCCCCAGGAACTGGTCACCGCGCTTGAGCGCGACGTTGCCCTGGTAGTTGGGCACCACGGAGGTGCCGGTGAGTTGGTCACCCTCGATATCGGTCGGCTGCTGGTCACGCGTCGCGGCCGCGGCTTTGTCAGCCTTGGGCGCATCGTCGAACACGGGCAGCACGTCGGTAACCGGGCACAGGCCCCAGTTCACCGGCTTGTCGTCGGCCAGGGCCGGCAGGCAGATGGCGATACTGAGGGGGAGGGGCAGCAGGCGGAGGGCTCGGCGCACGCGGTATCGGATTCGGGCGAAAACGGATCGTAGCTTGCCCCATCCCTTGCATAGGGGCAATGAAGGTCGCGCTGATGCAGGGGTCCGGGTTCATTCGCCACCCGGACCGGGCGGCGTCAGCGCAGCTGCCCGACGTGGGCCACGCTGCACTCGGCCAAGGCCTGCAGGTCGTAGCCGCCTTCCAGCATGGACACGATCCGGCCCGCGCCGTGGCGCCGGGCCAGGCCACGCAGCTCGGTGGTGATCCAGGCGAAATCCTCGGTTTCCAGCATCAGGTCGGCCTGTGGGTCGCGCATGTGGGCGTCGAAGCCGGCCGAGATCAGCAGCAGCTGGGGCCGGAAATCATCGATGGCCGGCAGCATCTCGTCGGCCCAGGTGTTGCGGAAGCGGAAGCCGCCGCTGCCCGGGGGCAGCAGGATGTTCATCAGGTTGCCGGCTCCGCGGTCCCGGCGCAGGCCGGAATTGGGGAACAGGCCGGCCTGGTGGGTGCTGTAGTACGCCACGCCAGGGTCGGCGATGAAAATGTCCTGGGTGCCGTTGCCGTGGTGGACGTCGAAATCGACGATGGCGATCCGCTCCAGCCCGTAGCGATCGCGGGCGTAGGCCGCGGCGATGGCAATGTTGTTGAACAGACAGAAGCCCATCGCGGTGCTGGCACTGGCGTGGTGGCCGGGCGGGCGCACCGCGCAGAACGCGACCGGATCACTACCAAGCATCACCGCATCGACGGCCGCCACCCCGGCACCCGCGGCGTGCAGGGCCGCGCTGGCTGATCCGGGCGAGGTCATGGTGTCCATGTCGATCAGGCGCAGTGGCTCGGTCTGCGGCGTGAGCACCAGATCGATCAGTTCGCTGTCGTGCACCCGGGCCAGCTCGCCGAGCTTGGCCGGTGGGGCCTCGCGCCAGTCCAGCTGGTCCGGATAGGCCGCCTTGAGCGCATCCAGCACCCCCTGCAGGCGCGCCGGGCATTCGGGATGGCCGCGGCCGGGATCGTGTTGCAGACAGGCGGGGTGGGTGAAAACCAGCATGCGGGCAGAATATCCGGTGGGGCGGCAGGGCCGTTCAGGCGTGGCGGCGCTCGTGGCGCCAGAGCACCTCGCCGTGGCCGTCGGCGCGGGCCAGCACGCGCGCGAGCACGAACAGCAGGTCCGACAGACGGTTGAGGTAATGCAGCGCTTCCGGGCGGACCGTCTCCCGGCGCGCCAGCGTGACCGTGTCGCGCTCGGCCCGGCGCACGATGGTGCGGGCCAGATGGCAGCGCGCGGCCGCTTCACCGCCGGCCGGCAGGATGAACTCCTTGAGCACGGGCAGATCGGCGTTGTAGTGGTCCAGCTGCTGTTCCAGCGCCTGGATGTCGGCAGCGTGGATGGCGGCATGGCCGGGGATGCACAGCTCGCCGCCCAGATCGAACAGCTGGTGCTGGATCACCGTCAGCAGCGCGCGGACATCCTCCGGCAGCGGCACGGCCAACAGCACGCCGAGCGCCGAGTTGGCCTCATCGACCGTGCCATAGGCGGCCACGCGGGCATCGTCCTTGGCCACGCGGCTGCCATCGCCCAGGCCGGTGCTGCCATCGTCACCGGTGCGCGTATAGATGCGGGAAAGGCGGTTGCCCATCGGTGAGCCCGGCCGCGCTCAGTGCAGCACGTCGCGGCGCGCCTGCAGCAGCTTGCCGACCTGCTCGGTCGCCAGCTGCAGGGCGGCGGCCAGGCCGACATAGACGGCGGCCGTGCGCAGGTACGGCAGGAACCAGTCGCCGTAGTTCTTCGCCCAGCCATCGACGGTAGGGGCTGCCACGCTGTCGCTGGTCCAGTAGAAGCCGCCCTGGGCGAACAGATGGCAGACCGCGACCGCCGCGACCAGCAGCAGGGCGCCCTTGCCCAGCGCGGCCCAGGTAGCACTGTGATAGCCGCCGCGCAGGAGCATGCCGCCGCTCCACATGGCGAAGTACGCCGGGAGCAGCATCCAGTAGCCGGGGGAGACGCAGTAGTGCTGCCAGAAATCCAGGCCGCTGCGCCGGATCACGATCCAGTCGACCAGCACCGCCAGCGCCATCAACACGGGGAACGCCCAGCGGGTCCACGCGCGCAGATAGAAGCCGCCGATGAAGAACACCGCCCAGGAGGCATCCGGAATCGCCGCGAAATGGTTGACCCGGGTTGCCGCCATCAACAGCACGAGCACGGACAGGACAAAGGCGCGTTGGGCAGTGGAGGTCATGGCGGTGACGGGTGAGGGCAGACATTCATTCTAGCGCCTGCTGCGGCAGCCCGCCGCACGCCGCCGGAACGGGCGAACCCTTATCATGGCGGGCATGAGTGAACGACATGATGTAGTGATCGTAGGCGGCGGGCTGGTCGGTGCCAGCCTGGCCATTGCCCTGGACCGTGCCGGCCGCGATGTCGGCCTGGTCGAGGCCTCGCCGCTGGGTACCCTGCCGGCGGTGTTCGACCAGCGCAACCTCAGCTTTGCTGCCGCCACCGTCAATGCGCTGACCGCGCTGGGCGTGATGCAGATGCTGGCCGGTGCGCCGGGGGCGATCACCCGTATCCATGTGAGCCGCGCCGGTGACTTCGGCCGCGTGCAGATGGAGGCCGCTCAGTATCAGCGCCCGTGGTTCGGACAGGTGGTGGTCGCCCGCGATTTCGGCCAGGCGCTGGAAGCGCGGCTGGACACGCTGACCCACCTGACCCGCTATCGCCCGGCCCGGTTCGTGCGCCTGGGCGCCACGGTGGACGGCTACCGCCAAGTGTTCATCGCCGAGGACGGCGGCGAGCGCTGCCTGCTGGCGCGGCTGGTGGTCGGTGCCGACGGGACCCGCAGCGGCGTGCGCGAGGCGCTGGGGATCGAGGTGGACGAGCATGATTTCGAGCAGACCCTGTTCGTGTCGCGGGTGCGCGCCGCCCGTGCGCCGGACGGCACCGCGTACGAGCGCTTCACCGACACCGGCCCGACCGCGTTGTTGCCGCGTGGCGATCGCCATTTCGGTGCGGTGCACGGTGTTGCCCGCGACCAGGCCGAGGCAGTGATGGCGCTGGACGATGCGGCGTGGGTGAGCCGCCTGCAGGGTGCGATCGGCTGGCGTGCCGGCCGGTTGCTGGAGAGCGGGCCGCGCAGCGCCTACCCGTTGGTCCAGGTGCTGTCGCAGGCATTGGTCGGTGAGCGTGCCGTCCTGCTTGGCAATGCCGCACAGACCATCCATCCGCTGGGCGCACAGGGCTTCAACCTGGGCCTGCGCGATGCGCTGACCCTGGCCGAACTCGTGGCCGATGCCGACGATGCCGGCAGCGATGCGCTGCTGCGCGAACACGTGTCACGGCGTCTTGAAGACCGCGAGCAGACCATCGCCTTCTCCGGTGGGCTGGCGCGATTGACCAGCAACCCGGCACCGCTGATGCGGCCGCTGCGCTCGCTTGGGTTGTTGGCCGCACACGCGACGCCGATGCAGTCGATGCTGGTGGGCGGCGCGATGGGCTTCCGTGGCCAGGTGCCGGCGCTATGCCGCGGAGCAGGCCTGTGAGCCGGCGTCCGCAGGATGTGGTGGTGGTCGGCGGCGGTGTGGTCGGTGCGGCCTGTGCCTTGGCCCTGGCCGATGCCGGGCTGTCGGTGACGCTGGTTGAAGGCCGCGAGCCGGCCGCCTGGCAGCCGCAGCAGCCGGATCTGCGCGTGTATGCCTTCGCGCCGGACAACGCCCAGCTGCTGGCCGCGCTCGGCGTGTGGCCGGCGGTGACTGCCGCGCGTGCCTGTGCCTACCGCCGGATGCGGGTCTGGGATGCGGCCGGCGGCGATGAACTGCGTTTCGATGCCGATACGCTCGGCCGTGAACAACTGGGATGGATCGTCGAGAACGATCTGCTGGTGGACCGCTTGTGGGCGGCGCTGCCGGCGGCCGGCGTGCAGCTGTGCTGCCCGGCCCGGGTGGAAGCGCTGGAGCAGGACGCCAACGGGGTGCGCCTGCGCCTGGACGACGGCCGTCGGCTGGAAGCATCGCTGGCGATCGCCGCCGACGGTGCCGAATCCACCCTGCGCCGACTGGCCGGCCTGGAGGTCAGCCGGCATGACTACGCCCAGCGTGGCGTGGTTGCCTACGTGGATACCGAAAAAAACAATGAAGCCACCGCGTGGCAGCGTTTCCTGGTCACTGGGCCGCTGGCGGTGCTGCCGATCAGCGCGCAGCGCAGCTCGATCGTATGGACCCTGCCCGATGCCGAGGCCGAGCGCGTGCTGGCACTCGACGAGAGCGCCTTCGGCCGTGAGCTCACCCATGCCTTTGCCGGGCGGCTGGGGGCGATGACCCTGGCCTCCAGCCGCGCGGCCTTCCCGCTGCGCCGCCAATTGGCGACCGGCTACGTCGCCGGGCGCGTGCTCGCGCTCGGTGATGCGGCGCATGTGGTGCATCCGTTGGCCGGGCAGGGCGTCAATCTCGGCCTGCGCGATGTCGCCGCGTTGCGGACGATGGTGCTGGCCGCACAGCAGCGCCGCCAGGACTGGATGTCACCGCACCGCCTGCAGCGCTGGGCACGCGAACGCCGCAGTGAAAACACCGTCGCTGCGTACAGTTTCGATGCGATCAACACGGTGTTCTCCAATGATGAGATGCACCTGACCCTGGCGCGCGGTCGCGCGCTGGGCTGCGCCGGCAAGCTGCCGCCGCTGGTATCGATGTTCTGGAAGCGCGCGGCGGGGTTGTGACCCGCGCGCTCAGTCGATCAGCCAGCCGGCCAGATCGGCGCGGTCCAGCGTGCCGCGCCGCTTCACGTCCAGCGCGTTGAATTCATCGGCCAGCGTCGGGTTGGCCTGCGCCTCGGCGCGGCTGATGAATCCGTCGCCGTCGACATCCAGCGCCGCGAACGCGATACGGTATTGACCGACCACGCTCACCGGCTGCACCGATCGCACCGTCACCGCGGCTTCGCCGGCCGGTGCGGCCAGCGTCACCTGATGGGTCACCTCACCCTGCGAGAGCGGCTGCGCGCGCACGCTGGCCGGCACCTCGCGCAGCGGCTCGCTGACCGCCGGAGGCGGCGTGCGGACCTGGGCCAGGGCAAGCGTGGGCAGCAACGTCAGCAGCAGGGTGAGGCTGGATCGGCGTCGCATGGAAACTCCGTATATCTGAGGTGGGGGCGCCGGGTGCCCGGCGCGTGCTTCGATCATTGCCACGCGTTGCGCGGCCAGCCGGGCATGGCCCGGCTCTACCTGTGGTGCGCGTGGGTCAGCGCAGCGGCGAAGCCAGCACCGTGATTTCTTCGCGGTCGTGATACAGCTGCTTGGCGCGCAGGTGCAGCGGTTTGCCGGCCTGCTCCTGGAACAGCTCCAGGCACAGGCGGGTTTCATCCCAGCGCTTTTTCATCGGCAGCTTGAGGTTGAAGATTGCATGCTTGCACCAGCCCTCACGGAACCAGGTGGCCATGCGCTCGGCCACGCGGCGCGGCTGTTCGACCATGTCGCAGACCATCCAGTCCAGCGGGGTCTCCGGCTGCCAATGGAAGCCATCGGCGCGCAGATGTTCAACCAGCCCGGTCTCCAGTACGTGCTCGCGCAACGGGCCGTTGTCCACGCTGATCACCTTGACGTGCTGGCGGGTCAGCACCCACGTCCAGCCACCCGGTGCGGCGCCCAGATCGGCCGCGCGCATGCCCGGCTTGACCAGCAGCTCGCGCTCTTCCGGCGTCATCAGGGTGAGCAGGGCTTCATCCAGCTTCAGCGCCGAGCGCGAAGGCGCATCGGGCAGCAGCTTCAGGCGCGGGATGCCCAGCGGCCACGGCGCGCTGTCGCGGGTATCGGCCACGCACACAAAGGCATGGCGACCGTCGACGAAGACGATGTGCAGGCGCGGCAGGCCGGTGTTCGGCTTGTCGGTCAGCAGGCCGGCCTTGCGCAGCGCCGGGCGCAGTGCATTGCCGAACGCGCGGGCCAGGCCGGCCAGCGGCTTGCCTTCGTCCGAGTCCGGATGCTCGACCCACATGTCGCCGAAGCGTTGCTGCCCCTGAAGCGCGGCAATGATCGGGGTGATGCGGTCGGCGGCATCGAGCTGCGGCAGCTCGGCCAGCACCTGCAGCTTCTGCCGGGCGAAGATCAGCGAGCGCCAGGACAGGGCCTTGGACAGCGCCGCGCCTTCCTCGGTGACGAACACCACGTAGCCGTCATTGCGCTGGGTGCGCGCATAGCCGGCCACGTTGGCATACGCCGCGCGCTCGGACAGCTCGGCGGCCAGTTCCGGTTCAAAGCCCTGGCGGCACAGACACAGCAGGCCGCTCATCGCATCGCGCCCGAAGCGCGGACATCAGTAATGGGCACCGTTGATCTCTCCGTACTGGCGCAGGACCGCGCGTGCAGCGTCGCGCTCGATGTCGCGCACGACCTCGATGCCGCGCTTGTTGAGTTCGCCGATCCAGTCCGCCGGCAGCGGACCCTCGTCGAACGGGGTGAGTTCTTCCACGTCCTGTGCGCTGGCACCGATCAGCAGCCGATCGATACCGGCCCAGATGGTGGCGCCGTAGCACTGGCAGCACGGCTGCGAGGAGGTCGCCAGAGTGATCGGCGACAGCACATCGTTCAGGCGCGGGGTCTGCAGGCGCTGCTGGGCCAGCATGTAGGCCATGTTCTCGGCATGCGCCAGCGAGGTCGTATGCGGGACCACGCGGTTCACGCCGGCGGCGATCACACGATGGTCCGGCCCAAACACCACGGCGCCGAACGGGCCGCCGGTCTGCGCCTCGACATTCAGGCGCGACAGTTCGATCGCCAGCGCGACCTTGTCGGCATCCTCGGGATAGACACGGCCCAGATCGATCTGGTCGTGGATCCAGGCGGGCAGGGTGAGATGGACTTGCGCGTACAGCATCGGGACATGAACCTCTTCAAAGATGGAGCAGCGGCAGTGTATCGGGCCGCGCGTAGGGATGCCGTGCCCGCGCTGAACACGGCCACGCGCACGCCGGCGCAGGGCTGCGCCGGTCGCAGGGGAGCTGGAGCGCAGGCCCTGCCATGGCAGGGCCGCGTAGGTGACATCGGGCGGCCGGTGCCTGGCACCGGCCGGGTGCAGCTTACGCCGACCAGGTGTCGCGCAGGGTCACGCTGCGGTTGAACACCGGCTTGGCCGCGGTGTGATCGCGGCGATCAGCGACGAAGTAGCCGGTCCGCTCGAACTGGAACGACTGTTCCGGCGCGGCGGTGGCCGCGGCCGGCTCGACATAGCCGGTGACGGTGCGGCGCGAGTCCGGGTTGAGGTAGTCGCGGTAGGTCTTGCCCTCGGATTCGTCGTCCGGGTTGGCCACCGAGAACAGACGGTCGTACAGGCGGATTTCGGCCGGCACCGCGTGCACGGCGCTGACCCAATGGATGGTGCCCTTGACCTTGCGATTGGCGCCTTCCATGCCCGGGCGCGATTCCGGATCCAGCCAGCCGCGCAGTTCGGTGATGGTGCCATCGGCATCCTTGATCACCTCATCGCAGCGGATGATGCCGGCCCCGCGAAGGCGCACTTCGCCGCCCGGTACCAGACGCTTCCAGCCCTTTGGCGGGACGTCGGCGAAATCCTCGCGCTCGATCCACAGCTCGCGTGCGAACGGCACCTCGCGGGTCCCGAACGCCTCGTCCTTGGGATGGTTGGAGAAGGTCAGGGTCTCTTCGTGACCTTCCGGCAGGTTGGTCAGCACCAGCTTGACCGGATCCACCACCGCCATGCGGCGTGCGGCAGCACTGTCGAGGTCTTCGCGCAGCGCGCCTTCCAGCACGCTGAAGTCGATCAGCGAGTTCTGCTTGCTGATGCCCACGCGCTCGGCGAACAGACGCATTGCCGCCGGGGTATAGCCACGGCGACGCAGGCCCTGCAGGGTCGGCATCCGCGGATCTTCCCAGCCATCCACCAGCTGCTCGGTGACCAGCGCCATCAGCTTGCGCTTGCTCATCACCGTGTAGTTGATGTTCAACCGCGAGAATTCGATCTGGCGCGGCTTGGCAGCTTCACGCGGCAGGCCGCGATCGACCAGCGGCTGGGTCAGCGCATCGTGGTGGGCGAAATCAACGTTGTCCACGCACCAGTCGTACAGCGGGCGGTGGTCTTCGAACTCGAGCGTGCACAGCGAATGGGTGATGCCTTCGATGGAATCGCCCAGCGCATGCGCGAAGTCGTACATCGGGTAGATCGGCCACGCAGTGCCGGTGTTCTGGTGTTCGACGTGCTTGATCCGGTACAGCGCCGGGTCGCGCAGGTTGATGTTGCCGCTGGCCATGTCGATCTTGGCGCGCACGGTACGCGCACCATCCGGGAACTCGCCCGCGCGCATGCGGCGGAACAGGTCCAGGTTCTCTTCGACGCTACGATCGCGGAACGGCGACGGACGGCCCGGCTCGGTGAGCGTGCCGCGGTAGGCGCGCACTTCCTCGGCCGACAGGTCGCACACATACGCCTTGCCATCGGTGATCAGCTTCTGCGCGGCCAGGTAGTAGGCATCGAAGTAATCCGAGGCATGCCGCAGCTCGTTCCAATCAAAGCCCAGCCAGCGCACGTCATCCTGGATCGCGGCCACGTACTCCGGATCTTCCTTGGCCGGGTTGGTGTCGTCGAAGCGCAGGTTGCACACGCCGTTGAACTCACCGGCGATGCCGAAGTTCAGGCAGATCGACTTGGCATGGCCGATGTGCAGGTAGCCGTTGGGCTCGGGCGGGAAGCGCGTCTTGATCGCGGCATGCTTGCCGGCGGCCAGGTCCTCGCGGACGATCTGACGGATGAAATCCCGTTTTTCCTGGGCTTCCGGAAGGGCGTCGGTGGGGGCGGCGGTAGGCTCGGACATGATGCGCGGTCGCAGTTAAAAGGCAGAAAGACCAACAGTTTAGCCTGTCGCAAGGCGACAGGCTAAACGGGTAGGTGCCGACCGTTGGTCGGCACGCCTTCCGCAGGCCGGCACCACCCGGCCCCTTCGGTGGGTCGGCACGCCTTCAGCCCCCGGGCGTATGCTGGGCCCATGCCCTCCGGAGCCGCCCCATGCACGTGATCTACCAGGCCGACAACCTGTTCGACGCCCATCTGGTCAAACACGCCCTGGAGGACGCCGGCATCCCCGCCTTCGTCTTCGGCGAATCGCTGCTGGGCGGCATGGGCGAGCTCCCGCTGTTCGGCGTCCTGCGCGTGTGCGTCCCCGATCTGGCCCGTCCTGAAGCGGAAGACATCGTCGCCCAGCTGGACTTGGGCGCGGCCCCGGACGACCCCATATTGGACGGAGACGAAAGCGCCGGCCTGTTGCCGGCCTAGGAGAACGCCATGTTGGGTATTGGAAACGGTCTGTTGGGCATCGGCGCCTTCAAGCAGCGCCTGCCGCGCCCGGAAGAAGCGTTGCCGGGCCGCGACCAGCCCCTGCCGCTGCTGCACAACCAGCATTACGTCAACAGCCACCCGCTGAAAGACAGCTTCACCGGCCTGGAGCGCATCCGCTTCGCGATGGGGTGTTTCTGGGGCGCGGAGCGCAAATTCTGGACCATTCCCGGCGTCTACTCGACCTCGGTCGGTTACGCTGGTGGCGTCACCCCGAACCCCACCTACGAAGAAGTCTGCTCCGGCCTCACCGGGCACACCGAAATCGTCGAGGTCGTCTACGATCCCGCCATCGTCACCCTCGAACGCCTCCTCCAGGTCTTCTGGGAAAGCCACGACCCCACCCAGGGCATGCGCCAGGGCAACGACACGGGCACCCAGTACCGCTCCGCGATCCACGCCACCACCCAGGCCCAGCACGACGCTGCCCTGACCAGCCGCGACGCCTACCAGCAGCGCCTCAACGACAGCGGTTACGGCCCCATCACCACCGATATCGTCTTCCCCGCGCCCGAGTACTACTACGCCGAGGACTACCACCAGCAGTACCTCGCCAAGAACCCCAACGGCTACTGCGGCATCGGCGGCACCGGCGTCAGCTGCCCCATCGGCGTGGATGCCTGAGAGCGGAGAAAGCCGACCAACGGTCGGCTCTACCACGTCTAGCAGACAGCCCTAGGCTCGCCGCGCTACTGCTCTCCCCAACGCACCACCCACACCGCGCCAACCCCAACGAAAGTGAGCCGTTGCCGTTGCCGTTGCCGTACGCGCCAAAAACAAAAGGCCCCGCATGAGCGGGGCCTTTTGTCGTGCAGCCATCCACCCGCCAGCGCTTACAGCCGCTCGCGGATCGTCTGCCGCAACGCCTCCAGATCCTTGGCGAACGCATCGATACCGCTGGCCAGCTTCTCCGTTGCCATCGGATCGGCCGCCAGATCCGCCGCAAACCGCGCCCCATCGATCGGCGTCACCTGCACCGACTCGGCCGCACCTGCCACCAGCCTGCGCGGCAGCGCACCGTGATCGGCGTCCAGCTTTTCCAGCAGATCCGGCGAAATCGTCAGGCGATCGCAGCCTGCCAGCGCCTCGATCTGCGCCGTCGAACGGAACGACGCGCCCATCACCACCGTCGGCGAACCGCGGCGCTTGAACTCGGCATAGACGCCGCGCACGAACACCACACCCGGGTCTTCATCGATGGTCGCCGGCGCCTGCCCGTTGGCCACGTACCAATCCAGGATGCGGCCCACGAACGGCGAAATCAGGAATGCCCCGGCCTCACTGCAGGCCAGGGCCTGGGTCGGATTGAAGATCAGCGTCAGGTTGCAGTCGATCCCCTCGGCCTGCAGCTGACGCGCCGCTTCCACGCCTTCCCAGGTCGCCGCGATCTTGATCAGCACCTTGCTGCGCGGCACACCGGCCGCCTCGTACATCGCGATGAACTGGCGCGCCTTGGCCACCGTCGCCGCCGTATCGTGGGCCTGGTCCGCATCGACCTCGGTCGAGACACGGCCCGGCACCAGCGTACTGAGCAGCGTACCCACGCCCACGGTCAGCCGATCGGCCACCGCGTGCACGATGGTCTCGCGCTCACCGGCCTGCTCACGACCCCAGGCCAGCGCCTTCTCGATCAGATCGGCATACACCGGCAGATCCAGCGCCTTCTTCACCAGGGTGGGATTGGTCGTGCAATCGACCGGCTTCAAACGCTTGATCGCCTCGTAATCGCCGGTATCGGCAACTACCACGGACAGATCACGCAACTGGGAGAGTTTTGACGGCGAAACGGTGCTCATTGCAACTCCTGGTACAAACGGTGGAGCCTGCGCGGATCGCAGCAGGCAGGGGTCAGGCGTGAGACGCGTGGTGAACGGCGGTCACGCGCAGGCGCAGCTTACGGCCACCCGGGGCGTCCCAGTCCATGGTCTGGCCAACCGACAGGCCCAGCAGGGCAGTGCCCACCGGTGCAAGGATCGAGACCTTGCCCTGTTCAACATCGGCTTCGCGCGGATAGACCAGCGTCAGCACGTGTTTCTCGTTCTGCAGCTCATCTTCGCATTCCACGCGCGAATGCATCATGACGGTGCCCTCGGGCATCGCGTCCGGCGCCACAACGGTCGCACGGTTGAGTTCCTGGGCCAGGGCGAGCGCGGCAGGCGTCTGCGCCACGGCGGGGGATTCGAGCATGGCATCCAGGCGGTCCATGTCGTGGCTTGAAACGATGATCGAAGGGGGCAGTCCGCTGGAAGTGGACATGGTGTAGCTCCTTGCGTGTGTGGAAGACCCAGTAAAAAGGCGGCGCCTGCTGGCACCGCCTCGTTCTATTGTGCTGACAATCGTAGGCGGATGCGACCCGTCCGGCGTATCGGCCCCGCCGGACAGTTCAGTCCGGCTCAGCCTGCGCGGGCGCTGCGTGTCTCACCGGCACCCGGGACATCAGTGGTTTCCAACGCAAACAGGCCCTGCGGCAGCCGTTTGAACTGCTGGGCCAGCTGCTCCAGGAAACCCGTCATCGCCGAACTGCGGCGCCAGGCCATCGCGATGCGGCGGCTGGGGCGGTCATCGCCGCTGAAATCCAGCAGGCGGATGTTCTCCGAACGCGGCACCGGCGGCTTGACCGAGAGCGTCGGCAGCAGGGTGATGCCCACATCGGCGGCCACCATCTGCCGCAGCGTTTCCAGGCTGGTCGCGCGGAACTCGGATTTTTCGTTGGCGCCGAACAGCCGGCAGACCGCCAACGCCTGGTCGCGCAGGCAATGCCCGTCTTCGAGCAGCAGCAGTTTCTGCGAGGACAGCTCCTGCACGTCCAGATGCTGGCGGCGTGCCAGTGGATGCTGCCCGGACACGGCCAGCAGGAAGGGCTCCTCGAACAGGAATTCCGCATGCAGCTGGTCATCGTCCAGCGGCAGCGCCAACAACGCTGCATCCAGCTTGCCTTCGCGCAGTCGCGCCAGCAGCTCGTCGCTCTTTTCCTCGACCAGCAGCAGCTCCAGCTGCGGGAAACGTTCGCGGATGTTGGGAATCACATGCGGCAACAGGTACGGCCCGAGCGTGGGGAAGATCCCCAGCCGCACCGTGCCGGCTTCCGGATCGCGGCTGCGCCGCGCCGCTTCCTTCATCTGCTCCACCTCGGCCACGATGGTGCGGGCACGCGCGGCCGCTTCCACCCCGGCCGGGGTCAGCATGACCTTGCGCGGTGCGCGCTCCACCAGCGGCAGACCCAGCTCGTCCTCGAGCTTGCGGATCTGGGTGGACAGGGTGGGCTGGCTGACGAAGCAGGCCGCAGCCGCCTTGCCGAAATGGCGGTGGTCGGCCAGCGCCACCAGATACTTCAAATCACGTAGGTTCATTTCCTTGGACCTCTCACGGTAATGGACCGGGTGATGGCGTGGCTTACCCAGCAGACAGACAGGGTTCCCGGCGAACCGGGAACCGGACGTTTCAGGCAGCTTCGGCGACAGCGCCGCTGCTCTTGGGAACGGAGGTTCGGATCAGGTGATCAAAGGCGCTCAGTGCCGCAGTGGAACCGGCGCCCATCGCGATGACGATCTGCTTGTACGGAACGGTCGTGCAATCGCCTGCGGCGAAGACACCCGGCACGCTGGTCTGGCCGCGGTCGTCGATCAGGATCTCGCCACGCGGTGACAGCGCCACCGTGTCCTTCAACCATTCGGTATTCGGCAGAAGACCGATCTGCACGAAGATGCCTTCCAGTTCCACCCGGTGCGAATCGCCCCCGACGCGGTCCTGGTAGACCAGGCCCGTCACCTTCTGGCCATCGCCCAGCACTTCCTGGGTCAGGGCGCTGGTGATGATGGTGACGTTGCCCAGACTGCGCAGCTTCTTCTGCAGTACTTCATCGGCGCGCAGTTTGTCATCAAATTCCAGAAGGGTCACATGCGTCACCAGACCCGCCAGATCGATCGCTGCTTCCACGCCGGAGTTGCCACCGCCGATCACCGCCACGCGCTTGCCCTTGAACAACGGACCGTCGCAATGCGGGCAGTACGCCACGCCCTTGTTGCGGTACTGATCTTCGCCGGGCACGTTCATCTGGCGCCAGCGCGCACCGGTGGACAGGATCACCGAGCGCGACTTCAGCGACGCGCCGTTGTCCAGTTTGATCTCGACCAGGCCGTCATCGCCGGCGGGGACCAGCGCGGTGGCGCGCTGCAGGTTCATGATGTCCACCTCGTACTCGCGCACGTGCTGTTCCAGCGCGGCGGCCAGCTTCGGACCTTCGGTCTCCGTGACGGAGATGAAGTTCTCGATCGCCATCGTATCCAGCACCTGGCCACCGAAACGTTCAGCGGCAACACCGGTGCGGATGCCCTTGCGTGCGGCATAGATCGCCGCGGCCGCACCGGCCGGGCCACCGCCGACCACCAGCACATCGAAGGCCGCCTTGGCACTGAGCTTTTCGGCATCGCGCTTGCTGCTGCCGGTGTCGAGCTTGGCCACGATCTGCTCCAGCGACATCCGACCCTGATCGAACACTTCGCCGTTGAGGTACACGGTCGGCACGGACATGATCTGGCGCGCTTCGACCTCGGCCGGGAACAGGCCGCCGTCGATCGCGACGTGGTGGATGCGCGGGTTCAGCACGGCAGCCAGGTTCAGTGCCTGGACCACGTCCGGGCAGTTCTGGCAGGACAGCGAGAAGTAGGTTTCGAACCGGTACTCGCCCTCCAGGTTGCGCACCTGCTCGATCACCTCGGCGGTGGCCTTGGAGGGGTGACCACCCACCTGCAGCAGCGCCAGCACCAGCGAGGTGAACTCATGGCCCATCGGCAGGCCGGCGAAGGCCAGGTGGATGTCCTGGCCCGGCGTGGTGAGCGCGAACGAGGGCGTGCGCTCGCTGCTGTCGCGGCGTACCTCCAGGCGGATCTGCGTGGAGAGCGTAGTCAGCGTGTCCAGCAGCTCGAGCATCTCCTGCGACTTGGCGCCGTCATCCGCGTGCGCCGTGATCTGGATCGGACGGGTGACACGTTCCAGATAGGTCTTCAGCTGGGACTGGAGGTTGGCATCCAACATCGAAAAACTCCTTGAATCAGGCAAGGGGACAGCGTCGACGCACCCCGCGGGTGCATCTGCGCGACATGGGGGTGAACCGAAACCGGCGCGTGGGGCACCGGCTTGGGTTCACCCCCATCCCCGGCGGACGGGGATGGGGATGAGGAGCAGCTTAGATCTTGCCGACCAGGTCAAGCGACGGGGTCAGGGTCTTTTCGCCTTCCTTCCACTTGGCCGGGCACACCTGGTTCGGGTTGGCGGCGGTGAACTGGGCAGCCTTCAGCTTGCGCAGGGTCTCGGAGACGTCACGGGCGATCTCGTTGGAGTGGATCTCCAGGGTCTTGATCACGCCTTCCGGGTTGATGATGAAGGTGCCGCGCAGGGCCAGGCCTTCTTCGGCAATGTGCACGCCGAAGGCGTTGGTCAGCTGGTGGGTCGGATCGCCGACCAGCGGGAACTGGGCCTTGCCGACGGCCGGCGAGGTTTCGTGCCACACCTTGTGCGAGAAGTGCGTGTCGGTGGTGACGATGTAGACCTCGGCGCCAGCCTTCTGGAACTCGGCGTAATGATCGGCGGCGTCTTCAATCTCGGTCGGGCAGTTGAAGGTGAACGCGGCCGGCATGAAGATCAGCACGGACCAGTGACCCTTCAGGGTGCTGTCGGAGACCTTGATGAACTCGCCGTTCTGGTAGGCGTTGGCTTCGAACGGCTGGATCTGGGTGTTGATGAGCGACATCGTTGTTCCTCTTGGTGAAAGGGGTGGGTGAAGCGACCAACACAGGTTAGCGGCTCCGTTCCCATAAGGACAATCCATTGATTGCATCTATACGATAGTCAAAGACTATCAATATGGTCTGATCCTGCGATGAATGGTGATCGCCAGATCCGTCAGAACCGTTGCAGCGCAGTGACCGGAGCGCCTGCGGCGGTGATCGGCTCAATAGCCTGCGCTTATCCGGGCAGCGGGCAACCTGAACGCTGAAGGCACCTACCGCGCCGGCGTTCGGTGAAATCCGGGGGAAATCGATAGCGATCGAAAATGTAGATGTGAGTTGTGATGGTCGGATTCAATCGCGCGGGGGCGTGGCAGGCCGTTTTTTCCCGACCGATCCTGGCGGTGGCGTGCACTACACTGCGGCCCCTGCCGCTGCTCCGCCCCGCCATGACCGCCGCCCCGCCAGACGTCCGCCAGTTGCTCGCCGATGCCGCCACCCGCCTGCCCGGCGTGGACGGCCGCCATGAGGCCGAACTGCTGCTGCTGCAGGTGCTGGAACGCGAGCGCAGCTGGCTGTTCGCGCATGCCACCGATCCGGTCGAGCCGGCGCAGGTGGCGGCCTTCGAGGCGCTGCTGGCCAAACGCCTGGCCGGTGAGCCGGTGGCGTACCTGCTGGGCCGCCGCGGCTTCTGGACCCTGGATCTGGAGGTCAGCCCGGCCACCCTGATTCCGCGCCCGGAGACCGAGCTGCTGGTCGAGCTGGCGCTGGCACGGTTGCCCGAAGACACCACGCTGCGGGTCGCCGACCTTGGCACCGGCAGTGGCGCGATCGCGCTCGCGCTGGCCAGCGAACGGCCGCAGGCGCAGGTAGTGGCGACCGACCTCAGCGAGGCAGCCCTGGCGGTCGCCGCGCGCAACGCGCAGGGCCACGCACTGGGCAATGTCCGCTTCCGGCAGGGCGCGTGGTACGCACCGCTGGCAGGCGAGCGCTTCGATCTGATCGCCACCAATCCACCGTACATCGCCAGCAACGACCCGCACCTGGTGCAGGGTGACCTGCGCTTCGAGCCGGCCACCGCGCTGGCCTCCGGTCTTGATGGGCTGGACGACATCCGGCTGATCATCGCCGGTGCAGCAGCACACCTGCTTCCCGGCGGCTGGCTGCTGATCGAACACGGCTGGGACCAGGGCGAGGCGATCCGCGCGCTGCTGCGGGACGCCGGTTTCCAGTCGGTCGCCACCGAGCACGATCTGGAACAGCGCGACCGGGTGAGCCTGGGCTGTCTGCCGGCCTGACGGCATGCCATCCCAGCGCTGACCCCGAGGCTAGAATGACCTGTCCACCGGGCCGCCGCGCAGCGTGATGCGGCGACTGTCATTCCACATGGAGTTTCTGTCATGCGTACGCTGTATCCCGCCATCACCCCTTACGACCTCGGCACCCTGAAGGTCGATGACCGCCACACGCTGTACTTCGAGCAGTGCGGCAATCCCGACGGCAAGCCGGTGGTGATGCTGCACGGTGGCCCGGGCGGCGGCTGCAGCGACAAAATGCGCCAGTTCCACGACCCGGCCAAGTACCGGATCATCCTGTTCGACCAGCGCGGTGCCGGCCGTTCCACGCCGCACGCGGACCTGGTCGACAACACTACCTGGGACCTGGTCGCCGATATCGAGAAACTGCGTGAGCACCTCACGGTGGACCGCTGGCAGGTGTTCGGCGGCAGCTGGGGCTCGACCCTGGCGCTGGCCTACGCGCAGACCCACCCGCAGCGCGTGACCGAGCTGGTGCTGCGCGGCATCTTCATGCTGCGCCGCTGGGAGCTGGAGTGGTTCTACCAGGAAGGCGCCAACCGCCTGTTCCCGGATGCGTGGGAGCACTACCTCAAGCCGATCCCGGCCGTGGAGCGCCACGACCTGATCTCGGCCTTCCACCGCCGCCTGACCAGCGACGACGAAGCCACCCGCCTGGCCGCGGCCAAGGCGTGGAGCGTGTGGGAAGGCGCGACCAGCTTCCTGCACGTGGACGACGACTTCGTGAACAGCCATCAGGACCCGCAGTTCGCGCTGGCCTTCGCCCGCATCGAGAACCACTACTTCGTCAACGGTGGCTTCTTCGAGGTGGAAGAACAGCTGCTGCGCGACGCGCACCGCATCGCCGATATCCCGGGCGTGATCGTGCACGGCCGCTACGACGTGGTCTGCCCGCTGCAGAGCGCGTGGGAGCTGCACAAGGCGTGGCCGAACTCGACGCTGGAGATCAGCCCGGCCTCGGGCCACTCCGCCTTCGAAGCGGAGAATGTCGACGCGCTGGTGCGGGCGACGGATCGTTTCGCGGGTTGAGGGAGGCGTGCCGACCAACGGTCGGCACCTACCGTGGCACCCGGTGATGTCGCGCGGTGGATCACGACCGTTGGTCGTGATGCGGCGGGTTACCAATCACCGCCCAACAACGCCTCGGCCAGCACCTGCAGCTTCGGCGACGCCTGTCGCGAGGGCGGGTACACCAGCGACAGCACCCGGCTGCGGCCCTCGAAGGGCTGCAGCACCCGCTGCAGCCGCCCGTCGGCCAGCGCATCGGCCACCGCGAAATCCATCACCTGCACGATGCCGATCCCGGCCAGCGCCCCTTCCACCAGCGGATCGCCGCTGTCGAACACCATCCGCGCCGGCGGCGTGAACTCGCGCAGCTGGCCCTCGGCCTCGCGGAACTGCCAATCCACCAGCCGCCCGCTGCGCAGATTGCGCACCGCCAGGCAGGCGTGATCGTGCAGCGCATCCACCGTCGCCGGTTCCCCGTGCTGCACGATGTAGGCGGGGGAGGCGACCGTGACCCAGTGCAACGGCCGCAGGGGGCGCGCCACCATGCGCACGTCGCTGATCGGCCCGGTGCGCAGTGCGGCATCGAAGCCTTCTTCGACCAGATCGACCAGCCGGTCGTTGAGCACCAGCTCGAACTGCAGCTGCGGATGCGCCGCCATCAACTGCCCGGCCAGCGGCACCAGCACCTTGCGCCCGAACATCGAGGGCGCCGTCAGCTTCAACACGCCCGACGGCGTGGAGGGGCGATCGCCCAGGCGGCGCTCGGCATCCTCCAGCCCGCTCAGCAGCGGCGCGCAGTGCTCGACGAACTGGCGGCCATCCGGGGTCAGGCTGACGTTGCGGGTGTTGCGGTGGAGCAGCCGCACCCCCAGGGCGCTCTCCAGCCGGCTGATCGCCCGTGACAGACCGGATTGGCTGATCCCCAGCTGGCCGGCGGCGACAGTGAAGCTGCGTGCTTCGGCCACCTGCACCAGCATGCGCACAGCGTTGAGGTCCATGGAACGCTCCGATTCATGCGGATATGCATGACAGATATCGAAGTATCCGGGTTTATTTCTGCAGCGTCATCAATGAGACTGCCCACCTTCTTACGCAGTACCGAGTCGGCATGACCTCCCCCCTGTCCCCCGCTGGCGCGCCGGCGCCCGCATTTCCACGCTTGGCCCTGGCCCTGCTGGCCACCGCCCAGCTGATCATCGCGCTGGACTCCACGATCATCTTCGTCGCCCTGCACGAGATGGGCGCGCAGCTGCGCATCAATGCCCAGCAGCTGCAGTGGATCGTCAGCGGCTACACCGTGGCGTTCGGCGGGTGCCTGCTGCTGGGCGGCCGTGCGGCCGATCTGCTGGGTCGCCGCCGGGTCTATCGGCTGGGCATGGCGCTGTTCGCGCTGGCCTCGCTGGTCGGTGGTTTCAGCACCAGTGCGTGGCTGCTGATCGCGGCCCGCGCGGTGCAGGGCATCGGCGCGGCGTTGCTGTTCCCGGCCACGCTGGCGCTGATCAACACGATCTACGCCGAAGGCGCGCCACGCAATCGCGCGCTGGCGATCTGGTCGATGGCCAGCGCCGGCGGCCTGGCCTTGGGCACGCTGCTCGGCGGCGTGCTGACCCAGAGCTTCGGCTGGGCCTCGGTGCTGCTGGTGATCGTGCCGTTCGCCGGCGGCTGCGCGCTGCTGGGCGGCTGGTGGCTGCCGCGCGATCCTGCGCCGCTGGCGGGCCGCTCGTTCGATCTGGCTGGCTGCGTCACCGTGACCCTCGGCGGCAGCCTGCTGGTGACCACCCTGGTGCAGGGCCCGGAGTGGGGCTGGCTGGCGCCACGCACGCTGATCTGCCTGGTCGTGTCGGCAGTGATGCTGGCCGCCTTCGTGCAGATCGAACGCCGCAGCCGCGACCCGCTGATGCAGTTCTCGCTGCTGCGCCTGCGCAGCCTGCGTGCGGCGATGCTGCTGACCCTGCTGTTCATGAGCAGCTACGGCGTGCAGTACTACTTCCTGGCGCTGTACTACCAGGATGGCTACGGCTGGAGCGCGCTGCAGGCGGGCCTGGCGTTCCTGCCGCCGACCCTGGTGTGCACGTTCGGCATCCGCATCGCCGAGCGCATGCTCGCGCAGCGTTCGCCGCGTCAGGTGCTGACGGTGGGCATGCTGGCCGGCGCGATCGGCATCGCCGCGGTCGCCGTCGCGCTGCCGTACGGCGCGACCTACTGGGCGCTGGTGCCGGGCATCGTGGTGCTCAGCCTCGGCCAGGGCATCACCTGGACGGCGATGTGGATCGTGGCCGGGCAGGGCGTGCCCGCCGCGCAGCAGGGTGTGGCCTCGGGCATGGCTGCCACCGCACAACAGATTGGCGGCGCGCTGGGTCTGGCGTTGCTGGTGATGCTGGCCAACGCCGGTCGCGGCAGCGCCGCCGCCAGCAGTGAGGCGGCCCTGCAGGGCATGATCCATGCGCAGTACGGCGCGGCCCTGTTCGCGCTGCTGGGTATGGGCGTCGCGCTGTGGCTGCGGCCCCAGGAAGACGCTGCGGCCGCAGCGCCGGTGTGCGCGAATGAAGGATGAGGCGATGACCGACCTGCTCACCCTTTGCCAGGCGCTTGAGGCGATCGCCGGATGCAGCAACGATCGTGACGTGTGGGACCGGTATGGCTGGGTCTATGCCACCGATGGCGACGAACGTGATGCGCGTTTCTGGTTGTCCGACCATGACGCTGAGCATGACGACCCCAGCGTGGAGGCATTCGCTGCCCAGCATGCGCTGAGCACGTATCTGGAGGCCGCCACCTTCGCCGATGTGCTGGACGTGCAGAAGCGCCAGTGTCCGTTGTCCACGCTGGAGGACTACGCGCAGGCGCTGGCGTACTACAGCGAGTACGACGCGTTCGCGCAGGTGGCGGGCATCGATGAAGCCCTGGGCGAGGCGACGGCCGAGGCGCGACAGTCCGCGCGTGCGCTGGGCGTGGGGCGCGGGATTTTCGCCGCGTTCGACGTGGCGCTGGTGCAGTGCCCGGCATCGAAGGTGAAGGACGCTGCCCGCCTCGTTGCAGCGGTGCTGGATGTCCCGGTGGGCCGGGCGTTGGCGTTGTGCCGTGAGCTGCCGGTGGAACTCGGTCGCGACCTGGAGCGCCCGCGTGCCGCTGCCATTGCGGCGGACTTCCAGGCGGCCGGCATCACGCTGGAGATGCGGGGATACCGTGCGTTTCCGTGGATGGATGCGCCTGCGACAGTACGCCTCATGCCGCTGGCACTGCCTCCAGCTGCGGCTGCAGGGCGGTGAAGATGCGCGCCAGCCGCTGCGCCCAGGCCTGCTGGCCGGCGGCATCGGCAATCAGGTCCTGGCGGATCTCCAGCTCCACGTGCACCAGCCCGCGGCCTTCGCCATGCACCGGCACGGCATAGTCGCTGGTGCTGCTGACCGCGTAGGGCTGGTTGTCGCCCACCACCAGGTCACCTTCTTCGCGCAGCGCCTGCAGGAGCGGAAGCGCAAAGCGCGTGTCCCGGTGGTACAGCACGCCGGCATGCCAAGGCCGCACAGCGTCGTTCATCACCGGGGTGAAGCTGTGCATCATCACCAGCAACGTCGGCCGGGCCTGCGCCTGGCGCGTGTCCAGCTCGGCATCGATGCGCGCATGGTAGGGCGCATGGATCGCCTCGATCCGCTGCTGACGCTGCAGCGGTGACAGGTGCTGGTTGCCGGGAACCACGGTCAGGTCGCTGACCGCCGGCATCAGCGTGGGCGAGGTCAACGGCCGGTTGCAGTCGATCACCAGTCGCGAGTAGGTCTGCGTGATCGCCCACGCATCGAGCAGGCGCGCCAGTTCAAGCGTGACGCCGGCGATGCCGATGTCCCAGCCGATGTGGCGGTCCCGTTCGCGCTGCGGCAGGCCAAGGTCGGCCAATGCCGCCGGCACCCGCTGACCGGCGTGGTCGGCGATCAGCACAAACGACGAGCGGCCCTGCGCCTGATGCACGGTGAACGGCGCGGGGTCGGCCGGGCCCAGCAGTGATGCCCCGGTGTGCGGAGGAGCGAACGCATCAGCCACGCGGGGTGCCGTCCAGATGGTGTTCGATCATCCACAGGCCGGCCCACAGCTTGGCGTCCAGTTCATAGCCCTGGCCCATCTTCTCGACCAGCCACGCGGCGGCGCGGGCGCGCGGGATCTCGTGCACGGTGATGTCTTCGCTGGCATCGCCGCCGCCCTCACCGACCTTGCGCAGGCCGGTGGCACGTACGAAGGCGATCTTTTCGCTGCTGGCCCCGGAGGAGGTCGGACCGATCATCAGCACCTCGGCGTGATCGGCGGTCCACCCGGTTTCTTCCTCCAGCTCGCGCACGGCCGAGACCTCGATCGACTCGCCGGCATCGATGTCGCCGACCAGGCCGGCCGGCATTTCGATGGTCCTGGCCTGCAGCGGCACGCGGAACTGTTCGACGAACAGCACGGTGTCATCCGGGGTGACCGCGATGATGATCGCGGCCAAGCCGCCAGCGTGGGTGCGCTCGCTGTACTCCCACGTGCCGCGCACGACCATGCGCTGGTACTTGCCTTCAAAAACGACCTTCGGGGCTTGCGTATTGGGGCTCATGCGAACTCACTGGCAACGGAAGAGGAATCGGACAGGCCGGCGGCGGTGAACAGGCGGCGCCGGGTCAACGGCCCGAACCGCAGTGCATCGCACAGGCCCTGCAGCATCTGTGCATCGGCCACGCCCCGGCTGAAATCCACGGCGGCGCCGTCCAGCGGCGCATCCAGCGCGATGGTGGTCAGCTGGCGCCACAGCAGCGCATGCTCGCGCTGTTCACGCAGGCGCACCGCCATCTGCGCTGCACCGCGCAGGCGCAGGAAAGGCACTTCATCCAGGCGCTCGTACAGCACGTCCAGGCTGCCGAAATGGGCCAGCAGCACCGCGGCGGATTTGGCCCCGACCCCGGTCACGCCGGGGATGTTGTCGACCGCATCACCGCACAGCGCCAGGTAATCGGCGATCTGGTGCGCATGCACGCCGTGGCGGGCCTTGACCCCGGCCATCCCCCAGCGCTGGTTGCGCGCGTAATCCCACTGCTCGTCATGCTCGAACAGCAGCTGCGAGAGGTCCTTGTCGGCGGAGATGATCACCCCGCGCATGCCGGCATCCCGGCGTGCATGCAGGGCGCTGCCGATCAGGTCATCGGCCTCGTACTCATGGTGGGCCAGCACGGCCAGGCCAAGCGCGGTGCACAGCGCCTTGCAGTGGGCGAACTGGCGGCGCAGCGCGTCGGGCGCGGGGTCGCGGTTGGCCTTGTAGGCGGCGTAGATCCGGTGCCGGAAGCAGCTGTCCAGGGCTTCATCGAAGGCGATGGCGATGTTGGCGGGGCGTTCGCGCTCGAGCAGGTCGAGCAGGAAGCGCGCGAAGCCGTGCACGGCATTGGTCGGCCAGCCCTGCTGATCCTGGAACTCATCGGGCATCGAATGCCACGCGCGGAACACGTACAGACTGGCGTCGACCAGGTACAGCGGCGCACGCAGCGGCGGGGGCGCCATGCCGGGGCCGGCGGGAAGGGCGGACATCTCAGCCCTCCCAGTCCTGCAGCAGCGCGACCGGGTCCGGGCGCTCGCGTTCGGGAACGGCGGTCTTCGGCGTGCCGATATGGATGAAGCCGGCGATCTGCTCGCCCTCGGCCAGGCCCAGGTGGGCGTGCACGGCCGGGTCGAAGGCCATCCAGGCGGTCAGCCACTGCGCGCCGAAGCCAAACGCCTGCGCGGCCTGCAGCAGGGCGAAGCAGACGCAGCCGGCGGTCATCAACTGCTCCGCCTCGGGCACCTTGGGGTTCGGGCGCGGGCTGGCGATGACGGTGATGATCAGTGGGGCATGGGAGAACCGTTGGCGATCCTTGTCCAGCTGGGCAGGCGACACCTGGGGGTCGCGCTGGACGGCGCGCTCGGCCAGGAACGCGCCCAGACTGTGACGCGCATCGCCAGCGATCCGCAGGAAGCGGTACGGCACCAGTTTGCCGTGGTCGGGCACGCGCACGGCGGAGGTGAGCATCCGCAGCAGGGTGTCCGGATCCGGACCGGGGTCGCCCAGTTGCTTGGCGGGGACCGAACGGCGGGCGTCCAGGGCATGCAGCGCGGGGGGAACGGACATGGTCTCTCAATCAGGCTTCACGATGCCCCGATTATAGTCGTCCGTGTTTGTGACACGGTCTTGGGCGATCTCGGTGCAATTTGCGACAAAGCGTGATGAACATCACCTAATCAGCGGACTTCCTTCACGTGGCTGTACTCGCTTCCACGTCCTGCTGCGCTTACGATACAAGGCCTGCCGGGTCACCGGTAATGAGGTCTAACGTGTCGACTGTTTCACTGTCTCTGACCGGTCGGCCGGCCTATCCTCCGAACGCGGGCGCATGGGGTGCGTCGACGTTCGTTGTATCCATGTTCTACTCAGTACCTGTGAAGGTGGGGAGCCTTCTCGCATGATCGCCACGCCCAATGTAGGGGGGCACCCGGGCCGTGACCCGGCGTTGTTGAAGATGGCCCGTGAGGCCGTGCTGCCTGGGCTGATCGAGTCGTTCTCGACGGTGCTGGCGCGCTTCGACGACGTGCTGTTCGACCGTGCCGGCACTGCCGGCGCGTCGCAGTTGCTGTTCCTGGATGGCATGCGCGAACTGCGCCGCCGCCGGGACGACATCGTGGCCGGGTTCCGCACTCACCTGGAGCAGGGCTGGGAGGCGCTGGAGCGGGGCGACCCGCTGTCGGCCGAAGCCACCTTGGCCGGTCAGATCGAGGATGGCCTCAGCCTGGTCCCTGAACACGTGCTGGAATCCCGCCTGGCGGTGCGCAACTTCGCCACCGTGCTGCTGCGTGACTTCAAGCCGGTGCTGTCGCGGCTTGACCGCCGCCTGGGCGCGATCGCCGGTGGTGTCGAGCTCAACGCCGATACCAATCCGATCAGCCCCGAGCATATCGGCGTGGCCATCCACGAGGCCTTCGCCGATTGTGAACTGGCACCGGAAGTGCGTCTGGTGCTGATCAAGCTGTGCGAGCGCGATCTGCAGCAGCCGATCGGCAAGCGCTACGAGAACCTGGATGAACAACTGGCCGCTGCGGGTGTGATGCCGCAGATGGCCGCGCGGCGGCCACCGCCGCGCGGATCGTCGCCGCCGCCGCGCCCCGAGCGCGAGGCCGGGGTTGACGGTTTCGATGCCGACACCGCGTTGGGCGGCACTGCCGAGGAGGGCCAGGCACCGGCCTGGGCCCGCCGCTTCGCCGATCGCTGGGCCGAGAGCCGCGGCCGCCTTCAGGGCGCCCAGACCGGGCATCAGGACCTGTCCGGCGATGCGGGAGACAGCCTCGGCGGCAACCAGGGCATGCTGCTCGATGCCCTGCACGAACTGCTGCAGCAGACCCGCCATGTGCGCGAAGACGCCACGTCGGCGGCCAGCGTCGCGGTCGGCCAGCAGCGCCCGCTGAGCCAGCGCGAAATGATGTCCGTGCTGTCGCTGCTGCAGGCCACGCCCAGTGCGACCCTGCGCGCGGCGATCGGTGAAGACGGTGAGTCGCTGGCGCAACGGCTGAAGAGCGAAGTGCTGTCCGGCGCGACCCGGCTCGGGGTCGATCCCGCGCAGGCGCGGCTGGACCCGCAGGACGAAGACGCGATCGATCTGGTCGGCATGCTGTTCGATGTGATGCTGGATGAGCGCGACCTGGAGGGCCGCTCGCGCGAGCTGATCGGCCGGCTGGTGGTGCCCTTCGTCAAAGTCGCCATGCTCGACCGCCGCATGTTCGTGCAGAAGACCCACCCGGCGCGCAAGCTGCTCAACTCGCTGGCCGAGGCCTGCGAAGGCAACACCGGCGAGAGCCAGGCCGAGCGCGTTCTGATGGGTAAGGTCGAGGAGATCATCGAGCGCCTGGTGGCCGAGTTCAACGAGAACCTGGCGATCTTCCTGACCCTGGAAGAAGAATTCCGCGAGTTCCTGACCCAGCACCGGCGCCGTATCGAGATCGCCGAGCGCCGTGCCGCCGAGACCCAGCGCGGCCAGGAAAAGCTCGAAATGGCGCGCCAGCGCGCCAGTACCGAACTGGACCGGCGGATTGGCGACACCACCTTGCCGCAGGCGATCGGTGAATTCCTGCGCCAGCCCTGGCAGCACCACCTGACCCTGACCGTGCTGCGCGAAGGCGAAGACGGCGCCTCGGTCGGTGAGGCACTGAGCCTGGCCGATGGCATGCTGGATGAGGTGGCCGAGGCGCGCCGGCATATCGTCGGCAAGCCGTGGCTGCAGGCTTGGCACCCCGCGCTGCGCAAGGTCTTTGCCAGCGTCGGTGTGCATGCCGACGCGGCCACCAGTGCCATCGATGCGCTGCACGATACCCTGCAGGGCATCGCCGAATCGCGCCCCGAGCTGGAACGCGCGCTGCCCGAACTGCCGCAGGTCGCGCTGCCCTCGCCACCGGCGCAGGAATCGGCGGCGGTGGAGCTGGGCAGCAAGGTGGATGTCAGCGATTTCGACAATGCCGATGCCGACCGCTTCCGCGGCCTGGAAATCGGCAGCTGGCTGGATTTCGTCGACAAGGACGGCAAGGTCCAGGCGGGCAAGCTGTCCTGGGTGAGCCCGATTTCCCAGCGCCTGCTGTTCGTCAACCGGCGCGGGGTACGGTTCTGCGTCGCCTCGCCGGAAGAACTGGCCGTGATGGTGCGCCTGGGGCGCCTGCGCGCGCATATCGACGATGGCGCCTTCGACAGTGCCATGCAGGGCGTGATCGATCGCCTGGATACCAAGAACGCCACCGTGCATTGACCCCGGGGGCCACCCTGGCCTGACGATCAGGTTACGATCAGCCCACAATCCGCTGATCGTCGGGGACAGGCATGGCTGTCGAGGTGTTGGTGGTAAAGGAACATGCGCCAGGGGAACGGCGCGTGGCGATGACGCCGGAAACGGCGCGCAAGTTGATCGCGCTGGGAGCGAGCGTCGCATTCGAGCCCGGTGCCGGGGTGGCGGCGGGCTTCCCCGATGCGGCCTATCAGGACGTGGGCGCCCAGCCAGCCGATGACGCCCGCCTGGGCCAGGCCGATCTCGTGCTGTGCGTGCAGCCCCCGTCCAATGACCGCCTGGCCCGGCTGAAATCCGGTGCCAGCCTGATCGGCATGCTGCACCCGCAGGCCGACGCCGAACGTGCGGGCCTGATCCAGTCACGTGGCCTGCAGGCGTTCCCGCTGGAACGTCTGCCGCGCACCACGCGCGCGCAGTCGATGGACGTGCTCAGTTCGCAGGCGGGCATGGCCGGTTACAAGGCGACCCTGATCGCGGCCCAGCGCGCGCCGCGCTTCTTCCCGATGCTCACCACCGCTGCCGGCACGATCCGTCCTTCCAAGGTGCTGGTGGTCGGTGCCGGTGTGGCCGGCCTGCAGGCGATTGCGACCGCCCGCCGTCTCGGCGCGCAGGTGGAAGGCTTCGATGTGCGCCCGGAAACCCGCGAACAGATCGAATCGCTGGGCGCCAAATTCCTGGATCTGGGCGTGAGCGCGGTCGGCGAAGGCGGCTACGCGCGGCCGCTGACCGATGAGGAACGTGCCGAGCAGCAGCGTCGCCTCGGCGAGCACCTGCGCACCGTGGACGTGGTGATCTGCACCGCCGCGGTGCCCGGGCGGCCCGCGCCGAAAATCGTCAGTACTGCGATGGCGCGTGGCATGAAGCCGGGCAGCGTGATCGTCGATCTCGCCGCCGAAACCGGCGGCAACTGCGAAGCCACGCAACCGGGCGAGGTAGTGGATCTGGACGGCGTGCTCATCGATGGTCCGCTCAACCTGGCCAGCCAGGGCGCAGTGCATGCCAGCGAGATGTATGCCCGCAACGTCTACAACTTCGTCGCGCTGTTCCTGAAAGACGGCGCGGTCACCTTCGACTGGGACGACGAACTGCTCGCCAGAACCCGCTGGGTCGCCGCCTGAAATAACAGGGACGGAGGTGGTTAATAATCCCCTCCGTCCCCGTTAACGGCTCAGCGCTTCGGCGGTGGCGGCGTCGGCGCAGGGTTGGCTTTGAGCCAGGCCTTGCGTTCATCCGGGGTCATCCGCGCCCAGCGGTCGCGCAGCGCCTGCCGCTGCTCCGGGGTCATGCTGCGCATCTGACCAAACAGTGCGCGCGCCTGTTCGCGCTGTTCCGGCGTCATGTTCTCGAAACGGTGGCGGCCCCGGTGCGCCTGCGCGCGCTGTTCCGGGGTCATGGTCAGCCAGCGCTGGCCGTGCTGGAGCATGCGCTCGCGTTGCGGCGCCGGCGCATCGTTCCAGCGGTCACGCACGGGCGCGATCAACGCTTCGCGCTGCTGCGGGCTGAGTGTGTCCCAGTCCGGGAGCGGGGCGGTCTGCGCCCAGCTGGCCGCACTCAGCGTCAGCAACACCAGCCCCAGGGACAGTCGCAGTTTCATCATCACTCCATTGCCAGGTCGGTACTGCCCAGCCACACATACAGATCGGGATTTTCGTCGAGAACGTCGCTGCCGTCATCGGCCGCGTTCGCCACGACCGGTGCCGGCGGGGCGGTCGATTCGCCGAGGAGGAAACTGTAGCCCAACGCGAGCGCGACCACCGCCGAACAGGCCGTGGCCATCCACCAGGACGGCGCATGCCGCTTGGCGGTCGAGGCGCCATGACGCGCGCTGCGCAACCGCGCCAGCGTGGCCGGCGAGAGCGTATCCAGCGCCTGCGCATGCAGCTGCCGCAGGGCGGCATCGTCATGCATCGAAGGGGGCAGGGGGCGGTTCACAGGGCGATCTCCAAAGACTGCTGCAGCGCCTGGCGGGCGCGCGAAAGATGGGTTTTGACCGCGCCTTCGCTGCAGCCCATGGCCTTGGCCGTGGTGGCGCCGTCCAGGTCCTGCAGCACGCGCAGGGTGAAGGCCTCGCGCTGGCGCGCAGGCAACTCCCGCAGCGCCTGTACAAGGCGTGCGTACTGATCGCGCTGCTCATGGGCCTGGGCCGGGCCGGGCGCGTGGTCGGCCCAGTCGATGTCATGGTCGCCGTCGGCCTCGTCGCTGCTGCGCCAGAACTTCAGGCGGAAGCCACGGCGGCGCTGCAGATCCACGACGCGGCGGCGCAGGATGCTCCAGAACAGCGGTGCCCACTCGGCGGCGGGTTTGTCGCGGTAGCCGAGCATCTTCAACATGCTGTCCTGCACCGCATCCAGCGCGTCGTCGCGCTGGCGCAGGCCGGCCTCGGCGAAGCGGAACGCGCGCGGGCCGATACCGGCCAGGAACGCATCCAGCGACACCGGCAGCACCACCTCGGCAGTGGCGGGCAGGTCGGCATCCGTCGACGGTAGGGGAGAGCTCACCAGCACAGGGTAGCGGTCCGGCAGGGGGATACCGTGAGAACGCCCCAGGGCGGGCGCGGTTGACCGGCCTGCCCGATTGGTTCAGCGCATGGTTATGATGCAGGGGACGGGATGACCGCCTGGGAGAGTGACTGCAATGAGCGACGGGTTCGTGGCGTTGTATATCTTCATGCTGGCCGCCATTGCCGGCCACGTGATCATTTCGCGGGTGCCGGTGATCCTGCATACCCCTTTGATGTCCGGCTCCAACTTCATCCACGGCATCGTGCTGATCGGGGCGATGGTGGTGCTGGGACACGCACAGACCCCGCTGGAGAAGATCATCGGGTTCATCGCGGTGGTGCTCGGCGCGGGCAACGCGGCCGGTGGCTACGTGGTGACCGAACGCATGCTCGACATGTTCAAGCCCAGCGCCAAGCGCGATACCGGGGAGAAGGCGCCTTGAACGTGACCACCGCGCAACTGCTGCAGTGGCTGGTCCAGGTGAGCTATCTGGTTGCCGCCACCCTGTTCCTGCTCGGCCTGCAGCGCATGGCCTCGCCGATGACCGCGCGCAGCGGCATCCGCTGGGCCGGGCTGGGCATGCTGATCGCCACGGTGGCGACGTTCTTCCTGCCCGAGCTGCACAACATCCCGCTGATCCTGGCGGCGGTGGCGATCGGCACGGGCGTGGCGTGGTGGTCGGCCAAGCGCGTGGCGATCACCGACATGCCGCAGATGGTGGCGCTCTACAACGGCATGGGCGGCGGCTCGGCGGCGGCGATCGGTGCGGTCGAACTGCTGCGTTTCTCGTTCCTGACCAACCGCGATACCACCCACTGGAGCGAGCAGGCACTGGCCGATCTCGCCGCACGCCAGCCGTCCTCCACCGTGCTGGCGCTGGCCGTGATCGGTTCGGCGATCGGCGCGGTCTCGCTGTCCGGTTCGATCATCGCCTGGGCCAAACTCGATGGTCGGCTCGACCGCCGCGTCACCTTCCCGGGGCAGCAGGTGTTCAACCTGCTGGTCGCGCTGGCGATGGTGGTGCTGGGGATCTGGGCGGCGGTCACCTTGAGCCCGCTGGCGATCATCAGCTTCTTCGTGGTCGCGCTCGCGTTGGGCGTGCTGATGACGCTGCCGATCGGCGGCGCGGACATGCCGGTGGTGATCTCGCTGTACAACGCGTTCACCGGCCTGGCTGTGGCTTTCGAGGGCTACGTGCTCGGCAACGAGGCGCTGATCATCGCCGGCATGATGGTCGGCGCAGCGGGCATCCTGCTCACACGCCTGATGGCCAAGGCGATGAACCGCCCGATCAGCGGCGTGCTGTTCTCCAATTTCGGTGGCGGCGGTGTCGCGCAGGAAATCAGCGGCGCGCAGAAGCCGATCGAGGCCAGCGACGTCGCTGCGATGCTGGCCTTCGCCGAGCGCGTGGTGATCGTGCCCGGTTACGGCATGGCCGTGGCCCAGGCCCAGCACAAGGTGTGGGAGCTGGCGCAGCGCCTGATCGATCGCGGCATCAAGGTGAAGTTCGCGATCCACCCGGTGGCCGGGCGCATGCCAGGGCACATGAACGTGCTGCTGGCCGAAGCGGGCGTGCCCTACGACCTGATCGCCGACATGGACGACATCAACCCGGAATTCCCCAACACCGACGTGGTGCTGGTGATCGGCGCCAACGACGTGGTCAACCCGGTCGCGCGCACGGACCCGGCCAGCCCGATCTATGGCATGCCGATCCTGGACGTGGTCAACGCGCGCAACGTAGTGGTGATCAAGCGCGGCAAGGGCACCGGCTTTGCCGGGATCGAGAATGCGCTGTTCTACGCCGATAACGCCCGCATGCTGTACGGCGATGGTGCGGGTGCGGCGAGCGCGCTGGTCAGCGAGCTGAAGGCGCTCGACGGCGGGCATTGAGGGGCGGATGCAATGGTCACGACCAACGGTCGTGACCTACAGCAGCACCGAAATTACGGCGGCATCCGACCGAAACCGGATCTACGGCGACACCGGACCTGCGGTAGTGCCGGCCGCTGGCCGGCTCAGCGTGATGCGTGAATGCCGTGCGATCCGTTCCAACGCCATGAGGCGCCGGCCAGCGTCCGGCACTACCGATGCATGCAACGCCACGCGGCGACAGCGCGCATGCAGGGCAGTTACTTCGCCACCCACCAACCCACGACCAGCGCCACGCCCAGCCACAGCCATTCGACCGCGCCGTTGGCCAGGCCGCTCAGGGTCCAGGCCAGATAGGGCCCCATGCGCAACGCTGATTCCCACGGGGTGAGTCCCATCGAGCCGCCGAGGTAGGCCGAAGCGATCCCCCAGTTGGCTGCCAGCGCCACCAGCACGGTGGCCAGCAGGGTCAGCACCACCCGGGTAGTACCGGCGCGCAGGGTGCCCAGACGCAGCATGAAGGCGATCTCCAACGCCGCCACAACCGCCATCCAGCCGGCCTGGCGGCCGGTCAGCAGGGCGATGAACAACCAGGCCAGCACGGCCGTGACGACACCAAGCAGCAACATCGGGGGCCAGAGCCAGTGACGGCTCCGGACAGGCACGGACGTGGGCGACATGCAATCTTCCTGTAAGTCCCCACAGGATACCGGCTTGCGCGGTGACCGGCGCGTGGGCGGCCACTGGGCTAAAATGGTCGCCTTGCGGGAATTGGCCGCGACCCCCATATCGATCCACATGTATTCCCGTAGCAGTGAACCTGTCCACTTCGAACGCGACTGCGAGGCCGTCATGGTCCCGCAGGGCGAAACGGTCACGCTGCCCGCTGGCAGCTATGGCTATATCACCCAGGCCCTGGGTGGCAGCTATACCGTCTTTGTCGAAGGCAATCTGTTCCGCATCGCCGGCAAGGATGGCGATGCCATCGGCAAGGAAGCGCCCCCGGCGCTGGAACTGCCCGCCGATGCCTCCGACGAGGAGGTCGAAAAACTGGTGTGGCAGCAGCTGCGCACCTGTTTCGATCCGGAAATCCCATTCAACATCGTCGATCTGGGCCTGGTCTATGAAGTGGACCTCAAGCACCTGGATGACGGCCAGCGCGAGGTCGAGATCAAGATGACCCTGACCGCCCCCGGTTGCGGCATGGGCGAGATCCTGGTCGATGACGTGCGCAGCAAGCTGGAAATGATCCCGACGGTGGCGCAGGCCGACGTCGAGCTGGTGTTCGACCCGCCGTGGGGCCGCCACATGATGTCCGAGGCCGCCCGGCTCGAAACCGGCATGCTGTAACCGCCCATCGCCAGCCGGCGTCACGGCGTTCCCCGTAACCAGAACAGGAAATATCCGGTGTCCCAGTCTTCCGTGAGCTTCAACACCACCCGTTCCGCCCAGCCGCGCAGCAGCGAGGAGCGTGAACGCATCCTGGCCGCCCCCGGTTTTGGTCTGCACTTCACCGATCACATGGTGGAAGTGCGTTGGGACAAGGACACCGGCTGGCACGATGCCGTGGTACGCCCGTACGGCCCGCTGCAGCTGGATCCGGCCGCCGCGGTGCTGCATTACGGTCAGGAAATCTTCGAAGGCATCAAGGCCTACCGCCACGCCGACGGCTCGATCTGGACCTTCCGCCCGGAGGCCAACGGCCGCCGTCTGCAGCGTTCGGCCCAGCGCCTGGCGCTGCCGGAACTGCCGGTGGAGATCTTCGTCGAATCGCTCAAGCAGATGATTGCGGTGGACGCCAGCTGGGTGCCGTCGGCTGACGAATCCAGCCTGTACTTCCGTCCCTTCATGATCGGCGATGAAGCCTTCCTCGGCGTGCGCGGGGCGCACAAGGCCGGCTACTACGTGATCGCCAGCCCGGCCGGTCCGTACTTCGCCAAGGGTGTGGCGCCGGTGTCGATCTGGCTGTCCACCGACTACGCACGTGCAGGCAAGGGCGGCACCGGCGCAGCCAAGTGCGGTGGCAACTACGCCGCTTCGCTGCTGCCGCAGCAGAAGGCGCAGGCGCAGGGCTGCTCGCAGGTGCTGTTCCTGGATCCGGTGGAAGGCAAGTACCTGGAAGAACTGGGCGGCATGAACGTGTTCCTGGTCTACAAGGACGGCACCCTGGTGACCCCGTCGCTGTCGGGCAGCATCCTGGAAGGCATCACCCGCGAGAGCATCCTGCAGCTGGCCCGCGACCGCGGCATGAAGGTCGAAGAGCGCAAGGTCACCCTCGAGGAGTGGAAGGACGGCGTGACCTCCGGCGATATCGTGGAAGCGTTCGCCTGCGGTACTGCTGCGGTGGTCACCCCGATCGGCCAGCTCAAGGGCGAAGGCTTCTCGGTGGGTGACATCAACGCGCCGGCCGGCGAAGTGACGATGTCCCTGCGCAAGGAACTGACCGACATCCAGTACGGTCGCCTGCCGGACCGTCACGGCTGGCTGGTCCGCCTGGACGCCTGATTCCTGCCGAGCCGAAGGGAACCAAAGAAACCCGCCTGGTGACAGGCGGGTTTTTTGTTGCCTGTCCTGCGGTGGCAACCTCGCAAGCCATTGATGCGCAAGCGTTGTCCTGGCCCCGTGGACAGTGACAGCCATTTCGGACATTCGTTGACGCAATTGGACTGTTCAAAACGGCTCGTGCGCCTTCACTTTCACAAACCCTCGACACAGAAAGTCTCAAATCCGACATTTCATGTCACTGAAGTGCAGCTGAAACATTGTTGATCGTGCGGTGAGCCACTAGCGTCGGTGTGGGCGGTTTGATGTCAGGGGAACCGATCCACTCACCGGGCCCGATCCGCGCCATCGCTTTCAGCAGCCCCCGGATCGGACCTGGATTCTCTGCCGCGACGACGGCATTCACTGTCTGAAAGGGAAATCCGATGTCTCATGTCTCGCAACACCGTTTGCGTCACCGTGCATTGGTTGTACTGGGCGCCTCTGTTCTGTCGACCCTGCTGCTGGCCACCCCGGCGTTCGCCGGTGATGTGCAGTTGAGCGGCCTGTCCTCGGCGCCGACCCACCAGCGCTTCATCGTGAAGTACAAGGATGGCAGTACCGAGGTCGCTACCCCGACCGCGCTGGCCAGTTCGCTGAAGGCCGCCGCCGCGGCCGTGCCGGCGGCCCAAGGCCGTGCGCTGGGGCTGCAGAAGCTGCGCCAGCTGGCGATCGGCCCGACCGTGGTCAAGGCCGACCGGCCGCTGGACCGCGCCGAAGCCGAACTGCTGATGCGCCGCTTGGCGGCCGACCCGGGCGTGGAATACGTTGAAGTCGATCAGCTGATGCAGGCCACCCTGGTGCCCAACGACACCCGCTTTTCCGAGCAGTGGGGCTTCGGCACCAGCAACGCCTCGATCAACGTACGCCCGGCCTGGGACAAGGCCACCGGCACCGGCGTGGTGGTGGCGGTGATCGACACCGGCATCACCAACCATCCGGACCTCAACGCCAACATCCTGCCCGGCTATGACTTCATCAGCGACGCGGCGATGGCGCGCGACGGCGGTGGCCGCGACAACAACCCCAACGACGAAGGCGACTGGTACGCCGCCAACGAGTGTGGCGCGGGCATTCCGGCCTCCAATTCCAGCTGGCACGGCACGCATGTGGCCGGCACTGTTGCGGCGGTGACCAACAACAGCAGCGGCGTGGCCGGCACCGCGTTCAATGCGAAGGTCGTCCCGGTGCGCGTGCTCGGCAAGTGCGGCGGCTACACCTCCGACATCGCCGATGCGATCGTCTGGGCTTCCGGCGGTACCGTCAGCGGAGTCCCGGCCAATGCCAACCCCGCCGAAGTGATCAACATGTCGCTCGGCGGCGGTGGCAGCTGCTCCACCACCTACCAGACCGCCATCAACGGCGCCGTCTCGCGCGGCACCACCGTGGTCGTCGCTGCCGGCAACAGCAACACCAACGTGTCCTCTTCGGTGCCAGCCAACTGCGCCAACGTCATCGCCGTTGCCGCGACCACCTCGGCCGGTGCCCGCGCCAGCTTCTCCAACTACGGCACCGGCATCGACATCTCGGCCCCGGGCCAGGGGATTCTCTCCACGCTCAACAGTGGCACCACGGTTCCGGGCACCGCATCGTATGCCTCCTACAACGGCACCTCGATGGCGGCGCCGCACGTAGCCGGCGTGGTCGCGCTGATCCAGTCCGTTGCCCCTACCGCCCTGAGCCCGGCCGCCATCGAGAGCCTGCTCAAGAGCACCGCACGGCCGTTGCCGGGCGCCTGCTCCGGCGGTTGCGGCGCGGGCATCGTCGATGCCGACGCGGCGGTGACGGCCGCCCTGGGCGGGACCAATCCGAACCCGGGCACCGGTAACGTGCTGCAGAACAACGTCCCGGTCACCGGCCTCGGCGCCGCCAGCGGTGCCTCGCTGGCCTACACCGTGACCGTGCCGTCCGGCCGCAGCCAGCTGAAGGTCACCATCGCCGGCGGCAGTGGCGATGCCGATCTCTACGTCCGCTCCGGCAGCGCCCCGACCGACACCGTCTACACCTGCCGCCCCTACCTGAGCGGCAACAACGAGACCTGCACGATCACCTCACCGGCGGCCGGCACCTGGCACGTACGGGTCAAGGCCTACTCGACCTTCTCCGGCCTGAGCCTCACCGCGCAGTACTGATCGCGGTCCCATCGCACCAACGCAGAACGCCCCGGCATGCCGGGGCGTTCGTTCAATCAACAGTGATTACGCAGCTTCGAACCGGTTCGCCGCCACGTTCTTGCGCACCTGTTCCGGATTCCAGATCCGGCCGTTCATCGCAATGTACACACCGCTCGGCAACGACTGCACCGCACCGATCGCACACCCGATGTTGAACTCCGCATCCGAGCCGCGGAAGCGCGCCGGGCTCAACGCACCGGTCATCACGATCGTCTTGTCGGTGATCGACTTCAGCACCTGGCCGGTCTGCACCATCGAATCGGTGCCGTGCGTCACCAGTACATGCCGCGTCGGCTGGGCGGCGATCGTGGCCCGGATCAACTCACGGTCCTCGTCGGTGATGTGCAGCGAATCCTTGCGCAGGATCGGGATCACATTGAAACGGAAGGTCACGCCCAGCTCGCGCAGGATCATCCCGATCTGCGGATCACCGATCTGATAGTCCGACTTGTCGTCGAAGTAGATCTTGTCGATCGTGCCACCGGTGGTGATGATCAGTAGTTCTTCCATTGCAAGCATCCTGGGTACCAGACAGAAGGGCACGGAACCGCCGCGCCGACCCGTAGATGATACGGCTGCCGCCCGCCCGATGCAGGCTTGGGACGCCGGACGGTCAGCCAGCCGTTGTCCTGCGGCCGAAGCGCCGGCGCAGCCCCGGCGTGCTGGCGACTCCGATCACGGCCAAGGCCAGCCCCAGCTCGAGCCAGCCCCACAGCGCCACCTCCGGGTGGCTCCAGGCGCTCATCACCCCGTGGCTGAACCAGAACAGCGCCAGCACGCCAGCCCAGAACATCGCCTTGCCACGCCGCACCAGCACGCCCAGCGCCAGCAGCAGCGGCGGCAGCGTGAACACCAACTGGGTGGCCAGCCAATGCTTGTCCTGCGCGAACCAGACCGCGAACAGCACCGCCAGCGCCACCAGCAGCAGCGCAAGGACGATTTCCTGGGCGCGCGTGCTCACGCCAACCGCCGCGCGATATCGGCCACCCTGCGCCCCAACGCGCGGGCCAGGATGCTCTCATCCTCGCTCGGCACCGGGTTGTCGTCCGCGCCGGCCACGTGGCTGGCGCCATACGGCGTGCCGCCGGTGGTGGTGTGGCTCAGCGCCGGCTCGGTGAAGGGAATGCCGACGATCAGGCAGCCGTGGTGCAGCAGCGGCACCTGCATCGACAACAGCGTCGATTCCTGCCCACCGTGCAGCGAGGCTGTCGAGGTGAACACGCCCGCCGGCTTGCCGGCCAGGGTGCCGTTGACCCATTCCGCACCCAATCCGTCCAGGAAGTGCTTCACCGGCGCGGCCATGTTGCCGAAGCGGGTCGGGCTGCCCAGCAGCAGTCCGGTGCATTCGGCCAGGTCGGCCACGCTCACATAGGGTGCGCCGTCCTCGGGCACCGGCGGCAGCGCGGTCTGCGTCACCGCCGCCACCGGGGGTACCGTGCGCAGCCGCGCGCTCATGCCCGGCACCTCGCCGATGCCGCGCGCAATCTGGCGGGCAAGCCGTGCCACTGAACCGCCACGGCTGTAGTACAGCACCAGGATCTCCGCCATTTCGCTTTCATCTCATTGCGTCCGATGCCGGCAGTATGGCAACGCAGCCCGCTCAGGGCGAGGCCGGTCACTGTGAGCGGGCGTGCATGCCCCACACCCGTCATCGGGTACCCTTGCGCCGATGGAACCTCTCGATACGATCAACCTGTGGATCGAACGCGTCCGGGACCGTGCGCGCACGATCAGCTTCGGCCGCTTCCTGTGGCGCCGCTTCCTGGATGACCGCCTGTTCCAGGCGGCCGCCTCGCTGGCCTACACCACGGTGTTCGCGCTGGTGCCGCTGGCCATCGTAGTGTTCGGGGTGCTCTCGGCGTTCCCGGTGTTCGATCGCTGGAGCGATACCCTCAGCGACTACGTATTCTCCAACTTCGTGCCCAACGCCGCGCGCGCCGCCGAAGGCTACCTGCGACAGTTCTCGGCCAGTGCCGGGCAGCTGACCGCCGCCGGCTTCATCGCGCTGGTGGTGTCGCTGCTGATCACGCTCAACAGCGTGGAGGAAACCTTCAACCAGATCTGGCGGGTGAGTTCGACCCGGCCCAAGCTGACCCGCTTCCTGGTGTACTGGACCGTGCTCACCCTCGGCGCGATGCTCGCCGCGGCCTCGCTGGCGGTCTCGGCGCGGGTGTTCGCGCTGCCGCTGTTCGGCACCAGCGAAGGTCGCTGGCTGGCCAACGTCTCACTGACGGTCGCGCCGATCCTGATCGAGTTCGTCTGCATCATGCTGGTCTACCGCGTAGTGCCGCACCACACGGTCAAATGGCGCCATGCCGTCCCCGGCGCGATCCTGGCCGCGATCATGCTGGAGCTGGTGAAGTGGGGCATGGGTGCTTACCTGGGCAGCTTCCAGTCCTACCAGAAGCTTTACGGCACGGTTGCCTTCGTGCCGATCCTGCTGCTGTGGATCTACCTGTGCTGGGTCTCGGTGCTGCTCGGCGCATCGCTCGCCTCCTCGATCGCCGCGTTCCGCTACCAGCCGGCCGACCTGCGCCTGCCGGTGGGGTATGAAATCTATGGCCTGCTGCGCTTGATCGGTCGCTTCCACCAGGCCCGTGCCGATGGCCGCAGCCTGGATGACGATGAAATCCTGCGGTTGGAGCCGATGCTGACCGATTCGCTGTTGCAGACGTTGCTCTGCGACCTGGAAGCGATCCGCGTGGTGCGCCGCGACGAGCAGGGCGAATGGCTGCTCGCGCGCGACCTGGACAAACTCACCCTGGCCGACCTGTACGAGACCACGCAGATGCGGATCCCGATCAAGGAAGCCTACCTGCCGTATCGCGACGACAGCCTGGGCACGGCCTCGGTGGCCGCGCTGGACACCTTGCGCCTGCCGCTGCGCGAACTGCTCAAACGCCGCGTCAGCGACATCTACTCGACCCCCGGAGACAAACCATGACCGCCAAGCCCCTGCTGCTGGCCCTGGGCCTGCTCACGCTGGCCGCCTGCAACAAGCCCGCCGCACAGAGCGAGGCCACTGCGCCTGCCGCCCCGGCCCCGATCAACGAGCCCGCCGCGCCGCCGACCGAAGCCGTGCCGGCCACCGAACGCAAGACCGTCGAACAGCCGACGCTCAAAGCCAAGGCGCTGGATGGCACCGACTACGACCTGGCCGCGCACCGCGGCAAGTGGGTGGTGGTGAACTTCTGGGCGACCTGGTGCGCCCCGTGCCGCAAGGAAATGCCCGAGCTCTCCGCGCTGCACGCGATGCGCAATGAGATCGAGGTGGTCGGGCTGGCCTTCGAGGACATCGAACCGGCCGAGATGAAGGCCTTCCTGGAGAAGCGTCCGGTCACCTATCCGATCGTGATCGTGGATACGTACAACCCGCCGGAAGACTTCGCGATCCCGCGCGGCCTGCCGATGACCTACCTGATCGCGCCGGATGGCAAGGTCGCCAAGGAGTTCCTTGGCCCGGTCACCGCGCATGACATCGAAGCGCGGATCAAGGAAGGCTGAGTCTGACGGGCGTGCCGGTTCATGACCGGCACGCCGTTGCCGCGCTGCGCGCGGTGGATCTACGTGGTGACGAAGGGTTCGATCGGCTTCAATACCCCGAAGTGCTCCTTGTGCAGCTTGCCCTTCAACGGCGGCAGCGCCAGCACCGGTTCGTCCACGCGGGTGTCGGGCAGGCGATCGAGCAGGTTGCGGATCAGGCCCAGCCGCCCACGCTTCTGGTCGTTGAAGTCCACCAGCGTCCACGGGGCATCATCGTTATGTGTCGCGCGCAGCATCGCTTCGCGGCTCTCGGTATAAGCGCTGTACTTGCTGCGTGATTTCAGGTCCACCGGCGACAGCTTCCAGCCCTTGAGCGGATCGAGGTGGCGCTCGGCAAAGCGCTTTTCCTGTTGTGCCTGGTCCACGCTGAGCCAGTACTTGAACAGCACGATGCCATCATCGATCAGCAGCTTCTCGAACACCGGCGTCTGTGCCAGGAAGCTGCGGTACTGCGCCTCGGTGCAGTAGCCCATCACATGCTCGACGCCCGCGCGGTTGTACCAGCTGCGGTCCATCAGCACGATCTCGCCCGCCGCCGGCAGGTGCGAGACATAGCGTTGGAAATACCACTGTGTGCTTTCGCGGTCGGTCGGCTTGGGCAGCGCGACGACTTTGCACTGGCGCGGATTGAGATGCTCGGCGATCGCCTGGATCGCACCGCCCTTGCCCGCGGTATCGCGGCCTTCGAACAGCACCAGCACGCGCTGCCCGGTGTGCTGCACCCAGCGCGCCATCGCCGCCAGTTCCAGTTGCATTGGTTCCAGCAGGGCCTGGTAGTCCTTGCGCTTGAGCTTGCCCATCGGCGTGCCTCGGTGATTCACAGGGAAGCCCGAGCCTAGCGCAGCCGATGCTCAGGCGATGTGTGGGCCCTGCCAGCCGCGTTCGCGCGCGAGCGTTTCGATCACCTCGGTGAGGTCGCGCGCGAAACCGGCCATGTCGAACAGGCCGCTGTCCTCGCGCCGTTGCGCCAGGGTGGCGCGCGCGGCCTGCAATGCAGCCGGGTCGTTGCCGAGCTGGATGGCGGTAGCCACGAACGCCGCGTCATCGGCCACGTTGAACGCGTGCATGCCCAGGTGGTGGTTCAGGCTGCCGGCCACCCGTGAGGCGAACGTCGCGCCGGGGCAGGTCAGCACCGGGCAGCCGGCCCACAGCGCATCGGAGGCGGTGGTGTGGGCGTTGTACGGGTGCGTGTCCAGGAACAGGTCGGCGTGCTGGTAACGCGCCAGGTACTGCGGGTGCGGCAGGCGTGGCATGAACACCAGGCGCGCCGGATCCAGCTGCGCCTGGCGTGCCGCGCTGCGCAGCCGTGCATCGGCGTTGCCCGGGCCGGAGAGCAGCCACAGCACGCTGCCGGGCACGCCGTGCAGCACCGCGAACAGCCGCTGCATGCTGCGCGGATTGAGCTTGTAGCTGTTGTTGAAGCAGCACAGCACCACGCCCTGCGCGGGCAGGCCGCAGTCCTCGCGCGGGGGCGCCGGTTCCAGCACGCGGGTGTTGTCCGAGGGCTGGAACGCGCGCGGCAGGCGCCGCACGTTCTCACTGAACGCCGGTGCCAGCGCGTCGGGCAGCACGAAGGCATCGGCCAGTACATGATCGATCCACGGCGCGCCGGAGGTGCCCGGGTAGGCCAGCCAGTTGATCTGCACCGGGGCCGGGCGCATCGCCAGCACCTGCGGGGTGCCGCCACCGCCCCAGCCGCGCAGATCGAACAGCACATCGATGCCGGCCTCGCGGATGCGCCGGGCGATCACCTGATGCGGCTGCGCGCTGACATCGTGCAAGGTGTGGGCGGCCTGCTGCAGACGCTGACGGATGCTGCTGCCGTCGTCCGCGCTGAGCGCGAACAGATGCAGGTCCAGCGTGCCCAGCGCGCGCAGCTGTTCGAACAGGGCGACGGTCAGCAGGCCGGTGGGATGCGCGCCGAAGCCGTTGGAGAGGAAGCCGACCCGCAGCGTGCCGTGCGCGCGCACCGTGGCCGGCGGCAACCGCGCGATGCCCTCGGCCAGCGCCGCTGCACGCTGCCGCGCACAGGCCAACTGCTCGGCGGCGCTGCTGTCTTCGCTGAGGAAGGCGAACGGCTCGACCACCGCCTGGCCCTGCGCGACGGCCTGGCGCACCAGCGCCGACAATCGCTCCAGATCCCGCCAATCGCACAGCCGGCGCTGCCAGTTGAGCAGCTGCGCAGCGATGTAGGGCTCGCCCGGCAGAAGACGATGCGCATGGCGATACGCATCCGCCGCCGCCTCGGGCTGCCCCGCGTCTTCCAGAGCGTGGCCGAGCCACAGAGTGATGCCGGGGTGCTGGGGCGCGCGATCCGCCGCCTGTCGCAGCAGTGTGGCGGCCTCGCCATGGCGGCCTTGCATCCAGCGCGCGCGCCCCAGCCGCGCCAAGGCCTCGGGATGGTCGCCGCGCAGCTGCAGCGCGCGGGTGGCGGCCTGTTCGCCGGCGCGCACATCGCCGGCTTCCAGCTCCGCGTCGGCCAGCATCACCCAGGCAATGAAATCGGCCGGTTGCCGCTGCACCGCCTGGCGCAGCTGCAGGCGCTGCGGATCGGCACTCATCGCTGCCGCCCCGCGTCGATCATGCTCAGTTGCCTTCCGCGAGCCGGGCCAGCTCGTCGGCCTGGTGTTCGTGGGTCAGCCGGCTGACCAGTGCATCGAGATCGCCGGTCAGGATGTTGGGCAGGTCGTACAGGGTCAGCCCTTCCACGCGGTGATCGGTGATCCGCCCCTGCGGGAAACTGTAGGTGCGGATGCGCTGGCTGCGGTCGCCACTGCCGACCTGCAGCCGGCGGCTTTCGGCCTGCGCGGCGGCCTGCTTGCTGCGTTCGGTATCCAGCAGCTGCGCTTTGAGGCGTTTCATCGCCTTGTCGCGGTTGGCGTGCTGGCTGCGCTCGGTCTGGCATTCCACCACCACGCCGGTGGGCAGATGCGTGATGCGGATCGCCGATTCGGTCTTGTTGACGTGCTGGCCACCGGCGCCGGAGGAGCGGTAGGTGTCCACGCGCAGGTCGGCCGGGTTGATCACCACGTCCTCGACGTCATCCGCCTCGGGAATGATCGCCACCGTCGCGGCCGAGGTATGGATGCGGCCCTGCGACTCGGTCGCCGGCACGCGCTGCACGCGGTGCGTGCCCGATTCGAACTTCAGCCGCGAGAACGCGCCACGGCCGACCACGCGCGCCACCACTTCCTTGTAGCCGCCATGTTCGCCCGGGTTGTCCGATTCGATCTCGACCTTCCAGCCCTGGCGCTCGGCATAGCGGGCGTACATGCGGAACAGATCGCCGGCGAAGATCGCCGCCTCGTCACCGCCGGTACCGGCGCGGACTTCCAGGAACAGGTTGCCGTCATCGCGCGGATCGCGCGGCACCAGCAGCAGGGCCAGTGCTTCGTCCAGCTGCTGCAGGCGCTGCTGCGCGGCGATGATTTCCTCGTCGGCCAGTTCGCGCAGGTCGGGGTCCTCGCGCATCGCCTCGGCGGCGGCGAGATCGGCCTTGGCGCGGGCTTCGTCGGCCAGCGCAGCAGCGACCGGCTCCAGCTGCGAAAACTCGCGCGAGAGTGCGCGGAAACGGTCGTTGTCGCCGACCACGGCGGGGTCGGACAACAGGCGTTCCAGTTCTTCGCGGCGCTCGGCCAGCGCTTCCAGCTTACGGCGCAGGGTCGGCGTCATCATTCCTCGCTACATCGGTACGCACGGCAGGGTGCTGGTAACCCGGCTTGGCCGGGAACAGGCGCTCGGCGGCGCGGGTGAGTTCAGTATCGCCGCTGAGCGCGGCCGCGCGCAGGGCGGCGGTCGGCGGGTGCAGCAGGCGGTTGGTCAGGCCGTGCGCGAGCAGCTCGAGCACCTCTTCCGGTGATTTGCCGTGGGCCAGCTGTTGGCGGGCTTTCTCCAGCATCTCCACGCGGGTCGCTTCGCCATAGGCGCGCAGTTGCCGCAGCGGGGCCTGGTGCACGCTGGCCTGCAGCGTTTCCACGAAGCGGGCGACCTGCAGCTCGATGATCGCTTCGGCCTCGGCCGCGGCTTCACGGCGGCTGCGGCGGTTGTCTTCGACCGCGCGCTCCAGATCATCCACGGTGTACAGGAAGGCGTCGGCCAGTTCGCCCACGCCGGCCTCGATATCGCGGGGCACGGCCAGATCGAACAGCAGCATCGGCTTGTGCTTGCGGGTTTTCAGTGCGGCGGCCACGTGCGCCCGGGTGATCACCGGCTCACGCGCGGCGGTGGCCGAGAACACCACGTCGGCCTCGCCCAGATGGCGGTCCAGCTCACTCAGGGGCAGGGCGACGCCGCCATGACGGCTGGCCAGCTCCTGCGCATGGGCCAGGGTGCGGTTGGCGATCAGCAGCCGACGCACGCGCCCTTCGCTGAGATGGCGCGCGGCCAGCTCGATGGTCTCGCCGGCGCCGACCAGCAGCACGGTGGAATCTTCCAGCCGCGCGAACGAGTTCTGCGCCAGGCGCACCGCGGTGGAGGCCACCGAGACCGGGTTGGCGCCCACGCGGGTATCGGTCCGCGCGCGCTTGGCCACCGAGAAGGTCTGCTGGAACAGCCGGTCCAGGCGCTGGCCGAGCAGGCCATGATCACGCGCCAGGGCCCAGGCATCCTTCACCTGGCCCAGGATCTGCGGTTCGCCCAGCACCATCGAGTCCAGCCCGGTGGCGACCCGGAACAGGTGGCGGACCGCGTCGGCGTCGGCGTGCTGATAGAGGTACCCGTGCAGCGTGCCGGCATGCGACTCCAGCCACTGGGCCAGCGCGTCACCGGATTCGGCCACCGCGTACAGCTCGGTGCGGTTGCAGGTGGAGAGCAGGACCGCCTCGGCCACCTGTGGGGTATCGCGCAGCGACGCCAATGCCTGGGGCAGGGCGTCGCCGCCAAAGGAGGCGCGTTCGCGCAGTTCCACTGGCGCGGTCTGGTGATTCAGTCCGAGCACCCACAGGGTCATTGTTCAGTTGCTTGCGATAAGCTGCTGGCCATTCAAGTCGTCATTTTAAGGCTCAGATGCCCCCGATGCCCGCATTGATTCGCATCTCCAGCGTTCTGCTGCTGTCGTTGTTCACCGCCAACGCCCTGGCCGCCCCCCCGGCAGCCCCGGCGAAGGCCAAGGACAGCACGGCCGAGGCGGTCCCCCTGGCCCCGGTCATGGCGGGCGAATTCGCCCTGCAGGCAGGCAAACTGGGCGACGCCGCGCGCTGGTACCTGGAGGCGGCCGAGGCCAGTGAAGGCGATGCAGGCCTGGCTGAGCGCGCCTCCCGGATCGCCATGCTGGCCAACGATGACAAGCGCGCCGCCCGCGCGCTGGCCCTGTGGGAGCAGCGTGCGCCGCGCTCACTGGCCATGCGCAGCAGCACCGCCGCGCTGGACATGCGCCAGAACAAGGTGAAGGCCGCCCGCACCGAACTGCAGGCGCTGCTCAAGGACCCGGACCCCACCGCCTGGAAGTTCGCGATCGGCGCCCTGATCAGTGGCGGCAGCGATCCCAAGGTCCCGGCCCAGGTGCTGGGCGAGCTGGTGGATGCCAATGCCATCCCCGACCGCCTGGAGGTCTGGCAGGAGTTCGGCCGTCTGGCCATGCGCATGGAGGAGCCCGAGCTGGCCCGGCGCATGGTCGATGAGGTGGTCAAGCGCTTCCCGGACGAGCCGCGTGTGGCCCTGCTGCATGCCAGTCAGCTCACCCAGGCCGGCAAGGCCGATGAGGCGCTGGCCCTGTTGAAGGGCGTGGAGCCCAAGACCACGCAGGACCCCGAGCTGCGCAATGCGGTGGCGATCTCCTACGATCTGATGGGCCAGCCCGCCGCGGCCGAGCGCGTGCTGGCGGTCGGCCCGCAGGATGTGCAGACCTACGGCATGCGTGCCTCGCTGCTGGCCAAGCAGAAGGACGACCCCGGCCTGTTGGCCCTGTATACCGAGCTCTCCCGGCAGGCCACCAAGCCGGATCCAGCCCAACGCCTGCTGCTGGGCAAGATCGCCGAGTACCTCAAGCGCTACGAGGAGGCGGTCAACTGGTATCACAGCGTGCCCGGTGGCCCGGAGCGCGATGAGTCGCGCCTGCGCGCAGCCAATGCGCAGAACGAACTGGGCCGCACCGACAAGGCACTGGCCGAAGTGCACGCCATCCAGTCCGATGCCACCGTCGATGACGATGCCCGCCGCGATGCCTATCTGCTCGAGGCCGAGCTGCGCCAGCGCGGCAATGACGATGCCGGTGAGCTGGACGCGCTGGCCCGTGGCCTGGCCGCGTATCCGGACGAAAACGCGCTGCTGTATGCCCGCGCGCTGGCCTGGGAGCGTCGCGATGACATCCCGCGCGCCGAGGCCGACCTGCGCAAGGTGCTGGTCACCGATCCGGAGAACATCGCCGCGCTCAACGCGCTCGGCTATACCTTGGCCGATCGCACGCAGCGTTATCAGGAAGCCTTGGAACTGATCGACCGCGCGCGCGTGGCCGAGCCGGACAACGCCGCCATCGTCGACAGTTATGGCTGGGTGCTGTATCGCCTGGGCCGCAACGAAGAAGCGCTGGTGCAGCTGCGCCGCGCCTGGACCCTGGCCAAGGATGCGGAGATCGCCGCGCATGTGGGCGAGGTGCTGTGGGTGTTGAACAAGAAGGACGAGGCGCGGCACTTCTTTGAAGAGGCCCGCAAGCTGGACCCGGACAACCGCGCCCTGCAGCGCGTGATCGAGAAATACGGCGTATGAATCTGCTGTCCCTGAAGGCCGCGTTTGCCGCGGCCCTGGCGTTGTCGCTCTCCGCCTGCGTGTCGCTGGATGAGCGCAAGGCGCCGTCCGCCCCGACCGTTGTCACCGCGGTATCGGCCGCTGCGCAACAGGCCGAGGCCGAGCGCATCGCGGCCGTGCGTGCGCAGCCGGTCTGGTCGTTCCAGGGCCGGGTGGCGATCAGCAAGGGCCGCAATGGCGGCAGCGGCCGCATCGACTGGCAGCAGCAGGCGGCCGGCTATGTGGTCGAGCTCAGCGCGCCGGTCACCCGGCAAAGCTGGAAGCTGACCGGCGACAGCCATCACGAGGGCGGCCGTCTGGAAGGTCTGGAAGGCGGCACGCGCGAAGGCGAGGATGCCCAGCAGGTCCTGCTGGAGGCCACCGGCTGGGACATCCCCGTCAACCAGCTGCCGGATTGGGTGCGCGGTCTGGTCGCCGATGCTGCCCCGGCCGGGTTGGTCGAGCGCGACGGCGAAGGCCGCCCGCGTCGCGTGCAGCAGCTGGGCTGGGAGATCCAGTACCTGGATTGGTACCCGGCCGAGGCCGGTCGCCCGGTGCTGCCGCGCCGGATTGAAGCGGTCAAAGGCGACGCGAAGGTGCGCCTGGTGGTCGACAGCTGGGTACTGGCCACGCCATGAGCAGGCTGGATGCAGTCGACGGCGGGTCGACCTGGCCGGCCCCGGCCAAGCTGAATCTGTTCCTCCACATCACCGGGCGGCGCCCGGACGGTTATCACCAGCTGCAGACGGTGTTCCGGCTGCTCGATTGGGGGGATCGGATCCATCTGCGTGTCCGCGACGACGGCCGGATCCGCCGTGAGGGCGACTCCGTGGCCGGCGTCGCCGAGGCCGATGATCTGGCGATCCGCGCCGCGCACCTGTTGAAGGCTGCAGCGAACATCGCCCAAGGTGCCGATATCGGCGTCGAAAAGCGCGTTCCGGCGGGCGGCGGTTTCGGCGGCGGGTCCTCCGATGCCGCCACCGTCCTGGTCGCACTGAACCGCCTGTGGGGCGCCGGTCTGGAGGTCGACGCGCTGGCCGCGCTGGGTCTGCAGCTGGGCGCGGATGTGCCGGTCTTCGTGCGCGGGCACAACGCCTGGGCCGAGGGCGTGGGCGAACTGCTGACCCCGATCGCACTGCCGCCGGCCTGGTTTGTGCTGGTTCATCCCGGCGTTCACGTGCCGACTCCCGCACTTTTCGCATCACCGGATTTGACGCGGGATGCCCCAGTGGCGAAAATAGCGGACTTCGCTTCCGGGTCTTTGCTCGGGAATGCGTTCGAGCCGGTCCTGCGCCGCCGCGAACCTGCCGTAGAGGCAGCGCTCGCAGCGTTGAGCAGTATCGGCCGGGCACGACTCACCGGGTCGGGAAGCGGTTGTTTCGTCGAGTTCGCTACGCGCGCTGCTGCAGAGCAGGGCCTGGCGCAATTGCCGAAGGAACTGCGGGCATGGGTGGCTGCGGGCGTGGAGCGCTCGCCACTGCTTGATGTACTCGAGCGTTACTGATTTTGATGCAGGGGCGTCGCCAAGAGGCCCAAGGCACCAGGTTTTGATCCTGGCATTCGGAGGTTCGAATCCTCCCGCCCCTGCCACTAGCGGATATCTGCCGCGACTCCATGCGCATGTCTGCGCGGGCGCGGTGCATACGCCGCGGTGTTGTCACCGCAGACACCTCCGGGTGCCGGCGGCCCAGTTCTCCGCCAATCGCTCCCGCCCGAGACCGTCATGATGCAAGAACACCCCAACCTGCTGGTATTTTCCGGCAACGCCAACAAGCGCCTTGCGCAGAGCATCTGCAAGGAACTGGGGGTGCGGCCTGGCAAGGCATTGGTGTCGCGCTTCTCCGATGGTGAAGTGCAGGTCGAGATCGAGGAAAACGTCCGTAAGCAGGACGTGTTCGTGATCCAGCCGACCTGTGCGCCCAGCGCAGAGAACCTGATGGAACTGCTGGTCCTGATCGATGCGCTCAAGCGCGCTTCGGTCAACAGTGTCACCGCCGTGGTGCCGTATTTCGGCTATTCGCGCCAGGATCGCCGCATGCGCTCCTCGCGCGTGCCGATCACTGCCAAGGTGGCCGCAAAGATGTTCAGCGCTGTCGGGGCTGACCGGGTACTGACGGTGGATCTGCATGCCGATCAGATCCAGGGTTTCTTCGACATGCCGGTGGACAACGTATACGCCTCGCCGCTGCTGCTCGCCGATATCTGGCGCGCCTACGGCACGGAAAACCTGATCGTGGTGTCCCCGGACGTGGGTGGTGTGGTGCGCGCGCGCGCCGTCGCCAAGCGCCTGGACGATGCCGATCTGGCGATCATCGACAAGCGCCGCCCGCGCGCCAACGTCTCCACCGTGATGAACATCATCGGTGACGTCGAAGGCAAGACCTGCGTGATGGTCGATGACATCGTCGATACCGCCGGCACCCTGTGTGCGGCCGCTGCAGCCCTGAAGGCGCGTGGCGCCCTCAAGGTCGCCGCGTACTGCACCCACGCCGTGCTCTCGGGCCCGGCGGTGGACAACATCAACAACTCCCAGCTCGATGAGCTGGTGGTGACCGACACCATCCCGCTGCGTGAAGAGGCGCGGGTGTGCAGCAAGATCCGCCAGCTCAGCGTGGCGGAAATGCTGGCCGAGACGATGCGCCGCATCGCCTTCGGTGAGTCGGTCAGCTCGCTGTACGTGGATTGATTTTTCCGCCCACCGGCAACGGTGGGTGGTTTCCCGGGGAGATCTGGTCGCGGATCTCCCCTCATCGCCTCGCCATCATGGCGCGGCAAACAACGAAGGTAGTAAATCAGCATGGCCAAGAATCATGAAATCAAGGTCGTCCAGCGCGAACTGCAAGGCAAGGGTGCGAGCCGCCGCCTGCGTGGCGCTGGCCAGATCCCGGCGATCATCTACGGCGGCGACGTCGAGCCGAGCGTCATCCAGCTCAACCACAACGAAATCTGGCTGGCCCAGCAGAACGAGTGGTTCTACTCGTCCATCCTGGACCTGAACCTGGATGGCAAGGTCACCAAGGTGCTGCTGCGTGACATGCAGCGCCACCCGTTCAAGCAGCTGATCCTGCATCTGGATTTCCTGCGCGTGAACGAGAACGAAGCGCTGACCGCCAACGTCCCGCTGCACTTCATCAACGAAGACACCTCGCCGGCTGGCAAGGCTGCCGACGTCGTGGTCACCCACGAACTGAAGGAAGTGAGCATCACCTGCCTGCCGAAGGACCTGCCGGAATCGATCGACGTCGACCTGGCCGACCTGAAGGCTGGTGACGTGATCTACCTGTCGGACATCAAGCTGCCGAAGGGCGTCGAGATCCCGGCGCTGGCCCAGGGCAAGGACCATGACGACGCGATCGTCACCGCCAAGCTCGGCAAGGAAGAAGCTGCCGACGAAGCGCCGGCTGCAGAGTAAGTGATTGCGGCGCCTGTCCTTCGTGGCAGGCGCCGTTTCTGTATGTACCGGCACAGAGCGGGTACCGACGAAGAAGAGTAATGACAGGATTGCGATTGATCGTTGGTCTGGGCAACCCCGGACCCGAGCACGCCCAGACCCGGCACAATGCCGGGTTTCGTTTCATTGACGCCCTGGTCGAACAGGCCGGCGCGCGCTGGAGCGTGGACAGCAAGTTGTTCGGCGAGACCGCCAAGGTCGATATCGCCGGCCAGCCGGTATGGCTGCTCAAGCCCGCCACCTTCATGAACCTCAGTGGCAAATCGGTCACCGCGGCGCAGCGCTTCTGGAAGATCGAACCGGAAGAAACGCTGCTGGCGCACGACGAGCTGGACCTGCCGCCCGGCGTGGCACGGCTCAAGTTCGACGGTGGCCACGGCGGCCAGAACGGCCTGCGCGACACCATCCGTCTGCTCGGCCACGGCAGATTCCACCGCCTGCGCATCGGCATCGGCCATCCCGGCCACAAGGACCGCGTGGTCCCGTGGGTGCTCGGGCGTGCCAGCAAAGACGATGATGTGCTGATCGGTCATGCCGTCAACGATGCGATCGACGTCCTGCCGCTGGCAGTGAAAGGCGATTTCAGCGAAGCGATGAAGCGGCTGCACACCCCGAAGTAACGTGACCGGTGACTGACGTTACCGGGAGGTAGCGACCGTCGGTCGGTACGGAAAATGATTGGAAAAGCAGCGCCGAACGTCGCTGCTTCCCCAATCACTTTCACCCCAGAGGTTGTCAAAGATGGGTATCAAATGCGGCATCGTCGGTCTGCCCAACGTCGGCAAATCGACCCTGTTCAATGCGCTGACCAAGGCGGGCATCGCGGCGGCCAACTTCCCGTTCTGCACGATTGAACCGAACGTCGGCATCGTGCCGGTGCCGGATCCGCGCCTGAACGAGCTGGCTGCCATCATCAACCCGCAGAAGGTCATCCCGACCGCGGTCGAGTTCGTGGACATCGCCGGCCTCGTCGCCGGCGCGGCCAGTGGTGAAGGCCTGGGCAACAAGTTCCTGGCCCACATCCGCGAAGTGGATGCGATCACCCACGTGGTGCGCTGCTTCGAGAATGCCGACGTCATCCACGTCAACAACAAGGTGGACCCGCTCTCGGATATCGACACCATCGATACCGAACTGGCCCTGGCCGATCTGGACAGCGTCGAGAAGGCGCTGAACCGCGCCGAGCGCGCTGCCAAGGGTGGCGACAAGGAAGCGGCGGCCCGCAAGCCGGTGCTGGCCAAGCTGCAGGCCGCGCTGGCCGACGGCAAGGCGGGTCGTACCGCCGGCCTGGACGAGGAAGAGAAGGCGCTGGTCCGTGACCTGTTCCTGCTGACCCTCAAGCCGGTGATGTACATCGCCAACGTGCTGGAAGACGGCTTCGAGAACAATCCGCATCTGGACGCCGTGCGCGCCCGTGCCGCCGAAGAGGGCGCGCAGGTGGTGCCGGTCTCGGCTGCGATCGAAGAAGAGCTGTCCCAGCTCGACGACGAAGACCGCGATACCTTCCTGGCCGACCTGGGCCTGTCCGAGCCGGGCTTGAACCGCGTGATCTACGCCGCGTACCAGCTGCTGGGCCTGCAGACCTACTTCACCGCGGGCGTGAAGGAAGTCCGCGCATGGACCGTGCGCAAGGGCGCCACCGCCCCGCAGGCCGCCGCCGTGATCCATACCGATTTCGAGAAGGGCTTCATCCGCGCTGAAACCATCGCGTATGACGACTTCATCAAGTACAAGGGCGAGGCCGGTGCCAAGGAAGCGGGTCGTCTGCGTCTTGAAGGCAAGGAATACCGCGTGCAGGAAGGCGACATCCTGCACTTCCGCTTCAACGTCTGAGTTCCTCGCACGTTGAGGTCCGCAACGCCCCGCCCTGAGCGGGGCGTTTGCGTTTGTGGGGAGCGCATTCCATGCCATGAACAGGCTGGATAAAAAATGACCAACCATCGAAATGCTTGCCTGGTATGCCTCCGCCTCACTTGTCCACAACAAACCCCCACGCCTCTCCACGCACCGTGTGGAAAACCGGCGCGCGGTAGTGCCGGCCGCTGGCCGGCAACCCATCTGACCCGCCTGCAAGCGATGTGGACAATTTCTGACCACCACTGAAGACCCTTGCAGTGCATCGCTCACACAGGGTTGTCCACAGCAAACCCCCATCGCTTTCCACGGTGTGTGTGGAAAACCGCGATGGGTATCTGGATAAAAATTCACCGTGCACCGCAAAGCCTTCTGGCAAACGGCTCGCCGCCGCTTATCCACATGATTTGCATGTGTCGTTCCACATGGCGTGTGGAAAAAGGGGGTGGTTCATTCCTCCACGTCGCCTTCCACACCCGCTGCGCACAACCGATACTGTGGCCCCGACACGGATGCCGCCCCATGACCGATCTACCACGCGAATCTGTACGCAGCGTGCTCTCCCAGTTCCTGCTGGTTACCGCCGTCCTGATCTGCAGCGCCATCGCGGTGCTGGCGGTGCTGCTCGCCTTCGCCGTGCAGCCGGATGCGCACAGATACGCCTACATAGCCATCCTGATCGATCAGCGACCCATGGCCGACGCCACGTTGCGTTTTCTCCATGCGCGATTGACCTCCGGCACCCAGGTGATCACCGCGATCGCGCTTCTGCTGGCCGGCGCGTCGTGGTGGTTGGCCAGTGTCGCCAAGGCCGCGTGTCTGCGCTACAACAGTCGCCCGCTGCCGCCTGCCATCCCGGCTGTTCCGGCGCGCACGCGCCTGCTTGCCTGGTGCATCCGGCTGGGGCTGGCCACCGCGGCTGTGCCGTTGCTTTACAGCACCTGGGTGCTGGGGCTGGAGATCATCGTCCTGCTGCTCAGTCCGGATCCTTATTCCGCGGATGAGCGGACGCACAGCGCCTTGCAGGTGCTGTACTGGACACTGAGCGCGAATGGGACGCTGCCGATCACCGCGGCCTGCGTGTTGACGCTGGCCGGTGTGGTGACCGCCTATTGGCTGACGAACCGACTGCTGCTTCCATCGCCCGCCACGCCGGTTGTCGCGTAGCGTCCTGCGCCTGGAGGCGCGGCCGGGCCGCATCGCCGGGACAGAACTCCCCAGCGGCCCCCAAACGGTGCGCTTGCCCGCTTCCGGTCACATGACCGGAAGCGGGCAAGCCGTTACCAGTTCAGGGAAACACCCAGCTGTGCGCTGGTATCGCGATAGCCCTGGCTGCCGGTCTGGTGGCTGATCTGGCCCCAACCACGCCAGCCCCCGGACAGGTTGACCTGCACGCCGGCCTTGGCCTCGTACAGGTCGTCAGGCAGATCACGACGGATCGCTTCGCCGTCCACCGCGATCGCCGACGCATTGCCGCCCGACCACCAGTTCACCGCGACGAAGGGATGTACTTGACCCTGCTTCCGGGTCAGCGCGCGGGTATACAGGCGCGCGCCGAGCCGGGTGCTGGTGCCACCCACGCGGCGGCTTTCCACGACCGTGCCATTGGTCTCGACGACCTCATCGGCGTTGTAGTGGTTGTGGATCACCTGCAGCTGCGGTTCCAGATATACACCCCGCTGCCCATTGCTGTGCAATGGCAGGGTATAGCCGCCTTCCACAGAGCCACTCCAGCTGCGTGAGCGGTACCGTTGCTCGGCCAGGCCCTGGCCCTGCACGCGGTTGCGGAAACGGGCGTACTGCAACCAGCTGTCCACATACGCACCGGGAAGCATGCCGGCCTCCTGCAGCCAAGTGCCGTAGAGGCCCAGGCTGGTACCGGACACTACGCCGCGCGCGGTGTAGCCGGTCACCCGCGAGGTGGCGTCATTGGTGGCGCGGCCATGTCCACCCATCAACCCAACCTGCAGCTGGCCACCCGCGGTTTCGGCAAGAGCATGTCCAACGCCCATCATCACGCTGTCCACGCGGCTGTCCACGCGCACCTGCTCCCCCGCAGCGTGGCGATCCATGGTGCTGCTGCGCACGTTTGCCCAGGCGAGCGCGCCCGGGGAGTCGTCGGATGGGACGCGCATGGGATCGCCCGCACGATCATGCAGACTGTGCTGGAACATGCGCAGCGCGGTGGATTGGTTGGCGAGATAGACGGCGGGCTCCGGACGTTCCACCTTCAGTGCAGGTGGTGTCCCCGGGTCAACCGGATCAGGGCGTGCTGGATCCACGGGATCCACGGGATCCACTGGTGCCGGGGGATTCGCCGGGTCGACCGGATCGACCGGATCAACCGGATCGACCGGATCAACCGGATCAACCGGATCGACCGGATCAACCGGCGGCACATACACCGAGCGCAGGTACCAATTGCCGTCATCCGGATCGGCCACGCCACCCTTGTACAGGAAGTAGTCGTACGCACCGGCAACCGCGCGGCCCTGCAGGGTGAACTGCGCCTCCGACTGGCCGGCCACGCTGATCAGGCGGATGCCTTCGCTGGTCAGTGCACCTGCACCGCCTGCGTTGTCGACCCTCACGTTGGCGGTGCCGCTGCTGTTGCCTTGGATCACCAGCGCATCGCCACGGGAGTTGTCATCGCCAAGCTGGCGGTTCATCACCCAGGTGCCGCCGTTGCCGAGGTAGTCGCCAGTGATGGTCAGCGTCTTGAAGTCGTCCTGCGTGGGCGCGACGAACGCGATGGTACCGGCATGCTGCAGCGTGGCCACGGTGGAGTCGCCACGCAGGTTCCAGCGGCTGCTGTCATCCAGTGACAGCGAGGCCACGTGGAAGCCGCTGTCGCTGCGCAGTGCGCCGGTCAGCACGCTGCCGTTGCCCAGGGCCATCCGTACGTTGGCGGTGGCGCTGTCCACGACCACATCGCCGGTCAGGCGGCTGTTGTCAGCGGTGAACACGATGTCGGAGGTCGCCACCGAGCTGCCATCGGTGAACACGGTGTCGCTGACACGCAGCAGGCGGCCGCCTTCCACCGCACCGGCCTGGCGCGCGATCACATCCGTATTGGTGAGGGTCAGATCCTGATTGCTGCCCTGCAGCCACAACGCCGGTCCGTCCTCAGTCTGCAGCTGGCTGTTGTTGAATGCCAGCCGGTTCCAGTACGGACCGAACACCGTGATGTAGGAGCGGTAGACACCGGAACCGGCTCCCTGCGCATGGACCGCGACGTTGTCTGCGGTGAGTACCGCAGTATTCATCTGCACGATGCCGAACGACGCATCGCCCAGCACGTTGATGTGGCCGCCGTCCAGTTGAACGTCTGCGGTACTGCCGCCCAGGAACACACCGCCACCGCCATTGCCGTAGGTGGTGATATCCAGTCCATTGGCGCGGATACGCGAGTAAGGCGTTGGTGGGTTGCTGCCCGATGCGCGGAGTCCGTACACACCGTCGCCATGGGTGTCGATGCTGCCGCCGTTGATCGTTGCAGTGCCGCCCCAGACATCGATGCCATGGCCATAGCCATTGGTGCCGTACGTGCTGATCACGGTATCGGTCAGATCTGCCAGCGACGCCGAGCTGGACAACCACAGTCCGGATTGCCCGTCACGCACAGTGAAATGCGCCCCGTTGGCGGTCAGCCGGCCCCAGTCGTTGATGTTGACGCCGTAGCCACCGGTCGTCTCGAAACGGCCCCCGGTCACTTCGGCTGTTGCGTACAGCCGATTGGTCTTGTTGCCCAGTAGACGGATACTGCCACCCGTTGTGGTGGCGCTGCCCCCGCTCATGCGCAGCAGGCCGCCGCTGCTGATATCGAAGTAGCCGTTGGTGACATCGACATCGGTCAGCGACAGCACGCTGCCAGTATCACTGGAGGAGAGGCGCCCGCTGAAGCCGTTGTTGCCTGGCGCAAAGGTCAGCTGCAGTGATTCCATCGACAACAGCGCGCCGGATGCCGCCTGCACGGCACTGTTGGCGCCGCTGTCGATACCCGTGCCGACAACATGCAGTTCACTGCCACTCCCGGTGGCGTAAAGCGCATGGCCAGCACTGCTCACGTGGCCGCCGGTCAGCCAGACTTTGCCGCCGCCGGTGGCGTTGACCGTGCCGTAGCCCGAGCCGTTGCGGTAGGCATCGATGACCAGGTTGTCGGCGCGGATGACGCTGCCGGCACCGCTGGCGTTGAGCGCATAGCCAACGCTGGCGCTGCCATCGCCCAACTGCAGGTGCCCGCCGTTGATCACTGCACTGCCGCCGGACATGGCGCCGATGCCGCTGCCATTGGCGGTCACGCGCAGGTCCAGGTCGGTACTGGTCAGCGCGGCATCCTGGCCCTGCACCGTGACGGCATAGCTGCTGCCGGCGTGGACTACGCTGTCACCACGGGCCAGATCGAACGCGTCGCCGGCATTGACCGTGATCGGGGTGGTGTACTCCACCGCAGCGGCGGGCAGCGCCGCCAGCAGCGCGACGCACAGCGCCAGCCGTGTCGGCAGGCCACCGCCACGGGTGGCGGTCACGCCTGAGTGCGTGCCGCGCCGCTGGGCAAATTCGGACGCAACCACGCAGCGTCCACTCACGGGATCCCGTACCAATCGGTAGATTCTGTTCATCCTGCCTATCTCGTTGCAAGGCAGCCGCCCGGCGTGCACCCGGTGCGTCTGCAGGCCATGACGATCGCCACGTTGGCGATCACCGTCGGGGCATCACCGGAGATGGCCGGCAACGCTGCATGGCGACAAGGCGCGGGGGAGGAGGGCAAGATGGCGATGCCATCGCCACGACACGCAACCGCGTGTCTCAGGGGCGTCCTTGAAGCCGTACCGGCGAAGGCGCAGGGCACTGCCGTGATCAGGCACGACCGTTGCGCCACCGGTATGCACAGGCTAGGCAGTGGGTGCCGCTGCTGACATCAGGCGATCCTTAAACTGCTTCAGGCAGGCGCTGGGATTGGGCGGCCAGTCAGCTGCCGCATGTCCGCGCGGGCGGTGCACCCGGCCGTCACCGGCCTTCGCGGCTCAGTTGAACAGGTCAGAGGCCAGGCAGAAGGTGATCAGCTCCTGGTCGGTCTTGGCGCCCAGCTTGCGCATCGCGCTGACCTTCTGGGTGCTGACGGTTTTGCTGCTGCGATTCAGGCGCTTTGCGATGTCGCCCACACTCTGGCCGTTGGCAAACAACCGGATGACTTCGAACTCGCGCGGTGACAGCAATGACGCGGACGATGCATCGCCTGTCGCGGGCAGAGCGTCCTCGCGAGGCAGGTCCGGCGAGCGGTAGATGCGCTGCGCCAGCAATGAGGCGAGGGCGACGTTGAGTTCCTTCAGATCGCCGCTTTTACGCACCACGCCACTCGCGCCGGCCCGGTACATCTCGGCGATGATCGACGGATTGGAGACCATGGTCAGGATCAGGATGCGCGTGTCTGGAAAGTTGCGGTCGAGATACGAGATCAACTTGATGCCATCGCCCAGCGTGTCATCGCCTGGCATGTTGTAATCGGAAATCACGATGTCCGGACCGAGCGTCTGCATCAGCTCGACCAGCGCGGTGGGGTTCTGCGCTTGACCCACCACCTGCAGGCGCGGGTCCCGTTCGATCACATCGCGGATACCCGCCAGAACGATCGGGTGGTCATCGGCAATGACGATCTTGGTCTGCATGCGTGTTCTCGGCACCGGTAGTAGCAATCAAGGGACATCCAGGGTTCCCGGCGGCGAGCCTTCCAGTCGCACCAATGCGTGTTCCAGGCGCGCCAGGAACGCACCGCACGCGTCCACCGCGGCACCTGCGGCGAGTCTATCTTCGATCGCCTCGGCAGCGTCGACCAACGGCTGTGCCGACACCATCACCAATGCGCCCCGGATGCGATGCAGCATCTGTCCCGCCGCGACGGCGTCACGAGCCTGTATCGCGTGGGACAGCGCACGCAGGTCGCTGCGCATGGTGGTCAGAAAGAGTGCACGCAGATGGTCGGGGACGAGGATGGTATCGCCCGGCATATCGTGACCTGGTGAAGCATCGGCCGTGGTCGGGGGCTCCCGCTCAACCACGCCGCTCAATTGGCGATACAGCGCCTGGAGCGAAATCGGCTTCACCAGGCAGCTGTCCATGCCTGCGCTGCGGCAGCGCTCACGCTCTTCGGGCGCCGCGTTGGCGGTCGCACCGATGATCGGGACACGCACGCCCTTGGCACGCAGCTGGCGGGTGAGGGCGTACCCGTCGATATGCGGCATGTTCACATCGGTCAGCACGGCGTCGAACCGGCGCTGCGTCCAGTAACCCAAGGCTTCGTCGCCATCGCTTGCGACCACGGCGTGGCAGCCGAGCTGTTCCAGCTGCTCGCGCAGGATCATCTGGTTGATGGGATTGTCCTCGGCGACCAGCACGTGCAGTCCCAGACGGCGGAACTGCGGTGCGGGCGCCGGTACGCGAAGCGGTGCGTCATCACCGCCAGCCATCAGCAGCGCATCCACGATCGCATCCAGGTTGTGCAACGCCACATCCCATCGTCCGTCGATCAGCTCGGGGTGGTCGCCGCCATCTGTCCTGGCCACGACGTGCGGTCCGGACCAGTCCGGAACGGGCTCGTCCAGAACAGCGTCGAGCATGGCGGTCTCCGGGTTGAAATTCTGTGCCGATTCGCGGTGATAGACCTGCGCCGCAGCGCCACGCTGGCGCAGGCGCTCACACAGGTTCTCGGCCAGTTCGCGCACTGAGGAGCGCACGTAAACCGCAGGATGCTGCGCAAACGTGGGGCGGATCTCCGGCAGCTCGGGGCTCTCTGCCAGCGCAAGGTCGAAGCTGAAGCTGCTGCCCAGCCCGCTGTCGCTGACCACCCGCAGTTCGCTGTCCATCAGCTCCAGCAGATGGGCGCTGATCGCCAGTCCCAAGCCGGTTCCCCGCATCGCATCGGTGGCCGGGTTGGCCTGGTAGAACGGTTCAAAGAGGCGGAGCTGGTGTTCCTGCTGGATGCCGATCCCCGTATCGGCCACCTGCCATCCCAGCTGCGGCAGCTCGCCCGGCTCGCTGAGTCCGCGCAGACGCACCACGATGCGACCCACATCGGTGAACTTGATCGCGTTGCTGATCAGGTTGTTGAGCACCTGCCGGATCCGCGCGGCATCGCCGATGACCAGCGCGGCGACATTGCTGTCGATGCAGGCATACAGTTGCAGCCGCTTGCGCGTGGCCGATCCCGCATAGGAGCGCACGACGTCCTCGGTCAGACCGGCAGGGCAGAACGCCACCGGCTCCAGCACCAGCTGGCCGGCCTCTGCCTTGGAGACATCCAGGATGTCGCTGATCAACTGCATCAGGGTCGATGACGATCGCTGGATGGTCCCCACGTATTCCTGCTGGCGGCTGTCCAGTGGCGTCAGACCGAGCAGTTCCAGCGTTCCCAGTACCCCGTACAGCGGCGTGCGTATCTCATGGCTCATGGTGGCCAGGAACAGGCTTTTGGCACGATTGGCCTGGTCGGCCGCCACCCGGGCCTGCTGCAGGACCTGTTCGGCCTCATGCTGAGCGGTGAGATCGATGAACAGGCACAGCATCACCGGCTCGCCCCGGTAGCGAGCGGCCGTGGCGGTGATCAACAGGTGGCGTCCGTCGGGCGTGGTGTACGGTTGCGCGGCCGGCCGCTGCGCATCCACATCGGCCAGTGCGTCGGCGCGCCACACCCCATGCCAGCCGGGTGCATCCTGGTCTTCCCCCAGCCAGCTGCGTACCAGCGCGTTTTCGAGAATCATCTGTCCGTCGCGACGGCGCAGCAGGCACAAGCCGATCGGTGCGGCGTCCAGCACGGTGCGGCTGAACGCTTCGCTTTCCAACAGACGTTCATGGTTCTCGCGAAGGGGTACCAGTACCGATCGCCGATAGCTGCGCAGCACCAGCACGCCACCGAGGGCCAGCAACAGCGCGGCGACCACACTGCCGATCAGGGGGCCGCGCGGATGGCTCAGCAGGCGCGCCCACCGCACCTGATAGACCGCCTGCCAGCCGTCACTGGTTCGCATGCGGTAGACCACGCCCGTTGGCGTGAAGCTGCGCTCCGCGCCGCGGCCATCGCCGTTCACGGCAGGGCCGTGCACGGGTCGGCCGTTCGGGTCGATGATGGACAGCTCATCGTAGATCGCCTCGCCGAGAATCTGGCGGTGCGCATCGAGGCGGGAAAGGTCCAGAAGGCATGCGATCGCTGGCATCGCCGCCGCGTCCACATCGCCCCATGCGCTGATGTCCTGCGGCGCCTGCGCGATCGATAGGAGGCGATTGTTGCCGTCGCCCGGGTCGCGCTGGAACCAGCGCACATCACCACGTTGCAAGGACACACTGGCCGCTACCGCGTGGATGTAGTGCAGAAGCGCCTGCGACGATGCCGACGAGGGGCGCACCGGATCGATGTCATCGACCGTCAAGGGCACCAGCAGCCCGGCGGTTCCCTCGCCACTGACCAGCAGGCAGCGCGGTGAGGGATAAAGCGATTCCGCCCAGAACGCACCATAGAAGCCGGAGAACCGCACACCGAGTGACGCGGCGGACGTCGGCGGCGGCGTGTCGTCGTGCAGGACCGAGAAGGGGATGAACGCGAGCGTCGCGCTATCTGACTGGGGCACACGGGACAGCGGCTCGCTGCGCACCGTGCCCGGTGGCCCGCCCGGTGCCGGCGCACGCTCATGGTCGTGGGCACGCCATCGCCGCATGAAGCGTTCCTGTTCCTGCAGCGCACCACTCAGCCGGCGGAAGTGGAAGTCCACCTTGCCCTGTTCCTCGTTCAACAGCTGCAGCGTGGTCGACAGCACCAGCCCTGCCTGCACCGTGGCCAGAACGATGACGCCGATCAGCAGCGCATGCACGCGCAGCGAGCGGCGGGCGAGTCGGCGGATGGGTGCAGCCTCGGGCATGGAAGTCCCCTCTGTGATGGTGGCTCAGGGCGCCGGCCGCAGCGCACTGCCGTCTTGCCCGTTCGATCATGCACCGCGCGCCAAGCATGCGGAGCAGGGTTTGACGACGTGGTGAATGTGGGCGGAGACCGCCTCAGCGCGGTGCCAGTGCACCCGGCTGGCCCAGCTCAGTATGCCGGTGCGCCGCCTTTTCCTGGTCCAGCAGCGCGCCGAACGTTTCGGCCGGGATCGCCCGTGAAATCAGGAAGCCCTGGACCTGGTTGCACCCCAGCTTGCGCAGCGTAGCCAGTTCGGCGTCGGTCTCCACGCCTTCAGCGACGATGTTCAGTCCCAATCTGCTGCCCAGCGCGATCACCGTCGCCAGCGCGCTGTGCAACGCGGGGTCCCGCGCGCATCCACGGACCAGGGCACCGTCGATCTTGACCTCGGTGAAGGGGGTGCTGACCAGATTGTGCACCGTGCTCAAGCCCTGGCCAAAATCATCCTGGGCCAGCCCGAAGCCCTTCATGCGCAGGCGGCACGCGCCGGCGTAGTAGTCGCTGACATGGTGCGTGGTACTGCTCTCCATCAGCTCAAAACACAGGTCGGCCGGTGTGCCGCCCTGTTGCAGAGTCAGATCCAGCAGTTCGTCCGGCAGGTTGCCGCGCTCCAGAAGGTGAGGCGGCAGGTTGATCGATACCGGGATGCGGAATCCCTGCTCGCGCCAGCGTGCCTGGGCCTGGATGCTGGCCTTGAGGATATGGCGCAGCACCGCCGATTCGAGCCCGTGCTGCTCGATCAGAGGCAGGAAGCGGCCAGCCTGCAGCGTGCCATGTTCGGGATGGCGCCAGCGCACCAGCGCCTCGGCGGCCACCACCAGGCCGGAATCCAGCGACTTCTTCGGCTGGAACCACGCGGTGATCTCCCCGTCATCGATCGCCCGGCGCAGGCGTTCGCGGGTTGCGTTGATCGGTACCTCGACCGGCGCGTGCGCGGGGCCTACTCCACTGCGGGCGTCGTCCAGCTGTGCCAGCAGCTCACGCACGTCGGCCGGCGAGACCGGCTTGGGCAGGATACCGAGCACGGTGATGCCCAGCGACTCGGCCATCAGCCGCGCCGAGGCCATCATCCGCTGCGACACGGAGCTGACCAGCGCCAGCATCGGCCTGTGCTCCTGTGCGGCCAGCGCCTGGATGAACTGGATGCCATCCACGCCCGGCATCATCAGGTCCGTCACCACCAGGTCGTAGCGCTGCCAGTGGCACATCTCTACCGCGTCGGCGGCATCGCCCGAGGTATCCACGGTGACGCCGGGTGCGGCGTTGAACATGTTGGCGAGGAACCCGCGCTGGAAGGCCTGGTCTTCGAGAATCAGTACACGTTGGTGGCTCATGCCGTGGCTCCTGCGGTCAATCCGCCCAGCGCACGGCGGAGGGTGGCGATATCGATCGGCTTCACCAGGTAGTCATCCATGCCCTCGGCCAGGCACCGTTCGCGCTCGTCAGGGGTGGCATTGGCGGTTGCGCCGATCACGGGCATCGCGTAGCCCTGCTGGCGCAGGTGCCGTGTCAACGCGTGGCCGCCGAGGCCGGGCATGTTGATGTCGGTCAACACCACATCGAAGGGCTGGGCGCGGCAGCAGGCCAGTGCCTCATGACCATCGGAGGCGGTCGCCACGTGGCAGCCCAGCGTCTCCAGCTGCTCCTTGAGGATCAGCCGGTTGATCGGATTGTCCTCGGCAACCAGCACCCTCAGTCCGAGCGGGGCAGACACGATCGGTGTCGACGTGGCGACCGTCACCTGGTTTCCCTGTTGCAGGCGGTACACGGCATCGGCGATGGCACGGATGCTGAGCAGGGTGACCGTCAGCTGGTCCGGGCGCATCGGATCCTCGCAGGCCGGGTCGCCGCCGTCGGCGGTTGCGACCACGCGCGGGCCCGGCCACTCGACCGGAATGGCATCGCGCGGATCACTGTCAAGCAGGATCGCGCCCGGTTCGATCGGACCCGTTGCGTCCTCGCTGTAGCGTCGTGCCGTGGCGCCCCAGCGCTGCAGCCATTGACAGGCGCTATCGGTGAGCTCGGTGATGGCGCAGCGCACGTACACCGGGGGGTGCGGCAGCAGCGATGGGCCGTCATCCACGGCGGCGGCGTTGATCGGGGTGCCCTCCTGTACGCCCAGCGGCAGGATCACGGTGAAGCTGCTCCCCAGTCCGGGCTCGCTCACCAGGCGCATTTCACCGTTCATCAGGCGCACCAGGTGGTCGCTGATCGACAGCCCCAGTCCGGTGCCATCGTTGCGACCCTGGGCACCTGCCTGGCGGAATGGCTCGAACAGCCGGGGATGATCGGCGGCCGCGATACCGATCCCGGTGTCGGTGACCTGCCAGCTCACGGTGGCGGTGCCGCCTTCGCAGGCGAGCAGCCTGACCCGCAATACGATGCGTCCGCTGTCGGTGAACTTGATCGCATTGCTGAGCAGGTTTCCCAGTACCTGGCGGATCCGGTCGGCATCCCCGGTCACCTGCGCCGGCAGCCGCGGATCGGTGCAGACCACGATCTGCAGCTGCTTGCGCGCCGCGGCGGCGGCATAGGCACGCAGCGTGGTTTCGGCCAGTTCCAGTGGCGAGAACGCCACGGTGGCCAGGGTCAGTTGGCCCGATTCGATCTTGGATACATCCAGGATGTCGCTGATCAGCTGTAACAGTACCGATGATGACTGCTGGATGGTCTTGAGGTACTGCGCCTGGCGTGAATCCAACGGCGTGTTGCCCAGCAGTTCCAGCGTGCCGAGGACCCCGTACAGCGGTGTGCGGATCTCATGGCTCATGGTGGCGACGAAGGCGCTCTTGGCCTGGCTGGCTTCATCGGCGGCCTGCTTGGCGGCGGACAGTGCAGCCTGGATCTGGCGATGCCGCGTGATGTCGTTGAACACGCACAGCAGTACGTCATCACCGTGGTACCGCGTGGCCGCGGACAGTACCTGCAGCTGCCGTCCATCCCGGGTCGTGAAGTCGACTCCGCGCCGGTGCGAACGACAGGGGACAGGGCCGCTTGCGCTGCGCCAGGCGCCGGTCCAATCGCCCGTGCGGGTATCGCTCCCGAGCCAGTCGCGGGCCAACTGGTTCTCCAGCATCACCTGGGCGTCGTGGCAGCGCAGCACGCACATGCCGACCGGCGCCATTTCGATCACGGTGCTGCCGAAGTCGAAGCTGTCCCTCAGCTGCAGGTGCTGCTGATGGGCCGGCTGGATCAGCTGGCGGTCGATGCGTCGGATGAGCACCCGCAGCGCGCAGACCGCGGCCAGGCACAGCAGCAGCGACACTGCGGCGTGTCCGGCCATGTCGCGCAGCAGCAGGGTGGAGGGAACGTGGTAGACAAGCCGCCAGCCGTCCTGGCCGATGCTCTTGATCAGTGCCAGTCCCTGCGGCAGCCCGCGCGCCCAGACGAAGGCGAACGCATCGTCGCGCTGGCCGTACAGCCAGGTCGCGGGTGGACCGGTGTCCGCTCGGCTGGAGAGTACTGGCTTGCTATGCCCGTCGAGCAGGAGGAAATCCCCGATGCCTTGTCCATTGACCATGCTTGCCACAGCGCCTGGCGCTAGCGCCAGCACCAGCCAGTTCGTGGGATCGGGTGCTTCGTCGGCGGCCCGAAACAGGTAGAGCGTGCCCCCTGGCCGGTCGGAACTCAGCCAGTACACGCTTGTGCCAGGCATCGCACGGAGGGCATGTGCGCGTAGAAGGGAGGCCGTCAGCTCGACCGGCGGGGGCGTTGCCGGGGTCCGCCGGCCGTGCAGCCACTGACGCGGCGCGTCCGGATCGGCGCTGACGTGGATGAGCTGTGCGCCGAACTCGGCCAGCGTCCGCTCGGCGCGTGAGGACAGCAGCAGAGTGAGCTGGCGGCCATCACGACCCGTTCCCAGCGGCAGGCGCTGGACCTCGCTGTCGTCCCGGCTTGCGGGACGGGGCAGTGCGGAGGCTGGGATCGACGGCGAGGACTCCACCACCGAATCCACCAGATAGTTCAACAGCGCCTCGCGATGATCGAAGTACAGCTGCGCGCGGTAGGCGGCGGCATTCATGTCGCGGCGATGCACCGAGACATCATCGCTCAGCTGCGCCAGCAGGTAGAACCCCGCAGTGCCGATCAGGCAGAACAGCACGCAGAGCGACAGCCAACGCAGCAATACGTTGGCCGCCACCACCGGGGCGTCAAGGGAGGAGCGTCGGGGCAGAAGACGGTGCATGCGCGCATGCTAGGAAGCGAAGGCGGGCAGGCCCATCAGTCGATCCCTAAAACCGTGCGCCGAGGCGCGAGCGCATGGCTGCGGTTCAGCGGGGTGAAAACCAACGGGCCCGCACAATGGCGGGCCCGTCAGCGATGCGATGGTGGCGGCGGATTAAAGTGCCGTACCGCCAAACTTGTGGGTGTACTGCAGGTTGATCGTCCGGCCCACGGTGTCGAACCAGGACACGTCGTAATACGGATACGGCGTATACGTCGCATCCTTCGGCGGCAGCTTGTTGGCGATGTTGACCACCGACAGCGACAGGCGCGAATGATCATCGAAGCGGTACTGCAACGACACGTTGTAGCGGTACGTCGCCCCGATCCACGGGCTGTCGCCGCTGTCCGGATCGAAACTCTGGTCGTAGCTGTCGTAGGTCGGCAGTTTGCCCAGGCGCGAGCCGTACAGCGTGGCCGACCACGCCGCGTTCTCCCAGGTCACGCTCGCACTGGTCTTGGTGCGCGGAATGTCGAAACCGCTGTTGATCGCGAACTGGTCCTCGACCACATCGCCTTCAAACTGCTGGAAATCGTGCGTCTTCACCCAGGTGTGGTTGCCACTGAGGATGAAGTCACCGATCCCGGTGCTCAGGCGGTAGCGCAGGCCCACATCGATGCCGCGCGTCGTTTCGCGCGCGATGTTGATCGGGCTCACGTGCACGCCGTACAGGCGGCCATCACTGGTGCGGGTAACCCGGCTGATCGCATCCACGCAGGTCGGCGACGCCGCGTCCGCGTCGCCCAGGCGGCAGGCCGCCTCGTCGCGCAGGATGGTGCTCACATCCATGTCCTGCACCTGGTCGCGCATGTCGATATCGAACCAGTCCACCGACACATCCAGACCCGCTGCCGGCGACCACACAAAACCAGCACTCCACGAGGTGCTGGTTTCCGGGTCCAGCTTGCGGTTGCCTTCGCGCGTGCGGATCAGGTTCTCTTCGTAATCCGAGCAGTCATCGCCGCCGTCCACCGCGCAGGCGTAGTAGTCGTTGGCACTGGTTTCATCATTGCCCGGGCCGGCATACACGTAGTGCAGGTCCGGCGCGCGGAACGCGGTGCCGTAGGAGCCGCGCACCAGCAGCGTATCGATCGGGCGCCACTCCAGGCCACCGCTCCAGGTCGCCTTGCCGATGGTGTTGCCCGAGTAACGGTACTGGTCGAAGCGGCCGGCCAGGCTGACGTTGAACGTGTCATGCAGCGGCAGGCGCAGCTCGGCCGCGGTCGCCCAGCGGTTGCGGCTGCCGTGGCCATCCGAATCCTTCCAGCTGTAGTAGTAGTACTGCGTCGCCAGCGGGTCCGGATTCAATGCGTAGGACTGATTGCCGAACTCGGCGGTCGCCGCGAAGCCGGCCTTGCCGCCCGGCAGCTCGAACAGCTCGCCGTTGGTCAGGGTCAGTGCGGCGGTCTCGGTGCGCGACTTCGGGGTATAGGTGGTGCGCGCGGCGATCGAATCGTACTCGCTGCGGCTCAGCGGCCGGTACAGGCGCGCCGGGTCGGCGTTGAACACCGGGAACACGTTGTCGTCGTCATCGGTGTACTCGCCCAGCTGCTCGCCCAGGAACAGCGCATTGGCCTTGGCGGCGATGATCTGCGGCCAGCGGATGCTGGACTGGTACTGCGAATGGCTCAGCGAGGCCTCGTATTCCCAGTCCGCGCCAAGCGCGCCCTTGAAGCCGGTGGTCACGCTGAAGGTCTTCTGGGTGCTGCGCACCATGCCGTTGTCGAGTCCGCCCATTTCCTCGGGGGAGAACTGGCGCTGCCAGAACTCCACCTGGTCGGTGGCCTGGTTGTAGAAGTAGCCGTCCTCATTGCCGTCGGCCGCCATGCGGCCCCACTGGGTCACATCGCGCATCAGTGCCAGGTCGTGGTAGCCCATCTGCACATCGGCGAACCATTCCGCGCCGTTGTCGAAGGCATAGCGCAGCGAGGCATAGCCGTTGGCACCGCGGCGCTTGCTCAGGATCGTGCCGTAGCCGATCGAGCGGTCGCTGCCGCAGTAGAAGCCATACCGCGCCCGCTCGGCGTACTGGGTGCTGCCGTTGTTCTGGCCGGCCAGCGCATCGCAGGTTGCCTGGCCCGGGTCCAGGTAGTCGTCGTTGTAGTCGGTGCGCAGGTAGGCGCGGCGCAGGGCGCGGGCGCTCTCGGTCGGCGCGTCCAGCGTAGAATCCTGCTGGCCACGCTCATAGGCCCACAGCGGGGTCTGCGACTGCAGCTCCAGACTGTAGACCGCGCTGAAACGGCCGGCGTCGAAGCCACTGGCGATGCTCATGTCGAAGGACTCACCACCGCCTTCGCTGGTGGTGCCCATGCGCATGTCGACCGTGGTGCCGTCCACCTGCTTCTTCAGGATGAAATTGACCACGCCGGCGATCGCGTCCGAACCGTAGATCGCCGAGGCGCTGCCGGTCAGCACTTCGATGCGCTCGATCATCCCGATCGGGATGTTGGAGACGTCGGTGAAGTTGCTGCGGCCCTGGAAGGGCATCGGGAAATCGGCGATGCGGCGGCCGTTGACCAGCACCAGGGTGTGATTGGGGCCGAGGCCGCGCAGGTCGACCTGCTGCGCACCGGGCGAGAAATCGGCGCCGCTGGAAGACTGCTGGCTCTGGGTCTCACCGCCGTTCTGGGTCATCGAGCGCAGCACGTCCGGCACGCTGGTGAAGCCGCTGGCCTGGATCTGCTCGGCGGTGATGACCGTGACCGGGGCCGGCCCCTCCACCTGCGCGCGCGGAATGCGCGAGCCGGTGACCTGCACCGTATCCAGTTGCTGCACCCCGGGGGCGGGCGTCTGGGCACCCGCAGTTGCGGCCACACCCATCAACGCCAGCTGGATCGACCACGCCATCGCCTGTTTACGCATGAGAATTCTCGAGAAGAAAGTGTCGGCCTCGAGGGAGGCCTGTCCCCCATTCACATTTCGCGAATGGACGGCGCGCATTTAACGCCTTTTTCACGGGGTTGACCACTGCCAATTTCTCTGGCACAGGGTGGAAGCGCTTTCAGGCCGGTTTTGTTCAGCCTCGTCAACGCCCACAACGGTTTCCGGTCTTCCAACCGCCCGCCCTACCCACGGTGCGCTGCCCTCGCCATGATGGGGCTCCAACCCTCGGAGTGCCTTGCCCATGTCCCGTTCCAGCGCGCTGTTGCTCTCGCTGTGTCTGTCGATCCCCTTGGCTGCCAGCGCTGCGGCGGCCGAGCCGGTGCTGGTGATCCACGGCGGTGCCGGGGTGGAGCGCAGGGATCTGTCGCCTGCCGAGGAAAGCGCCGCGCGTGCCGCCCTGCGGCAGGCATTGGTGAAAGGGCATGCCGTGCTGACCGCCGGCAAGCCGGCACTGGAGGCAGTCACCGCGGCGATCACCGTGCTGGAGGACGATCCCACCTTCAATGCAGGCAAGGGGGCGGTGTTCACTCATGACGGGCGCAATGAACTGGATGCGTCGCTGATGGATGGCGCCACGCTCAAGGCCGGCGCGGTGGCCGGTGTGCAGCGTGTGCGCAACCCGATCCTGCTCGCCGAAGCGGTGATGCAGCATTCCCCGCACGTGATGATGGTCGGGCAGGGCGCCGAGGCGTTCGCCAGCAGCCAGGGCATTCCCCTGGTGGATCCGTCCTACTTCCGCACCGACAAGCGCTGGCAGCAACTGCAGAAGGCGCTGAAGGAAGAGGCCAGCGGCCAGGCCCCTGTGGAGCTGGACACGGCCCGCCACTTTGGCACCGTCGGGGCGGTCGCGCTGGACAAGGACGGCAAGCTTGCCGCCGGCACCTCCACCGGCGGGATGACCAACAAGCGCTATGGCCGCGTGGGCGACTCACCGATCATCGGCGCGGGCACCTATGCCGATGCAGGATGCGCGGTATCGGGCACGGGCTGGGGTGAGTACTACATCCGCACGGCGGCCGCGCACGATATCTGCGCACGCATGCAGTACCTCAAGCAGGGGCCGGTGGAGGCCGGGCGTGCCGTGATCAACGAACGCATTCCCGCACTCGGCGGCGATGGCGGGGCGATCGTGCTTTCCGCCGACGGTCGTGCAGCGACCCCGTTCAACACGCAGGGCATGTATCGCGGCTGGATAGGGGCCGATGGCGTGCCACACGTGGCGATCTTTGCCAGCGAGACCCTGCCGTTGCCAGGCCAATAGCCTGTCCCGACAAGGCTATTGCAGATTCGTGTGAAAAAATTCAAAAAGGTTGTTGACAGAACCCCCGTTTATCCCCAAAATTCACGGCTCTTCCACCCCACACCGAAAACGCTTCGGCGCCACGGGACAGGGTGGTAAGGAGGGATACCCAAGCGGCCAACGGGGGCAGACTGTAAATCTGCTGGCTTACGCCTTCGGTGGTTCGAATCCACCTCCCTCCACCAGTTTCATGTTGTGGCAAGAGCTTCCGATGCGGGAGTAGTTCAATGGTAGAACCTCAGCCTTCCAAGCTGATGGTGCGGGTTCGATCCCCGTCTCCCGCTCCATTGAATGAATTTGAATATATTCAAATTCGTGCCATAATACAAAACTCGCTCACGTAGCTCAGTCGGTAGAGCACCTCCTTGGTAAGGAGGAGGTCGAAGGTTCGATTCCTTTCGTGAGCACCATCTAAGTGCTACCAATTCAGACGATTTCGAGATAAGCAGCCATGGCCAAGGGTAAGTTCGAGCGCACCAAGCCGCACGTCAATGTCGGCACCATCGGTCACGTTGACCACGGCAAGACCACGCTGACCGCCGCACTGACCAAGATCGGTGCCGAGCGCTTTGGCGGTGAGTTCAAGGACTACTCGTCGATCGACGCCGCGCCGGAAGAAAAGGCGCGTGGCATCACGATCTCGACCGCGCACGTCGAATACGAATCCACCGAACGTCATTACGCCCACGTCGATTGCCCGGGCCATGCTGACTACGTCAAGAACATGATCACCGGTGCTGCCCAGATGGACGGCGCGATCCTGGTCTGTTCGGCTGCTGACGGCCCGATGCCGCAGACCCGTGAGCACATCCTGCTCTCGCGTCAGGTCGGCGTGCCGTACATCGTCGTCTTCCTGAACAAGGCAGACATGGTCGATGACGCCGAGCTGCTGGAACTGGTCGAGATGGAAGTCCGCGAGCTGCTGAGCAAGTACGACTTCCCGGGCGACGACACCCCGATCATCGCGGGTTCGGCCCGTCTGGCGCTGGAAGGCGACCAGAGCGAGATCGGCGTGCCGGCCGTGATCAAGCTGGTCGAAGCTCTCGACAGCTGGATCCCGACCCCGGAACGTGACATCGACAAGCCCTTCCTGATGCCGGTCGAAGACGTGTTCTCGATCTCGGGTCGCGGCACCGTCGTCACCGGTCGTATCGAGCGCGGCGTGATCAAGGTCGGCGAAGAAATCGAAATCGTCGGTATCCGTCCGGTCCAGAAGACCACCGTCACCGGCGTGGAAATGTTCCGCAAGCTGCTCGACCAGGGTCAGGCAGGCGACAACGCCGGTCTGCTGCTGCGCGGCACCAAGCGTGACGACGTCGAGCGTGGCCAGGTTCTGGCCAAGCCGGGTTCGATCAAGCCGCACACCACCTTCGACGCCGAAGTGTACGTGCTGTCCAAGGATGAAGGCGGCCGTCACACCCCGTTCTTCAAGGGCTACCGTCCGCAGTTCTACTTCCGTACCACCGACATCACCGGCGCTTGCGAACTGCCGGAAGGTGTGGAAATGGTGATGCCGGGCGACAACGTGAAGATGGTTGTCACCCTGATCAACCCGGTCGCCATGGATGAAGGCCTGCGCTTCGCGATCCGCGAAGGCGGCCGTACCGTCGGCGCCGGCGTGGTCTCCAAGATCATCGCGTAATATTGCAATACCGGCGGTTGCTTAGCGCTGCCGGTCTCGCGAAAGGCGGGCCGGGAACCTCGGTCCGCCTTCGCCGTCTAAGGGAAGGCAAGTTTTTTCAGTACGCCAGTAGCTCAATTGGCAGAGCAGCGGTCTCCAAAACCGCAGGTTGGGGGTTCGAGTCCCTCCTGGCGTGCCACTTCTCCCTTCCAGCGGCTATGCCGCCACAGTAGCCAGAGCCGGATGAACAGCAAGATCGAGCATTCCAAAGACAACGCCTCCACGGGAGGTGACATCGTCAAGTACGCCGCCGCAGCTATCCTGGTGCTGGCGGGTCTTTTTGCTTGGTATTGGTTCGGTGCTCCTGAGCATGCCTCCCAAAGTGCATGGGCCGGTCCGCTTCGCGGTCTGGCCGTTGTTGTTGGCCTCGTGGCCGGCCTTGGCGTGTTCCTGCTGACCGGCAAGGGTCGCGACACGCGTGAATTCCTTTCCGAATCGCGTTTCGAACTGCGCAAGGTGGTCTGGCCGACGCGCCAGGAAGCCATTCGCATGACTTGGGTGGTGATCGTTGTGGTGATCATCCTCAGCCTGCTGCTGGGCGGATTTGACTTCGTGATTCAGAAATTGACCCAGTGGTTCCTGGGTCGATAAGGAGAAACCAGTGAAGCGTTGGTACGTCGTTCACGCCTATTCGGGCTTCGAAAAGTCGGTTGCGCAGGCTCTGCGCGATCGCATCGTGCGTGACGAGATGCAGGAGCGCTTCGGTGACGTCCTGGTCCCGACCGAGGAAGTGGTTGAAATGCGCGCCGGCCAGAAGCGCCGTTCCGAGCGCAAGTTCTTCCCGGGTTACGTGCTGGTCCAGATCGAGACCCACGAAGAAAACGGTATCCCGCGCATCGACAACGAGAGCTGGCACCTGGTCAAGGACACCTCCAAGGTGATGGGCTTCATCGGCGGTACCGCCGATCGTCCGCTGCCGATCCGCGATGAGGAAGCCGCCGCCATCCTGGACCGCGTTCAGGAAGGTGTGGAAAAGCCCCGTCCGAAGGTGCTGTTCGAGCCGGGCCAGATGGTCCGTGTCACCGAAGGCCCGTTCAACGACTTCAACGGTGTGGTCGAAGAAGTCAACTACGAGAAGAGCCGTCTGCGCGTCTCGGTGCTGATCTTCGGTCGTGCCACCCCGGTCGAGCTCGAGTTCGGCCAGGTCGAAAAGGCCGTCTGAGCCTGAGGGCAGTAGGTTCCGGGCTGCCGCCCGGAACCTGAACGGCCTGCACCCACCCGCCTTGAGGCAAGGGTGGAAAAAACCTGATATAGTGCGCGGCTTCCTGCCAGGAAGCTGGCAAAAAGCAAGGGCCGCCGCGAGGTGGCCTTCTGCGTGAATTCAAAACGCGATGCCGGGACGCGTGATTCCCGGTCCGATGGGGAGCCTGTTGTCGTAAGGCGCTAGCACCCGGAGAGCATACTCATGGCAAAGAAAGTTGTCGGTTATATCAAGCTGCAGGTGAAGGCCGGTCAGGCCAACCCCTCGCCGCCGGTCGGTCCTGCGCTGGGTCAGCGTGGCCTGAACATCATGGAATTCTGCAAGGCCTTCAATGCCGCCACGCAGAAGCTGGAGCCGGGTCTGCCGGTGCCGGTCATCATCACGGCCTACTCGGACCGTACCTTCACCTTCATCACCAAGAGCACCCCGGCTGCCGTGCTGCTCAAGAAGGCTGCGGGTATCTCCTCGGGTTCCAAGCGCCCGAACACCGAAAAGGTGGGCAAGGTGACCCGCAAGCAGCTCGAAGAGATCGCCAAGACCAAGGAAGCAGACCTGACGGCTGCCGATCTGGATGCCGCGGTGCGCACCATCGCCGGTTCTGCCCGTTCCATGGGCCTCGTGGTAGAGGGTTAAGAAGATGGCACAGACCAAGCGTGAGAAGGCCATCAAGGCCGCCGTCGTCCCGGGTAAGGCATATGCCTTCGAGGACGCCATCAAGATCCTGAAGACCGCTACCAAGGCCAAGTTCGTCGAGTCCTTCGACGTCGCTGTGCGCCTGGGCGTGGACGCCAAGAAGTCCGACCAGCAGGTGCGCGGTTCCACCGTGCTGCCGTCCGGTACCGGCAAGAGCGTGCGCGTTGCCGTCTTCGCACCGGCCGGTGCCAAGGCTGACGAAGCTCTGGCCGCTGGCGCCGAAGCCGTGGGCATGGACGATCTGGCCGAGAAGATGCAGGCCGGCGATCTGAACTACGACGTCGTCATCGCGACCCCGGACGCCATGCGCGTCGTGGGTAAGCTGGGCACCGTGCTCGGCCCGCGCGGCCTGATGCCGAACCCGAAGGTCGGCACCGTCTCGGCCAACCCGGGCGAAGCCGTCAAGAATGCCAAGTCGGGTCAGGTGCGTTACCGCACCGACAAGGCCGGCATCATCCATTGCACCATCGGCAAGGCCGACTTCGCCGAAGACGCGCTGAAGTTGAACCTGCAGGCGCTGCTGATGGATCTGGTCAAGGCCAAGCCGGCCACCTCGAAGGGCACCTACCTGCAGAAGGTATCGGTCAGCTCGACGATGGGCCCGGGCGTGACCATCGACCAGTCCTCGCTGTCGCTGAAGTAATCGTTTCAAGCGGGTACCGGGCCCCGGTCCGGTACCCGCGATATTTGAAGGCAATCCGAGTGGGGCTCGCCCTGCAGAGATAGCCGTCAAAGACCGCAGGCGCGGTCAGTACATACCGGCGACGGGCAGGGATGCTCGCATTGGCAGGGAGTCGCCGCCGGCGCAGTACCGAACGCTTAATCGATTCTTTCGGGAATCACCCTGCGTAGATGGTGCCCTTCTGGAGTTTTTCTGGTTTACGCACGTCTGGGTTTTCCCAGGTTGGCCATCCAGGTCTAGAACGGCCCACCCTTGGAACATCACCTGATGTTCCCGGCGTCCAGGATGGATGCCGCCCAGGACCGCACACGGCAGGAGCCGTAAGCGGAGTTCAATTGGAGGAGTGCAATGGCTCTCAATCTGTCCCAGAAGCAAGAAGTAGTCGCCGAGCTGGCAGACGTCGCCGCCAAGGCCCACTCCTTGATCGCAGCCGAATACGCTGGCACCACGGTCTCCCAGATGACCGCGATGCGCAAGCAGGCACGCGAAACCGGCGTTTTCTTGAAAGTTGTCAAGAACACGCTGGCGGCACGTGCAGTGGAAGGTACCGAATACGAATGCGCCAAAGACGCGCTCGTCGGTCCGCTGCTGTACGCGTTCTCGCTCGAGGAGCCCGGCGCAGCCGGTCGCCTGATCAAGGATTTTGCCAAGACCAACGACAAGCTGCAGGCAAAGGTCGTGGCCATCGGCGGGGAACTGTTCCCGGCTGGCCATGTCGACGTGCTGGCCTCGCTGCCGACCCGTGATCAGGCCCTGGCCATGCTGGCCCGCGTCCTGGCCGAGCCGGTCACGATGTTCGCCCGTGCCGTCAAGGCCGTGGCCGACAAGCAGGGTGGCGGTGAAACCGCTGACGCTGCCGAGCCGGTCGCCGAAACCGCCTGAGTCGACGTTTCCGTGGTTCCGAACGGAACCTCAACCCAGAAAATTATCCAAAGGTAATCAAAATGTCCCTTACCAACGAACAGATCGTCGACGCCATCGCCGAGAAGTCCCTGATGGAAGTGATGGAGCTGGTCAAGGCCATCGAAGAGAAGTTCGGCGTCTCCGCCGCTGCTCCGGTCGCCGCAGCTGCTGCTGCTGGCCCGGCTGCCGCTGTTGAAGAGCAGACCGAATTCGACGTCATCCTGAAGTCGGCCGGCGACAAGAAGGTCGAAGTCATCAAGGCTGTCCGCGCCATCACCGGCCTGGGCCTGAAGGAAGCGAAGGATCTGGCAGAAGCCGGCGGCATGATCAAGGAAGCCGCTTCGAAGGACGACGCTGCCAAGTTCAAGAAGGACCTGGAAGCTGCTGGCGCGACTGTCGAAGTCAAGTAAGCAGTTCCTTGCCTCGCCATCGAATCACGGCGATGCAGCCAAGGCTGGGGGCGTAAGCCCCCGGCCTTTGGTCGTTTCACGCAACACCCGAAATACGAGCCCAACACGGGCTGCCGTCATCCCCCGTCACAGCAGCGCCCAGGCGCGCGGGCAGGGGAGTGGATGCAGACGAGTTGGCAGTTGGAAGTAGCGGGAGAAGGCGTGCTGGTGCCGGCAATACCAGCGACTTCCAACTGACAATTTCAGTTTCCCCTCGGGTCGTGGACGCACGATCCGCACAGCCAAGGTGATACCTCATGACGTCTTATTCGTTCACCGAAAAGAAGCGTATCCGCAAGGATTTCGGCAAGCAGCGCTCGATCCTCGAAGTGCCGTTCCTGCTCGCCATCCAGGTCGATTCCTACCGTGAATTCCTGCAGGAAAACGTCGATCCGGCCAAGCGCACGGACCACGGCCTGCATGCGGCCCTGAAGTCGGTGTTCCCGATTTCCAGCTACAGCGGCAACGCCGCCCTGGAATACGTCGGCTACAAGCTCGGCGATCCCGTGTTCGACGAGCGCGAGTGCCGCCAGCGTGGCATGAGCTACGGCGCGCCGCTGCGCGTGACCGTGCGCCTGGTGATCTACGACCGTGAGTCGTCGACCAAGGCCATCAAGTACGTGAAGGAGCAGGAGGTCTACCTCGGCGAGATCCCGCTGATGACCGAGAACGGCACCTTCATCGTGAACGGTACCGAGCGCGTGATCGTCTCGCAGCTGCACCGTTCGCCGGGTGTGTTCTTCGACCACGACCGTGGCAAGACCCACAGCTCGGGCAAGCTGCTGTACAGCGCCCGCATCATCCCGTACCGCGGTTCCTGGCTGGACTTCGAGTTCGACCCGAAGGACGCCCTGTTCACCCGTATCGATCGTCGCCGCAAGCTGCCGGTCTCGATCCTGCTGCGTGCGCTGGGTTACAGCAACGAAGAGATGCTGGCCGAGTTCTTCGAGATCAACACGTTCCACATCAACCCCGATGAAGGCGTCCAGCTGGAGCTGGTGGCCGAGCGTCTGCGTGGCGAGACCCTGAACTTCGACCTGGCTGACGGTGACAAGGTCATCGTGGAAGCCGGCAAGCGCATCACCGCGCGCCACGTCAAGCAGCTGGAAGCCTCGGGCATCGCCGCCCTGGCCGTGCCGGACGATTACATCGTCGGCCGCATCCTGTCGCACGACGTGGTCGATGCGAACACCGGTGAGCTGCTGGCCCAGGCCAACGACGAAATCACCGACGAGCAGCTGCAGGCCTTCCGCAAGGCCGGTGTGGACGCCGTGGGCACCCTGTGGGTGAACGATCTGGATCGTGGCCCGTACCTGTCCAACACCCTGCGCATCGATCCGACCAAGACCCAGCTGGAAGCGCTGGTCGAGATCTACCGCATGATGCGTCCGGGCGAGCCGCCGACCAAGGATGCCGCGCAGAACCTGTTCCACAACCTGTTCTTCACCTTCGAGCGCTATGACCTGTCCACGGTCGGCCGCATGAAGTTCAACCGCCGTGTCGGCCGCAAGGCTGTCACCGGCGAAGCCGTGCTGTACGACCGCAAGTACTTCGGTGAGCGCAACGACGAAGAGTCCAAGCGTCTGGTCGCCGAGCACGCCGACACCTCCGACATCCTGGAAGTGATCAAGGTCCTGACCGAGATCCGCAACGGTCGCGGCGTGGTCGATGACATCGATCACCTGGGCAACCGCCGCGTGCGTTCGGTCGGTGAAATGGCCGAGAACGTGTTCCGCGTGGGCCTGGTCCGCGTCGAGCGCGCGGTCAAGGAGCGCCTGTCGATGGCCGAGTCCGAAGGCCTGACCCCGCAGGAGCTGATCAACGCCAAGCCGGTCGCTGCAGCCATCAAGGAGTTCTTCGGCTCCTCGCAGCTGTCCCAGTTCATGGATCAGAACAACCCGCTGTCGGAAGTGACGCACAAGCGTCGCGTCTCGGCCCTGGGCCCGGGCGGTCTGACCCGCGAACGCGCCGGCTTCGAAGTGCGCGACGTGCATCCGACCCATTACGGCCGCGTCTGCACCATCGAAACGCCGGAAGGCCCGAACATCGGCCTGATCAACTCGCTGGCCGTGTACGCCCGCACCAACCAGTACGGCTTCCTCGAGACCCCGTACCGCAAGGTTGCTGACGGCAAGGTCTCCGACGAGATCGAATTCCTGTCGGCCATCGAAGAAAACGAGTACGTCATCGCCCAGGCCAACGCCCTGACCGATGCCAAGAGCATGCTCACCGAGCAGTTCGTGCCGTGCCGTTTCCAGGGTGAGTCGCTGCTCAAGCCGCCGGCAGAAGTCCACTTCATGGACGTCTCGCCGATGCAGACCGTGTCGATCGCTGCCGCGCTCGTTCCGTTCCTGGAGCACGATGACGCCAACCGCGCACTGATGGGCGCCAACATGCAGCGTCAGGCCGTGCCGACCCTGCGTGCCCAGAAGCCGCTGGTGGGTACCGGTATCGAACGCGCCGTGGCCCGTGACTCCGGTGTGACCGTGAACGCCCGTCGTGGCGGCGAGATCGTGCAGATCGACGCCGGCCGCATCGTGGTCAAGGTCAACGAAGTGGAGATCACCGACGCGACCGACGCCGGCGTGGATATCTACAATCTGATCAAGTACACCCGTTCCAACCAGAACACCTGCATCAACCAGCGTCCGCTGGTGGAAGTGGGCAACGTGGTGGCGCGTGGCGACGTGCTGGCTGACGGTCCGTCCACCGACATCGGTGAACTGGCTCTGGGCCAGAACATGCTGATCGCCTTCATGCCGTGGAACGGCTACAACTTCGAAGACTCCATCCTGCTTTCCGAGCGTGTGGTGGAAGAGGATCGTTACACCACGATCCACATCGAAGAGCTGACCTGCGTTGCGCGTGACACCAAGCTGGGGCCGGAGGAAATCTCCGCCGACATCCCGAACGTCTCCGAGCAGGCGCTGAACCGTCTGGACGAGAGCGGCGTGGTGTACATCGGTGCCGAAGTCCGCGCCGGCGACATCATGGTCGGCAAGGTCACCCCGAAGGGCGAAAGCCAGCTGACCCCGGAAGAGAAGCTGCTGCGCGCGATCTTCGGCGAGAAGGCCTCGGACGTGAAGGACAGCTCGCTGCGCGTGCCGCCGGGCATGGACGGCACCGTCATCGACGTGCAGGTCTTCACCCGCGACGGTATCGAGAAGGACAAGCGCGCCCGTCAGATCGAAGAGTCTGAAATCAAGCGCGTCAAGAAGGACTTCGACGACCAGTTCCGCATCCTGGAAGGCGCCATCTACGCCCGTCTGCGTTCGCAGATCGTGGGCAAGGTGGTCAACGGCGGTGCCAACCTGAAGAAGGGCGACACCGTTACCGACGCGTACCTGGATGGCCTGAAGAAGGCGGACTGGTTCGCACTGCGCATGAAGGACGAGGACGCCTCCGAAGCCATCGAACGCGCCCAGAAGCAGATCCAGGCGCACGAGAAGGAATTCGAGCGTCGCTTCGCCGACAAGCGCGGCAAGATCACCGCGGGCGACGATCTGGCCCCGGGCGTGCTGAAGATGGTCAAGGTCTTCCTGGCCGTGAAGCGTCGCATCCAGCCGGGTGACAAGATGGCAGGCCGCCACGGCAACAAGGGTGTGGTCTCCAACGTGGTGCCGGTCGAAGACATGCCGTACATGGCCTCGGGCGAGACCGTGGACATCGTGCTGAACCCGCTGGGCGTGCCGTCGCGTATGAACATCGGCCAGATTCTGGAAGTGCATCTGGGCTGGGCCGCCAAGGGCCTGGGTCGCAAGATCCAGGGCATGCTGGAAGCCCAGGCTGCGATCAACGACCTGCGCAAGTTCCTGGACGAGGTGTACAACCACGACAAGACCCAGCACGCCAACCACGTCGACCTGACCCAGTTCAGCGATGAGGAGCTGCTGCGCCTGGCCGCCAACCTGACCGACGGCGTGCCGATGGCAACGCCGGTGTTCGACGGTGCGACCGAAGCCGAGATCAAGCACATGCTTGCCTTGGCCGACCTGCCGCTGAGCGGCCAGACCCAGCTGTATGACGGCCGCACCGGTGAGGCATTCGATCGCCACACCACCGTGGGCTACATGCACTACCTGAAGCTGAACCACCTGGTCGACGACAAGATGCACGCCCGTTCGACCGGCCCGTACTCGCTCGTTACCCAGCAGCCGCTGGGCGGCAAGGCGCAGTTCGGTGGCCAGCGCTTCGGTGAAATGGAAGTCTGGGCGCTGGAAGCCTACGGCGCGGCCTACACCCTGCAGGAAATGCTGACGGTGAAGTCCGATGACGTGCAGGGCCGCAACCAGATGTACAAGAACATCGTCGACGGTGAGCACGAGATGGTCGCGGGCATGCCGGAATCCTTCAACGTGCTCGTGAAGGAAATCCGCTCGCTGGCCATCAACATGGAACTGGACGGCAACTGATCGCGCAGGCGCGGCTGCCCCGGCAGCCGCGCCGCCACATCTGAACCGACAGCCCCATCGACAAGATTTCCTCCTTTCGGAGAAACACCATGAAAGACTTGCTCAACCTCTTCAACCAGCAGCGTCAGACGCTGGACTTCGACGCGATCAAGATCGCGCTGGCCTCGCCGGACCTGATCCGTTCGTGGTCCTTCGGCGAAGTGAAGAAGCCGGAAACCATCAACTACCGTACGTTCAAGCCGGAACGTGACGGCCTGTTCTGTGCCGCCATCTTCGGACCGGTCAAGGACTACGAGTGCCTGTGCGGCAAGTACAAGCGCATGAAGCACCGCGGCGTTGTCTGCGAAAAGTGCGGCACCGAAGTCACCCTGGCCAAGGTGCGCCGCGAGCGCATGGGTCACATCGACCTGGCCTCGCCGGTCGCGCACATCTGGTTCCTCAAGTCGCTGCCCTCGCGCATCGGCCTGATGCTGGACATGACCCTGCGTGACATCGAACGCGTGCTGTACTTCGAAGCCTACGTGGTGACCGAGCCGGGCCTGACCGCCCTGGAGCGCCGCCAGCTGCTGACCGAGGAACAGTACCTGCAGGCCCGCCAGGAACATGGCGACGACTTCGATGCCGCCATGGGCGCCGAGGCCGTGTACGAACTGCTGCGCACCATCGACCTGCAGTCGGAAATGATCCGCCTGCGCGAAGAAATCGCCAGCACCGGTTCGGAAACCAAGCTCAAGCGACTGACCAAGCGCATCAAGCTGGTCGAGGCCTTCCTCGAGTCGGGCAACCGTCCGGAGTGGATGGTCATGACCGTGCTGCCGGTGCTGCCGCCGGATCTGCGTCCGCTGGTGCCGCTGGACGGTGGCCGCTTCGCGACCTCCGATCTGAACGACCTGTACCGCCGCGTCATCAACCGCAACAACCGCCTGCGCCGCCTGCTCGAGCTGAACGCGCCGGACATCATCGTGCGCAATGAAAAGCGCATGCTGCAGGAATCGGTCGATGCGCTGCTGGACAACGGCCGTCGCGGCCGTGCCATCACCGGCACCAACAAGCGCCCGCTCAAGTCGCTGGCCGACATGATCAAGGGCAAGCAGGGTCGCTTCCGTCAGAACCTGCTGGGCAAGCGCGTGGACTACTCGGGCCGTTCGGTCATCGTGGTCGGTCCGTACCTGCGCCTGCACCAGTGCGGCCTGCCGAAGAAGATGGCGCTGGAACTGTTCAAGCCGTTCGTCTTCGCCAAGCTGCAGCGTCGTGGCCTGGCCACCACCATCAAGGCCGCCAAGAAGCTGGTCGAGCGCGAAGAAGCCGAAGTCTGGGACATCCTGGAAGAGGTCATCCGCGAACATCCGGTGATGCTGAACCGTGCGCCGACCCTGCACCGTCTGGGCATCCAGGCGTTCGAGCCGGTCCTGATCGAAGGCAAGGCCATCCAGCTGCATCCGCTGGTCTGCACCGCGTTCAACGCCGACTTCGACGGTGACCAGATGGCCGTCCACGTGCCGCTCTCGCTGGAAGCCCAGCTGGAAGCGCGTGCGCTGATGATGTCCACCAACAACATCCTGTCGCCGGCCAACGGCGAGCCGATCATCGTGCCGTCGCAGGACGTCGTGCTGGGTCTGTACTACATGACCCGCTCGCTGGTGAACAAGAAGGGCGAGGGCATGGCCTTCGCCAACATCGCCGAAGTCAAGCGCGCCTACGACAACCGCGTGGTGGAACTGCACGCACGCGTCAAGGTCCGCATCACCGAAGTGGTGACCGACGAGGAAGGCAACAAGCAGAACAAGACCTCGATCGTGGACACCACGATCGGTCGCGCCCTGCTGGCTGAAATCCTGCCGGAAGGCCTGCCGTTCGCGCTGGCCAACACCGAGCTGACCAAGAAGAACATCAGCCGCCTGATCAACTCCAGCTACCGTCAGCTGGGCTTGAAGGACACGGTCGTGTTCGCCGATAAGCTGATGTACACCGGCTTCGCCTACGCAACCCGCGCTGGCGTGTCGATCGGCATCGACGACATGCTGATTCCGGACGAGAAGCGCGGCATCCTCACCGAGGCCGAAGCCGAAGTGCTGGAAATCCAGGAGCAGTACCAGTCGGGCCTGGTCACCGCCGGCGAGCGCTACAACAAGGTGGTCGACATCTGGTCGCGCACCAATGAACGCATCGCCAAGGCGATGATGGACACCATCGGTACCGAGAAGGTGGTCAATGCCGAAGGCGAGACCATCGACCAGAAGTCGATGAACTCGCTGTACATCATGGCCGACTCCGGTGCCCGTGGTTCGCAGGCGCAGATCCGTCAGCTGGCCGGTATGCGTGGCCTGATGGCGCGACCGGATGGCTCGATCATCGAAACGCCCATCAAGGCGAACTTCCGTGAAGGCCTGAACGTGCAGGAGTACTTCAACTCCACCCACGGTGCCCGTAAGGGTCTGGCCGATACCGCGCTGAAGACGGCGAACTCGGGTTACCTGACCCGTCGTCTGGTCGACGTGGCGCAGGACGTGGTCATCACCGAGGTGGATTGCGGTACCACCGAAGGCCTGACCATGACCCCGATCGTGGAAGGCGGCGACGTCGTGGAGCCGTTGAAGGACCGCGTGCTGGGTCGTGTCGTGGCCGAGGACGTGTTCCTGCCGGGCAACGACGAAGATCCGATCGTGACCCGCAACACCCTGCTCGACGAGCAGTGGGTGGCCAAGCTGGAAGATGCCTCGGTGCAGTCGGTCAAGGTCCGTTCGACCATCAGCTGCGCCTCGCCGTTCGGCGTGTGCGCACACTGCTACGGTCGCGATCTGGCCCGCGGCCACATCGTCAACATCGGCGAAGCGGTCGGCGTCATCGCTGCACAGTCGATCGGTGAGCCGGGTACCCAGCTGACCATGCGTACGTTCCACATCGGTGGTGCGGCGTCGCGAGCTGCTGCGGTCGACAACATCACCGTCAAGACCACCGGTTCGGTGAAGTTCAACAACCTGAAGTCGGTCGAGCACGCCAGCGGTTCGCTGGTGGCGGTCTCGCGTTCGGGCGAAATGTCGGTGCTCGATGCCCACGGCCGTGAGCGTGAGCGTTACAAGCTGCCGTACGGCGCGACCATCACGTCCAAGGACGGCGATGCGGTCAAGGCTGGCCAGACCGTGGCCAACTGGGACCCGCATAACCACCCGATCGTGTCCGAAGTGGCCGGTTTCATCCGCTTCATCGACTTCATCGACGGCGTCACCGTCATCGAGAAGACCGACGAACTGACCGGCCTGGCGTCGCGTGAAATCACCGATCCGAAGCGTCGTGGTTCGCAGGCGAAGGACCTGCGCCCGATCGTGCGTATCGTGGACAAGAACGGCAACGATCTGACCATTCCGAACACGGATCTGCCGGCGCAGTACCTGCTGCCGCCGCGCTCGATCGTCAACCTGCAGGACGGCGCCGCCGTCGGCGTGGGTGACGTGGTCGCCAAGATCCCGCAGGAAGCGTCCAAGACCCGTGACATCACCGGTGGTCTGCCGCGCGTCGCCGATCTGTTCGAAGCACGCAAGCCGAAGGATCCGGCGATCCTGGCCGAGCGCTCGGGCATCATCAGCTTCGGTAAGGACACCAAGGGCAAGCAGCGCCTGATCATCAAGGACACCGATGGTTCCGAACACGAAGAGCTGATTCCGAAGTACCGCCAGGTGATCGTGTTCGAAGGTGAGCATGTGACCAAGGGCGAAACCGTCGTGGACGGCGAGCCGAGCCCGCAGGACATCCTGCGTCTGCTGGGTGTCGAGCCGCTGGCGGCTTACCTGGTCAAGGAAATCCAGGACGTGTACCGCCTGCAGGGTGTGAAGATCAACGACAAGCACATCGAGGTGATCACCCGCCAGATGCTGCGCAAGGTCGAGATCACCGATCAGGGCACCAGCAAGTTCCTGAATGGCGAGCAGGCCGAGCGCCAGCGCGTCATCGAGGAAAATGCCCGTCTGGCCACCCGCAACGAGCTGCCGGCCCGTTTCGATCCGGTCCTGCTGGGTATCACCAAGGCCTCGCTGGCGACCGAGTCGTTCATCTCGGCGGCGTCGTTCCAGGAAACCACCCGCGTGCTGACCGAAGCTGCCGTCCGCGGCACCTCGGACAACCTGCGCGGCCTGAAGGAAAACGTCATCGTCGGCCGTCTGATTCCGGCCGGTACGGGCCTGGCGTACCACGCCAACCGTCGTCGCAACGCCTCCGGGCTGACCGACTCGGAAATGCAGACCCTGTCCGGCAGCACGCCGGCGGTGGCTGAGGTGGCTGCTGTTGCCGCCGTGGCGGCCGTCGAGCCGACCGACGCCGAGCAGGCGCCGGGCAGCGACGAGTAATACGCAGGCCCGGCTCCGGCCGGGCCCGCGGCAGGGCAGGGCGCCGACCCCGGTCGGCCTCTTGCCTGGCAGGTCCGGCCGTGGGTCGGACCGGATCGGCAGCACCGGCCACTGGTCGGATGCCTGTCGATGAGGTAGGATGCCCGCCGGTCTTTCAAAGGACCGGCTTGACAACCTGAACGGGGGGCATGGAAAAGGCTCCCCTGTAACGGCCCGGGATCAGGGCTGGCTTGGCGCGTGCGCATTTGACTGCGTTTTCGCCGGGTTGCTACAATCGTCTGTCTCAGCAGGCCGGTCTTTCGCCTGCTCGCACATTTCCGCATTCATGGCCAGTCTTTTCATTGGCCTCTCTCAGAAGAACATACTGATGGCGACGATCAATCAGCTTGTCCGCAAGCCGCGGCAGGCAACCACTTATAAGAGTGCCTCCCCGGCCCTCGATAAGTGCCCCCAGCGCCGTGGTGTCTGCACGCGCGTGTACACCACCACTCCGAAGAAGCCGAACTCGGCGCTTCGCAAGGTTGCCAAGGTTCGCCTGACCAACCAGGAAGAAGTGATTAGCTACATCGGCGGCGAAGGCCACAACCTGCAGGAGCACTCCGTGGTCCTCATCCGTGGCGGTCGCGTCAAGGATCTGCCGGGTGTGCGTTACCACACCGTGCGTGGCTCGCTGGACGCCTCCGGCGTTGCCAAGCGTCGCCAGGGCCGTTCCAAGTACGGCGCCAAGCGTCCGAAGAGCTAAGGGAAAGTACACATGTCTCGTAAAGGTAATACGCCGCAGCGCTCTGTCCTGCCGGATCCGAAGCACGGAAGTGAAACCATCGCTCGTTTCATCAATATGGTGATGCTGAGCGGCAAGAAGTCGGTCGCTGAAAAGATCGTCTACGGTGCCATGGACGTGATCGGCGAAAAGAACCCGAATTCCGTCGAGCTGGTTCAGAAGGCTCTGGAAAACGTGGCTCCGTCGGTCGAAGTCAAGTCCCGCCGTGTCGGTGGTGCCACCTACCAGGTGCCGGTCGAAGTGCGTTCGTCGCGCAAGATGGCGCTTGCCATGCGTTGGCTGATCGACTCGGCGCGTAAGCGTGGTGAGAACACCATGCCGAAGAAGCTGGCTGCCGAACTGCTGGACGCCTCGGAAAATCGTGGTGGCGCTATCAAGAAGCGCGAAGAAACCCACCGCATGGCCGAAGCCAACAAGGCCTTCGCGCACTACCGCTGGTGAGTTTGACGGCCTTGCAAAACAGGCACGGCAGCACCATCTAGGTGCTGCCCCGCGGCACCTGGGGTGCCGCGCCAATCCGAAGGCCGCCGAAAGGCGGCGTTCGGCCATCCGAATTCCAAGAAATTGAGAGGCTCCCGTGGCCCGCACCACTCCCATCGAGCGTTACCGCAATTTCGGCATCATGGCCCACATCGATGCCGGCAAGACCACCACGTCCGAGCGCATCCTGTTCTACACCGGCAAGAGCCACAAGATCGGTGAAGTGCATGACGGCGCTGCCACCATGGACTGGATGGAGCAGGAGCAGGAGCGTGGCATCACGATCCAGTCCGCTGCCACTACCGCGTTCTGGAAGGGCATGGACAAGTCCCTGCCGGAGCACCGCTTCAACATCATCGACACCCCCGGACACGTCGACTTCACCATCGAAGTGGAGCGCTCGCTGCGCGTGCTCGACGGTGCGGTCTTCGTGCTGTGCGCCGTCGGTGGCGTGCAGCCGCAGTCGGAAACCGTGTGGCGCCAGGCCAACCGGTACAAGGTGCCGCGCATCGCGTTCGTCAACAAGATGGACCGTACCGGCGCGAACTTCACCAAGGTCGTTGGCCAGCTGAAGGCCAAGCTGGGTGCCGTTGCCGTCCCGATGCAGCTGCCGATCGGCGCCGAAGACAACTTCAAGGGCGTGGTCGACCTCATCAAGATGAAGGCCATCCATTGGGATGAAGCCTCGCAGGGCATGAAGTTCGAGTACCTGGAGATCCCGGCGGACATGCAGGCGGAGGCCGAAGAGGCCCGCACCTACATGATCGAAGCTGCGGCTGAAGCCAGCGAAGAGCTGATGGAAAAGTACCTGGGCGGCGAAGAGCTGACCGAGGCCGAGATCGTCGAAGCCCTGCGCGTGCGCACCCTGGCCACCGACATCGTGCCGATGTACTGCGGCTCGGCGTTCAAGAACAAGGGCGTGCAGGCCATGCTGGACGGCGTGGTGCAGCTGCTGCCGTCGCCGATCGACGTGCCGGACGTGACCGGTACCGATGTGGACGACGAAAGCATCGCCCTGAGCCGCAAGTCGGATGACAAGGCGCCGTTCTCGGCGCTGGCCTTCAAGATCATCACCGATCCGTTCGTTGGCGCGCTGACCTTCTTCCGTGTCTACTCGGGCACCCTGAATGCCGGCGACCAGCTGCTGAACTCGGTCAAGGGCAAGAAGGAGCGCATCGGCCGCATCCTGCAGATGCATTCCAACGATCGCGAAGAGATCAAGGAAGTGCTGGCCGGTGACATCGCCGCGGCCGTGGGTCTGAAGGACACCACCACCGGCGACACCCTGTGCTCGCAGGACCATCCGATCATCCTGGAGCGCATGGTGTTCCCGGAGCCGGTCATCTCGATGGCCGTCGAACCGAAGACCAAGTCCGACCAGGAAAAGATGGGTCTGGCCCTTGGCCGTCTGGCCCAGGAAGATCCGTCGTTCCGCGTCAAGACCGACGAAGAATCCGGCCAGACCATCATCTCGGGCATGGGCGAGCTGCACCTGGACATCATCGTGGATCGCATGAAGCGCGAGTTCAACGTTGAAGCCAACGTCGGCAAGCCGCAGGTTGCGTACCGCGAAACCATCCAGATGGCGGACGTGAAGTCGGACTACAAGCACGCCAAGCAGTCCGGTGGTAAGGGTCAGTACGGTCACGTCGTGATCGAGCTGTCGCCGATCACTGCTGAAGATCGTGCCGACCCGAAGATCGGGCCGCTGATCAAGGACGACTTCCTGTTCATCAACGACATCACCGGTGGCGTGATTCCGAAGGAATTCATTCCGTCGATCGAAAAGGGTCTGCGCGAAACCATCACCAGCGGTCCGCTGGCGGGCTTCCCGGTCGTGGACGTCAAGGTCAAGCTGGTCTTCGGCTCGTACCATGACGTCGACTCCTCGGAAATGGCGTTCAAGCTGGCCTCCTCGATGGCCTTCAAGCAGGGCTTCTCCAAGGCCAAGCCGGTCCTGCTGGAGCCGATCATGAAGGTCGAGATCGTGACCCCGAGCGACTATCAGGGTGACGTGATGGGCGACGTCAGCCGTCGTCGTGGCATGCTGCAGGGTTCGAGCGTGACCGGTGACGGTTCGGCCGAAATCATCAATGCGATGATTCCGCTGGGCGAAATGTTCGGCTACGCCACCTCGCTGCGTTCGCAGACCCAGGGTCGCGCAACCTTCACGATGGAATTCGACCATTACGAGCCGGCTCCGTCGAACATCGCTGAAACCGTGATCAAGAAGTCCTGAGCGTAAGCTCAGGCCTTCACCTCCTTATTTCTGACATCCAAGGTATACAACAATGGCAAAGGGTAAGTTCGAGCGCACCAAGCCGCACGTCAACGTCGGCACCATCGGTCACGTCGATCACGGCAAGACCACGCTGACCGCTGCACTGACCAAGATCGGTGCCGAGCGCTTCGGTGGCGAGTTCAAGGATTACTCCTCGATCGACGCCGCGCCGGAAGAAAAGGCACGTGGCATCACGATCTCGACCGCACACGTCGAATACGAATCCACCGAACGTCATTACGCCCACGTCGATTGCCCGGGCCATGCTGACTACGTCAAGAACATGATCACCGGTGCTGCCCAGATGGACGGCGCGATCCTGGTCTGTTCGGCTGCTGACGGCCCGATGCCGCAGACCCGTGAGCACATCCTGCTCTCGCGTCAGGTCGGCGTGCCGTACATCGTCGTCTTCCTGAACAAGGCAGACATGGTCGATGACGCCGAGCTGCTGGAACTGGTCGAGATGGAAGTCCGCGAGCTGCTGAGCAAGTACGACTTCCCGGGCGACGACACCCCGATCATCGCGGGTTCGGCCCGTCTGGCGCTGGAAGGCGACCAGAGCGAGATCGGCGTGCCGGCCGTGATCAAGCTGGTCGAAGCTCTCGACAGCTGGATCCCGACCCCGGAACGTGACATCGACAAGCCCTTCCTGATGCCGGTCGAAGACGTGTTCTCGATCTCGGGTCGCGGCACCGTCGTCACCGGTCGTATCGAGCGCGGCGTGATCAAGGTCGGCGAAGAAATCGAAATCGTCGGTATCCGTCCGGTCCAGAAGACCACCGTCACCGGCGTGGAAATGTTCCGCAAGCTGCTCGACCAGGGTCAGGCAGGCGACAACGCCGGTCTGCTGCTGCGCGGCACCAAGCGTGACGACGTCGAGCGTGGCCAGGTTCTGGCCAAGCCGGGTTCGATCAAGCCGCACACCACCTTCGACGCCGAAGTGTACGTGCTGTCCAAGGATGAAGGCGGCCGTCACACCCCGTTCTTCAAGGGCTACCGTCCGCAGTTCTACTTCCGTACCACCGACATCACCGGCGCTTGCGAACTGCCGGAAGGTGTGGAAATGGTGATGCCGGGCGACAACGTGAAGATGGTTGTCACCCTGATCAACCCGGTCGCCATGGATGAAGGCCTGCGCTTCGCGATCCGCGAAGGCGGCCGTACCGTCGGCGCCGGCGTGGTCTCCAAGATCATCGCGTAATCTGCTAGAATCTGCGCCCCGATGTTGCCTGGGTAGGGCATCGGGGCGTAACCAAACGGGAAAAGAGGCGCAGGATGCTCCTCGTGTTCCCCAGACCAGGAAGGGTCGCGCCATTCAGGCTTTGTCAATAGGTTTCCTGTTGACTGCCAACTTGTATGCGCGCTATACTTTTTGTCTGGGCAGATCGGGAGACCGGTCTGCCTCGATTTTTGAGGTCTATGGAAAGATCTTGTCGCCGCGCAGGAATGTGCGGCGTCTGCATTCAGGATATTCATGGGACAAGGCAACCCAGAGGCCTTGTCCGTCGCTCTTTTAACGAAGGAACCCACCGTCATGGCGGACCAAAAGATCCGGATTCGGCTGAAGGCGTTCGATCATCGTTTGATCGACCGTTCGGCCAGCGAGATCGTAGAAACGGCAAAGCGGACCGGCGCGCAAGTGCGTGGCCCGATCCCCCTGCCGACCAAGATCGAGCGTTACACCATTCTCGTCTCCCCGCACGTCGACAAAGACGCGCGTGACCAGTACGAGACCCGCACGCATAAGCGCGTGCTCGATATCGTTGACCCGAACGACAAGACCGTGGACGCGCTGATGAAGCTCGAACTGGCTGCCGGCGTCGACGTTCAGATCAAGCTGACCTGAGGACTACGACCATGACGAAGAAATATTCGTTGGGCTTCGTGGGCCGCAAGGCTGGCATGAGCCGCGTGTTCACCGAAGATGGCCAGGCCATCCCGGTAACCCTGATTGAAGCTACCCCGAACCGCATCGCGCAGATCAAGACCGTCGAAGCTGACGGCTACAGCGCCGTGCAGGTGACCGTCGGCGCGCGTCGCGCTGCCCTGGTCAACAAGCCGGAAGCCGGTCACTTCGCCAAGGCGAAGGTCGACGCGGGCCGTGGCCTGTGGGAATTCCGCGTTGAAGACGCGCAGCTCGGCGATTTCGCCGTTGGCGGCGAAGTCAAGGCGGACATCTTTGAAGTTGGCCAGAAGGTCGACGTCCAGGGTGTCACCAAGGGTAAGGGCTTCCAGGGCACCATCAAGCGCTACAACTTCCGTATGGGCGATGCAACCCACGGTAACTCGCTGTCGCATCGCGCGCCGGGTTCCTTGGGCCAGCGCCAGACCCCGGGTCGCGTTTTCCCGGGTAAGAAGATGTCCGGCCACATGGGTTCGGTGCAGCAGAGCACCCAGAACCTTGAAGTGGTGAAGGTCGATGTCGAGCGTGGTCTGATCGCGATCCGTGGTGCCGTTCCGGGCGCAGCGGGTGGTGACGTGATCGTTCGTCCGGCTAGCAAGGCATAAGGAGAGATGACGATGGAACTCGTTATCACGGGTAGCAACAACAAGGTCTCGGTCTCCGATGCCGTGTTCGGTCGCGATTTCAGCGAAGATCTGGTTCACCAGGTCGTCGTTGCTTACCGCAACGCCGGTCGCGCCGGCACCAAGGCACAGAAGACTCGCTCTGAAGTGGCTGGTACCACCAAGAAGTCGAAGAAGCAGAAGGGCGGCGGCGCGCGTCATGGCGCACTGACGGCTCCGATCTTCATCGGCGGCGGTGTCACCTTCGCGGCCAAGCCGCGCAGCTTCGAGCAGAAGGTCAATCGTAAGCAGTACCGTGCAGCCATGTGCGCGATCCTGTCCGAGCTGAACCGCCAGGGCCGTCTGACGATCGTGGAGTCCTTCGATGTCGAAGCGACCAACACCAAGTCGTTGATCGCCAAGCTGGCCGGCCTGGAAGTGGGCAAGCGTCCGCTGATCGTCACCGAAGATGCTTCCGAGCACCTGTACCTGTCGGCGCGCAACATTCCCTACGTGGAAGTGCGTGACGTGCAGGGCCTGGACCCGGTGTCGCTGGTCGGTGCCGACACGGTCGTCATCACCGCTGATGCGGTCAAGAAGGTCGAGGAGTGGCTGGCATGAGCAGCAACGAAAAAGTCTTCAGCGTGCTGCGCGCTCCGCGAGTCTCCGAAAAGACCGCGCGCCTGCAGGAACATTCCAACCAGTATGTCTTCGAAGTTTCGAACGAAGCCACCAAGGCCGATGTAAAGGCCGCGGTTGAGCAGCTGTTCGACGTCAAGGTCGAGTCGGTCAACGTGCTGAACGTGAAGGGCAAGAACAAGTCCTTCCGTAACCGCACCGGCCGCCGCGGCGATTGGCGCAAGGCGTACGTGCGTCTCGCCGATGGCCAGTCCATCGATGTAACGGCCAAGGCCTGAGGTCCATCCCATGCCATTGATGAAATTCAAACCCACTTCTCCCGGCCGCCGTTCGGCCGTGCGCGTGGTCACGCCCGATCTGCACAAAGGCGCGCCGCATGCTGCGCTGCTGGAGCCGCAGAGCAAGTCCGGTGGTCGTAACCACCACGGCCGCATCACCACCCGTCACGTGGGTGGTGGTCACAAGCAGCACTACCGTGTCATCGACTTCAAGCGCAACAAGGAAGGCATTCCGGCGCGCGTGGAACGCATCGAATACGATCCGAACCGCACCGCCCATATCGCCCTGCTGTGCTACGTCGACGGCGAACGCCGCTACATCATCGCACCGAAGGGCCTGAAGGCCGGTGACCAGGTGATCGCGGGTTCGGATGCGCCGATCAAGACCGGTAACACGCTGCCGCTGCGCAACATCCCGGTCGGTACCACTGTCCACGGCATCGAACTGAAGCCGGGCAAGGGTGCTCAGATCGCGCGTGCCGCCGGCGCTGCCGTGCAGCTCGTCGCTCGTGAAGGTATCTACGCCACCCTGCGCCTGCGCTCGGGTGAAATGCGTAAGGTGCCGGTCGAGTGCCGCGCCACCATCGGTGAAGTCGGTAACGACGAACACAACCTGGAAAAGCTGGGCAAGGCTGGCGCCAAGCGCTGGCGTGGTGTCCGCCCGACCGTTCGTGGTGCTGCCATGAACCCGGTTGACCATCCGCACGGCGGTGGTGAGGCGAAGGCCGGCCAGGGCAACCCGCATCCGGTCACCCCGTGGGGTGTCCCGACCAAGGGTTACAAGACGCGCAAGAACAAGCGCACCCAGCAATTCATCGTCCGCGATCGTAGGGGCTAATCGACCATGGCACGTTCACTCAAGAAGGGCCCGTTTGTCGATCACCACCTCATCAAGAAGGTGGAAGCCGCTGCGGGTAGCAAGAAGCCGATCAAAACCTGGTCGCGCCGTTCGATGATCCTGCCGGAAATGGTAGGCGTCACCATCGCCGTTCATAACGGTAAGAACCACGTTCCGGTGCTCGTCAACGAGAACATGGTCGGCCACAAGCTTGGCGAATTTGCCATCACCCGGACCTTCAAGGGTCACGGTGGTGACAAAAAGTCCGGCAAGTAAGGAGAGATGACAATGGAAGCGAAAGCAATCCTGCGCTCCGCGCGCATCTCTGCGCAGAAAGCCCGCTTGGTCGCTGACCAGGTGCGCGGCCTGCCGGCCGAGCGTGCGGTCAACCTGCTGAAGTTCTCGGACAAGAAGGCTGCCCACCTGATCAAGAAGGTGGTGGAGTCGGCTATTGCAAATGCCGAGAACAACCAGGGCGCCGACGTCGACGAGCTGAAGGTACAGACCATCATGGTAGATGAAGGTCCGACCCTGAAGCGTTTCATGGCGCGGGCGAAAGGCCGCGGCACCCGCATCCTCAAGCGCACCAGCCACATCACTGTGGTTGTGGGCGCCGGCAAGTAAGCGGAAAGGAAAACACCATGGGTCATAAAGTTCATCCGATTGGTATCCGCCTCGGCATTTCCAAGGACTGGAACTCCAAGTGGTACGCCAACAAGGCCGAGTTCGCTGGTTATCTGGCAGCCGACCTGAAGGTGCGGGAAATGCTGCGCAAGAAGCTTGCGCAGGCCGGCATCAGCAAGATCCTGATCGAGCGTCCGGCAAAGACCGCTCGCGTGACGATCCACACCGCCCGTCCGGGCGTGGTGATCGGCAAGCGCGGTGAGGACATCGAGAAGCTGCGCAAGGAAGTGAGCGAAATGATGGGCGTCCCGGCGCACATCAACGTCACCGAAGTGCGTAAACCCGAGCTGGACGCACAGCTGGTTGCCGAGTCGATCGCGCAGCAGCTTGAGCGTCGCATCATGTTCCGCCGCGCGATGAAGCGCTCGGTCGGCAACGCGATGCGCCTCGGTGCCCTGGGCATCAAGGTCAACGTCGGTGGCCGCTTGAACGGCGCAGAAATCGCCCGTTCGGAGTGGTACCGCGAAGGCCGCGTGCCGCTGCATACGCTGCGTGCCGACATCGACTATGGCTTCGCTGAAGCCAAGACGACCTACGGCATCATCGGCATCAAGGTCTGGATCTACAAGGGCGAAGTCTTCGATTTCTCCCAGGTTGGCCAGGAAAAGCAGGACGACTCCCCGCGCAACGATCGTAACGATCGCGGCGATCGCGGTGACCGTCCGTCGCGCCCGGCTCGTGAAGCGAGGTAACGACAATGTTGCAACCCAAGCGAACCAAATACCGCAAGGTACACAAGGGCCGTAACGATGGTCTGAGCTGGAGCGGCAACGCTGTCAGCTTCGGCGAATACGGCCTGAAGGCAACCGCTCATGGTCAGCTGACCGCGCGTCAGATCGAAGCGGCTCGCCGCTCGATCAGCCGCTACGTCAAGCGCGGCGGCAAGATGTGGATCCGAGTGTTCCCCGACAAGCCGATCACCAAGAAGCCCATCGAAGTCCGAATGGGTTCTGGTAAGGGCAACGTGGAGTACTGGGTAGCCCAGATCCAGCCCGGCCGCATGATCTATGAAATCGAAGGCGTCGCAGAAGACGTGGCACGTGAGGCGTTCCGCCTGGCTGCCGCCAAGCTCTCCGTGACCACCACTTTCGTGACCCGGACGGTGCTCTGATGGATATCAAACAACTTCGCGAAAAGTCGGCTGACGACCTGAAGAGCCACCTGATCGACCTGCGTAAGGAGCAGTTCTCGCTCCGTATGCAGCAGGTCACTGGCCAGCTGCCGAAGACCCACGAAACCCGCCGGGTTCGCCGCGAGATCGCTCGCGTCAAGACCCTGCTCGGCAGCACCAAGTAAGGATGGCCGCGATGAGCGATAACAACGACAGCAAGACGCTGCGCACGGTCGAAGGCCGTGTCGTCAGCAACAAGATGGACAAGACGGTCACCGTGTTGGTGGAACGCCTGGTCAAGCACGCCCTGTACGGCAAGTACATCAAGCGTTCGACCAAGCTGCACGCACACGACGCCGACAACACCTGCAACGAAGGTGATGTCGTTCGTGTGACCGAGATTGCTCCGATGTCCAAGACCAAGAACTGGCGCGTGGTGGAAGTCATCACGCGTGCGGTTCAATAAGGAGATCTGACTCATGATCCAGATGCAGAGCTACCTCGAAGTCGCGGACAATTCCGGTGCCAAGGAAGTGATGTGCATCAAGGTGCTCGGCGGCTCGAAGCGCCGCTACGCGCACATTGGCGACATCATCAAGGTGACCGTGAAGGATGCAATCCCGCGCGGCAAGGTCAAGAAGGGTGAAGTGTTCGACGCCGTCGTGGTGCGTACCCGCAAGGGTGTGCGTCGCGCCGATGGTTCGCTGATCCGTTTCGATGCCAACGCCGCGGTCCTGCTCAACAACAAGCAAGAGCCGATCGGTACCCGCATCTTCGGACCGGTGACGCGTGAACTTCGTTCCGAGAAGTTCATGAAGATCGTCTCGCTCGCTCCCGAAGTGCTGTGAGCGACAGGAGATAATCATGGCTAACCGTATCAAGAAGGGCGACCAGGTTGTCGTCAACACCGGCAAGGACAAGGGCAAGCAGGGCGAAGTCGTCCGCGTCGACGGCGATCGTGTGATCGTCGCCAACGTGAACATCGTCAAGCGCCACACCAAGCCGAACCCGCAGGCAGGCGTTGCCGGCGGCGTGGTCGAGCGTGAAGCGTCGATCCATATCTCCAACGTGAATGTGCTGAACCCGGCTTCGGGCAAGGGCGAGCGCGTTGGCTTCAAGGTGCTGGAGGATGGACGCAAACTGCGTGTGTTCCGCTCCAGCGGTGAGGCGCTCGACGCCTGAGGAATGAGCAGATGAATTCCCGTCTCGAAAAGTTTTACAAGGAAGAAGTGGTGCCGGCGCTGATGAAGCAGTTCGGCTACACCAATCCGATGCAGGTTCCGAAGCTGGTCAAGGTCACCCTGAACATGGGTGTCGGCGAAGCAGCCACGAACAAGAAGATCCTGGAAAATGCCGTCGCCGATATGGCCAAGGTCTCCGGTCAGAAGCCGATCGTGACCAAGTCCCGCGTCTCGGTGGCATCGTTCAAGATCCGCGATGGTTGGCCGATCGGCTGCAAGACCACGCTGCGTCGTGAAAAGATGTACGAGTTCATGGACCGTCTGATCAACATCTCGTTGCCGCGCGTGCGCGACTTCCGTGGTGTGTCGGGTCGTTCCTTCGACGGTCGTGGCAACTTCAACATGGGTGTGAAGGAACAGATCATCTTCCCGGAAATCGATTTCGACGCTGTCGACGCGATCCGCGGCATGGATATCGCCATCACCACCACCGCCAAGACCGATGCGGAAGCGAAGGCGCTGCTCGCAGCGTTCAAGTTCCCGTTCCGTAACTGATACGTCGAGGAATCCGAAATGGCAAAGACCTCCATGGTCAACCGCGACCTCAAGCGTGCGAAGCTGGCCGTCAAGTACGCCGGCAAGCGTGAAGAGCTGAAGAAGATCATCTCCAGCGCGACCGCGTCGTACGACGAAAAGGCCGAGGCCGTCATCAAGCTGCAGAAGCTGCCGCGCGACTCGTCGCCGAGCCGTCACCGCAACCGTTGCGAGCTCTCGGGCCGCCCGCGTGGCGTGTACAGCAAGTTCGGCCTGGGCCGTAACAAGCTGCGTGAAGCCACCATGCGTGGTGACGTGCCGGGCCTGCGCAAGGCCAGCTGGTAAGGGATTCGTCCCTTCAACTGTCCGGCGCCTTCACGGCGCAGGGCAGGGGGGAAGGGTCGGTTCTGCCGACCTTGAACCCGAATTGAAAGAGCCCGACGCAAGTCGGGCTCTTTTTGCCGTATACTCCCGCGTCTTGCTCGCCCGCAAGGCGTGAGCAGTGTGTGAAGACGGGCCCTGGCCCATTCCAGGTAGACACAAGATTTTCGCGAAAGCGGATATCGGTGCACTCAAAGGTATCGACTATGAGCATGACTGATCCCATCGCCGACCTGCTGGTACGCATCAAGAATGCGGCCGCGGTTGGCAAGCAGACGGTGAAAGCACCGTCGTCCAAGATCAAGGTGGCAATCGCAGAGGTGTTGAAGGCCGAAGGCTACATCACCGATCTGCGCGTGACCAAGATCGAGAACAACAAGGCCGAGCTTGAAATCGTCCTGAAGTATTTCGAGGGCAAGCCGGTCATCGAGACCCTGAAGCGCTTCTCGCGTTCGGGTCTGCGCCAGTACCGTGGCAAGTCCGAGCTGCCGAAGGTCCTCAACGGCCTGGGTATCTCCATCATCTCCACCTCCAAGGGCATCATGACTGATGCGCAGGCGCGCCAGTTGGGCGTCGGCGGCGAAGTCCTGTGCTTCGTGGCCTAAGGCGAGAAGGAACCAACTATGTCCCGCGTAGCCAAGAAGCCAGTCAACCTGCCCAAGGGCGTTGAACTGAACATCGAGCCGGAATCCGTCAGCGTGAAGGGCCCGAAGGGCACCCTGTCGCTTGCCAAGGTTGCTGGCGTTGAAATCACTGTCGACAACGGCGTTGCCACGCTGTCTGCCAACGATGCCTCGCTGGTCGCCCTCACCGGCACCGTGCGCGCCATCCTGGCCAACATGGTCAAGGGCGTCACCGAAGGCTTCGAGCGCAAGCTCGAGCTGGTCGGCGTCGGCTACCGTGCTGCCATGCAGGGCAAGGACCTGAACCTGTCGCTCGGGTTCTCGCATCCGGTCCTGTTCGTGGCGCCGGAAGGCATCACCATTTCGACCCCGACCCAGACCGAAGTGCTGGTGCAGGGCAACGACAAGCAGCGCGTTGGCGAAGTTGCCGCCAAGATCCGTGGCTTCCGTCCGCCGGAGCCCTACAAGGGCAAGGGTGTGAAGTACGCCGGCGAAGTCATCATTCGTAAGGAAGCCAAGAAGGCGTAACTCACGCCCTCAGCTTTCAAGGAAAAAGATCATGAACAAGAACATCGCTCGTCTGCGTCGTGCCAAGTCGACCCGCGCCCACATCCGTGTGCTCGGCGTGCCGCGTCTGTCGGTGCTTCGCACCGGTCAGCACCTGTACGCCCAGGTCTTCACCGCCGATGGCTCCAAGGTGCTGGCGTCGGCCAACACCACCCAGGCCGACGTCAAGGAAGGCCTGAAGAATGGCAAGAACAGCGACGCCGCCGTCAAGGTTGGCAAGCTGGTCGCCGAGCGCGCCAAGGCTGCGGGTATCGAGAAGGTCGCTTTCGACCGCTCGGGATACCGCTACCACGGTCGCATCAAGGCACTGGCTGATGCAGCCCGCGAAGGCGGCCTGCAGTTCTAAGGGATAAGGAAGCGGGGCTGGTCCCCGCTTCCGCCTGCCTGCCGGCGCGGGTTGCGCCGGGCGACGTCCTTCTTCTGCAGGGGCTCTCGAATCACTGCTCCATCTCACAGCTATAAGCGGCCCTGAGCCGTACATACTCAATCAATCAAGGAATCAACATGGCAGAAGAACGTCAGCAGCGGGGTCGCGATCGCGATCGCCGCGAAGAGAAAGTCGACGACGGCATGATCGAGAAGCTGGTCGCGGTCAACCGCGTCAGCAAGACCGTCAAGGGCGGTCGCCAGTTCACCTTCACCGCACTGACCGTGGTCGGTGACGGCGCAGGCAAGGTCGGTTTCGGTTACGGCAAGGCGCGCGAAGTGCCGGTCGCCATCCAGAAGTCGATGGAGCAGGCCCGCAAGAACCTGGCCAACGTCGATCTGAACAACGGCACGTTGTGGCACCCGGTGAAGTCCGGCCACGGCGCAGCCCGCGTGTTCATGATGCCGGCCTCCGAAGGTACCGGTGTGATCGCCGGTGGTGCCATGCGCGCCGTCCTGGAAGCCGTTGGCGTCAAGAACGTGCTGGCCAAGGCCGTCGGCTCGCGCAACCCGATCAACCTGGTTCGCGCCACGCTGAAGGGTCTGAGCGAAATGCAGTCGCCGGCCCGCATCGCGGCCAAGCGCGGCAAGAAGGTGGAGGATCTCAACCATGGCTAATGACACCACCAAGACCATCAAGGTCCGTCTGGTTGGCGGCCTGCGCGGCGCCCAGGCACGTCACCGCCTGTCGGTGAAGGCGCTTGGCCTCGGCAAGCTCAATAGCGTACGTGAACTGAAGGACAGCCCGCAGGTTCGCGGTCTGATCAACAAGGTCCACTACCTCGTCAAGGTTGAGGAATAATCCAATGACCATGCATCTCAATGAACTGAGCCCGGCACCGGGCGCGCGCAAAGAGCGTACCCGCGTCGGTCGTGGTATCGGCTCCGGCCTGGGCAAGACCTGCGGCCGCGGCCACAAGGGTTCGTTCGCCCGTAAGGGTGGCGGCAAGATCAAGGCAGGCTTCGAAGGCGGCCAGACCCCGATGCAGCGTCGTCTGCCGAAGGTCGGTTTCCGTTCCAAGATCGCCAAGGACACGGCTGAAGTGCTGTCCTACCAGCTTGAGCGTCTGGAAGCTGGCGAGATCGACTTTGCCGCGCTGCGCGCTGCCAAGCTGGTCCCGAGCACCGCTAAGCGTGCCAAGATCGTCATGAAGGGTGACCTGACCAAGGCATTCACCCTGAAGGGCGTCGCAGCAACGGCCAGTGCCAAGGCCGCGATCGAAGCTGCCGGCGGCAGCGTACAGGAGTAAGACATGGCGCAAGCTGGCATTGGTAACCTCGGCGGCGGGCTCGGCAAGTTCACGGAACTCCGCCAGCGACTGCTGTTCGTCATCGGGGCATTGATCGTCTACCGCATCGGCTGTTATGTGCCGGTGCCTGGCGTCAATCCCGATGCCATGCTTGCGCTCATGCAGGCGCAGGGCGGCGGCATCGTGGACATGTTCAACATGTTCTCGGGCGGCGCCCTGCACCGTTTCAGCATTTTCGCGCTGAACGTGATGCCGTACATCTCGGCCTCCATCGTGATGCAGCTGGCGGTCCACATCTTCCCCGCATTGAAGTCGATGCAGAAGGAAGGTGAATCGGGTCGTCGCAAGATCACCCAATATTCCCGCATCGGCGCCGTGTTGCTGGCGGTGGTGCAGGGCGGCAGCATTGCGCTGGCGCTGCAGAACCAGGTCTCCCCGGGCGGTGCCCCGGTCGTCTACGCACCGGGCATGGGCTTCGTGCTCACCGCCATCGTCGCGCTGACCGCCGGTACCATCTTCCTGATGTGGGTCGGTGAGCAGGTCACCGAGCGCGGCATCGGCAACGGTGTGTCGCTGATCATCTTCGCCGGTATCGTGGCCGGCCTGCCGGGCGCGGTCATCCACACCGTGGAAGCCTACCGCGACGGCAACATGAGCTTCATCGCCCTGCTGCTGATCGTGCTGGTGGTGCTGGCCTTCACCTACTTCGTGGTGTTCGTCGAGCGCGGCCAACGCCGCATCACGGTGAACTACGCACGTCGCCAGGGTGGCCGCAACGCGTACATGAACCAGACCTCGTTCCTGCCGCTGAAGCTGAACATGGCGGGCGTGATCCCGGCCATTTTCGCCTCGAGCATCCTGGCATTCCCGACGACGCTGGCCATGTGGTCCGGCCAGGCCAGTTCGGCCACGTGGCTGCAGAAGGTTGCCAACGCCCTCGGGCCGGGCGAGCCGCTGCACATGATCGTGTTCGCTGCGCTGATCAGTGGTTTCGCGTTCTTCTACACCGCGCTGGTGTTCAACTCGCAGGAAACCGCCGACAACCTGAAGAAGTCGGGCGCGCTGATTCCGGGCATCCGCCCGGGCAAGGCCACCGCCGACTACGTGGATGCCGTACTGACCCGTCTGACGGCGGCCGGTTCGCTGTACCTGGTGATCGTCTGTCTGCTGCCGGAAATCCTGCGCACCCAGCTCGGCGCCTCGTTCTACTTCGGCGGCACCTCGCTGCTGATCGTGGTGGTGGTGGTGATGGACTTCATTGCCCAGATCCAGGCGCACCTGATGTCGCACCAGTATGAGAGCCTGTTGAAGAAGGCTAACCTGAAGGGCGGCAACCGCGGCGGTTTTGCCCGCGGCTGATTGACCTGTTACACTAGTCTTCTTGTTGCGAAGGCCCTCCGGTTCCCGGACTGGCCTTCCAAATCGAAGGGCGGCCCCTGCAGCGGTTTCGGGTGGGGGTGTGATGTGGTGGTCCTGCGCGGGAGTAGCGCGGGCGGCGGCGGGGGCAACCTCTGCAGTCAACGACATCCGGCGCCGGAGCATGGGCACACTCCCCACGCCGGGTCCATGGAACCTCACGGTTCCACGGGCTTCCAAGTAAACCGAGACCTTGATAGAATCGCTAGTTCACTTTTTTGATCCATCCTGCCGGATTGGCGCGCCCATGGTGCGCTGTCGGCCATCACTCAGCTGGAGAACCGCGTCATGGCGCGTATTGCAGGCGTCAACCTGCCAGCCCAGAAGCACGTCTGGGTCGGGTTGCAAAGCATTTACGGCATCGGCCGTACCCGTTCGAAGAAGGTCTGCGACGCCGCAGGCGTGACCTCGACCACCAAGATCCGCGATCTGTCGGAGCCGGAAATCGAGCGTCTGCGTCTCGAAGTCGGCAAGTACATCGTGGAAGGCGATCTGCGCCGTGAAATCGGTATCGCGATCAAGCGCCTGATGGACCTGGGCTGCTACCGCGGTCTGCGTCACCGTCGCGGTCTGCCGCTTCGTGGCCAGCGCACCCGTACCAACGCCCGCACCCGCAAGGGCCCGCGCAAGGCGATCAGGAAGTAAGGGACCTAAGAAATGGCTAAGCCCGTCGCTAAGACCAAGAAGAAGATCAAGCGCGTCGTCACTGACGGCGTCGCCCACGTCCATGCTTCTTTCAACAACACCATCGTGACCATCACCGACCGTCAGGGCAACGCTCTGTCGTGGGCGACCTCCGGTGGCGCTGGCTTCCGCGGTTCGCGTAAGTCCACCCCGTTCGCTGCCCAGGTGGCTGCCGAGAAGGCCGGCCGTGCCGCGCTCGACTACGGCGTCAAGTCCCTGGAAGTCCGCATCAAGGGCCCGGGTCCGGGTCGTGAGTCGGCCGTGCGCTCGCTGAACAACGTGGGCTACAAGATCACCAACATCATCGACGTGACGCCAATCCCGCACAACGGGTGCCGTCCGCCGAAGAAGCGTCGCGTCTAAAGGAGCGATAAGAAATGGCTCGTTATATCGGTCCTACCTGTAAGCTCGCCCGCCGCGAAGGCGCCGACCTTTCCCTCAAGAGCCCGGCGCGCGCGCTGGACTCCAAGTGCAAGCTGGAGCAGAAGCCCGGCCAGCACGGCGCCACTGCCCGTAAGGGCAAGCTGTCCGACTACGCTACCCAGCTGCGTGAAAAGCAGAAGGTCAAGCGTATCTACGGTCTGCTGGAGCGTCAGTTCCGCAACTACTACAAGAAGGCCTCGACCAAGAAGGGCAACACCGGCGAGAACCTGCTGCAGTTGCTGGAAACCCGTCTTGACAACGTCGTTTACCGCATGGGCTTCGCAGTGACCCGTCCGGCTGCCCGTCAGCTGGTCTCGCACCGCGGTGTCACCGTGAACGGCAAGTCGGTCAACCTGGCTTCGTACCAGGTCAAGGCTGGCGACGCCGTCGCTCTGTCCGAGAAGGCTGCCAAGCAGCTGCGCGTCCAGGAAGCCCTGACCGTGTCTGCCACGCATGACCTGCGTCCGTCGTGGGTTGAAGTGGATTCCGGCAAGTTCGCCGGCATCTTCAAGGCCGTGCCGGATCGTTCGGACCTGCCTGCGGATATCAACGAAGCGCTGATCGTCGAGTTGTATTCGAAGTAATTCACATTGGAGAACCTCCGGGTCACACCGGAGGTTCGCAGGAGAACCCGCAACATGACGGTTACCGCCAACCAGGTTCTGCGTCCTCGCGGTCCGCAGATCGAACGCCTTACCGATACCCGCGCCAAGGTCGTCATCGAACCCTTGGAGCGTGGTTACGGGCATACGCTGGGCAACGCCCTGCGTCGCGTGCTGCTGTCGTCCATCCCGGGCTTCGCCATCACCGAAGTGGAAATCGATGGCGTACTGCACGAGTACACCACGCTTGAAGGCTTGCAGGAGGACGTGCTGGAAGTCCTGCTCAACCTGAAGGATGTGGCCATCCGCATGCATACCGGTGACAACGCTACGCTGTCGCTGTCCAAGCAGGGTCCGGGTGTCGTGACCGCTGCCGATATCAAGATCGACCATAACACCGAGATCCTCAATCCGGATCATGTGATCTGCCATCTCACCAAGGATGTGGCGATCAACATGCGTCTGAAGGTCGAGCGCGGTTTCGGCTATCAGCCGGCTGCTGCTCGTCGTCGTCCGGATGAAGAAACCCGTGCCATCGGCCGTCTGGTTCTGGACGCCTCGTTCTCGCCGGTCCGTCGCGTCGCCTATTCGGTGGAAGCGGCCCGCGTTGAACAGCGTACCGATCTGGACAAGCTGGTGCTGGACATCGAAACCAACGCCACGATCGATGCCGAGGAAGCCGTGCGCACTGCCGCCGACATCCTCAGCGATCAGCTGTCGGTCTTCGGTGACTTCACCCACCGCGACCGCGGTGCAGTCAAGCCGGCCAACAACGGCGTGGATCCGGTGCTGCTGCGCCCGATCGACGACCTGGAACTGACCGTGCGTTCGGCCAACTGCCTCAAGGCAGAGAGCATCTATTACATCGGCGATCTGATCCAGAAGACCGAAGTGGAGCTGCTCAAGACCCCGAACCTCGGCAAGAAGTCGCTGACCGAGATCAAGGAAGTCCTCGCACAGCGCGGTCTTTCGCTCGGCATGAAGCTGGAGAACTGGCCGCCGGCCGGTGTCGCCCAGCACGGCATGCTCGGCTGATCCAGCGCTACGCAAGATGCTTGACCCCGCACCTTCGGGTGCGGGGGCTTCACCGGCAACACCCCGCACCGACAGGTCGATAGCCTGCGGTGACGGCCAGCCAGGACGGCTGGCACCGGACCATCCGCAGTCCAAGCAACAACGCCAGGATGGCGACAGCGATATCCAACCGATCCAACATTCACTTCAGGAATCACCGTCATGCGTCATATGAAGTCCGGTCGTAAGTTCAACCGCACCAGCGCCCACCGCGAAGCAATGTTCAAGAACATGGCCGCGTCGCTGTTCAAGCACGAGCTGATCAAGACCACCCTGCCGAAGGCCAAGGAACTGCGCCGCGTTGCTGAGCCGCTGATCACCCTGGCCAAGGTTGATTCGGTTGCCAACCGTCGTCTGGCGTTCGCTCGCCTGCGTGACAACGAAGCCGTCGGCAATCTGTTCACCACCCTGGGCCCGCGTTACGCGACCCGTCCGGGCGGTTACCTGCGTCTGCTGAAGTGCGGTTTCCGCGCTGGCGACAATGCGCCGATGGCCTATGTTGAGCTGGTCGATCGTCCGGCTGCTGTGGCTGAAGCCGTCGAAGAGTAATCTTCGAGCTACACCCGTTATTCGGTGAAGAACCCGGCCTTGTGCCGGGTTTTTCCGTTTCTGGGGGTTGATAAGGGCCACGGCCACGGCCAAGGCCAAGGCCAAGGCCAAGGCCAAGGCAAGAGCATGGCGCTGCGGGTGAGGGGGGGGCGTCGTCGCGCGTGGGTTGGCGGGACACGCCGTAAATCCGTCCATGGAGGCTCATGTCGCGCCATCCATGGCGCTCATGGTCCCGCCAACCCACCCGCGCCAACGCCTGCACACATGGTCGGTGCGCATGGGGGCAAAGCGGAGGCTGCGCGCGGCATAGGTAGAGCCGGCCGTTGGCCGGCTGCGTGGCGGCGGGTCGCGGCCCTGTTAATCTTGGCGCCTGGACTTTCACGAGTGTTGGCAATGAATCCATTGCGTTGGAGTTTCCGCGCCCAGTTCCTGTTGGGGTTTCTGGTCTGCGCGGCACTGTTGGGGTATGCGATCTTCCTGCAGTTGAAGATGGGGCTGGAGCCGTGTCCGTTGTGCATTTTCCAGCGGATTGCGTTCGCGGCGCTGGGGCTGCTGTTCCTGATCGGGGCGCTGCATGGTCCGCGGGATCCGGCCGGGCGGAAGACGTATGGGGTGCTGGCCTTCATCGCGGCCGCGGTCGGTATCGGTATTGCCGGTCGGCATGTGTATGTGCAGTTGCTGCCGCAGGACATGGGCTCGAGCTGTGGGCCGCCGCTGAGTTTCCTCAGTGAGACGATGGGACCGTTCGAGGTGTTCCGCACCGTGCTGACCGGTACCGGCAACTGCGGCAACATCGATTGGCAGTTCCTGGGCCTGACGATGCCGATGTGGAGTTTGGTGTGGTTCGCGGCCTTGGCGGTGTGGGCGCTGGTGACGGCGTTCCGTTCGCGTCGTCGCCACTGAGGCGTTTCTCAACTCAGTGACCTCGGCCTGGCCACGCAACGCGTGCCAGGCCGGGTGCTGCGATCAGGTCTGGATGCTCTTGTGATGTGATCCAGTGGCAGGGCTTCCTCGCGAAGCTCAGAAGTCCTGCTGCAGGCTGAGGTAGGCGCCGCGGCGGGGACCCCACTGCGGGGCGAAGACGCCGATGCCGCCGCCGTCGCGCAGTTGGTAGCTGCGATCCAGTGCGTTGACCAGGGCGAGCTGCGCGTGCAGCGGGTGGCCGCTGTCGGCGTTGAAGTCGTGGCCGGCGCTGAGGTTGAGCTGCAGGTAGGCGGGGAGCTCGCCGCCGTTGGGGATGCCCTCGGCATCCGAGCGCAGGCCGCTGCCGAAGACGTAGTCCGCGCCCAGGCGGTTGTGGCCGGCGAAGGCGTAGCTGATACCGCCCGATGAGGTCAGTTTCTGGTCGTGGTCCAGATGGATCCAGTTGTTCTGGACGTAGGCCAGTGCCTCGGGATCCAGGTTGTACTGACCGGTGATGACCTGCTTGCCCGTGGCCTTGTTGTAGGCGGCGTTGACGTAGGCGCTGAGCGGGCCGTTGCTGTAGTCGGCACTGAACTCCACGCCGTGGATGTGGCCGAGGCGATAGTTGAACGTCGAGTAGATGTAGGCGGCGCCGAACTGGCCTTCGTCCTGCAGGCGGTCGACCTTGCGGTCGTAGGCGTCCAGGCCCAGGGTGAGGTGTTCGCCCAGCTGCTGGGAGACGCCGATGTCGTAGTAGTCGCTGCGCTCGGACAGCGGCGTGGTGCTGCCTCCGGCCGGTTGCTGGTTGGTGGTGCCGTCGTAGAGTGCGATGTCGCTGCTGGCCACCAGTTCGCTGGCCGGCGGGGTGAAGTAGCGCGAGTACCCGGCGTGCACGGTGGTGCTGTCGGTGGCGTTCCAGACCACGCCCACCCGCGGGCTGAGCTGGCCTTCAGTGCCACCGAACGCCTTGTAGCGGTCGCCGCGCAGGCCGTAGTTCACGGTCCAGTCGTCGCCGAGGCGCCATTCGTCCTGCAGATAGACCGCGGTGGTGGTGGCGTTGAAGGCACTCGCCTCCGGAATGCGCAGTGGCGTGGTGCTGGCCTGTCGGCCGTCGGCGTCGACCGGGAACACCCAGGTGTTGCTGCCGGCGCGGGCGTGTTCGGCGTTGACGTACAGGCCATAGCGCACGGTGTGGTTGCCGCCCAGCGGGGTGGAGAAATCGGCCTGCACGGTGTTGGCGCGGTTGCTGCGCTCCACCTGTGAGGCGACGCCGTTGAAGATCAGATCGCCAGCCAGGTCCGGGTTGAAGGACAGGTCGCTGTAGCGCTGCCCGGCCGAGACCTGGTAGGCGGTGTTGCCCAGCGCGCCCTGCAGCACCAGCATGCCGAAGCGGGTGGTCTCGCGCTGGGTTTCGTCCAGCGCGGCGGAGTCCGCAGTGACCGTATCCAGGTAGCCGAACTGCGGGGTCTGGCCGGGGTTGACCGGGATCTGGAAGCGATTGTTGGAGAACCCGGCGAACAGGCTCAGGCGCGTGTCGTCGTTGACCAGATAGGTCAGGTCGGCGAACGCCTTGCCCTGGTGGGTGTCATCGTGGTCCGGCGTACGCGAGGCGGTGGGGTTTTCCATGCCGACCTGATTCTGGTCGTAGTTGCCGGTCAGATACCAGCTCCAGCGGCCCTGGCTGCCCCACCACGAGGCGTTGGGATTGACCTTGCCGTAGGAGCCGGCAGTGAGGCCGGCGCTGCCGCCATTGCCCAGCTCGGCGCCGCTGCGGGTGGTGATGTCCACCACGGCGGCGGTGCGCTCGCCGAACTGCGCCGGCAGCGCCCCGTCCATCAGGCGGATGCTCTTGATCGCGCGGGCATCCAGGGTCTGGCCGAAGCCGGAGATCGATTCGGGCAGCAGGACGCCGTTGAGGCGGTACTGGAGGTTGGCGTGGTCGCCGCGCACGTGGACACCGCCGTAGGAGTCCTGGACCACGCCCGGGGCCTGCAGCAGCACCTGGTTCAACGGGGTGGAGGCGCCCAGTGGCAGGTTCTGGATGTCTTCGGCGGTGATCTGGTACTGGCTGCTGCCGATATCCGGCGACAGCGCATTGCGCGCCTGGTCGAGTTTGGCGCTGACCGTGACCGCATCCAGATCGGTCACCGCAGGGGCGGCGCTGGCGGGGGTGGCGGCGAGGGCGGGCAGGCCGGTCAGGGCCAGGGAAACAGCAATACCGGTAGCAAGCAGGGAGGGCTTCATGAGGATGGCTTGGCTGGGCGATGGGAGGAGGGGCCGGCCTGGCAAGTGTTACTCCGTAACAAATCATGCGCCTGTCCGATGCCGCTGGACCATGCGCGATCTGGCCGATCGCGGTGTCCTTTCTTCAGCGTTCAGCCTGCGGGCATGTGCCCGCCCCTTTGCGCCGGGGGCGCGCTCTGCGACCATGACCGGCCCCACACCCCGGAAGTCCGTGATGAGCCTGTCCGCCCCGCCTGTAGCCGATTCCGCCGCGACCGCTGTCGACGCTTGGTCGCCGGAGAGCTGGCGTGGCAAGCCGGCGCTGCAGATGCCGACCTACCCGGACCCGCTGGCGCTGGATGCCGCCTTGCACGAGCTCAAGCGGCTGCCGCCGCTGGTAACCTCCTGGGAGATCCTGGCGCTCAAGCAGCAGCTGGCCGATGCCCAGGAAGGCAAGCGCTTCCTGCTGCAGGGCGGTGACTGCGCGGAGAACTTCAGCGACTGCGAATCCACCACCATCTCCAACCGGCTCAAGGTGCTGCTGCAGATGAGCCTGGTGCTGGTGCACGGCATGCGCAAGCCGGTGATCCGGGTCGGGCGTTTCGCCGGGCAGTACGCCAAGCCGCGCTCGGCCGATACCGAAACCCGCGACGGCCTGACCCTGCCGAGCTACCGCGGCGATGTGATCAATGCGCCGGAGTTCACCGAGGCCGCCCGCCTGCCGGACCCGCGCCGGATGCTGCAGGCGCATGCGCACTCGGCGATGACGATGAACTTCGTGCGGGCGCTGATCGATGGCGGCTTCGCCGATCTGCACCATCCCGAATACTGGAACCTGGAGTGGGTGCGGCACTCGCCGCTGGCCGCCGATTACCAGAAGATGGTGTCCTCGATCGGCGATGCGGTGCGTTTCATGGAAACGCTGTCCGGCACGCAGGTGTACAACCTCAACCGGATCGATTTCTACACCTCGCACGAAGCGCTGCTGCTGCCCTACGAGCAGGCGTTGACCCGCCAGGTGCCGCGCCAGCAGGGCTGGTTGAACCTGAGCACGCATTACCCGTGGATCGGCATGCGCACCGCGGCCCTCGATGGCGCGCACGTGGAGTATCTGCGTGGCGTGCGCAACCCGATCGCAATCAAGGTGGGCCCGTCGGTGCAGCCGGATCAGCTGCTGCGCCTGATCGACGTGCTCAACCCCGAGGACGAGCCGGGCCGCCTGAGCTTCATCCACCGCATGGGGGCGGCCCAGATCGCCGAGAAGCTGCCGCCGCTGTTGAACGCGGTGAAGCGCGATGGCCGGCGCGTGCTGTGGGTGTGCGATGCGATGCATGGCAACACCGAGAGCACCAGCAACGGCTACAAGACGCGTCGTTTCGACAACGTGCGCGGCGAGGTCGAGATGTCCTTCGACCTGCACGCCGCGGCCGGCACGCGGCTGGGCGGCGTGCATCTGGAGCTGACCGGTGAGGATGTGACCGAATGCACCGGTGGCGCGCGTGAGCTGACCGAGCGCGATCTGGAGCGTGCCTACCGTTCCTCGGTGGATCCGCGCCTGAACTACGAGCAGTCGCTGGAAATCGCGATGGCGATCGTGCGCAAACAGGCGCACTACGCCGACTGATACCGGTGCGTGTCCTCGACACGCACCTTACATTCGCCTGACACCATGGTCATGGTGGCACCGGCATGCTGTGCACTTCCTTGCGAAGAACACAGGAGCGTGCAGTGACCGTGGACTGGCAGCAGGCAGCGCTGTATCTATGGCCGATCTCGATCGCCCTGGCGATCGGGATCAGCGGCTGGTGGTTGTTGATGGCGTTGACGCGGCGGCTGAAAGACCGCGACTACCGCCGCGCCCGCATCGCGCGCGTGATCAGCCGACCGCTGGCGTTCGCCCTGCCGCTGCTGCTGTTGATTCCCGCACTCGAAGCGACGCCGCTGCAGGAACACCGGCTTGAACAGGCGCTGCGGCTGCTGCACATCGGTGTGACCGGCTGCGTCATCTGGCTGCTGGTGCGGGCCGTGGCCGCGGGCGAGCAGGCGATCCTGCGCGACCATCCGATGGAGGTGGCCGACAACCTCGAGGCACGCCGCATCCAGACCCAGACCCGGGTGCTGAGTCGCGTGCTGATGGGCGCGATCATCCTGGTGGGCGTCTCGCTGATCCTGCTCACCTTCCCGATGGTGCGCCAGATCGGCACCGCGCTGCTGGCCTCGGCCGGCATCATCGGCCTGGTCGCCGGTATCGCGGCCAAGCCGGTGTTCGGCAACCTGATCGCCGGCCTGCAGATCGCCTTGACCCAGCCGATCCGGCTGGACGATGTGGTGATCGTCGAGGGCGAATGGGGTCGGGTGGAAGAGATCAACAGCAGCTACGTGGTGGTGCGGATCTGGGATGCGCGGCGCATGGTGGTGCCATTGACCTGGTTCATCGAACACCCGTTCCAGAACTGGACCCGGCGCAGCGCCGATCTGCTCGGCACCGCCTTCCTGTGGCTGGATTACACCGCGCCGATCCCGGCGATCCGCGCCGAACTGGAGCGCATCTGCAAAGGCGAGGCGCTGTGGGATGGCCAGGTCTGCGTGACCCAGGTGACCGAGACCAGCGAGCACACCCTGCAGGTGCGTCTGCTGGTGAGCGCCCGCAACTCCGGCGATGCCTTCGATCTGCGCTGCATCGTGCGCGAACGCATGCTCGATTTCCTCGCGCGCGAACATCCTCAGTCGTTGCCGCGCACCCGCGCCGAGCTCAATCAGGAGGTCGCGCCGACGCGCCGCGCGCGTTCGCAGCCGGCCGAGGACGTGCGCTCGCCCGGTGCCGAAGATGGTGAGCCGGCGGTCCTGCCAGACCCGGGTGACGCATCCCGGTAATGCCGGCCAGCGGCCGGCACTACCAACGCGGGGCGTACGTTATCGGGTAGGTACCGACCGTTGGTCGGTACACGCCCCTCAGGGCGCGACGCCGTTCGTCAGCAGGCTGTCGGTCTGGAACCGCGGGGGGCGACGCGCGCGGGTGCGCTGCTCGTAGGCGTAGCCCAGTTCGATCAGCCGTGGCTCGCTCCAGGCGGTACCCATGAACAGCAGTCCCAGCGGCAGCCCGTTCACGTGTGCCATCGGCACGGTCAGGCTGGGGTACCCCGCCACCGCGGCCGCGCTGTAACTCTCACCCGGGAAGTCATCGCCGCGGCCGGGCCGGATCGGCCAGGCCGCCCCGGTGGTCGGTGCCACCAGCGCATCGAGGTTCTGCTCGCGCAGCACCGCATCGATGCCGTCCGGACCGGCCAACCGGCGGGCATCGCTGCGCGCGCGGATGTACTCCGGGCTGCCAAGGCCGCCCATGGTGGCGGCGGTGTCCATCAGGTCCTGATCGAACAGCGCCAGCTCCTTGCCTGCATGCTGCCGGTTCCACGCGATGACGTCGTCCAGCGTGCGCACCGGCGCCTGGTAGGTGGTGAAGTAGCGCTGCAGCCCAGCCTTGAACTCATGCATCAGCACGATCTGCTCAGCCTCCTGCCACTGGCCCTGGGTCGGCAACTGCACCGGCACCACGGTCGCGCCCGCGTCGCGCAGCACGGCGACCGCATGCTGCAGGGCCGGGGCGATGCCCGGCTTCTGCACCAGGTCGCCATACAGCACGCCGATCCGCGCACCGCGCAGGCCATCGGCGTTCAAGCGTGAGGTGTAGTCGTACACGGCGCGTCCGGGCATGGTCGCGGTGGCCGGGTCGGCTTCGTCACGTCCGGCGATGGCGGTCAGCAGGGCCGCCGCATCGGCCACACTGCGCGTCATCGGGCCGGCAGTGTCCTGGCTGAAGGAGATCGGGATGATGCCTTCGCGGCTGACCAGTCCCACGGTTGGCTTCAATCCGACCACGCCGTTGACCGCGGCCGGGCAGACGATGCTGCCATCGGTTTCGGTGCCGATCGCGGCCACCGCCAGATTGGCCGAGACCGCCACCGCGCTGCCGCTGCTGGAGCCGCACGGGTTGTGGCTGAGCCGGTAGGGATTGCGCGTCTGGCCGCCGCGCGCGCTCCAGCCGGAGATCGATTGGCTGGAGCGGAAGTTGGCCCACTCACTGAGGTTGGTCTTGCCCAGGATCAGCGCACCGGCCGCGCGCAGCCGCTTGACCAGGAACGCATCGTCGGGGCGGAAGCCTTCCAGGGCCAGCGAGCCGGCGGTGGTATTCATCGGGCTGGCCCCGATGTTGTCCTTGAGCAGCAGCGGGATGCCGTGCAGCGGGCCGCGCAGCTGCCCTTGGCGGCGCTCGGCGTCCAGCTGGGCGGCCTCGCGCAGCGCATCGGGATTGAGCTCGATCACCGCACGCAGGCGCGGGCCGGCCCGGTCGAGGCGGGCGATCCGCTCCAGGTAGGCGCGGGTCAGGGTGACGCTGTCCAGCTCGCCGCTGGCCATGCGCGCTTGCAGCGCGCTGATGTCGGCCTCGGCATAGGCGAATGGCAGCGCTGCGGTCGGTGAGGGCGTGGGCGATTCGCGGGCATGCAGGGGCGCCGGGCCCGGGCTGCAGCCGGCCAGTGCGATGAGCATCAATGACGTCAGTGTCAGGCGCATGCCTGTTCCCCCGAACCGGCCGACAGGCTAACCAGCACAGGCGGCGCTTGGCAACTCAAGCCGCGTTGGCGATCGTGCCGTGGCGTTTTCGGATGTCGCGGGCGAGTACGCCGACCACGATCAGATTGATTACCAGCACCGACCACGAGGCCCAGCCCGGATGGCGGAGGATGGCGTAGATATCGAACGGCAGGTAGATGCCGGCGGTGACGCAGCCCAGCCAGGAGGCCCAGGCTTTGGCGCGCCAGAGGCCCCAGGCCTCGAACAGGTGCAGGACGCCGTAGGCGACCATCGCAGCAGCCGCCAGATGCACTGCATCGGGGCTGATCATGTTGAGCAGCGAGGGCAGGGTGCCGTGATCCGGGTCCAGGCTGAACCGGCGGATCAAGGCATTGACCGCATCGCGCAGGGGCTGCGGACCGAGCATTTCCAGCCCGGTCGCAGCCAATAGCGCCAGAACCGCCTTGCTGGCTTCCAGCAAGGCGATCAGGTGAAGCCCCGGATGCTTGTGAGGATCCGGGTTGTAGGGCTTGTCGATCACGACAATGGGTCCGATCAGCCGCCGCGCGAGGCCTTCTTGCGGTCGCTTTCGGTCAGGCCCTTCTTGCGAAGGCGGATTTCCTTCGGGGTGATCTCGACCAGCTCGTCGTCTTCGATGAAGTCCAGGGCCTGCTCCAGCGAGTACTTGATCGCCGGGGTCAGCTGGATCGCATCGTCCTTGCCCGAGGCGCGCATGTTGGTCAGCGGCTTGGTCTTGATCGCGTTGACGGTCAGATCGTTGTCCTTGGAGTGGATGCCGACCAGCTGGCCTTCATACACGTTGTCGCCTTCAGCAGCGAACAGCTTGCCGCGTTCCTGCAGCGGGCCCAGGGAGTACGCCGGGGTGGCACCCGGGGCATTGGCGATCATCACGCCGTTCTGGCGCTTGGCGATCGAACCCTGTTCCTTCGGACCGTAATGGTCGAACACATGGAACAGCAGGCCCGAACCCTGGGTCAGTGTCTTGAACTCGTTCTGGAAACCGATCAGGCCACGGGCCGGGATCTGGTATTCCAGACGCACACGGCCCTTGCCGTCCGGCTCCATGTTCTTCAGCTGGCCCTTGCGGGTGCCCAGCTTTTCCATGACGCCGCCCTGGTGCTGTTCTTCGATGTCCACCACCAGCTGCTCGATCGGCTCCATGGCCTGGCCGTCGATCTGCTTGATGATCACTTCCGGACGCGACACGGCCAGCTCGTAGCCTTCACGACGCATGTTCTCGATCAGCACCGACAGATGCAGTTCGCCACGGCCGGAGACCAGGAACTTGTCGGCGTCTTCCAGCTGTTCCACCTTCAGGGCCACGTTGTGGACCTGCTCGCGGTCCAGACGGTCCTTGATCTGGCGGCTGGTCAGGAACTTGCCACCGGACAGGTCCTTGTTGCCGGCGAACGGCGAGTTGTTGACCTGGAAGGTCATCGAGATCGTCGGTTCATCGACGGTCAGCGCCGGCAGTGCTTCCGGGGTATCCGGGTGGCACAGGGTGTCGGAGATGGTCAGTTCCGGAATACCGGAGATGGCGACGATGTCGCCGGCCTCGGCGGTGTCCTGCTCGATGCGCTCCAGGCCCAGGAAGCCCAGCACCTGCGCGACCTTGCCGTTGCGCTTCTTGCCTTCACGATCGATGACCGCGACCTGCATGTTCTTCTTCAGGGTGCCGCGCTGCACGCGGCCGATGCCGATCACGCCCACGAAGTTGTTGTAGTCCAGCTGGCTGATGCGCATCTGGAACGGACCTTCCGGGTCCACTTCCGGCATCGGCGCGTGCTGCATGATCGCTTCGTACAGCGGGGTCATGTCGCCGTCGCGCACGGTGTCTTCCAGGCCAGCATAGCCGTTCAGGGCCGAGGCGTAGACGATCGGGAAGTCCAGCTGCTCATTGGTGGCGCCGAGCTTGTCGAACAGGTCGAAGACCTGGTCGATCACCCAATCCGGACGCGAGCCCGGACGGTCGACCTTGTTGACCACGACGATCGGCTTGAAGCCCATCGCGAAGGCCTTCTGGGTGACGAAGCGGGTCTGCGGCATCGGGCCGTCCATCGCGTCGACGAGGATCAGCACGGTGTCGACCATCGACAGCACGCGCTCCACTTCGCCGCCGAAGTCGGCGTGTCCCGGGGTGTCGACGATGTTGATCCGGTTCTTGATACCGGTCTTCTTGTCTTCCCAGGTGATGGCCGTGTTCTTGGCCAGGATGGTGATGCCGCGTTCCTTTTCCTGGTCATTGCTGTCCATCACGCGCTCGGCGAGCACGGTGCGCTCGGAGAGGGTGCCGGACTGCTTGAGCAGCTGGTCGACGAGGGTGGTCTTACCGTGGTCGACGTGGGCGACGATGGCGATGTTGCGAAGATTTTCGATAGACATGCGAAAGGGGGCCAGTCGGCGCCGGATTTGGAAAAAGAAGTCCAACATTATACGGCCAAGATGACCAATCGCGAAAAGTACGTCGCAAGCCTTGCCGGACGGGCATTCAGGTAGTGCCGGCCGCTGGCCGGCAACCCCATGATCTCCGGCAGGTTCTGCCTGGCTGCCGGCCAACGGCCGGCACTACCGTCCTCCTTTTTGCAGGCCGCCCGCATACCACGGGTGTATCCTATGGGGCTAACGACAAACCCCCGTACCCCAAGGATTTGCATGTCCCTCATCGCCACTTTCGACACCACCCAGGGCCCGATCAAGGTCGAGCTGTTCGCCGACAAGGCCCCGCTGACGGTCGCCAACTTCGTCAACCTGGTCAAGCACGGCTTCTATGACGGCCTGGTCTTCCACCGCGTGATCCCGGACTTCATGATCCAGGGCGGCTGCCCCAAGGGCCAGGGCACCGGCGGCCCGGGCTACAAGTTCGAAGATGAAAAGAATGGCGTGAAGCACCAGGTCGGTTCGCTGTCGATGGCCAATGCCGGCCCGAACACGAACGGCAGCCAGTTCTTCATCACCCACATCAAGACCGATTGGCTGGACGGCAAGCACACCGTGTTCGGTCAGGTGCTCGACGGCCAGGCCATCGTGGACTCGGTCAAGCAGGGCGACGTGATCCATTCGATCACCCTGGAAGGCGACACCGACGCCGTGCTGGCCGCCCAGGCCGAGCGCGTGGCGGAGTGGAACAAGCTCATCCCCAGCGCCTGATCCGATCCCGACGGCCCCCTGTGAAGGGGGCCGTTTTTACGATTCTTAGCAGAGGAAATCCCCATGAAAGCACCTGTTCGTGTTGCCGTGACCGGCGCCGCCGGCCAGATCGGCTACGCCCTGCTGTTCCGCATCGCCTCCGGCGACATGCTGGGCAAGGACCAGCCGGTCATCCTGCAGCTGCTCGAGCTGCCGGTCGACAAGGCCCAGGCCGCCCTGCGCGGCGTGATGATGGAACTGGAAGACTGCGCCTTCCCGCTGCTGGCCGGCATGGTCGGTACCGATGACGCCGAAGTGGCCTTCAAGGATGCCGACATCGCCCTGCTGGTCGGCGCGCGTCCGCGCGGCCCGGGCATGGAGCGCAAGGATCTGCTGCTGGAAAACGCCAAGATCTTCACCGCCCAGGGCGCGGCGCTGAACAAGGTCGCCAAGCGTGACGTCAAGGTGCTGGTGGTCGGCAACCCGGCCAACACCAACGCCTACATCGCCATGAAGTCGGCACCGGATCTGAACCCGCGCAACTTCACCGCCATGCTGCGCCTGGACCACAACCGTGCGCTGAGCCAGCTGTCGACCAAGCTCGGCAAGCCGGTCGGTGGCATGGAGAAGCTGATCGTGTGGGGCAACCACAGCCCGACCATGTACCCGGATTACCGTTTCGCCACCGCCGAGGGTGCCTCCATCGCCGAGGCGATCAACGACCAGGAATGGAACGCCTCCACCTTCATTCCGACCGTGGGCAAGCGCGGCGCGGCGATCATCGAAGCCCGTGGCTCGTCCTCGGCGGCCTCGGCGGCCAATGCCGCCGTCGACCACATCCGTGACTGGGTGCTGGGCAGCAACGGCAAGTGGGTCACCATGGGTGTGCCGTCCGACGGCTCCTACGGCATCCCGGAAGGCGTGATCTTCGGCTTCGCGGTCACCACCGAGAACGGCGAGTACACCCTGGTCAAGGATCTGCCGGTCGACGACTTCAGCCAGAAGTACATCGACAAGACCCTGGCCGAGCTGGAAGAAGAGCGCTCCGGCGTCGCCCACCTGCTGGGTTGATCGCACGCCATGACAGTTGCCGGCCGTTGGTCGGTGCCTGATGGAAGAAACGCCGGGCATTGCCCGGCGTTTTTTTTGGTCTCCCTACGACCAAGGTCGTGCGGTCGGCCAACGGCCATCGGACTATGCTCGATCCCATGACTTTGTCTGGGAGGGCTGTCATGCGTTACGAAGATGTCTATCGACGTTCGGTCGATGAACCCGAGGCGTTCTGGGGCGAAGAGGCCCATCGCATCTATTGGCATACCCCGCCGCAGCAGATCCTCGACTACAGCAACCCGCCGTTCCGGCGCTGGTTCGTCGGCGGGGAAACCAACCTCTGCTACAACGCGGTGGACCGCCATCTGGTCGACCGTCCCGACCAGCTCGCCCTTGTCGCCATCTCCAGTGAAACCGGTGTTACCCGCGAGATCACCTACCGTGAGCTGCACCGCGAAGTGAATGCCTTCGCCGCCGTGCTGCAGCGGCTGGACGTGCAGCGTGGCGACCGCGTGGTGATCTACATGCCGAACATGGCCGAAGCGGTGTTCGCGATGCTGGCCTGCGCACGCATCGGGGCGATCCACTCGGTGGTGTTCGGCGGTTTCGCCGCGCACAACCTGGCACTGCGCATCGATGACGCCGAACCGAAGCTGTTGATCGCCGCCGACGCCGGCAAGCGCGGCGGCAAAGTGATTCCCTACAAGGCGATGGTCGATGCCGCCTGCGCCGAAGCCGCTTCGCCGCCACCGCACGTGCTGATCGTCTCGCGCGGTCTGGACCCGGCCGAGCCGAAGGTGCCCGGTCGCGACGTCGATTACGCCACGCTGCGTGCCGAGGTAGGTGACCAGGATGTACCGGTGGTGTGGCTGGAATCCAGTGAGCCGAGCTATCTGCTCTACACCTCCGGCACCACCGGCAAGCCGAAGGGCGTACAGCGTGATGTCGGCGGCTACGCAGTAGCGATGGCGCAGTCGATGGAGACGGTGTTCGACTGCAAGCCCGGCCAGGTGATGTTCTCCACCTCGGATGTGGGCTGGGCGGTCGGGCATTCCTACAACGTCTACGGCCCACTGATCGGCGGCTGCACCTCGCTGCTGTACGAAGGGCTGCCGACCCATCCGGACCCGGGCATCTGGTGGGCGCTGTGCGAACAGTACGGCGTGCGCACGCTGTTCTCCTCGCCGACCGCGATCCGCGTGCTCAAGAAGCACGATGCCGATTTCATCCGCCGCCACGATCTGGAAGCACTGAAGTACGTGTTCCTCGCCGGCGAACCGCTCGATGAGCCGACCGCGCACTGGATCAACGATGCACTCGGCAAGCCGATCATCGACAACTACTGGCAGACCGAAACCGGCTGGCCGGCACTGACCCTGCTGCCGGGCGTGGACATGAAACCGGTGCGCTTCGGCTCGCCCGGTTTCCCGAACCTCGGCTACCGGATGAAGGTCATCGACGAGAACACCGGCGAGACCGTCGCGCCGGGGCAGAAGGGCGTGCTGGTGATGATCCCGCCGCTGCCGCCGGGCTGCATGACCACGGTCTGGAAGGACGACGCGCGCTTCATCCAGAGTTACTTCAGCCACTTCAAGGAACTGCTGTACAGCTCGCTGGACTGGGCGATCCAGGACGAAGACGGCTACACCTTCATCCTCGGCCGCACCGACGATGTCATCAACGTGGCCGGGCACCGCCTGGGCACGCGGGAGATCGAAGAATGCATCGCCGGCCATCCGCTGGTGGCCGAGGCCGCCGTGATCGGGGTCAAGGACGAACTCAAGGGCCAGGTGCCGCTGGTATTCGTCACCCTCAAGCAGGCCCTGCAGGGCGACGGCAGTGCCGTGGCGGCCGAGATGATGCAGCGGGTGACCAATACCCTGGGCGCGGTCGCGCGGCCGGCGCACATCCATATCGTCAACGCGCTGCCCAAGACGCGTTCGGGCAAGCTGCTGCGGCGCTCGCTGCAGGCGCTGGCGGAGGAACGTGATCCGGGTGATCTGTCGACTCTGGACGACCCGTCCGCACTGGACGAGATCCGGCGCGCGCTGGGTTCCTAGGGCGCCAATAACCGCCTGCGCTCCCCGGGCCCGCCCTCTTCGGAGAGGCGGGCCTTTTCATGTCCGCCGCGCGCCGGCCGGCCCGTGCTGCAGCGCATTACAGCCGATGCGGAGGCTCGGGTAAGCTGCGCAGGTGATCGTTGCAAGGGGGCGCGCACGTAGCGGCGAACGGCCGGTGCCACGCGCGGTAATGCACCACGTGAAGGGGGGAGTACATGGCGTACATTCATGCCAAGACGGCCGCTGGCCGTCAGGAAATCGAGGATCGTGCGCGGCGCCTGCCGCCGGCGCTGCGTTCCATGCTGCTGATGGTCGATGGTCAGCGCGATGACACCGTGTTGACCGCTCTGCTGCCGGGCCTGCGCGCACCGGACGATGCGCTGGCGCAGCTGTCGGCAATGGGCTTGATCGAGATCGTCGGTGGCAGCGCCGCACCGGTGGTCGCCACGGCGCTGACTGCCGGGCGCGAGCAGGATCCGGAGCTGTACAAGCGGCTGTATGACTGGATGAGCGAATCGGTGCGCAGACACCTCGGTCTGAAGGGGTATTTCATGCAGTTGAAAGTCGAGCGCTGCACCGATGCCGGCGGCCTGGAAAAGCTGTGGCCGGACATGGCCGCCGCGATCAGCAAGGCGAAAAGCCCGGCACTGGCCAACCGCTGGCTTGAAGAAACGCACGCGCTGCTGCACACCGAGGCCGTGATCGCCTGAGGCGATACGTCGACGGCAGCCAGGCAGCACGCTGTTTAGAATGCGTGCTGTTTCGTGTGCGGGAGAATAGCGATGGTGGATGAGATCGAGGACGACGGCGCCCCTGGGTGGGAGGCCATCGATGCCGCGTTGAAGGCGGTGTATCCCACGCAGGCGCCGCAGCATTACGGCCCGGTGTTGCGGTCGCTGCTGGGGGGTGAGGATCCGCTGGACGGCATCAGCGCGTACTGGAACGATGCCCCGCTGCCGCACTGGCATTTCCTCAGCTATGGCTTCTCCGAGCTGTATGAAAAAGAGAGCGATGATCCGGCCACCAGTGGCTACGGCTTCGAACTGAGCTTCCGGATTGTCGCCGCGGCGGGCAGCGAGCCACCGCCGTGGGCGATGAACTTCCTGCAGAACCTGGCGCGCTACGTGTTCGCCAATGGCAAGGTGTTCCAGCAGGGTCACTACCTCAACGCAGGCGGGCCGATCGCCGCCGACACCGATACGCTGCTGCGGCACGTCGCCTTCATGCGCGACCCGCAGCTGCCGCCGCGCGAGACGCCCAACGGTTCGCTGGAATTCCTGCAGGTGATCGGGCTGACCGATGACGAGATGGAGGCGGTGAAGCGCTGGTCGACCACGGGCGTGCTCGAGGCGCTGCTGCCGAAGATGCCGCTGTGGATCACTGATATCGCGCGTGACTCGCTGCTGGACGATCCCGCACTGGCTGCCGCGGTCGCCGAAGGTGCGGCGCGCGAGGGCTCGCAAACGGCCTATCTGTTCCTGGAAAAGCTGGGCGGGTCGGTGCAGGGCGAGGGCGATGCGCAGCAGGTGAGCGTGACCCTGGGCGCGCGCCAGGTGGAATCGCTGCTCGCGTTGCTGCCGGCGCGGTTGCTGTTCGGCCAGCCATTGACGCTGGTCGGCAACGATCGGCAGATCACGCTGTCGCCGGCGGCCGTCAATGCGCTGGTGGTCGAGGGCGATGCGCTGGACTGCCAGTTGGCGCCGGCCACGGTGCAGGCACTGGTCGCCACGGTCCTGCCACGCCGTGGCACCTATGCGATCCCGGGTTGGCCGGCGCTGCAGGTGGTGGTGGAGCCGAGCGAACTGCGCGATGCCGAGGGCACTGTGCTGCGTACGATCGGGTAGAGCCACGCCATGCGTGGCTCCTTGTCCGGCCGGACGCGTGTGTTCTGGCCGGACCGCCTGCAGCCACCCATGGGGTGGCTCTACAGGAGGCCTTCGGCCTTCAGTACCGCCAGCACGCCGGCATCGGCGTCCATCCGCTGCTTGAAGGCAGCGATGTTGTCCAGGCCGCTCAGGTCGATCTTCGCGCCCGCGGCCCAGCGCAGGGTGATGTAGAAGTACGGGTCGGCGAAGCTGCGGAACCCAGCCAGCCAGGGGCGGTCGGCCAACTGTGCATCTGCGCGCTCGAACAGGCCGCGCAGGCGCTTGCGGGCGGTGGCGCGGAGCGCGTCGTACTGGGTGTCATCTTCGATGAAGGTGCCCGGCCCGAACAGCGGCTTGAATGCCGGGTGCAGGTCCGAGTTGACGAAGGACAGCCAACGGGTGGCTTCGGCGCGCTGCTTGGGGCTGCCGTCACCGGTCAGGCCGGCCTGCGGGTAGGTATCGGCGATGTAGCCCAGGATGGCCGCGTTCTGGGTCAGCACGAAATCACCATCGACGACGGCCGGAACCGAGCCGGCCGGATTGATGGCCAGGAAGGCGGGGGCCTTCAGGGTGTCCTTGTCGAGCAGTTCCACCTCGAACGGCTGGCCGGTCCACTGCAGGGCGATGTGGTCGGCGGTGGAGCAGGCTCCGGGCTTGCTGTACAGCTTCATGGGAACTCCGTTGCGGATGGGTGGAAGATCAGCCGCCCACTATTCCAGAGCTGGCCCCGCATCCTCAACGGTATGGCCGTAACAGATCGTTACGACGCGCGTGGCTTGAGTTTCTGCACGCGATAGAAGGTGTGATCACCGATCGTGGCCACCTGGTAGGCGTTGCGCCAGCTCGGGTTGGCGATCGCCAGGGCGGCGAAGTGGCTCGCACCCGGAACGATTTCCTTGCGCTCACCGGCCGGCAGGGCCCAGTTGCGCTCGGCGTCGAAGGCGACGGTCATCGCTTCCTGCCAGGCATCGGCGTTGCCGAGCTGGGTGCCGGGCGCGACGATGGTCGGGGCGAACTGCTTGCGGGCGGTCACCACCTGGCACATCGAGTCGCCCCACAGGCCGCTGTCCAGGCGGCGCAGGGCCACTTCCGCGACGGCTTGCTGGCCGCGCAGGGTCTGGTCACGCGCTTCGAGGTAGACGGTCGTGCTCAGGCACAACGAATCGGCGGCAGGCTGCGGCAACAACTGTGACAGCCAGAGAATCCAGGCCAGTTTCATAAATCTCCTTGCTCCGTGTGGGCCGCACCTGGCTGTTCCATCCGATCGTGCGGACGGGGCGTGGGTACGACTTGGCGTCATGGGGAGGCGGCCATCGGGGCCGCCCGGGGGCGGACCCGAATAGACGTGGGGTCCGCGCGCTCACTCGAACTGGGTGGTGAGCGGGAAAGTTGGCGCACGATAGGGGGGGATTTCCCAATACATCCTGAACCCGAAAGCTTGACATTCAGGTTCGGGGGTGGGGCTGAATCGGCGGTTCAGCCCCGTATTCAGGTCGGTTTTGACCCGGATCAGAGCGCGGCGGCGACCCGGCTGCCCTGATCGATCGCGCGCTTGGCGTCGAGTTCGGCGGCTACATCCGCACCGCCGATCAGCTGCGCATGGATGCCAGCGGCCTGCAGCGCGGCGTGCAGATCACGGCGCGGTTCCTGGCCGGCGCAGACCACCACATGGCTCACCGGCAGCAGCTGTTCCTGGCCATCCACGCGGATGCGCAGGCCGCTGTCATCCACGCCCAGGTAAGCCACGCCACCGAGCATGCTCACGCCCTTGGCCTTGAGCGTGGCGCGGTGGATCCAGCCGGTGGTCTTGCCCAGCCGCGCGCCGGGCTTGCCCGGACTGCGCTGCAGCAGCCAGACCTTGCGTGCGGGTGCCTCAGGCGCCGGCTTGGCGAGCGCGCCGCGGCCCTCGAACGACGGGTCCACGCCCCACTCGGCCATCCAGCGTGCCGGATCCAGCGCGGAGGAGGGCCCCTCGTGGACGAGGAACTCGCCGACATCGAAGCCGATGCCGCCGGCGCCGATGATCGCGACCTGCTCGCCTACCTGGACCCTGCCAAGCAGCACATCCAGGTAGGTAACCACCTTGGGATGGTCGGCACCGGGGAAATCGACCCGGCGCGGGGTGATGCCGGTGGCGATCACCACCGCGTCGAAACGGGCCAGCACGGCCACGTCGGCCACGGTATCCAGCTTCACCTCGACACCGGTCTCGTCCAGCTTGTGGCGGAAATAGCGCAGCGTCTCGTGGAATTCTTCCTTGCCCGGGATGCGCTTGGCGACATTGAACTGCCCGCCGATCTCGCTGCCGGCATCGAACAGCGTGACCGCGTGGCCGCGCTCGGCGGCGACCGTCGCGCAGGCCAGCCCGGCCGGGCCGGCACCGACCACGGCGATCCGGCGCGGGGCGGTGGTCGGGCGGTAGACCAGCTCGGTCTCGTGCACGGCGCGCGGATTGACCAGACAGCTGGCGGTCTTGTTCTCGAACACGTGGTCCAGGCAGGCCTGGTTGCAGGCGATGCAGGTGTTGATCGCCTCCGGGCGGCCGGCGCGCGACTTGTTGGCCCACTGCGGGTCGGCCAGCAGCGGCCGCGCCAGCGAGACCATGTCGGCAGCGCCTTCGGCAAGGATGCGCTCGGCCACGTCGGGCATGTTGATGCGGTTGGTGGCGATCACCGGCACGCGCACGTGCGGCTTGAGTTTGGCGGTAACCGCCGCGAAGGCGCCGCGCGGCACCGAGGTCGCAATGGTCGGGATGCGCGCCTCGTGCCAGCCGATGCCGGAGTTGATCAGCGTTGCGCCCGCCGCCTCGATCGCCTGCGCCTGCTGCACGATCTCGGCCCAGTTGCTGCCGTCGGGCACCAGATCCACCAGCGAGAGCCGGTAGATGATGATGAAGTCCGGCCCGCAGGCCTCGCGGATGCGGCGCACAATCTCCACCGCGAACTGCATGCGCTGGGCGGCGTCACCGCCCCAGCGATCGGTACGCTGGTTGGTGCGCGGGGCGATGAACTCGTTGATCAGATAGCCTTCCGAGCCCATTACCTCGACGCCGTCGTAGCCGGCCTCGCGGGCCAGCCGCGCGCTGCGCGCGTAGTCCGCGATGTGGCGCTCCACCCCGCGCGCGGACAGCGCCCGGGGCGTGAACGGGTTGATCGGGGCCTTCAGCTTGGAGGGTGCCACTGACAAGGGGTGGTAGGCGTAGCGCCCGGCATGCAGCAGCTGCAGGCAGATTTTGCTGCCGTTGTCGTGCACGGCCCCGGTGACCTGGCGATGCGGTCGCACCTCCCACGGCCAGGACAGCTTGCCACCGAACGGCTTGAGCCAGCCGACCACGTTGGGTGCGAAGCCGCCGGTGACGATCAGCCCGACGCCGCCAGCCGCCCGCTCGGCAAAATAGGCCGCCAGGCGCGGGAAATCGCGCGCACGGTCCTCCAGACCGGTATGCATGGACCCCATCAGGACCCGGTTGCGCAGCTGGGTGAACCCCAGATCAAGCGGAGTGAACAGATGCGGGTAGGCGGTGGATTCGGCGGCTGGCGACATATGGATACGCTTGCGTACGGAAGCCCGCAGGGTGCCGCGAATGCCCTTGAAGAGCAAGGGCATGTGTCCACCCGCTGCCGACCACGGGTCCGCACGGACGCCCGCTATGGCGTGGCAGCTGCCGGGCTGGGCTTGCGGATGCCGAACAGCGGCAGGGTGACGCCGCACAGCGGGCCGATCAGCAGCGCGAACGCGAGGGTGCCCACCCCGACATTGCCGCCGAGCCACCAGCCGATCAGCAGTACGGTGCCTTCGATAGCGCTGCGCACGATCCAGATCGGCCAGCCGGTGCGGGCGTGCAGGCCGGTCATCAGGCCATCGCGTGGGCCGGGGCCGAAGCGCGCGCCGATGTACAGGCCGGTGGCCAGCGCGACCAGCAGCAGGCCGCAGACGAACATCGGGATCTGCCAGGCCAGGCCATGCACCTCCGGCAGCAGCCACAGCCCGAACTGGGCACTCGGGCCGATCAGCAGCACGTTGAGCACGGTGCCCAGCCCCGGTTTCTGCCGGATGGGCCACCACAGCAGCAGCACCAGTGCGCCAATCACATTGGTGGCCACGCCGAAGGACAGCGGTGTCTGCAGCGCGATGCCCTGTGAGAGCACATCCCAGGGCGCCACCCCGATCGCTGCGCGGATCATCACCGCCGCGCCGAAGCCGTACAGGAACAGGCCGAGCAGGAGTTGCAGCAGGCGCAGGGGCAGGGACGTGGGCATGGCAGATTCACCGGAAGGGCCACTGACTGTAGGCGGCACGGCGTACCGCCGACAGATACAGATGCGCACGAAAGTGCGATGACACACCGGCGCGCGCGTTACTCCCAGCCGGACAGCACCAGCTTGCCGATCACGCCGCCCCCTTCCAGCCGGCGGTGTGCCTCGCGCAGGTTCGTCGCGTTGATCGCGCCCAGGTGCGTGTGCGCGGTGGTGCGCAGTTCACCGGCATCGATCAGGCTGGCCGCCCGGTTGAGGATGCAATGCTGCTCGATCATGTCCGCGGTCTGGAAGCGCGCGCGGGCGAACATGAATTCCCAGTGGATGCCGATGCACTTGGCTTTATAAGGATCGCCGATGCGCAACGGGCCGCGCGGCTCGACGATCAGCCCCACATGCCCCTGCGGCGCCAGCAGCTCACCCAGCGCTTCCCAGTAATGGTCGGTGTCGGCCAGATTCAATGCCACCTGCACCTGCGCAATCCCCAGTGCCTGCAACTGCGGCGCCAGCGGCTGGCGATGATCGATCACGTGGTCGGCACCCATCTTTACGCACCAAGCGCGGGTCGCCTCGCGCGATGCCGTGGCGATCACGGTGAAGCCCGCATGCCGCGCGAGCTGGATCGCGATGGAGCCGACGCCGCCGGCACCGCCGATGATCAACAGATGCTGGCCACGATGACGGCAGTCATCGAGCTGTAATGGCATCCGCTGGAACAGCAGTTCCCACGCGGTCAAGGTGGTCAGCGGCAACGCCGCGGCGTCGGCGAAATCCAGCGTGGTCGGTTTGCGCCCGACCAGGCGTTCGTCCACCCACTGATAGTGCGCATTGCAGCCCGGGCGTGTGACGTCGCCTGCGTAATACACCTCGTCACCGGGTGCGAACGCGGTCACCGCCTCGCCGACCGCTTCAACAACACCTGCGGCGTCGTAGCCGAGTATCCGCGCCGGGTTCTCATGCTGCGCACGCGGCGCGCGCTGTTTTGCATCGACAGGATTCACCGAGACGGCGTGGATGCGCACCAGCAAATCACGTCCTTGAGGTGCGCCCGGCGGCGCGATGCTCAGGTCCTGCAGGCTGGCGGGGTCTTCAATCGGCAGATACTGCGTCAATCCCACGGCTTTCATGGCGGCTCCGGATGGGGGAATCATCTTCATCATACGGATCACGCCGCCGCTGTTTCTGCGCTGAATCACGACGTGATCGCGATTTGAACCCTTTCGTGAAAAATGTGTCCCGACCTCGCCTGAATTAGGCAAAACCCTTGTCGCGTCTGGGTCTTGCGGAATTTCATCAACCTGTATAGGGTGCCACCAGCTGGACCCGGTAGAGGTCTAGTGGTCGTCTTCACATGTTACGGGACTGTTAACATCACCTTCACTCGCCTGAGCATAATGTTCGCGGCGGTGGCGTGCTGAATCGGCAGTCTGAAAACGACGCAGTAGTGCTGGCCCATGCCTCTACCGGTTTCATACCCCCGAAATAGGAGCTGTACTCAATGAACAAGAAGATCCTTACTGCCGCGCTGCTGGGCGGTCTGGCTTTCGCCCAGGCTGCATCGGCGCAGGATTTTGACGACCGCTGGTACCTGACCGGTTCGGCCGGCTTCAACTTCCAGGATAGCGACCGTCTGACCAACGACGCTCCGTTCGTTACCCTGGGCCTCGGTAAGTTCATCAGCCCCAACTGGTCGCTGGACGGCGAGCTGAACTACCAGAACCCGAACTTCGATGCCAACCAGGATCTGAACTGGAGCCAGTACGGCGCGTCCGTCGATCTGCGTCGCCACTTCATCCAGGAAGGCCGCGGCTGGAACCCGTACCTGCTGATGGGTCTGGGTTACCAGAAGTCGGAAGAAGAGTACGCAGCACTGGACAACAACGGTCCGCGTGAGCGCAAGGACGGCAACTTCGCCGCCAAGCTCGGCGTCGGCCTGCAGACCACCTTCGAAAAGCGCGTCGCCGTGCGTGCCGAAGTGGCCTACCGCGCTGACTTCGACGACAAGAGCGTTGCTGCTCCGAGCGAAGACTGGTTCGGCGACGTGCTGGCTTCGGTCGGTGTCGTGATCCCGCTGGGCCCGGCTCCGGTCGCTGCCGTGCCGGCTCCGGCTCCGGTTGCCCCGAGCTGCGCCGATCTGGATGACGACGGTGACGGCGTCAACAACTGCGACGACAAGTGCCCGAACTCCCAGCCGGGTCAGACCATCGGTCCGGACGGTTGCCCGGTCCCGGTGTCGATCGATCTGAAGGGCGTGAACTTCGACTTCGACAAGTCGAACCTGCGTCCGGATGCGGTTGCGATCCTGAGCGAGGCTTCGGAAATCCTGAAGCGTTACCCGGATCTGCGCGTTGAAGTGGCCGGTCACACCGATTCCAAGGGTACCGACGCTTACAACCAGAAGCTGTCCGAGCGTCGTGCTACCTCGGTGTACAACTATCTGACCCAGAACGGCGTTGACGCTTCGCGTCTGGTCGGTCCGATCGGTTACGGCGAGAGCCGCCCGATTGCGCCGAACGCCAACCCGGATGGTTCGGATAACCCGGAAGGCCGCGCCAAGAACCGTCGTACCGAGCTGAACGTCCAGAACTAATCCTTCTGGCAGTACAGTCTCAATAAGCAGGGCCCGGCATTGCCGGGCCCTGTTTTTTTTTGTCTTTTCTTACTTTGCCACGTGGGCTTCTCGCCCGCGTCACGCCTCGCAGCGACCGGTAGGCCCCTCGGCAAATGTCCCCCGGCCGCCGCCTTGCGGCGACGGCCTCCTCCTTGATTTTGCCCAGGGGCCTACCGGCCGCTACGGGGCTCGCCGTGCTGTAAGCCCACGTAAAACCTGGCCTTTCGTTGCAGCGCGGTCCAGCGCTCGACGCACCGGCCGCTGCGACTGAAAGCGTTCGGCGTTCGCTTCACAACTGCCTCGCCAATGAGACCCGCATTTCCGCGCATGCATTCGGGCAGAATCCGTGAAATCGACAATAAATCCAACAAGTTGCCGTATTCATTGAAAGTGGCGCTTGAAAGACGTTGTGGCGCTGTTAAACTCGCCGCGTCGACCCCTTCCTGGATGCATCTCATGCAGCGTTTTGCACTGGCCGCCGCGCTTGGCCTGGCCCTGGTTCCCGCCGCCCACGCTGCCGTGGACTGTTCGGCACCTGCCAGCGCATCGCCGCTGCCGCTGCCGGCCACCGCGATCGCGCCGGTTGCCGAAGAGCTGTACATCCGCAACGTCCAGTTGGGCATGCCTGCCGGCGTACTGACCTCCAGCTACGACCGCGAGCAGTCGCTGGACAGCGTGCTGCAGCGCCTGCGCATCGACGGCTGCCAGAACATCGCCAAGGCAATCCCCAGTGCACCGGTGATCAACCCGAACGATCCGGCCGCCTACAAGCCGCAGACCGAGTTCGACAACACGCCGTGGCGCTTCGACATGAGCCAGAACGGCAAGCGCATGACTGCCGAAGAATTCGACGCGTGGATGAAGGCGCGTGGCGTGCGCGTGGTCAAGGCGCGCCCGGTGCCGGCCGCCGTGCCGGCTGCCGCTCCCGAAGCACCGGCTGAGACCAAGCCGGCGGACAAGAAGTAAGCCGCCTGAGCGGAGCACGATGACGACACGCCGGCCACCCGCCGCGACCGCGTCCCGACCACGCCGCCCCGAGCGGCGTGCGAGCCCCGCAACAGGCGCCCGCACCACTGCGTCCAGCACGTCCCCGAGTGCACCGCGCCATGGTCTGGCGCGTGTGCTTTCCAAGGCCGGGCTGTGCTCGCGCACCGAAGCCGCGCGCTGGATCGCCGACGGCCGGGTCACGGTCGACGGCCGCGTCATCAACAACCCCGAATTTCCGATCATCGACGGTCGCCATCATGTGCGCGTCGATGGTCAGCCGCTGGATGCGCCCAAGCGCGTGCACCTGATGCTCAACAAGCCGCGCGGCCTGGTGACCACCGCGCAGGACGAGCGCGGCCGTGACACCGTGTACCGCTGTTTCGATGCTGCCGGGCTGCCGTGGATCGCGCCGGTCGGGCGCCTGGACAAGGCCAGCGAAGGCCTGCTGCTCTTCAGCAATGATCCGCAATGGGCCGCGCGCCTGACCGATCCGGCCACCGGACCGGACAAGACCTATCACGTCCAGATCGATGCGATTCCCGATGCCGCTCAGTTACAGGCGTTGTGCGCGGGGATCGAGGACGAAGGCGAGGTACTGCGTGCGCGGCGCGCCACGCTGCTGCGCAGCGGCGACAAGACCGCCTGGCTGGAAGTGGTGCTGGAGGAAGGCCGCAACCGGCATATCCGCCGCCTGCTTGCCGCGTTCGACATCAACGTGCTGCGCCTGGTGCGCGTGGCGATCGGCCAGCTGCCGCTCGGCGAGCTGGGCAAGGGCGCCTGGCGCGAGCTCAGCCCACACGATCTGGATCTGCTTTATGCCGTGGCCGACAGCGCCGCGGCTACACCGTGACCTTGTGGCCTGCCGGCATGTGGCAGGCCAATCGACCCGGGCAATGGATGGCCTTCGAAGGGACGTTCCGTTCAACACCGGGAGTAAGACCATGCACGTCAGTACCCTTAATCGTTCCCTGTTCCGCGGCGCCTGCCTGTTGTTGCCGGCCGCGCTGCTGACCGCCTGTGGCGGCCACAAGCAGATCGCCAAACAGGATCCGCCGGTGACCGACAAGGTGGTGGAGATCAAGATCCCCGAGCTGGATGGCCGCGGCAGCTACCGCTTCCTGATGAGCGATGGCGACAAGCGCATGAGCGCCGATGAGTTCGACGCCTGGATGAAGGCCAACGGCATCCGCGTGGCCAAGGGCAATGGCCAGGATGGTCCGGTTGCGGCACCGGTGGTGGTGGCCAGCAAGGAAGAGGCCAAGGACAAGAAGAAAAAGAAGAAATAAAAAAACGCCGGGCATGGCCCGGCGTTCTGTGGGGACGGCGCGCCAGGCGCCGCCGTCCGGTCAACCCTTGATCACGCCCAGTTCCAGGCCGATCCGGGTGAAGGCATCGATGGCACGGTCCAGGTGCGCGCGCGTGTGTGCGGCGCTGATCTGGGTGCGGATGCGGGCCTGGCCCTTGGGCACCACCGGGAAGAAGAAGCCGATCGCGTAGATGCCTTCCTCGAGCAGGCGCTCGGCGAACTTCTGCGCCAGCGGCGCGTCGTACAGCATCACCGGGCTGATCGGGTGCACGCCCGGCTTCACATCGAAACCGGCGGCGGTCATCTTCTCGCGGAAGTAGGCGGTGTTCTGCGCCAGGGTATCGCGCAGGTCATCGGCGGCGGCCAGCATCTCGAAGGCCTTGATGCCGGCGGCGACCACGTGCGGCGGCAGCGAGTTGGAGAACAGGTACGGGCGCGAGCGCTGGCGCAGCAGCTCGATCACTTCGGCGCTGGCGCAGGTGAAGCCGCCCAGTGCGCCGCCCATGGCCTTGCCCAGGGTGCCGGTGATGATGTCGATCTTCTCCAGCACGCCCTTGACCTCGGCCGAGCCGCGGCCCGTGGCGCCGAGGAAGCCGGTGGCATGGCATTCGTCGATGTGGACCAGCGCGTTGTACTTCTTCGCCAGCGCGGTGATCTCATCCAGCGGGGCGATGAAGCCGTCCATCGAGAACACGCCGTCGGTAGTGATCAGCTTGGTCTTGCAGCCGGCCGCATCGGCCGCCTGCAGCTGGGCTTCCAGATCGGCCATGTCGCAGTTGGCGTAGCGGAAACGCTTGGCCTTGCACAGGCGCACGCCATCGATGATCGAGGCATGATTGAGCGCGTCGGAAATGATCGCGTCGTGCTCGCCCAGCAGCGGCTCGAACAGGCCACCGTTGGCGTCGAAGCAGGCCGCGTACAGGATGGTGTCCTGCTTGCCGAAGAAATCGGCGATCTGCTTTTCCAGCTGCTTGTGCAGGTCCTGGGTGCCGCAGATGAAGCGCACCGAAGCCATGCCGAAGCCGTGGGTATCCAGCGCGTCCTTGGCGGCCTGGATCAGGTCCGGATGGTCGGCCAGGCCCAGGTAGTTGTTGGCACAGAAGTTCAGCACCGAACGGCCATCGTCCAAGGTGATCTCGGCAGACTGCGGGCTGGTGATGATGCGCTCGGACTTGAACAGGCCCTGGGCGCGGATCGCCTCCAGTTCTTCAACGTAGTGCTGGGTCAGCGAGGCGGTGGTGGCGTCGGTCATGGCAGGCAGTCTTCGGCACGGGAAACCCCGGATTTTACCTGCCGGGGGCCACGGCGGGGTTGCCGCCGGCGGTGGATGGGCGGGGCAGGGCGGAAGACGGTTGCAGACGTGATTGTTGCATCGCAATATCAATCAGGTTAAAAAACTGTAAACCGATGCCGTTCCGCCCACCCCACGTCTGGAGAGACCCCGCATGAACCACGCCACGCGCTGTACCGCCGCCGTTGTGCTCTGCGCCGCCCTGCTTGCCCCGTTTGCCGCCAGTGCCCAGGACGAGGCCGAATCGCCGTTCAGCTGGAACGTCACCGGTGTCTCGGATTACGTGTTCCGTGGTGTGTCCCAGACCGACGAGGATCCGACGATCCAGGCTGGCTTCACCTATACCTCGCCGGTGGGTCTGTACGCCGGTGTCTGGGGCTCGGGCGTGGATTTCGGTGATGGCGGCCCGGACGCCGAGGTCGATTACCTGATCGGCTACGCCTTCGACGTGACCGACAACGTCAACCTGGATCTGCTGCTCAACCGCTACACCTATCCGGGCTCGAGCGAGCTGGCCTACAACGAGTTCATCACCAAGACCACGTTCGCCGAGCAGTACAGCCTGACCGTGACCTACACCAATGACGTGTTCAATTCGGGCACCGATGCGTGGTACTACGCCGTGGGCGGCGAGTGGGCCTTGCCGCAGGACTTCACGCTGAGCGCGAACGTCGGCCGCAGCACCTTCGAAGAAGGCATCTCCAAGGATTACACCGATTGGAATGTCGGCGTCAGCCGCCAGTTCGGCCTGTTCAACCTGGGCCTGGGCTATTACGGCACCGATGGCAACGGCCGCGACAACTCCGGCAAGCTGGCTGACAACCGCGTGGTGTTCACGGTCGGCATCGGGCAGTAACCGGCACCCGACACCGCCGGCCACCTCGCGAACCAGAAAAGGCGCCCGGATGGGCGCCTTTTCAATGGTGGCCTCACACCGGAACCCTTGCTGGAGAGCAGCCCCCTTGTTGTTCAAGGGGGGCGCCAACGGCGCGGGAACAAGGTGGAATGGACACTTGATCATCTGTGCCGAAGGCACCGGTGATCAATTCCAGCTGAGCACGACCTTGCCAGCCTTGCCCTGTTCCATCAGATCGAAGCCCTTCTGGAAATCATCGATCGGCAGCTGGTGGGTCATCACCTTGCCGAGCGGGAAGCCGGACAGCACCAGCTGGGTCATCTTGTACCAGGTCTCGTACATCTTGCGGCCGTAGATGCCCTGCACGGTCAGGCCCTTGAAGATGATCTTGTCCCAGTCGCAGCCGGCGCCCTTGGGCATGATGCCGAGCATGGCGATCTTGCCGCCGTGGTACATGCAGTCGAGCATGTCGTTGAACGCGCGCGGATTGCCGCTCATTTCCAGGCCCACGTCGAAGCCCTCCATGTGCAGTTCCTTCATCACGTCCTTGAGCGAGGTGTTGGACACGTTCACCACGCGGGTGGCGCCCATGTCGGCGGCCAGCTTCAAGCGGAAATCGTTGACGTCGGTGACCACCACGTTGCGCGCACCGATGTGCTTGCAGATGCCCGCGGCGATGATGCCGATCGGGCCGGCGCCAGTGATCAGCACGTCCTCGCCAATCACGTTGAACTCCAGCGCGCAGTGCGCGGCATTGCCATACGGATCGAAGAACGCGGCCAGTTCGGAGGGGATCTGATCCGGGATCGGCCACAGGTTGCTGGCCGGCATCACCATGTATTCGGCGAAGGCGCCGTTGACGTTGACGCCGATGCCCACGGTGTTCGGGCACAGGTGCTGGCGGCCGCCGCGGCAATTGCGACAATGGCCGCAGACGATATGACCTTCGGCCGAGACGCGCTGGCCGATCTCATAGCCGGTCACGCCCGGGCCGATCTCGGCGATGCGGCCGACGAATTCGTGGCCGATGGTCAGGCCGGGCTTGATCGTGCGCTGGCTCCATTCGTCCCACAGGTAAATGTGCAGGTCGGTACCGCAGATGGCGGTCTTTTCCAGCTTGATCAGGACCTGGTTCGGGCCGGGGGTGGGGACCGGAACTTCTTCCAGCCAGATGCCCTTGGCGGCTTCGCGTTTGACCAGGGCCTTCATTGTTTGCTGCGCCATCGGGGTGGAACTCGTCTGGGGGGAAAGCGCGGATTATAGAGCCGCTGGCGGTTTTCCCATGTTGCAGCGCGGGTGGGCCGGGAGGTAGCCATGCCCCTCATTGCCGCACTGCGTGCGGCCAGCCGACCATGGGTCGGCTCTACCGGGCTTCGGGACGGCGCAGCGGCTGGGCTAGAATCGGCGGTTCTTTCACCAGGGGCTGCTCAATGCGCTCGAACCTGCTCGCTTTCTCCGTCGTCGCCAGCCTTGGGCTGGTCCAGGTCGCCCATGCCGCTGAAGGCATGTGGGTGCCGCAGCAGCTGCCGGAAATCGCCGGCCCGCTCAAGCAGGCTGGCCTGAAGCTGTCCCCGGAGCAGATCTCCAACCTGACCGGCGACCCGATGGGCGCGGTCGTGGCGCTGGGTGGCTGCACCGCCAGCTTCGTCTCCCCGCAGGGCCTGGTGGTCACCAACCACCACTGTGCCTACGGTGCGATCCAGCTGAATTCGACGGCTGAAAAGAACCTGATCAAGGACGGCTTCAATGCGCCGACCCTGAAGGACGAGCTGAGCGCCGGCCCCAACGCCCGCGTGTTCGTGCTGGACCAGATCACCGACGTGACCGACCAGGCCAAGGCCGCGATCGCCGCCGCCGGCAAGAACCCGCTGGCCCGCACCCGCGCGCTGGAGGCCTTCGACAAGTCCCAGACCGCCGCCTGTGAGGCCGATGCCGGCTTCCGCTGCCGCCTGTACAGCTTCTCCGGCGGCAACACCTACCGCCTGTTCCGCAACATGGAAATCAAGGACGTGCGCCTGGTCTACGCACCTCCGGGCAGCGTCGGCAAGTTCGGTGGCGACATCGACAACTGGATGTGGCCGCGCCACACCGGCGATTTCTCGTTCTACCGTGCCTACGTGGGCAAGGACGGCAAGCCGGCCGCCTTCTCCGCCGACAACGTGCCCTACCAGCCCAAGCACTTCCTGAAATTCGCCGACCAGCCGCTGGGCGCCGACGACTTCGTGATGGTGGCCGGCTACCCGGGCCGCACCAACCGCTACGCCCTGGCCGGCGAGTTCAATGAAACCGCCAGCTGGACCTACCCGACCATCGCGCGCCACTACAACGCGGTGCTGAAGATGATCGAGGAAGCCGGCAAGGCCGATCCTGACGTCAAGGTGAAGTACGCCGCCACCGCGGCCAGCATGAACAACGTGGCCAAGAACTACGCCGGTCAGCTGGAAGGCTTCAAGCGCATCGACGCGGCCGGCCAGAAGCAGGCCGAAGAAGCCGCCGTGCTGGCCTGGTTGAAGAAGCGTGGCGCCGCCGGCAAGCCGGCTCTGGCCGCACACGCGCAGCTGGTCCAGCACCTGGACACCAGCAAGAGCACGCGTGAGCGCGATCTGTTCGTCAGCCAGTTCAACAGCACCTCGGCGGTGGGTTCGGCGATCAGCCTGTATCGCCTGTCGATCGAGCGCAGCAAACCCGATGCCGAGCGCGAAGCGGGTTACCAGGAGCGCGATCTGCCTTCCATCGAAGGCGGCCTGAAGCAGATGGACCGCCGTTACGTGCCGCGCATGGACCAGCAGTTGCAGACCTACTGGCTGAGCCAGTACGTGGCCCTGCCGGCGGCCCAGCGCAGCAACGAAGTGCTCAACCAGTGGCTGGCAGGCAGCGATGCGGCGGCCGTGCAGGGTCTGGTCGGCAAGCTCTCTGCCACCAAGCTGGGCAGCCTGGATGAGCGCCTGACGTGGTTCAAGGCCGACCGTGCCGCCTTCGAAGCCAGCACCGATCCGGCGATTCAGTACGCGGTGGCGGTGATGCCGGCGTTGCTCAAGCAGGAAGAGCAGAAGAAGACCCGCGAAGGCGAGTCGCTGGTGTCGCGCCCGCTGTATCTGCAGGCCGTGGCCGACTACAAGAAGAGCAAGGGCGAGTTCGTCTATCCGGACGCCAACCTGTCGTTGCGCATCACCTTCGGCAACGTCATGGGCTACGGCAAGGACGGCGTGAACTACACCCCGTTCACCACCCTGGAAGGCGTGGCTGCCAAGGAAACCGGCGAAGACCCGTTCGATTCGCCCAAGGCGCTGCTGGAGGCGGTCAAGGCCAAGCGTTACGGCGGCCTGGAAGACAAGCGCATCGGCTCGGTGCCGGTGAACTTCCTGTCCAACCTGGACATCACCGGCGGCAATTCCGGCTCGCCGGTGCTGGATGCCAACGGCAAGCTGGTCGGCCTGGCCTTCGATGGCAACTGGGAGTCGGTGAGTTCGAACTGGGTGTTTGATCCGGTGATGACCCGCATGATCGCGGTCGACAGCCGTTACATGCAGTGGATCATGCAGGAAGTGGCGCCGGCGCCGCAGCTGCTCAAAGAACTGAACCTCAGCAAGTAAGCCGACACGTCGGTTTCCAGAACCCCGCAGCGACATCTGCGGGGTTTTTTTATGTGCGAATTACTGTCAAACGCGTGGCGTCTTGCTTTCTCCTGCGGGAGGCTACCCGGCCTCAGCCTGCGCGGGGCCGTCAGGCGCCATGCTTTACGAGCCATCCGCCACCAAGCCGCCGAGCAAGCAGATCACGTGTACCAAACAGCCACACAGCTTCACAGCCGCGACCGGGTATCATCCCTGTTCCGCGTGCTTTCACAGGATGTGAACGAAGCGCCGGAGCCTCCTCCCCCAAGGACCCCTTGTCCGCATGCGCATCCTGCTTGCCCGTCACGGCGAAACGCCGTGGAATGCCGAAGGCCGCTACCAAGGCCAGATCGATATCCCGTTGTCGCCGATCGGCGAAGCCCAGGCCAAGGCACTGGGGGAACGTCTGAAGTCCGTCGACATCACCCGCGCCGTTGCCTCACCGCTCTCGCGTGCCCAGCTCACCGCCCAGCTCGCCCTCGGTGCCGAACGTGCCCCGATGCTGCAGACCGAGCCGGACCTGCAGGAAATCGCCCACGGCGAATGGGAAGGCCTGCTGGCCAGCGAAATCCACGACAAGGATCCCTCGCGCCTGCGCGCCTGGCGCGAAGAGCCCGATACCGTCCTGATGCCCGGCGGCGAATCGCTGCGCCTGGTGCTCGAACGCAGCTGGCGTGGCCTGGCCCGTGCCGCCGAAGGCCTGGGCGAGCACGACACCCTGCTGGTGGTCGCCCATGACGCCGTCAACCGCGTGATCCTGTGCCGCATCCTCGGCCTGCCGATCTCGCGCCTGTGGACCTTCCGCCAGGCACCGACCACGCTGAACCTGCTCGAAGGCCCCGACCTCGATCAGCTCGACGTGGTCCGCCTCAACGACTGCGCGCACCACACCCCGTTCTTCGGCGAAGCCAAGCACCGCGCGCTGTAACGCACTGCGTCCCATCCTGCCGTCCGCCCCAACGATTCCGATCCAACGACCATGACCACCACCGCCCGCCCGCAGACCCTCTCCGATTGGCTCAGCTACATCGAGCAGCAGCACCCCGCCACCATCGACATGGGGCTGGATCGGGTGCGTACCGTGGCGCAGGCGATGGGGCTGGGCGCGCCGGCCGAGCGCAGCATCGTGGTCGGTGGCACCAACGGCAAAGGCTCCACCGTGGCCTTCATCGAGGCCATCGCACGCGCCGCCGGCTGGAAGGTCGGTGCGTACACCTCGCCGCACCTGTTGCGCTACAACGAGCGCGTGCGCATCGATGGCCAGGACGCCACCGATGACGCCCTGATGGCGGCCTTCAACGCGATTGAGGACGCGCGCGGCGACACCACGCTGACCTACTTCGAGTACGGCACGTTGGCCGCCCTGCAGCTGTTCGCGCAGGCGGGCCTGGATCTGGCCGTGCTTGAAGTCGGCCTTGGCGGGCGTCTGGATGCGGTCAACATCGTTGATGGCGACGTGGCGGTGATCACCACCGTCGACATCGACCACAGCGACTGGCTGGGCGAGGACCGTGAAGCGATCGGGACCGAGAAGGCCGGCATCATCCGAGGCTGGAAGCCGGTCATCCTCGGTGAAATCGATCCGCCCTCGAGTGTGCTCGCGCGTGCCTATCTGGTGGGTGCCAACGCTATCCGTGGCGGCAGCGATTTCTTCGCCGATACCATCGATGGCGAGCGCTGGCGCTGGCGCGATGTCGGCTTCCGTATCGAACTGCCGCACCCGACGCTGCGCGGTCCCATCCAGCGCGCCAATGCCGCGACGGCGATCGCCGCGCTGCGTGCGCTCGATCGCCCGCTGCCGCGCACCGCCTTCATCGAAGGCGTTGCCGCCGCGCGTATCCGTGGCCGTCTGCAGGCCTTTGATCGTGACGGCGTGGAGGTGCTGGTCGATGTCGGCCACAACCCGCAGGCCGCGCGCGAACTGGCCACCGCACTGAAGGCCAGTCGCGTCACCGGCGACACCATCGCGGTGTTTGCCGCCCTGCAGGACAAGGATGCCGCCGGGGTGGTCGATGCCTTGGCCGATCAGGTCCAGCAGTGGTACCTGGCCGGGCTGGAGGGGGCACGTGCGCAGAGCGCCGAGGAACTGCGGGCACGCCTGACCAGTACGGCGGCGGCCGGCGCTACGCCGCATGCCACCGTCGTGGATGCCCTGCAGCATGCCGTAGGGCAGGCCAAGGCCGGCGATCGCGTGCTGGTGTTCGGCTCCTTCCACACCGCCGCGCAAGCGCTGCAGACCCTCGATCCCGGTACCTGAGGGTGCTTTGCAGCGCCGTTCAGCCGCATCAGCCGCCGCACACGCGCGCACCCGTATAATCGCCGTGGCATTCCGCCGCGCCGCCTGCCTGCCTTCACGTGGATACTCCTCTGAAACAGCGACTGATTGGTGCCATCGTCCTGGTGGCGTTGGCCGTGATTTTCCTGCCCATGCTGGTCAAGGGTCCCGCACCTGACAGTGGTGTCGCCAACGTGCCGATCAGTGCACCGGCCGCGCCGTCGGATGGCCAGTTCGAAACCCGCGAGCTGCCGCTGGTCGCACCCACTGGTGGCGCCACCGGCCTGCAGAGCGGGGCATCCACCACCCAGCCGCTGGCCGACAGCGCTGCGGTCGCCGCCGATCCGGCGCCGGCAGACACCTCGCCGGCCGTGGCCGCGGGCAACTACGCCGTCAGCTTCGGTGCCTATGCCACCGAGGCCGATGCCGACCGCGTGATCGCCTCGTTGAAGAGCGCCCAGCTGGCCGGCTTCCGTGAGCCGGCCACGATCAATGGTCGCCAGGCCTGGCGCGTGCGCGTCGGCCCCTACGCCGATCGCGCGCTGGCCGAAGCCGGCCGCCTGCAGGCGGTGAAGGTGCGCAACGACGTCAAGGCCGAGGTCATCACCCTGGATGCCCGCGCCGATACCGCGGTTGCCGCCACGCCCGCCGCCACTGCCCCAGCCCCGTCGGCGGCTCCAGCCGCCTCCAGCGCTACCGCCGCGCCGTCGGGCAATGCCGTGAAAACCGAATCCCTGCCGGCCGAGCCGGTCGCGGCCGCCAAGCCGGAACCGAAGCCGGCCGCGCCCAAGCCCGAGCCCAGGCCGGCCCCGGCGCCCAAGCCCGAAACTGCTGTCGCGGCACCGGCTGCTCCGGCGGCGCCGGCCGCCAGCAGCGTCGGTTTCGCCGTGCAGCTCGGTGCCTTCGGCCAGGCAGCGGAGGCCAACGCGCTGCGCGACAAAGTCCGCGCCGCCGGCTTCAGCGCCTTCGTGGAGCAGGTCCGTACCGACAAGGGCACCCTCAACCGGGTCCGCGTCGGGCCGGTCGCCAACCGCGCCGATGCCGAGAACCTCAAGGCCCAGGTGGCCGCCAAGGTCGGCGTGGCCGGCATGGTCCGCCCGCACCCCTGATGCCTGATCCACGCCGCCCCGCACCCGCAGGACGGCCCGTAGCGCCCGGCCTGCCGGCATGATCGACATCGTCCTGCTGGTCCTGATCGGGGCCTCGGTCCTGCTGGGCCTGATGCGCGGCTTTGTCGGCATCGTGGTCAGCACGCTGTCCTGGCTGCTGGCCGGCTGGGCCGCGTTCCTGTTCGGCAATGACGCAGCCCACTGGTGGGCAGCGCCGCTGGAACCAGGCACCGGCCATTACGTTGCCGGCTACCTGGGGGTGTTCCTGATCGTCATGATCGCTGTTGGCCTGATCGGCATGCTGATCAAGGCCGCCGTGAAGGTCACCTGCCTGACCGGCGCCGACCGCCTGCTGGGCGGCGCATTGGGCCTGGTCCGCGGCGCCTTCCTGGGCTGCGTACTGCTGATGCTGGCCGCCTTCACGCCGCTGCCGCAGGAGCCGGCCTGGCGGACCTCGCAGGTGCGGCCGCTGCTGCAACCCGGCGTGCGCTGGATGCAGGCGCAGCTGCCCGAGATGGCGTTGCCGGAGGTGAATCTGCCGCAACTGCCGACGATGGATTTGGGCAAGCCGCTCGCGACAGGCGATAATGGCGTCCTTGGCGAAGTAGTGGCAGGGCGCGGATGGCCGCGTCCCGTTGACGAGGGGAGGGAGACGGCACCTGCCGACGCTGCGGCGCGCGGGCCGGCTTCCACACTGCCAGTCAATATCGAGCCGGCGCACCCGCGTCCGGACGACACCGCTCCGGCACGGAACGGTACCCCCGGCCAGGCACGGCCACCTTCACTGTAGATGGGCGCAGCCCAGCGGAGAATTCGCACCATGTGTGGCATCGTCGGAATCGTCGGCAACCAGAACGTCGCCGGGCAGTTGTATGACGGCCTGACCGTCCTCCAGCATCGTGGCCAGGACGCGGCCGGCATCGCCACCGCCGACGGCACCCGCCTGCGCGTGCAGAAGGCCAATGGCCTGGTGCGCGATGTATTCGATGCCAAGCGGATGTCCACGCTGGAAGGCCGCGTCGGCATCGCGCACGTGCGCTATCCGACCGCCGGTTCGGAAGGCATGGACGAGGCGCAGCCGTTCTACGTGAACTCGCCGTACGGCATCGCGCTGGCCCACAACGGCAACCTGATCAATACCGAAGCCCTGCGCCAGCAGGTGTTCGAGCAGGACCGCCGCAACGTCAACACCGATTCGGACAGCGAAGTGCTGTTGAACGTGTTTGCGTTCGAACTGGACGCGCAGCGCCAGCTGACCCCGGAAGCGGCGATCCGCGCCGTGGCTGCCGTGCACCGCCGCGTCAAGGGCGGCTATGCGGTGATCAGCGTGGTGCTGGGCCTGGGCCTGGTCGCCTTCCGCGATCCGCACGGCATCCGCCCGCTGGTGCTGGGCAAGCGCGCCCACGCCGAAGGCGACGAATACATCGTGGCTTCCGAATCGGCCGCTCTGGACGTGCTCGGCTTCCAGCGCGTGCGCGATGTGCGCCCGGGCGAAGCCCTGGTCATCACCGCGCGCGGCGAACTGTTCTCCGAAGTCTGCGCCGAGCCGGTCGAGCACAGCCCGTGCATCTTCGAGTACGTGTACTTCGCCCGCCCGGATTCGATGATCGACAACGTCTCGGTGCACAAGGCGCGCATGCGCATGGGCATCAAGCTGGGCGAGAAGATCCTGCGCCTGCGCCCGGACCACGACATCGACACCATCATCCCGATCCCGGACACCTCGCGCGATGCCGCGCTGGAGATCTCCAACACGCTCGGGGTGAAGTACCGCGAAGGCTTCATCAAGAACCGCTACATCGGCCGCACCTTCATCATGCCGGGTCAGGGTGAGCGGGTGAAGTCGGTGCGCCGCAAGCTCAACCCGATCCACCTGGAGTTCCGCAACCGCGTGGTGCTGCTGGTGGATGACTCGATCGTGCGTGGCACCACCAGCCAGCAGATCGTGCAGATGGCGCGCGACGCCGGCGCCCGCAAGGTCTACCTGGCCAGTGCCGCGCCGCCGGTGCGCTATCCGAACATCTACGGCATCGACATGCCGGCCGCTGAAGAACTGGTCGCGCACAACCGCAGCATCGAGGAAATCGAGAAGCACCTGGGCTGCGACTGGCTGATCTACCAGGACATCGAGGACATGGAAGCGGCGGTGAGCGAAGGCAACCCGGAGCTGAAGTCGTTCGATTCCTCGTGCTTCAACGGCGTCTACCCCACCGGCATCGAGCCGGGCTATTTCGAGCGCATCCAGCAGCTGCGTTCGGACGATGCCAAGCACAAGCGTCGCGCCTGAGGGCAGGGCATGAGTGACGTGTTGGACAGCGCGGCCGGCGATCTGCTGCAGGCCGCGCAGCAGTGCCTGGCCGAGCCGGATCCGTTGCGCAAGGTCGCGTTGACCCAGCACTACGCCGTGCAGTTCCGCGCCGGTCGCCTGAAGGCACCGGCCGATGCGCCGCCACCGGAGCCGATCCGGATGCCGGGCCGCCCGGCCAGGCCGACACTCGTCCACCCGCGCGATCTGCCGCGTCGTGGCCTGGGCAGCGTGGAAGGGCGTGCCGCGTTCGTGCACGCCATCGCGCATATCGAACTCAACGCGATCGACCTGGCCTGGGATGCGGTGTACCGCTTCCGCGGCCTGCCGACCTCGTTCCATGCCGACTGGGTGAGCGTGGCCGATGACGAATCGCGCCACTTCATGCTGCTGCACGATCGGCTGCAGGCCAACGGCTATGCCTACGGCGATTTCGACGCGCACAACGGCCTGTGGGAAATGTGCGAGAAGACCGCGCACGACGGGCTGGCGCGCATGGCGCTGGTGCCGCGCGTGCTCGAAGCGCGCGGGCTGGATGTCACCCCGGGGATGATCGTGAAACTGCGCGCCGGCGGCGACCATGCCACCGCCGATGTGCTGGAGATCATCCTGCGCGAAGAGGTGGCGCATGTGGCCGCCGGCTCGCGCTGGTATCGGTGGTACTGCACGCGTGAAAACGTCGAGCCGCGACCGCGGTTCATGGCGCTGCTGAAAGAGTACGCCGGCGGCTACCTCTATGGCCCGTTCAACCTGGAAGCGCGCCTGTTGGCCGGATTCGACGAAGAAGAACTGGCCGAGCTGATCGAACAGACCGAACTGCGCGGTCAGGTGTTGGCCAGCACCACGCGCTGACCGCTTTCGGTTGGCCGGTTGACGTAGAACAGGCCCGGCCCCGGCCGATACGGCAACTCCCGCGTGCCTTCATCGGCTGCATAGAGCAGGGCGGTATCGCCGAGCGCATCGAAGTTCCAGTGCGCGGACTGCATCAGGTAGTGCTGGCGCAGCGTGCGCTCCTGCGCGACATCCAGCGGTTGGCCGGCCAACAGCCGTTCCGCGATGGGCTGCAGCTGTGCAGGCAGTGCGAGCGCGGGCAGCGTGTCCGGCGAGGTCGTCCACGCGACACCTGCCGCAGCCGCCCGCTGGTGCAGCAGCCGCAAGGCGATGAACTGGTAGCGCGCATCGATTTCGCGGCGCAGCACCACCGCCGCGTACGCACGCAGGGTGAATTGCGGCAGGACGCTGCGGCTGCCGGCGACACGCTGCTGCTGCCAGTGGTGCCAGACGTCCACCCAGATCGCGTCATCTCCCAGTCCCAGCGCGCGTTGCCAGCGCCGACAGGTGGCCTGTGCGTCGCGGTACACCGTACTGGTGCGCAGCAGCGCCAGTGGTGGGACCTCGCCTGCCGCCAGTCCGGTGCCACGCAGCAACTGCCCCTGCGGGCGGCTCAGCAGCTTGGGTCCTTCGATGCGCTGGTCGTAGCCACCGCCGATGTTGGCATGCACGCCGGGCAGGACGATCTCCTCGTGCTCGGGTGCCACACTGGTCAGCGCGAAATGCTCGCGATGCTCATCGCGCGCGACCAGCTGCACCACCTTGTCCGCGCAGCCCGCCGGTAGCGCGACCACCGGCATTTCATCGCGATGCTGGCGGCCGATCGCCACCACGGTATCGAGCAGACCGACGAAGCGCACCCGCCGCGTCGGGCCCGGAAAACCCGGCGCCAGTGACCAGCCGCATCGCAGCAGTTGTTCGGCCAGCCAGGCGGCTGCCTCCGGTGCATTGAGAAAGGCCACCGCATCGCGCGCGCTGGCCGCGCCACGCGAGTAACCAAACAGGTCCACGTGCACACTGCCCACTGCGCGCCCGGGCTGCGCGTGGGCCAGCTGGCGCAGCGCGTCCGGCAACCGTTGCTCCAGCGCGCGGCGTCGCTTGGCGCGCACACCGGTTCGGCCGATCCCGAACGCCAGCCCCATCAGGTCGTCTTCTTCGCCAGTGCGTGTGCCCACGCCCTCGATGTAGATCGCCAGCGCCAGCGTATCGTCGGCCGGCGGCGTCTGGCGGTGATCCGGGTACAGCGCATGCAGCCGCGCGATGTTGGTCAGGCCGTTGCTGTAGCTGCTGGTCAGCCGGCTCTGGTACGGCGATGCATCGTCGGCCACCACGGCCGGCGCCCGCGGCACCGGGGTGGTGGCGCCTGGCGGGCGTGACGCACGCTGCAGGTTGTCGGCATTGTTGCGGGTGCCATCGAAGAACAGGCCGATGTGCAGTGACACCGTCGCCCCCGTTGTCGATTGGGTAGCTGCCACCGCCATGTCGTCCCTGTTTCCCCGAGGATGCCAGCCTAAGGTAGCGCGGAATCCGTTCGCCGCAAGCGCTTGCGGAAGCCGCCGTGACGTCGCTGAACCAAGGCGCAGTCGATCACAGTTCTGAAATCCCATCTGTAATTTCTATTGAATTCACAGGGGCAGGGCGCGCCAGATGGGCGTGCCGGCCCAAGGGCCGACGGCAACCCCGACTCCACTCCGTTTTTCACTCAAAGAGGGCGACATGATGTCCAGTTCGATGAGCAAGGCCGCAGGTGTGATTGCGTTGTGTCTGCTGGGGGCCGGTGGCGCTGCCGCCGCCCCGCTGTTCGAGCCGGTGACGGTGCTCAGCCGGGCCGGTACCGCAAACCAGCCGGCCTTGCAGGCGCTGATGGGTTCGCCCTCGACCAGCGCAGTGCAGGAGGTGCGGGTGGACGCAGCGGCGGTCTCGCCGGTGCAGAAACAACTGGAATTCGAGCTGTTGGGGCAGCCGGTGCAGGCCCTGCAGAGCAAGGTCGAGACGCTCGCCGATGGCGGCAGCATCTGGTACGGCCAGATCGGGACGCGTGCTGGCGCGCGCCTGATCAAAGCCGGCGCGCCGGATCCGATGAACTCGGTGATCCTGGTGCGTTCGGGCGACACGATCACCGGCTCGATCCGCAAGGAGGGTCAGCTGTACCGGCTGCGCCCGGTCAGCGACGGGCGGCATGTGCTGGTGGAAGTGGATGAGGCGCGCATGCCGGCCGACCATCCCGCCGATTACAACAGCCTGCCCACCATCGCCATGCCGCCCAGTGACCGCGCCGGCATCGCCGCAGCGTCCTCGGGCACGCCGGCCACCATCCGCGTGCTGGTGGTGGCCACCAACGGCGCAGTGGCGGCCTACGGCGGCAACATGCAGTCGCTGGTGCAGCTGGCGGTGGCCGAGTCCAACCAGGGCTACAGCAACAGCAATGTCGGCATCACCCTGCAGCTGGCCGGGTACGAGACCACCAGCTATGCCGAGTCCAGCAGCTTCTCCACCGATCTGGCGCGCTTCCGCAGCACCAGCGATGGGGTGATGGACAGCATCCATACCAGCCGCAACAGCACTCGCGCCGATGTCGCGGTGCTGGTGATCAACAACGCCAGCTCGTGTGGGCTGGCCTCGGGCATCGGCTCCACGGCGGCCACCGCGTTCGCGGCGGTGCATTGGGACTGTGCGACCGGGTACTACTCCTTCGCGCATGAGATCGGCCACCTGCAGAGCGCACGGCATGACATCGCCACCGATTCGAGCACCTCACCGTATGCCTATGGCCACGGCTATCGCTACGAGCCGGCCAGCGGCACCGGCTGGCGCACGATCATGGCCTACAACTGCACCCGCAGCTGCCCGCGCTTGAACTACTGGTCCAACCCGAACATCAGCTACAACGGGATTCCGACGGGCATCGCCAGCAGCGCCGACAACCAGCGTGTACTGGTCAACACCAAGGCGGCCGTGGCCGCGTTCCGCTGACCGATGTTTCCCGCGGCGGCCGCTGCGCCGCCGCGGGGTAGGTTCAGTTCGCCAGGGCGTCCAGCGTCCAGCCTTCGGGGGTGACGCGCAGTACCGAACCATGCTCGTACCAGTCGCCCAGCACGATGCGGGTGCAGTCGCGCCCGCCGGCCTGCAGCGTGTGGATGGCCGGGCGGTGGGTGTGGCCGTGGATCATCGTGTCCACCCCATAGCGGGCGAACGTGCTGTCCACCTCGGCCGGCGCCACGTCGGTGACGGTTTCGAACTGGGCACGGTCGCCCTGCTTCATTTCCGACTGGCGCGCCTGACTGGCATCGCGCGCCTTCTGCGCGAAGGCGATGCGCGCGGCCAGCGGCTGCGACAGGAACTGCGCCTGGAACACCGGGTCGCGGGTCTGCGTGCGGAACTGCTGGTAGGCGATATCGTCGGTGCACAACAGATCGCCATGCTGCAGCAGCACCGGGCGACCATACAGATCGATGACACTCGGGTCGGGCAGGATCGTGAACCCCGCGCGGCGCGCGTAGTCCTCGCCGACCAGGAAGTCGCGGTTGCCGCGGATGAAGTAGACCGGTACCCCGGCATCGGCGACGGCATGCAGCGCGACCGCGACTGCATCGGCGGCCGGGGAGGGCGTGTCATCGCCGATCCAGGCTTCGAACAGGTCGCCCAGGATGTACAGGGCCTCGGCCTGCATCGCTTCGTCGCGCAGGAAGGCCAGGAACAGGTCGGTGATGGCTGGACGACTCGGGTCCAGGTGCAGATCGGAGATGAACAGCGTGGTCATGGGCGCATTGTAAAACGGGATCACGGTGCCAGACAGCGCCACAGGGTGAAGCGCGCCCCTTGCGACAACGGCGCGCGGTCACAGCCGTTACAACGGCAGCCATTGCAGGCTGGCCGCCGCCAGCAGTGCGGCAATGCCCGTGGCAGCCAGCACGTCGCTGGGGTAATGCAGCCCCAGCACCACCCGCGACAGCCCGATCAGCACGGTGAAGGGCACCAGCAACGGGGCCAGCCACGGGTAGTAGGCCAGCGCCACGATCGTGAAGGAGACCGCGTGCAGCGTGTGCCCGGACGGGAAGCTGAACTCGTCCAGCGGCGCCACCCAGGCGCGGATGCGCAGGTCGGCGGCGAACGGCCGCGGGCGGCGCGTCCAGCGTTTGAGGCCCTTGTACAGCAGCAGTGCCATCAAGCCGGTGGCGGCCATGTGCAACGAAGCATGCAGGCCGTCGAAGCCGTCCAGCAGCACCAGTGCGGCCATCAGCGCGTACCAGGCCGCGCCGTCGCCAAGACGACTGATGACGGCAAAGGCGTGCCGCACCCGGCGGCGCCGGCAATAGTGGTTGGCGCGTCGGCACCAGCGCGTTTCGCGCCCGCGCAGGGCATCAAGCAGCATGGTCGGCATGTGGCCTCCGGGCCTGGGCCAGTTCGGCGAGCAGGGCATCGAACTCGGCCACCACGTGCTGGGGATGCAGCCGCTTCATCGCGGTGGCGGCATTGCGGCCGAGCCGGTGGCGCAGGGCGTCATCGCCGGCCAACTGCACGGCGGCGGTTACAAAGTCGTTGTCGTCATTCACGGCGATGCCGTTGTCATCGGTGCGCAGGTATTCGCGGGCGGCGCCGTAATCGAAGGCAACGGTCGCCAGGCCGCTGGCCATCGCTTCAAGGGTCACGTTGCCGAAGGTCTCGCTGCGGCTCGGGAACAGGAACAGATCGCCGCTGGCAAAGTGTCGCGCCAGCGCATCGCCGCGCTGCACGCCGCAGAAGATGAAGTCCGGGTTGTCGTGGGCCAGTTTGGCGCGTGATGGGCCATCGCCCACGAACACGAAACGCGCCTTCGGCCGTACCTGTTGCAGGCGGCGGAACGCTTTGACCGCCAGCCCGAGGTTCTTCTCCGGGGCGATGCGGCCGACGTAGATCGCGGCGAAGCCATTGCCATCGATGCCCCACTCCTCGCGCAGCGCCGGGTCACGGCGCTCGGGCTCGAACTGACTGCTGTCCACGGCGCGCGCCAGCAGGCGCACACGATCAAAGCCCTGCTCGCCGAGGAACTGCTGCAGCTCCTGGGTCGGCACCAGCGTGGCATCGGCCTGGTTGTGGAAGCGGCGCATCCAGCGCAGCGCGGCGGCCTGCAGCCAGGCCACGCCGTAGTCGGGCAGGTACTCGTCGAAACGGGTATGGAAGCCGGTGGCGACCGGGATCCCCATCCGGCGTGCGGTGCGCAGCGCCGACCAGCCGAGCGGACCCTCGGTGGCGATGTAGATCGCATCCGGTCGTTGATGCTGCCACTGGCGCGTCAATCGCGTGGGCGCCGGCAGGCCGAAGCGCAGGCCGGGATAGCGCGGCAGGGTGGCACCGGTGACCAGCACCGTGCTGTCTACCGCCTCGATGTCGGAGGGTTGCCGGGGCCGCACCAGATCGACCTGATGGCCGGCGGCACGCAACCCCAGTTCCAGGCCCTGCACGGTCAAGGCAACGCCATTGACTTCAGGGGGGTAGGTTTCGGTGACGATGGCATAGCGCATGGCGGGCCTCCGGTATGCCACGCATGCTGGGGCCGGGCGATGTAGCCGACATGACCGCCGTATGACGTTGGGATGACGCGCGCACCAGCAGTAAAAAGCCACGGCCCCGAAGGGCCGTGGCGAACAAGCGTTGTTACCCGGCGGCGATCAGAAGCGCTGCTGATATTTCATGTACATGAAACGCCCGATGTCGTAGCCACCGTAGTAGGAGAAGTTGGAGTTCGGCTGGCTGTACATGATCGGGCCGTACTTCTCGAACACGTTGTTGGCACCGACGGAGACGGTGGCATCCCAGGGCAGGTTGTAGCGGAACTGGACGTCGTGGAAGGTCACCGAGCCACGCTGGTTGTAGTCACGCGAGCCGGCGTACCACGGTGCCTGCACGCCCGGGTCGGAGCATTCGTCCGGGCGGGTCTTCGCATTGAGGCAGCGTTCCTTGACGCCGGAGTAATAGCGCGCGGTCCAGCTCACCCCGAAGTCGCCCACGTCCCAGCCCAGGGTCAGGTTGGAGCGCACCCGGAATCCGCTGCCGATGCCGTTTCTCGGTTCGGGGGCCACGTCAGCGTCGTTGGTGGTGCGCTCCAGGTAGGAGCTGACATAGGTGGTCGACCACCCGGTGGTCAACTTGCCGTAGTCCGTATCCAGATGGTGGCTCAGCTCCAGATCGTAGCCTTCCGTCTCCAGGAAGCCCGAGTTGCGCTTGCCGTACTTCAACGTGTCGACGATGCCGGTGACGGGGTCGCGGGTGAAGCCGGTGCAGCGAGACGCGATGCCCTGCTCATAGCAATCGCGCAGCATGTCGTTGGGGTGGTCACTGACGATGGTGTTGTCGATGCGGATCTTCCACCAGTCCAGTGCCACGTTGAGGTTGGGCACGAAGGTCGGGCTCCAGACCAGGCCCAGCGTACGGCTGGTCGAGGTCTCCGGCTGCAGGTCCGGGTTGGAGCCGTTGGTGAACGGCACCGGTGTTTGAGCGCTGCTGGAGGTGATCGGCACGCCACCCTGGCGCAGCTGGCGGTAGGTGTCGGCGTTGGCGATGGCGGCAGCGCACCTTGCGCGGACCTCGGCACTGCTGGCCGAGGCGCCGTACACGGTATCGCAGGGATCGCGGTAGTTGGTGGTGAAGGTTTCCGAACCACCGCCATACAGATCGGAAATGGTCGGTGCGCGGAAGCCCTGCGCCCAGGTACCACGCACCAGCAGCTGATCGATCGGCTTCCACTTGAAGCCGAACTTGCTGTTGAGGGTGGTGCCGAAGGTGTTGTAGTCCGAGTGACGGGTGGCGGCGCTCAGGCTCAGCTCACGCGCACCGGGCAGGTCGGCCAGGATCGGCACGCTGAGCTCGAGGTAGGCCTCGTTCACTTTGTAGCCGCCGCCGGTCGGGCCGGCGGCCAGATTGGTGGTGGCGCCGCTCTGGGCCAGCGGATCGGGAATGAATTCACCGGCCTCCTTGCGGGTTTCCACGCCGAAGGCGAAGCCCAGATCGCCGGCTGGCAGCGTCATGACCGTACCGGCGATGCTGGCGAAGGCGTTGCGGGTGGTGGTCTTGCCGCGGGAGACTTCCGGCGGGAACAGATAGTCGATCAGCGCCTGATTGCCGGTCAGACCATTGGGGTCGTTTGAGCCGTACGGCACCAGCGGATTCCACGGCATGCAGCCGGCAATCGGCGCGCCAGGAACGCCGCATTCCACCTTGCCCGTGGCGTCGTTGTAGTAGGACGGGCCGACCGCGTTCTTGACGCGCTCCTTGTTGAGGTTGCCCGTGGCGTGCTGCAGCAGTTCGCTGCGGTTGTATTGATAGCCCACTTCCCAATCGAAGTAGCGCTCGCCCACCTCGACGCTGCCTTCCAGCGCGGCCACGGCGCGCCAGGTGGTGAGGTCGCTGGTGCTCACCCGCGGCACTTCCCAGGTGCGGCGGTTCCACGCGATGTCGGTGGGCGTTTCATACCCGTGATGATTGCCGAAGGGATTGAACCAGCTGTCGGCCGACATCGGTCCGATGCCTTCGGTAGAGGACTGCAGGGGATAGCCGGCGATCTGCCGGGTCGAGGAACGTTTGTTGTAGCCCAACTGGGTGGTCAGGCGGATGTCATCGGTCAGGTCCAGGCGGCCATCCAGGAACAGCGAATCCCGCTTGAGCGGCGAGATCAGGTGCATCTGTTCCTGCGCGTTGCTGAGGTCGCCGGTAAACGGGGTCAGATCGCTGAGGTGATAGTTCGCCGGGTTGGTCGGATCGGTGCCCCGGTCCAGCGAATAGTTGCACCCCGCTGCGGCCGTGCAGCCCGGCCCCTTCAGGCCGTTGATCTGGCCCCATTGGCTGATCTGGGTCCAGCTGTCGCCCGGGTGGCGGGTGGTATTCGGGAACTGGCTGAACCAGCGATCACGTGCCCACACGCCCTTCTCTTCAGTGTGCTCGGCCGAGAAAGTCAGCGAGGCGCGGTCGTTGGACCAGCCGGCGATCACATCGACGCTGTTGCGCGCCCCATCGCCCTGGCTGTACTGGCCGTAATAGACGTTGGCGGTGACGCCGTCGACGTTGCTGCGGGTGATGATGTTGATCACGCCGGCCATGGCATCGGAGCCGTAGATCGCCGAGGCACCGTCCTTCAGTACTTCCATGCGTTCGATCGCCGAGACCGGCACGCTGGAGATGTCCTGGTAGCCGCTGGTGGCGATGCCCAGGCGCTTGCCGTTGATCAGCACCAGGGTGCGCTGCGCGCCCAGGTTGCGCATGTCGATATAGGTGCCGCCAGCGGTCTCGCCGGCACTGAGCACGTTGGATCGGCTCAATGCCGGGCTGCCGACGGCCGTCAGGTTCTGCAGGATGTCAGCGACCGAGCTGAAGCCCTGGCGCTCGATGTCGGCGCGGCTGATCGCCAGCACCGGCTGGGCGGATTCGACATCGACCTGGCGGATGCGCGATCCGGTGATCTCGATGCGGTCCAGAGTGGTCGGGGTAGCGTCCTGGGCGAGGACAGTGGTGGAAGCCAGGCCAGCGGTGCCGGCCACCAGGGCAAGGCGGATCGCCTGCCCCAACGGGGTGGTGGATGAAGACATGATCGACTCTCTCTCTTATCGGAACGACGTCCAAGAGGTCGGCGGACCCAAGTGCCGCCTTCCTCAAAATCCAGCCGTGTGAAGGCCGGTATCCCGAGAGTAGATCGATTGGTTAAGTTTCCATGAGGGAGATGTGAGGCTGTTCTCACAAATAATTCACGGGTGCGCCGTTCTGCGAATTCAGCCGAGAAATTGCTGCAGAGGCACGCTACGAAACAGGCAAAAAGCGTCAGGCGACGAAGGGTCGGAACTGCACCCCCAGCCCCGCCATGCCCTCGGTTTCGCCGATGAGATCGGCGCGCAGCAGCGGACGCGCATCGATGTACGCCTGCGGAAGGATCAGCGAGAGACGTCCATCATCCGCGGTCAGTTCCAGTGCCGGCATCGGCGTGTCTTCATGCGCGCGGTTGAGCAGGACCGCCAGCCGAAGCAACGCGGTCATGCGCCGTGCCGGCTGCAGCAGACGCTCGGGCAGCGCCTCGAAGGCGGACTTGGAGATGTTGCGGCGATGGCTGCGTACCAGCGCGGCGAGCAGCTGCTGTTCCTGCCGCGAGAAACCGGCGATGTCCGAGTTCTCCAGCACGTAGCTGCCATGCACGTGGTAGCCGCTGTGCGCGATCATCAGGCCGAGCTCGTGCAGGCGTGCGGACCAGCCGAGCATGCGGGCATCGTCCGGGTCCAGCTGCCAGCTTTCTTCCACCTGGGCGAGCAGGTACATCGCGGTATTTTCCACGCGATCGGCCTGCACGGTGTCGATGCCGTAGCGCTGGGTCAGTGCCGCGACCGACTCGTCGCGCAGGTCGTTCTCGCTGGCGCGGCCGAGGATGTCGTACAGGATGCCTTCGCGCATCGCCGCCTTGCTGACCAGCAGCTTCTGCAGCCCCAGCGCCTGGAAGGCGGCTTCGAGCACCAGGATGCCACCGGCGATGATCGGGCGGCGATCGGCCGACAGGCCCGGCAGGTCGATGTCCTCGATGCGCTTGGCCTTGAGCAGTTCATCGCGCAGCTGCGGCAGGGCCTCGGCTGTGATCGCGCCCTTGCTCAGCTTCATCGTGGCGCAGATTTCGCTGATCGCCTTGTGCGTGCCCGACGAGCCCAGTGCTTCGTGCCAGCCCAACGCGCGGTACTTGTTGGCGAACTGCTGGAACTCCGCGCCGATCTCGGTCAGGGCGTCCTTCCAGCGCTTCTTGCTGAGCTTGCCGCCGGGGAAGAAACGCCGCGTACTGGCGATGCAGCCGGCCTGCAGGCTTTCGCGTTCCAGCGTCTGCATGCCCTGGCCGATGATGAATTCCGTCGAGCCGCCGCCGATGTCGATTACCAGCCGGCGCTGGTCCGCCTTGGGCGGTTGCGCATGGGCCACGCCCAAGTAGATCAGGCGCGCCTCTTCGCGGCCGCTGACCACTTCGATCGCATGGCCGAGCGCGGTTTCGGCCGGCATCAGGAAGGCCTGCGGCGAACGCAGCTGGCGGACGGTGTTGGTGGCCAGTGCACGCACCCGCACCGAGGGGATCGCCCGGATGCGCTGGCCGAACCGGGCCAGGCATTCCAGCGCGCGCTGTCGGGCTTCGGCGGACAGGCCGCCTTTGCCATCCAGGCCATCGGCCATGCGCACGGTCTCGCGCAGGCGGTCGACCACCCGCAACTGCCCGAGCGTGTATCGCGCGATGACCATGTGGAAGCTGTTCGATCCGAGGTCGATGGCGGCGAGCAGGTCGCCATCCTGCAAAGCGGGCGGAGTCGTGGAGGTATGCGGCATGGGCGAATGTTAGCCGAAGGCAGGCCCCCCGCGTCACCGCACCGCCTTCACAGGGCATGCGACGCGGGGTCGCAGGCTACAGACCCTGCAGCAGCGCCATCTGCGCCGCGTGCGGCGGCTCGTCGTGCCCCGGCGTGCACTTGATGTAGCTGCCGTCGGCCTGCAGTTCCCAGGCGTTGAGGTTGTCGTCCAGGTAGTTCTGCAGCACGTCGCGGTAGACCTTGCGCGCCAGTTCCGGGTCCAGGATCGGGAAACAGGTCTCGACCCGGCGCAGCAGGTTGCGCTCCAGCCAGTCCGCGCTGGCGCAGAACAGTTCCGAGGCCCCATCGTTGCCGAACCAGTAGACCCGGCTGTGTTCCAAGAAGCGGCCGACGATCGAGCGCACCCGGATGGTGTCCGAGACACCGGGTACGCCGGGGCGCAGCGTGCAGGCGCCGCGCACGATCAGGTCGATCTGCACGCCCGCCTGCGACGCCGCGTACAGGGCCCGGATCATCTGCGGTTCGTTGAGGGCATTCATCTTGGCGATGATCCGCCCGGGACGACCACTGGCGGCCAGGCGCGTTTCGCGCTCGATCCGCTGCAGCAGACCCGGATGCAGGGTGAAGGGCGACTGCAGCAGGCGCTTGAGCTTCATCCGCGGGGCCAGCCCGGACAGCTGCTGGAACAACAGGTGCACATCGTTGCCGATGTCCGGATCGGCGGTGATCAGGCTCAGGTCGGTGTACGCCCGCGCGGTGCCGCTGTGATAGTTGCCGGTGCCCAGGTGCACGTAGCGGCGCAGCTTGCGGCCTTCGCGGCGCACGATCAGCAGCATCTTGGCGTGGGTCTTGAAACCGACCACACCGTAGACGACCTGCACGCCGGCTTCCTGCAGGCGGTCGGCCAGGCCGAGGTTGGCTTCTTCATCGAAGCGCGCACGCAGCTCGACCACGACGGTCACGTCCTTGCCGTTGCGAGCGGCCTGGATCAGCGCATCGACGATCAGCGAATCCTTGCCGGTGCGGTACAGGGTCTGCTTGATCGCCAGTACGTTCGGGTCGACCGCCGCCTGCTTGATCACATCCAGCACGGCGGTGAACGCATCGAAAGGATGGTGCAGCAGCACGTCCCGCCGCGCGACGATCTCGAAGATGCCGTCGCTGTCGCGCAGCACGCGCGGGCTCAGCGAGGGGTACTTCAGGTCCGGCCGCTGGATCACGTCGTACAGCTGGACCACGCGGTTGAGATTGACCGGGCCGTCGATGCGGTAGACCGCGTTCTCGGTCAGCCCGAAGTTCTGCAGCAGGGTACGCACGATGTCGCGCGGGCAGTCCTGGGCGATCTCCAACCGCACGGCCGGGCGGTAGCCACGGTCGACCAGCTCGTCGCGCAGCGCCAGGGCCAGGTTCTCGACTTCTTCCTCGTCCACCACCAGTTCGGAATTGCGGGTCACGCGGAACTGATACGCGCCCTGGACTTCCATGCCCGGGAACATCTCATCGACGAACGTGGACAGCACCGAGGACAGGAACACGAAGGTCTGCGGGCCGCCCAGTTTTTCCGGCAGCTGGATGATGCGCGGCAGCGAGCGCGGCGCGCGCACGATCGCCAGATGGCCGGCACGGCCGAACGCATCGGTGCCTTTGAGCACCACCACGATGTTCAGCGATTTGTTGAGGATCTTCGGGAACGGGTGCGACGGATCCAGGCCGAGCGGGGACAGCACCGGCATGATCTCGTTGCGGAAATAGGCCCGCAGCCAGCGCTTCTGGCGATGGTTCCAGGAGTGCCGGCCAAGCACATCGATGCCGGCCTCATGCAGTGCCGGGCGCAGGGTCTCGTTCCAGCAGCGGTACTGCTGGTCCACCAGTTGCGCGGCACGGTCGTGGATGGCGTTGAGGATCGCCTGTGGGGTCATGCCGTCCGGCGCGGGCGGCAGGCCGAATTCCTGCGCATGGCGCACTGCGGCGGCGCGGATCTCGAAGAATTCATCCAGGTTGGTGCAGGAGATGCACATGAAGCGCAGACGCTCCAGCAGCGGTACCTGCGGGTCCATCGCCTGGGCCAGCACGCGGAAGTTGAAATCCAGCTGCGACAGCTCGCGGTTGATGTACAGCGCCGGATCGCGCAGCGGATCGCCGTCCACAGGCACGGCGGCGGGAACAGGAGTGCTCATGCGGAAAAGTCTTCAGAAGAAGGAAGGGAGACGACCTCGTTGCGCGCACGCACCTGGTCGGCATCGAAATGGCACGAGAACGTGCTGCCTTTGCCGACCTCGCTCTGGATCTCCAGGCGGGCATGGTGCAGGCCGAGAATATGCTTGACGATCGACAGCCCCAGCCCGGTACCGCCGCTCTCGCGCGAGCGGCTGCTGGAGACGCGGTAGAAGCGTTCGGTCAGGCGCGGCAGATGGTTGGCCGGAATGCCATAGCCGGTGTCGCGCACCGACAGCACCACGCCATCGCCTTCGCGCGCGAACTGCACTTCCACGCGGCCACCGGCCGGGGTGTAGCGCACCGCGTTGGTAACCAGGTTGGAGAACGCACTGTGCAGTTCCTTGTTGGAGCCCTGCAGATCCACGCCGGCGGTATCGATGATGCTGATCTGGTGACGGCCCTGGCTGTGCGCTTCGGCCTCGCGGCGCAGTGTGGCCAGCATCGGCGTCATCGCCACGGCTTCGGCTTCGGTGTGTTCCTGCGATTCCAGCCGCGACAGGGTGAGCAGGTCTTCGACCAGCTGCGCCATGCGCTGGGATTGCTTGCGCATTTCCTCCAGCATCGGGCCGGTGCCGGGGAAGTCCTCCGGATCCATCATGTCCAGATAGCCGTGTACCACGGTCAGCGGCGTGCGCAGTTCATGCGAGACGTTGGCAACGAAGTCACGGCGTACCTGTTCCAGCCGCAGCAGCTTGCTGACATCGCGTGCGATCAGCAGCCAGTAGTCCGGTGAGTAGGGAATCAGGCGCAGGTTGAGGCGGATCGCCGGGTCGACCGGGGAGGGCACATCCAGGATCGGTTCGGCATTGCGGCCACCGGCCAGCCAGTGCGCCAGCGGCATCGGCTGCAGGCGTTCAACCAGCGCTTCGCCCAGATCGCCGGGGTGGTGCAGGCCGAGCAGCGAGGTCGCCGCTTCGTTGAACCACTGCACGCGCTGGCTGTTGCGGTCGACCACGACCACGGCATCGGGCAGGGCGGCGGCCGCGGCGCGATAACTGCGCAGCATGTCCAGCAGGCGCCGCTTGCGCGTGCGCATTTCCCACTGGTTGCGGTAGAGCAGGCGGTCCAGCTCGTTCCATACACCGGTGCCGTCACCCATGTCCCAGCGATGTCGTGCAGTGAGGCCACGCAGCACCCGGCGCAGCCGCCAGTAATGCCAGGTCAGTGCGCCGATGGAGGCCAGTGCGATGCACATCCAGACATGGCCGACCGCCAGGCCCAGCAAGCCGGCCGCGAGCAGCAGGGCGGCGAGGGTGGCCAGCGTTTTCAACCAGGCAGAACGGATGTGGCGGGGCATTGCGGTCTCGCAGAAAGTGCGGGCCTCGGAATCGATCCAAGGTTATAGCAGGAGTGGCCGGAACCGGGCATGCGCGCCCGGGACCGGCCCGACGAGACTCAGGTCGAGGTCGAGAACCGGTAACCGGCGCCGCGCACGGTCTGCACCATGTTCTCCGCAGCGAACGGCTCCAGCGTCTTGCGCAGGCGGCGGATGTGCACATCGATGGTGCGCTCCTCCACGTACACGCTGCCGCCCCACACGTGATCCAGCAGCTGGGCACGGGTATAGACGCGTTCGGGGTGGGTCATGAAGAAGTGCAGCAGGCGGTATTCGGTCGGACCGATCGGCACCGGCTGGTCGCCGGCGAAGACGCGGTGCGCGGCGCCATCGATGCGGATCGTACCGACCGCGACGCTGCCATCTTCGTCATCGTCGCGGGCGCGGCGCATGACCGCACGGATGCGGGCCAGCAGTTCGCGTGCCGAGAACGGCTTGACCACGTAGTCGTCCACACCGGCTTCCAGGCCACCGACGCGATCGTTTTCCTCGCCACGTGCGGTCAGCATGATGATCGGCACCTCGCGGGTGAGGGCTTCTTTGCGCCAGCGCCGGGCCAGGTCCAGGCCGCTGGTGCCCGGGAGCATCCAGTCCAGCAGGATCAGGTCCGGGACGCGATCGGCGATGGCGGTCTGTGCCTCGCGGGCGTCGCCAGCATGGATCGGGTCGTAGTCGCCCTTGCGCAGGGCAAAGGCGACCATTTCGCGGATCGCGGGTTCGTCATCGACGATCAGGATGCGTTTCTGCACGTGCCCACCGTATTGCTCATCAGATCGGGATTGAGCTCAGTAGACTACGGTTTCATGACAGGTTTGTGACGAGGCGGCCGTTCCCGTCGGTCACCGCCATCTGGCGGTCATGAGCGGGTTGGCGCAGACCGCCTCAGCGGCGGTCCAGGTCCGGGTCGTCGATCCCCTGCCGGCGCATTTCCAGCACGGTCGGGGTAATGCTCTCGATCCGGGCATCGACCCGGGCCCGGACCACGTAATCCAGGCTTGGCTGCCGCTTCAGCGCCTGCAGCTGGATCAAGGCCTGCTCGGGGCGGCCGCTCAGGAAGGCGGCCTCGGCGTAGGCCTCGCTGGCCCGGGTGGTATCGCCGGCCAGTTCGCTGGCACGGGCGAAGCGCTGCTGGAAGACCGGATCATTGCCGCTTTGCGACAGCATCGGGCGCAGCATCGCCTGCGCGCGCTGGCCGGCCTCGCGCCCGCCCTGCTCGTTGAGGATCGAGGCGTAGGTCAGCGCGACCGGGCGGCTGCCGGGATGCTGGCGCATCAGGCTCTCGAAGCGCGCATTGGCCTGCGCCTGCTGGCCCGAGCGCGACTCCGCCTCGCCCAGTGCCAGGGCCACCCAGACATTGTCCGGATGATCGCGCAGCAACTCGGTGAGGTCGCGGGTGGCCTGTGCCGCCGCACTGTTGCGCAGCCGGCCCAGCGCGAGCCCATACCGTTGCGGCTCGGTCAGCCCGTTCTTCTGCGCGCGCTGCAGGCTTTCGTACTCGCTGATCACATCGGCGGGGGTATCGGCGCTGAGCACGCGCAGGCGCTCGCGCGCCCACTCGAACTGGCCCGTGCTGCCGCGGCTGAGTGAATTGACCGAAATCTGCATCGAGGCCGGCAGCAAGGGGTTGCTCCGCCGCACCAGCGGATCGGACAACGCCGGGTCGGCCGGGTTCACCCGCTCCTGGCGCACCCCGCCCGGCACCTCGGTGGTGAGCAGCACCGTGTCCTTCTTCATCTGCTCGGCGCGGGCCTTTGCCTCGCTGATACGGGTGGTGGTGACCGGGTGGGTCTGCAGGAAATCCGGCACGCTGTAGCCGCCCTGATTGCCCCGCATCGAGGCCGACATGCGCTCGAAGAAACCGGCCATGGCATCCACGTCGTAACCGCTGCGGGCCAGGGTGCGGATGCCCAGGCGGTCGGCCTCGGACTCATTGGAACGGGTGTAATTGATCTGGCGCTGCTGCATCAGCCCCATGCCGGAGGTGATCGCGGCCATGGTGGCGTCACCGGAGGAGCTGCCCCCGGCCTGCTGCGCGGCCACGACCGCGGCCAGCATGCCCAGCAGGATCGGGATCTGGTCGCGCTGGGCGCGCTCCACCCCGCGCAGCACGTGCTGCTGGGTGACGTGGGCGATTTCGTGCGACAGCACCGCGGCCACTTCGTCCTCGCGTTCGGCAGTCAGCACCAGGCCCGCATTCACGCCGATGTAACCGCCCAGGGTGGCAAAGGCGTTGATCTGCCGGTCCTTGAGCATGAAGAACGTGTAGGACTGGCGCGGCTGGGCACTGTTGGAGCCCAGCCGGGCGCCCATGGTCTGCAACCAGTCGTCGACCAGCGGGTCGTCGAGCAGGAAGCCGTAGTTGCGCAGTTCGCGCAGCATCATCCCGCCATACTCGGCCTGCCGGGCCGGGGTCAGCAGCTCGCCGGCCGAGGATCCGATGTCCGGCAGCTTGCTTTCCTGGGCGCCGGCCAACGGCACCGCCAAGGCCAGGGTCAACGCGGCAGAGAGCAGCAAAGGGCGCAAACGGAGCTCCTGGGGGGATGACGGACGACAGCGTGACAGGGCCAGTGCAACCTGCGGTTAAACCACAGTGTTGCGGCGGTGACATGGAAAATCCAGCAGACCGCTACCATATACAGACCAACGTTCCGCTGTGGAGTTTCCCGTGAGCCAAGATGCTGTTACCCCCCCGGGTGGTGCGCCCGCCATCACCATCTACTCGACCGCGGTGTGCCCGTACTGTGTGGCCGCCAAGAACTTCCTGAAGAGCAAGGGCCGCGAGTGGACCGAGGTCCGGATCGACCTGGACGCCGCCGAGCGCGAGAAGATGATGGCCAAGACCCGCCGCACCAGCGTGCCGCAGATTTTCGTCGGCGAGGTCCATGTGGGCGGCTACGACGACATGATGGCGCTGCACCGCGCCGGCAAGCTGGAGCCGCTGCTGGCCGGGCAGGACCCGGCATGAGCGCGGCCGATGACGGCAGCAAGGACCGCATCGCCGAATTCACCGAGTTCCGCCAGCGCATGAACCAGCGCATCCTGGGCGAGCCCAATCAGGTCGTGCGCCGCTTTTTCGCGCTGGACACCCAGACCTACCAGGCTGGTGCGCTGGATGTGAAGACCAAGGAGCTGCTGGGCCTGGTCGCCTCGATGGTGCTGCGCTGCGATGACTGCATCAGCTACCACGTGGCCCAGTGCAAGGACGCCGGCGTGACCCGCGAGGAGTTCTTCGAGACCTTCTCGGTCGGCCTGGTGGTCGGCGGTTCCATCGTGATCCCGCACCTGCGCCGCGCCGTGGACTTCCTGGATCAGCTCGAAGGTGGCGCCGAAGCGCCGGCCGTTCACGAGCATTGAGCCGGGGCCGTGATGGCCCCGCCGCGGTAGAGCCGACCGTTGGTCGGCTGCTCCGGCACCCCGGCAATGGCGTCGCCCCCCGGTGGCGCACCGTTCAGGTGCGAGGCCATGTCCCCATCGACCAACCGTCGGTGCCTTTCCATGGTTCAGCACCCCCTGATTGCCGGCCAGCGGCCGGCACTACCGATCGCGTCTGGAGAGGAGCCCCCTTCTGTTGAAGGGGGCGCGCCAACGGCGCGGGGTAGAGGAGGCATGCGCGGGCAGTTCTGCCTTGCCCGCCTTGGACCAATGGCCTATTTGGGGTCCATTGGGCGGGTAAGGCATAATTGCCGATGAAACTTCCCTTGCGCCCGCGCTTCGCGCACCTCACGGATGGCGCTCCCCCTCGGTTCGGAATACACATCAATGACGCAGAAAATCACGGTCATCCGCGGTGACGGCATCGGCCCGGAGATCATGGACGCTACCCTGTTCGTGCTCGGCAAGCTGGACACCGGCTTTGAATACGAAGACGCCGACGCGGGCCTGGTCGCGCTGGAAAAGCACGGCGATCTGATGCCGGCCTCCACGCTGGAGTCGATCGCACGCAACAAGATCGCGCTGAAGAGCCCGCTGACCACGCCGGTCGGTGGTGGCTTCACCTCGATCAACGTCAGTCTGCGTCGCCACTTCGACCTGTACGCCAATGTGCGTCCGGCGGTCTCGTTCCCGAACACCAAGTCGCGTTTCGGCGATGGCGTGGACCTGATCACCGTCCGTGAGAACACCGAAGGCGCGTACCTGGCCGAAGGCCAGGAAGTGTCGGCCGATGGCGAAACCGCCTTCTCCGGTACCCGCATCACCCGCAAGGGCTCCGAGCGCATCGTGCGCTACGCCTTCGAGCTGGCCCGCAGCACCGGCCGCAAGAAAGTCACCGCCGTGCACAAGGCCAACATCATCAAGTCGACCTCGGGCCTGTTCCTGGCCGTGGCGCGCGAAGTGGCGGCCAAGTACCCGGACATCGAGTTCCAGGAAATGATCGTCGACAACTGCTGCATGCAGCTGGTGATGCGTCCGGAACAGTTCGACGTGATCGTGACCACCAACCTGTTCGGCGACATCATCTCCGACCTGTGCGCTGGTCTGGTGGGCGGCCTGGGCCTGGCCCCGGGCGCCAACATCGGTGAGAACGCGGCGATCTTCGAAGCCGTGCACGGCACCGCGCCGGACATCGCCGGCCAGGGCAAGGCCAATCCGTGCGCGCTGCTGCTGGCCGCCGCGCAGATGCTGGACCACGTCGGCCAGGTCGAGAACGCCGAGCGCCTGCGCAAGGCCATCGTGGCCACGCTGGAAGCCAAGGATTCGCTGACCGGCGATCTGGGTGGCACCGGCAACACCATGGGCTTTGCCCAGGCCATCGCCAGCCGCCTGTAAGCGCGCGGGTCGGTTGTGCAGAAAGCGGGGCGCTTCGGCGTCCCGCTTTTTTGTTGTCTGTTCAATGCCGGGTTCAATGGCGATCCGTAGGGAAGGTCATCCATCAATCTGTGCGAAATATGCACAGATGGTGTTCGGGTAGCTGGCTGTTGGTGCACGGATCCGGCGCGCACCATGCACGTCATCCCAACCACAGCAGGAGCTTTCCCATGAACTTCGCCTCCCTGATCAGCCTGGCCGGCATCCTCGGTGTCGCCACCGCGTCCGCCCAGCCCGCCGCCGAGCCGGCTCACCCGACCATCCGCCACATGGCTGGCGCGCAGGACACGAGCGCATTGCCGGCTGGCAAGACCGCGTTGGTGGTGATCGATTTCCAGAACGAATACTTCGCTGGTGGCCGCATGCCCATCCCTGATGGCGATGCCGCTCTGGCCCAGACCCGCCGCCTGGTGGACTTCGCCGATGCCCACAAGATCCCGGTCATCCACGTCCAGCACGTCCTGCCGGCCGGGGCGCCGCTGTTCGCCGAAGGCCGCCGCACGGTCCAGTTCCACCCGCAGATGCAGCCGCGCAAGGGCGAGCAGGTGATCGCCAAGGACAACGTCAGCGTGTTCGCCGGTGCCTCCGGCCCGGTGCTGGAGCGGGCGCTGAAGGACGCCGGGATCGACACGCTGATCATCGCCGGGTTGCAGACCCATGCCTGTGTCGCCGGCGCCGCCCGTGATGCCGCGCCGAAGGGCCTGAACGTGATCGTCTCCTCCGATGCCACCGCGAGCCGCACTCTGGATCTGCACGATGGCCGCCAGGTCGGCCACGCCCTCCTGCACGCCGCAGCCCTGGCCAGCATCGAGGACACCTACGGCACCGTGCTGGCCACCGATCAGATCCTGGCGCTGCCGGTCCGCTGAGCTGCACCGGCCTTGTTATGCTGCCGGCACCGCCACAGGGGCCGGCCGCTGCACGGGAGCGAGATGGACCAGTTTTCCGCGATGAAGGCATTCCGCAGCATCGTCGATGCGGGCAGTTTCACCGCCGCCGCCGAGCGTCTGGACACCACCCATTCGTCGATGTCGCGGCAGCTGCGCCAGCTGGAAGCGCACCTGGGGTCACGCCTGCTGGATCGCAACAGCCGCCGGCTGACATTGACCGAAGCCGGGCGGACCTACTACCAGGACTGTGTGGATATCCTGGACCGGCTGGAGGTGGCCGAGCAGCGCCTGCAGGCCGATCACGACGCACCCAGCGGGTTGCTGCGGGTCAGTGCACCGCTGGTGATCGGCACGCTGGAACTCTCTCAATGGTTGCCTGCCTTTCTGGACCAGTACCCCGGCATCGCGCTGGATCTGTCCTGCGATGATCGCCAGGTCGATCTGATCGGGGGTGGTTACGACATGGCCCTGCGCATCGCCGGGCCATTGGCCGACAGCACGCTGGTGGCGAGCGAACTGGCTGTGACCGACATGGTGCTGGTGGCAGCGCCGCGCTACATCGCGCAATGGGGGCTGCCGCGCCAGCCAACGGATCTGGCCCGACATGCGCTGATCGGGTTCGCTGGCGCGCGTGGGCCGGTGGCGTGGTCACTGACCTCCGCACGAGGCGTGCAGAGCGAGATCCAACCGCAGGGGCGGCTGCGCGTGGATGCGATCCCGGCGCTGTACGCGGCCGTTCTGGCGGGGCAGGGCATCGCTGCGTTCACCCGCCTGACCGTGCAGGACGATCTACTGCATGGTCGTCTGGTGCGCGTTCTTCCGCAGCATCATGCCGGGCGCCGGCACTACTACGCGGTGTACCCACACGCACGCCAGCTGGCGCCCAAAGTGCGCGCGCTGGCCGACTTCATGGCCCGGCACTACACCGCGCTCCAGCAGTTGCGCGCAGTCGTACCGGAGGCATGAAAAAGGCGCCTCGCGGCGCCTTCGTCATATCGATGCGGGTGTGGGGCTCAGCGCTGCTGGATCTTGGACAGCAGGCGCAGGAATTCCACATACAGCCACACCAGCGTGACCATCAGGCCGAACGCGCCGTACCACTCCATGAACTTCGGTGCGCGTGCCTCGGCGCCGGTTTCGATGAAGTCGAAATCCAGCACCAGGTTCAACGCGGCCACCACCACCACGAACAGGCTGAAGGCGATGCCCATCCAGCCGCCTTCGTGGATCATCGGCACGTTGATGTTGAAGAAGCTCAGCACGAACGAGGCCAGGTACAGCAGCGCGATGCCGCCGGTTGCCGCCACCACGCCCAGTTTGAAGTTCTCGGTGACCTTGATCAGGCCGCTGCGGTACACCGCCAGCATCACGAACATCGTGCCGAAGGTCAGCATCACCGCCTGCATCACGATGCCGGGGAACTTGGCATTGAACATCGCCGAGATCGCGCCGAGGAACAGGCCTTCCACGAGTGCATACATCGGTGCGGTGACCGGCGACCATTCCTTCTTGAACACGGTCACCAGGGCCAGTACCAGGCCGCCGATCGCACCAACCAGCGTGTACAGCATGGCGCTGGAGGTGGGCAGGCCGTTCGCATCGACCGACTGGCTCCACGCGAAGGCGGCCGTCAGCACGGTCAGCAACAGCAACACGCCGGTCTTGTTGACGGTGCCGTTGATGGTCATCGCCTGGTCGGGGCGGGCCACGACCGAGCCGCTGGCCAGGTCGAGGAAGGTGGACTCGGAAAGTGCGGGATTGCCGCTGCGCATTGCCAATCTCCTTGATGGGGTAGGGGTTCGGCCCTCCGGCCGCTGCCCCGAGCATAGCCGAAGCCGCCATCGGCAATGACGACATGTGAATTGATGTGTGAAAACCGTTGACAGATGCCATGCCGATTCCCACAATAGGCGGCTCTTTCGGGGGGAACCCCGGAGGGAAACAAACCGCCGGGGTATAGCGCAGTCTGGTAGCGCGCCTGCTTTGGGAGCAGGATGTCGGGGGTTCGAATCCCTCTACCCCGACCAAGCCCGCTGCTCAAATCGGGATTGGAGTGCGACAATCCGGACCGAGCGCCCGTAGCTCAACTGGATAGAGCACCGGCCTTCTAAGCCGGCGGTTACAGGTTCGATTCCTGTCGGGCGCACCATCCGGTGCAAGCGGTAGGAGACAAGGTTTTCAGTGGTGGCTGTAGCTCAGTTGGTTAGAGTTCCGGATTGTGATTCCGGTGGTCGGGGGTTCGAGTCCCCTCAGCCACCCCACTGATTCAAACTGGTTCACCGAAAGTGAATCAGGGTTGCAAAAGGCAGCACACACGCTACAATGTGCGCCTGAGTTTTCAGGGCTGTTAGCTCAGTTGGTAGAGCAGTTGACTCTTAATCAATAGGTCCAAGGTTCGAATCCTTGACAGCCCACCAAGACAGAAGCCATCGGGTCCGCCCGGTGGCTTTTTTCTTGATTGAATGTGGTGTGGAGCAGATGGATTGTTGAGCGTTTACGGACGCCATTCGCCATCCATTCAAACAAAACGCTTGCGTCGCGCGCAGGAAATCCTGCATAATTCGCCTCCCGATTTTCGGGCTGTTAGCTCAGTTGGTAGAGCAGTTGACTCTTAATCAATAGGTCCAAGGTTCGAATCCTTGACAGCCCACCAAGACGAAAGCCGCCTGGTCCGCCAGGCGGCTTTTTTCTTGTCTGCGCCCAAGGGCGCCTGGCTGAAATCCCCCTGAAACCAGCGCCGATCGCGTCATGCCACTTGCTCAAGCTGCGTCCCAGCGCACGGATCGCACGACGCGATAGCGTTCCACTGATGTCTCCGCGCCATCGGCGCATAGCGAGAGACGCCCCGCCATGAAATACATCACCTTGTCCGCGCTCGTGCTGGCAGCATGCGCGACGACCGCGACCGCGACCGCGGCCGCGGCGCCTGCCCACGAACTCACTGCGCTGCATCCCGCAGACATCGCTGCTCGCGCCACCACTGTCGTGCGCGGCGATCTGGTTCCCGGCCACGTGCGCCCCGTGCAACCGCTTGCCAGGGCGCAGGCCGATGTACGCCTGCCGACGGTGGTCCACACCCACATGCTCGACCGGGAACTCCAGCCGGCGCGTCCCGTAGACGAACACTGAAAGCCGGGCGGAGAGAGGCAATGCGCCGCTCTCCGCCTCGTTAAGCAACATGACGACCTTCCGCTTTCCGGCCGCGCCTGCAACAATGCGCGCCTGAGCTTGCAGGCTCGCGAAAGTGGCGGAATTGGTAGACGCCCTGGATTTAGGTTCCAGTGCCGCAAGGCGTGGGGGTTCGAGTCCCCCCTTTCGCACCAGTGCAGGGCGTTTTCGCCGGCACCATGACCATGGGCACGTCCCCGATCGGGGAGACGGCCACATGCTGGCCCTCTGTCGGCCCCGAGCGTTCTCGGCCCGCGCTGGCGGCGCTGGCGTTTATCGGCGAAACTACAGGGCTGCGGCGGGCATGTGCGTCCACGACCCCGCGTCCAAAACCCGTTTCATCCATCACATCGTGCCGGGGCCCATGCCGCCGGTGGCAGGAGTCAACATGCAAGCTTCGATCGAATCCACTGGCAATCTGGAACGCCGCCTGACCTTCTCGCTGCCGGAAGACCGTCTGCAGACGCACATCAGCGGCCGTCTGGGCGAAATCGCCCGCACCACGCGCATCAAGGGCTTCCGCCCGGGCAAGGTGCCGGCCAAGGTGATCGAGCAGCGTTTCGGCCAGCAGGTCCGCAGCGAAGCCGTCGACGGCCTGCTGCGTGAGACCTTCGATGCCGCCCTGCGCGAGCACGAGCTGCGCATCGCCGGCACCCCGCGCATCGACAAGGGTGAGGGCGAGCTGTCCTTCGTGGCCACCGTCGAGCTGGTGCCGGACTTTGGCGACGTGGACGTCAGCAAGTTGACCGTAGTCCGCCACACCGCCGAGATCAACGACGCCGACATCGACCAGATGATCACCAACCTGCGCGAACAGCGCCGCAGCTGGAGCCCGGTCACCCGTGGCGCCCAGGACGGCGATCTAGTCGCCCTGGAAACCTGGTCGCAGGCCGGCGATGAGCGCCTGCCGGCCGAGGGCACCGAAAAGGGCAGCGTGATCGTGGGCCAGGGCATGATGTTCGAGCAGATCGAACAGGGCCTGGTCGGTCTGACCGCCGGTGAAGAAAAGACCCTGGACGTCGAGTTCCCGGCCGATTGGCGCGTGCCCGCGCTGGCCGGCAAGCAGGTCAAGGTCACCGTCAAGGCGGTGGACGTGTCCGCGCCGGTGCTGCCGGAAGTCGATGCCGAGTTCATCAAGAGCTTCGGCGTGAAGGGCGGCGACGTGGAGCAGTTCCGCAAGGACATCCGCGCCAACCTGGAGCGTGAGCTCAAGGGTGCGCTGATGAACCGCCTGCGCCGCGAAGTCGGCGAGCAGCTGATTGCCGCCTACGCCTCGGTCGAAATGCCGCCGCGCCTGGTCGAGAACGAAGCCCGCGCCATGCTGGCCCAGCAGATCGATCAGATCCGCCGCAGCGGCCGCAACCCGGGCGACGTCCCGGCTGACGCCCATGAAGGCTTCAAGGACGCCGCTGCCAAGCGCGTGCTGGTCGGCCTGCTGGTCGGTGAAGTGGCGCGCAAGAATGACCTGCGCCTGGACCCGAAGCGCCTGAATGAAACCATGCGCCTGATCGCCTCGACCTACGAAGAGCCGGAGCAGGTCATTGAGATGTACCGCAATGACCCCCAGCTGATGACTGGGCTGCAGAATCGCGTGATGGAAGAGCAGGTGATCGATTGGATCGCCGAGCGCGCCCAGCACACCGAAGAGAAGCTGTCGTTCCAGGACGCGATCCGCCAGTAAGCGGCCCGCGTTTTACGCCCCGCGCCCCGGCGCGGGGTCGTTCCCCCCAAAATAGGTGCCTCACTAATGGACAACCGAACCACAGCCCTGAACATGGTTCCGATGGTGGTCGAACAGACCAGCCGCGGCGAGCGCGCCTATGACATCTATTCGCGCTTGTTGAAAGAGCGTCTTATCTTCCTCGTGGGCCCGATCGACGATCACATGGCCAACGTGGTGGTGGCGCAGCTGCTGTTCCTGGAAGCGGACAACCCGGAAAAGGACATCAGCATCTACATCAACTCGCCCGGTGGCGTGGTCACCGCCGGCATGGCGATCTACGACACCATGCAGTACATCAAGCCGGACGTGAGCACCATCTGCGTCGGCCAGGCCGCCTCGATGGGCGCCCTGCTGCTGGCGTCGGGCGCGGCTGGCAAGCGGTATGCCCTGCCGAACTCGCGCGTGATGATCCACCAGCCGCTGGGCGGCTTCCAGGGCCAGGCCACGGACATCGACATCCATGCCCGTGAAATCCTGACCCTGCGTTCGCGCCTGAACGAAGTGCTGGCCAAGCACACCGGCCAGTCGCTGGAGACCATCGCCCGGGATACCGAGCGCGACAACTTCAAGAGCGCGGTCGATGCGGTGGCCTACGGCCTGGTCGACCAGGTCCTGGAGCGTCGTCCGGAAGAGTCGATCCAGCCGGCGTAAGGTTGTGCCAAGCCGGGAAACCGGCTTGTTTCCACCGGGTCGGGCAGGACTGGCGTCCTCCTGACCCTGTGCTATTCTCGAATCGAACCCCCGTTCAGTCGGGTGGGGTAACTGGGTAAGCGAAGCATGAGCGAAGACCGCCAAGGTCGTTCCACGGACACCGGCAAGATCCTCTACTGCTCTTTCTGCGGAAAGAGCCAGCATGAGGTGCGCAAGCTGATTGCGGGTCCGAGCGTGTTCATCTGCGATGAATGCGTCGAGCTGTGCAACGACATCATCCGTGAGGAGCTGGAGGAGAAGGCGCAGTCGGCCCGCAGTTCGCTGCCCAAGCCGCGCGAGATCCTCGAGGTCCTGGACCAGTACGTGATCGGGCAGAACCGCGCCAAGCGGACCCTGGCCGTGGCCGTATACAACCACTACAAGCGCATCGAGAGCCGCCAGAAGAACGACGAGGTCGAACTGGCGAAGTCGAACATCCTGCTGGTCGGTCCGACCGGTTCGGGCAAGACGCTGCTGGCCGAAACCCTGGCCCGCCTGCTCAATGTGCCGTTCACCATGGCCGACGCCACCACGCTGACCGAAGCCGGTTACGTGGGCGAAGACGTGGAGAACATCATCCAGAAGCTGCTGCAGAAGTGCGACTACGATGTCGAGAAGGCACAGCAGGGCATCGTCTACATCGATGAAATCGACAAGATCTCGCGCAAGAGCGAGAACCCGTCGATCACCCGCGATGTGTCCGGCGAAGGCGTCCAGCAGGCCCTGCTGAAGCTGATCGAAGGCACCGTGGCCAGCGTGCCGCCGCAGGGCGGTCGCAAGCACCCGCAGCAGGAATTCCTGCAGGTGGACACCAAGAACATCCTGTTCATCTGTGGCGGCGCGTTTGCCGGCCTGGACAAGGTGATCCAGCAGCGTTCGAACGATTCGGGCGGCATCGGGTTCGGTGCCAAGGTGAAGAGTTCCGAGCGCAAGCAGGAAGTGGGCAAGATCCTGGCCGAAGTCGAGCCGGAAGATCTGATCAAGTTCGGCCTGATTCCGGAGTTCGTCGGCCGCCTGCCGGTCGTGGCGACGCTGGAAGAGCTGGACGAGGCCGCCCTGGTGCGCATCCTCACCGAGCCGAAGAACGCCATCACCAAGCAGTTCAAGAAGCTGTTCGAGATGGAGCACGTCGAGCTGGAGTTCCGTCCGGACGCACTGGCCGCCATTGCCCGCAAGGCGCTCAAGCGCAAGACCGGTGCCCGCGGCCTGCGTACGATCGTCGAATCGGTCCTGCTGGACACCATGTATGACCTGCCCTCGGCAGAGAACGTCAGCAAGGTGGTGGTGGACGAATCGGTGATCGAACACAAGTCCGAACCGTACCTGATCTACCAGACGCCACCGGCGCCTGAACAGAAGGCGGCTGGCGCTGAATAATCAGTTCAAGTAATTGAATTGATAGAATTTTTTCAGAACAGCTTGCATCTAGAAGCCGATGGCCCCATAACGAGGCCATCGGCTTTTTTTGTATCCGGGCGAGGCGCCCGGAGGCCATCCCCACTGTTCCACTGGAGCCCACATGGCCCGTTCCCCAACTGAGACTCTCGACCTGCCGGTACTGCCGCTGCGTGACGTGGTGGTGTTCCCGCACATGGTCATTCCGCTGTTCGTCGGCCGTGACAAGTCCATGCATGCGCTGGAGCAGGCGATGGAAGCGGACAAGCGCATCCTGCTGCTCGCGCAGAAGTCCGCCGAGACGGATGATCCGTCCGCCGCCGATCTGTACCAGGTCGGCACGCTCGCGCAGGTCCTGCAGCTGCTGAAGCTGCCCGATGGCACCATCAAGGTGCTGGTCGAAGGCCTGTCGCGCGTCAACGTCACCGACGTGACCGAGCGCGATGGCTCGCTGCACGGCGTGGGCATGGAAATCGAATCGGACGAATCGCGTGAGCCGCGCGAGATCGAGGCGATCGCCCGTTCGTTGATGTCGCTGTTCGAGCAGTACGTCAAAACCAACCGCAAGCTGCCGCCGGAGCTGCTGCAGACCCTGGCCGGCATCGATGAGCCCGCGCGCCTGGCCGATACCATCGCCGCGCACATCAGCGTGCGCCTGGCCGACAAGCAGCGCCTGCTGGAAACGCTGCAGATCGGCGACCGCCTGGAAATGCTGGTCGGCCTGGTCGATGGCGAGATCGACGTGCAGCAGATGGAAAAGCGCATCCGCGGCCGCGTCAAGTCGCAGATGGAAAAGAGCCAGCGCGAGTACTACCTCAACGAGCAGATGAAGGCCATCCAGAAAGAACTGGGTGACCTGGATGACGCACCCGGCGAGATGGACGAACTGGCCCGCAAGATCGCCGAAGCGGGCATGCCCAAGCCGGTGGAGACCAAGGCCAAGGCCGAGCTCAACAAGCTCAAGCAGATGTCGCCGATGTCGGCCGAAGCCGCCGTGGTGCGCAACTACCTGGATTGGCTGCTGGGCGTGCCGTGGAAGAAGCGCAGCAAGGTCCGCAAGGATCTCAAGGCCGCGCAGGACACGCTGGATGCCGATCACTTCGGTCTGGACAAGGTCAAGGACCGCATCCTGGAATACCTGGCGGTGCAGTCGCGCGTGAAGCAGATGAAGGGCCCGATCCTGTGCCTGGTCGGCCCGCCCGGCGTGGGCAAGACCTCGCTGGGCCAGTCCATCGCCAAGGCGACCAACCGCAAGTTCGTGCGCATGAGCCTGGGCGGCGTGCGCGACGAGGCCGAGATCCGCGGGCACCGTCGTACCTACGTCGGCTCCATGCCGGGCCGCATCGTGCAGAACCTCAACAAGGTCGGCAGCAAGAACCCGCTGTTCGTGCTCGATGAGATCGACAAGATGTCGATGGACTTCCGTGGCGATCCGTCGTCGGCGCTGCTGGAAGTGCTCGATCCGGAGCAGAACAACGCGTTCAACGATCACTACCTGGAAGTGGATCTGGACCTGTCCGAAGTGATGTTCGTGGCGACCTCCAATTCGCTCAACATCCCCGGCCCGCTGCTGGACCGCATGGAAGTGATCCGCATCCCCGGCTACACCGAGGATGAGAAGCTCAACATCGCCATGCGCTACCTGGTGCCCAAGCAGATCAAGGCCAACGGCCTGAAGCCGGAAGAGCTGGAGATCGAGGCCGACGCGATCCAGGACATCGTGCGCTACTACACGCGCGAATCCGGCGTGCGTAACCTCGAGCGCGAAGTCGCCAAGATCTGCCGCAAGGTGGTGAAGGAGATCGCGCTCGCCGGTCCGGTCGCCCCGGCCAAGCCGGCCAAGGCCACCAAAAAGGCCAGTGCGAAGAAGAAGGCGCTGGTGGTGGTCAACGGCAAGAACCTGGACAAGTACCTGGGCGTGCGTCGCGTCGATTTCGGTCGTGCCGAAGAGCAGAACGAAGTGGGCCTGGTCACCGGCCTGGCGTGGACGGAAGTCGGCGGGGATCTGCTGCAGATTGAATCCACACTCGTCCCGGGCAAGGGCCAGCTGATCCTGACCGGCCAGCTCGGCAACGTCATGAAGGAATCCGCCTCGGCGGCCCTGTCGGTGGTGCGTTCGCGTGCCGAGCGGCTGGGCATCGACAACGAGTTCCTGCAGAAGCACGACGTTCACGTGCACGTACCCGATGGCGCCACCCCGAAGGACGGCCCCAGCGCGGGTATCGCCATGGTCACCTCGCTGGTGTCCACGCTGACCAAGGTGCCGATCCGGGCCGAAGTAGCGATGACCGGCGAGATCACCCTGCGCGGTCGTGTCACCGCCATTGGCGGCCTCAAGGAGAAGCTGCTGGCGGCGCTGCGTGGCGGCATCACCACGGTCATCATCCCCGAGGAAAACCGCAAGGATCTGGCCGATATCCCCGCCAATGTCACCCGTGATCTGAAGATCGTGCCGGTGAAGTGGATCGAGGAAGTGCTCGACCTGGCCCTGGAGACGCCGCTGACCGCACCGAAGCCCAAGAAAGATGGGCAGCGTGTCACGGTACGTGGCAAGTCCAAGACAGCTTCCACCACGCGCGTCAAGCATTGACGCGCGCTGTCCAAGTGCCCGAAACCCGCGTCGTTATTGGCTTTTCAGCTTGCGCGGGTAGGGGGGCACTGGTATAAAAGCACCACTCGTGAGTCAGCGTCATGCTGAATTCGGCGAACAGAGAACTTCACTGGCATCCGGCGGCGTATCGTCCTCGGGTGTCTCAATGTTGAATCCGCGGAATCCCCGCCAAAGGAGCTGTAGAGAATGAACAAGACCGAATTGATCGACGCCGTTGCTGAAGCCGCCGACCTGACCAAGGCCGAGTCCAGCCGCGCCGTTGATGCCGTCATCGCTTCCGTCACCAAGGCCCTGAAGGGCGGTGACGCGGTGACGCTGGTGGGCTTCGGCACGTTCCAGGTCCGCGACCGCGCTGCCCGTACCGGCCGCAACCCGAAGACCGGCGACACCATCAAGATCGCTGCGTCGAAGAATCCGTCGTTCAAGGCTGGCAAAGCCCTGAAGGATGCCGTAAACTAAGCGGCTTGCTGGGGTGCTTAGCTCAGCGGTAGAGCGTCTCCTTTACACGGAGAGGGTCGGGGGTTCGAAACCCTCAGCACCCACCAGGCACTGCCAGTAAAAGTTTTGAAATGTGGAGCGGTAGTTCAGCTGGTTAGAATGCTGGCCTGTCACGCCGGAGGTCGCGGGTTCAAGTCCCGTCCGCTCCGCCAGTTTCAATAGGGCCCCTGAGCGATCGGGGGCCTTGTTTTCTCCAGCGACGCAGGTCGCGGTGGAAACAAAAGCGGTTTAGTGCGGAGCGGTAGTTCAGCTGGTTAGAATGCTGGCCTGTCACGCCGGAGGTCGCGGGTTCAAGTCCCGTCCGCTCCGCCAGTTCTAAAAAAACCTCGAAAAAAGCAGTATTTCGGGGTGGGCAATCTGAATATCTTCGGATAGAATGAGCGCCTGCAAAGTTTCAAGTGCGGAGCGGTAGTTCAGCTGGTTAGAATGCTGGCCTGTCACGCCGGAGGTCGCGGGTTCAAGTCCCGTCCGCTCCGCCAATCTTTGAAGAGCCCTTGGTGAAAACCAAGGGCTTTTTTTTGTTTTCAATTCAGCGCATCGATCAACGGCGCGCGACTGACCGTGCATCCGTTGCCATGGCCGGGCGTGGGAGCCTCTGGATCTGGCCGGGGCGGCCGATGCGGGCACTTTTGGAGCCTGCCGCGAAGCGGGTTACACTGCCGGGCTCGCCAATCAGGCCTTGATTTTTCCCATGCTGCAGAAACTTCGCGACAAGACCTCGGGCTGGATCGTTACCGTGATCCTGGGGCTGCTGATGATTCCGTTCCTGTTCGTGATCGACTCCAGCTACCTCGGTGGCGTCGGCTCGCAGAACGTGGCCAAAGTGGCCGCCCCGCCGACCTGGTGGAAGTCCGCCCCGTCGTGGTGGCCGGTCTCGTTCCTGTGGCAGCACCATGAAATCAGCTCCAACGATTTCCGCGTGCGCTTCGAGCAGGCGCGCCAGCAGGCACGCCAGGAACAGGGTGAGGATTTCGATCCGCGCCAGTTCGAAAGCACCGAAAGCAAGCTGGCCGTGCTCGATCAGATGATCGATGAGCAGGTGGTGCGCCTGGCCGGCGAACAGTCCGGCATCGTGATCGGCGATGGTGCCGTGCGCGAGTACATCGCCTCGATTCCGGCCTTCCTGGATGCGGACGGCAAGTTCAACCAGGACAACTACCGCATCGCGCTGGCCAGCGGTAATCCGCCGCGCACGCCGACGCAGTTCGAAGCGCTGGTGCGCGAGAGCATCCAGCAGTCGATCATCCCGTCGGCCCTGCAGCGTTCGGGGTTCACCACCCAGAGCGAAGCCGAGCGCCTGATGAAGCTGCTCGGTGAAACGCGTGACGTGGAGCTGGCCGCGCTGCCGGAAACGCCGGCCGATACCGCCGAAGTGACCGACGCACAGATCAAGCAGTGGTACGACAGCCACACCAAGGATTTCCGCCAGCCGGAAACCGTGTCGCTGGAATACGTCGAGATCAACGGCGCAAACCTGCCGGCCGCAGCCGCGGCTGACGAAGCCACGCTGCGCAAGCGCTACCAGGATGAGAAGGCACGCTTTGCCACGCCGGAACAGCGTCTGGCCTCGCACATCCTGATCACCGCCGATGGCAACGATCCGGCCAAGCTGAAGGCAGCCGAAGAAAAGGCCACGCGCATCGCCGCGGAAGCCAAGGCGCCGGGTGCCGATTTCGCCGCGCTGGCCAAGGCCAACTCGGAAGATCCGGGTTCCAAGGACACCGGCGGCGACCTGGGCTGGGTGGAACACGGCGCGATGGTGAAGCCGTTCGAAGACGCGCTGTTCGCCATGAAGACGGGCGACGTGGTTGGGCCGGTGAAGACCGAGTTCGGCTACCACGTGCTCAAGCTGCGCGAGACCAAGGGTGGCGAAGGCCGCGCGTTCGAGGACGTGCGTGACCAGCTGGCTGCCGAACAGCTCAAGGCCGATACCGATCGCGTGTTCACTGAGCTGAGTGGCCGCCTGGTGGATCTGGTCTACAAGAACCCGACCTCGCTGGAAGGCCCGGCCAAGGACATGAGCCTGCCGGTGCAGACGATCGGTCCGTTCACCCGCGCCACCGCCAGTGGCATCGCGGCCAACCCCGCGGTGCTGCGTGCGGCGTTCTCCGACATCCTGACCCAGGATGGCACGGTGAGCGACCCGATCGAGCTGGGCCCGAACCACAACGTGATGATCCGCGTGACCGAGCACAGCCCGGAGCAGGCGCTGCCGCTGGCCAAGGCCCGTGAGCAGGTCATCGCTGCGATCCATGCCGACCGCACCCGCCAGGCTTCCGAGAAGGCCGTGGACGCCGTGCTGGCCAAGCTGAAGGCCGGGCAGACCCTGCAGGCGCTGGCGACCAGCGACCAGCTGCAGATCAGCCCGCTGCCGGGCCTGCCGCGTACCCAGCCGGTACCGACCCCGGAAATCAACCGCGCCGTGTTCAGCGCGCCGCTGCCGGCCGAAGGCAAGCCCAGCTACGGCAAGGTCGCCGTGCAGGGCCGCTACGTGATCTACGCGGTCAACAAGGTCACCCCGGGCAACGTGGCCGAAGTAGATGCCGCCCAGCAGCAGCAGCTCAAGGAGCAGCTGAGCCAGATCGACGGCATGGCCGCCGCCAAGGCCTACGTCGAAGCGATGCGCAAGCACTTCAAGGTGCAGACCGAAGAAGCCAACCTGTAACCGGGTCGGCGTCTGCTGGACAACAAAAAGCCCGGCCATGCCGGGCTTTTTGTTGAAAACGACACTGCCCGGCGGAACCGGGCAGTGTCGTTACCAGCAATAGGATCCGCGCGCGCTCAGTCTTCGACGCGCAGCACCGCTCCCGGCTTGAGCACACTGCTGCCACTGAGCCCATTGAGCGACAGCAGCGCCTTCAGCGGCATGCCGTAGCGGCGGGCGATGGTCCAGGGCGACTCGCCATCGCGCACGGTGTGGCGGCGGCTGCGCGGGCGGTCCGCGCTGGCCACGGTACGGGTGGCCACCGGGCCGGGCACCGTACGCGCCGCCGTGGTGTCGGCCGGTGCGCTCGGCGCCACCGCAAGGGCGGCCACGCTGGCACTGGCATCCACCGGGGCATGCGCGGTCGGGGCCAGAACCGTCACCTGGCCGCTCGGACGGCCCTTGCCGCTGGCCAGCGCCGGATTGAGGCGGGCGATCCGGGCGGGGTCGAGAGCGCGCTGCTGGGCCCACTGCTGGACGCTGGTGCCGGCCGGCAGGGTGTGCCCCTTCAGCACCGGCACGGTGCGGTCCAGCGAGGCCATCACCGCCGGCTCGGTTTCCGCGTCTTCCAGGACGCAGGCCAGCGCATGCAGCTTCTCGACATAGGCATAGGTGACCGGCGACAGCCCGGGCAATTCCGCCGGGCGCGCGTTCTGTGCGTTCATGCCGGCCTTGCGCAGCGATTGCAGCACGCGGTACTCGCCGGCGTTGTAGGCCATGGTGGCCAGTCGCCAGTCGCCGCCGAACATGCCGTGCAGGGTCTTGAGGTAGCGCACCGCGGCCTGGGTGGAATCCACGGCAGAGAGGCGGCCGTCATAGCCCGGGGTCATCTGCACGCGGTGGTTCTTGGCGGTGGTGGCGATGAACTGCCATAGGCCAGCCGGGCCGCTGCCATTGCGGGCGTTGGGCCGGTAGCCACTTTCCACGAAGGGAATCAGCGCGAATTCGGTCGGCAGATTGGAGTTGCGCAGCTCTTCGACCACATAGCCGAACAGCACCAGGGCGTCATCGTCCTGGTTGGCCAGCCGCGAGGGGGCATGCGCGAACTGCTTCTGCCAACGCGGGCTGGTCGCCTCGGCGTCGCAGGTGGGTTCGGCCAGGCCATCGCGGAAGCTGGCAAAGATCTCCTGCCCGTTGCGCACCGAGGCCGGCGGCAGGGCCGCAGCGGTCAGGGGAAGGGAGGACAGGCCGGCCACGTTCTGCGACATGCCGGCGGTCAACGACTGGGCGCCCGCGCTGCCGGCCACGGCGATCGCCAGGCCAAGCGCGAGCGGCAACAATCGCCGACTCATGTTCGAAATCCGTCTTTCCAGTGTCGCAGGCCTGCGACAACATCGACTTCATCGGTAACGGGACGCCCGAGATGGGCGCTGACGGCCGCCTGGATGGCGGGGGTGTTCGTACGCAGGAACGGGTTGCATTCCAGCTCGCTTGCCAGTGAAACCGGCAGCGTGGGCAGGTCATCGCGGCGCATGGCCAAGGCCTCCTCATGGCGCTGCGACAGCGCAGCGTTGGTGGGGTCTACATGCCGCGCGAAGACGGCATTGGACAGGGTGTACTCGTGGGCGCAACAGACCATCAGTTGCGCTGGCAGGGACGCCAGCTTCCGCAGGGATGCCAGAAGCTGGGGAGGCGTACCTTCGAACATGCGCCCACAGCCCAGGCTGAACAACGCATCGCCACTGAAAAGGTGTTCAGCGGTGTGAAACGCAATATGGCTCCGGGTGTGCCCGGGCACGGATACTACGTGGAACCCGAGCCCCAATGCCTGAACGCATTCACCTTCAGCCACCCGATGGGCAGGGACCGCGATGCGCGGTTCCACCGGTGCGTAGACCTCCACCGCGGGAAAACGGGCCTGCAGCTCGGCCACGCCGCCGATGTGGTCGTCGTGGTGGTGGGTCAACAGAATGCTGTGGGGAACCCATCCCTGCTGCGCTGCGGCGGCCAGAACGGGGTCGGCCTGGCCGGGGTCGACGACCACGGCGCGGCCGTCGTCGGCGACCAGCGCCCAGATGTAATTGTCCGCAAACGCGGGTAGGGCGGTCAGTCGCATAGAATTGGACCATGCCCCTCGTGCCGAGCCCCCGTCAAGCGACAGTCGCATCCTGGTTTGATACTGAACCGGCACAAGCGTTGCGCCGTCTGGAATCGGAGCGGTTGCGCAGCCTGCTCGCCGAGCGCCCGGTGAACCCGTGGCTGTGGGTGGCACCGACGCCCGGCTGGCTGGAGTGTGTGGATCTGCCGGGCCGCGGCCTGCGCCTCCACCGGGTCGGGGCGACCTATGCCGGGGACGTGCAGTGCGCGCTCCCACTGCCGCTGCCGGACGAGAGCGTCAACGCCATCGTGCTGCAGCACGTCACCGCCCGTGACGCCGAGCAGCTGATCGCCGAGTGCGCGCGCGTGCTGATGCCCGGCGGCCGGCTGTGGCTGTCCACCCTCAACCCGTTCAGCCCGTACCGCCGCCAGTGGCGCCATCACGGGCTGGTCGTGCGCAGCCCGCAGCGGCTGCGGCACACCCTTACGCAGGCTGGCCTGAGCTGCGAGGACCTGCACTACCTCGGCCCGATGTGGCGCGACCGTTCGCCGACGCGGCGCGATCTGGCCCCGCTGCGGGCCGCCTGTCTGTTCACCGCTGAAAAACGCACTCTGGCATTGCCGGGACCGACGCCCGTGGCCGTGCCACGTTGGCACGGCACGGTTGCCACCTGATCTGGAATGGAATGAAGACGATAGAAATCCACACCGACGGTTCCTGCCTCGGCAATCCCGGCCCTGGCGGCTGGGCGGCGTTGCTGCGCTACAACGCGCACGAGCGCGAACTGAGCGGTGGCGAAGCACATACCACCAACAACCGCATGGAGCTGATGGCCGCCATCTCGGGGCTGGAAGCCCTGACCGAGCCGTGCAACATCGTGCTGTTCACCGATTCGCAGTACGTGCGCCAGGGCCTGACCGAGTGGATGCCCGGTTGGATCCGCAAGAACTGGAAAACCGCTGGCGGCTCGCCGGTCAAGAACCGGGAGCTGTGGGAGCGCCTGCACGCGGCCACGCTCAAGCACACCATCGACTGGCGCTGGGTGAAGGGGCATTCCGGCGACCCGGACAACGAGCGCGTGGATCAGCTGGCGCGCGACGCCGCGATCCGGATCCGCGCCGCTGGCCCGGTACACTGAGCCCATGCGTCAGATCATCCTTGATACCGAAACCACCGGCCTGGAATGGCGGAAGGGCAACCGCATCGTCGAAATCGGCTGTGTGGAACTGCTCGAGCGCCGCCCCAGTGGCAACAACTACCACCAGTACCTCAAGCCGGACTGCGAGTTCGAACAGGGCGCGCAGGAAGTCACCGGCCTGACCCTGGAGTTCCTGGCCGACAAGCCGGACTTCGCCCAGGTCGTTGACGACTTCCTCGCCTACATCGATGGCGCCGAACTGATCATCCACAACGCGGCGTTCGATCTGGGCTTCCTGGACAACGAGCTGTCGCTGCTGGGCGACCACTACGGCAAGATCACCGACCGCTGCACGGTGATCGATACGCTCAAGATGGCGCGCGAGCGATTCCCCGGCCAGCGCAACTCGCTGGATGCACTGTGCCGGCGCCTGGGCGTGGACAATGCCCACCGCCAGCTGCACGGCGGCCTGCTCGATGCGCAGATCCTGGGCGATGTGTACATCGCCCTGACCTCGGGCCAGGAAGAAATCGGCTTCGGCTCGGCCGATGACCAGAAAACCGGCAGCGCCCACGCGCAGACCTTCGACACCTCGCGCCTGCTGCCGCGCCCGCGCGTGGTGGCCACCGCCTCGGAGCTGGAAGCGCACGAAGCGCGCCTGGCCAAGCTGCGCAAGAAGGCCGGCCGCGCGATCTGGGATGGTGAACCCGAGGCGGCGGAAGCGGTCAGCGCCTGAGCGCCCGACCCCGGTAGGTCCCGACCGTTGGTCGGGATGCCTGCCTCAGTGGCATCGCACCAGAATCACGGTGATGTTGTCCGAGCCGCCGCCATCGAGCGCGGCGGCGACCAGGGTATCCACGCATTCCTGCGCACTGGCATCGTCGAAGGCGAGGGTGCGGGCGATGCCCTTGTCCTCGACCTCTTCGGTCAGCCCGTCACTGCACAGCAGCAGCTGCATGCCCGGGCGCAGCTCACCGGTGGTGGTCGCCACATTCAGATGTGCCGGATCGGTCACCCCAAGCGCCTGGGTCACCACATTGCGATGCGGATGCGCCCGCGCCTGCTCGGCGGTCAGATTGCCTTGGGCGACCAGTTCCTGGACCACGCTGTGATCCTGGCTGAGCTGGGCCAGCTTGCCGTCGCGCCACAGGTACGCGCGGCTGTCGCCGACCCACGCCACCTCATACCGATTGCCCTGTACACGGGCCGCCACCACGGTGGTGCCCATCGGCAGGCTGTCGTTGCGGCGGCGCGAGGTGCGGATGATTTCCTCATCGGCGATCCGGATCGCATGCGCCAGCGTCGCCCCGCGGCGGATCTCGCGCACGATGGTCTCGCGTGCCAGCGCACTGGCCACCTCACCGCAGGCGTGCCCGCCCATGCCATCGGCGACCAGCCACAGCGCCAGTTCGCCATCCCCGTAATACGTATCCTCATTGAGGTCACGGCGCAGGCCGGGGTGGGTCAGGTGTCCGAATTCGATCATGAAGGCGCGTGCCGGTGAGGATTGCGAGGGATAACGGCATGATCGCGGCCCGCCGGACATCCGGCAAGGCATCCATACAGAAGAAATTCACTTCTTTGCACGCAATGACTTGTCGCCAGCGCGTCCTGCCCGTATCATTCGCGTCCCGGTTCGCCGGGACCATCTGGAGAGGTGGCAGAGCGGTTGAATGTACCTGACTCGAAATCAGGCAGGCGTTTATAGCGCCTCGGGGGTTCGAATCCCCCCCTCTCCGCCAGATAAAAAGAAAAGGGCTGCCTATCGGGCGGCCCTTTTCTTTTTATCCGGCCTGATGGGCGGACGAGAACCCCCGACCGGGGGTTCGACGGATCTGCAGGAGCAGATCCGGACAGACGAACGTCTGGCCCTGGAGCGCGCAAGCGCGGAAGGGCTGGGTGCATGGATGCACCCAGCAATCCAAATAAAGCGGCCACCCTGCTTCCGGAGCCCCAAGCGTCATCACCGACATACCCGGGCGCGTGGCGACGCGTTCATCCCATCGGCGTATCCAACTCCAGGCGGCGCGGCCCTGGAGCGCGCAAGCGCGGAAGGGCTGGGTGCATGGATGCACCCAGCAATCCCGGCAACGAAGCGGCCATCCCGCAAGCCACGCGACGTCATCGCGGTAGAGCCACGCCATGCGTGGCTGCCTCCCGATCACCGCGCAGCCACGCATGGCGTGGCTCTACCCGAGGGCCGCACCCTCAGGCCACACCCCTCCAACATGCGCTCCGCTAAACTGCCCACCTCACGTAACGGATCCCCACCATGACCGCTGAAATCCTCGTCCCCGTGTCCTTCGGTGAACTGCTCGACAAGATCTCGATCCTGCAGATCAAATCCGAGCGCATCAGCGACGAGGCCAAGCTGGCCAACATCCGCACCGAGCTGAGCGCGCTGGAAAAGACCTGGATGGCGCACCCGGCCGGGGTCAAGGACATCGCGCGCCTGCGCGCCGAGCTCAAGGCCGTCAACGAGCGCCTGTGGGACATCGAAGACAACATCCGTCTGCAGGACAAGGCCCAGGCCTTCGACGATCATTTCGTCGAACTGGCCCGCAGCGTCTACCAGCAGAACGATGAGCGTGCCCGCATCAAGAAGGACATCAACCTGGCGCTGGGCTCGCTCTACGTGGAAGAGAAGTCGTACAAGGATTACGCCCCGCGCGGCGCGTAATCGGCGACATAGCGCTCGAAGGCGGCAATGCCGTCCTCGACCGTGATCAGCTGCATCACGTCGTCGAATTCGACCTTCGCGCCCCATTTCAGTTCGCTGGCCGGCTTGCCCAGGAATCTGCGTGCCGCATCGTCGTAGCGGTCCACGCAGTAGCGGCGGTCGGAGTAGGGGCCGCTGCGGTGCGGGTTGCTGGCCGCGTGCAGGCCGAGCACCTTGGTGCCCATCGCGTTGGCGATATGCATCGGGCCCGAATCGGGCGTCATCACCAGCGCGGCGCGCGCCAACAGCGCCGGCAGTTGCTTGAGGGTGTCCTTGCCGACCAGATCCAGCGCCGGGGTGGTCAGCTGCGCCTGGATGGCATCGGCCATGCCGCGCTCCAGATCGCTGCGCCCACCGCACAGCACCACCCGCCAGCCGCGTGAGGTGGCGTGGTTGGCGACGGCCGCATAACGGTCGGCATACCAGTTGCGACGCACGTGGCTGGAGCAGGGCGAGATCATCAGCACCGGGCGGCCGTCGTCGGCCCACTGGGCATTGGCCCACTCGAACGCGGCCGGCGGCACGGCCAGGTCCCAGCTGACCTCGGTCTGCTTCAGGCCCAGCGGCTCGCAGAAGCTGCCGATCGCATCCAGCACGTGGATGCCGGGGCGGTCGGGGATGCGCTCATTGATAAACAGCCCGTGAAGGTCTTTTGAGCGCGATTTGTCGTAGCCAATGCGGCGCTTGGCCGGCACGAAGGCAGACAGCACGTTGGCGCGGAAGGCCACCTGCATCTGCAGCAGCGCATCGAAGCGCCCGGCAGGGAGGCTCTCGCGCAGGGCGCGCATGCCGGCCAGGCCGGTCTTCTTGTCGAAGCTGTGGAAGGTCACGCCCGGCAGCCCATCGAGCAGCTTGTGGCCGGCCTTGTCGATGATCCAGTGCAGGCAAACGCCGGGATCGGCCTGTTGCAGGGTGCGCACCAGCGGCACCACATGGGTCACGTCCCCCAGCGCGGACAAACGCAAAAGACACAAGGAAGAGGACGTTGGTGCCATGGTGTTGTTAGACTCGAAGGAATGGTCGCATTCGACGCCACTGAAGCGCTGACGCCCTGCCGCGATGGACGCGGTATCGGTGCCATTCTGTTCGACCGCGAAGCCTTGCGGCAAGCCGAGATGAGCCTGTTCGCGCCGGCCCACTGGGGCGAGCGGGCGCGACCGGTCGGCGATGGCGGCCGCGGCGGCGCTTGGTTCGTCGATGCGCCCTTCGGTCATGCCGTGCTGCGCCAGTACCTGCGCGGCGGCCTGGCGGCCAAGCTCAGCCGGGACCACTACATCTGGCGTGGCGCCAACCGCACCCGCAGTTTTGCCGAGTTCCGGCTGATGCGTGCCCTGCGCGCGCAGAAGCTGCCGGTGCCGCGACCGATTGCCGCGTTCTACATGCGCGAAGGCCTGCGCTACAAAGCGGCGATCCTGATGGAGCGGCTGGAGGGCGTGCGCTCGCTGGCCGACCGCGCGCTGGTCGCCGGGCGCGGCGCCCCCTGGGAAGAGACGGGCCGGCTGATCGCGCGCTTCCACCGCGCCGGGCTGGACCATGCCGATCTCAACGCCCACAACATTCTGTTCGACGCCAACGGCCACGGCTGGCTGATCGATTTCGATCGCGGTGTGCTGCGCATTCCCGCCACCCGCTGGCGCGAACGCAATCTCAAGCGGCTGCTGCGCTCGCTGATCAAGCTGCGCGGTGAGCGCAGCCATGACGACGTCGAAAAGGACTACGCACGGCTGCGCCGCGCCTACGATCTGGCCTGGAACCGGGGCTACTGATGGACTGGGCACTGCGTTTCATGGGGGTCGGCAATGCGTCGGCCGTGCAGCTGGGTTCGCCGATGGCGGTGATCGAGCGTGATGGCCGCCCGTGGCTCACCATCGATTGCGGCGGGGAAGGGCTGACCGCCTTCCAGGCGCACTACGGGCATGTGCCGCAGGCCCTGTTCGTCACCCATGTGCACCTGGACCATGTGGCTGGTTTCGAACGTCTGTTCGTGGATGCCTATTTCTCGCCGCAGCGTCGTGGGCGCATCCGCCTCTACGTGCCGGCGACGGTCGTGCCGCTGCTGCACAAGCGCGTGGCCGATTACCCGAACGTGCTGGCCGAGGGCGGCGCGAATTTCTGGGATGCCTTCCAGCTGATCGTGGTCGGCGATGCGTTCTGGCATGACGGCGTGCGCCTGGAAGTCTTCCCGGTGCGCCATCACTGGCCGGAAACCGCCTATGGTCTGCGCCTGAAGGGCGCGGTCACCTGGAGTGGTGATACCCGGCCGGTTCCGGAAATGCTGGCGCGCTACGCCGACGACAACGAACTGATCGCCCACGACTGCGGCCTGCACGGCAATCCCTCCCACACCGGTGTGGATGACCTGGAGCGTGAGTACACGCCCGAGCTGCAGGCGCGGATGATGCTGTACCACTATGCCAGCGAGAGCGACGGCGAAGCGCTGCGCCAGCGTGGCCATCGTGTGGCGCATCCCGGCGAGCGTGTGGCGCTGGCCACGCCGACCGCGATGCATGTGCTGGCCCAGGATCCTCCCTGAGCATGGGCGACGCGCTGGCCGCCCATCTGCAGGCGCTCGAACGCGCGTTGCATGCGCCAGCGGTCCGCGGAGATGTCGCGCAGCTGGCGGCGCTGTTGGATGACGACTTCCGTGAGATCGGCAGCTCGGGCGCCTGTTTCGACCGTGCGACCGCGCTGGCCGAGATCCCACGCGAGCGTGCGCAGGTGGAGATCGTGTCCAGCGATTACGCCGTCGTCCTGCTGGCCCCGACGCTGGCGCAGGTGCGCTACCGCAGTTGGTATGTGATCGAAGGGGTGCGTCAGCGCGAGGTGCTGCGCAGTTCGCTGTGGCGACTGCATGGCGAGGCGTGGAGGGTGGTGTTCCATCAGGGCACGCCCGCAGCGCCTTGATCGGCAGCATCGCGAAGGAAACAGGGGACCCAAAAAGGTGGCGGCCCCGCCGGCTGACCTCGGCGCCCGCGTCGATCGATACCGTTGCTGCCTTCCGGCCCTGGCGGGATTTTCGACCTAGCGTCGCGAGGGGCCGACGGGGCCACCATAGAGACGTTCCGGCTGCAGGGCGATCAGGGATCAGCCGGCCGCAGGCGGAAGGTGCACCGCAGGAACAGGTCCGGCAGTGCAGTCGCGCATTCTAGCGCATGCGCGGCATGCAGTACCAGACGCGGAGGCTGAATCCTGTGTAGCCCGATGCCGTCAGTAGCGGCTATTGCGCGGGTGGGGCGGTAAAATACGCGGCACAGGAGGAACGGCCTCCCCCATTTCGGGAACCACTGACCAGGACGGCCTGGCCCCCATCAAGGAGGGCCGCATGGCCTGGATCTATCTGTTGGCAGCCGGTGTACTGGAAATCGTCTGGGCGTTCTCGATGAAGCAATCCGAGGGGTTCAGCAAGCTCACCCCCTCGATCATCACTCTCGTCACCATGATCGCCAGCTTCTGGCTGCTGTCACTGGCGATGCGCACGTTGCCGCTGGGCACCGCGTACACGATCTGGACCGGCATCGGCGCGGTCGGTGCGTTCGTGATCGGTATTACCTTCCTGGGCGAACAGGTCAGCGCGATGCGGATTGCCGCAGCGGTGCTGATCGTGAGCGGGTTGGTGTTGATGAAGTTGAGCAGCAGCTGAGGCGTTCAAAACGCACGCTGCGCGCTCCGGGGTAGAGCCACGCCATGCGCGGCTGATGTAACCCTGGCGCACTCCGATCACTGGCGCCGCTCAACGCGGCGCCAGTTCGAGCACCATCTCCACCGCATCCAGCCCGGGGCCGTGTCCATCAGGGGTGATGTGGGTGACGACGAAGCCGAGGCCGGCGTAGAAATCCTGTGTGTGCTGACTGGTGCTGAGCGTCACGCACTCGGCGCCGAGTGTTCTTGCGTGGGCCAGGCGTGCATGAGAGAGCTGCGTGCCCAGGCCTTGGCGATGCCGGGTGCGGTCGACCATGCCCCAGCAGAAGGCCGCGCTGTGTTCGTTGTCCAGGGCGAGGCCGCCGCAGGCGACGAGGTGGCCGTTGTGGTGGATCACCAGGTAGTCGTGGGCGCGGTCTGGGTGGAGTAGATAGTTGGCGAAGTCGTGGCGTTCGTGTGGGGCGAAGTAATGCGGCACGTTGGTATCGAACAGTGCCAGGCAGGCGGGGGCGTCTGTTGGGGTGTAGGGGCGCAGGGTGGGCATGGGGGGACTTTGGCATGGGTTGGCTGCGAGAAGAGCAGCCGACCAGCGGTCGGCTCTACCGTTAGCGGTGGTGACGGTTTGCGTGGCGCAAGCGGTGGCGGCGCAGACGCTTCGGATGCAGGGTGGCCGCTTCATTGGGATTGCTGGGTGCATCCATGCACCCAGCCCTTCCGCGCTGACGCGCTCCAGGGCCAGCCGTTCGGCTGTCCGGATTCGCTCCCGGCGAATCCGTCGAACCCGTTGGGGTTCTCGTCCCCCATGCTGTCCGTCGCACAAATAAAAAGGCCGCCCCTGAGGGCGGCCTTTTTATTTGTGTGGCGGAGAGAGGGGGATTCGAACCCCCGAAGCGCGGTTTAGACGCTTACACACTTTCCAGGCGTGCTCCTTCAACCGCTCGGACACCTCTCCGGACCTGCTGCGATAACCCGCTGCAGGGGCGCAGATTCTAGCGGGGGAATTGGAATCGCACAAGCGGTTCGTCACGAAGGGCAGGGGGGCTGGACAGGCGTGGCACAATGGTCGTCCCGATGAAGACGGTGGCCTGATGTCCTATCTCGTCCTTGCCCGCAAGTGGCGTCCGAAGCGTTTTGCCGAGCTGGTGGGCCAGGAACACGTGGTCCGTGCGCTCAGCAATGCGCTGGACAGCGGCCGGGTGCACCATGCGTTCCTGTTTACCGGCACCCGCGGGGTCGGCAAGACCACCATTGCCCGTATTTTCGCCAAGTCGCTGAACTGCGAGCAGGGCACCAGTGCCGATCCATGTGGCCAGTGCCCGGCCTGCCTGGATATCGACTCCGGCCGCTACATCGATCTGCTCGAGATCGATGCTGCGTCCAATACCGGTGTGGATGATGTCCGTGAGGTGATCGAGAACGCCCAGTACATGCCCTCCCGGGGCAAGTACAAGGTCTATCTGATCGACGAAGTGCACATGCTGTCCAAGGCGGCGTTCAATGCGCTGCTCAAGACGCTGGAAGAGCCGCCGGAGCATGTGAAGTTCCTGCTGGCCACCACCGATCCGCAGAAGCTGCCGGTGACGGTGCTCTCGCGCTGCCTGCAGTTCAACCTCAAGCGGTTGGACGAGGACCAGATCCAGGGCCAGATGACCAAGATCCTGGCGGCCGAGGAGATCGAGTCCGACCCGACCGCGATCGTGCAGTTGGCCAAGGCCGCCGATGGCAGCCTGCGTGACGGCCTGTCGCTGCTGGATCAGGCGATCGCCTATGCCGGCGGTGCGCTGCGCGAGGATGTGGTGCGCGCGATGCTGGGCACGGTCGACCGCACCCAGGTCGCTGCGATGCTGGATGCGCTCGCCGATGGCGATGGTCCGCGCCTGCTGCAGACCGTGGCCCTGCTGGCCGAGTTCTCGCCGGACTGGAGCGGGGTGCTCGATGCCCTGGCCCAAGCCCTGCACCGGATCCAGGTGCAGCAGCTGGTGCCGGGCGCCGCGACGGCGGGCGAGGGGATCGATGCCGAGGCCTTCGCCCAGCGCCTGCGCCCGGAAGTGGTCCAGCTCTGGTACCAGATGGCCCTGGGCGGCCGTCGTGACCTGCACCTGGCCCCGAGCCCGCGCGCCGGGTTCGAGATGGCCGTGCTGCGCATGCTGGCGTTCCGTCCCGCCGCCGCGGTACCGCCGGTGCCCCGCGATCCGGGCACCGGGACCGACGTGAACAGTGGTGGCCAAGCCAGCGGCCAAGGCACCGGCATGGCCGCTGCGGCAGCGAGCGCGGCGTCTGCATCGGTCGTGGCGCCGGTCAAGGCGAGCGCCCCCGTCGCTCAGCCGGCCCCGGTGGCGCCCGTGGTTGCTTCCGTCTCCGCGGCGCCTGAGCCCGCACCGCCGGCACCGACACAACCTGTCCCGGCCCCGCCCCCGGCCGCCGCCGAGCCGGTCAAACCGTCCAAGCCCGCCGTCACAGCGCCCGCTGCCGACGACGATCTGCCCCCGTGGCACCACGAGAGCGATGCCGCCGATCGCGACGAAGCGCTGGCGGCCGAAATGGCCACCCCGGATGCGGCCATGGTCGCCCCGTGGGAAGCACCGCCCGAGCGCGCGGTGGCACCTGCTGCTCCCGCGCCTGCACGGGAAGCCTCCGCCCCGGTGGCCCGTCCGGAGGGCATCGCCATCGCCCCCTCGGAGCCGGATACCGCGCCCTCTGACGTTCAGGGCGACCTGACCGCCGATGCCTGGCTGGAACTGGTGGCCGGCAGCCAGCTCAATGGCCCGTCCAAGCAGCTGGCCGCGCACTCGGCGTTCATCAGCTACCAGCACGGCGTCTTGAAACTGGCGATTTCGCCCGGATTTGAATACTTGAGTTCGGACCGCTCGCAGGCGGCGCTGATCGCGGCGTTGACCGGCCCCTTGGGGCAGGCCCCGCGCCTGGTGATCGATACCGGTGCAGCCGGTGCCGAGACCCTGCATCAGCGCGCTGACCGTCAGCGTGGCGAACGCCAAACAGCGGCGGAAGCCGCTTTCATGGCCGATCCTTCGGTGCAGTTGCTGGTCCAGCAACACGGTGCCCGGGTCGTCGCCGATTCCATTCGTCCTTTTGAAGAGTAAAGACCCATGCGCGGCAATATCGCCCAACTGATGCAGCAGGCCCAGAAGATGCAGGAAAACCTGCAGAAGGCCCAGGAAGACCTCGCCAAGCTGGAAGTGACCGGCAGTGCCGGCGGCGGCATGGTCAGCGTGACCCTGACCGGCACCAAGGAATGCCGCAAGGTGCGCATCGATCCGTCGGTGCTGTCCGATGCGGAAATGACCGAAGATCTGGTGGCCGCCGCGTTCAACGATGCCTCCAACAAGATCGACGCCGAGTCGAAGAACCGCATGGGTTCGGCGACCGCCGGCATGCAGCTGCCCCCGGGCATGAAGCTGCCGTTCTGACCCACCGCCTGCGCCGGGTGTCTGCCTGACGCGACCGTGGTGACCGCGCCGCGAAGCCTCCGGGCTTCGCGCGCTTGTTTCTGAGATGAGCGATCCGCCATGAGCCTGCCCCTGCTCGAACAATTGATCGAGGCCTTCCGCGTGTTGCCAGGCGTAGGCCAGAAGACCGCCCAGCGTATGGCGTACCACGTGCTGGAGCGCGAGCGCGAGGGCGGCCAGAAGCTGGCCGAGCTGCTGGCCAAGGCGATCGAGCGGATCGGGCATTGCGAACAGTGCCGGGATTTCAGCGAGACCGAGATCTGTGCGGTCTGCGCCAACGGCAGCCGCGAGCGCCAGCAGTTGTGTGCAGTGGAATCACCGGCCGATCGCCTGGCGATCGAAACGGCCACCGGCTTCCGCGGGGTGTACTTCGTGCTGCAGGGGCGGCTGTCGCCACTGGACGGCATCGGCCCGCGCGAGCTGGGCCTGGATCAGCTGGAGGCGCGCCTGAAGCAGGGTGAGGTCAACGAGTTGATCATCGCCACCAGTGCCACCGTGGAAGGCGAAGCGACCGCACATTACCTGGCGCAGATGGCGCGCAGCTACAAGGTGCGGCCCAGCCGCCTCGCGCAGGGTCTGCCGCTGGGTGGCGAACTGGAATACGTGGATCGCGGCACGCTGTCGCACGCCTTTGGCACGCGTACCGAAGTGCAGGAATGACGCTGCGCACCGCGCGGCAATGATCGAAACCGGGGGCGCATCCGCGCTACTCTCCAAGGCCCTGTTCCACGAGGTGCCCTCATGAGCCACGACACTCTGTTCGGCAAGATCATCCGCCGCGAAATTTCCGCCACCATCGTCTACGAAGACGAGGAGGTGCTCGGCTTCAAGGACATCGCCCCGCAGGCGCCGGTGCACGTGCTGTTCATTCCCAAGCACGAGGCGATTCCCACCCTCGATGATGTGCAGCCGGAGCAGGCACACCTGATCGGCAAGCTGGCGATGGCCGCCGCGGATTACGCGCGCCGCGAAGGCCTCGCACAGGACGGCTACCGCATCGTCATGAACTGCCGTGAGCATGCCGGGCAGACCGTGTTCCATATCCACCTGCATCTGCTGGCCGGTGCGCCGCTGGGCCACTTCGGCACGCCGAACGGCTGAGGCGGCCAGGTGCAAACAAAAACGCCGCCCGGGGGCGGCGTTTCTGCGTCAGCGTGTTACCACCAGCCCCAGCCGCGGTAGCCCCAACCCGGACCCCAGCCCGGGCCCCACGGGCCATACGGGTAGGCGGGCACCACATCCACCTGGCGCTGTTCCGGCCACAGGTAGATGACATCGGCGTCCAGCTTCGGCAGGCGGTAGTCGTACTCGCCGATCCGGGTGTTCTCGTAACCGCCGATCTTGCCGATGAAGGTCACATCGCGGCCCGGCTCGAACACCGCCGGATCATAGAAGCCGGCGCGGCAGGCGATGAAGCGGCCGTCACTGGCGTCGGCCGAGGTGGTGCTCGGGCGGCCACTGCCGTTGAGCGGGCGCGAAATCATCTGGAAGCAGGTCTGGCCCTGGCCCGGATTGGTCTCGATGATGCGACCACCCCAGCGCACCGGGGTGCCCACCTGCTGGGTGGGAACCGCGTCGCGCGGGCTGACCATACTGAACTGCCCCTGCAGCGGCTTGGGCGCGGTGGCGCAGGCAGCCAGTGCCAGAGAGGCAGCAAGGGGAAGCAGGATTTGAATCTTCATGGGGATGCTCCGGAGGTCGGGCGATGCCTGCGCAGGTCGCGCAATAATGAAGTGAGGTCGACGTCAGCGCCAGCGTAGCGCGCTTGGACGAAACGCTCGCTGAGCGACAACAACGCCGGATCGGGACGGTGCTGATGTACCCGGCGGGCCCATGCGCTGGCGGGTTCGGCGCCAGCACGGGACAAGCCATAGCGGGCATACCGGCGTCCCAGCCGGTGCCAGGCCCGCAGCAGCGGGTCGCGCTCGCGTTCGCCCCGGGCCAGCAGCCATGCCATCCACCCTAGCGCGGTCAGCGCGAAGATGATGAAAATGCCGACCAGTTGGCTCGGATCCAGTCGCTCGAAACCAAACGGTTTAAGAAGCTGCTGCTGGCGGTTGGCATCGAAGGACAGGATCAGGTCGTTCCAGCCCCGGCGCAGCCAGTCGCCCATCTGCCCGATTTGCAGCCATCGGCTGTCCAGCGTGGCATCTGCGCCGTTGGCCAGGCGGTCTTCGATCGTGTCGTAGATGCGTTCAGGGGCGACGGCAGCGGTCGGGTCGACCCGCACCCAGCCGCGCCCGGGCAGCCAGACCTCGGCCCAGGCGTGGGCGTCCATCCGGCGCAGCACCCAGTAATCGCCATAGGGGTTGCGGATGCCACCGGCAAAGCCGGTCACGACCCGCGCCGGAATGCCGGCGTTGCGCATCAGCACTACGAACGAGGAGCTGAAGTGCTGGCAGAAGCCGGCCTGCTGATCGAACAGGAATTCATCCACGCCATCACGCCCGGGCTCGGGCGTGTCCAGGGTGTAGACGAAACGCGCGCGCACCCAGTCGAGCGCGCGCTGCACGATCGCGGCATCGTTGCTGCCGGCGTCCTGCCGCCACTGCCGGGCCAGCACCGCGGTTCGCGGGTTCAAGCCGTCCGGCAACTGCAGCGCCAGGCGCCGCTCGTAGGGCGTCAATGCCTCGGTGTAGGCCACGGCGGGTGCGGAGGTCAGCCGCCAGCGGGTGAGCGCGCTCAGGGACGCGTGGCTGCGCAGGCTGTGGTTGGCATCCAGATCGCTGCCGGCGGGCGCCTGCAGCGGCAGATCCAGTGCCACCAGTTGGCGGCGGTCGGTCGGCTCATAGTCGATCTGGTACTCCCACTGCGTGGCAGCATGGGTAACTGCCGCAGGCGCGCGCTCGATCAGATGCTTGTCCTGTTCCCAGCGCTTGCCGTCGAACAGGTTGAGCACCGGCCCGCGCCAATAGCGCTGCTGCGGTTCCGGAATCGCGCCGAAGAACTGCACGCGCAGCGCGGGGGTGTCATCGGCCATCAGGTCCAGCCATTGGCCGGGTTCCATGGTGTCCGACAGCCCCGGGTTGCCGACCGCGCGGTCGGGGATGCCCCACAGCGGTTCGCTCAACCGCGGGAACAGCCAGAAGCCGGCCAAGGCCAGCGGCAATCCGAGCAGCACCAGGCGGCCGATACCGCGCAGGTGGCGCTTGAGTGGTGCCGGTGGTGCCTGGCCCTCCAGGTGCGCCAGCCGTTGCAGGGCAAGCAGTGCGACCAGGCCGGCTAGCACCGCCAGCGCCATCGTCGTGGGCCCCTGGTCGAGCAGGAAGGCGGCGAACGGGGCGAACAGCGCAAAGCCGACCAGGCTGCGTGCATCGCGCAGGCTGCGCAGCTCGCTGGACTTGAGGGCGAGCATTGCCGCGAGCAGCGCGCAGCCGGTGTCACGGCCGGGCCGCGGCCCCATCTGCCAATAGATGGCGGCCAACATCGCGAGCACCAGCAGCAGGCGCAGTACACCGGGCAACAGGCGCTGGCGCGAGGCCAGTGCGGTCAGCACCGCCACGCCGGCGATCACGGCGGCCAGCAGGGTCGGCAGCTGCAGCAGCAATGGCAACAGGCACAGCGCGGCGCTGGCCAAGGTCCAGTAGCGGGCACCGGTGCCCAGCGCGGAGGCGGGTTGGTCAGTCATGCGGCATCAGCGCCAGGGCGCGCTGGCACAGATGGTGGTGGGCGCTGCCATTGCCGGGGCCGAGCACGGGTTGCCCGGGCAGGGTCAGCGTGTAGCGGCGCCCCTCGCGTTCGGCCAGATCCACCCAGTGTGCCAGCCGCGCGATGCGGGCTTCGGTCGGCAACGGTGACAGCTGGCGCCAGTCCAGCACGATTTCCACGCCTACCGGTTTTTCATACTCGCGCACCAGCAGCGTGTCGCGCCGCGCCGAGTGCTTCCACGCGATGCTGCGGGTGGGATCACCGGCGCGATACGGGCGCAGCTGATGCAGCTCGTCGCCGCTGGCATGCACGCGGGTATGCAGCGGATCGCCGCCACTTTCCGGCAGTGCCGGTGCGTGGGGTTCCGGTGCGGCGTACACCAGCAACGGCGTTTCCGGCCACACCCATGACCATGCGCGCACCAGTCCCAGCGGCTGCGTGGTGGCGATGCGGATCCGCTCCAGGTCGAACCAGCCGCGTTGATGCGTGGGCAGGTCCAGATCCACTTCGATCTGATCGCTGTCCACCAGATGGCCGAAGGCCGCCACGCCACCGTGTTCCACCTGCAGCCCGCGACGTGCGCGGGTGTCGTTGCGCGAAAGGCTGATGCGCAGGCGCAGGGGGGCACCGGCCGTCACCGGCTCGGCGGATATCGCGTCCACCTGCAGCGCGGAGAGCTGCAGATGTGCACTGATCGCGCTGGCGATGCTGACCGTCGCCAGCAGCAGGGCCAGCAGCAGGGCCGGGTTGTTGTTGTAGTTCAGTGCGCCCAGCAGCATTGCCGACAGCAGCACCGCTATGAACAGGCCAAAGCGCGTGGGCAGCACATAGATGCGGCGCCGATCGAAGCGGCGCGGCAGCTGCTCGGGGTGGCGTGGTCGCGCCAGGTGTTGCAGTTGCTGCCAGCGGGCTCCCCAGCCGCGGCGCATCTCAGTCGACCTGCACGGTCTGGAGGATGGCGCGCGCCAGCGCCGGGCCGTTGGAGGCTTCGGCTTCCGGCACCAGGCGATGCCCGGCCACCGCGACGAACAGGGTCTGCACGTCTTCGGGCACCACATGTGCGCGGCCCAGCAGCAGGGCATGCGCCTTCGCCGCGCGCAGCAGGGCCAGGCCGGCGCGTGGCGAGAGGCCCACGCGCACGCCCGCATGCTGGCGGCTGCGGGCCAGCAGTGCCTGCACGTAGGTGATCAGAGCTTCGCTAGCATGCACCTGGCCGACGGCCTCGCGCAGCGTGCGTACCTCCACCTCGCTCAATCGCGCGGTGGCCTGTGCGATCAGGTGGCGACGATCGGTGCCGCGCAGCAGTTCGCGCTCCGATTCCGGATTGGGGTAGCCCAGCGCCAGCCGCAGCAGGAAGCGGTCCAGCTGCGAGTCCGGCAGCGGGAACGTGCCCGACAGGTCGACCGGGTTCTGGGTGGCGATGACGAAGAAGGGATCGGGCAATGGATGGGTCACGCCATCGAGGGTGACCTGCTGTTCGGCCATCGCTTCCAGCAGCGCGCTCTGGGTGCGCGGCGGCGCGCGGTTGATCTCATCGGCCAGCAGCACGTGGGTGAAGACAGGGCCGGGGTGGAACTGGAACTGGCGGCTGCCCGCGTCGTAGACCGAGACGCCGAGCACATCGGCCGGCAGCAGATCGGAGGTGAACTGCACGCGCTGGAAGCCCAGCCCGAGGCTGGAGGCCAGGGCGTGGGCGAGGGTGGTCTTGCCCAGGCCGGGCAGATCTTCGATCAGCAGGTGGCCGCCGGAGAGCAGCGCCACGAAGGCCAGCCGCACCTCCTGTGCCTTGCCCAGCACCAACCCGTTGACCTGATCCTGGGCGGCGCGAAGGGACTGTCGCAGTACATCGGTTAGCATGGCTGGCACGGGGGGCGAATGATCCATGTCCGTCTCGATTCGATGATTCCACTGATTCTATAGAGCAATGCAGGGCGAACAACGCGCACGCACCATATTCCTGTTGTTGTGGACGCTGGTCACCGCCGTCAAATTGGTGGTGGCCGCTCGTCTGCCCTTGTTCGTGGACGAAGCGTTCTACTGGCAGGAAGGCCAGCATCTGGCGGCGGCCTATTCCGATCTGCCCGGGCTGACTGCCTGGCTGGCCCGCCTGGGCGTGGAGATCGGCGGCAATCACGTGCTTGGGCTGCGCCTGCCGTTCCTGGCGATCGGTGCATGGCTGCCCTGGCTGGTCTCACGCATTGCCACGCGCTGGTTCGGCGCGGTGGCGGGGTGGCAGGCGGGCAGCCTGACGTTGTTGATGCCGCTGTCGGCCACGCTGGGCATGCTGGCCGTACCGGATGTGCCGATGGCGCTGGCCGCGGTGCTGTGCCTGGATGCCGGCGCGCGCCTGCTGCGTAGTGTCGATGCGGCGGCGGCGGTGAAGCTGGCCGCCGGCCTGTCGATCGGCGCGCTCAGCCATTACCGCTTCATCGGCGTGATCGTGGTCGGCTTCATCGCGCTGCTGGTCCTGCCGCAGGGCCGGCGCATGCTGCGCGATCCGCGCGTGTGGGTTGCCCTGGCCGTGGGCGTGGTGGCGTGGTTGCCCCTGTTGTCGTGGAATGCCGACAACCATGATGCGGGGCTGAAATTCCAGGTGGTCGAGCGCCATCCGTGGGCGTTCGAATGGAGCGGGCTGTGGTTCCTGGTGATCCAGCCAATGCTGGTCACCCCGATCCTGTGCATCGCGATGTGGAAGGTGGCCCTGGCCGGCACCCGCTCTGGGGGCGGTGCGCGTGCGCAGTGGCGCTATTTCGGCCTGATCGGTGCGGTGTCGACCCTGTCGATCTTCGCCCTGGGCTTTTTCACCGATGTGGAGCGCATCAGTTTCCATTGGCCGCTGCCCGGCTATCTCGCACTGCTGATCGCGGTGCCGGTGGTCCTCAACGGGTGGCCGCGTTGGCTGCGCCGCACCGGCTGGTGGTTGGCCGGCACCGGTCTGGCGCTGGCCTTCGGCTACTACCTCATGGCCTCCATGCCGATGGCGCGCGAGCAGTTGGCCGGCTACAAGTACTACCCGCGCAACTTTGCTGGCTGGCAGCCGTTGGCCCGCGCCGTGCGCGACGAACTCACGACGATGCCGCCCGGTACGCGCGTGCTCGCCGGCAATTTCAAGGTGGGCGCGGAGCTGGGCTTCCAGTTGGGCGACGCCTCGATCGAGGTGCTGCCGCATCCCTTGAACGAAAAACATGGCCGCAGTGCACAGCTGGGTCTGTGGCATCTGCTGCACGACGGCAAGCGCGATGCGCCGATGCTGCTGGTGCTCGCGCCCAGCGATCAGCGCTATCGCGATCTGCTGGCGCGCTATCACGCGATCTGCGAGCAGGTGGGGCCGCTGCCGCCGCCACGCGTGGTCAGCAACGATCATGGCTACCAGCGCTTCCTGCTGTTCAAGCTGCCTGCCGAACGTGCCGATGGGCCGTGCGTGACGCCGGCGATGGCCTGGCTGGATGCGCCGCAGTCCGGGGCAACCGTGGGCGACACCCTCGAGGTGCATGGTTGGGCCTTCAAGGACGGCGTGGGCATCGAGCGGGTCGCGCTGTTCATCGATGGCAAGCCGGTGGGGGACGCGGCCTATGGGCGCGCCTTCGACATCACCACGGCCTGGAAGATCTCCACGGATCCGCAGCACCCCCATGTCGCCTTCGATGCCGCGCTGGACACCCGCCACCTTGCCCCGGGCCGTCATTGGCTAGGGATGACGCTGCACGGCAAGGACGGCAGTGTGGAGCAGTGGCAGGAGCAGGCGTTCGTCGTTCCCGCGCGCTGAGGCTCAGGGCAGGGTGTAGCCGGCCTGCCGCAGCAGCTGGCTCAGCGCGATCAGCGGCAGCCCGATCAGCGCGGTCGGATCACGGTTCTCGATCGCCTCGAACAGCGTGATGCCCAGCCCTTCGCACTTGAAGCTGCCCGCACAGTCCAGCGGTCGCTCGGCGGCCACGTAGCGTTCGATGTCCGCCGACCCCAGCGTGCGGAAGTGGACCCGGGTCAGATCACAGGCCTCCAGGACCTCGCCGTCGTGCACCAGGCTCACCGCCGTATGGAAGTCGACCACCTGCCCGGACATCGCCGCCAGCTGGGCATGGGCGCCCTCGACCGTGCCGGGCTTGCCCAGCGGGGCCCCGTTCAGTTCCGCCACCTGGTCCGACCCGATCACCCACTTGCCCGGGTGCAGGCGGGCGACGGCCTCGGCCTTGGCCCGCGCCAGCCGCACGGCCACGGCCCGTGGGGCCTCGCGGGGGGCAGGGGTCTCATCCACCTCGGGGCGAGCGGTCTCCAGGGGCAGGCCGAGCCGCTCCAGCAGCTCACGGCGGTAGCGGGAAGTAGAGGCAAGCAGCAGCGGGGTCATGCGACAATACCGGGCACGGAAGGCCGGCAGTCTGGGCCCTTCGGACGGGAATCGGCAACCTGACTGCGCAGGTATTTGACAGCGGCCCGGACGATCCTTAACATTCAGCGGCTTATGTCCGCAAACGTGCCCGAAATGCTGGATGCTTGGCGGATGGTCGCAGCACGCAGGTGCTTCGACGGCCAGGTGGATCTAGCGGAATTGACCCGCCTCCAGGGCCTTGTCGCCGATACCGAAGGAACGTGCACCTATGCACTGGAATTCGCGCACGACGACATCCTGCAGGTATCCTATGTTGAACTGTCCATCGACACCGCGCTGCCGCTGATCTGTCAGCGCAGCCTGCAGCGTTTCCTGTTGCCGGTCTCGATGGTGCAGCGGCTCGGTCTGATCCGCAGCGAAGAGGAAGAATCCTCGCTGCCGGAAGGCTGGGAACCGTGGCTGGTGCCGGAAGACGGCATGCTGCGACCGCTGGAACTGGTCGAGGACGAACTCGTCCTGGCCGTGCCCGTCGTGCCGCTGTCTCCCGATGGTGAGGCCGTGGACAAGGACTGGGCACCGACCGAAGAAGAAATCAGCAAGGCCAATCCGTTCGCGGCGTTGGCGGCACTGAAAAAACAATAGCAGCCGGATTGTCGTCGGCGGCTGCGGCGAAAGCGAAAACTGTGCTGGGCGCTGGCGTCCTGCGCGACGATACGACGAAGCAAAACGAACCGAGTTTGGAGCAATCCCATGGCTGTGCAGAAATCCCGTGTCACCCCGTCCCGCCGCGGTATGCGCCGTGCGCATGACGCCCTGAGCGCCAAGCAGCTGTCCACCGATCCGACCACCGGTGAAGTGCATCTGCGTCACCACATCACCGCTGACGGTTTCTACCGCGGCAAGAAGGTGATCACGACCAAGTCGAACTCGGCCGTCGAAGAAGATTGATTTGTGAAGGCCGCTGCCCGGTCGGGCGGCGGCCTTTACCCCATTCTTCCCGGTCACCACGTTTGGTGATCGAGCTACAGGACATGCAATGAGCAAGCGGATCTACTCGAGGATCGCGGGCACCGGTAGTTATTTGCCCGAAAAAGTGTTGACCAACCAGGATCTGGAGAAAATGGTCGACACCAGCGATGAGTGGATTCAATCGCGCACTGGTATCCGCGAACGGCACATTGCGGCCGAGAACGAGACCACCAGCGACCTCGGCTACCACGCCGCGGTACGTGCGCTTGAAGCGGCCGGTATCGACGCTTCGCAGCTCGACATGATCGTGGTGGGTACCACCACGCCTGACCTGATTTTCCCGTCCACCGCGTGCCTGATCCAGGCCAAGCTCGGTGCGACCGGCTGCCCCGCCTTCGACGTCAACGCCGCCTGTTCGGGCTTCGTGTTCGCGTTGAGCGTGGCCGACAAATTCATTCGTTCCGGTGATGCACGCCATGTGCTGGTCATCGGTGCGGAAACGCTGACCCGTATCGTCGACTGGACCGAGCGCACCACCTGCGTGCTGTTCGGCGATGGCGCGGGCGCCGTCGTGCTCAAGGCCGACGAAGAGACCGGCATCCTCAGCACCCACCTGCATTCCGATGGCAGCAAGAAAGAGCTGCTGTGGAACCCGGTGGGCGTGTCGGCCGGCTTCGGCGAGGGCGAGAACGCCCGCGGCGCGATCCTGATGAAGGGCAACGACGTGTTCAAGTACGCCGTCAAGGCGCTGGACTCGGTCGTCGATGAAACCCTGGAAGCCAACGCGCTGACCAAGGACGACCTGGATTGGCTGATCCCGCACCAGGCCAACCTGCGCATCATCGAAGCCACCGCCAAGCGCCTGGAGATGTCCATGGACCAGGTGGTGGTGACGGTCGACAAGCACGGCAACACCTCCTCGGCCTCCGTGCCGATGGCGCTGGACCACGCGGTCCGCTCCGGCCGTGTGGAGCGCGGCCAGCTGCTGCTGCTGGAAGCCTTCGGCGGCGGCTTCACGTGGGGTTCTGCTCTGCTGCGCTATTGATAGTGTCAGTTACGACAACGTGACGCTGTCGTTACGGCCCCATTACGGGGCCGTATGCATTTCAGGAGAACTGCCATGGTTGAGCCCATCGTCATCGAGGGCCAACGCGCCTGGCTGAAGCAGTACGGGGAAGGAAGCCGGGTGGTCGCACTGGGCCTGCTGAACTTCATCGCCCGCCGCTTCCAGCTCGATGCTCTGCGCCCACCGCCGCACCGTGGCGGTGACGCCGCCCGCGAAACCGAAGCCCGCCGCCTGTCCGAACTGCAGGCCCAGGGCGTCAACGTCCCCAGCGTGATCGGCAGCGGTCATGCCGCCCTCGTGCTGGGCGACAACGGCTCCTCGTTCAATACCTGCCTGCGCGAAGCCGACGATGCTGGCCGCGATCGCCTGGTGTCCGCGGCCATGAACGCGATCGCCCAGGCGCACCAGAAGGGCGCCTATTTCGGCCAGCCGCTCCCGCGCAACCTCACCTGGGATGGCAAGGCCATCGGCTTCATCGACTTCGAAGAAGACCCCCTCGAAGTCATGGACCTCGCCCAGGCCCAGGCCCGCGACTGGCTGATGTTCGGTTACGGCGTTGCCAAGTACTACGAAGACCGTCCCCAGCAGCTCCAGGCCCTCATGGCCCAGGCCATGGACGGCGCAGAGGCCCCGGTCCTCGCCCACGCCCATGACGTCACCGGCCGGCTCCAGGGTCTGGCCCGCGCCAGCCTGAAGATGGGCCGCTCCGCCCGCGCACTGGCGCACTCCATCCTCATCGTGCACGGCGCCACCACGCTGGGCGTGTTGATGGTCGTCGCGCTCTGCTTCGATTTCTTCACCGATGGCGACCTGGACATCCTCCAGCTGTTCACCTGAGGAACGGCCCCACATACGCGGCAGTACAGACGAAGGGCGACGTTCCCCTTTATCATTCGCCGTTCGATTTTTGCAGGCGGATGATCGCGTGACCGATACCAATCTCGCATTCGTGTTCCCGGGCCAGGGCTCGCAGTCGCTGGGCATGCTGGCCGAACTGGCCGAGCTGCACCCGCAGATCCGCGAGGCCTTCACCGAAGCCTCCGACGGCGCCGGTGTCGACCTGTGGGCGCTGTCGCAGGGCGGTCCCGAGGAAATGCTCAACCGCACCGAATACACCCAGCCGGCCCTGCTGGCCGCCAGCATCGGCGTGTGGCGTGCCTGGAACGCCGTTGGCGGCGCCCAGCCGGCCGTCCTGGCCGGCCACAGCCTCGGCGAATACACCGCCCTGGTGGCCGCCGGCGCGCTGACCCTGCGTGACGGCGCGCACCTGGTGCGCCTGCGCGGCCAGCTGATGCAGGAGGCCGCCCCGACGGGCGTGGGCGCCATGGCCGCCGTGCTCGGCGCCGAAGACGCGCTGGTCGTGGAGGTCTGCGAGCAGGCCGCCGGCAGCCAGGTCGTCGTGCCCGCCAATTACAACTCGCCCGGCCAGATCGTCATCGGTGGCGACGCTGCCGCCGTGGATCGTGCGCTGGCGCTGCTCGCCGAGAAGGGCGTCCGCAAGGCCGTCAAGCTGGCTGTCAGCGTGCCCTCGCACACCCCGCTGATGCGCGAAGCCGCCAACCGCCTGGCCGAAACCATGGCCGGCCTGGACTGGCGCGCCCCGGCCCTGCCGGTGGTGCAGAACGTGGATGCCCGCGTGCATGACGGCGTGGATGCCATCCGCCAGGCGCTGGTGCAGCAGCTGTACCTGCCTGTGCAGTGGACCGGCTGTGTGCAGGCGCTGGCCGCCCGTGGCGTCACCCGCGTGGCCGAATGCGGCCCGGGCAAGGTGCTGAGCGGATTGATCAAGCGCATCGACAAATCGCTGGACGCGCGCACACTGTCCACGCCCGCCGATTTCGAGACGGCCCGCGAGACCTGGGCCGCCTGATGTCTTCCGATCGCGCCCGTGCTGGAATGGCTTCGCGCCAGACCGGCCGGACCGGTCCCGTTTGAGGAAATGAGATGAGCAAGCCCCTTCAGGGTGAAATCGCACTGGTCACCGGCGCCAGCCGGGGTATCGGTGCCGCGATCGCCGACGCACTGGCCGCGCAGGGCGCGACCGTCATCGGCACCGCCACCACCGACGCCGGTGCCGCCGCCATTGGCGAGCGTCTGGCTGCCGTGGGTGGCCACGGCCGCGCGCTGAACGTCACTGACGCTGCTTCGCTGGAGGCCGTGCTGGACGGTATCGCCAAGGAATTCGGCGCCATCAGCATCCTGGTCAACAACGCCGGCATCACCCGCGACAACCTGTTGCTGCGGATGAAGGAAGAAGACTGGCAGGCGATCCTGGACACCAACCTGACCAGCGTCTTCCGCACCTCCAAGGCCGTCCTGCGCGGCATGATGAAGGCGCGCAAGGGCCGCATCATCAACATCGCCTCGGTGATCGGCGTGACCGGCAATGCCGGCCAGGCCAACTACGCCGCGGCCAAGGCCGGCATCATTGCCTTCTCCAAGTCGCTGGCCAAGGAAATCGGCTCGCGCGGGATCACCGTCAACGTGGTCGCGCCGGGCTTCATCGATACCGACATGACCAAGGCCCTGCCGGAAGAGCAGCGCACCGGCCTGGTCAAGTCGATCGCCCTGGAGCGGCTCGGCGAGCCGTCCGATATCGCCAACGCGGTGGCGTTCCTGGCCGGTCCTTCGGCCAGCTACATCACCGGCGAAACCCTCCATGTGAACGGCGGCATGTACATGCCGTAAGCATGTGGCGCAAGGATTGCGCCGCAAGTGGTTGATCCGTTTGATGTTTTGCTGCAATGCAAGGTGTCGCTGGTTTCCACTACACTATCCCACGGTCATCCCTCACCGGATGGCGTCATTTTTGAACCACTACTCCATCTGGAGCGATATCCAATGAGCACCATCGAAGAACGCGTCAAGAAAATCGTCGTCGAACAGCTTGGCGTCAAGGAAGAGGAAGTCACCAACAGCGCATCGTTCGTCGATGACCTGGGCGCTGACTCGCTGGACACCGTTGAACTGGTGATGGCGCTGGAAGAAGAGTTCGAGTGCGAAATCCCGGACGAAGAAGCCGAAAAGATCAGCACCGTGCAGGCTGCGATCGACTACATCAACGCCCACGTCAAGGCTTGATGTCAGGCGGCTCGTGCGCGGCCGTGGCGATCGCTGCGACCGCGTGCGGCAAACCCATGGGGCCGCGCTTGCGGCCCTGTGCTTTTGAGCGTTATACCGCGTGATACCCGCAACACCCGGGTCAGGAGAATCTGCAATGAAGCGTCGCGTCGTCGTTACCGGCATGGGCATGGTCTCGCCATTGGGCAATGATATGGCCAGCAGTTGGAAGGGCATCACCGAAGGCCGTTCCGGCATCGGTCCGCTGACCAACGTTTCGCAGTCCTACCTGGACCGTTTCACCACCAAGATCGCAGGTGAGGTCAGGGACTTCGACATCACCGCCGACAACGAACAGTTCGGCACATTCCGGGTCACTGGCAAGGATGCCAAGAAGATGGACCCGTTCATTCACTACGGCCTCGGTGCCGCCTTCATGGCCTTGAACGATTCGGGCCTGGAAATCACCGACGGCAATGCCGAGCGCATCGGCGCCATCGTGGGCGCGGGCATCGGCGGCCTGCTGGGCATCGAAGAGCAGACCATCGATTTCCACGAAGGCAAGAAGATCTCGCCCTTCTACGTGCCCAAGACGATCATCAACATGCTCCCGGGCCAGTTGAGCATCATCACCGGCCTGAAGGGGCCGTCGTTCTCGGCGGTCTCTGCCTGCGCGACCTCGAACCACTCGATCGGCACCGCGATGCGCATGATCCAGTACGGCGATGCGGACGTGATGGTGGTCGGCGGTGCCGAGCGCGGCTCCTCGCCGACGGCCCTGGGCGGCTTCTGCGCGATGAAGGCGATGAGCACCCGCAACGATGCACCGGCTGAAGCCTCGCGCCCGTGGGACAAGGAACGCGACGGCTTCGTGCTCGGCGACGGTGCCGGCATCCTGATCCTGGAAGAGTACGAACACGCCAAGGCGCGTGGCGCGCGCATCTATGCCGAGCTTGCCGGTTTCGGCGCCAGCTCGGATGCGTACCACATGACCGCCCCGAGCGAGAACGGCGAAGGCGCGGCGCGCTGCATGACCATGGCGTTGAAAGACGCCGGCGTGACCCCGGACCAGGTCGGTTACCTCAACGCACACGGCACCTCCACGCCGCTGGGCGACCTGGGTGAAACCATGGCCATGAAGACCGCCTTCGGCGACCACGCCTACAAGATGATGGTCAGCTCCACCAAGTCAATGACCGGCCACCTGCTCGGCGCGGCCGGCGGCGTGGAAGCGATCTTCTCGGTGCTGGCGCTGCGCGACAACATCATTCCGCCGACCATCAACCTGCATGAAGCGGGCGAGGGCTGCGACCTGGATTACGTGCCCAACACCGCACGCGAGGCCAAGGTCGATGTGGTGATGTCCAACGGCTTCGGCTTCGGCGGCACCAACGGCACGCTGGTGTTCAAGCGCGTCTGACCGCCCGTTCCGAGTACTCCCACCCGGGCCGCCATCATGGCGGCCTTGGTGTATCTGGCCCCCGCGCACGCTGCGCGCCCTTCCGGTGTCCTGCCATGTTCCAGACGCTTCCGCTGCCCGCCACCACCGATCTGCTGGCCCTGCAGCGCCTGGCCCCGCAGCGCTACCCGCTGCTGATGGAGTCCACCGCCTCGGGCACCGCGCAGGGCCGCTGGGATCTGCTGCTGATGGGCAACGGGGAATCCCTCGCACTGCACGCCGACGGCGTGGTGCGTGATGCCGAGGGCGTCGCGCATGACGGCCGCTTCCTCGAGGTGCTGGACGCGCACTGGGCCGCCCTGCGGTTGCCGCGCGAAGAGACGACGCTGCCGTTCCGCGGTGGCTGGGCACTGATGCTGGATTACGAACTGGCTGGCCAGATCGAGGACGTGCTGGCCTTGCCGGCGCGCGCCGATGGGCTGCCCGCCGCGCTGGCGCTGCGCTGCCCGGCGGCGGTACTGCACGACCGCGTGCTCGGTCAGTTCCATGCCGTGTGCGAGCCCGGTCAGGCCGCGCTGCTGCAGACCCTGCAGGGTGACCTCGCCGCGGCCGCCACGCTGGCGCCGTTGCCGACGTGGCAGCCACCGGTCGCGCTCGGTGAGGACGCGCCACAGCGCTTCACCGACGGCGTCGGCAATGTGATCGATTACCTGCGCGCGGGTGACGTGTTCCAGGTGAACCTGTCGCGCCGCTGGAACGCGCAGTTCGCCGAGGCGCTCTCGCCGCAGGCGCTGTACGCGCAGCTGCGCGTGGCCAACCCCGCACCGTTCGCTGGGCTGTTCATGGCGCAGGGCAGGGCGGTGGTCAGCTCCTCGCCCGAGCGGCTGGTTTCGGTGCATGGCGATGACGTGCAGACCCGCCCGATCGCCGGCACCCGCCCGCGCTTCGCCGGCGATGACGATGCCGCGCGCATCCAGGAACTGGTCGGCCATCCCAAGGAACGCGCCGAGCACGTGATGCTGATCGATCTGGAGCGCAACGACCTCGGCCGCATCTGCGCGCCGGGCAGCGTGGAGGTGGATGAGCTGATGACCGTGGAGAGCTACGCCCACGTGCACCACATCGTCAGCAACGTGCGTGGTCGCCTGCGCGAAGAAGTCAGCCCCGGCCAGGTGATCGCCGCGACCTTCCCCGGCGGCACCATCACCGGGTGCCCCAAAGTGCGCTGCATGCAGATCATCGCCGAGCTGGAGCAGACCGCGCGTGGCGCCTACACCGGCGCGTTCGGCTGGCTGAACCGCGATGGCGATCTGGACCTGAACATCCTGATCCGCACCGCCGAAGTGGCCGGCGACACCGCCAGCTTCCGCACCGGCGCCGGGATCGTGGTCGATTCGGTGGCCGACAAGGAACTGGACGAAACCCGCGCCAAGGCCCGTGGCCTGCTGCGTGCGCTGGGCAGCGATGCCTGAGCCGTTTGGCGGTGTGCAGCACCCGCGCGGTATGCTGCGCGGCGAAGAAATGGATTCGAGGTGAGCATGGCGGGTGCGAAACGGGGATGTCTGGCCGTACTGGCCGTGTTGCTGGTGCTGGCCCTGCTGGTGGCGGCCGCAGGGGCATGGTTCTGGCATCGCCAGGGCGCCTTTGCCGATGCGCCGGTCACCCCCAGCGCGGAGAGCGTGGTGATTGCCTCCGGTGATGGCTTCAGCACCGTGCTCGGCAAGCTGCGCCAGGCCGGCGTGGACGAAGGCAGCGACACCCAGTGGCAGCTGCTGGCGCGCCAGCTCGACGCCGCCGGCAAGCTCAAGGTGGGTGAATACGCGCTCGATCCCGCGCTGACCCCGCGCGAGCTGCTGACCCGCATGCGCCAGGGCCGCGTCCTGCAGCACCGCGTCACCATCGTGGAAGGCTGGAACATCCGTCAGCTGCGCGCCGCGCTCAAGCGCGCCGATCCGCTGGTGCACACCACCGACGAACTGGACGATGCCGCCCTGATGAAGGCGGTCGGCTTCCCCGGCGAACACCCGGAAGGCCGCTTCCTGCCCGAGACCTACGTCTACCAGCGTGGCGACAGCGACATCGACGTGCTCAAGCGCGCGCATGCCGCGATGGAAAAAGAACTCACCGCCGCGTGGGACAGTCGCGTGGACGACCTGCCGCTCAACTCGCCGTATGAGCTGCTGATCCTCGCCTCGATCATCGAGAAGGAAACCGCACTGCCCAGCGAGCGCCCGCAGATCGCCGGGGTGTTCATGCGCCGCCTGAAGATCGGCATGCGGCTGCAGACCGACCCCACCGTGATCTACGGCATCGGCAGCAGCTACGACGGCAACATCCGCAAGCGCGACCTCACCACCGATACGCCGTACAACACGTACACGCGCGCCGGCCTGACCCCGACCCCGATCGCCATGCCCGGGCGCGATGCGCTGCACGCCGCCGCGCAGCCGGCCAAGGGCGACGCGCTGTACTTCGTGGCCGTGGGCGATGGCAGTGGCGCGCACATCTTCTCGGCCAACTACACCGACCACAACGCCGCCGTTGCCCGCTACCTGCAGCAACTGCGCAGCAAACGCACCAACGAGGCCGCCCCCCAATGAGTCCCGCGCTGCACCGGCACCCGCATTTCGTCAGCCTGGAAGGGGGCGAGGGCGCCGGCAAGACCACCGCCATCAACGCGATCCGCGAGGCCCTGCAGGCCCGCGGCCATGAGGTGGTGTTGACCCGCGAACCCGGCGGCACCGCACTGGCCGAGCGCATCCGCGCGCTGGTGCTCAAGCCGGATGCGGAGATCGCCGCCGAGCCGCTCTCGGCCGAGGCCGAGCTGCTGCTGGTGTTCGCCGCCCGCGCCCAGCATGTGCGCCAGGTGATCGCCCCGGCGCTGCAGCGCGGTGCTTATGTGCTGTGCGACCGCTTCACCGATTCCAGCTACGCCTACCAGGGCGGTGGCCGCGGCCTGGACCCGGCGTGGATCGCCGATCTGGAGCGCCGCGCCGTCGGCCTGCTGCCCGGCCTGACCCTGCTGCTGGATGTGGACGTAGCCGTCGGCCGTGCCCGCGCGAACGGCCGCGACCTGTGGCCGGACCGGATCGAAAGCGAGCACGATGATTTCTTCCAGCGGGTGCGCGCGGTGTTCCGCCAGCGTGCCAGCGAAGACCCCGCACGTTACCGCCTGATCGACGCCAGCCAGGACCAGGCCGGCGTCGCCGGCGCGGTGGTGGCGGCCGTGGAGGCATGGTTGGCACAGGAGCCGGATCGTGGCTGAACCCTTTTCCCCCTGGCAGCAGCGCGCCTATGACCAGACCGTGGCCGCGCTCGATGCCGGTCGCCTCGGCCATGGCCTGCTGTTCTGCGGCCCGGCCGGCCTGGGCAAGCTTGGCGTCGCGCTGCGGCTGGCCGAGCACGTGCTGGGGCAGGGTGAGCCTGCGGCCGCCAAGCGCAGCGCCCAGCTGCTGGCCGCCGGCACCCACCCGGACCTGCAGCGGATCTCGTTCATCCCCAACAAATCCGGCGACAAGCTGCGCACCGAGATCGTGATCGAGCAGATCCGCGAGGTCTCGCAGAAGCTCTCGCTGACCCCGCAGTACGGGGTGGCCCAGGTGGTGATCGTCGATCCCGCCGACGCCATCAACCGCGCCGCCTGCAACGCCCTGCTCAAGACCCTGGAAGAGCCGCAGCCCGGCCGCTACCTGTGGCTGATCAGCGCCGACCCCGCGCGCCTGCCGGCCACCATCCGCAGCCGCTGCCAGCGTCTTGAGTTCAAGCTGCCGCCGCGCGAGGAAGCGCTCGCCTGGCTGCAGAGCCTGGGCCACAGCGAAGCCAGCGCCCGCGAAGCATTGGATGCCGCCCGCGGCCACCCCGGCCTGGCCGACCAGTGGCTGCGCGAAGACGGCCTGGCCCTGCGCCGCCAGGTCGCCACCGACCTGGAAGCCCTCGTTGCCGGCCGCTCCGGTGCGGTGGAACTGGCCCAGCGCTGGACCGCCGACGACAACGCGGCCCTGCGCCTGCGCCACGCCGCCGATCTCGCCCTGGCCCAGGCCACCGGCGGTGGCTTGACCGATCCCGATCGATTGCACAAGCTGGCCGCCTGGTTCGATGCGGCCAACCGCACCCGCGACCTGCTGCGCACCACGGTGCGCGCCGATCTTGCGGTGGTGGAGCTGCTGCTGGCCTGGGGAAAGGTCAACGAACGGCACGCCAAGGGGAATAGAGCATGAGCGCCACCAACGCCCGACAGGGCATCCTGTCCCTTGCCGTCAAGGACAAGGCCGCGCTGTACAGCGCCTACATGCCGTTCGTGAAGAACGGCGGCATCTTCGTGCCCACGCCCAAGCGCTACTTCCTGGGCGATGAGGTGTTCCTGCTGCTCACCCTGCCGGACTCCAGCGAGCGCCTGCCGGTGGCCGGCAAGGTGATCTGGGTAACCCCGGCCGGGGCGCAGGGCAACCGCGCGGCAGGCATCGGCGTACAGCTGGCCGACGGCGCAGAAGGGGAGACCGTCCGCCATCGGATCGAGACGCTGCTGGCTGGCATCCTGACCGCGGACAAGCCCACGAACACGATGTGAAGAAATTTCGGTGAAACCGTTGACGTCGAAATTTGCCGCCCTATAATGAGCGGCTCAGCAGCATCGGGCGGTTAGCTCAGCGGTAGAGCATTGCCTTCACACGGCAAGGGTCACAAGTTCGAACCTTGTACCGCCCACCATGATTCAGTCGAAAAAGCCTCCGGAAACGGGGGCTTTTTTGTTGGCTTGGATTAGCCATTCCAGGCTTGAGCAGGGCGACTTGGCGGACGGAATGGGCGACCCTAATATCCTCCGCATAGGTGGGACAATCACGCCGCAACGCAATCGGATGGGGGCGTTGAATAATCGCCTGGGCGCATCGTCGCTCAATAGAGTGACGAATGGAGAATGTTCATGGAAAATGCAACAGCTTGTTGATATCGCTCGATCGGTGTCTGGAAGTCCAGGGTCTTGCGTGGCCTCTCGTTTTTCAGGGCGCCGCGCGACTGGATGAAGAGCCTGCGATGGATCGTCTTGTGTGAGACCTGGCAGCTCGGATCGTCCGGGTAAGTCCGCTTGAGCCAGCCAGCGATCTGTTCGGGCGGCCACTGCTGCATCCCGCCAGTCTCGACGAGAACCCCTCGCACGGACGAGTGATGCCGATCGAACAGCCTCGCCATCTGGTTCAACGACTCGCCCTGCCGCCAGCGGTCCCACATCAGGGCCTTGTGGCTGTCGACGTACTGAATCCTTGTCCTTCGCTTCATCCGCAACACTCCTGCTGCTTGGGCAGCTGTCTGTGTTCCATCGAACATATGAAGCCGCCACCCAAAGCGGACACCACGGGCGACGACTCAGCGCTATTTCGTCGGCGATCCGGGTGATTCATCGGCGGCTTCTGTGGCTTGGTCGCAAACGGGTAGCCACGCCCCCGCGCGGATGGCAACTTGCAGCGGCGATCACGTCGACCTGGAGCCCCGCATGACCCCCGTTGTCCTGTATTCGCCCGATCCGGCCCGCGGCTGGCTGCCCTGGGCCTGGCTGACGCCGATCCTGATGATCCTGTTCAACGCGGTACCGGTGATCGCGCTGGACGGATGGATGCAGTCGCAGCATTGGTCGACGCCGGGCGGCGATCCGATCGGCCTCGCTGGCTTGCATGCGCTGCTGTGGATCGGCTTTGCGCCGACGCTGGCGGCCGTGCTCGCCTGGGTACGCTTCGTCGAAGGGCGCTCGCTGGCGAGTATCGGGCTGACCGGTCCGGCGCCGCTGAAAACCTTCCTGCGCGGACTGGCCGTTGGATTCGGCATGATCGCGCTGGTTGTAGTCGCGATCTGGATGGCTGGCGGCATGCAGGCGGCGGGCGTGGGGCAGGCCTGGCGGTCGCCCGTCAGTCTGCTGCACATCGGTCTGCTGCTAGTGAGTTTCATGTTCCAGGCGAGCGTGGAGGAAGTCATCTTCCGCGGCTGGATGCTGTCGGTGGTGGCGCGCAAGACCAATGTCACGGTGGCAGTGCTGCTGGTGTCGCTCGTTTTCTGCTTCCTGCATTTCAGTCCGCACCAGCCGCCCCTGGTCATGCTCAGCACATTCCTGTTCTCGCTGTTCGCCTGCGCCTGGGCGCTGCGGACCGGCAATATCTGGGGCGTGATGGGCTGGCACGCGGGGTGGAACTGGTTGCTCGCAACCGGCTTCGAACTGCCCGTCACCGGCATGGATGCGCACTTGCCGGCGCTGATGGTGGCGCTGCGCCCGCAAGGCCTCGACACCCTGACCGGTGGCGCGCAAGGGCCGGAAGGCAGTTACCTGTGCAGCGTGTTCTTCGTCGCCGCGATCGCGTGGATCCAGTGGCGAAAGACGCGCGAAGCTCAGAACTTCTCGCCGACCAGCAGGTAGCGCCACTGCCCGGGCGGCATCGCCCCGTCCGGGCCCTTGCCGATCGGATGCTGGTTCGCGCCGTACCGGCGGCGACCAAGCAATGGAACGTCTGCTAGTGCTCAGGGCACTCGGTGGTGCCTAAGCGTGGTAGCCGTGGGAATCTCCCGTCTTGAGGGAGTACAAGCGTGCTACTTCACCTCCGCGGCCGCATTCGATCCAGAGCGAACGTTCGCCCCTTTTTTGCGTAGGCTCCGTACTCGTTTCTTCAGCAGTTCGACCTGCACGGAGACATCCCTTGTGCGCAACGTCCATGTAGGCGGAAAAGTTGGCGTCATCTTAGTAATTGCAGTACTTGCACTCGTGGTCTGGTATCTCAAGGGGCTTGAGCAAACCTCCGAGTTTTCGGCGGCGCGCAGGGCGTACGTGCAAGCCCATCCGGAAGCAGCGGGTGCTCGCTTTGCAATTTGCTGCTGGTGCGGATTCCGCTCCAAATATTTGGCGAACCAGAGGCAGCTTAGGTTCGGGATGCGAGTGCCACTACCGGCTGGAACCGAGACTGCCTTTGCTGAAGTGTCAACAATGGGTGATCTGGCTTCCTCGATAAAGCTCGACTAGGCCCACCTTCGGCTTACGTTTCGCGACGACTGCTCCTGGCCGAAAGCGGACCTTGCGCGCTCTTGCGGATTAGGACGATTTATCGAGGATGGGGCGGAGGTCCACCCTTGGCCTTGGGCGGAAACATGAGCCTCGGATGAGAGTGATCTTCTTCAGGTGAGGCTTCTCTTGGATAGTCGACAGTTTTCTGGATACGAACTGCCCCGAGTACGAGCTGAGGGACAGAACTCACCGAGATGGCGTGGTAAAACTCATCCGAACTCACTCCCAGGCATTAGCCGTATGAAGATCCCTGCCGACCTGATAGGCGCCCTCACCGGCCCCACCGCCAGCCTTACAACGGATGTGGCGTCGGCAGTATGGGAAGCGGCGCTAGACGAGAACGTCCTGGGTAAGGTACCCGTAGTCTCCGTTGTGCTTGCCGTACGTCAGGGAGCGGCGGCGATAAGTGATCGTTTGTACGCCGCAAAGGTAGCCCGGTTCCTGGTCGGCGTTGAAAGCCTATCGGCCAGTGAACGCGCTCGTGTCGTCGACGAACTCGCTGGAACAGAAGCAAAGCGAGAGCGGTTAGGCGAGCTGCTGCTGGACAAGCTCGACCGTGCGGACCCACTACACAAACCAAAGATGCTGGCCGATCTGTTCGTCGCCGTTGGAAGGCGCAAGATTCCGGCCTCAGACTTCGATCGCCTTTCAGACATGGTGCTCAGCGTATTCCTCGGCGACCTGAGGGATCTCGCCGAGAGGGGAAGCATAGAGGATGTCACTGAAAGCCGCCGTTTCGCACTTCAAGCCTCCGGCTTCCTCGCATGGAAGGTTGACGCGGTGTACGCAGGTGGAGGAGCAAGCTTGAAATGGTCAATCACCACGGACGGCAGCACTATTCTAGCTCACTGCCCACTAGGCAATAGTTGAGCGTCTGCACGCTCGCATCAGGGCGCAGATCAGCGCTGACCAAGCTGCGCCTGCCGTGCGTACTCGTACCCCCGCCGCGCCTCTTGAGCGAGATGCACACCACTTGCGGCCCCGCAAAAGTGTGGACAAACGCGGATAAGTTCGTGGCGAGTTCTCCACTTTGATCAGTCGGCACTGGCGACCGGTGGCAATGGATGGAGTTTCGCCCTCGCGTAGCAGAGCATTGGTGGGCGTCCGTTTCCGGCCGAAAGTGGACCTTGGCCCACGGGATAGGGCAGGGGAGTTGGCTTTTTCCGACCTAGAGCGGGGATTGGCGCGGCTGCAGAGCCCAGTGCTAGGTCCAGCCCTATGTCGGCTTGTTAGACGAATCCCGTCACATTAAGATCGAGACGTAGCAAGTGGTAACCCACCGCAGGGTGCGCTGTGGATAATCCGTATAACCGGCCCCAGGGATCCGGCTCTTAGGTAGCCACGCCGCTAGGAGGCAGTAGTGAAGTCGGAGTTTTCTGAACTATCGTTTGCATTCGCGTACATGGCGGACCTGAGAAATAAGCTATCCGGAACACTTAGCGTTGCGCCAAGTTTTCCAAGTACCACCCTTGAGGGTAAAAAAGGATACGGCTACGACGTGAGGCTCGGACTCAAGGGTATCCCGGTATTCCTCCAGTTCAAGCTCGCGCATTGCATGAAGAGCGGGAATTCGGCAGAGTTCTCGAAAGGCGTTTTTTCACAGGGCAGCCCTGTAAATCCTGTCTACCGCTTCTATCTGATGGCGCTGGGTAAGTCACGACAGACCTCATTGATGCTCAAGCTAGAAAAAAGGCATGACTTGGTGTTTTACGTGGCGCCGGCTTTCCACAAAGTAAGTGAACTTAACTCCCACTTCGCAAGTTCGAGCGTGGACAGCCACAGTCGGTCCATTAGGCCTTCAAGTATTAAGAAGATGCCAGACAAGCTGGAACACTTCGTGTCGTACCGATTGTCCGGACCTTGTCATCGTTTTTCTGACGACCCCGCAATGGTCGAAGAGGAGCCAGAGGATCTTCCTGCTGCGATCGAGGGTGCGGACGCCCGAGACACGAATGCAGCCGCTGTGTTGGATTCACTTCTTAGCATTCTCGACGACCGAGGCCGCTCAAAAAAAGGTAAGCTCGCTGAGCTAGCTAGCGCTGAACGCGACCCGACAGTCGCCGCCCAGTTCGTTGCTCGCACGTTTTTTGGTTGCGAGCTTGCGTTCTTCAGTCGTGAGTGACCTGGCAATTCATTCAAGCCGAGCTCGCTCCGCGGGTCGCCCAAATTCAGGCGTTATTTTATAGATGAAACCAACAATCGAATCCGAAGAACTTGCAATGCTTCGCCACCGTTTCGGTCGCGCAATTGAAGTCTCAACTGCATACCACGCATTCAATAACGAAGAAGTGGAAGTGGGCCCGAACAAGGCCTGCATAAATGAGCTTGTACGTTTCCAGGTGACGCATACGCTCCTCATAACCTACTACTCGTTCATCTACAGCTTGTTTGACCCGAGTGGAGTCGACTTCCGAAAAATTGCTGAGCGAGTGTCACCTCTGATCGCGAAAGATGGACAAGACGCAGCTTTGCTTGCCGCCGCTCAGTGGGAGGAAATCCGCATACCGATGTCTATCATACGTTCGAATATCGGCTTTCATCACTCTGAGCGGGAAAAGGGGGCAAGCAAAGGCTACGAGAGCTACGCAAGGATTCACCCCTTGGCTCCAGAGCTCATCATGCAAGCCTTGCGGGTCTTCTTTAGGCGGGCATCTGAGGTGTTTGAGCCGCGCGAGCCATATGGCAGCAAGCCATCCTCTAGTGATACCGCTGAGCTCATGCGCTTCGTGCTTCATATGAAGCAAGAGATCGAGGCTAGCCCACATCAAGACATCATGGAGATTTTTCGGAATGCGCTGCCTAGGACCTAGCAACCCCGTAGGGAGCTTCCCGTCAACCCGGGATGCATGAGCCCCTCGCCTTGAGCTTCATGCGTAGCTGCTTCCTCGCTGTTGTGTTGTTGTTCTGCTGCAGTGCTGCTGTTCGCTCAGTGGTCGGTGGCAACGAAAGTCAGACTGCATTTCCGTAGACGGTCTTGTTGGAACGATGTCGCCGATCCGGACCAAGGCAAAGCCGCACCCGAAGGCCCTCTCCTTCATCGGTGCGGACCGGCCGCGGGGATCAGCCGCGAGCGGTGGTGGCGCCGGAAAGTTAGCCAAGCTATCTTCTGGCGGGTCCGACCGGTTGCTTGGTGCCTTCGCAATGGCGGGGAACACTTCAGGACACGTGGAAGGGCGGTGCCAGGTTCACTTCCTGACACCTGCACGACCCCTCTGGGCATCGTAGGCAACGCACGTCTGCCTGTGGCCGAAAGCGGGCGCGCCGTCAGGACCGGAGCGCTGCGCCTGTGGTAGCGTCCGCTTTCGATTAGAAGTGGACAATGGTCATCTGCTCGGGACCAGCGTGCTTCAGTCGATCGTAGGGCTTCACCCCGATTAACCAAAACGGACCCGGGAGGTTGTGTCATGCGTTTGGTCAGGCTCGCATCCACGTTCTTGATGGCCATCGTCGCCACGGCCTGCAAGGCACAGACAACCACAAATGCGGACCTCGATTACGATCGATTGATCCAGCTTGATGCCGAGAATCTGGCAGAGACCGGTATTGGCGAAGCCTATTTGCAACTGCTGCCAGAACTGCAGAAGTATGTCTCCCAACCCGCGCGCGTTGAAGAGCTGATTGACTCCGACCTGCCGCAGTACGCTGTCCGGGTCGACGGTACGGAGTACGTCGTCTACTCTCCTGATAGCGTGGAGGATGAAGGTGCGAGTTGGGGGGTCGCTACGTACGTATTCTTCAAAGTCGTCAACGACCAACTTGCCAATGCAGATGTTCGCTTCTTCGCGATCAATGCAGGAAATGATCTGGGTGGCTTGTTTCTCACCCAAGAGCAGGCAGAGGCGTCGCGAGTCACGCTTCGACGTCCTTCAGACTGGCCGTATCTACCAGCAGCCGACGGCCCTTGGTACGGGCAGTATCACTAGCTGAGATTGCAAGGGTCCACTCCTGGGCGGAAACGGGCAGCTGAAGATTCAGCCTCTAGGATCGAATTTTCCAGCAAGATTTGGAGTCACAATGCATCAGCAGGCTTCAGCCGTTGCAATATATTGGGGTCGGCTGTTTGAGTCTGGCACCTGTGTGCCGACTCGGGACAGCTTCAGTCTCGTCATAAATCCCAGCCTCACCGATGAGCGACGGGCAATGATCATGATGCCTGCCAATGGCAGCACGCGTGCCGCCATTTCCCCAAACACGGCCTCCACATTGGGAGTTGCTTCGGACATCCCGCCGGTCTCGCTGCAGTGGTTGCGCGAGGCGCTGCACACTGCCGGCGTCGAACTGCATGCGCCAGATGTCATCTACCACGTGGCAGCTACCGGATTGCCGCCCGCGCGCAGCGGCAACGCGGTTGAGGTGCGCCAGTTGGCCTCTGATGATGCATCGCTGTTCGATGAATTCATGTCGCAGATATCGGTAGATGACCAGGAAGACGCATCTGTCGAGCTAGGGCACTGGGCGACATTCGGCGCGTTCGTTGAGTCGGAACTGTTGGCTGTAGCCAGCATCTACCCATGGGGCGGTGCGGCCATTGTCGATATGGGTGTGCTGACCATGCCTCGTGCGCGAGGTATGGGCCTCGCAAGCTCGTTGGTGCGAGCTATGGTTGATCATGCTGAGGGGGGCGGATATGAGGCGCAGTACCGCTGCCAGTGTGACAACGTCGCATCGACTGCGCTTGCACAGTCTCTCGGACTGACGCCTTACGGCAAGTGGGAAGTGGCTTTCGCGCCTTAGACTTACCGGTCGCTAGAGCATGCAGTCAAACCAGCGATGCATGGGGAAATTGTGTCGCGTGTTACATGCCTGGTTGTGTACGTGGATTCAACCGGTCGAGCCGATGGTCGAGCGAATCTCCTCAACAAACGCCCGCCCCACCGGCACCTCAGCCCCATCATTCAGCACCAACCAGTAACGGCTCCCCGAAGCGGCATGCAACGTCCGCACATGCGTCAGATTGACCAGATACGACCGATGGCAACGCACAAAATCCGGCGGTAGCACGGCAGTAAGACTCGCCAGCGACTTGTCATGCAGCTCACTCCGCCCATCGCGGATACGTACTTCACTGTAGTCCCCATCAGCACGAATCCACAGCACATCGGCCAGCTCCACCATCGCGGTCCCCTGCGCATGCCAGATGCCCAGGTAACGCGCCGCGCCAGACCGATACCGGCCAACATCCAGCAGCCGCTCCAGCGCTTGCCCCAGCCGCTCGCGTGAGAAAGGCTTCGGCACGAAATCCAGCACCCCATGCTCAAATGCCTGCAGCGCCCGCTCCCGATGCGCGGAGACGACCACGCAGTGGTATCGGCCGGCCACCACGCGCTTCAGCAGGTCGAAGCCATCCTCGCCCCCCAGATTCAGATCCAGCAGCAGGCCGTCATACACGCTGCGCTGCAGTCGGTCACCGGCGGCGTCCAGGTCGGCCACGGCATCGAATCGCGCGCGGCTGCCAGCCAGTTCGGTACACATCCGCAGCAGCCGCTGTCGAACCAACAGCTCGTCCTCGACGATCAGGATGCGCATGTCAGCTCCATGCGGCCGTACCAGTCGTTGCCATCGGGGCCCTGCTCAAAGCGCCAGCCCTCCGGGCACGTGGCGGCTAGGCTTGCCTCGATGTAGCGGGTGCCCGTGCCTTGCCCGCGATGCGGAGCAGTGCCACGTGCGCTGCGAAGCTCCAGGGTCCAACGGTCGCCCTCGCGTTGGATACTCAGGCGGAACGGATGCCCGGCGCACGCGACGGCTCCTGCATGAGTCAGCGCATTCTCGACCTGCGCATGCAGCACGCCGGGCGGCAGCCATAGGCCGTTGTGCTCGCCCTCGACCTCAAGACCGATGTGGCGATCCAGCGCGAGGCCGACGATGTCCAGATGGTTGCGGCACAGCGCCAGCTCCTCTTCGATCGGCACGCTGGGGCGGGTGCTGCTTTCACGCAGGCGATCGAACTGCTCGGCCAGGGATTCAACCAGGCGGCTGGCGCGCATTGGTGCCTGTTCGATCAGCTCCTGCAGGCCGGTGAGGGTATTCATCAGCCAATGCGGCTGGATGCCCCGTTGCAGCAGTTGCAGCGAGAGGCGGGCACGCTCTTCGCGCAGCTGCGCGTTGTGGTGGTCCAGCGTACGCAGCTGGGCGGCGTGACGGATCAGCAGAAAGCCCATCAGCACGGCCAGGAACAGGAAGTAGGGGCCATCGAGGAAGATGCCACCGGCGAAGGGCACGGCCAGCGCGCCTGCCACCACCAACGTCAGAATCGGCCAGCGCTCGTCAGGCTCACCATGGGCGCGCAACAGCACGTAGGCGGATGTCAGCAGGCTGAGCAGCAGGAGGGCAGCACCACGGCCATCGAAACTGGGGACGAAGGCGGCCAGCGCCAGCACTGTCGCGAGATAGACCATGCGTGCAGTCTTCGGAACGGCGACGCCGAAGCGACGCACCAGATAGGCCGGGAGCAGGACCGCTGCAGCCAAGTGCAGTAGCAACAGCACGAGCAGCCGCGGCCCGTGCCACGGGTAGGCATAGCCCACCAGCGGGCGCCATGCTTCCACCATGGGCAGTGCAAGGCCGACCACACCCAGCGCCAGCAGCACGTGCGCACCCGGCACCCGTGGCCGCCCGCGCTGTGCGGCGAGGAAGTACAAGCACGCCGCACCGAGTGCCCCGGTCGCGAGCGCGGCGATCAGCCACGGTCCGATGCCGTGGCCGTAGATCGAGGCGGCCGGCCCGATGGCAACGAAGGCATCCGCGCCACGCAGATTGAACCACTGGTGATGGCTGGAGGCGAGCAGCACCAGCTCATCGGCGCCGCTGGGTGAGGAGGGCGGCAGTACGCGGATGATGTCCACCTGTCCCGGTTGCTCTTCGTCTGCGTTGCGACCGACGGTCCCATTGGCGGCCAACGGTTGGCCGTTCCAGAAGGGCTGGCTGGCGGCGCGTACCGAGATGCGGAGGGCACGGTCGGCCGCGCCGTGTGCTGGCTGCGCAGGCAAGCGCCAACGCAGCCAGTAAAGGCCACGCGAGTGCACCAGTCTGTGTTGGTTGGCCGGTTGCCATTGCAGTGTCGTCGGTGGTGCGGTGGGCAGTGCGCCATCCGCATCCAACGTGGCGGGTGCCATCTCCTGTGGCTCGTAATAGTGCACGCCCGGTGGGGGCGCGACCAACAGCAGCCACGCAGCGACTGCGATGAGCAGCACGGCGAGGGCGGTCAGGGTGCGTGGGATCTGCATGGGCCCATCGTATCGGTTGCGCGGAGTCACTGGACCCCCGCCTGGAGCTGTTCGGCGGACGGCCCGTCCTCGGCTGCGGTGAGAGAAGTGATGCTGGCGGCGTGGTGCATGCGCCGTCACTCGGCGCTCGATCCCTTACCTCCCAACCGGAGTCCGTCATGCCCAACGTCCCGATGTCCCTGTTCCGTTCTCCTGCTCCCGGCCTGTGCCTGCGGGTCACGCGGTGGGCAGCGCTCTGCCTGACCCTGGTCGGTGCGTCACCCGTGCTGGCAGCCGATGCGCCGGCGCCGTTGGTGTTCACCCCGTATGCGTTCGAGACGCAGAAGCACGGCACCATCGACGCCGAGGCAGGCTATCTGGAGGTGCCGCGTCTGCATGCCGATCCCAACGGCCCGCGCATGCGTCTGCGGGTGGTGCGCCTGCCGGCAACGGGTGGCGATGGCAAGGCGGCGCCCGTGGTGTACCTGGCCGGTGGTCCGGGGGGCTCGGGGATCGGGACCGGGCGCGGACCGCGCTGGCCGGTGTTCGATCAGGTCCGACGCGAGACCGACGTGCTGCTGCTTGATCAGCGCGGGGCGGGGGAGTCCGAGCCGCCGCCGGCGTGCCCGCACCAGCACACGTTCGATGATGCGCAGCCACTGCAGCGCGATGCCGCGCTCGCCGCGCTGCGTGACGTCACCGCCCGCTGCGTGGCGTACTGGCGGGAGGCGGGCGTGGATCTGGCTGCTTATACCACCGCGGAAAGTGCCGCCGATCTGGAGGACCTGCGTCGTGCGCTGAAGGTACCGAAGATCAGCCTGTGGGGCATGAGCTACGGCACGCATCTGGCGCTGGCCACGGTGCGCCTGCACGGTGCCGGTCTGGACCGCGTGGTGCTGATGGGGACGGAAGGCCCCGACGACACGTTGAAGCTGCCGCTGTCGGCCGATGCGCTGCTGGCTGAGTTGAGCGTGCTGGCCAAGGGGGCGGGATTCGACGATCTGACCAGCTCGGCCACGCGCGTGCTGGCAGCACTGCGCGAGCAGCCACGCCAGGGGCGTAGTGTCATGCATGGTGGCAAGCCGGTGATGATCGGCGCGTACGACGCGCAGTTGGCGATCAGTGCCTGTCTCGGGCGTCGCATGACCCAGCAGTGGCTGCCGCTGATTCTGCGCGACGCCGAGAACGGCGACTACGACCTGCTGGCGGCGATGGTCCTGCTGCTGCGCAGCGAGCATGGCAGCTACGGCGCTATGCCACTGGCGATGGATGTGGCCTCAAGCCAGACTCCGCAGCGCCGCGCACTGGCCGAGGCGCAGGCACGCGAGAGCCTGTTCGGCGATGCGCTGAACTTCCCGTTCCCGGCACTTGGGGACGGCATGGGACTGGTCGATCTTGGCGATGCTTTCCGTGGGCCGCTGCGCAGCACGGTGCCGGTGTTGTTCATCAGTGGCACGTTGGATGGGCGCACGCCGCCCGCCAACGCCGAGGCACTGCGGCCGGGGTTCAGCGACAGCCGCACGCTGCGGGTGCGTGGAGCCAGTCACGACAACGAGCTGTGGCTCGGGAACCCTGCCATCGCCGCGGGCATTACGGACTTCCTGGCGGGTCGGCCGATGGGTGATGCGGAGCTGGACGTGGGGGCGCCGGTGTTCGCGCGGAGCAAGAGCGATCTGGTGGATCCGCGCGGGCGCTGAGAACGGCCCGTAACTGCGCCTGTGTGCAGGCGCCGTGGACCGACCGAGGTGTATGGTTTCGGCTGGCCCCGGCGCTTACGCCCACACAGGAGGTCGCGATGACCGATTCAACGGTGGCATCCGTGCACGGCACGCCCGACGATTACGGCGACACGCTGTACCGGGTCTACTTCGAAGTGGGCGAGTGGGAAGGGATCGCGCGCGATGCCATCATTGCCTTCCTTGTCGAGCGTGCCAACGATCATCCGGCCTTTGATTTCGACGCCTCGCTGCTGCACGCGCGGCCCCACGGTTATGAAGTGGACCTGCCGATGCAGCTGATTCCCGAGGTGGTACGTGCCCTGGCCGAGCGGAATGTAGCGGTGTATCAGGTGGTCCGGCTTGGCGGGATCTGACCGGCACGCCGCCTGCCCGGGGCAGGGGCCGTTGGCAGTACCTGCGCATGTCCGCCTCGGCTAAGATGGCCGCCATCCCAGGAGACCGGCTGCACGGCAAGGAAGACCGATGTGTAAGTCAGCCCGCGATTCAGTAGCCGCGTCAGTGCGATGGGCAGCCGCTGCGCTGTTGTTTCTCCCGCTGCCTGCGATGGCCTCTGATTTCACCGGGTTTCTGACCCTCTACATTGCCATGCCGATCTTCGCGCTCACCGGGGTGGTGCTTGGTGTCCTGCTGATCTTCCGTCGTCTTCTCTGGGTACGTGTCGTGGGGACGGTTGTCGGTGTGCCGATCCTTCTTGCTGGTATCGGTGTCGCTTGCGTGGACACCTGGCGGCTCTGGCCGCAGACCACTCACGGCGAGCCTCTTCTTCGGGCGACGGCAGTCATCCTTTGTGCGTTGGTGTGGCTGACGCTGGCAGCCTTGGTCTGGCTGCTATGGCGTTGGCCGTCACGGCCCCGGCAAACCGGCACGCCCACCGCTGTATCGCAGGCGCCGGATTCCCCATGATCACCGGCGGGCGCACTGCGCGCCCGTTCCACCCATTTTCCAACCCGGATAGAGGCAGCAATGGCGGATCCTTACAACAGCGGTGGCCGCGCAGGCCCGGCAACCCGGCTCGACGATTCGATGGTGACCACGGCGATGGAGCTGCCCGGCTTCCGCGTGGTGCGCAGCCTGGGCGTAGTGCGCGGCATCACCGTGCGTTCTCGGTCGATCGTGGGCAACTTCCTGGGCGGGCTGCAGACCATCTTCGGCGGCAACATCACCATCTATACGCAACTGTGCGAGCAGGCGCGCGAAGAGACCTACCGGGACATGTCCAACCATGCGCGCATGCTCGGTGCCAACGCGATCATCGCAATGCGCTATGACGCTACCGACGTGATGACAGGCCTGACCGAAGTGCTGTGCTACGGCACGGCGGTGATCGTCGAACCAACGCACCTCTAAGCTGCCCGCTCGCGATACGTCCCGCGTATCGCAGCCTCCTGTGGTTGGTATTGGCATCCGCGCCGCAGCGGGCGGATGCTGTCTGCATGACAATCAACGACACACTTTCTTTCGCTGGCCAGGTAGCTCTGGTCACCGGCGCCGCCGGTGGCCTCGGCTTCGCCTACAGCCAGTTGCTCGCACAGCGCGGCGCACACGTGGTGATGCAGGATATCGGGGCCGGGCTGGATGGCACCGGCAGCGATCCGCAGCGGATCGATCAGGCAGTCGCGCACCTGCGTGCGGCTGGCCTCTCCGTCGAGGCCAGCCATCAGGGCATCGCTACCCGCACCGGGGCCGCCACACTGGTCGCCGAGCTGCTGCAGCAGCATGGCCGCCTGGACGTGATCCTGCACAACGCAGGCTGGGTCGAGTATCAACAGATCGAGGCCGTGGACGAGGATCGCTTCGACCACATGATGGCGGTCGCGGCCAAGGCGCCGCTTTGGCTGGGCCAGGCGGCCTGGCCGGCGATGCAGGCGCAGGGGCATGGCCGCATCGTGCTGACCACCTCCGACCGCGCGCTGTATCCGCAGTACGTGCAGCACGGGCTGGCGGCCTACGCGGCGGCGAAGTCGGCCGCGGTCGGCATCGTCAACGTGCTGGCGGCCGAGGGCGCGGCGCATGGCATCGTGGTCAATGCGGTGTCGCCCGTGGCCAAGACCCGCATGTGGGGCGTGGAGGGTGAGCCGGATGAACTGTATCCGGAGGCGGTAGCACCCGGCGTCGTGTTCCTGGCCTCGCGCGCCTGCACCGAGGGTGGCTGGATCCTGCGCGCGAGCAATGGCCAGTTCCATGCCACGCGGCTGACCGAGGCCCAGGGCGTGCGCTATCCGCGCGACCTGCAGGCGGTGTCCGCCGACAGTGTGGAGCAGGTCGCCGCGCAGTGGCCGCAGATCGCCAAGGCCGCCATCGAGCCGCGCTGACGCCTGCGCGCGCGCCGGCGTACTACCCTTGGGGCTGTTCTCCCGTTCCGGCACCGCCCCATGGTCGATCTCCGCCAGCTCCGTCAGTTCGTCGCCGTCGCCGAGGAACTGCACTTCCACCGTGCGGCCGCGCGGCTGCATATGTCGCAGCCACCGTTGACGGCGGCGATCCGCAAGCTGGAAGAGGAGATCGGGGCGGAGTTGATCCAGCGCGGCAACCGCACGTTGGGGCTGACAGTTGCCGGCCAGACGCTGCTGGCCGAAGCACGTCTGACCTTGCAGCAGGCCGACCACGCGTTGCTCGCCACCCGTGATGCCGCCGCCGGGCGCACGGGACTGGTCAGGCTGGGCTATGTGGGCAGCGCGCTGTACGGGCGGTTGCCGCAGGTGATCCGCGCCTTCCGTGCGCACCATCCGCAGGTGCGGCTGGAGCTGATCGAAGCGACCTCGTCAGGTCAGCTCACGCTGCTGCGCGAGGGCCGCATCGATGTGGCGGTGCTGATTCCCCCGATTTATGATGCGGCGGACATGCGGCTGCAGGACTTCGATGAGGACCGCTTGGCCATTGCATTGCCGCGCGCCCATCCGCTGGCGCAGCAGGCCACCTTGCCGATTGACGCGCTGGCGGCCGAACCGTTCGTGCTGTGGCCCGCGCGCGAGGGGCAGGGCTTCCACGCGCAGGTCATCCGTCTGTGTGCCGATGCCGGTTTCAATCCGCAGGTGGTGCAGGAAGCGCACGGGATGCATGCGGTGCTGTCGCTGGTAGCGGTGGAGGCCGGTGTAGCGATCGTGCCCGCCAGCATGGCCGGCTTTCGTCCCGACGAAATCATCTACCGGCCGATCACCGGCGAGGCGGCGCGCTTCGCCTTGCAGCTGTGCACGCCGGCCGGCGAGCCCGCGCCCGCGCTGCGCCATTTCCTGGGTCTGGCCACGGAGGCGTCTCCACCGCACCGCCTCAACGCGTGCGCTTCACCCACGCGCGCACCACCAGCGCGATGAGCGCGGTGAACACCAGCCACGAGATGACGTCGAACACGCCGTCGCCGATCAGGGCGCTGACCAGCCCGACCACGCTGGCCAGTGCGATCCACGCCGGGGCGATGAACGGGCTGCGCGGTGGTTGCACCGGCGCGTTCATGCGGCACCGCCGGTCTTCGCGGCGCGCTCGATCTCGGTGACGCGTGCCTCGGTACTGCCGCGCTTCACCCACAGGTACAGGCCACTGATCAGCACCACGATGGTGAGCAGATCCAGCAGCGCCCACAGGATCTTCAGCGGCAGCTTGCCGTAGTCGCCGAAGTGCAGCGGCTGGCTCAGCAGCAGCACGCTCATGTAGGTCGGCAACTGCGGCTGTGCGGTGAGCTCGCCGGTCTTGGCATCGATCAGCACCGGGCGATACAGGCGCTCGGTGAGCGCCGTGTTGCCTTGCATGAACACCCCATAGTGATGGTCACCGCTGTAGCCGGTGCCGGGGAAGCTGACGAATGCCGGGCGCATGCCGGGCTCGGCCGCGCGGGCGGTGTCCACGGCGCCCTGCAGCGAGGCCAGGGTGGCCGGTCGCGGCTGGCCGGCATAGCGGGCCGCGAACTCGCCAAGCTGCTCGCTCTGCCAGGCCTGTTCCAGTGGCTTGGCGATGGTGTTGATGGCACCGGTGATACCCACGACCAGTGCCCAGCCGAGGGTGACGATGCCAAGCACGTTGTGCAGATCCAGCCAGGCCAGCCGGCGGTTGCGGCCGGTGCGCAGCGTGCCGAAGCGCTGCTTGCGCATGAACGGACCGTACAACACCAGGCCGGAGATGATCGCCACCGCGAACAGCAGCCCCATCGCGCCCATGAACAGCATGCCGGGCAGGCCGAGGAACAGATCGGTGTGCAGCCGGTACAGGAAGTACATCACCCCTTCGTTGAACTGCGCGGCGGGTAGCACCTCGCCTGACGTCGCGTGAAGCAGGGCGGTGTGCATCTGCGGCGGCGGCGTGTCCGCGCGGGCCCCGGTGTTGACGTACACGGTGGGCGCGTCCGGATCCCAGCCGACGAACAGCGGCACATCGCCGGGATACTGCGCCAGCGCGGTGCTTACCTGCGCGTCCAGATCACGCGGCGTGGCGTCGGCGGCGGCTGTGGCGACTTCCGGCTCGCCGAGGTGGGCGATCTCCTCGGCGAACACCAGCGGCAGCCCGGTCAGGCACAACAGCAGCAGGAACAAGGTACAGACGAGGCTCGTCCACTTATGGATGACGAACCAGGTTTTGATGGTGGCACGTTGCATGAAGGCTCTCTGGCGTACGTCGGGAGGCAACGGAAAAGCCACACCGGCATTGGCGAGCGATTATCCGGATGCGCCGTGGGAATACAAACGACTCTCACCCCTCCCGGCAGCAGCGCCTGCTGTCAGCGAAGTCCTTCTGCCACGCAGCGGATGCTGAGCCAGGCGCCGCCGCCCGGGGCATCCCCGGCGCGGACACGGAACCCATGCAGGCCGGCGATGGCGGCCACGATCGACAGCCCCAGGCCGAAGCCCTCGGTGGGCTCGCCGCCAGTGCCGGCACCGCCGCCGCGGAAGAAGCGCTGGTAGATCAGGCTGCGGTCCTGCGGCGGAATGCCCGGGCCGTTGTCGATCACATCAATGCGCGGGGCGCCATTGTCGTCCACCGCCCGGAGCAGGATCCGGCCTCTGGCCGGGGTGAAGTGAAGGGCATTGGAGAGCAGGTTGGCCAGCGCTTCGAACAGCAGCTCGCGGTCGCCCCAGAGCGTGCCCACCTGCGGATCGATCTCCAGCAGCAGCTGCTGCTCCTTTTCTTCGGCCAGCGGCAGGTAGAACGCATGCAGTTCCTGCAACAGCTCACCCGCATCCAGTTCGACGAAGGCGGAGCGGCGCTGGTGACTTTCCAGCTCGGAAACGCGCAGCAATGCACCGAAGCGCGCCATCAGCCGGTCGGTCTCGGTCAGCGCCTTGTCCAGTTGGGCGGCGCGCGGGTCGTCTTCCTCCAGCCCGACGCGGGTGCGGTAGAGATGTGCGCGCAGGCGGGTGAGGGGCGTGCGCAGATCATGCGCGATGCTGTCGCACACGCCTTTGACCTCGGTCATCAACTGCTCGATGCGTTCGAGCATGGCATTGACGATGCTCGACAGGCGGTCGATCTCATCGGGGCGGCCGGAGACGGGCAGGCGCTGGCCGAGATCACCGGCGATGATGCGCTTGGTGGCGGCTTCGATCTCCTGGATCCGTCTGAGCGGCCGACGGCGCAGGATGTGCCAGCCGGCCAGGCCGGGAATAATGGTCAGCGAGACGCCCCAGAGCAGCGCATCGAGAATGATGCTGTTGACCGCGGTCAGCTTTCCGCTCTGGCGGACGAACACCAGCAGGCGGCCGTCGCGGGTGGCCACGCCAAGGGCGCGGCCGGGTGCGTCGATCGCGCCGCTGCGCAGTGACCAGCGGTCCACCGCCCGGGCGCGCCCATCGATGCGCAGGCCATCGGGAATCGCCCGCAGCGGGCCCGCCAATGGCTGCCCGTTGCGGTTGAAGATGCCGTAGGCGTAAGCCCCGTGCAGGTCGTAGCGCAGGCTGTCGCGCAGTGCGTCGTCCAGCGCCTGGCCCTCGAACTTCCCGAACAGGTGCGCGCGCTGCTGCAGCCCGGATTCGGAGAGTTCATTGAGGTAGTCCGACACGCGCCAGTACATCACCCCCAGCAGCACGCTGGACCAGGCCACGAACAGTACGCAGTACAACCCGAGCAGCCGGCTGCTGGACGAGCGCCAATGGTCAGACATGGTCGTCCAGGACATAGCCGGTGCCACGCACGGTCCGGATCGGCTGGCCATGCCCCGGCTGGTCGATGCGCTTGCGCAGGCGACCGATGTGCACATCGATCAGGTTGGTGCCGGGATCGAAGTGATAGCCCCACACCTCCTGGAACAACATGGTGCGGGTGACCACCTGGCCGGCGTTGCGCACCAGGAACTCGAGCAGTTTGAACTCGGTCGGCAGCAGGGTGATCTCCTCGCCGGCGCGGCGCGCGGTGCGGGTCATCAGGTCCAGCTCCAGATCGCCGGCACGCAGCAGATTGTCCGCCACGGCGGGCTGGCCGTGGCGACGGATCAGCACCTCCACGCGGGCGGCCATTTCATCCGAGGCGAAGGGCTTGGTCAGGTAGTCATCGCCGCCGGCACGCAGGCCGCGGACCCGCTCATCCACATCGGAGAGTGCGCTGATCATCAGCACCGGGGTGGTGATGCCCTGGCGGCGCAGGGCGGTGACCAGGGCCAGGCCGTCCATGCCGGGCAGCATGCGGTCCAGGGTGATCACCGCGTAGTCGCCGCGGCAGGCCATCGCCAGGCCGTCCTCGCCGTTGCCCACCCGGTCCACCTCGAAGCCGTGGCTGCGCAGTTCCGTGGCGATTTCCTCGGCGGTGACGAGGTCGTCCTCGATGGTGAGTACGCGCGGCATGGGCCACTTTGACGGCTGGGACCGGTGCATCGTCGCAACCCACCGGGGGGGACTGCAAATGAAAAATGTTTCATGCGGTTTTCTCCGGATCCTCCCCCCGGTTCTCCTATATTCGCCCCGAGCAGTGGCCCTGTCGCCCGGGCCGCGTGCCCCGTTCACGCCTGGAATACCGTCCCCCATGACTGATCCGCTCCCGTCCTTCCCGGCCTCCGGCCGGTTGTCCTGGCCCTGGCGCCTGCCGGTGCTGGGGCTGGCCGTGGCGTTGGCGTTGGCCGCCTGCAGCAAGGAAGCGCCCAAGGCGAAGGGACCGGCGCCGGAGGTGACGGTGGTCACCCTGCAGACGCAACCGTTGGCCCTGGCCCAGACGTTGCCCGGGCGCACCGTGGCCTCGCAGGAATCGGATGTGCGCCCGCAGGTCTCCGGGGTATTGCAGGCGCGGTTGTTCGAACAGGGCGAGATGGTGAAAGCCGGACAGCCGTTGTTCCAGATCGAACCGGCGCTGTACCAGGCCTCGGTGAACGAAGCGCAGGCCAACCTGCGCACGGCCCAGGCCAGTGCAGTGGCGGCGGGGTTGCGTGCAAAGCGCATGCAGCAGCTCGGCGTCGGTCAACTGGCGGCGCAGCAGGACGTGGATGATGCAGTGGCCACCCACCAGCAGGCCGAAGCGGCGGTGCAGGCGGCGCAGGCGGTGCGCGATACCGCGAGAACCAATCTGGGATTTTCGCGGGTGACCGCGCCGATCAGCGGGCGGATCGGCCGCGCGCTGTTCACCCCGGGCGCGCTGGTGACCAACGGCCAGGCCGAGCCACTGGCGCGGATCCAGCAGGTGGATCCGATGAACGTGGATATCACCCAATCCAGCAACGAGTACCTGGCACTGCGCCGCGCAATCGCCGAGGGCGGCGTGGAGGCGACCACCGCGCCGGTGCAGCTCAAGCTCTCCGATGGCACCGACTACGCCCTGACCGGCACGCTGGAATTCGCCGACATCGATGTGGACCAGGAAACCGGTAGCATCACCCTGCGGGCCCAGTTCCCGAATCCAGAGGGGCAGCTGTTGCCCGGCATGTACGTGCGCGCCCAGGTCGGCCAGGGCACGCAGCAGCAGGCGCTGCTGGTGCCGCAGGCGGCCGTGGACCGCAGCCCGAAGGGCGAGGCGCTGGCGTGGGTGGTGGGCGCGGACGGCCGCGTGCATCAACGGACCTTCACCACGGCGCGTGCGGTGGGCGACCAGTGGCTGGTACTCGACGGCCTGCGTGCCGGTGAGCAGGTCGTGCTCAGTGGCCGCCAGGGCCTGAGCGAGGGCGCTACGGTACGGATCAAGCTAGCGGGCGCCGCCGCACCGGCCACGGCGCCCGCCGCCGCGCCGGCCGGCGAAGGCTGAGCCGCCGATGCTGCCGCGCTTCTTCATCCACCGCCCGGTCTTCGCCTGGGTCCTGGCGATCTGCATCATGGCGCTGGGCACCATCGCGGTGACCCAGCTGCCGGTGGAGCAGTACCCGGATATCGCGCCACCGCAGGTCAACATCACCGCCAACTACACCGGCGCCTCGGCGCAGACAGTGGAAGACAGCGTCACCCAGGTGATCGAGCAGCAGATCAAGGGTATCGACCACCTGCTGTATTTCTCCTCCACCAGCTCGTCTTCGGGCCAGGCGCGGATCACGGTCACTTTCGACCAGCGCGCCAACCCGGACATCGCCCAGGTGCAGGTGCAGAACAGCGTCAACCAGGCGATCAACCGGCTGCCGCAGGAAGTACAGCAGCAGGGCGTCACCGTTGCCAAATCACAGGGCGATTCGCTGATGGTGGTGTCGCTGTATGACACCCACCGGCGCATGGAGCGGGTGGACGTCTCCGATTTCCTGGTCAGCAACGTGCAGGACCCGATCAGCCGCATTCCCGGCGTGGGCGAGATCAACGTGTTCGGCTCGCCCTATGCGATGCGCATCTGGCTGGACCCGCACAAGCTGCGTGCCTTCGATCTGATGCCCTCGGATGTGCGCACCGCGATCCAGGCGCAGAACACCCAGGTCACCGCCGGTGAGCTGGGTGCGCTGCCCACCGGACCGGAGCAGGCGCTCAACGCGACCGTCACCGCCCAGTCGCGGCTGCAGACCGCCGAGCAGTTCCGCGCGATCATCCTGCGCACCCTGCCCAGCGGCGCGGCCGTGCACCTGAGCGATGTGGCGCGGGTGGAGATCGGCGCGGAGAACTACCAGACCAGCAGCTTCCTCAACGGCTATCCCGCGGCCGGTTTCTCGGTGACGCTGGCCTCCGGCGCCAACGCGCTGGAAACCGCCGATGCGGTGCGGGCCGAGATCGAGCGGCTGCGCCCGAGCTTCCCGCCGGGGCTGGAGGTGGCCTATCCACGCGACAGCACGCCGTTCGTGCGGGTCTCGATCGAGGGTGTCATCCACACCCTGATCGAGGCGATCGTGCTGGTCGTGGTGGTGATGTTCCTGTTCCTGCAGAACCTGCGTGCGACGCTGATCCCGGCAATCACCGTGCCGGTGGTGTTGCTGGGCACGTTCGGCGTGCTCGCGGTGGCCGGCTTCACCATCAACACGCTCACCCTGTTTGCGATGGTGCTGGCGATCGGCCTGCTGGTGGACGATGCGATCGTGGTGGTGGAGAACGTCGAACGCATCATTCATGAGGAGCACCTGCCGCCGCGCGAGGCGACCGAAAAATCGATGGGCGAGATCACCGGTGCGCTGGTCGGCATCACCGTGGTGCTCGGTGCGGTGTTCCTGCCGATGGCCTTGTTCGGCGGCTCCACCGGCATCATCTACCGGCAGTTCTCGATCACGATCGCCTCGGCGATGGCGCTGTCGGCACTGGTCGCGCTGACACTGACCCCGGCGCTGTGCGCGACCCTGCTCAAGCCATCGAGCGCGCAGAAACCGCCGGGCCGCTTCTTCGCCTGGTTCAACCGTGGCGTGGAACGCAGCCAGAACGCCTATCGCGGCAAGCTGGGCGGCATCGTGGCGCACCCGCGGCGCTGGATGGCCCTCTACGTGCTGCTGGTGATCGGCGTGGTCGTGTTGTATGCACGGATGCCGACCGGCTTCCTGCCGGTGGAGGACCAAGGGCAGGTGACGTTCCAGTTCTCCACCCCGGAAGGCACGCCGATGGCGCGGACCGAGGCGCTCGGCGAGCAGATCAGCCGCTACTTCATGGACCACGAGAAGGACAGTCTGGACGTGGTGTTCGTGGTGGTCGGCCGCAACAATGCGGGCACCGGCCAGAACGCGGGGCAGGGGTTCATGGCGCTCAAGCCGTGGTCCGAACGCGATGCCAAGCACAGCGCCGGGGCGATCATCGCCCGCGCCAACGCGCACTTCCGCAACCTGCCCGATGCGAAGGTCAACGTGCTGGCACCGCCGGCGGTGCGTGGGCTGGGGCAGTCCAGCGGGTTCGAGCTGTGGTTGCAGGACAACAGCGCTGCCGGCCGCCCGGCGCTGCAGGCCGCGCAGGAAAAGGTGGTGCAGGCCGCCAGCGACGACGACCGGCTCACCTCCGTGCGGTTGAACGGTCTTGGCGACAAGGCCGAGCTGCACCTGGACATCGATCAGGCCCAGGCCAGCGCGCTGGGCCTGGCCCAGGCCGACATCAATTCAACGCTGTCCTCCGCCTGGGGCGGCACCTACGTCAACGACTTCCTCGACCGCGGCCGGGTCAAGCGCGTGTACGTGCAGGGCGACCAGCCCTACCGCAGCGTGCCCGACGACATCGGCCAGTGGTATGTGCGCGGCAGCAACGGGCAGATGGCCTCGTTCGCCAGTTTCGCCAGCAGCCACTGGTCACGTGGGCCGCAGCTGCAGCAGCGCTTCAACGGTCTTCCGGCGATGCAGATCCAGGGCAGTGCCGCCGAAGGACGCAGCTCCGGCGAGGCGATGCAGACCATGCAGTCCCTGGTGGCCGATCAGCCCGGGTTTGAGCTGCAGTGGAGCGGGCTCTCCTACCAGGAACAGCTGTCCAGCAACCAGACCCTGTGGCTGTACGCGGCCTCCATCGCCTTCATCTTCCTGTGCCTGGCCGCGCTCTATGAGAGCTGGACGGTGCCGGTGGCGGTGATGCTGGTCATTCCGCTGGGCGTGATCGGCACGGTGATCGCCACCACCGTGGCGGGCTTCGTCAACGACATCTACTTCCAGGTGGGGCTGCTCACCACGATCGGTCTGTCGGCCAAGAACGCGATCCTGATCGTCGAGTTTGCCGAGGCCGAGTACCGCGCGGGCAGCTCGGCGGTGGACGCGGCGCTGAAGGGTGCGCGGCTGCGTCTGCGGCCGATCGTGATGACTTCGCTGGCCTTCGTGGCCGGTGTGATCCCGCTGGCACTGGCGACCGGCGCTGGCGCGGTGAGCCGGCGCGAAATCGGTATCAGCGTGATCGGCGGGATGTTCTCCGGCACGCTGCTGGCGATCCTGCTGGTGCCGCTGTTCTTCGTGCTGGTGCGGCGCCTGGGCAAGGCCCGGCCCGATCCGGTGGCAAAACACTGAACGGCGGCCTCCCCGGACCCCCGATTTCATCTTGTTGACCCATTCCGTTCACGGTTTCGATGCCGCTAGGCCATTAGCGTAGATCGTCCCCACACCGCTTGGAGACACGCCATGAATCCCCTGCAGACGGTCGCTCGGACCATGCGAAACGGGTTGGAAGAAGTGGCGGCCCTGCTGGTCGGCCAGCGCGCCGAGTCACTGCGCGAGGACGATACGGCCGCGCCCGGGGTGGGCATCCCGATGCCGCGCCGCCTGCCCCTAAAGCGCCCGCTGCTGCATGGGCGCAAGGGTATGGCCCCGTGGCAGAAGGTCGGCCCGGGCCGGCGCTAAGCGCGGTTGGCATCGGCGGGGTGGTTGACCCCGTCATTCACCGGCACCTCGCCGATATCGAAGGGATTGACCCCGTCCAGGCAGCCGAGGTTGTAGCCATATTCATCCGGTGAAGAACGTCGCTGATGGTGCGTGTAGATACCGCACACGCTGCAGAAGTGGTGGCGGGCGACGTGCGTGTTGAACTGATACAGCCGCAGTTCGTCATGGCCCTGCACGATCTCCAGATCCGCCAGCTTCACCGAGGCCACGATCGCGCCGCGGCGGCGGCACATGGAGCAGTCGCAACGCCGCGGCGAGACCACGCCGTCGGGCAGGTGCAGACGCAGGACGACGGCGCCGCAATGGCAGCGCAGCAGATGGTGGCACTGGATCGGCACGCCGCCGATGGTGGTCAATCCCTGCATGAGGGGCGCTTCCCGGGTAGCCGTTGGTGACCAAGTATGCGATTGGGTGGGCAGGCGACGCCATGTGGTGCCGGGTCCCGGGGTGAACGGCGGCCCGAAGCTGAACAGGCTCGACATGCAGCGCACACAGGCCTTATGGCTAACTAGCGCCCCGGATAGACGACGGATCGATGCGTGAAGAAGGCAGGACGATGGGGGCTGGCGCTGCTGATGCTGCTGGCGGCGCTGTGGATCACCGGTTTGCTGGCCTATCAGCTGCCCGGTCCAGGCTGGTTGCGGTATCTGCTGGTGGGCCTGTGGGCGGTGTTCGCCGTCACCGGCGCGATCGGCGTCGCGCGTGCGCGCGCCGGGCGCTGGCCGGGCGTCCTGTACGGCGTGGCACTGGTGCTCTCGGGCATCTGGTGGCTGCTGCTCACTCCCCGCCAGGATCGGATCTGGGCCGACGACGTCGCCCAGCGCCTGAAGGTGGTCGAGGTCGATGGCCCACGGGTGGTGCTGGACAACGTGCGTGACTTCACCTGGCGCAGCGAGACCGACTACGACGCGCGCTGGGTGCGCCGCGAGTACAACCTGGACCAGCTGCGCTCGGCCGACCTGATCATGTCCTACTGGATGGGCCCGGCGATCGCGCACACGCTGATCTCGTTCGGGTTCGATGATGGCCGCTACCTGGTGTTCTCGCTGGAGATCCGCAAGGAGCGCGGCGAGTCCTTCTCCGCACTGGGCGGGTTCTTCCGCAAGTTCGAGATGACCCTGGTTGCTTCGGAGGAGACCGACATCGTGCGCACGCGCACCAACGCGCGGGGCGAAGATGTCTATCTGTACCGCCTGCACGGCATGACCCAGGAACAGCTCCAGGCCTTGTTCGTGTCCTACCTCGGCGAGGCCCGCAAGCTCGACGCCGCACCGGCGTTCTACAACACCCTGACCAGCAACTGCACCACCATCGTGTACGAACTGGCCAAGCAGATCGCGCCGGGGCTGCCGATGGACTACCGGCTGCTGGCCTCGGGCTACTTCGCCGAGTACGCGCGTGACCTGGGCGTACTCACGCCCGGCGTACCGTTCGAGACGTTGAAAGCGCGCGGGCGGATTACCGACCGTGCGCGGGCAAGCAGCGAGACCGATGATTTTTCACAGGTGATCCGCCGGGGCGTCCCGGGGACAGGGCAGGGAAGCGTTCCATGAGTTCCGCATTGAAGCTGTTGCCGCACCGCGAGTTGCCGATGCTGGCCGTGGTGCTCTCGCTGCTGCTGTCCAGTGGCTGTGCGATGGTCACCATGAAGCAGGTGGCGCCGACCGACTACCTCGCCAACAAGCGCGGTGACGTGCTGACCTCGGGCAAGCTCAGTGCTGCCTCGCAGGAGACGCTGAGCGTGATCGGGATGGACGTGGCGCAGTGCGAGAAGGACGTGGCCGCGTGCCAGAAGACGCTGGGACATACCGACGTGCTGCCCGAAGAGCAGCGCCTGTCCGCGCAGTCCGAGCTGTGGGTGAAGACGGCGCTGGCGCTGACCCCCAAGCCCAAGGACCGCGAAAAGACACCGATGTCCGATGCGGCGCTGGACGCCTGGCTGGAAGCGGCACGCTATGCCTATGCGTACCTGTTCTTCAGCGGCCGCACCCCCTCCGACCGCGCCTTCGAGGATCGCCAGACCCAGGTGCGCGATTACTACAATTACGCCGCCGAACAGACCGCCTCGGTGGTGTTCAAGCGCAGCCGCGAGAGCGCGCTGGAAGGCGAGGATTACAATGCCGCCGTGGCGGGCGAGCGCTGGACGCTGACCGCCGATTTCGACGAGCTGCGGATGCAGACGATCCCGACCCGGATGGTGTCCGCCTCGGCGCTGAGCTTCGCCGGCCTGCGCAGTACTTATCGCCGTGATGGCTTCGGTGCCGAGCTGGTGGTGATCATGGACCCGCCCAAGCTGGTGGCCCCCGCCGATGGCGAAAAGGTGGAGATTCCGCAGTACAGCGAGATGTCGGCGATCAACGCCACCGCGCTGCTGCGCTTCAAGGGCGACACCCTGCAGCAGGTGCTTGATACGACCCAGGTACTGTTCGAGGTGTACTCGCCCGAATCCACCGAGCGCGTGGACCTGCACGGTGAGAAGGTGCCGCTGGCCGGCAACTTCACCGCTGCCTACGGTATCTGGCTGGCGCAGTCCGGCTTTGCCACCCAGTCGCTGCGCACGCTGTTCGGCCTGAGCGAGGGCATCGGCGCGCCGCACATGTACCTGATGCAGCCGTGGGATCCCAATCGCCGCATCATCTTCATGCTGCACGGCCTGGGCAGCAGCCCGGAAGCGTGGGTGAACGTGGCCAACGAGATCATGGGCGATCCCGAACTGCGCCGGCATTTCCAGGTCTGGCAGGTGTATTACCCCACCAACGCCCCGATCGCGCTCAACCGCTACGAGATCAACCAGGCGTTCAACAACACGCTCAAACACTTTGACCCGACCGGCATCACGCCGGCTTCCAAGGACATGGTGTTCATCGGCCACAGCATGGGCGGTGTGCTCGCGCGCCTGCTGGTGACCTCCTCCGGTGATGTGCTGTGGAACGATCTGCTGGCCAACTACGACCTCAAGGGCGAGCGCCTGAAACGGGTGGAAACCAAGCTGGGGCCGCTGCTGCATTTCACCGCCGAACCGAACGTGGAGCGGGCGATCTTCATCGCCGCCCCGCACAAGGGCACGGACATCGCCGGCAATCGGCTGGGACGCCTGATCGGGCGGCTGGTGCGGCTGCCGATCACCCTGTTGGGCAAGTTCGAGGATGTGTTCGTGACCCTGCAGGAATCCGAATCGGCCAACAGCACCACCAAGCTGCAGATTCCCAACAGCATCGACAACCTCAAGGCCAGCGATCCGTTCGTGAAGGCCGCCGGTGCGCTGCCGATCACGCCGGGGCTGAAGTACCACTCGATCATCGCCCAGCGCAAACCGGAAGTGCCGTTGCTGCAGTCCGATGATGGCCTGGTGCCTTACTGGAGCGCGCACCTGGAGGGGGCGGTGTCGGAGAAGGTGATCCTCTCCGGGCACAGCGTGCAGGAAACCCCGCAGGCCGTGCTGGAGATCCGCCGCATCCTGCGTGAGGATCTTGAAGAGGTCGGCGACACGCATCCGTAAGGGGCGTGTCCCGCTGAGCGTCAGATCCGCCGCGCGACGACCACGCTCGACAGCGCCAGCCCCAGCATGATCGCGAAGGTCAGCAGGTAGCCCAGCACCTCGCGGCCCTCCAGGAACAGCGCGAACAACGAGCCGGAGATCGCCAGCGTAGTCGCCACACCGAGGGCCTCGCTGAGCTGCAGGGCAGACGTGTTGGCGCCCTGGTGCTCAGGTGCGGACAGCGACAGCGTCAGCACCGACAGGCTGGGGTAGATCAAGCCCATGCCCAGGCCGGTCAGTATCCAGCCCACCATCGCCGACCACAGCGGTATGCCGGGCTGGATCGCCAGCGAGGTGGCCAGGATGCCCACGCACATCAACAGCGCGCCGGACTGCAGCAACTGCCGGCGCGACCAGCCACGCTGCTGATGGCCCTGCAGCCAGGAGCCGGAGAACCAGCCCAGCGCGCCCAGGCTCAGCGCCACACCGGCCAGAACCGGCGTCAAGCCGCGTTCGCGCTGCAGCAGCAGGGGCAGGAAGGCTTCGCAACCGAAGAACGCCGAAGCGGCGATGCCGCGCAGCGCGATCACGCTGGGCAGGCCGCGGCGCAGCATCAACGTGCCGGTCGGCAACAGCTTCCAACTGCACAGCGCCAGCACCGCCAACGCAGGGCCCAGCAGCGAGATCGCAAACCAGCCCTGTTGTTGCCCGCCGATGTACAGCGCCAGCGCACCCAGGGAGGCACCCACGGCCCAGGGCACCACGTTGCGGTCGGTGCTGCCTGCGGCTACGACGCCGACCTGGCGCAGGGCGGGGCGCAGCAGCAACGCCGCCGGGATCGCCAGCAGCGGCACGATCAGGAACACCCAGCGCCAGCCCAGGTGCTGCACGATCAGGCCGCTGATGCTGGGGCCGATCAACGAGGGCACCACCCAGCCGGCGGAGAACGCGGCGAACACGCGCGGCCGCATCGGCTCGGGGAACGAGCGCCCGACCAGCACGTACAGCGCAACCGAAATCGCACCGGCGCCCAGGCCCTGCATCAAGCGGCCCAGCACCAGTACCGGCATGTGCTGGGCGAGCCCGGCCACCAGCAGGCCGGCGACGAAGCAGGCCAGACCCAGCCACAGCGGCCGCGCCGGGCCGCTCTGATCACTCCAGCGGCCGGACAGCGTCATCCCGATCACGCTGGTGGCCAGGGTGCCGCCGAACGCCAGCGCGTACAGCCGCAGCCCGTCCAGATCATGGGCGACGGTCGGCATCGCCGCGGCCACGGCCAGTGCCTCGAAGGCGTGCAGCGAGACCAGCGCGACCATCCCGATCGTGGTGGCACGGTAGGCCGGTGACAGGATCGAGGGGATCGGAGTGCCCGCCACCGGAGCGGTGGTGGGCGAAGACGAGGCGTCAGCGGACATGCGGATTCCAGACATCGGGAGGAGGGCCGGGCTTGCACTGCACCCCCGGCGGCGCGCAGGATGCCACCTGAACCAAGGTTGAGGTCAAGCAGTGATCGCGCAGGAACTGAGTGTAGGCGACGTCGCCAAGCGGAGTGGTGTGGCCGTATCGGCATTGCATTTCTATGAGCGCAAGGGGCTGATCCGCAGCCTGCGTACCGCCGGCAACCAGCGCCGTTTCGCGCGCGACGTGCTGCGCCGGCTGGCGGTGATCCGCGTCGCCCAGCGCGTCGGGATGCCGCTGGAAGCAGTCGCGACCGCGTTTGCTGCGTTGCCTGAGAACAAGACGCCGACCAAGGCCGAGTGGGCGAAGATGTCGGCGCTGTGGCGCAGCGAGCTGGACCAGCGCATCGAGCAGTTGCTGCTGCTGCGCGACCAGCTCACCGACTGCATCGGCTGCGGCTGCCTGTCATTGAAGCGCTGCCGCCTGACCAACCCCGGTGATGCGCTCGGCGATCAGGGCGACGGCCCGCGCCGCTGGGAATAGGGCCGGCCGCTGGCCGGGGCCGGCCTCACCAGACGGTGAAGACCTGCCCGCTCTGTATTCCTTCCACGCTGCGCTGGTAGGCCAGCGATGCGCGCTGCGCGGTCACCGGTTCAAAGCCCGGGAAGTACGCACCGTAGTCGTCCATCGATTCGGCCAGCACGTTCGGGCTCACAGCATTGATGCGCAGCCCACGCGGCAGCAGCTCGCAGGCCGCAGCGCGCACGAAACCTTCCAGCGCGGCGTTGGCGGCCGTGGCGTTGGCACCATCGCGGATCGGCTGGGCACTGATGATGCCGCTGGTCAGCGTGATCGAGCCGCCGGCATTCAGGTGATGCTGGGCGGCCAGGCTCAACCGCACCTGGCCGAGCAGCTTGTCCTGCAGGCCGAGGTTGAAGTCTGCCGGCCGCATCTGGGCCAGTGGACCGAAGTGCACCCGGCCAGTGGTGGCGATCACAGCGTCGACCCTGCCGACCTTGGCGAACAGCTCGTCCACGCTGGCATCGTCGGTCAGATCGACCTGCACATCGCCACCGTGGCGGCCGGCGCGGATCAGTTCGTGGTGTACGCCGAGCGTGCTGGCGACCGCCTGGCCCAGGGTGCCGCTGGCGCCGACAAGAAGGATCTTCATGTGCATGTCTCCCGTAAACGTAGGGGTAGCGCCACGCCCTGCGTGGCTGCTTCTTGTTCCCGCATCGCGGGCCAGCCACCCATGGGGTGGCTCTACCCGGTCAGGGGGCGGCCAAGGTAACGCCACGCCATGTGTGGCTGCGTTTGGCCGTCAATCATTTGCCGCCGACAATGTCTGCCCACGCGTGGTCGCCGCGTCGATCGCGCGTGCCACGATGGCCTCGAAACCCTCGGCCTGGAAGCTCTCGATTGCCGCCTGGGTGGTGCCGTTCGGCGAGGTCACGCGGCGACGCAGTTCGGCAGGGGCTTCACCGGATTCATCGAGCATGCGCGAGGCACCGAGCAGCGTCTGTACCACCAGCGTGCGGGCGGCCTCGGCAGGCAGGCCCTGTGCAATGCCGGCTGCTTCCATCGCTTCGGCCAACAGGAACACATAGGCCGGGCCACTGCCGGAGACCGCGGTGACGGCATCCATGCGCGCTTCGTCATCGATCCACACGGTGCGCCCGGCGCTGGCCAGCACGCTATCCGCCTGCGCGCGCTGCGCGGCGCTGACCCCGGCGGTGGCGAACAGCCCGGTCACACCGGCACCGAGCAGGGCGGGCGTATTGGGCATCGCACGGACCACGGCCTGGCCACCGCCCAGCCAGCGGTCCAGCTGGCCGCTGGTGATGCCGGCCGCGATGGAGACCACCAGCGGCTGTTTGCCTTGGGCGATATCGGTCAGCGAGGCGCAGACATCGCGCAGCACCTGCGGCTTCACCGCCAGCACCCAGACCGTGCCCTGCGCGGCGGCTTCGGTTGCGCTGGCGTAGGTCTTGATGCCGAACTCGGCGGTCAGCTGCTCGCGCAGGTCGGTCACCGGCTCGGCGACATGGAGGCTGGCCGGGGCTACGCCCTGCCGGACCAGGCCGGCGATCAGGCTGCGGGCCATGTTGCCGCCGCCGATGAAGGTGATGGGGGACGTACTCATGAACTCTCCTAGGAGCGGGCGGGGCACTCAGGCCGGTCGCGGGCGTGCGCCGAACAGCGCGGTGCCGATGCGGACCATGCTGGCGCCATGGGCGATGGCGTCAGGGTAATCGCTGCTCATGCCCATCGACAGCGTATCCACGTGCGGATGCGCTGCGGCCAGTGTGGCGAACAGCGCGGCCATGCGGGTGAAGGCGGCTTGGCGACGCTCGGCGTCCGGCCAGGGCGCCGGGATCGCCATCAGCCCGCGCAGGCGCAGCTGCGGCGCCGAAGCGATGGCGGCCGCGAGCGCGTCGATGTTCTCCGGCGCACAGCCGTGTTTGCTGTCCTCGTCATCGATGTTGACCTGGATCAGCACGTTCAGCGGCGGCTGGCCGGGCGGGCGGTGCGCAGCCAGCGCGGTGATCAGCTTGGGCCGGTCCACGCTCTGCACCCAGTCGAAGTGGCGGGCGGCCAGCTCGGCCTTGTTGGACTGCAGATGGCCGATCAGGTGCCATTCCAGGCCCAGCGCCGCCAGCGCCTGGATCTTGGCGACCGCCTCCTGTACGTAGTTCTCGCCGAAGGCCCGCTGGCCCTGCGCGGCCAGCGCCTGCACGGCCTCGGCCGGCTGGGTCTTGGAGACCGCCAGCAGGACCGGATCTGGCCGTCCGGCGGCCACCGCCGCGTTGTGCAGGTTCGTCAGGATGGCAGGCAGGGGCTGGGTGGTCACGGCGGGTCCGGTGGATCAGGGGCTGGAGCGTATTGTGCACATCTCGCTCTATACTGCCGCCCGGGGAAAGAACCTTCCAGTCGCAGCAGTCATGGGGAGTAGCAGCGCATGGATATCGCCGAGCTGTTGGCGTTTTCTGTAAAGAACAAAGCGTCGGATCTTCATCTGTCGGCCGGCCTGCCGCCGATGATCCGCGTCGACGGCGATGTCCGTCGCATCAATATTCCGGCCCTGGACCACAAGCAGGTCCACGCGCTGGTGTACGACATCATGTCGGACAAGCAGCGCCGCGATTATGAAGAATTCCTCGAGGTCGATTTCTCGTTCGAGATTCCCTCGCTGGCGCGCTTCCGAGTCAACGCCTTCAACCAGAACCGTGGCGCGGGTGCGGTGTTCCGTACCATTCCGTCCGAGGTGCTCACGCTGGAAGACCTGGCCTGCCCGCCGATCTTCCGTGAGCTGATCGATCAGCCGCAGGGCCTGATCCTGGTCACCGGCCCGACCGGTTCGGGCAAGTCGACCACGCTGGCGGCGATGATCGATCACATCAACAAGAACGAATACGGCCACATCCTCACCGTCGAGGATCCGATTGAATTCGTGCACACCTCGCAGAAGTGCCTGATCAACCAGCGCGAAGTGCATCGCGACACGCACGGCTTCAACGAAGCGCTGCGCTCGGCCCTGCGTGAGGATCCGGACATCATCCTGGTCGGCGAACTGCGCGATCTGGAAACGATCCGTCTGGCGCTGACTGCTGCGGAAACCGGCCACCTGGTGTTCGGCACGCTGCACACCAGCTCGGCCGCCAAGACCATCGACCGCATCATCGACGTGTTCCCCGCCGGCGAAAAGCCGATGGTGCGCTCGATGCTGTCCGAGTCGCTGCGCGCGGTGATCTCGCAGGCGCTGCTGAAGAAGGTGGGGGGGGGGCGTACGGCCGCCTGGGAAATCATGGTCGGCACCCCGGCCATCCGTAACCTGATCCGCGAGGACAAGGTTGCGCAGATGTACTCGGCGATCCAAACCGGCCAGCAGCTGGGCATGATGACGCTGGACCAGCACCTGCAGGATCTGGTCAAGCGCAGCCTGATCACCCGCAACCAGGCGCGCGAGTACGCCAAGGACAAGCGGATTTTCGAATAGTGGTAGTGCCGGCCGCTGGCCGGCTCCTGAAAACCTTCGGAGTACACCGCGATGAGCACCACCACCATCGACTTCACCTCGTTCCTCAAGCTGATGGCGCACCAGAAGGCGTCGGACCTGTTCATCACCGCGGGCATGCCGCCGGCGATCAAGGTCAACGGCAAGATTTCGCCCATCACCCAGACACCGCTGACGCCGCAGCAGAGCCGCGACCTGGTGTTGAACGTGATGACGCCGGCGCAGCGCGAAGAGTTTGAAAAGACCCACGAATGCAACTTCGCCATCGGCCTGTCCGGTGTCGGCCGCTTCCGCGTGAGCTGCTTCTACCAGCGTAACCAGGTCGGCATGGTGCTGCGCCGGATCGAGACGCGCATTCCCACCGTGGAAGAGCTCAGCCTGCCGCCGATCATCAAGACGTTGGCGATGACCAAGCGCGGCATCATCCTGTTCGTGGGCGCAACCGGTACCGGCAAGTCCACCTCGCTGGCGGCGATGATCGGCTATCGCAACCACAACTCGACCGGGCACATCATCACCATCGAAGATCCGATCGAATTCGTGCACAAGCACGAGGGCTGCATCATCACCCAGCGCGAAGTAGGCATCGATACTGACAGCTGGGAAGCGGCACTGAAGAACACCCTGCGCCAGGCACCGGACGTAATCATGATCGGCGAGGTGCGTACCCGCGAGGGCATGGACCACGCCATCGCCTTCGCCGAAACCGGCCACCTGGTGCTGTGCACACTGCACGCCAACAACGCCAACCAGGCGATGGACCGCATCATCAACTTCTTCCCGGAAGACCGTCGCAACCAGCTGCTGATGGATCTCTCGTTGAACCTCAAGGGCGTGGTCGCCCAGCAGCTGATTCCCTCGCCGGATGGCAAGTCGCGCAAGGTTGCGATGGAGATCATGCTCGGCACGCCGCTGGTGCAGGATTACATCCGCGATGGCGAGATCCACAAGCTCAAGGAAGTGATGAAGGACTCGGTCCAGCTGGGCATGAAGACCTTCGATCAAAGTCTGTTCGAGCTCTACCAGGCCGGCGAGATCAGCTACGAAGATGCGCTGCGTTATGCCGATTCGCAGAACGAAGTGCGCCTGCGCATCAAGCTCTCGCAGGGCGGCGATGCACGCACGCTGTCGCAGGGGCTGGACGGGGTGGAGATTTCGGAAGTCCGCTGAGCAACGGAGTTCCGCAGAGCGTCCGCGGGCCGCAAAAACCTTGCGGCCCGGTTCATTTCAGCAGCGCATTGCGCTGGCTTGTACGTCATTCAAGGAACGATTTCGGTGGCACAGGAAACGGCATTGAAGGCGAGTTTCGCCGGCATGGATACGGATACGCTGTTGGAGATGTGGGCGAATCACGAGCGGGTTGACTGGGCCGAGACGATCCTCGCTGCCGAGTTGGCCGAGCGTGGGATCACCGCAGCCGAGCTGGCGTCCATCGCGTCGGCGCGTGGCAGCCTGGCAGCGGAGAAGGCGGTGTCCGCGCGCGACACCTTCGTTGGCTATGGCTTGCTGGGCCGCGCCTGCGCGGTGTTGCTCGCCGTCGCGGCGTCGACAATGTTCGGTTCGCTGTTCGGTAAGCTGATGGGCACGGTCGCGATGCTGTTGGTCTTCCTGGGCTATGTGGCGATCCTGGCACCCCGGTTGGTGCTGCAGTCACGTCAGCGAAACGGCGGTGCGGTGGCCTTCGTGCTGGCGTATCAGTATCTGGAGCTGGGTCTGCTACTGCTGATCGTCATCGGCGGCATGGCCTGGGTGGTGCCGCGCTTGTTGGCGTGATTTCCACGGCCGTACGAACGGCGTTGGGACACCGCATTGATTAGCCACGCTCATCACCGACAGCACCCCGCACTATCCAATCTCCCCAGCCGACAGGGCTATCGTGGCTGTCCCCCATGAGGCCGGCTCACCGGCAGGAGCACCACCATGCAGACACGTGAACTGGGCCGCAGCGGCCTGCGGGTTTCCGCCCTCGGGCTGGGCTGCATGGGGCTGAGCTACGGCTATGGCCCGGCCACCGACCGCACCGAGGCGATCGCACTGCTGCGCGCCGCAGTCGAGCAGGGCGTGACCTTCTTCGATACGGCCGAAGCCTACGGACCCTTTTTCAACGAGGAACTGCTCGGCGAGGCGCTGGCCCCGTTCCGCGACCAGCTGGTGATTGCCACCAAGTTCGGTTTCAAGGACGGCCATGCAGATGCGGGCCTGGACAGTCGCCCCGAGCGCATCCGTGCGGTGGCCGAGGCCAGCCTGGCGCGCCTGAAGACCGACCGCATCGATCTGTTCTACCAGCACCGGGTCGACCCGAACGTGCCGATCGAGGACGTGGCCGGCACGGTCAAGGACCTGATCGCCGAGGGCAAGGTGAAGCACTTCGGGTTGTCCGAAGCCGGTGTCGATACCCTCCGCCGCGCGCACGCTGTGCAGCCGGTAGCGGCGCTGCAGAGCGAGTATTCCCTGTGGTGGCGCGAGCCGGAACAGACGGTGTTGCCGGTGCTGGAAGAGCTGGGAATCGGCTTCGTGCCGTTCAGCCCGCTCGGCAAGGGCTTCCTGACCGGTGCGATCAACGTGGATACGCAGTTCGCGGCCGATGACTTCCGCAACAGCGTGCCGCGGTTTGCGGCCGAAGCCCGCCAGGCCAATCAGGCGCTGGTGGATCGCATCAGCGCGATTGCCGCTGACAAGGGCGCGACGCCTGCCCAGATCGCCTTGGCCTGGCTGCTGGCGCGCAAACCGTGGATCGTGCCGATTCCCGGCACGACCAAGCTGCACCGCCTGACCGAGAATCTGGGCGCGGCTGCGGTGGTGCTGAGTGAGGCCGACCTGCAGCAGATAAGTGCGGCGCTGGACAGCATCGCCATCGTCGGGGATCGCTACAACGCCGAGCGGCAGAAGCTTGTCGCGCGGTGAGGGACGCTGCTTAACTTTGTCCGTTGAACAAAGGACGATTGATTGTCGATTGGTCCTGGGTAGTCTGTTCCAATTGATGATCAAGACCCGATTGGAAATTTCGATAATTTGATGGTGTTTGTTGAGAGCTGTCTCCCACTTTTGTTTTTCAATTCTTATATTTTGAAATTGGCCATGTGGCCAGCAAGGGGAGGCAGTGATGAGAACATTGACAGCTGCGCTGTTGGTACTTCCGTTGTGCTTGATGACGACGTCATGTGCATCGCTTTAGCACGTGACTGGTAAGGCCGGTTGCACAACTAAGATGGGAGGCGGCGGGGAGTGTAGTGTGAGCGTTGAGGCAAGATGGGAAGGGGGGGGGCGGCGCGGGAGCCTTCTCTATCATCTTTTGTCTAGAACGGGAGTCGCACCTGATTCGCAGGGCTATGTGCTGGACATAAGTGACTCGACTGTTCCCTATCCAGCCCACGGCCAAATGGAGGTAATAATGTCCAATGCCGCCACTGGTCGTGTGGTAGCTTCCCGTCGATTTGCCTGGGTACGTAGCGGTAATGTTATACGTGCCCGAGATCCGGATGAAGTCAATCGCTGGGCCTACGCCAATGCCGGTGATGCCGATACGCTTGGTTACGAATTGGATCCATTTGTTTCAAGCTATGGCCCTGGACGTCAGGTTATTGCTGGAGCATCCTCCTATGAGGGACAGGAGTTGAACCGGTTCGCGGTAGTTTTTGATGGCACTCCCGACTGCCCTGGTTATCCCACTGTCAGCCCATGTCGGGAGTAGGGAGAATCTGCCTGGGAGCGCGAAGTTGCGTTCCCGGGTTTCGGCAACGAGCGTTGGTGCTCGCTGCCCTGATGCTTGGAGGCTGCGCATCGTTCTTTCCCCATGATGTAAAGCAGCAGGTTTCCGAGGAAGGGACAGCAATGGTCAGTGGCTGGTCGTGGGCAGGGATGTCCTACCTTATGTCTGCCCAGTACATCCCTGGAGATCTGACACCACTGACGGGTATGCGCCAAAAGACTGGCTGTATGAATGACCGTTACCAAGTGGAAGTGCGCTGGCGCGATCCGAGCGTTCGTGCACCGGCTGCTGGATCGCTCTGTGAGCAGATACTCGCGGGTGTTACCTACATATCCAATTTCTCTGAACGGCAGGGCGCGCATCGCATCATCGTCGACACCGTAGCGCCCGATACGCGCTGGGATTGGCGATGGCGCAGCTTCTCTCCACCCGGTGGGCTGACAGTGCGATTAGCGGTGCGGTGGCTGGATGACGAAGAACACCGGGCTGCCGAAGCGGTCCGTCTTTTCGCGCACGAGGTAGCGCACCTGGACGCATTCTTCTCCGCGCCTGAAAGCACGGTGGACACCGAACCCCTGGCCTACTTGGCAGGTGCATGTGCCCAGTGGCATGTTCTGGGCACACTGGCTACGCGCGATCTGCAGGCGGGCGAGATGAATGTGCGTGACGCTGTATTTCAGCGTTCCGGCGATGCGGCACGTGTCGTCTGGGCGCGCTTGCATCCATTCGTGGAGCACGGCCCCCTGCGTCGGGACGCAGCCTTGGCGCCAGCCCTCACGACACATTGCAGTGCGTGGCTCCGCGCGGGGTTTTAAAGCAGCAGCCAGCGCTTCTGCCGTTCAAGAATCCCGGGGTGAGTCTGTCACCCCCGGGATGGGCCACTCACCCGCGAATGAACGCCAACAGATCCGCGTTGATCACGTCCGCATGGGTGGTGCACATGCCATGTGGGTAGCCTTTGTAGACCTTCAGCGTGCCGTACTTGAGCAGCTTGATCGCCAGCTCCGCCGAATCGGCGATCGGCACGATCTGATCATCATCGCCATGCATCACGAGGACCGGCACGTCGATCTTTTTCAGGTCGTCGGTGAAGTCGGTTTCCGAGAAGGCCTTGATGCAGTCGTAGTGCGCGTTGATCGCGCCCATCATGCCTTGCCGCCACCAGTTGTCCACGATGCCCTGCTGCGGGGGCGTGCCCTCGCGGTTGAAGCCGTAGAACGGAATCGGTACGTCGCGGTAGAACGCCGCACGGCCCGCGACCAGTGCCTGGCGGAAGCCATCGAAGACCTCCTTCGGCGTGCCGCCCGGGTTGGCCTCGCTTTTGACCATGATCGGCGGCACCGCGCCGATCAGCACCGCCTTGGCCACGCGCCCGGGTTTGGCCTGCGCCACGTAATGGGCGACTTCGCCACCGCCGGTGGAATGGCCGATGTGGATCGCATTGCGCAGGTCCAGGTGATCTGCCAGTGCATTGACGTCGGCGGCGTAGGTGTCCATCTCATGCCCGCCGCTGGTCTGCGAGGAGCGGCCATGGCCGCGGCGGTCGTGCGCGATCACGCGGTAGCCCTGCAGCAGGAAGAACTGCAGCTGGGTGTCCCAGTCGTCGGCGCTGAGCGGCCAGCCGTGATGGAACACGAGGGGCTGACCCTTGCCCCAGTCTTTGTAGAAGATCTCGGTCTTGTCGGCGGTGGTGACGTAGGGCATGGCTCGGAACTCCTGGGGGGAGGGATGGGCGGTGCGGGTGCTACCCGTGCATGCTGCGTCGACAGGGTGTTCAGGCGGGATGAAAGGTCACTGTCCGGTGTCGTCTCCCCAGGCACAGACGCCAAGGCCACGGGGCGGCGGAGCGTTAAGAACAGGCGGCTGAATCAATCTCCCCAGCAACTGTCACGCCGATCGTGTCTAATACCGCTCCCCACGTCACACCCCCACCCCCATGTCCCTTGATTCCCATGGCCCCGCGCCGTGCGACGACGCTGACGGCCACCTGGTCACCGCAGGCCCGCTGACCCCGCCTCCGGACAGTGCCGGCACCGTGGCCGACGAGAAGGCGCTGCGCCATTCCGTGGCCGAGGACGTGCAGGGCATGGTCCTGGCGACCCTGGTCGCCTCGCTCGGCCTGGCGATCTTCGCCAAGGGTGGGCTGATGATCGGTGGCATGGCCGGGCTGGCCTTCCTGGCCCACTACACCTTCGGCTGGAACTTCGGCCTGGTGTTCGTCCTGGTCAACCTGCCGTTCTACTGGGTGGCCGTGCGCCGCATGGGCTGGGAATTCACCCTGAAGACGTTCGCGGCGGTCACCGCGTGCGGCGTGCTGACCGACCTGCTGCCGCGCTGGGCCGATTTCGCCCACATGAGCTCGCTGTACTCGGCCATCGTCGGCGGGGCGCTGGCCGGCCTGGGCATCCTGTTCTACATCCGCCACCGCGCCAGCCTGGGCGGCATCGGCATCCTGGCGGTGTACCTGCAGCGCACCCGCGGCTGGAGCGCCGGCAAGGTGCAGATGTCGTTCGACACGCTGCTGATGTGCGTGGCGTTCTCGGTGCTGTCCCCATCCAAGGTGATGTACTCGGCGATCGGTGCGGTGGTGCTCAGCCTGGTGCTGATGTTCAACCACCGTCCGGGCCGCTACATGGGCGTCTGACGCCCGTTACTCGCCCTGCGGTGGCACCGGCACGACGGTCACGCCGGAGACCCAGCGGCGGCTGCGCAGGTCCAATGTGGCCACTTGTTCACCCGGGCCGCGGTACAGCCACAGCTGGCAGCACAGGGCATGGTCGCCGGCATAGCTGCTGCGCAGGGCGATGAGCGTGGCGCTGTAGCACTGCTTCCCCGAGCGGATCACGGTGTCGGCGGCGGTATCGAAGGTATAGCTGCCGGCGCCGCGCCACGGCCAGATCTCGGCCTCGCCCGGATCGGTGCCGGGTGGCACCGGGCAACGCGCCTGTTCGTCGCCGAAGTGCGCCACGCCGTCGCCATCGAGGGTCAGCGCGGCCAGCAGGCGGTCGATGTGCTTGAGCAGGCGCCGGTCGGCCGCGATTGCGGTGGCGTTCGCGTCCAGCGGTTCGCTTTCGACATGTATCACCGGATCGGCCAGCCGATGCTCGCGGCCATAGCGCACCTTCAACTGCACCGTCGGGCTGCGTTCGCGCGGGTCGGCGGACAACGGCCGGTTGAGCAGCAGGGTATCGCCGTAGTAGTCGCCATCGCGGTAGGCGGTGTAGCTGACCCCGTCGATGCGCAGCCAGTACAGGCCCTGATCGCTGCCACGCCCGCTGAGGCCGTACTGGCCCTGCGCCCAGGGGCGCTGCGGGTCCAGGCTGTCCGGCACCACGAAGCCGCGCTGCGGATCCCGCCGCAGCATGTCCACCTGCGTGTACAGACCGGTGCCGCCGCTGTAGGCGCTCTGCACCAGGTCACGCTGGCCGTCGCCATCCAGATCGAGCAGGGAGAGCGACAGCTCGCCCATCTCCACCGGCACGGTGTGCTGGGCATCGGTCTGGCGCAGGTAGCGGCTGACCGCGTCCCAATCCGCCGGGGTGACGTTGGCCGGACGCACCAGCGCGGGCAGCGGCGCATCCCTGTCACCGGCCACCGGGATCTGCAGGTCGATGCCGGTCTCGTCGCGGTAACGGGCCAGCACGGTATCGATCGGGGCCGGGTCGTCGGCGGGCACCGCGGCGATCTCCGCGCGCAGGCGCTCCAGCACGCCGTCCAGATCGCTGGCGGCCGCCAGCGGGGGCAGACTCAGGGCAGCGAGCAGCGCAGCCCGCACGACGGGGTGCGTCACTTCTGGCGCCAGGCAGGCTGGAGTGTGTCGATACGCTTGAACACCGGGCAGTCCGGGCTGTGCGCGCCGGGCAGGTAGCCCAGGCTCATCAGGAACTCGCCGGTGATCTCCCCGCCGGTGAAGCGGAAGGTCTTCTTGAACAGCTTCACCCAGGCCGCCTTGTCCAGCGGATGGTGGGCATCCAGCCAGGCAACGAAGCTGCCATGGCTGCCACGCAGCTGCTGGATCACCTGGGCGTTGTGGACCGCCGCGTGCACCTTGAGCCGGTTGCGGATGATGCGGGCGTCGTTGAGCAGGCGCTCGATGTCGCGCTCGCCATAGGCGGCCACCGTGTCCACGTCGAAACCGTCGTAGGCAGCGCGGAAGCCCTCACGCTTCTTCAGGATCGTTTCCCAGCTCAGGCCGGCCTGGTTGATCTCCAGGATCAGGCGCTCGAACAGCTCGCGCTCCTCGCGCTGCGGGAAGCCGTACTCGTGGTCATGGTAGTGGCCGTGGACCGGATGGCCGGGGGCGATGAGGCAGTAACCGGACACGTGCAGCTCCTTGCGATGGCGGATCAGGCGTACGGGCCGGGGCACGCGCGCAGGCCTGCATTATGTCAGCGCGAAAGCGCACATCACGGCCAGCGGCTAGAATGGGGCCATGTCTGAACTGTCTACTTCGCTTGCCCACCACCTGCTGGTCGCGCTGCCGTCGCTGACCGACCCCACCTTTGCCCGTACCGTGGCGCTGATCTGCCAGCACGACGAGAACGGCGCGATGGGCGTGCTGGTCAACCAGCCCTCCGAGTACACCCTCGGCGAGGTGCTGGCCCAGATGGACATCACTACCACCAGTGACACGCTGCCTGGCCAGATCGTGCTCAACGGCGGCCCGGTGCATCCCGAGCGCGGCTTCGTGATCCATGACGATCCGCGCAACTGGGATTCCAGCCTGGCCGTGGGCGAGGGCGTGTTCCTCACCACCTCGCGCGACATCCTTGAAGCCATGGCCCGTGGCGAGGGCCCGCGCAATGCGCTGGTCACCCTGGGCTGCGCCGGCTGGAGCGAAGGGCAGCTGGAATCCGAGCTGGCAGAGAACAGCTGGCTGGCCGTGCCGGCCGACGCCGAGCTGTTGTTCAGCACCCCGTTCGAACAGCGTTGGCAAGGTGCGGCGGCACGTATCGGCGTGGACCTGTTCCGCCTCACCGATTACAGCGGCCATGTCTGAGCCGGCCACGCCAGCGCCCGCCGCGGCCACGCCGCCGACCATCCGCCGTGATGGCACGGTGCTCGGCTTCGATGTCGGTTCGCGCCGCATCGGCGTGGCCATTGGCAGCTCGTTCGGCACCCATGCGCGTGCGATCGCGGTGGTCGATGTCCACGGCAATGGCCCGGATTGGACCGCGGTGGAGCGCCTGATCAAAGAGTGGCGGCCGGACGGCCTGGTGGTCGGCGATCCGCTGACCCTGGACGGCCAGGACCAGCCCAACCGCAAGCGTGCGCAGGGCTTTGCCCGCCAGCTGCGGGAACGATTCAAACTGCCGGTGGTGCTGGTCGACGAGCGTTCCAGCTCGGTCGAGGCGGCACGCCGGTTCGCGGTCGAGCGCGCCGAAGGCCGCAAACGCCGTCGCGATGCCGCTGCACTCGATGCAGTGGCCGCGGCGGTGATCATCGAACGCTGGCTCTCCTGCCCGGATGACGCCACCCCCGTTTCCTGACCCTCAGACCCTGCCCATGACCGCCTCGCAACTCGATTCCGATGGACGCCTGCGCCACCTGCTGACCCTGGAAGGTCTGCCCCGCGAAACCCTGCTGCAGCTGCTCGACCGCGCCGGCCAGATCCGCGATGCGGCCGTTGGCCGGGTCGGCAACAAGCGTCACGTGCTTGGTGGCTCGGCGGTCTGCACGCTGTTCTTCGAACCGTCCACGCGCACCCGCAGCTCATTCCAGCTGGCCGCGCAGCGGCTGGGCGCGGACGTGCTGAACTTCGACGCCTCCACGTCCTCGACCCGCAAGGGCGAGACCGCCTGCGACACGCTGAAGAACCTGGAGGCGATGGGTGTGCGCGGTTTCGTCGTCCGCCATCCCGACGATGGCGCGGTGGCGGCGCTGGCCGCCGCAGCGGGCGAGGGCACTGCCCTGGTCAACGCCGGTGACGGCCGCAGCTCGCACCCGACCCAGGGCCTGCTGGACATGCTGACCCTGCGCCAGGCCAAGGGCAGCGATTTCTCGAAGATGAAAGTGATCATCGTCGGCGACGTGAAGCACTCGCGCGTGGCCCGCACCGACCTGCATGCCCTGCGCACGCTGGGCGTCGGCGAGATCCGCGTGTGCGGCCCGCAGTCGCTGCTGCCGGACGATGACACCCTCAAGGGCTGCATCGTCGGCGACGATTTCGACGCCATGCTGGAAGGCGCCGATGCGCTGATGATGCTGCGCCTGCAGCGCGAGCGCATGGAAGAAGGCCTGGTGCCCTCGCTGGAGCAGTACCACGCGCAGTACGGCCTGGATGCCGCGCGCTTGAAGCGTGCCGGCACCGATGCCGCCGTGTTGCACCCGGGCCCGATCAACCGCGGCGTGGAAGTCACCGACGAAGTGGCCGATGGCCCGCAGTCGTGGGTGCTGCGCCAGGTCGCCAACGGCGTCGCCGTGCGCATGGCGGTGCTGGAAACGTTGCTGGGGTAAGTGTCAAGGGTACCGCGAACCGCACACGATACCCATGACCGGTAGTGCCGGCCGCTGGCCGGCTCCGCAGAAATCCACCCAGCACGCAGGGTAGTGCCGGCCGCTGGCCGGCTCCGCAGAAATCCACCCAGCACGCAGGGTAGTGCCGGCCGCTGGCCGGCTCTGCAGCATGCATCGGCAGCCGGCCAGCGGCCGGCACTACCGGTCATGTGGCCACAGGGTCCACGCGTACGGGTAGTCTCCGATCTGCTCTGAAAGCCCTGCACGGATCGGATTGCCGAGGATGTAAAGGGCATGCCGATGCAGCGACTCGTCGCGACGCACGGCGTGATCGTGGTAACCGGCTTGCCAGAACGAACCACCACGACCCAGCGATCGATTGATTGCCAACGCAGTCGATGATTTCAAGCGTCGAGCGATATCGGCAAGTGGCTTAGCTTCCAGTTCCACCAACCAGTGCAGATGGTCGGGCATGACCACCCAGGCAAGGGATCGTACGTATCCACGTTCGTCCATTTCCTTCAGGTGCGAGATGGCAATTGCAGAAACCTCGGGATCCACAAACCAGCGCCTACGGTGATGGCAGACCATGGTCAGGACATAGCTCTGTCCTGGAATGGAACAGCGCCCCACGCGTAGTCGAGAAGAACTCATGCTGCTTCGTGAGTGATCCCGCAGCGCCATGATATCGGCCAACGGCGCAAACCGTTATCGCCGAAGACCCAAACAAGGTAGTGCCGGCCGCTGGCCGGCTCGGCATCGATCCACTCGGTAATGCGGTAGTGCCGGCCGCTGGCCGGCTTCACGAAGCGCATGCGATTGATGACGGTTTGCTGCAGAGCCGGCCAGCGGCCGGCACTACCGGGCCTCTGCAGAGCCGGCCAGCGGCCGGCACTACCAGATTCGCTTTCGCATCAGCCGATCATCGCCTCTGCGCGAACAACCAGGCCCACATCGCGTCGTCGGCGTACGTGGCGTCCCAGGCATTGTGGTTTCCTTCGGGGTACTCGGTGTAGCGCACGTCCTTCGCGCCGGCCTGCTGGAACGCGGCGTGCAGCTTACGGTCGTCCTCCGGCGGCACCAGGTCGTCCAGCGCGCCATGGAACATCCAGATCGGGACGTTGCGCAGGCGCTGGGCAATGGCGGCATACGGGTCGCTCTGGTCGGCCACCGCCTCCACCTGCAGGTCCGGGCGGCTCTGGTGCGGGGACAGCACCGCGCCGCAGACCGGCACGATGGCGGCGAAGCGGGTCGGTTCGGCCAGCGCGATGTTCCAGCTGCCGTAGCCGCCCATCGACATCCCGGTCAGGTACTGCCGCTGCGGGTCGGCACCAAACTCGGCGATGGCGGCATCCAGTGCAGCCAGCGCGATGCGGTTGTTGTCGCCCGACCACTCCTGGTCATCCGGCGTCTGCGGCAACACGACCAGCGCAGGGAAGGTGGAGGCATGCTGGCGCAGGTGCGGCCCCAGCCCGGCCTGGGTCTGGCGGCGGCCGTCGCGGCCACGCTCACCGGAGCCATGCAGGAACAGGACGACCGGCAATTCGCCGCGTGAGGCGGCAGCGTTGCGCGGCACGAATACCTGGTAATACGCGGTCTGCCCATCCACTTTCACCGCACGGCCGACGAACTGGCCGCCGGAGCCAGCCGGGGTGGTCGCACAGCCAGCCACCGTCATCATCGCCACCGCCCACAGCAGCCATCCACCCCAGCGTCGTGCCATTGTCGTGCCCTGATTGAAATCGTTTTCAGTCTAGGCCCGGTGGCGCGCCGGAGCATCTTGCAGTGCATCAGTGCGGGCGCGGGGCCGCGGCGAGGATGTCCAGCTGTTCGATCGCTTCGGGGTGACCGTCGGCGGCGGCGGCCTGCACCTGGGCAAGGCTGGGGTGGACCACCAGCAGGATCGGGTTCTCGCACTGCGGGCAGTCGAACTGGGCTTCGTCTTCGTGCAGTTCCATCGGCATCTGCCGCGCGCTGCCCTGCCATTCGCAGGCGGCGCAGGTATATGTCGCGTCGCGCCAGCCAGGGACGAAATAATTGTCGAGTGTCAGGGCCATGCGGGGTCCAGGGTCAGTGCAGCAGGATCAGGCTGGCCAGGCCGAGGAAACTGAAGAAGCCCATGACGTCGGTGACGGCGGTGACCACCACGGTGCCGGCCACGGCCGGGTCCACGTTCATGCGCTTGAGCAGCAGCGGCAGCAGCACACCGGCCAGGGCCGCGGCGCAGAAGTTGATGATCAGCGCCAGGGTGATCACCAGCGACAGCAGGAAGCTGTGGAACCAGAGGTAGGCGATGATGCCGACCACGGTACCGATCAGGGTGCCATTGATCAGCGCGACGCGCGATTCCTTCCACAGCAGGATGCGCGCATTGCTCTGGCCGACCTGGCCCAGCGCGATGCCGCGCACCATCAGGGTCAGCACCTGCACGGCGGCATTGCCGCCGACGCCAGCCACGATCGGCATCAGCACGGCCAGCGCCACCACCTTCTGCAGGGTGAGCTCGAACTGGCCGATCACGCTGGCTGCCAGGAACGCGGTGCACAGGTTGATGCCCAGCCAGACCACGCGGCCGCGTACGGCGCGCTTGATCGGCGAGAACAGATCTTCCTCTTCGTCCAGACCGGCGGCGCCCAGCGCCTGGTGCTCGGCCTGCGACCGGATGATGTCGACCACGTCATCGATGGTGATGCGGCCGAGCAGGATGTTGTTGTCGTCCACCACCGGGGCGGACACCCAGTCATGATCGGAGAACTGGCGCGCGACTTCATCGGCGCTCTCGCCGACATCGATCGCCGGCTGCTCGTCATCGATCAGGCGGTTGATCGGGGTGTTGTCCTCGTGCGTCACCAGCGCGGCCAGCGACAGGCGGCCCAGGTACTGATGGCGGCGACTGACCACGAACAGGTGATCGGTGTGGTCGGGCAGTTCGCCGCGCAGGCGCAGGTAGCGCAGCACCACATCGACATTGACGTCGGCGCGCACGGTCACCACGTCCGGGTTCATCAGGCGGCCGGCGCTGTCCTCGGGATACGACAGCACCTGCTCAAGCCGCTCGCGGTTCTCGCGGTCCATCGACTTGAGCACTTCATCGATGACCGTGTCCGGCAGATCTTCGACCAGATCGGCAAGGTCATCGATGTCCAGATCTTCGACCGCGGCGATGATCTCGTCCGGGTCCATGTCGGCCAGCAGGCTTTCGCGCACTTCCTCGCCGACGTGGACCAGCACCTCGCCGTCATCTTCCGGATCGACCAGGCCCCAGACGATCTCGCGCTTGCCCGGGGGCAGCGATTCGAGCAGGTTGCCGATTTCCGCCGGTGCCAGGGTGTTGACCAATCGACGGACCGGACCCAACCGCCCGCTGTCCAGTGCATCGGACAACAGCCGCAGCTGGCGCGCCGTCTTGTCGTGGCGTACGGCTTCGGCCATGCGCAGCTCCTGCGGAAAAAGAAAAAGGCCGCTATCCGGTAGAGGATGCGGCATGGGCGGTGGTCACCGCGTCATTATCGCGCGCTTGTGTGTCAATCGGGTAGCGCGCGACCGTTGGTCGTGCCGCGCCTGCGACGTCGCGCGGTCAGGCGCGTATCGACCAACGGTCGATACCTACCGATGGAGGCCGGCCTTCTCGATCCAGCGTTCGATGCCGCGGCGGTCGCGTGCCTGCAGCAGCTTGGGCGCCATCGCCTGCAGCACCGACAGATCGCTGTCGCGCACCGCACGGCGCACTTCCAGCAGGGTGCCCGGGTGCAGGCTGAATTCCGTCAGCCCCAGGGCCAGCAGCAGGCGGGTCATCAGCGGGTCGCCGGCGATCTCGCCGCAGACCGCCACCGGAATGTTGTACGCCTGGCCGGTGCGCAGGATGTGCGCGAGCAGGCGCACCACCGCCGGGTGCAGCGGCGAGTACAGCTCGCCGACCGCCTCGTTGTTGCGGTCGGCGGCAAGCAGGTACTGGACCAGATCGTTGGTGCCGATCGAGAGGAAGTCGACCAGATCGATGAAACTCTCCAGCGCGATCGCGGCGGCCGGCACTTCGATCATCGCGCCGAACGGGATGTGCTCGGCCACTTCGTGGCCTTCCGCGCGCAGCAGCTCGGCCTGCTTGGTCAGGCGCCGGCGGACCGCAAGGATTTCCTCGCGGGTGCTGACCATCGGGATCAGGATACGCAGCTTGCCGTAGGCCGAGGCGCGCAGGATCGCGCGCAGCTGGGTGTCGGCCACCTTCGGCCGCGCCAGCGACAGGCGCACGCCACGCAGGCCCAGTGCCGGGTTTTCTTCGTTGCTCAGGGTCAGCCCGGTGCGGTCGGCCTTGTCCGCGCCCAGGTCCAGGGTGCGGATGGTGACCGGCCGACCGCTCATGCCGAGGGCGGCATCGCGGTAGGTCTCGAACTGCTCCTGCTCGTCCGGCAGCTCGTTGCGCTGCAGGAACAGGAATTCGGTGCGGTACAGGCCCAGCCCGTGTGCGCCCAGCGCATGCGCCTGGGTGACGTCTTCGCTGGACTCGGCATTGGCGAGCAGGGCGATATCGACGTTATCGCGGGTGCGGCTGGGTTTGGTGCGCAGGCGCCCGAGTTCGCGCTGCTCGCGCGCGTGCTCACGCAGGCGCACGCGGTAGTCGCGCAGGTCCTGTGCCTGGGGGTTGATGGTGACCGTGCCATCACTGCCGTCCATGATCAGTACGTCGCCGTCGGCGACCTTCTGCAACACGTTGGGGACGTTGACGATCAACGGAAGGTGGAGGCTGCGCGCCAGGATCGCGCTGTGCGAGAGCGCGCTGCCCCCTGCGGTGACGATGCCGACCACGCCGTGGGCCTGCAGCTGGGCCAGCTCGGAGGGCGCGATGTTGTCGCAGATCAGGATCTCGCCGGCCATGCCTTTGACGTCCGGCGGGCGCTTCTGCAGGAAGGCATGGATGCGCCCGATCACATGGTCCAGATCGTCCATGCGGCTCTTCAGGTAGGCATCGTCCATTCCATCGAAGACCTTGGCCAGGCGGTCGCGCTGCACGCGCAAGGCGTAGCCGGCGCTGTACGGGCCACTGCGGATCAGTTCGTCCAGGCCGAACAGCAGCTCGGGGTCATCCAGCAGCAGGGCATGCAGGTCGAGGAATTCGCCGACCTCCTGGTTGAGCGCGCCATGCAGGCGCTGGCGCAGCTCGTGCATTTCGCCACGGGCCGCTTCCACGGCCACGTGCAGGCGCTCCAGCTCAGCCTCGATCTTGGCCGGCGGAATGCGCTGCTCGGCCACTTCCAGGGCATGCGGCAGGCGCACCCGGGCACGGCCCAGAGCGTTACCGCGGGAGGCACCGTGGCCGGACAACAGCATCGCCCCGGACGCGGTCCGGGCCGGTGCGGAGGATCCCGATCGCGGCTGCCCCCCCATGCTCAGTTGTCCTCGTCGAAACGCCGCTCGAACAGGGCGACCACCGCGTCCATCGCGGCGACTTCGTCTTCGCCCTCGATGCGCACGGTGACCGGGGTGCCCTGGCCGGCGGCCAGCAGCATGACGCCCATGATGCTCTTGGCATTGATCTCACGGCCTTTGGCGGCCATGGTCACATTGCAGCGGAAAGGCGCCAGCTCCTGCACCAGCTTGGCAGTGGCGCGGGCATGCAGGCCCAGGCGGTTGGAAACAGTGAGTTCACGTTCAAGCATCGTCGACAATCGCTCCATTGCGAGTGCCTGCCGCGGCTGTGGCAGGCAGTTGATCCAGTCCCTGTTCCGGATAATTCATCACCCGCATCAACATCGGCAGGCTCAGCGCCGAAACCCGGCGGGCCGGGGTGCCCAGACGAGCCAGTTGCCCGGCCAGATTGCTGGGGCTGGCGCCGTACAGGTCGGTCAGGATCAGCACGCCCTGGCCACTGTCCACCCGGCGCAAAGCGGCCGAGGCGAGCGGGAGCAGGACGTCCATATCTGCGTCGAACGGTACTTCGAAAGCTTCGGTCTTCAGCGGCAGGTGCCGCAGCAGACGGGTCGCCACGTCCAGCAGGGCCGTGCCGACACCGGGATGAGTTACGAGGAGAATGCCACAGGTCATTCCCGAACGTTAACAGGTCAACATGAATTGGTGATAGCACGCGTGAAAGACTGCTGTGTTCCGCGGTTCAGCGTGTCGATGCCGGCCGTCCCGGCACTGCCGCATTCAGTCCAGTTCGCGGTGGAAGGTGGCCACTTCCGGCCAGCCCTGATCGCGGGCATGGCGGGCCATGCGCTCGGCCATGTACACCGAGCGGTGCTTGCCGCCGGTGCAGCCGAAGGCGACGGTCACATAGCTGCGGGTGTCATTGCCCAGCCGCGGCAGCCAGGTGTCCAGGAAATCGACCAGCTGGCCGGCGTAGCGCTGCACATCGGGCTGTTCGTCCAGATGCTCGCGCACCCCGGCATCGCGACCGGACAGCGGGCGCAGCTCCGGGTCCCAATGCGGATTGGGCAGCACGCGCACGTCGAACACGAAGTCCGCTTCGGCCGGCACGCCGCGCTTGTAGGCGAACGATTCGAACAGCAGCGAGAGCTTGTTGCCGTGGGCCAGTGCGAATTCGGTGACCACCTTGCGGCGCAGCTGGTGCACGTTGAGGTGGCTGGTGTCGATCACCGCATCGGCGGCGGCGCGCAGCGGCGCGGTGAGTTCGCGCTCGCGGGCGATCGCTTCGGGCAGCGACAGCCCGAGCTGGCTCAGCGGATGGCGGCGACGGGTGTCGGCGTAGCGCTTGAGCAGGGTTTCATCGGTGGCATCGAAGAACAGCAGCTGCGCATCCAGGCCGGCCGCCTTGGCATCTTCGCGCCAGTGCGAGAGCTGGGTCAGATCGCTCTGCGCACGCACGTCGATGCCGACCGCCAGCCGACGCGGGGCCTCGCGGCCCGGATCGCCCAGCAGGCTGCGCACGAAATCCGGCAGCAGGTCGATCGGCAGGTTGTCCGAGCAGTAGTAATCGAGGTCTTCGAAGGTCTTCAGCGCGACCGTCTTGCCGGACCCGGACAGCCCACTGACGATGATCAGGGTGGCGGCGGTCGGGGCGGAGGCGGGGGCGGGTGTGGTCATGGCGTGCGGCGTTCCAACATGTTGCTGTGGCGGGCGATGAACATCGCGGCCGGGTCGATGCCCTTGGTCCGCAGGATGTGCAGGCGCGTGGCGGCTTCGGTCAGCACGGCCAGGTTGCGGCCGGGCATCACCGGCAGGGTGATCAGCGGCACATCCAGGTCCAGCACGTGGCGGGTACCCGAGTCGCCGGTCAGGCGTTCATAGCCGTAAGGGGTGGGCTCGGTCATCGGCTTGGTCAGGTGGACGATCAGCCGAAGGTACTTGTTCTTCTTTACCGCCGTATCACCGAACATCTCGCGCACGTTGAGCACGCCCAGGCCGCGGACTTCCAGCAGGTCCTGCAGCAGCTCCGGGCAGGTGCCGTCGAGCACGTCCGGGGCGATCTGGGTGAACTCAGGGGCATCGTCGGCAACCAGGCGGTGGCCGCGACTGAGCAGCTCCAGCGCCAGTTCGCTCTTGCCCGAGCCGGCTTCACCGGTGATCAGCACGCCGATGGAGTAGATCTCCATGAACACGCCATGCAGGATCACCCGCGGCGCCAGCGTGCGCGCCAGGTGGTAGGACAGGTGGTTGAGCAGCTCGTGGCCGCGCTTGGGTGAAATCCACAGCGGGGTCTGCGATTCGTCCGCGGCCGCGCGCAGGTCTTCCGGGCAGGACTGGTTGCGGGTGATCACCAGCGCCAGCGGATGGGACTGCATGATCCGCTCGATGGTCTCCCAGCGCTGGCGCGAGTCCAGCGAGTCCAGCCAGGACAGTTCCTCGGTGCCGAGGATCTGCACCTTGTTCGGGTAGATCGCGTTGAGGTAACCGGCCAGCGAAGGACGGCGAGAGACCTTGTTGCCGGCCTCCAGCTCACGGCGCTCGCCCTGCTGGCCGGCGACCCAGCGCAGGCTCAGGCGGTCACGCTGCTGTTCGAACAGTTCGCGCGCGGTGATGCTGGTATTCATGCGGCACTCGCCGGCGGGGGGAATTCGATGACCCGACGCAGCTCGTCGCCGTCGCGCGCTTCGCGCAGCGCCTGGCGGATGGCCGGCTCGGAGAACAGCTCGGCCAGCTCGGAGAGCAGCATCAGGTGTTGATGGGTGTAGTGCGCGGGCACGGCAATCGCGAACACCAGATCGACTGGTTCATCGCCGCCGAATTCCACCGGCGATTCCAGCCGCAGCAGGGCGCCGCGGGGGCGTTCAAGCAGGGGGGCACGGCCGTGTGGGATGGCGATGCCGTGGCCGATCGCGGTGCTGCCCAGCGTCTCGCGCTGGCACAGGTTCTGGTACAGCAGCTCGGCGTTGGCTTCGCGGCAGGCCAGCAGGCGGGCTGCGGCCTTCAGCACGCTGTCGCGATCGGCGGCCGGCAGCACTTGCGTGCGGACGGCCGCCAGAAGATCAGTCAGAGGCATGTCGGGGTGGAAACGAGGGCATCAGCCCTCATTGTCGCCCACCGGCAGCGGTTGCGGTGCGTGCTGCTGCTTTTTCTCTTTGTGCTTGATGACCAGGCGGTCGAGCTTGTCGGCCAGGATGTCGATCGCGGCGTACATGGTGGGGCCGCTGGCGTCCGCGTGCAGAGTCTGCCCGGGAACATTCACACTCGCATCGGCATGGTGCTCCGGCTTGCGGATCGACAGTTGCACGCGAACCTCGCAGTGCTGGTCGAAGTGCTTCCTCAGCCGTTCCAGCTTGGTCTCCACGTACTCGTTCAGAGCCGGGGTGATCTCAAGGTGGTCCTTGCCAAACGTCTCGATGTGCATCGGGTTTCTCCTTTGTTCGGATGTGCCAATGAACCTTCCCGCCAGGCGCGGTGGAGCGTCAGACGATTCTTACCCTTTCGTGCGAGGCGGAAATGTTCATGGCTTCACGATACTTCGCTACGGTGCGTCGCGCTACCGGTATTCCCGAGGTTTTGAGCAGGTCAGCCAGCTTGGCGTCAGAAAGCGGCTTGCGCGGGTTCTCATCATCGATCAGGCGCCGCAGCATCGCCTGGATGGCAGTACTGGAGGCTTCGCCGCCGCTGTCGGTATCGATGCCCGACGCGAAGAAGGCGCGCAACGCCAGCGTGCCGCGCGGGGTGCGTACGTACTTGCGGGCGATCGCGCGTGAAATGGTGGATTCGTGCAGGCCCAACTCGCCGGCCACCTCGCGCAGGGTCAGCGGGCGCAGCGCCTGTTCGCCAAATTCCAGGAAGGCGGCCTGCTGGTCGAGCAGGCAGCGCATCACCCGCAGCAGGGTCTCGCCGCGGGCCTCCAGGCCCTTGAGCAGCCAGCGCGCCTCCTGCAGGTGGGCGCGCATGTAGCCGGCGTCGGCCTCCCCGCAGCGGCGGATCATCTGCTCGTAGCCGCGGTGGATGACCACCTTGGGCCCGGCATGGCCGGCCAGCGCGGCACGCCAGACGCCGTTCTGGCGCCAGACCACACAGTCCGGCACTACGTAGCTGTCGTGGGAGAGCTCGCCGATCTGGGTGCCGGGGCGCGGATCCAGCGAACGCAGCAGCTGCACCGCGACCTCCACCTCGGCCACCGGCTCGCGCAGCTCGTGGGCGATCCCGGCCACACCGCTGCGTGGCAGGCGCTCCAGCGGGCCATCGGCGATGCGGCGGGCCAGGGCCAGGCCGGGGGTGTCGGCGGGCAGCACCAGCAGCTGCAGGTCCAGGCATTCGCCCAGCGTGCGCGCACCGACCCCGACCGGGTCGAAACGCTGGATCTGGTGCAGCACGGTCAGGATTTCGGCTTCGTCGGCCTGGATCGCCGGGCGCAGGGTTTCGGCGATGGTCGCCAAGGGCTCGCGCAGGTAGCCGTCCTCTTCGAAGGCGTCGATCAGGGCCGCGCCGATGCTGCGGTCGCGGACCGACAGGTGCGACAGGTGCAACTGCCAGAGCAGGTGGTCGGCGAGCGATTCGGTCTCGGCCACGCGTTCTGCGGCGCTGCCGTTGTCGTCATCGTCGAAAGAGCCGCCACTGCTGCCGCTGGTCCAGTCGCCCTCGCCGGGCGACCAGTCATCACTGGCCGAGACCTGATGCTCGCCATCGGCATGGGTATCGGTGGGGGCGGGCGGGGGGCTGTCCTCGCCGGGGCTGGCCTCGAGCGCCGGTTCAGCGTTCTCGGCCCAGTCCAGCAGCGGGTTGGTCTCTACCGCCTCGTTGATTTCCAGCTCCAGCTCGGCGCTGGACATCTGCAACAGCTTGATCGCCTGACGCAGCTGCGGCGTCATGACCAGGTGTTGCCCCATCGATGTCTGCAGCCGTGCTTTCATGCCTGTGCCGAACGGAAGGAAGGCGTTGCGGCGGCCGCTGGATCAGAGCTTGAAGGTGTCTCCAAGGTAGACGCGGCGGACGTCGGCGTTGGCCAGGATCTCGTCCGGCGCGCCCTGTGCCAGCACGCTGCCCTCATTGAGGATATACGCGCGGTCGCAGATTCCCAAGGTTTCGCGGACATTGTGGTCGGTGATCAGCACCCCGATCCCGCGCTGCTTGAGGTGGGTGACGATGCGCTGGATTTCACCGACCGAGATCGGATCGACACCGGCGAAGGGTTCGTCGAGCAGGATCAGGCGCGGTTTGGCGGCCAGCGCCCGGGCGATTTCACAGCGGCGGCGTTCACCACCGGAGAGGCTCGCACCGAGCTGGTCGGCCACATGGTTGATCTGCAGCTCGTCCAGCAGACTGGCCAGTTCCTTTTCGCGGCCGGCCTTGTCCAGATCGTCACGCAGCTCCAGCACCAGGCGCAGGTTGTCGGCCACGGTCAGCTTGCGGAACACCGAGGGTTCCTGCGGCAGGTAGCCCACGCCCTGCTTGGCGCGGGTGTACATCGGGTCGCTGGTGATGTCCTTGCCGTCCAGCACGATGCTGCCGGCATCGGTCTCGACCAGGCCGACGATCATGTAGAAACAGGTGGTCTTGCCGGCACCGTTGGGGCCGAGCAGGCCGACCACTTCACCGGCCTCCAGGGTCAGACCGAAGTCCTTGACGACTTCACGTTGCTTGTAGCGCTTGCGCAGGCCTTTGGCGACGAGCATTACTTCTTGCTCCCGGGGGTCGGCACGGTGGTCTTGGCGGCCGGCGCGGCCGGTGCGGCGGTCTTGTTCTTGGGCTGGATGACGGTGCGCACGCGCGTGCCATCGCCACCACTGTTCATCTCGCCGGTGCGGGTGTTGTAGGTCATCTTCTGGCCGGCATTGGTGCCGCGTGCGCTCTTGACCTGGTAGTTGCCGGTCATGGTCAGCACTTCGGCCTTGATGTCGTAATCGATGCGGTCGGCGCTGGCGTCCATCCAGCTGCCGTCATCGAGCTGCTGCTTGAGCTTGGCCTGCTTGCCGGTGAACACGGCGCGGACCGCTTCGCCGTCCTTCATGTAGATCTCGGCATCGGCGCTGCGCAGATCGAGCGTGCCCTGGGTCACCACCACGCCCTGGGACAGGGTGGTCTTGCCGTCACCGACGAGGGTGCCCGACTGGGTGCCGGCATCGATGGTCATCGGTTCATTGCGATCGGTGGACTTCGCGCTGGCCGCGAACGCGGGGGCGAGAAGACTGATCGCGCAGGCGGCTGCAAATAGGATCTTCATGGAATGGGTCTGTCCTGCCAGAGTAGGGGTCGTGACCAGACGTCAGTCCGGCCGGTGAATCGCGGGGTTTCCTGTGCTGCCGGCGCCTGTCCGTGGGGACGTCGCCGCGGCGGCGGTGGCTCAGCGCTGGGGCGTGTAACGGCCCTTGGCCTGGCTCAGGAAATGGTAGGTCTTGGTTTTGGAATCCAGCTCGAAACCGACGCCGGACTGACTCATGCCCGGGCGGGTCATGGTGACCAGGGCATCGGTCTTGGCGCGGCTTTCGTTCGGGAAGACATCCAGGTGATCGGTGCGGAATGTGGTGGGCGGCACGCTGGCGATCTTCGGGCTGTCGCCGCTGACGTTGCCGATCAGCTTGAGTTGATCGCCCTTGGCGCTGACCCAGCCCGTCTCGCTGCGCAGCTCCCAGTGGTTGCCGTCCTGATCGGGCAGCAGGAACAGGGGCGTGGTGATGTTCATCGTTTCATCGCTGCGCAGGCGCTCCAGCAGCGGGGCGCGCAGGGTCGTGGATTCCTTGCCCTGTTCGTCCAGCGCCACGATCTGGAAATCATGCAGCACGTAATCCTTGGTAGCGTCATCGCCGGCCTCGGCCGTGCCTTTGTCGCGGTCATGCAGCGCCAGCCAGCCGGTGAAGGCGGCCGCCAGCAGCAGACCGATGCCCAGGGTGGTGCGCAGGTTCAGGGTCATGCGCCGAACCTCGCCAGCACCGCGTCCACATGGCCCTGCGCGGCCAACAGCACGTCGCACAGCTCACGCGCCGCGCCCTTGCCGCCATCGCTGCGGGTCTGCCAGTGCACGCGCTCGGCGATCCACGGGTGGGCATTGGCCGGCGCAACCGCCAGGCCGACCGCGCACAGCGGACCGAGATCGGGCAGGTCGTCACCCATGAAGGCCACCTGGTCCAGGCCGATACCGTGCTGCTCGCACAGCGCCTTGACGCTGGCCAGCTTGTCGCCGACCGCGATCTGGGTATCGATGCCCAGATCCGCGCCACGCTTGAGCGCGGATTGGCTGTTGCGCGCGGTGATCAGCACCGGGTGGATACCGTGGTGTTGCAGCAGTTTCAGGCCGAGTCCGTCCTGCACGTAATACGCCTTGCTCTCGTTGCCGTCCTTGTCGTAGTAGAGCCGACCGTCGGTGAGCGTGCCGTCCACGTCGAAGCAGGCCAGCCGGATACGGCCGGCAGCGGCATGCAGGTGGGACGGGAAACCGGGCAACGGAGAGTAGGGCATCGTCTGGGGGCAGCTCAGCTGAATGGAGGAAGACAACTGTGGTTTAAACCACCCGGGCCCGCAACAGGTCATGAATGTTGAGCGCGCCGACCAGGTGGCCCTGCGCATCGACCACCATCAAACCGTTGATCTTGTGGGCTTCCATCAGCTGCGCCGCCTCGGCTGCCAGCTGATCGGCACCAATGGTGCGTGGGCCGCGGGTCATCACATCGGCGATCCGCGCGCTGCGCACGTCCAGGTCGGTATCCAGCGCGCGGCGCAGGTCGCCGTCGGTGAACAGGCCGATCAGATGGTTGTCGGCATCCACCACGGCGGTCATGCCCAGGCGCTTGCGGCTCATCTCCACCAGGGCCTCGCTGAGGCTGGCACCGATATCCACGCGCGGCAGCTCATCGCCACTGTGCATGACATCGGTGATGTGCAGCAGCAGGCGGCGGCCGAGACTGCCGGCCGGGTGCGAGCGGGCGAAATCGTCAGCAGTGAAGCCGCGGGCATCGAGCAGGGCCACGGCCAGCGCATCGCCCATCGCCAGCGAGGCGGTGGTGCTGGAGGTCGGGGCCAGCGCCAGCGGGCAGGCCTCGGCCGGCACGCTGACATCCAGGTGAACGTCGGCGGCGGTGGCCAGGCTGGACTGCGGGCGGCCGGTCATGGCGATCAGGCGGTTGCCCTGGCGCTTGAGCACCGGCAGCAGCATCAGCAGCTCGTCGGACTCGCCCGAGTAGGACAGCGCCAGCACCACGTCGGCCTCGGTGATCATGCCCAGATCGCCATGCCCGGCTTCACCGGGGTGCACGTAGAAGGCCGGGGTGCCGGTCGAGGCCAGCGTGGCGGCGATCTTGCGGGCGACATGGCCGGACTTGCCCATGCCGGTGGCGACCACGCGGCCCTTGCTCTGCAGGACCAGCTGGCAGGCCTGGCTGAACGCTTCGCCCAGCCGCTCGGCGACCGCGCCCAGCGCATCGCGCTCGATCTCGAACACGCGGCGGCCACTGGCGACCAGTGCCGCAGCGTCGGCCGGATGGGGGAGTTGGGGCGAGACAGCCATGCGAGCGCCACGTGGAAGAGTAGAATGAGCGCTCATTTTATTAGGAAAGCCCGTTGGACGCCGAGACCATCCGCAATCTGATCGAAACCGGCCTGCCTGGCGCCCGCGCGGACGTGCAGGGTGACGATGGCGTGCACTTCGAGGCCACCGTGGTCTGCGACGCCTTTGCCGGCAAAATGCCGCTGGCGCGCCACCGCATGGTCTATGCGACCCTGGGCGATCTGATGGGCGGGGCGATCCACGCGCTGGCGCTTAAGACGGTCACCCCGGCCGAAGCGGGCTAGTCAGCCGAGTGATGGTTGGCTCTACCTCACCGATTCAATCAGCCGACCCACGGTCGGCTCTACCTCATTCCAAGTAGATTCCATGGCCAAGATCGTAGTGACCGGCGGCAAGCCGCTGCACGGTGAAGTGAACATTTCCGGCGCCAAGAACGCTGTCCTCCCCATCCTGTGCGCGACCCTGCTGGCCGATGCGCCGGTGGAGATCACCAACGTGCCGCACCTGCACGACGTGGTCACCACCGTGAAGCTGCTGGGTGAGCTGGGCGCCAAGGTCACCATCGACCAGGGCACCCTCTCGCGCGGCAGCGCGATCGTGGTCGACCCGCGCTCGGTCAATCAGCACGTGGCCCCGTATGAGCTGGTCAAGACCATGCGCGCCTCGATCCTGGTGCTCGGCCCGCTGCTGGCCCGCTTCGGTGCGGCCGAAGTGTCGCTGCCGGGCGGCTGCGCGATCGGCTCGCGTCCGGTCGACCAGCACATCAAGGGCCTGCAGGCGCTGGGGGCGGAGATCACCGTCGAGAACGGCTTCATCAAGGCCCAGGCCAACCGTCTGAAGGGGGCGCACTTCACCTTCGACATGGTCAGCGTCACCGGCACCGAGAACGTGCTGATGGCCGCCGTGCTGGCCGAAGGCACCACGGTGCTCGACAACGCGGCGATGGAACCGGAAGTCACCGATCTGGCGCACTGCCTGATCGCGCTCGGCGCGAAGATCGAAGGCCTGGGCACCGCCCGCCTGGTCATCGAAGGCGTGGAGAAGCTGTCCGGTGGCCGTCACGAAGTGCTGCCTGACCGCATCGAGACCGGCACCTTCCTGGTCGCCGCAGCGATGACCGGCGGCAAGGTCACGGTCAACCGGGCCCGCCCGAACACCATGGACGCGGTGCTGGCCAAGCTGGTCGAAGCCGGTGCGAAGATCGAGACCACCGAAGACAGCATCACCCTGGACATGGAAGGCAAGCGCCCGCGCGCGGTCAACCTGACCACCGCGCCGTACCCGGCATTCCCGACCGACATGCAGGCGCAGTTCATGGCGCTCAACTGCGTGGCCGACGGCGTGGGTGTGATCAATGAAACGATCTTCGAAAACCGTTTCATGCACGTCAACGAATTGCTGCGCCTGGGCGCGGACATCCAGGTGGAAGGCCACACCGCGATCGTGCGCGGCGCCGAGCAGCTCAGCGGGGCGCCGGTGATGGCGACCGATCTGCGCGCGTCGGCCTCGCTGATCCTGGCCGGCCTGATGGCCGAGGGTGACACCACCATCGACCGCATCTACCACCTGGATCGCGGCTACGAGAACATCGAAGAGAAGTTGTCCTCGCTGGGCGCCACCATCCGGCGTATCGCCGCATGATCCTGCGCGGCCGGTTCACGCGCCGTCGCAAGGCGCTGCTGGTGCTGGTACTGATCGTGCTGGCGTGGCTGGGCTACGCCTGGTATGCCGGTATCGCCATCACCCAAGGCATCCAGCAGGAAGACATGGACTGGAATGCGGATGGCACGGTCAGCCGTACCGAAGTGTTCCAGTCGTTCTATGCGGTCGGCGTGGAGAAGAAGGTCGACGGCAACCGCCATTGCAGCACGTACTACTGGCGCGACACGCGGCAGCAGATCCGGGTGGACTGCAGGACGGTGTTCGGCGACGCCAAGCCGGAATAAAAAAACGCCCGCGAAAGCGGGCGTTTTTTTGGGTCAATTCATGCCTTTGATCGTCAGATCCAGCGCATCCTTGCCGCTCTCACGCTGCAGCAGGCGCGCCGGCACCGGGAACTCCGGCACGATCCAGGCGATCAGTTCCTTGTTGCCATCGGTCCGCGACACCTTGGTGGCGTCGTAGGACTTGCCGGCCACGGTGATTTTTTCCTTGCCGACCACCTTGTAGGACATCGGCTTGATCCGGCCTTCGTCGACCATGCGGTAGTTCAGTGGCTTACCGGCGGCCAGATCACGCGCGATCGCCAGGTTGATCAGCAGGGCGTCCATGTCGCCGGCCTTGAGCGCGACCGGACCACGGCGGTCCGGCTTGACGTCGCCGGTCCAGGTGGCCTGGTTGCTGCTCCAGTTATAGGTGGCATCCACGTTGCGCTTTTTGACCAGCAGCACCGAGCGGTCATTGCTGCTCAGCGGGCGCAGGCGGCCGTTGGCCTCTTCGAAGACGGTGTTCTGGCTGAGATCGGCCAGCTGGTTCTTGACGTTGAGGCTGTAGCGCCACTTGTTGGCCCCTTCGCTGGTGAGGGTCATGGTGCCATTGGCCTGCATGCCCATGTAGCTGGCCTGGTAGTCAGCCTTGAACGGCTGCAGCGCCATGGCGGGCAGGCTCACGACAGCAAGGGCGCCAGCGGCGATCCAGGTCAGCGGACGGTTCAGTGTGGTCATGCTCAGACTCCTTGGTATTCGATCAGGCGCAGATCAATCCGATCTTCGCCATCTTCGCGTTGCAGGATGCGCACCGGCGTGGGAACACCGTTGGCGATCCAGAGGATGGTTTCGTCATTGCCGCCGTTGGTGCGATACACCCGCAGCGCGTTGTAGGACAGATCGCCAACCGGCACGTTCTCGGTGTCCGGCGCGGCCTGGTAGTCGTGCTGGCGAACGCGGCCCACGTCCACATAGCGGTAATGCATCTGCCCGCCGGGACGCGCATCGCGCATGATCGCCAGGTTGAGCAGCAGTGCGCTCTGGTCGCCGGCCTGCAGCGGGATCGGCTGGCGGCGCTCCTTCTTCAGATCGCCCAGCCACTGCGCGGTACCGGCCTGCCAGTCGTAGGTGCCGGTGACCTTCTTGCCCAGGAACAGGCCCTTGCGGACGGTGCTCTGGCTCAACGGCACATAGGTGCCGTTGCGGTTTTCGAACACCGTGCTCTGCTCCAGGTTCAGGCCGAGCACGCTGGCGAAACCGCTGCGGCCAACCACCTGCATGTCCACGCGCCACTGGTCACCCCCGGTGCGGGTGACGCGCATGGTGGCATCGCCAGCCTGCTTGCCCTTGTAGAGGGCCTGGTAGGTGGCGGTGAACGGCTGCAGCGGCGGTGCCTCCCAGTCCATGGCGGGCAGGGCGGGCAACGGGGGCGTGGCCGTTTCCTGCGCGTGGGCAAGGGCGGCGGTGCACAGCAGGGATGCCATCAGCAGCACGGGCTTGAACAAAGACGTTCTCATGCGGGCCGGTCGGGGGAAGAGGAGGAGAGGATGCCAGCGCCGGGATCAGCAGCGTGTGTGCGCGACCCTTATCGGTTCAGCTGTCCGGCGCAATCTAGGCGCAGCGGGCTAAACAGAGGGTGACCGTCGAGCTGGAGCTGACCTGCCCGTTCAGTTACACGGCCGCTGACCAGCAGCGCCAGGCTGGCGATCAGCAGCGGGTGCTCCACGGCCAGTACCCGCTGGGCCAGCGCCTCGGCGGTGTCGCCGGTCTGGACCGGCACGCGGGCCTGGGCGAGCACCGTGCCGGCATCCAGCTCGGGCACCACGAAGTGCACGCTGGCGCCGTGCTCGGCATCACCGGCCTCCAGTGCGCGCGCATGGGTGTGCAGCCCCTTGTAGAGCGGCAGCAGCGAGGGATGGATGTTGACCAGGCGGCCGTCGAACCGGGCCACGAAGGCAGCGCCGAGGATGCGCATGTAACCGGCGCAGACGACCCAGTCCGGCGCGAAGGCGTCCAGCGCATCGGCCATCGCCGCATCGAAGGTGGTGCGGTCCGGGAAGTCCTTGGGCGAACGTGCCCAGCGCTGATCCGGGCCCACCTTGAGCAGGGCCGAGGCCTCCGGCTTGTCCGAGAGCACGGCCACGACCTCGGCATCCAGCCGCTGTGCGGCGATCGCGTCGAGGATGGCCTGCAGATTGCTGCCCCGGCCGGAGGCGAGGACGGCGATACGGCTGCTCATGCGGTCTGGAACGCCGCTTTGACCGCCGGGCGCGACAGCACCACCAGGGTGAACACGCCCAGCGCGGTACCAAACGGCATGAAGATGCAGGCGATGCCGGCTACCACCATGCACAGCAGGTAACGCCGACGCTGCGCCAGGCAGCGCCCGGCATAGGCCATGTAACCGGCCAGCACCAGCCCGGCCGCACAGCCCAGGCCGCCGATCAGCACGAACACCCAACCGAGCAGGCGCGGATCGAACGGGGGCGGCGCCTCGCCGGGCGCCAGCGGCGGCGGCGCGGCGAAGATCACCGCCACCCCCATCAACAGGTAGATCAGCGGGAACAGCGAGAACAGCGCGGTCAGGCCGGCCACCACATAGTGGAAGACCGACAGCAATTGCAGCTGCGAGGTATCCACCGCCGCGGCCGGTACGACCGGCGCCGCTGCGGCGGGCAGCGACGGCGGTTGGGCAGGGAACTCCGGGCCGGGCTCCGTCACCTGGCTCAACCGATCTTGACGCGTTCGGCGCCGTCGGCGCGGGTGACTTCACCGATGGTCCAATGCTCCAGGCCCTGCGCGGTCACTGCGGCGCTGACCGAGTCGACCTGGTCGGCGGCCACGATCAGCACGAAGCCGATGCCGCAGTTGAAGGTGCGCCACATCTCGCTGTCGGCCACGGCGCCTTCCTTCTGCAGCCACTGGAACACCGGCGGCAGGGTCCAGGCGTTTGCCTTGATGTCCAGACCCAGGCCGTCGGGTACCACGCGGATGATGTTCTCGGTCAGGCCGCCACCGGTGATGTGGGCCATGCCATGGATCGCCGCGCCGTGGGTCTTCAACAGCGCAAGGATCGGCTTGACGTACAGGCGGGTCGGCGCCATCAGCGCATCGACCAGCTTGACCCCGCCGTCCAGCTCCAGATCGGCCGGCTGCCCGGCGCGGTCGTAGATGCGGCGCACCAGCGAGTAGCCGTTGGAGTGCGGGCCGGAGGAGGCGATGCCGATCAGCACGTCGCCGGCGGCCACGCTGGCGCCGTCCTTCAGTTCGCTCTTCTCGACGCCAGCGACCGTGAAGCCGGCCAGGTCGTACTCGCCCGGGGCATACATGTCGGGCATTTCAGCGGTTTCACCGCCGATCAGCGCGCAACCGGCCTCGGTGCAGCCGTTGGCGATGCCGCCCACGACCGCCGCAGCGGTGTCGATGTCCAGCTTGCCGGTGGCGAAATAATCGAGGAAGAACAGCGGCTCGGCGCCCTGGACCAGCACGTCGTTCACGCACATCGCGACCAGATCGATGCCGATCGTGTCGTGGCGACCCAGCTGTTGTGCGAGCTTCAGCTTGGTGCCCACGCCGTCCGTGCCCGAAACCAGGACCGGCTCGCGGTACTTGTTGGAGAGGTCGAACAGGGCGCCGAAGCCACCCAGCCCGCCCATGACTTCCGGGCGGAAACTGCGCTTCACCAGCGGCTTGATGCGCTCGACCAGCTCGTTGCCCGCGTCGATATCGACACCGGCGTCGCGGTAGGTCAGGGGAGAGGGGTTGGACGGGGAATTGGTCACGGGCGTCGGCGCTGCGCTGGGGTGAAAGCGCGATTTTAACAGGCCACGTTGGCGCGCAGGCCCTATTCGGGCAACAATTCCCCCCGGATACGCTCAATGGAAGTCCTGATGCGCCGCAGCCTCTTTTTCATGATGTTCCTCGCGTTGTGCCTGCCAGTGGCCTCGATGGCCCAGAGCGGCCTTCGTACCGAAGGCGATGTGGCCAGTGCCAGTGGCGCTTACGAGGCCGAGGTCCCGGTCAACAGCCAGGCCGATTCGGACCGTAACGGTGCCCTGTCCCGGGCGCTGGGCAATGTGCTGGCCAAGCTCTCGGGCGACCGCAGCGTGATGAGCCGCCCCGGGGTGATGCAGGCCCTGCGCAATGCCAAGGATTACGTAGCCAGCTATGACTACCGCCAGGACCAGAGCACCTCGGCCGGTGGCGCGCCGAGCTACCGCACGATTCTGGTCGCCCGGTTCCGCGAGGATGACGTCGATGGCCTGATCTCGGCCCTCGGGCTGCCGCTGTGGCCGCAGCCGCGACCCAAGCCGGTGATCTGGCTGGCCATCGATGATGGCTCCGGCCCGCGCCTGGTGACCGTCCAGCAGGCCAATGCGGCCCGCCCGCTGCTCAACCGTGCCATCGAGCGTGGCTACAAGCTGGGCCTGCCCTCGGGCAGCGCTGCCGAGCAGGCACTGGTCGGCGCGATCTGGCGCCAGGACACCGCCGCGGTGGCCCGCGCCTCCTCGCGCTATGCCCCGCCGATGCAGCTGGTCGGCAAGTTGTACCGCCAGGGCAGCGGCTGGGTGGCCGACTGGGTGTTCGTCGATGGCGGCAAGGAATTGAACAAGTGGACCACCAAGGACAGTGACGCCCGCCGCGCCATGGCCGGTGGTGCCGACGGCGCGGCCGATGCGCTGGTCCGCCGCTATGCCAAGGCCGGCGCCGCTACCGGTGCGGCCGGCACGTACACCATCGTGGTGCTGGGCCTGAACAGTGCCGAGGACTACATGCGCCTGGCCGCCGGCCTGCGTGAGACCGCCGTGGTCCGCAATGTCACCCCGGTGCGCGCCTCGGGTGATCGCCTGGAGCTGTCGCTGGAGATGACCACCGGCCTGGCCGGGTTGAACCGCATGCTGGGCGACAACGGCGTGATCGCGCCGACCGCGCCGCTGCCGGTCCCGATCGATGAAACCACCCCCTCGGCCCTGCCGCCGCCTGCCAGCAACGAGTACCGCCTGCGATGATCCTCACCCCCGAAGCGGAAATCGCACAGTTCCTCCGGCGGTTGAAATATGTGCTGGTGGCGCTCGCCGCCGGCTGGGTGATCTGGCTGCTCGGCCCGATCCTGACCCCGTTCGTGCTGGCCCTGGCGCTTGCCTGGCTGGGTGACCCGCTGGTCGACCGGATCGAAGCCACCGGCCGCTCGCGCAACACCGGTGTGGTGCTGGTGTTCGTGGCGATGATCCTGTTGATCACCGCCGCGCTGCTGATCCTGGTGCCGATGATCGAGCGCCAGGTCGCCACCCTGGTGGCGGCGATCCCGCAGGCACAGCAGTGGCTGATGGAAAAAGGCATCCCGTGGTTCGAGCAGAAGACCGGGCTGGAGATCATGCAGTGGATGGATCCGGACCGGCTGATCGAGTGGGTCCGCAGCCACTGGCAGCAGGCTGGCGGCTTCGCCAAGACCTTCTTCGGCTACGTGCAGCGTTCGGGCTTCACGATGGTGACCTGGGTGGTCAACATCCTGCTGCTGCCGATCCTGGCGTTCTACTTCCTGCGTGACTGGGACAAGCTCGTCGAGCGCGTGGCCTCGATGATTCCGCGCAACCACGTCGGCACCATCACCAAGCTGGCGCGTGAATCGGACGAAGTGCTCGGTGCGTTCATCCGCGGCCAGTTCCTGGTGATGATCGCGCTGGGCGTGGTGTACGCCGCCGGCCTGTCGCTGGTCGGCCTGAAGCTGGGCCTGTTGATCGGCCTGGTGGCCGGTCTGATCAGCTTCATTCCGTACCTCGGCGCGACCACCGGCATCGTCATGGCGGTCGCGGCGGCGCTGGTCCAGGCGCAGGGCTTTGATCTGAAGCTGCTGATCCTGGTCGGCGTCGTGTTCACGGTGGGCCAGCTGCTGGAAAGCTACGTGCTGACCCCGCGCATCGTCGGCGACAAGATCGGCCTGCACCCGGTGGCGGTGATCTTCGCGGTGATGGCCGGTGGCCAGCTGTTCGGCTTCCTCGGCATGCTGCTGGCCCTGCCGGTGGCGGCGGTCAGCAACGTGCTGCTGCGTTATGCACATCAGCGCTATCGCCAGAGCGATCTGTACGCCGGTGAGAAATCGGCGATCGTGCTCGATGCGTACGTCGACAAGCCCGAGATCGTGATCGTGGGCAACCCGAAGGGGCCGGACGCGCAGTGAGTGTCGTTCCGCAGTTGCCGCTTGCCCTGCGCTACCCGCAGGACGAGCGGTTGGAGACGTTCATCGGTGCGCCGGATGGTGCGCTGGCGCAGCTGCGCGCCATTGCCGTGGGCGCTGCGCACGACTGGGTGTATCTGGAGGGCGCGCCGGGCACCGGCAAGACCCATCAGGCGCTGGCGATGTGCTCGCTGGCCGAACAGGCTGGCCGTCAACCGACCTACCTGCCGCTGAAGGCGGTGGTGGGGCGTACGCGCGCCGCGCTGGAATCGCTGGAAGGCCGCGACCTGGTCGCGCTGGACGGGCTGGATGCCGTGGCCGGGCAGCGCGAAGACGAAGTGGCGCTGTTCGATTTCCACAACCGCGCGCGCGCGGCGGGCATCACCCTGCTGTACACCGCGCAGCACGCACCGGACCAGCTTGGGCTGGTGTTGCCGGACCTGCGCTCACGCCTGCAGCAGTGCGTGCGCGTGGTGCTGCAGCCGCTGGATGATGAAGGGCGCGCGGCAGTGCTGCGCGAGCGCGCGGCGCGACGCGGCCTGGCAATCGATGAAGCGGCGATCGAATGGTTGCTGACCCGTACCGGTCGCGAGCTGGGCAGCCTGGTCAGCCTGCTGGACTGGCTGGATCGCGAATCGCTGGCGGCACAGCGCCGCATCACCGTGCCGTTCCTGCGCCAGGTTCTGGAAGACGGCCCGCATCTGTTGTAACCGTCCGGAAACGGCCTGTAGATCCACGCCATGCGTGGATGCATTGTGTGCCGGCTCATAGTTGCCTTAGCCACGCATGGCGTGGCGCTACCTTGGCGGGGTCAGACGTTCAGTTCTGCATCCAGCTGCGCCAGCCGCTCCGGCGTGCCCACATCAGTCCATCGGCCGCGATGGTGCTGGCCGGTCACGCGGCCCTGCGCCATCGCATGCCGCAGCAGCGGGGCGAGGCCGAACTGTGGGGGTGTCGCGCTGGCACCGGCGGTTTCGCCGATCACCGCGCGCCAACCGTTGATGATCGCCGGGCGGTAGACGCCCACACCGGCATAGGTGAACCGCGCGCTGTCGCCGTCATCGCTGACCCGACCATCGGCATGCAGGATGAAGTCGCCGCGTGGGTGCTGGGCCGGATTGTCGACCAGCACCAGGTGCGCATCGCCGGTGGGCGCGTGTGGCAGCGTAGCGAGATCGACATCCGTCCACACATCGCCGTTGATCACCAGGAACGGCGCATCGCCGAGGATCGGCAATGCGTTGAGAATGCCGCCGCCGGTTTCCAGCGGTACGTCACCTTCGTGGATGAAATACAGGCGCAGGCCCCAGCGCGCACCGTCGCCGAGCGCAGGCGCGAACTGATCGCCCAGCCAGGCGGTGTTGATCACCACCTCTTCGATGCCGGCGGCAGCCAAGCGTTCCAGATGCCACACGATCAGCGGTTTGCCCCCGGCCACGAGCAGTGGCTTGGGCGTGTGCAGGGTCAGTGGGCGCATGCGCTCGCCTTTGCCGGCCGAAAAGATCATCGCCTTCATGGGCGCGCCTGCACCGGTTCGGCGATACGGGCCAGGGCCGGTTTGATGCGCAGCTCGAACAGATCGTGCAGGGCGGCCAGCTCGGGATGGCGCGGCAGCACTTCATCCAGATAGCGGATGAAACGGGGCGCATCCTCGAAGTAGTGCCCCTTGCCGTCGCGGTCGCGCAGACGCACGAACAGGCCGAGGATTTTCAGATGGCGCTGCACGCCCATCCAGTCCGCGTCGCGCAGGAACTGCGGCCATGGCCGTACCGGCAGACCGGCCGCCAGCGCTTGTGCGTGATAGCGCGCCAGCCAGGTATCCACGCGTTCGATCGGCCAGCTCAGAAACGCATCCTTGAACAGGCTGACCGGGTCGTAGGCGATCGGTCCGCGCACCAGGTCCTGGAAATCCAGCACCGCCGGGCCACCCTCGATGGGCATCAGGTTGCGCGGCATGAAATCGCGGTGGGTCAGCACCTGCGGCTGCTGCAGTGCGTTGTCCATCAGCAGGCGGTGCATGCGCTGCAGGTTCTCGATCTCGCCACAGTCCAGTTCCAGGCCAAGGTGACGTTGCAGGAACCATTCGTCGAACAGCCCGGCATCGCGCTGCAGCAGCGCCTCGCCGAAGCTGCCCATGCCCTCGGGCACCGGGATGGACTGCAGCCGGATCAACTGCGCGAAGGCAGCGTCGAACCAGGCATCGGCAGTGTCGTTGTCGATATGACGGGCCAGGGTCGGGCCGCCCAGGTCTTCCAGCAGCAGGAAGCCGTTGTCTTCATCGCGCGCCAGCACCTGCGGCACGCGCACGCCGTTGGGCTCGAGCAGGTCATGCATGCGCAGCCACGGCCGCACATCCTCAAGCCCCGGCGGGGAGTCCATCACGATGTGGCTGCCGCGCGCGCTGGTGGCGCGCCAGTAGCTGCGGAAACCGGCATCGACCGAGGCACGGTCGAGCGCGGTCGCCGGATCGCCGAGGGCGGCGCAGGTCCACTGCCGGCGATGTTCAGCGCGCAGCGGATCGGAAGCAGGATCGTTCATGGACGGGTACGTCGAAGCGGCGCCGGACGGCGCGCGGGAAAGAAAGGAGCGGCGATGCTCAGCGCTTGCTGCTGAACAGCCGGAGCACGGCCAGGACCGCGACCGCACCGAGGATCGCGCCGATGAACCCAGCGGGCTCGCCGCGGGCATACCACCCCATGTACTGGCCGAACCAGCCGGCCAGCAGGGCCCCGACGATGCCGAGCACGATGGTCAGCAGACAGCCCATGCGGTTGTTGCCGGGCATGAAGAAGCGCCCGAGCAGACCGACGACGAAGCCGACCAGGATGATGTAGAGCCAGCTGGTGCTGCCAAACAGTCCGTTCATGCCAAAGACGTCAGTAGAGGGTGGACGCAGCCTAGCAAGGCCAGGCTGCGTCCGCCAACGTCAGCAGCAGCCGTGGTCGCCGTGACGGGTGCCGCTGTCGGCGGCGACCGGCGAACCGCTGGTCTCGCCGCGCAGGCTGGCGGCGTAGTGCTCGCTGATCACCTTGGACACGCACGAGGTCACGCGCTTGCCCATCGGGATGTGCAGGAACTCGTTCGGGCCGTGTGCATTGGAGTGCGGGCCGAGCACGCCGGTGATCATGAACTGCGCACCCGGGAACTTCTCGCCCAGCATGCCCATGAACGGGATCGAGCCGCCTTCGCCCATGTACATCGCCGGCTTGCCGAAGAAGGTCTGGCTGGCATCGTCGATCGCCTGGGTCAGCCACGGCGCCATGGCCGGGGCGTTCCAGCCGCTGGAGGCCTTTTCCAGGTCCAGCTTCACTTCCGCACCGTTCGGCGGATCGCGCAGCAGGGCTTCCTTGAGCAGCTCGCCGCAGGCTTTGCCGTCGGCGGTCGGGGGCAGGCGCAGCGACAGCTTCACCGCGGTATGCGGGCGCAGCACGTTGCCGGCCGAGGCCAGCGGCGGCAGGCCGTCCACACCGGTGACCGACAGCGCCGGGCGCCAGGTGCGGTTGAGCACCAGTTCGGCCAGGTCGTCGTTCATCGGGCGCAGGCCCTCGACCATCGGGAATTTTTCGAAGATCGCGGTGTCCACCACTTCAGCAGCACGCTTGGCCTGCTCCTGGCGCTCGGCCGGGATCTCGACATTCATGCCGTCGATCAGGATGCGGCCGGTGTTCTCGTCCTCGATGCGCGAGATCAGCTGGCGCAGCAGGCGGAAGCTGGACGGGATCACGCCGGAGGCGTCGCCGGAATGCACGCCTTCGTTGAGCACCTTGACCGAGAAGTTGCCGCCGGTCAGGCCGCGCAGCGAGGTGGTGCACCACAGCTGGTCGTAGTTGGCGCAGCCCGAATCCAGGCACACCACCAGCGACGGCTTGCCGATGCGGTCGGCCAGGTGGTCGACATAGGCGGGCAGGTCGTAGCTGCCGGACTCTTCGCAGGCTTCGATCAGGATCACGCAGCGCGCGTGCGGCAGGCCCTGTTCCTGCAGCGCCAGCACGGCGGCCAGCGAACCGAACATCGCATAGCCATCATCGGCGCCGCCACGGCCATACAGCTTGTCGCCGCGCAGCACCGGGATCCACGGACCCAGATCGTCGTCCCAACCGGTCATTTCCGGCTGCTTGTCCAGGTGGCCGTAGAGCAGGATGGTGTCGTCGCCGGTCTCGGCGCCGGACGCCGGAATTTCCAGCAGCAGCAGCGGGGTGCGGCCTTCCAGACGCACGACCTCGACGGTCAGGCCGGGCAGGTTCTGGGCGCGGGCCCAGGTTTCCATCAGGGTGACGGCCTGTTCCATATAGCCGTTGGCGACCCAATCGGCGTCGAACATCGGCGATTTGTTGGGGATACGGATGTAATCGACCAATTGCGGGACGATTTCGTTGTCCCACTTTTCACTGACGAATTGGCCGAGCTTGGCGCTGTCCATCTGAACTCCGGAGTGCTTTTGACAAGTCCCTCCATTCTACGCCTGCGGTGGGGTAGGTATTTCCCTACATCACGTCGGGTGTTAGGCCTGCTGTGTGAAGGCGCTGTGGACGATAGGCTGTGTGTATGTGGCGAGGGACGCTGGAACCTTCGACAGGATTGCCGGCAGGGGCCGGTTCCGAGCCACAAGGAGTTACACAGTGGGACCTTGGTTTTCGTGCAGGGCGCTGGTGCTGGGACTGCTGTTGAGCGGAATGGCCTTCGCGGCCGATCGGATCAACATCAATACGGCGGATGCGTCGACGCTGCAGCAGGGATTGGCGAACGTGGGGCCGATGAAGGCCGAGGCGATCGTCGCGTACCGGCGACAACACGGCCCTTTCGTACACGTCGAGGATCTGGCGCGGGTGAAGGGGATAGGGACAGCTACCGTCGAACGGAATCGACAACGGATGACGACCGGGGCCAGGCAGGCGCCGGCCGAGGCACCGCCCAGGAGGGCAGCGCCGGCCTCCGTACCAAGGCGCTGAACAACAGGACAGGTCGGGACAGGCAGGACGCTGGTCACTGGTCGCCACGGCAGGATGCCGCGGCGGCACCGACAGCTGCACGGACGCAGCACGCAGGGAGGCGGCGCGGAAGGATTGGCGCGGACCCACCAGGATGGTGGCATCCAGACCCCGGGAAGGGTTGAGATGGCGGAAGCATATACGGCCGAGTGCAGGACGCATGGCCGGCACCCAGACTGGGCAGGATGCACAGGGGGAAGGCGGGATGCCGACATGGATGTATCGATTGCCCGGTTCGCACAGGATGTGTGGCCGGGCAATGCTTTTTGGGGCGACGGAAAGGGATCGCCGGTTTTCGCGATCGGCTGCAGGCAGTTCGTGTAGCGTGACCGCATCTCTTTGAATGGATGCACGACATGGCAGTACGCAGCACGCTGTTGAGTCTGGCGCTCGGGACGCTGCTGGCGACCGGGATGCTCCCCGCCACTGCCGCCACGGCGGCCAACGCGGCGCCGACGGCAGCCACGACCACGCAGGCCCCGCGCGGGCCGACCGATCTCAAGCCCGGCGAATTCCTCTGGCATCCGGAAATCTCCCCGTCCGGCCCGATCGTGCTGGTGGTCAGCCTCGATGAGCAGCGCGCCTACGTGTACCGCAACGGCATCGCGATCGGCATGAGCACGATCAGCTCGGGCAAGACCGGGCATGAAACACCCACCGGCGTGTTCACGATCCTGCAGAAGGACAAGGACCACAAGTCCAACCTCTACAACAGCGCGCCGATGCCCTACATGCAGCGCCTGACCTGGGACGGCATCGCGCTGCACGGCGGCAGCCTGCCGGGTCACCCGGCCTCGCACGGCTGCGTGCGGCTGCCACAGGCGTTTGCGCAGAAGCTGTTTGGCGAAACCCACCGTGGCGATACCGTGGTGGTGGCCGACGCCAAGAGCGCGCCGATGACGCTGGCCTATCCGGCCGTGCTGGCGCCGGTCAGCAGCACCGGCAAGCCGCTGGTGGAGAGCACCGACGCGCCCGCGCACTACTGGAATGATGCGGCGGCACCGGCCGGCCAGGTCGGCATCCTGGTCAGCCTGCATGATCAACGCCTGTATGTGCTGCGCGATGGCGTGCTGATCGGCGAGTCGCGGTTGGAGGCCAAGGCCTTGCCGGCGTTCGCGGGCACCACGTTGTTCGTGATGGGCCAGGGCTACCAGGACAACCCCAGCCCGCTGGACCCGCACCGCCCGCTGCACCGCTGGACGGCCTACCCACTGCTGGGCCAGACCGCCGCCAATGCCACCCCGGACCTGCTCGCCACGCCGAGCCTGCCGATGGCGCTGCCGCCGGAATTCGCCGAACAGCTGTACGGCGTGCTGGTGCCCGGCACCACGCTGCTGGTGACCAGCCTGCCAGCGGTTCGTCCGGTGGCCGATGAACAGAACCTGCAGCCCGTCTTGGAATCCGACGCCGGCGGGTCCACGTTGTAAGGGATGCCCCCGGTTGGTGTGCTGCCCATGCCCGTTGTGAAATTGCTGCCTGCCGCGTTCTGCGGCCTGATCGCGTCCGCCACGGCGGGTGCGGCCAGCCCTGCCCCCGCTGCGGAGGCGAATCCGGTACAGATGGCCGAGATGCTCTCCAAGGCGGCACCGGCGGCGGACAAGCAGGTGCTGCAGCTGGCAGCCCGCGCGATGCGCTGTGCGTTGCGTCGGCCGGAGCTCGGTGTCGACCCGGGCAAGTTGAGCGTGATCGATTACTCGCGACCGTCGACCGAACCGCGCATGTGGATTTTCGATCTGACCCGCCAGCGGCTGCTGTTCGAAGAGTGGGTCGCGCATGGGCGCAACAGCGGTGACAACCGTACCCAGCATTTTTCCAACAAGGACGGCAGCTTCATGTCCAGCCTGGGCGCGTTCACCGCCAAGGAAACCTACATGGGCGGCAACGGCTATTCGCTGCGCCTGGAAGGGCTGGAGCCGGGCTTCAACGACCATGCCCGCGACCGTGCGATCGTCATCCACGGCGCGCCCTACGTGAACCCCGCGATCGCGCGCCTGCAGGGCCGGCTGGGGCGCAGCCTGGGGTGCCCCGCCGTACGCCTGTCCGTGGCGCGGCCACTGATCGACAGCCTGCGCGGCGGCACGATGGTGTTTGCGTATTACCCCGACAAGGACTGGCTGGCGCGTTCGCGCCTGCTGGAACCCGATTGCGGCGGCGTGTCCTGAGGCAGCTCTGCTGCGTCGGCTCAGGCACACTGGCGCCATGTCGACCGATACCGTCCTGAGCGCGGCCAGCCGCGTCATTCCCTCTTTCGAATACCGCCGCGAACGCTGGCGCAACGGTCTGGGCTGGACCCGCGAGATCCTGCGCCTGCCCGACAACGAGGACTGGCAGGTGCGCCTGTCGATCGCCGAGATCGAGCAGGACGCCGCCTTCTCGGCGTTTCCGGGGATCGACCGCGAGCTGGTGCTGCTGCGCGGCGAAGGCCTGCGCCTGCGCTTCGCTGATGGCGCGGTGCATACGCTGATGCCGCCGCACGACCGCCTGCGGTTTGCGGGCGAAGCGCAGGTGACCGGCGAGTTGATCGATGGGGTGACCCACGATTTCAATCTGATGTGGCGGCGCGATGCCGTGCAGGCCGAGCTGCTGCACCGGCCGCTGGTGGGCAGCATGTTCTTCTTCACCGAACCCGAGGCGGCGTGGGCGATTCATCTGCTTGCCGGCCAGGCCGAATTTGAAGGCGAGCCGTCGCTGGCACCGCTGGCCGTCGGTGATACTGCCTGGTTGGCCGCCGGTGAGCGCCGCCGGTTCGCCTTGCATGGGGGTGGGGAACTGCTGGCGATCCGCTTGGGTGCGGGCAGCCGTTCTGACGGATCCTGACGATGGTCGTGCGATCCGTTGGATCGTCTCGGGCCGCTCGCCCTCAGTACACGTCGCGACGGTAACGCCCGGCCACGATCAAGGCTTCTTTCCCGTCGCGGCCCAGCGCCTGCTCGATCACCGCATCCACCGCCGGGGCCATGCCCTGCAGGCTGCCGCAGACCAGGATCGTGGCACCGTCGTGCACCCACTGCTGCAGCGTGTGGATCTGCGCCTGCAGCCGGTCCTGCACGTAATGGTGTTCGCCACCGTCTCGACTGAACACCGTATCCAGACGCGCGATCCAGCCGTCGCGCTGCCAGGCGCGCAGGTCGTCGCCGAAGAAGAAATCGTGCGCGGCCGTGCGCTCGCCGAACAATAGCCAGTTGCGGCGCGCGCCGGCGCTGATGCGCTCGCGCAGGTGGGCGCGCAGGCCGGCGATGCCGGTGCCGTTGCCGATCAGGATCAGCGGCGTTGCCGCTGGCACACCGTGGAAATTGGGATTGCTGCGGAAGCGCAGATCGATGCGCCCATCCAACGCAGCGTGATCGCACAACCAGCCGCTGCCCAGCCCCGGGGTGCCATCAGGACGCAGCTGCCGACGCAGCAGCAACTGCACCTGGCCTTCGGCAGGCAGGCTGGCGATGGAGTACTCGCGGTGCGGCAGCGGACGTAACGCGGCGACCAGTGCGTCTGCGTCGGCAAACGTCGGGAGTTCCCCGTTACTGGGCAGATGCGCCCGCGCGAGATGTGCACGCAGCGGCTGCCCATCGATGAGCATATCGCCGTCCCACGGGGCATCGCGCAGCCAGGCCTCGACCTCGGCCGGTGCGTGTTGTGGCCCGATCTCGACCACGTCGCCGGCCTGCCACGCCGGCAGCACGCCGTCGGAAGGCACCAGCGTAATGCGGTACGTCGGTGCGCCCGGGCTGCCCGGGTTTTCCAGATGCCGCGCCTGCAGTTGCCACGGCAGATACTCGGCCGGCGCCCAGTCCGGCAGTTCGGTGGCTTCACCGCCGAGCTGGCCGAGCAGTTGCTGCCAGTGGCGCAGTGCGCCGGGATCGGCATTGTCTACTTCAACGGTATCGAACAGCGGATGCGCGCCGTGCTGACGCAGCCACGCATCCAGCTGGTGGCCGAAGGCGCAGAAATGCCCGTAGCTGCGATCCCCCAGCGCCAGCACGCCGTACTGCAGCTGCGGCAATGCGAGCGCCTGTGGCATCACCTTGCGCAGGAAGGGCAGGGCATGATCCGGCGCATCGCCTTCGCCGGTGGTGCTGACCACGAACAGCACCTGCCCGCTGCGCTGCAGAAGCTCGGCGGTCACCGCATGCAGCGCGCGGATGCGGACCGGCAGGCCGGCAGCACGCAACGCCTCCGCACTGCGTTCGCACAGCTGCTGGGCGAAGCCGGTCTGGCTCGCCCAGACCAGCAGGATCGGTGCGGGTCCGTTGTCGGTCACGTGCTCTTCGCGCGCGCGCCCGCGCCACCAGATCAGCGTGCAGAATGCCGCATACAGCACCAGGCTGCCGGCGGCCCAGCGCCACTGCGAGGCCAGGGGGGCGCTTTGCCACCACGCGTCGCCCAGATGCAGGCGCAGCAGCGCCCAGGCAACGACCGCCAGCAACAGCATGACCGCCAGGTTGCCCAGCCAGGCACGGGAAGGACGCAGACTCATGCCGCGACCACGCGGTCGTCGGCGAGAAGCTGTTCGAATGCGGGGCTCATGTGTTCCTCGATACCGTGCGCGCCCCGGCTGACAACGCGGGCGGCCAGTGCATGGGTGCGCGCAAATGCGATGCCTTCGTCGGGGCCCATCACCGTCAATGCGGTTGCCCAGGCATCGGCCTGCATGGCACTGTCGGCGACCACGGTGACTGCGGCCGCAGCGCGCGTGACCGGTGCACCGGTGCGCGGATCCAGCGTGTGGCTGAACTGCTCGCCGCTACGTTCGAAGTGATGCCAGCGATCACCGGAGGTGGCTACCGCCATATCTCTCAGCGCGAGCACGCGCGGCGGATGCTCCGCCTGCGCATCCTCTTCCGGGGCCGATTCCACCAGCACGCGCCACGGCTGGCCATCGGGCTTGCGGCCAAAGCCATGCAGCTCGCCGCCGACCTCCACCAGCGCTGCGTGCACCCCGTTCTCGCGCAGCCACGTACTGACCTGATCGACACCAAAGCCCTTGGCGATCGCCGACAGGTCCAGCGCCAACCCACCGGGTTGCAGCAGGCGACCGGGCTGCCAGTGCAGCCGCTCCCAGCCACACCGCGCACGGGTCGCGGCGAGGGTGGCCGCATCGGGAATGCGCCGGGCCTGTGCCTGTGCGCCAAATCCCCACAAGGCCACCAACGGGCCGATGGTCGGATCGAAGGCGCCGCCGCTGCGCTGTGCGATGTCCAGTGCGCACTGCATCACCGTGTCGAACAGCGGTGGCAGCGTCTGCCATTCACCGGCGGAGGCGCGATTGAAGCGCGCGATATCGCTGTCGGCTTCCCACGTGCTCATCTGCGTCACGATGGCGTCCAGCTGCGCCTGGATGCCGGCGTGCAGCGGGTGCAGGTCGCGGCTTCGCGCCACGGCCAGCTTTACCTGCCAGGTGGTGCCCATGGTGTGGCCGCCGAGGCTGGCGATGTCGAGATCCGGGTTGTTCATGGGGGTGGGCACGTCGGGTCTAGTAAGCCCGATGGCCGGACTGCGTCGGGTGAAAAGCCCCCGTTGTGTCGACGGGGGCGGGATGAGGTGGACGGCGCGTGCGGCGCCCGCGCCGAAGGCCGTTACTCCGGCAGCACTTCCAGCGTGGCCACATAGCTCAGGCGACGCTTCTTGGCTTCCTTGATCGAGGTCTTGCTGTCTTCGGTGCCGGTCTCCAGCCAGTACATGCCCGCTTCGGGCCAGGTGACGGCGAACTCGCCCTTGGCATCGGTGCTGACCTTGATCTCTTCCTGCGCGTTGCGGTAACGGGTACCGCCACGGGTGATCTCGAAGTCCAGGCCGGCGGTCGGCTTGCCGTCGACCAGCACGCGGAAGCGCGCGGCTTCACCGGCAACCAGATCGTTCGGGTGGGCCAGCGCGATCATCTCGATGCCCTGGTTGGTCGGCTTGAGCGCGGTGTCGTTCGGGGTGCCGTTGGTGACGAAGGTTTCCACGCGACCGACCGACTGCGAGACCTGCAGGTTCCTGGCGTTCTTCGGCACTTCGGTGGCGAAGGTGGCCGGGGTGCCGCGCCAGCGCTTGGGCTTGCCGTCTTCTTCCCAGCTGGCCGACAGGCCGTTGTTGACCGTCGCCAGGCGGTAGGTGCCCTGCTGGGTCAGCTCGACATCGAACACGCTGCGGAACTTGCCGGTCGCCGCGTTCTGCGGCTGCACGGTGCTGCCGTCCGGCGCGGTGATGACCAGGCTGTCCAGGCGCAGCGGCACGTGGTTGAAATAGAACAGGTCGTTGGAGACCGCCGCATCGACGGTGATCCACGGGTTGGTACCCGCGATCACGGTCTGCGAGGGCTGCAGCCAGGCCTTGTGGGCCAGGGCGGAGAACGGAAGTGCGGCGGCCATGGCGGCGGCGAGGACGAGCGTGCGCTTCATTGAAAAACTCCAGGTGGACAGGGGATCAGGGCTTGGCGGACAGGGTGACCAGACCGAGTTCGGTCGCGCCCTGGGCCTTGCCCGACTGGGCGGACGTGACCGGCCAGGTGAAGGGGATCTTGAGCAGTTCGCGGCCGCCGACTTCGCGCACCGCTTCCACCACGAGCGTGTAGTTACCCGGTGCGAGCGCCTTGAGCGCCGGCTGCGTGTCGCTGAAGGAGAGCGCGTGCTTGCCGACCGGGCGGGTCGGGCCGGTCACACCATCCACCGGCACCTCCAGCGTACGGCCGCTCTTGCGCCACCACTGGCGCAGGTCGGGCAGCCACTTGGTGCCATGGCCTTCGGCGTTGCCGGTCTGCTGGTACCAGACGGAGAGGTTGGCGGCGACCTTCTGGTCGGCCCCCTCCAGCCACACGGCCACATACGGGCGGTGGTACTCGGCCACGTTGAGCTTGGGCACCTCGACGTTGATGTCCAGGGTGGTGGCATAGGCCGGCGAGGTGGCCAGCAGGCCGCTCAGGGCGATGGTCAGGGTGACGCGCATGGTGCGGCTCCGGAAGGGACGGTCAGTGGATGAGGATCAGGGCGATCAGCAGCGGGATCAGCAGGCCCAGGCCGACCAGCGGCCAGGTCATGCGGCGCTGGCGGGCATGCAGGTGCAGCAGGAACAGGCCGGTGATGCAGAACACCAGGCAGGCCACGGCGAAGATATCCAGGAACCAGCCCCAGGCCGGCCCGGCATTACGCCCTTTGTGCAGATCGTTGAAATAGGACACCCAGCCGCGTGCGGTGGATTCGTATTCCACATCGCCCGTTTCGCGGTCGATGCTCAGCCAGGCGTCCGCGCCAGGGCTGGGCATGGAGAGATAGATTTCGCCATCGGACCATTCGGCCGGACGGCGACCGATCGAGATACCGAGCTGCGCATCCAGCCAGCGGCTGGCCACGCGGGGCAGGGGGGCATTGCCGTCGGCGCGGTCGCCGAGCGTGCCGAGCAGCGCGGCAGGCAGCGCCAGCTGGCGGCTGACCACCTCCGGCGTGGCTTCGATCCTGGACGCATGGTTCAAGGTGATGCCGGTCGCGGCGAACAGCAGCATGCCGATCAGGCACACCGCCGAGCTGATCCAGTGCCACTGGTGCAGCGTGCGCAGCCAGAAGCCGCGGCGTTGTTGTTGCACGCTGGAAGAGGGAGCGCTGGTGGCCACGGTCGCAGGAGGGAGTGCTGAGGGGCGAATTACACCATTGATGAGAATGATTCGCAATTTGTGCAAAAAGAAGGCAGCGTTCCGTTGCCGGCGCGCTGCCCGAGGTCAAGGCCAGCGGCGGCGCCATCAGGACGCCGCCGTGGTGTGCCTCAGAACTTGGCGTTCAACGAAATCCAGTAGCTGCGACGCTGGTCCTTGGTGGAGTAATCGTCCACGCAGCTGAACTCGCTGTCGCTGATCAGCACGCAGGACTGCGAGACGAAGTCCTTGTCGAACAGGTTGTTGACCCGCGCGTTGACGGTCAGCCATTTGTTGATGTCCCAGCTGCCGCCGAGGTGGAAGATCGTGTAGTCCTCGTAGTAGCGGGTCTGCGAGCTGCTCACGCCGCCGACGTTGCTGACCAGCGTGTCGCGGTAGCGGTCGTAGCGGCCTTCGCCGATCAGCGACAGGCTCACCGCCTCGCTGATCTGCCAGTTCAGGCTTGCATTGGCCATGTGCTTGGCCGGGTTGCCGGTGATCGGCAGGCCCTTGCCGGTGCCGCTGGTCTGCTCGCTCTTGGTCCAGGTGTAGTTGCCGCGCAGCTGCAGGTTGTCCAGAAGATCCACCTGCGCAGCCGCTTCGACGCCGCGGGTTTCGGCCTTGTCGATGTTCACGCTCTGGCCGAAGGTGCTGTAGCCCAGCTCGGCCCAGCCCGGGCCGATGTCCACGCAGTAGCTGCCATCGTTCGGGGCGACTTCGCAGTTGGCGAAGGTACCGCCGCTGGCGATCTTGTCATCGAACTTGTTGAGGAAGCCGGTGAGGTTGAAGCCCCAGCGATCGCCTTCGTAGTACGTGGCGATCTCGTAGTTGGTGCTGGTTTCCGGCTTGAGGTTCGGCGAGCCGACCAGCGGGGTCACGCCCTGGCCGCCGAAGCCGACGATGCCGGGGAACAGCTGGTCCGGACGCGGGGTCTTGTAGCCCGTGCTGACGCCGCCCTTGACGGTCCAGGCATCGTTGGCGTTCCAGACCAGGTAGGCGCGCGGGCTGACGTGGCTGCCGAAGATGTTGTGGTCGTCATAGCGCACGCCGACCGTGGCGGTCAGGGTGTCGGTCAGCGACCAGTTGTCCTCGGCGAACAGCGCCCACATGCGGTGCTGCTGCTTGACGTTGTTCTTGTAGCCGTTGCCGTCCATGCCGAACACGCCATCGACCATGTCGGTGTCGTTGTACTGGCCGCCCACGGTGAGCTTGTGCGCGCCGAAGGTGAGATCGAGCATGGTGTCCAGCACGTTGCCCTCCAGCTCCATCGTGCGCAGCGGGCGCGGCAGGAAGGCCTGCAGGCGAGCCAGTTCGGCGGCGTTGAGCGCGCCCAGCCCGTTGCGTGCACCGGCCGCGCAGTTGGCGGCGGCGCCGGTGCGGCGGCAGACGTCGTTCCACAGGCCCTGCAGATCGGCGCGCTCATCCAGCGTCAGCGGCAGCGAGCGGCCGAGGTTGTTGCTGGTGATGTGGGTCAGCGTGGTCTGCCAGGTGCCGAACTCATAGCGGCCCTGGTGGGTCAGCGCCAGCTGGTCGCGCTCGTAGCGCTGGTAGGCGGTGTAGCCCACGCGCGGCTGCACCACGCGGCGGGTGATGTTGCCCGGACCGTTCGGGTTGCGGATCGTCGCATTGCCGACGCGCCACAGGCTGGCCAGGCTGTCCAGGGTGCCGGTCTGGCCTTCGCTGTTGTCGTACTTCTGGCGCGACACGTCGTAATCCAGCCACAGCTCGTGGTCGTCATTGACGATGAAGTTCAGGCGCAGGCCGGTGTTCCAGTTGGTGTTGGCCACCGCCTTGCCGCCGCCACCGAAGCCAATGCTGCGTGACCACATCGTGCCATCCGGCAGCTGGAGGTCATCCCATTCCGGGTTGGAGGCTTTGGCGTCGTAATAGCTGCCGCGCACCGACAGGCCCAGGCGGTCCTTGATCAGCGGGCCGCTCAGGTAGACATCGGTGCTGCGTGCATCACCGAACTGGTCGTCCTGCTGCATCGTGAAACCCTGGGTGATCGCGCCATGCCACTCGGTCTGGTTGCGACGGGTGATGATGTTGATCACCCCGCCCATCGCATCGGAGCCGTACAGGGTCGACATCGGGCCGCGCACCACCTCGATGCGTTCGATCGCATCCAGCGGCGGCATGTATGAGAACTGGCCGCCACCGAAGTTGTTCGGGTACAGGTTGCCGGCGTTGCTCTGGCGGCGACCGTCGATCAGCACCAGGGTGTAGTCCGAGGGCATGCCACGCATGGAAATGGTGGCGCGGCCGTTCTTGTCGGTCGGCTCCATGCCCACGTCGATGCCTTCCACGTCGCGCAGCGCATCCACCAGGCTGGTGTACGGGCGCTTGCTCAGTTCTTCGCGGCTGATCACGCTGATGCTGGCCGGGGCGTCGGCGATCTTCTGTTCGAAGCCGGCGGCGGTGACGACTACCTTGTCCAGCGTGGTCGGGCCGGCGGCCTCACCGTTGGCGAAGGCCGGGGTGCTCAGCGCACCGAGCAGGGCGATGGACAGGGTGCAGCGGGACAGGGACGTGCGACGACGATGGCGCTGGGCCATGGGGGTAACCTCGGAAAGAAGAACGCGGACGCAACGCGGCAGGCCGCAGGACGGCAGCACGCGCAGGAATCAGGAAGGCCCGGAACGGGCAGAACGTGCGTGACCGGGCGGGGCGCGATGGCGCCGCCGGCCGTGTGGATCAGCCCTGCGGAGGGGCTTGGCCGCGCTGGACGCGCAGCCCGGGTGCAGCAGGCAGCGGCGTGGCCGGTGCCGAACCAATGGCGGGTACGACCCGTGGCGGCTGTGCTACCAGCGTGGCCATCAGCGCATCCAGCGATTCCACGACCGGTGGCAGCGAGGGCTGCGGCGGTGGCGTCGGCGCAGGGCGCGCGCTGGCGACCCGGCGCGGCTTGGCCGGGGCGTCTTCCTGCGGCGCGGTCTCACCGCCGCCCACCGGGCGCTCGTCCATTGGCATCTGCAGGACCATCACGGTGCTGCCCGGGGCAACCCGTTCCAGCACCGGCAGGCCGGCCAACAGCAGCGACAACAGGCCCAACCATGCCAGCACGGTCGACAGCGCATGCTGGCGCCCGCGCATGGCGGGAGCAAAGCTGCGGTGGCGGTGTGGATGGCGCAAGTGGGGCCCCTGTCAGACGGCCAGTCGATCAGCCGACTGGCAACGCGGCGGGATTGTAGGTGAGATTCGTTAGCGGACGCAAATGAGAATGATTAATGATTCGAGGCGCTGCTGGTGCGCGAGCCCCTGCAATCAGGTAACCAGCGCCCGGATTGAGGGATGGGGCGAGTCTGCCAAGGTGGGGCGCAGGTGAGCCAGAAACGACGGGCTGCCGTGTGCAAGTGCGCGACGCAGCCAGTGCGCTGCACCGTCGATGTCGCCGGCGGCGAGCAGCAGGGAGGCATGGCTCGCCTGGCCGCGGAAGTCGCCGGCCTCGGCCGAGCGCCGGTACCAGGCCGGTGCCGCCGCCGGATCGGCGTCGACCCCGATCCCGTCCTCCAGAGAACGTCCGACCAGATTCATCGATTTGGCATGGCCAAGCCGTGCGGCGCGCAGGTACAGCGCGAACGCGGCCCGTTCGTCGCGGGCCACGCCACGCCCGGTAGCCAGCAGGTTGGCCAGGTTGTACATCCCCCAGTCCAGCTCGGCATCGGCCGCCTTGCGGTACCAGACCGCCGCCAGCGCCGGGTTGATCGGGGTGCCGCTGCCGAGTTCGTGGCAGCGTCCGAGCATGTTCATCGCGATGGCCAGGCCACCGTTGGCGGCGCGCTCGAACCAGAGCACGGCCGCGGCGGCATCGGGTGCGATCCCGCGTCCTTCCATCCGTGCCTGGCCAAGCAGGAACTGCGCCTGCGGATCGCCGCGCTGTGCGGTAGCTTCCAGGGTGGCGAGCGCGGCGGCTGGATCGTGTTGCAGTTGGTCGGCCAGTGCCGCCACGTCGAGCGCAGGCAGCGGAGCCTCAGACATCGGCCCATTGCCGCAGCAGGTTGTGATACACGCCGGTCAGGTTGACCAGCGCAGGGTGTTCTGGGTGGTCATGGGTGAGCCGGCGGATCGAGACATCCATATCCCACATCAGGCGCCGCTGGCCGTCATCGCGCAGCATGCTCTGGATCCAGAAGAACGAGGCCAGCCGCGTGCCGGCGGTGACCGGGGTGACCTGGTGCAGGCTGGTACCCGGGTACAGCACCATGTGGCCGGCCGGCAGCTTGACCCGCTGGTTGCCGTAGGTGTCTTCGATCACCAGCTCGCCGCCCTCGTACTCGTCCGGATCGCTCAGGAACAACGTGGCCGAGAGGTCCGTGCGTACCGGTTGCGGTTGTCCCGGAACGGTGTAGTCGTAGCGCACCGCGTTGTCGACATGGAACCCGAAGGTCTGCCCCGGCTGATAGCAGTTGAACAGCGGCGGGAAGATGCGACGCGGCAATGCGGCCGAGAAGAAGGTGCTGTTGCGGCCCAGCGCATCGAGGATGGCCGAGCCGACCGCTCGCGCGGCCGGATCGGACTCGGGCAACTGCAGGTTGTGCTTGGCCTGCGCGGACTGGTAGCCCGCGGTCAGGCGGCCGTCGGTCCAGCCGGCCGTGGCCAGCTGCTGGCGGGCCTGGGTGACCTGCTCGGCGGTGAGGACGTCGGGAATATGCAGCAGCATGATCGGCTCCAGCCCCTCCCGTACGAGCGCGCGGGAGGGGCGTATCGCTTAGAACGTGAAGTTGAAGGCCAGCGTGGCCGAACGGCCCGGCGCGATGGCGGCGTAGTGCGAAGCGTACGCCTTGGTGAAGTAGGTTTTGTTGGTCAGGTTCTGCACGTTCAACTGCAGGCTGTAGCGCTCGCTGAAGGCATAGCCGACCATCGCATCCCAACGGGTGTAGGAGGGCACCCACTTGGTGTTGTTGACGTTGCCGTAGACCTTGTCCACGTAGTTGGCACCTGCGCCCAGGCTCAGGCCCGGCACGAACGACGGCGCCCACGTGGTCCACAGACTGGCGCTGTGCTTGGCGGTGTTGGGGAACGCGTTGCCGTTGAACGGCGAGGGCACGTAGACGCCGTTGACCAGCGCAAAGCCGTTGTCCTCGACCACGGCATCCAGGTAGGTGTACCCACCGAAGACCTGCCAACCCTCCACGATCGTGCCGCTGAAGCCCAGCTCGGCACCCTTTACCTTCTTGGTACCGGCGTTCTGCGTGGTGCCCGCATCGCTGGTCACGCGCGCGTTGCTCATTTCGGTCTGGAAGATCGCACCGGTCAGCGACAGGCGGGCATCGAACAGATCCCACTTGGTGCCCAGTTCGATGTTGCGGCTGCGCTGCGGTTTCAGGTCCTGGATGGTGGCGCTGATGCCGTCGGCGCCGTCGCCGCCGTCCACGCCGACCGGGGTCGAGGAGGTGCCCCAGGAGAGGTAGATGCTGCCGTTTTCCATCGGCTTGAACACCAGGCCGGCCTGGCCGTTCCAGAACGAGGTGTCGTTGCGCAGGTGCTGCAGGTTGGCCGCCGCAGTGGGGTTGAACTGGTGGGTGTTGTAGTCGTCGAAGCGCGCACCCAGGTTCAGCATCCACTGCTCGCTGAAGCTGATGGTGTCGAACACATAGGCCGACTTGGTGCGGGTGGTCTGGCGCACGTCGCGGGCCGGATCGCTGCGGGTGACGGTGTGCGTGGCCGACCACGGATCATTCGGGTTCGGGTTGGTCAGGTCGGTGCAGTTGTAGCCGGTCGCCGCACCGGTGGTCGGGCAGCTCTGGTTGCCGGTCAGCGGATTGTTGGTGCCTGCGGTGGTCTGGCCATTGGGGCGACGCACATCGGCGATCGCGTAGGTGCCGCGCACGGTCTTTTCGCTGCTGTACTCCACGCCGGCGTTGAAGTTGTGGCGCAGCGAGCCGGTTTCCAGCTCACCGGTCACGCTGGTCTGGTTGACGAAGCTGTCGGTCTGCGTGGCGCGTGCGTTGGTACGGCGCCAGACGGTGCCGAACAGGTTGGGGTTGCCCTTGCTGTCGTCCGGCTGGGTCCACAGGTAGTCGTTGCGGGTGTCGCCGTGGCGGGTGATGTTGCGCAGGACGATGCCGCCGAAATCATGCGACAGGTTCAAGGTGGTGATGTCCGCCCTGGTCTTCTGGAAATCACGGTCGACCAGGCCATAGAACGCGTCGCGGTTGGTCACGGTCGGGCTGCCGTCGCCATTGAGCGCCACGTTCGGCCCGCTGGTGAACGGGTTGTTGTATGGGAAGCCGCCGGCATCGGGCAGGTCGTCGGTTTCCATGTGGTAGTGGCTGATCACCGCCTGCGTCGGGCCGTTCAACCCGAACGCCAGCGATGGCGCGATGCCCCAGCGGCTGCTGTTCACCTCATCACGGCCAGCCACGTCGGCATCGTGCTTCATGATGTTCACGCGCGCGGCGATGCCGTCGCCGATCACCTGGTTCGCATCCAGCGTGCCGCGACGGTAGCTGTCCGTGCCGGCGGCCAGGCTGCCAGACACGAAGTTTTCCAGCTTGGGCGTCTTGCTGACCAGGCTGATGGTGCCGCCGGCCGAGCCGCGACCGGAGTAGGCCGAACTCGGGCCCTTGACCACATCGATCTGCTCGATGGCGAACACTTCGCGGGTCTGGCTGCCGGCATCGCGGATGCCATCGACGTAGATGTCCGAGGCCGAATCAAAGCCACGGATGAAGGGGCGGTCACCGGTCGGGTTGCCGCCTTCGCCCGCACCGAAGGTGATGCCCGGCACGGTGCGCAGCGCATCGAGCAGGGTGGTCGCGGCGGTCTGCTCGATCACCTGCTGGGAAATCACGCTGACCGACTTGGGCGTATCCAGCAGCGGTGCAGTGAACTTCGACGACTGCGCGCGGACGCGCTCGCCGTGGACATCGACGCCGTCCAGTTCGGTGGCGCGCTGCGGATCGGCGGCAGCGTCGGTCTCGGCATGGGCGATGGCGGGGGCGGCGATGGCCAGCAGCAGGGCGGACGACAACGGAGTCGGGCGGACGGTCATGGTGATTCCTGGGAAGACGGACGAAGGCCGGACGGCACGCGGCGGTCACGGCGGAGCGGAGGCAGGTCGGGAAAACGGACAGGCGGCCGACGGCGGCGCGGTGGCGCAGGCGTGGCGGGCATCGACGCGCAGCAGCGTCGATGCCGGGATCAGGCGTAGGGAGGGGCGTGGCCGGGGTTGAGCCGCAGCGAGGGTTCCAGCCGCTGCCAACGCAGCGCGTCGGCGCGCCACAGAGGCACCAGCGCGACCCACGGCGCGCGGCGCAGGCGAGGCAGCACCGCCGGGTGGGCGGCCTCGGGGTCGGGGCCGGTCTCGGCTGTCAGGCTGGCCTCGGCGAACGGCAGTTCCGGCGCAGGCGCGGGTGCGGTGGGCGCGGTGACCCGAAGCGTGCTGCCGGTGTCCGCTATCGCTGGGGTCTGGCCCGTCGCCGTGGAGCGCGCGGCGTTACCCGTACTGCCGGCGCTCAGCCAGCCGCATGCCAACAGCACCACGCACAACGTGGCCCACAGGGCGGCGATACCAAGAACGGAGCGGTTGGCGGACACGGCGTACCGGGCAGGAGCGGCCGGTTGGCCGCAATGCCCATGGTAATAGGAATAATTCGCGTTTTCAAAACGCCGGCGTTCAGCCCCGGTCAGTCTCGGTCGTCGCGGGCCCAGACGGCGTCGTGTTCCCGCTTGACCGGAAATTTCGCGACCGGCGAGTAGGCAGGGGCGCACAGCGCGGCCCCGTCGCGGACGTCGAAGCGGGCCCCGTGCAGGACGCACTCGATGCTGGCCTCGGTGGTATCGAACGTGCCCGAGGACAGCTCGAACTCGTCGTGGGTGCACTGGTCTTCCAGCGCGTACAACTCGCCGTCCAGGTTGAACACCACGATCGGCGTGCCGGTCACCTCATCGAAGGTGCTCTTCATCTCGCCGGGCAGCAGCTCGGCGCTGGCGCAGATGAAGGTCCAGGTCTCGCTCACGCCGGCACCGCCAGCGGCTTTTCCAGGATTTCGAAGCGCAGATCGTCGCGCTTGGGGATGCCGAAGCGTTCATCGCCATACGGGAACGGCTTCTTGATCCCGGTGCGCTGGTAGCCCCGGCGTTCGTAGAAGGCGATCAGCTCCTCGCGGATGTCGATCACCGTCATCTGCATGACCGGTACGCCCCACTCGCGCGCGGCGTGGGCTTCGGCGGCCAGCATCACCTGCTTGCCGATGCCGCCGCCCTGCTGGGCGGGGTCCACCGAGAACATGCCGAAGTAGCCCTTGCCCTGGTCATCGGCGATATGTGCGCAGGCCAGCAGCTGGCCGTCGCGCTCGGCGAGCAGGATGGTACTGCGCGGGCGCTCGATGTCGGCCTGCAGGCCCTGCGGGTCGATGCGGGCGCCATCGAGGATATCGGCCTCGGTGGTCCAGCCGGCGCGGCTGGCCTCGCCCCGGTAGGCGGAAGTGACCAGGGTGACGAGGGCGGGGATGTCGGCCAGCGTGGCGGCGCGGTAGGTGAGGGTGCTCATGGCGCCATTTTAGGCTGGTCGGGGCCGGGACGGAAACGATCGGCATGGACAACAAAAAACGCCGTGGCAGGCCACGGCGTTCCGATGGGGCGCAGACCAGGGGCGGACTCAGCCCAGCAGCTTGCGCACCTTGTTCAGCGCCACGATGAAGCGCTCGATCTCGTCATGCGTGTTGTAGAACGCCAGCGAGGCGCGGCAGGTCGCGGCGACGCCGAAGTACTGCAGCAGCGGGTGCGCGCAGTGTTGGCCCGAGCGGACCGCAACGCCTTCCAGGTCGAGCAGGGTGGCCAGATCGTGCGAATGCGCGCCCTCCACCAGGAAGGAGACCACCGCGGCCTTGTCCGGCGTGGTGCCGAAGATGCGCAGGCCGTCGATCCTGTTCAGCTCTTCGGTGAAGTGCGCCAGCAGCTCGCCTTCGCGGGCTTCCACGTGGGCAAGGCCCAGTGACTCCAGGTAATCCACCGCCACGCCCAGGCCGATGAAGCCGGCGATGTTCGGGGTGCCGGCTTCGAACTTGTGCGGTGCATCGTTGAACACGGTGCCTTCGAAGCTGACTTCCTTGATCATCTCGCCACCGCCGAGGAACGGCGGCATGGCATCGAGATGCTCGCGCCTGGCCCACAGTGCACCGGTACCGGTCGGGCCGCACATCTTGTGGCCGGTGATGGCGTAGAAGTCGCAGCCGATCGCCGGGATGTCGATCTTGCGGTGCGGCGCAGCCTGCGAGCCGTCCACCACGGTGATGATGCCGCGCTTGCGGGCCTCGCGGCAGATCTCGCGGACCGGGTTGACCGTGCCCAGTACGTTGGAGACGTGAGCAACGGCGAGCAGCTTGACCTCGGGGGTCATGGCCGCGCGCAGTGCATCCAGATCCAGGGCGCCTTCCGGGGTGATCTCGGCCACGCGGATCGTCGCGCCGGTGCGCTGGGCGACCAACTGCCACGGCACGATGTTGGCGTGGTGCTCCATGCGCGAGACCAGGATGACATCACCAGCCTTCAGCCGCGGCAGCGCCCACGAATAGGCGACCAGGTTGATCGCGAACGTGGTGCCGCTGCACAGCACCAGCTCGCTGGCGCGCACGTTGAGGAAGCGCGCCAGCTTGTTGCGTGCGCCTTCGTAGGCATCGGTCGCCTCGGTGCCGAGCGCATGCACTGCACGGCTGACGTTGGCGTTGTAACGGCGGTAGAACTCGTCCAGCGCGCCGATCACCTGCACCGGCTTCTGGCCGGTGTTGGCGTTGTCGAAGTACACCAGCGGCTTGCCGTGCACTTCGCGCATCAACAGCGGGAAGTCCAGGCGCACGCGGTCCCAATCGGGCGCGGCGCCGGTATCGGCGACCGGGCGCGGCGTGGACAGGTTCATGCCACGCCCGCCAGGGCCAGCGCACGGTCGAGCTGGGCGGTGAGCTGCTCGGTCAGGCGCGCGTCGAGGGCGTTCAGCGGCTCATGGCAGAACGCGGCGCTCAGCAGCTGCTGCGCGCGATCGGCCGGCAGGCCACGCGAGCGCAGGTAGAACAGCGCATTGGCATCGAGCTGGCCGACCGTGGCGCCGTGGGCGGCCTTCACTTCGTCGGCATCGATCACCAGCGTGGGCTGGGTGTCGATCTCGGCATCGGCGGAGAGCAGCAGATTCTTGTTGGACAGGTTGGCGTCAGTGCCATCGGCGCCTTCGCGGATGTGGATGCCACCGTGGAAGACCACGCGGCTGCGATTGGCCGCGACGCCACGCCAGACCATTTCCGAGGCGGTATCGCGTGCGATGTGCTCGATGCCCAGGCGGGTGTCGACATGGCGGCGGCCGTTGCCGAGCAGCACGCCGTTGGCGGTCAGCTGGGCGTTGTCGCCTTCCAGGCGGACGTTGAGCTCATGGCGGCTCAGCGCGGCGCCCAGTTCCAGATCGACACGGCGGTACTGCGCGTTGCGGGCCAGCACGGCGTCGGTGCGCAGCAGCGAGGTGGCGCGGGTGGCGTCGGCCTGCACGCGGGCGTGCGAGAGCACGGCATCCTGCGCCAGGTGGACGTGCACCAGGGTGTTGTCCAGGTGCGCGGCATCGCCGACGTGCAGGTGATGCTCGACCACGCCCAGCGCAGCGCCAGAGCGAAGTTCGATCAGGTGGCGGTGGTGCCAGGACAGATCGGTATCGGCGGCGACGCTGATGAAGACCAGCTGCAGCGGCGTCTCGACCTGCACGCCTGCTTCCACGCGCAGCAGCACGCCTTCATCGGCGAGCGCGGCGTTGAGGCGGGCGAACACCTCCTCGCTGCGCTCGAAGCGGCGGCCGAGGAAGCGAGCGGCTTCATCGCCCGCGGCCAGTGCCGAGGACAGGGTGGCCAGCTGCACACCGGCCGGCACGGCAGCGACATCGCTCAGCGCGCCGGACGGGCGACCATTGACGAACACCAGCCGCGGCGACGGAATGTCGGCCAGCAGGGCGGCATCGACCACGGCCGGGGCGAGCGGCGCCGGCTGGAAGCTGCGACGCTCCAGCTGGCGCAGGGAGGTGTATTTCCAGGCTTCGGTACGCGGGCCGGGCAGGCCGGCCTGCAGGGCGGCATCCAGCTCGGCGCGACGTGCATCGCTGCCGCAGAAGCCGCTGGCGAGGGAATCGAGCAGGGCGCTCATCAGACCGCTGCCTCCGGCACCACACGGTCCTTCAGGAAGTGGTAGCCATGGGCTTCCAGTTCCAGGGCCAGTTCCGGGCCGCCGCTCTGCACGATCTTGCCATCGGCCAGCACATGCACCACGTCCGGCTTGATGTAATCGAGCAGGCGCTGGTAATGGGTGATCACGATGAAGGAGCGATCCGGCGAACGCAGCGCGTTGACGCCGTCGGCCACGCTCTTGAGCGCGTCGATGTCCAGGCCGGAGTCGGTTTCATCCAGGATCGCCAGCTTCGGCTCGAGCACGGCCAGCTGGAAGATCTCGTTGCGCTTCTTCTCGCCACCGGAGAAGCCTTCGTTGACGCCACGGTGCAGCAGCTCGTCCTTCAGGTGCAGCACGGCCAGCTTCTGGCGGACCAGCTTGAGGAACTGCATCGAGTCCAGTTCTTCCTCGCCGCGCGCCTTGCGCTGGGCGTTGAGCGCGGCGCGCAGGAAGTAGGTGTTGTTCACTCCGGGGATTTCCACCGGGTACTGGAAGGCCAGGAACAGGCCGGCGGCGGCGCGTTCTTCCGGCGCCAGCTCGAGCAGATCCCTGCCTTCGAACTGCACGCTGCCTTCGCTCACGTCATAGCCGTCGCGGCCGGCCAGGACGTTGCCCAAGGTGGACTTGCCGGCGCCGTTGGGGCCCATGATGGCGTGCACCTGGCCGGGCTTCACGTCGAGCGAGAGGCCCTTGAGGATTTCTTTGTCGCCGATGCGTGCGTGGAGGTTGTCGATCTTCAACATGTCGATAATCGTCTTGTCAGATAGGGGAACTGGAGGCAGCGCGACTCAGAGGTCGTATTCGCTGCGCTCGAGGAATTCGTTGCGCAGGTAAGTGACCCGCGCGGTGGTCAAGGCCGCCTTGGCGCCGGAATACAGCATCGGGTACATCGAGCCGTACAGCAGGCGCGGGTTCTCGTCATCGCCCACCGGGTAGCGCGCGTCCAGATCGGCGTCGCGCAGCTGGACCCACAGGCGCTGCGCTGCTTTCATCTTTGCCAGTGCCACCGGCTCGCCGGCCAGCTTGGCCACGATCTGACGGTACACCGCGTTCAATTCGGCATCGGCCTGCTTGAACTCGTTGTCGGCGCAGGCATTGAGCTCGAGCTGGTTGCCACCCGGATCGCATTTCACGTCCTGCGCGGCCACTGGCGCCACCGCGCCCAGCAGCAGACCCAGGCTGATCAGGACGCGGATCATCCGACCGAGCCTTCCAGGCTGACTTCCAGCAGCTTCTTGGCTTCCACCGCGAACTCCATCGGCAGCTCGCGGAAGACCTGCTTGCAGAAGCCGTCGACGATCATCGAGACCGCGTTTTCCTGGTCGATGCCGCGGGCGCGGCAATAGAACAGCTGGTCGTCGGAGATCTTGGAGGTGGTCGCTTCGTGCTCGACCGTCGCGCTGGGGTTCTTCACCTCGATATAGGGGAAGGTATGCGCGCCGGACTTCTTGCCGATCAGCAGCGAATCGCACTGGGTGTAGTTGCGCGCGCCCTCGGCGCCGCGATCGATCTTCACCAGGCCACGGTAGGTGTTCTGGCCATGGCCGGCGCTGATGCCCTTGCTGACGATCTTGCTCTTGGTGCGCTTGCCGATGTGGATCATCTTGGTGCCGGTGTCGGCCTGCTGACGATGGTGGGTCAGCGCGACCGAGTGGAACTCGCCGACCGAATCATCGCCAAGCAGCACGCACGACGGGTACTTCCAGGTGATCGCCGAGCCGGTCTCGACCTGGGTCCAGGTGACCTTGCTGCGTGCACCACGGCATTCGGCACGCTTGGTGACGAAGTTGTAGATGCCGCCCACGCCGTTCTCATCGCCCGGGTACCAGTTCTGCACCGTGGAGTACTTGATCTCGGCATCGTCCAGCGCGACCAGCTCGACCACCGCGGCATGCAGCTGGTTCTCATCGCGCATCGGCGCGGTGCAGCCTTCCAGGTAGGACACGTACGCCTTGTCTTCGCAGATGATCAGCGTGCGCTCGAACTGGCCGGTGTGGCCGGCGTTGATGCGGAAGTAGGTGCTCAGCTCCATCGGGCAACGCACGCCCTTGGGGATGAACACGAAGCTGCCATCGGAGAACACCGCCGAGTTGAGCGCGGCGAAGTAGTTGTCGCCGACCGGCACCACGGTCCCCAGGTACTGTTTGACCAGCTCCGGGTGTTCCTTGATCGCTTCGGACATGGAGCAGAAGATCACGCCCTTCTCGGCCAGTTCCTTGCGGAACGTGGTGCCGACCGAGACCGAATCGAATACCGCATCCACGGCGACGCCGGCCAGCCTGGCGCGCTCGTGCAGCGGCACGCCGAGCTTGTCGTAGGTGTCCAGCAGTTCCTTGGGCACGTCGTCCAGCGAGGCGTACTTCGGGCCCTTGGGCGCGGAGTAATAGCTCAGCGCCTGCAGGTCGATCTGCGCGATCTGCAGCTTGGCCCAGTCCGGCATCGGCATGGTCAGGAAGTGGCGGTAGGCGTCCAGGCGCCACTGCGTCATCCATTCCGGCTCGTCCTTCTTGGCCGACAGGGCACGGATGGTGTCCTCGTCCAGGCCGGGCGGCAACGAGTCCGATTCGATGTCCGTGATGAAGCCCGCCGAATACTTGCGGCCGAGCTGCTCATGGATCTCGCGGTTGGGGGTATCGCCGGTGGCGACGGTATCGAGGGTATCGGTGGCCATGGGGGCTGCCTGATCAGGAGACGACATCCGCCGCGATCGCGCGGCGGTGGGCGTCAACAAGGGGAAGAGGGGGCAGGATCTGCGCCAGGGTGACCGCGCGCAGCGCTTCGGACACCACGTCGTTGATCATCCGCCAGCTGCTGCGCGCGCCACACTGCAGCTCGCGGCCGCACTGGCTGTGGTCGTGGGCGCATTCGGTCAGGCCCAGCGGCCCTTCCATGGCTTCCACGATCTCGAACAGCGTGATCTGGTCTGCCGCGCGGGTCAGCCGGTAGCCACCGCGGACGCCGCGCAGGCCTTCCACCAGACCGGCCTGGGCCAGCGGCTTGAGCAGCTTGCTGACGGTCGGCGGTTCCAGACGGGCGAACTCGGCCAATTCGGTGGCACTGAGCACCTCGCCCGGGCGGGCAGCGAGCACGGTCAATACGACGGTGGCGTAATCGGTGAGCTTGGTGACGCGGAGCATGTGGGGTGCAGAACCATAAAGCGGACTGAAATTGTACGCTTTTCTCCGGCGGCATCCAACCCGCCCGTTCAGGCGCCCGAAGGGCGGCCTTGGGCGCGTAGTGAACCGCCTCGCTTTGGCAATCACAAAGATTAAGCGAGAATCGGGGCTTCCCACCGCAACGGTCAGCCAGATGCCCAAGAAGATCCAGGCCCGCAAGTCCACCATCCATGGCAATGGCGTGTTCGCGCTGGCGCCGATCAAGAAGGGCGAGCGGGTCATCCAGTACAAGGGTCTGCTGCGCAGCCACGCCGACGTGGACGCCGACGACACCGGGGACGTGGAAAGCGGTCATACCTTCCTGTTCACCCTCAATGACGACTACGTCATCGATGCGAACTACAAGGGCAACGACGCGCGCTGGCTCAACCACAGCTGCGATCCGAACTGCGAGGCGGTGATCGAGGAAGCCGAGGGCGACAATCGCCGCGAGGACAAGGTCTTCATCGAATCGATCAAGGACATCAAGCCGGGCGACGAGCTGACCTACAACTACGGCATCACCCTGGCCGAGCGTCACACCGCGCGCCTGAAGAAGATCTGGGAATGCCGCTGCGGTTCGAAGAAGTGCACCGGCACGATGCTGCAGCCCAAGCGCTGATCCCTCCGGTCGCCACCGGCCGTCGGCCGGTGGCTGCGCCGACACGCTGTGCACATCGTGGTCACCGTCGCCCAATGCGCCCGTGGCCACACTGAGCGCTCCTACTTACTGGAGCCGCTCCATGGCACACGCACTCAACGGCAAGCACATCGCGATTCTCGCCACCGATGGCTTCGAACAGTCCGAGCTGCAGGAACCCAAGCGCTTGCTGGAATCCTGGGGCGCCTCGGTCAAGGTGATCGCCCCCGGTGACGCCCGCACGATCCGCGGCTGGAAAGACAAGGACTGGGGCGAGGAGGTCACGGTCGATGCACCGCTGAAAGGCGCCAAGGCCGACGATTACGACGCGCTGGTGCTGCCCGGTGGCGTGATCAATCCCGACAAACTGCGCATCGACACCGACGCGATTGCGTTGATCAAGGCCTTTGGTGCCTCACGCAAGCCGGTTGCCGCGATCTGCCACGGCCCGTGGCTGCTCGTCGAGTCCGGCCTGGCCAAGGGTCGCAAGGTCACCTCGTGGCCATCGCTGAAAACTGATCTGGGCAATGCCGGTGCCGAATGGACCGATGCCGAAGTGGTGGTCGATGGTGGCTTGATCACCAGTCGCAAACCGGGTGACATTCCGGCGTTCGCCGATGCGGTGGGCAAGGCCTTGGCCGGTTGAGGATGCAGGCACCGACGGTTGGTCGGTGCCTCTTCCGGGTTACTTGCTCAGCAACCCGGCCGGCACCAGCGCGCCGAGATCTTGGTTGAACGTCACCACCAGCTTGCCGTTCTCCACCTGCGCCGACTGGACCTGCAGCGTGCCCAGCACGGCAGCGACCGTCGGGTCGATCTTGTAGATCGGCTCGCGACGCGCGTAGTCGACCAGCCAGGCGTTGAGCAGGCCGCGGGTGCGCGAGTCGAGCTTGCCGCCGTTGTTGGCCGGCGTGAAATCGTCAACTGTCGGCTCCTGCAGATGGAAGCCCTGGGTCTGCGCGTCATAGCGCAGGCCGCTGCTCAGCTTGACCTTGCCCAGCGGCGCCGGGTTGCCGCCCGCGGTCGCCATGGCGATATCGAAACCGAGATCCAGGCGATTGCCCTGCGGCAAGGTGAGCTTGGGGTGGCTCATGGTCATGGCGATGAGGCCACCCAGCGCATCCTGCGTGCGTGGGAAGCTGCCATCGAGATACTGCTGCACATCGGGCGCACCGACCGACAACTGGCGGCCGGACACACTCGGTGCGGCCTGCGCGCCGACGGCAGCGGCAAGCAATACGGTGCAGGCGGCGAGGCGGGACAACAGCGGGCGAACGTTCATGACGGCAGGCCGTGGGGGAATGAGGGGCCAACAATAGCGCGCGCGGCTGAATCCAGCTTTGACGTGTCGTCGTCAGCAGGGCGCGTGGGGGCTGTCGGCGGCACCCGCAGCTGGCTCAGGGTGCGCCCTGGATCGACTCCAGTGCGGCCAGCACCTCATCCAGTTTCGGTTGCAGCACGGTGAGCGGGTGGCCAGGTTCATCGGCATGGCGCTGGGCGAGGTCGCGCAGCAGCTGGGTAGCCACGATAGCCGCGGCACGTTCGTCACCACTCAGCCCGGTGTTGCGCCGCGCGATTTCCAGCAGGCGCATCCAGTCCTGCTGCGCGCGATGTTCCAGTTCGATGGTGCAGCGCCCGCTGCACTGCAGGCCGTCCTTTTCGATCGGAGTGACGGTGATGCGGTAACGCTGGGAGGAAGAGCTGGCCATGGCTGCCTGCGCGGTGGGGGACAAGGCCACCATAGGGCGCGTCCCGCGCGCGGACGACAGGTACCGTCGCACGCAGTGTTCCACCCGGTACGTTCCGGCCGGTTCTGCCATGGCGCAGATCGCGGCAGGACAGGCATCTGCGCGGGACGTACGCGCCGCAGACGTCTTTGGAAACGCTGTGTTTCGCTGCGTGCGGCGAGCCCCAAAAAGAGACGGGACGGCATAGGCCGTCCCGTCCGGGTGCTGCAGGAAGCGCGCAGATTAGAGCGCGGCGTCCTTGAGCTTCTTGAGCGGACGCACCTTCAGCTTGGTGGACGCCGGCTTGGCGGCGAACCACTGCTCTTCCTTGGTGAACGGGTTGATGCCCTTGCGCTTCGGCTTGGCCGGCACGCTGACGGTGGAGATCTTCAGCAGGCCCGGCAGGGTGAAGCTGCCCGCGCCCTTCTTGTGCACCGAAGCGGCAACGGCGCCTTCCAGCGAGGCGAGCACGGCGCGCACGTCCTTGGCGACAACGCCGGACGCTTCAACGATGTGTGCAACCAGACCAGACTTGCTCAGCACTTCCTTGATCGGCTTGGGAGCGGCCGGCTTCGCGGCTGCCTTCGTAGCGACTTTCTTTACTGCCTTCTTCGGGGCAGCCTTCTTAGCGGTCTTTGCCATGGTTTCCTGTTCCGTGAACGGTTGGTTGTTTGGTCGCGCCGAACCCCGTCGGCAAGCGAAATGTAGGGCAACTATGGGGCGCCGCCAATAGGCAAACGCATAAAAATTCGTGATTTCCACGCCCTTCGTTACCGCAGTGCATCAGGTCATAGCCAAAAAACAGGGTCCGCCCTTGCGGCGGAGGCCATCGGTCATGGACCGTCGCACCCCGACTGTCGCACGAAAACCACTTGAAAACAGCATCGGTCTTGAGGGCCGATTCAGCTGGGGTCGGCACCTGCCGATCACCTGACAGCGATCAGACATGGCACTAACGCGCCACGGTCTAGGCTGGTCTGGTCATTCACGCCGCAGGAGATCTCACGATGGGTATTTCACGCCACGCCACCGCGCATTGGGAAGGTGACCTCAAGACAGGCAAGGGACAATTGAGCACGCCCCAGAGCGGCTTGATGGACAAAACCCGCTATGCCTTCAGCAGCCGCTTCGGTGATGAGAAGGGCACCAACCCGGAAGAACTGATCGCCGCCGCCCACGCCGGCTGCTTCACGATGGCGCTGTCGGCCAAGCTCACCGAGGCCGGTTTCGTGCCGACCTCGCTGGATACCGAAGCCAAGGTCGACCTCTCGATGGAGGGGGGCCCCCAGCTGTCGCAGATCACGTTGAAGGTGAAGGCCGTAGTGCCGAACATCGAGGCCACCCAGTTCCGTGCCATCGCCGATGACGCCAAGCAGAACTGCCCGGTGTCCAAGGCGCTCAGTGCGGTACCGATCAGCCTTGAGGCCGAGCTGGCCGGCTGATTCCGCGCCAGCGATTGGTGCACAGCAGATTGTGATGGGGAAGCGGCGGCCGCATAGTCGCCGCTTTCCTGTTGTGGGGTATCTGCATGCGTCTGACCGCTCTTGCCACCCTGATGAGTTGCCTGCTGGCCGGCACTGCGCAGGCCGATGTGCGGCTGTTGACCGCCGCGACCATCTACACTGGCAATCCCGAGGCACCGGCGGCCACGGCGCTGGCCTGGGATACCGACACCGGGCGGGTGCTCGCCGTCGGTGATCGGCAGGCACTCCTGGAGCTGTATCCATTGGCAGCGCTGACCGACGTTGGCGAGGCCACCGTGATCCCGGGGCTGATCGATGCGCATGCGCACCTGATGTTCCTCGGTGGCACGCTGATGCAGACCGACCTGACCGGTGCGACCAGTACCCAGGACATCGTGGCGCGCCTGCAGCGCTTTGCGGTCGACAATCCCGACGGCTGGCTGCTGGGCAGCGGCTGGGACCAGAACCGGTGGCCGGACAAGCAGTTTCCGACCGTAGCCGACCTCGACGCGGCGTTCCCGGACCGGCCGGTCTGGTTGGGTCGCATCGATGGTCACGCTGGCTGGGGCAACAGCGCGGCACTGCGCGCGGTCGCACGGCAGCCGGGCCAACGCGCGTTGACGGGCAGCTGGCAGCCGGCTGGTGGGCGCATCGTGCGCGATGCGAAGGGGCAGCCGAGCGGGGTGTTCGTTGATGAAGCGATGACCCTGGTGCAGGCGGCGATCCCAACGCCCAGCGACGCTGCCCGCGAGCAGATGCTCACCCGCGCGCTGGATAAAGCAGTCAGCCAAGGCCTGACCGGCGTGCACGACATGGGCGTATCGCGCGCCGATCTGGCCCTGATGCGCCGCTTCGCCGATGCCGGCAGGTTGCTGCTGCGCATCGATGCGTATGCCGATGGCAATGGCGATGCCCTTGCTGATCTGTGTGCACAGGGCGCGTATCAGCATGCCGGGGGCCGCCTGGAAATGCGCGGGGTCAAACTGTTCATGGACGGCGCGCTGGGCAGCCGCGGTGCCGCGCTGTTGGCCGACTACAGCGACGACCCGCACAACCGCGGGTTGCTGGTGACCTCGCCGGCCGATTTTGAAACGGCGGTGCGCAAGGCCGATGCCTGTCACATCCAGGTCGCCACCCATGCGATCGGGGATCGTGGCAACCGGATCGCACTGGATACCTATGCCAAGGTGCTGGGCGAGCGCCGTGGCGCCGATCATCGCTGGCGGATCGAGCATGCGCAGGTGGTGGCGCTGGAGGACATTCCGCGCTTTGCCCAGCTCGGCGTGATCGCCTCGATGCAACCCACCCACGCCACCTCGGACATGGGCTGGGCGCAGGATCGGGTCGGTCCCGAGCGCATCCTCGGGGCGTATGCGTGGCGGCGGATGCTGGGCTCCGGTGCCCGTCTCGCGCTGGGTTCAGACTTCCCGGTGGAGCAGGTGGATCCCCGCCTGGGCCTGTATGCCGCCGTCACCCGTCAGGACCGTGCCGGCCAACCGCCGGGTGGCTGGCAGCCCGATCAGCGCCTGACCGCGGCCGAGGCGCTGCGGGGGTTCACCGCTGATGCGGCGTGGGCAGGCCATGACGAGGCCCAGGTCGGCCGGTTGCAGCCCGGCCTGCGCGCGGATTTCGTCGTGCTCGACCGCGATCCGCTCAGCATCGCGCCGGCTGAACTGGCGGACCTGCAGGTGCGCTCGACCTGGGTCGATGGCGCACCGGTGTACGACGCGGCGCGGTGACGCGCCGCCGCCGGGATCACCAGTCCAGCGTGCCGCGGATGACGGTCTGCACCTGGCCGCCGGACCAGACATCGCCATGGTCATCGATGCGCAGGGTCAGGCGCGCATCGTGGCCCACTTCACGGCCCTGGCTGACCACATAGCTGCCCGCGTTGCCGGGCAGCGCGTCGCGGCTGTCCAGCCAGGCAGCCAACACCGCATTGGCGGCACCGGAGGCGGCGTCTTCAAAGCGGCGACCGTTGCCGACGAACGCACGCACCGCCAGGTCCCAGGCCTGGCCCTGGCTGCGTGCATAGGCGAATACCCCCATGCTGTCGGTGGCCTCGGCCAAGGTGGCCACGGCATCCCAATCGGGGGTGAGCGCGCGCAGGGCGGCCTCGTCAGCGAGTTCCACCACCCACCAGCTGCGGCCACCGGCCATGCGTGCCGGCGGCAGGCTGCCCAGTGGCCACCCGGCCAGGGCTGCCTGCAGGCGCGGGTCGGCGGCAGTGGTCACTTCGGCGACCGCGGCGCGCGGGGTACGGATCGCGATGGTGCGGGCGTCACCGCTGCCATCCACCCGCAGCGGCAGGGCCCCGGCGATGCCGTCCTGGACCAGCACGCCCTCGACCGGTGCGGCCACACCCAGCTCCAGCACGGCATGCGCGGTGCCCACGCTGGGGTGGCCGGCGAACGGAACTTCCTTCTGCGGGCTGAACATGCGGATGCCGTAGCTCGCGCCCGGGGCGGCAGGCGGGAACACGAAGGTGGTCTCCGGCAGCCGGGTCCAGCGGGCGATGGCCTGCATCGCCGTTTCGTCCAGGCCCTGTGCATCAAGCACGACGGCCAGCGGGTTGCCGGCGCCGGGGTAGGGCGAGAACACATCCAGCTGCAGGAAACGACGGGAGGTCATGGCGGGGCGCTCAACGAAAAACGGGCGGGCAGCTTACCAACCAGGGCCGCATTGCGGGCCCTGCCCCTGCAACGGGCAGGCTTGGCATAGAATCGGGAGTTCGGCCCGGCGTGCCGGGCGATCCCCCTCACTACCCAAACCTCCACCTCCATGTCAGCTTCCCCCCTTGTCGATCGCTGGATCGTACTGAAGTTCGGCGGCACCTCCGTGTCGCGTCGTCACCGCTGGGACACCATCGGCAAACTGGCGAAAAAACGGGCGGAAGAAACGGGCTCGCGCGTGCTGGTGGTGGTATCGGCGCTGTCCGGGGTGACCAATGAACTCACCGCGATCGCCGATGGCGCCGCCGACAGCCGCGACCGTGTCGCCGCGCTGGTCGCGCGCCACCGCGAATTCCTGACCGAGCTGGAGCTGGACGCCACCGCGCTGGACGTGCGTCTGGACGCGCTGGCCGGGCTGCTGGACGATCCGCGTGCCGCCGGTCGGCCGCTGGAGTGGCAGGCCGAGGTGCTGGGCCAGGGCGAACTGCTGTCCTCGACCGTCGGTGCGGCCTACCTGCGCGCCAGTGGCCTGGATTTCGGCTGGATGGATGCACGTGAGTGGCTCGATGCACTGCCGCCGCAACCCAGCCAGAGCGAGTGGTCGCAGCGCCTGTCGGTGAACTGCCAGTGGCGTGCCGAGGCGGAGTGGGCCGCGCGTTTCCGCGCCCAGCCGACCCGCATGCTGATCACCCAGGGCTTCATCTCCCGCCATGCCGATGGTGGCACCGCCATCCTCGGTCGCGGCGGTTCGGATACCTCGGCGGCGTACTTCGGTGCGCTGCTCGGTGCCAGCCGCGTGGAGATCTGGACCGATGTGCCGGGCATGTTCAGCGCCAACCCGAAGGACGTGCCTGACGCGCGCCTGCTGACCCGACTGGACTATTACGAAGCACAGGAAATCGCGACGACCGGCGCCAAGGTGCTGCACCCGCGTTCGATCAAGCCGTGCCGTGATGCCGGCGTGCCGATGGCGATCCTGGATACCGAGCGCCCCGAGCTGCCGGGCACCAGCATCGACGGCAATGCCGCGGCGGTGCCGGGCGTAAAGGCGATCAGCCGCCGCAACGGCATCGTGCTGGTCTCGATGGAAGGCATCGGCATGTGGCAGCAGGTCGGCTTCCTGGCCGACGTGTTCGGGCTGTTCAAGAAGCATGGCCTCTCCGTGGACCTGATCGGTTCGGCCGAAACCAACGTGACCGTCTCGCTGGACCCGTCCGAAAACCTGGTCAGCACCGATGTGCTGGCCGCGCTGTCGGCCGACCTGTCGCAGATCTGCAAGGTCAAGATCATCGTGCCATGCGCGGCGATCACCCTGGTCGGCCGCGGCATGCGCTCGATGCTGCACAAGCTCTCGGACGTGTGGGCCACCTTCGGCCGCGAACGTGTGCACATGATTTCGCAGTCCTCCAATGACTTGAACCTGACCTTCGTCATCGACGAAGCGGACGCGGACGGCCTGCTGCCGATCCTGCACGCCGAGCTGATCGACAGCGGCGCGATGCCGGTGGAAGAGGGCGAAGTGTTCGGCCCGCGCTGGCGCGAAATCGCCGGCACCATCCGCCCGCGCGAAACCGCCTGGTGGCGGGGCCAGCGCGAACACCTGCTGACGCTCGCCCAGGCCGGGACGCCGCGCTATGTCTACAACCTGCCGACGGTGCGGGCGCGTGCGCGCGCGCTGAACGCGATCAAGGCGATCGACCAGCGCTACTACGCGATCAAGGCCAACTCGCACCCGGCCATCCTGGAGGTGCTGGAGCAGGAGGGCTTCGGCCTGGAGTGCGTGTCGCACGGCGAGCTCAAGCACGTGTTCAACACGCTGCCGACGCTGTCGCCCAAGCGCGTGCTGTTCACCCCCAGCTTCGCGCCGCATGCTGAGTACGATGCCGCGTTCGCGCTGGGCGTCACCGTTACCCTCGACAACGTGGAAGCCCTGCAGCGCTGGCCGGAACTGTTCAGCAACCGCGAGCTGTGGCTGCGCGTGGATCTGGGCCGTGGCGAAGGCCACCATGCCAAGGTCCGCACCGGCGGCAAGGACTCCAAGTTCGGCCTGCCGATCGCCCGCGTGGATGAGTTCGTCCGCATTGCCGGCGAGCTGGGCACCCGCGTGGTCGGCCTGCATGCGCACCTGGGCAGCGGCGTGGAAACCGCGCAGCACTGGCGCCTGATGTGCGATGAACTGGCCGGGTTCGCCCGCCGCATCGGCAGCATCGAGACCATCGATATCGGCGGTGGCCTGCCGATCCCGTACAGCGCCGACGACGAGCCGTTCGATCTGGAGGCCTGGGCGATCGGCCTGGCCGAAGTGAAGGCCGTGCACCCGGCGTTCCGGCTGGCGATCGAACCGGGTCGCTACCTGGTGGCCGAGTCCGGCGTGCTGCTGGCGCGGGCCACCCAGGTGGTGGAGAAGGACGGCATCCGCCGCGTCGGTCTGGATGCGGGCATGAACACGCTGATGCGTCCGGCCCTGTACGACGCCTGGCATGACATCGAGAACCTCAGCCGCCTGAGTGGCTACTCCGAAGCGATGTTCGATGTGGTCGGCCCGATCTGCGAATCCAGCGATGTGTTCGGCAAGCGCCGCCGCCTGCCGGCCTCGACCGCACCGGACGATGTGATGCTGATCGCCGATGCCGGCGCGTATGGCTACGTCATGGCCAACACCTACAACCAGCGCGAGCTGCCGCGCGAGGACGTCATCGATGATGGCCCGTGACCGCTGCCTGCCGCCTTTCAAACCGGATACACCATGACTGCTTTTGACAAACACCAGGTTGCCGTTTTCCGCTTCGTCCGCTGCGACTTCGCCGCGGACACCGGCGTGGCGCAGCTGGTCTACGCCTTCGATGACGGCCCGGAGCTGATCGAGACGGTGACCATCCCGGGCGCGCCGTTCGTGCTCGATGGTGACCGCGCCGAGGCGGTGCAGCGCGCCCTGCGCCTGCTGCACCTGATGGCTGGCGTGAGCTACTACAAGGCCGGCGTGCCCGAGCAGGTGCGCATCGACAGCTACACCATCGATGCGGCCACCGCGGCGCTGGTCGAGACGGTCTACCTCAACGGCCTGGGCGAATTCGCTTACCGCAATGGCCTGAACCTGCGTGGCCGCTTCCGCCTGCCGGTCGAGGGCGAGGCCTTCGCCGCACCGGCGCTGGGCCTGCGCGAACACGCGCTGGTCGCCATCGGCGGCGGCAAGGATTCGCTGGTCAGCATCGAAGCGCTGCGCAGCCTGGGTATCGCCGAAACGGTCACGTGGATTGGCGGCTCGCAGCTGATCCGTGCCTGCGCCGAGCGCACCGGCCTGCCGATCCTCAACATCGGCCGCACGCTGGCCCCGGAGCTGTTCGAGCTCAACCGCCAGGGCGCCTGGAACGGCCACATCCCGGTCACCGCGGTGAACTCGGCGATCCTCGTGCTGGCCGCGCTGCTGCAGGGCGTGGACCAGGTGGTGTTCTCCAACGAGCGCTCGGCCAGCTATGGCAGCCAGATTCCGGGCACCGGCGAGGTCAATCACCAATGGTCGAAGGGCTGGGCGTTCGAGCAGGCCTTCGGCGAGCATCTGGAACGGCACGTCGCCGCGGACCTGCACTATTACTCGCTGCTGCGCCCGCTCTCGGAGCTGGCGGTGGCGCGTCAGTTCGCCAAGAGCGATGTCTACGACGCGCATTTCTCCAGCTGCAACCGCAATTTCCACATCCTGGGCGAGCGCCCGGTGAACCGCTGGTGCGGCGTCTGCCCGAAGTGCCACTTCGTGTTCCTGGCGCTGGCCCCGTTCATGCCCAAGATGCGCCTGGTCGGCATCTTCGGCCGCAACCTGCTCGACGATATCGAGCAGGCGCCGGGATTTGATGCGCTGCTGGAATTCCAGGACCACAAACCGTTCGAGTGCGTGGGCGAAGGCCGCGAATCGCGCGCCGCGATGGCGACCCTGGCCACGCGACCGGAATGGAATGAAGACGCGCTGGTGAAGCGCTTCGTCCACGAGATCCGCCCGCAGCTGGATGCCACCGAACTGCAGATCGAGCCGCTGCTGGCGCTGGAAGGCGAACACCGCATTCCGCCGGCGATCTGGGAGCGTCTGCGTGCGAATTTCGCAGCTTGAAGGCAAGCGCGTTGCGTTGTGGGGCTGGGGACGTGAGGGGCGTGCGGCGTTCCGCGTCCTGCAGCAGCGGCTGCCGTCGCTGCCGCTGACCCTGTTCTGCCCGGAGGCCGAGGCCGCCGGTGCGCGCGAGGAAACCCACGGCGCGCTGACGGTTCGTTCGGATGTCACCGGCGAGGCGCTGGCCGCGTTCGAGGTGGTGATCAAATCGCCGGGCATCAGCCCGTATGGGGACGCTGCGTTGCACGCCACGGCACAGGGCACGCAGTTCATCGGCGGTACCTCGTTGTGGTTCGCCGAGCAGGCCGCTGCCGACGGCATCGTGCACGACACCGTGTGCGTGACCGGTACCAAGGGCAAGAGCACCACCACCGCGCTGCTGGCGCATCTGCTGCGCGCCTCGGGCGCGCGCACCGGGCTGATCGGCAACATCGGCCTGCCGCTGCTGGAAGTGCTCGACCCGCAGCCGGTCCCGCAGTACTGGGCAGTGGAACTGTCCAGCTATCAGACCGGCGAGGTCGCGCGCAGTGGCGCGCACCCGCAGGTTGCCATCGTGCTGAACCTGTTCCCCGAACACCTGGATTGGCACGGCAGCGAAGCACGCTACATCGACGACAAGTTGCAGCTGGTCACCGGGGCCGCGCCGCGGATCGCGGTGCTGAACGCGGCTGACCCGCACCTGGCCGGCGTGTCGCTGCCGGAGAGCGAGGTCATCTGGTTCAATCAGCCTCAGGGCTGGCACATGCGTGGAGATATCGTGCATCGCGGTGAGCAGGCCGTGTTCGACACCTCACACACGCCGCTGCCGGGCCGACACAACCGCGGGAACCTGTGCGCGGTGCTGGCGGCGATCGAGGCGCTGGGCCTGGACGCGGTGGCACTGGCCCCGGCGGTGCAGGACTTCCGCCCGCTCCCCAACCGCCTGCAGACCATCGGTACGCGCGAGGGGGTCACTTTCGTCAACGATTCCATCAGCACCACCCCGCACGCGAGTCTGGCGGCGCTGGAGTGCTTCGCCGGTCGCCGCATCGCGCTGCTGGTGGGCGGGCATGATCGTGGCCTGGACTGGCACGACTTCGTCGCGCACATGGCGCACGACGTGCCGCCGGTGGAGATCGTCACCATGGGCGCCAACGGCCCGCGCATCCACGCGCTGCTGCAGCCGCTGGCCGATGCAGGCGGTTTCGGTCTGCATGCCGCTACCGATCTGCCCGAGGCCATGCGGCTGGCGCAGGCCGCGCTCGGCGGGCAGGGCGGGGTGGTGCTGCTGTCGCCGGGTGCGCCGAGCTATGGCGTGTACCGCGACTACGTCGCCCGTGGCCGCCACTTCGCCGAACTGGCCGGCTTTGATCCGGATGCCATCACGGCGATCCCGGGCATCGGGATTGCCTGATCTGTCGATGTAGAGCCACGCCATGCGTGGCTGCTGCTGGCATGGATTCTGCCGCCACGCATGGCGTGGCTCTACCCTGGGGCGACGCGGGATACTTCATCTGCCCTGGTTACGCCGGTGATGCAGGTATCAGGCTTCTTCTTCATCGATGAACGCGTAATCCCCGTCGATGAGCTGCTGCAGGTACGCATCGAAACCCGGTGCAATCACGGCATAGCTGTCCGGGTCGTGCAGATAGCGCACCACCTGGCCGACCGTGCCGCCGGGTGCGGGATCGAAATCCAGGTAGAGCATCGAGGTGCCGCCATTGTTCATGCAGTGCGAGAAGCACAGGCGCTTGCCCATCGGCAGGTCCGCATCGATGCCGTCGCCGAGAATCTCGGGGTCTTCCTCCAGCCACTCCTCGTAGATCGAGCGGATGCTGTCATCCCACTGCGCGCTGTCCTCGAACACCTGCTCCACCGAACGCAGGTAGTAGGGGTAATGCCCCTCCTCGACGTCCGAGCCCAGCATCAGCACCACCGCCTCGCCACCCGGGTAGGTGCGGAAATGCGTGCCATCCACCCGCGCCAGCAGCGCCACCAGGCTCTCGGGCACCTGCGGCCAGCGCTCGCGCAGGCGCGCCAGATCGCCCGTGCTGGCTCCTTCCACCCAAGCCCACATCCGCGCATCGTCGTCGGGCAGGCGGGGCACCAGGCCGGAAAGAAAGCGATCGACAAGGCTCATGAGGGGTTCCATGCACAGGGGGCGGCCAGCCTGCCATAACAGGGACGGAGGTAGTTAATCCGAGGCAGTTGATTCACGGGGCTGCACGTCGCGCCGACGCTTCTACACGGTCCCGTCAACCGGCCGTCATACACTCGGGACTCTTTCTGTCGGGAGCAGACGCATGAACAAGCAATGGCGGTGGGGTGCGGCGGTGCTGTTGGGCATGACGGCGCTGCCCGCGCTGGCGGCGATGCAGGCCAAGCCGGTGGAGTGGACCCAGGACGGCACCACCTTCAGCGGGGTGCTGGTCTATGACGACAGTGACAACGACAAACGCCCGGGCCTGGTGATGGTGCCCAACTGGAAGGGGGTCAACGACTCGGCCATCGCCAAGGCCAAGCAGCTGGCCGGCGACGACTATGTGGTGCTGGTGGCCGATGTGTACGGCAAGGGCGTGCGCCCGAAGACCGATGCCGAGGCGGGTCCGGTGGCGACCAAGCTGCGCAATGACCGTCCCGTGCTGCGGGCGCGTGCGCTCAAGGCGATCGAGGTGCTCAAGGCGCAGGCTGGCAAGGCGCCGCTGGATGCCAGCCGGATCGGCGCGGTCGGGTTCTGCTTCGGTGGCACCACGGTGCTGGAGATGGCCCGTGCTGGTGCACCGCTGGCCGGTGTGGTCAGCCTGCACGGTGGGCTGGGCTCGCCGCTGCCGGCCAAGGCCGGTGGTACCCATCCCTCCGTGCTGGTGCTCAATGGCGCCGACGACAAAAGCGTCAGCAAGGACGACATTGCCGGTTTCGAGCAGGAAATGAACGCCGCCAAGGTCGACTGGGAGTTCACCAATTACAGCGGCGCGGTGCACTGCTTTGCCGAGTCGGATGCGAACAGTCCGCCGGGGTGCCAGTACAACGAACGCGCCGCCAAGCGTGCGTGGAAGGCGCTGGATGAATTCTTCGAGGAGCGGTTCGAGACGACCCGCCGGTAGGTGCCGACCGTTGGTCGGCACGCTTTCCAATCAATGCGAGCGCTGCACCGCGTAACGGGCCAGCCCGCGCAGGGCGGCCACGGCATCGTTGTCGGCCAGGCCGTCGAGCGCACGCTCGGCGGCATCGGCATATTCCTCGGCACGGGCGCGGCTGTACTCCAGCCCGCCGGTGGCGTGGATGGCGGCCAGCACTTCGGGCATCGCCTCGGCGTCGCCGTTCTGCACGATCTCGCGCAGGCGCTCGCGGGTGGTGGCATCGGAGTGCGCCATCGCGTGGATCAGCGGCAGGGTAGCCTTGCCCTCGGCAAGGTCGTCGCCCAGGTTCTTGCCCAGCTCCTCGGCGTTGGCCGAGTAGTCCAGCACGTCGTCGGCGATCTGGAAGGCGTAGCCCAGGTTCATGCCGTAGTCGTACAACGCTTGCTGGGTGGCTTCATCGACGCCGCTGGCCAGCGCGCCCAGACGGGTGCCGGCGGCGAACAGCACCGCGGTCTTGCGCTCGATCACGCGCAGGTAAGCGGCCTCGTCCGTATCCGGGTTGTGGACGTGCAGCAACTGCAGCACCTCACCCTCGGCGATCCGGTTGGTGGTGTCGGCCAGGATCCGCATGACCGGCATGCGGTCCAGTTCGACCATCAGCTGGAAGCTGCGCGAGTACAGGAAATCGCCCACCAGTACGCTTGGGGCGTTGCCCCACAGCGCATTGGCGGTGCTGCGGCCGCGGCGCAGGCTGGATTCGTCCACCACGTCGTCATGCAGCAGGGTCGAGGTATGGATGAACTCGATGATCGCGGCCAACTGGTGGTGTTCCGGGCCGGCCTGGCCGACCGCGTGGCCGGCCAGCATGACCAGCATCGGGCGCAGGCGCTTGCCACCGGCCGAGATGATGTGGTCGGCGATCTGGTTGATCAGCACGACATCCGAGGACAGTCGGCGACGAATCAGCGCATCGACGGCGTCCATGTCGGGCGCGGCGAGCGTCTGGATCTGGGGCAGGCCCAGCGCGGGGCGGGTGTCTTCGGTGATGGTCATTCGGTCTGACTTTCAGGCTTGGGCGGAATTATAGGCGGTGCCGTCGTATTCCGCCCGCGAAGACGCGCCGGTGGCCCGGTCAGGCGCGGGGCAGGGCGCCGGAACGGGCCGACCTTGGCCGCCGGCCCATCGCCACATGATGGGCGAAGGGCCGCCTGACCGGAGGCCCGGAACGCCCCGCGCACCGTGATCCGGCGTGAATACGTATGCATGCGACCCCACCGCTGGAGGTGCCCCGCTAAGCTTGTCGGGTTCGTTTCTGGCCCCCTCGCGGGTGCCGTGGAAGCCCGAAGGGGGGCCCCAATGTCGCAGTCTCCATGGTGGCGCGGTGCCGTCATCTATCAGATCTACCCGCGCAGTTTCCTGGACGCCAACGGCGATGGCGTGGGCGACCTGCCCGGCATCATCGAACGCCTGGACTATGTCGCCGCGCTCGGCGTCGACGCGATCTGGGTGTCGCCGTTCTTCAAATCGCCGATGGCCGACTTCGGCTATGACATCGCCGACCACCGCGACGTCGATCCGTTGTTCGGCACGCTGGCCGATTTCGATCAGCTGCTGGCCAAGGCGCATGCACTGGGTTTGAAGGTGATGATCGACCAGGTGTTCAGCCATACCTCGATCGACCATGCCTGGTTCCAGGAGAGCCGGCAGGACCGCACCAATCCCAAGGCGGACTGGTACGTGTGGGCCGATCCGCGCGAGGACGGCACCCCGCCCAACAACTGGATGTCGATCTTCGGGGGCGTGGCCTGGCAGTGGGAGCCGCGGCGCGAGCAGTATTTCCTGCACAACTTCCTGGCCGACCAGCCCGACCTGAACTTCCACAACCCGGCGGTGCAGCAGGCCACGTTGGATTACGTGCGGTTCTGGCTCGACCGTGGCGTGGATGGCTTCCGCCTGGATTCGATCAACTTCTGTTTCCACGACGCACAGCTGCGCGACAACCCGGCCAAGCCGCTGGAAAAGCGCCTCGGCCGTGGCTTCAGCGCGGACAATCCGTACGCCTACCAGTACCACTACTACAACAACACGCAGCCGGAGAACATCGGCTTCATCGAGCAACTGCGCGTGCTGCTGGACGCGTACCCGGGCTCGGTCAGCCTGGGCGAGATCTCCGCGGAAGATTCGCTGGCGACCACGGCCGAGTACACGGCGCCGGGCCGCCTGCACATGGGCTACAGCTTCGAGCTGCTGGTGAAGGATTTCAGCGCCGGTTACATCCGCGACACCGTAGCGCGGCTGGAGGCCACCATGACCGAAGGCTGGCCGTGCTGGGCGATCTCCAACCACGATGTGGAGCGGGCGGTGACGCGCTGGGGTGGCCATCCGGCGCAACCGCGCCTGGCGCGGATGCTGGTGGCGATGCTGTGCTCGCTGCGCGGTTCGATCTGCCTGTACCAGGGCGAGGAGCTGGGGCTGGGCGAGGCGGACGTGCCGTTCGAGGCGCTGCAGGACCCGTACGGCATTACGTTCTGGCCGAACTTCAAGGGCCGCGACGGGTGCCGTACGCCGATGCCGTGGCTGGATGCACCCAAGGCGGGCTTCACGACGGGTGAGCCGTGGTTGCCGATTCCAGCGGAGCATCAGGCCGCGTCGGTGGCGACGCAGGAACATGATCCGCACTCGGTGTTGAACGCGTTCCGTCAGTTCCTGGCGTGGCGGCGGACGATGCCGACGCTGTTGGTGGGCGACATCCGTTTTCTTGCGTGCGCCGAGCCGGTGTTGATGTTCGAGCGTGTGCACGGGGAGGAGACGTTGCTGTTGGCGTTCAATCTTTCGGCTGAGAGTGTCCGTGTTGCGCTGCCGGTGGGGCAGTGGCAGGCGGTGAAGGTGCCTGGTCCGGATACGGGCGAGGTGGTCGGTGGTGAGCTGGTGTTGCCGGCGCAGTCAATGTATTGCGCGCGACGCGGCTGATCGGATTTTCCGGTGGTATTGAGAGGGCGGGGCCGGGTGCCTCGCCCTTTTTTTGTCTTGCGTTCGTGTGTTGGGGTACAGCCACAGCCACAGCCACAGCCACAGCCACAGCCACAGCCACAGCGCTCAGGGCTGCGATCGTGCTGGTTTGGGCGGGCAGGGGTGGGTCAGCGGGACCCGCTGCAAGTACGTCCATGTAAGCTCGTATGCCGCCATCCATGGCGGCATACGGTCCCGCCAACCCACCCCTGCCCACCCTTTGACAATGTGCCGGTGCGCAAGGGAAAAGCGATGACGGGCAGGCACGTCATGGCACCCGCGAGGCTGATGTTGACCTGAATCCGAAAGGCTTGAGCTGTCGCGCTGGTCTCAGGCGTGGAAGCAGTTGAAGCACTTGAAGCACTTAAAGCACTTAAAGCACTTAAAGCATTTGAAGCATTTGAAGCCTGCGTAATGGTCGTAGCGGGTGGCGCGGTCGAGATGCTCGGTGCAATCGGTGCAATCGGTGCGGTCCGGAGGGTCATGCCTATCGTGGCGTTCGACGTAGTCGGCACGGTCAAAAGTGTTGAGGCGGGCGAACTGCTCGAGCTGGTCCGAGCCGCAGATATCTCGCTCGATCAGGCTTTGCACTGCACTGCACTGCACTGCACTGCACTGCACTGCCATGGCCACCAACCAACTGTCGAAGGGCGGGGGTGTGTGGGTTGGCGGGACCGTTGTGCCGCATGGATGCGGCTCACGAGCCCCATGGATGGGTTTACGGCGCGTCCCGCGAACCCACACCCCCCCGACCAGGCCACGGACAGCCGGCACTGACGCTTTTGAGAGGGCGGGGTAAACCAACAAAAAACCCGCTGCAAATAGCAGCGGGTTCTTCGGATCTTCGATGTCGCCACTACGTCGCTGACAAGAGCAACATCAGAACTTGTAGTTCACACCCAGCATATAGGTCCGGCCCCACTCCACGTACTCCAGCGGACGATCCGTCGTGCCAGCGTAGGTGCGATACGGCTCGTTGGTCAGATTGCTTCCCTGCAGCAACAGCGTCAGCCCATGCAGACTGCTGCTGTCGGCGAACGTATAACTGACCTGCGCATCCGTCACGTTCTCACCGACCACATAACGCAGCGTCCGGTTGCCGTTGAAATTGCCGATCTCACCGATGAAATCCGAACGACGGCGCTGGCTCACGCGGGCCTCGAACCCACTGCGCTCGTAGTACGCCGTGAAGTTGTACACGCGCTCGGACAGGCCCGGCAGGCTGATCGGATCGCTGCCCACGCTGGACGCGCTTTCCGGATCCAGGATCTTGATGTCACTGTCATTGAACGTCGCACTGGCCTGCACGCCGAAGCCACGCAGGCTCTCCGTCAACATCTCCAGCGGGAACGAGGCGGTCAGCTCCAGGCCCTTGAGCTTGCCACCCTGGCCGTTCTGCGGGGCCGAGAAGGTACCGGTCGGCAGGACCGGGACGATCATGCCCGGCGGCGGTACGTAGCTGGCCAGCAGGTCGCTGAAGTCGTAGTCATCGCGCGACTGCGTGTAGACGTAGGACTTCAGATCCTTGAAGAACACCGCAGCGGCCACGTAGGCCTTTTCGCCGAAGTACTTCTCGTAGGACAGATCGATCGCGTTCGCGCGCCACGGATCGAGCAGCGGGTTGCCGCCGCTGCCGCCGGGCTTGCCGGTGGCGGTGTCCACGCCGAACTCCAGGCCGGCGCGCATCTGGTCCACGCGCGGGCGTGCCACCTGCTTGGCCACGGCGAAACGCAGCGTCTGCTGGTGCGGGAACATGAAGGCCAGGTTCAAGCTCGGCAGCCAATCGGTGTAGGTCTTGCCGTCATCGATCGGCAGGATGTTCTGTCCGTCCGGACGCGAGCGGTCGAAGTAGTTGGACTGCGAGCTCTGGTCGGTGCGCACCATCTGCACGCCGATGTTGCCGCGCAGGCCCACCTCGCCCAGGTCGGTGTTGATGTTGGCGCGGATCCAGGCGGTGCTGGTCTTCTCCTGCACCGTCCAGGCCTTGGGAATCAGGTAGTCCAGGTTGGTGACCGGGTTGAAGACCATGTAGCGGTCCACGGCGGCCGGGACGTTCCAGGCCGGGATGTAGCCGATACCGGCGAAGCCCAGATTGACCGGTGCGTACTGCAGGTCACCGGCGATGTTGGCATCGCCCTGGTCGCCGAGCAGGATGTTGCCTTCGGCCTGGGTCTTGTCCTTGCGGCGGTCGGCGTAGTTCACGCCCACGTCCACATCGGAGAACCACGGCAGCGAATCGGGCATCGCGAAGGTGGCCTGCAGGCGGGCACCCTTCAGGCGGTCTTCGACCATCGGCACCTTGCCGTAGCCGGAGCCGTAGATGGTGTTGGTCAGGAACAGTGCGTCCGGGTTGGAATAGTCCAGCCCCGGGCTGATCTGCGAGAACCCGTCCGGCTTGACCACCACACCGACCGAATCCAGCTGCGGCATCGGGGTGAGCTGCAGGTTGTTTTCCAGATTCAGTTCGTTGCGCGTTGCCTTGGAGTAGTTCACATCGGCGACAACCTTGACCCGCTCGAAGTTGAACTCGTTGTTCCAGCCGAACGCGTCGATCTTGTCCTTGCGCTTGTTGTACATGCCGCGCACCAGCGGGTAAACGCCGGTCGCTACGCCGCCGGCGAACGTGCCATCGGCGTTGATCTGCGGGTTGGTGATCAGCAGGCCCGGGGTATAGCCGCCATTGTAGTTGCTGAGGTTGACCTCGAACTGGTTGGCGGTGTCGATCTGCTCGGCTTCGGTGTGGAACGCATCCAGGGTGCTTGTCCACACGTTCGACGGGCGGAACTGCACGGTGGCCATCACGCCGTCACGCTCGTTGTTGCCGGTGCGGCGCAGCGCCTTGATGCCGTCGGAAAACACGGTGCCCGGGGCCAGACCGGGGCGATTGCCCTGGTCGGTCTGCTCGGTGGTCCACGGTTCGTACAGACCCACCTGGTTTTCCTGGATGGGCATGTCGCTGTGCGCGTAGCCGATCGAGATGCCCAAGGTGTTGTCGAGGAACTGGTCGATGTAGCTGGCGCTGAAGCGGTTGCCGTACGGGTCGACGTTGGCGGCCTTGCCCAGCGAGCTCTTCTGGTAGCGGCCGCTGATGGCGATCACGCGCTCGGCGAAGCTCAGCGGGCGCACCGTCTGCATGTCGATGGTGCCCGACAGGCCCTGGCCGACCAGCGCCGCATCCGGCGTCTTGTAGACGGTCACGCCGTTGACCAGTTCCGAGGGGTACTGATCGAACTCGACGCTGCGGTTGTCACCGGTGCTGACCACTTCGCGCCCGTTGAGCAGGGTGGTGGCGAAGTCCGGCGACAGACCGCGGACGCTGATCACCTGGGCACGCCCGGCCACGCGCTGGGCGGCCAGACCGGGCAGGCGGCCCAGCGATTCGGCGATGCTCACGTCCGGCAGCTTGCCGATGTCCTCGGCCGAGATCGCTTCGACCACCGACGTGGCGTCCTGCTTGATCGCGATCGCGTTCTCGATGCCGCGGCGGATGCCGGTGACCTGGACGGTGTCCAGATTGGTCGCCGCGGTGCCGGTCGGTGCGGTGGTGGTACTGGGTTCGGCGGTCTGCGCCGACGCCATCAACGGCGTCAGGGCGACGGCCAGCGCGAGACTCAGCGCGCTGCGCTTGCGGTTCAACATTTTCCCCTCCCAGGCAATGTTGCCAATCGATTTTTTGGTTGCCCGGAGGACCCGGGAGCGTCATGGCGCGGTGGCCGTTGACTGCGTGGCTATGGTAGGCAGCGCATCGGCTGCGGGAATCACCCTGCATACGTATTCAATGACGTTTGCAGCATTGGAAGCGATTACAGGTGCGTTATCGCAGTCGCGCCGCCGCGCCACGGTCTGCCATGCAACCGTGGATGGTAGTGCCGGCCGCTGGCCGGCATCCTCGGGATGCCATGCAGATGCAGGAGCCGGCCAGCGGCCGGCACTACACGTCATGGGGCGACGTCGAGACCACCTCTGATCAGGTCTACAGCGGCGTGAAACGGATCGCCTGGCCGCCACCGGGCGCAAGCACCAGCGTCAGCGCGTCGGCGCTGGTGAGCTCGCGCGTTTCGCGCACGAAGGCGAAGGGATTGCTGCGGAAATCGGCGCCGTCGCCATCGCGGTAAATCTCAGCGCGGTAACGCAGACCCGGCTCAAGGAAGCCCAGCGAGACCGGCAACACGCGGCCGTGTTCGTCGGTGATGCTGCCCAGGAACCAGTCGCGGCTGTGGCGGTCTTTGCGCACGATGGTCACGTAGTCGCCCACCTCGCCGTTGAGCACGCGGGTATCGTCCCAGTCCACCGCGACGTCTTCGATGAAGCGGAAGGCTTCGCGGTGCTGCTCGTAGTGCTCGGGCAGGTCGGCCGCCATCTGGATCGGGCTGTAGAGCGTCACGTACAGCGCGAGCTGGCGGGCCAGCGTGCTGGGGATGGCCTGACCGCCGCGGCCCTTCAGACTCAGGATGCCCGGGGTGTAATCCATCGGCCCGGAGAGCATCCGGGTGAACACCAGGTTGACCTCGTGCTCGGGCGGGTTCGGCGGTTGGCCCCAGGCGTTGTACTCCATGCCGCGCGCGCCTTCGCGGGTGATCCAGTTCGGGTAGGTGCGGCGCAGGCCGGTGTCCTTGATCGGCTCGTGCGGATTCACCGCGATATGCCGCTTGGCTGCTTCCTGCACCACCTTGAGGTGATGGCGGGCCATGAACTGGCCGTCGTGCCACTCGCGCCACAGCGGCCCACCGACCGGGTTGCGGCGGTCGACCTGGCCGTCATCGCAGACGTAGCCGCTCTTGAACGAATCCACGCCCAGCCGCGCATACAGATCCAGCGCCGCGCCGAGCTGATCTTCGTAGTGTTCGATCGCGCAGCCGGTTTCATGGTGGCCGATCAGGTGTACACCCTTCCTCGCGCCGTAAGCCGACAGTGCCTCGATATCGAAGTCTGCGGTGGGCCGGGTGAAATCGAAGGCGTAGCCATTGCCGACCCAGTCACCGTTCCAGCCCGGATTCCAGCCTTCCACCAGCACGCCGCGGAAACCATGCCGGGCGGCGAAGTCGATCACGCGCTTGGTCTTGGCCGTGGTCGCAGCATGCCGTGGGCCGGTCGCCCAGCTCTCCTCATCCAGATGCATCGACCACCACACGCCCAGGTACTTGGAAGGCTTCACCCAGCTGACGTCGCCCAGCACGTTGGGCTCGTTGAGGTTGAGGATCAGGCTGGATTCGACCAGCCCGCCGGCGGTATCGCTGATCTGCAGCGTGCGCCACGGGGTGTCGAAGGGCAGGTTCCGCCGCACTTTCCAGCCCTCGGCCGAGGGCGACAGCTGCGCGCGCAGGCGTTGGCCGTCGGTGCGGCGCAGCCACATGCCGGCGTAGTCCACCAGCGCGGCTTCGTGGATGGCGACATGCAGGCCATCGCGGCTGCGCAGCGTCATCGGTGTATGTGCCAGTGGCACCTGATCCAGCGGTGTGCGCTGGTAGAGATACTCGTAGTGAATCGGCTCACCGGCCGGAATCCACCAGGCGGTGGAGGTCGGTGCGATCGCGAACTCGGTCAGCTCATCGTCGATGATCGCCTCGCGCATGCCCGGCTGCTCAGGGAAGTGGTACCGGAAGCCCAGGCCGTCGTCATAGACCCGGAACACCACATCGATGCGACGCTTGGCGCCACCGCGTTCGGCCAGCTGCACGACCACTTCGTTGAAGTGATTGCGGGTCAGCCGGCGCTCGCCCCAAGGCTGTTCCCAGGTTTCATCGACGCTGCGCGACCGCTGGCCCACCACGGCGAGATCCCGGTCCAGGCGGCCATCGCGCAGCTGGAAGCCGAGCTTGGAGCTGTCCACCACGGCCTCGCCGAAACGTTCCACCCGATAGCTGGGGTTGCCGCCGTCCAGTTGCAGCGACACGCGCAGTACCTTGCCGGGCGACTCGACGTCGGCCACGGTGACGGGATCGGCGATGGCAGTGGCGCTGAATGCGCAGAGGATCCAGCCCAGCAGGGGCAGGCCACGACGTGCGAAAGGCCCATCTGTTGGATGCGACGGTGACGGCATTTCCCCTCCCAAAGCGGCCGAAAACACCCCCGGACTATAGCGACGGCGTCACGATTGCCGACCGCCCTGGCCATGAATACGTATGCAGCTCGATGCAGGCTGCGGCGTGCCGTCTACCATGGGCCCAAGGCACCCTGGGAGGGGGCCGCGAGCGCATTGCCGCGAGGCGGTGCGGACCTACAACGCGAGCAAAGGGGAGGGAGGCAACAGGCGCGAGCCGGTTCGCCACTTCGATGCTGAAGATGATCTGCCTGACCGTTGCCCTTGGGGCGGCGATGGGGTCCACCGCACGTGCGGCCGACCTGGACTTCGACGGCCGCCATGCGCGCGCCGAGACCGCCGCTGAAGGTGGCTACCGTCTGCATGCGCCGCAGGGCGAGGTGCGTGTCAGCGCGCAGCCGATGCGCAGCGAGACTGGCAGTGTGCTGTTCGATGCGCTGTTCGGGCTGGCCCAGCAGGAAATGGATGCCGACCGCGTGGAGGCGATTCGCGACCCGGCCTTCAATCACGGCAAGCCGGTTCCCTGTGCGTGCTTCCAGACGGGCGAACGCTGGCCTTACGTGTGGACCCGCGATGTGAGCTTCGCCGCCGATCTGGCGCTGTCGCGTCTGGATCCGGTACGCACGCGCCAGTCGCTGCAGTTCAAGCTGTCCACCGCGCGCGATGGGCATACGCCGGGCCTGTTCGTCGCCCAAGACACCGGCTCCGGCGGCAGCTGGCCGATCAGCAGCGACCGCGTGGTGTGGTTCCTGGCCGCACGTGCGCTGCTGGATGACGCGGCCTTTGCCGACCAGGTCTGGCAGGCACTGCAGGCCACCCTGGCGCAGGATCGCGAGGCGGTGTTCGATGCGCGGATCGGCCTGTATCGCGGCGAGACCTCGTTCCTGGATTGGCGTGAGCAGACCTACCCGGACTGGACCCGCGAGGATGTGCGCTTCATCGGCGAGTCCTTCGCGCTGTCCACCAACGTGCTGCATTACGAAGCGCTGCGACTGGCCGAGCAACTGGCTGGCCAGCGCGGCGATGCGCGCGCCACCACGTACGGCCAATGGGCCGAAGCGCTGGCCCGCCAGATCGACGCACGCTTCTGGCGCGAGGAGGCTGGTCAGTACATGAGCTACATCGGCGAGGCGGCCCACCCGGTGCCGTACGCCAAGTACGACCTGCTCGCGCTCTCGCTGGGCGTGCTGGCCGATGTGTTCCCGGCCGATCGCGCACGCCGCGCGCTGGCGAACTACCCGGCCGTGGCCGGTGGCAGCCCGGTCGTCTGGCCGCAGGAAGCGCAGCAGCCGATCTACCACAACCGCGGCATCTGGCCCTTCGTCAGCGCGTACTCGCTGCGGGCAGCCCGCCGGTTGGATGATGCCCCGCGCATTGCCATGGAGATCGAATCGCTGATGCGCGGCACCGCGCTGGCCGGCTCCAACATGGAAAACTACGAGATGCGCACGCTGGCCGTGCATGTCGATGAAGGCGCCCTCAGCGGCCCGGTGGTCAATTCGCCGCGGCAGCTGTGGTCGGTGGCCGGTTACCTCTCGATGGTGCTGGATGGGGTGTTCGGCGTGGAAGACGACGGACGCATCGCGCCGAAGCTGCCGGTATCGCTGGTGCCGACACTGTTCGGTGCGCATGACCGCATCCGGCTGGACGATGGCGAGCAGCGTTACGTGCTGGTGCGACCGAAGCGGCTTGCCGGCGAGCTGCTGGTGGCGGGTGACATCCAGCGCGATGGCAGCACCACCACGGTGCAGCTGGTGCCGTTGCATGCCACGGGCGCGACGCCATCACCGGCCATCCTGCGTCCCTCGGCGGTGTTCGCCCCGGCCACCCCCGCTGCCCCGGTGCCGCGTGAAACGACGGCAGGCTGGCAGATCACGGTGCCCGCCGGGCACGTGCTGTGGCGCGACGGCCAGACGCTGACGCCCACACGGGGTGTCGCCACGATTGCCAGGGACGGTGCCAGTCACTGCCTGAGCCTGACCCGCCGGGAGGGCGCGCTGGAATCGCTGCACAGCCCGATGACCTGCATCGGCCCGCAGCAGGTGCTGGCCGGCGACACGCACTGGCAGTGGACCGCACCGACCGCCGGCCGCTGGCGTGCACGCCTGCGCTACGACAACCCGAACGGCCCGATCAACACCGGCGTGACTGCAGCGGTGAAGACGCTGGTGCTGCAGTGCGAGGGCCAACCGGAGCAGCGCCGTCCCATCGTGATGCCGCACAGCGTGGGCGAACAGGACTCCACGGCGGTTGAATTCGAGCTGCCGGCACGCGCTTGCCGCATCGCGCTGGATGAGGGCTTCAACATGAGCGCGTTGACCCACTTCGCGCAGTACAACGGCGGCAAGGGAGGCAGTGAGGGCATGCTCAATCAGGCCCGCGTGTCCGCGCTGACCCTGATGCCGGTCGCGGCCTCGACGGAGCCGCGCCGATGAGCCGTTCGCCCAAACCAACGCTGTCGTTCTGGCAGATCTGGAACATGTGCTTCGGCTTCCTCGGCATCCAGTTCGGCTTTGCGCTGCAGAACGCCAATGCCAGCCGCATCTTCGAGACGCTCGGCGCGCCGATGGACGCGGTGCCTGGGCTGTGGATCGCCGCGCCATTGACCGGTCTGCTGGTGCAGCCGGTGATCGGCTACCTGTCCGACCGCACCTGGACGCGCTGGGGCCGCCGCCGCCCGTTCTTCATGATCGGTGCGGTACTGACCACGTTGGCTCTGCTGGTGATGCCGAATTCGCCGACGCTGTGGATCGCCGCTGGCACGCTGTGGGTACTGGATGCCTCGATCAACGTGTCGATGGAGCCGTTCCGCGCGTTCGTCGGCGATCAGCTGGCTCCACGGCAACGGCCGACCGGCTTTGCGATGCAGAGCTTCTTCATCGGCATCGGTGCGATCGTCGCCAGCTTCCTGCCTTTCATCCTGGCCCACTTCGGCGTGGCCAACACGGCGGCCGCGGGGCAGGTGCCCGATACCGTGCGCTACGCGTTCTACTTCGGGGCCGCGGTGCTGCTCGCGGCGATCACCTGGACCGTGGTCAGCACCCGGGAATACTCGCCGGCTGAGCTGGCCAGCTTCGATGATGCCGAGCCGTCCGCAGTGCACCAGAGTGCGCGCGTGGCCGGACCGCCCCCGTGGGCGCAGATCGGCGGTTGGGTGGCGGTGGGCATCGTGTTGGCCGCCGCCATCGCGGCGCGGCAGGGTGACCGCATGCTGTACGTGCTGGCTGGCCTGTGCATCGCTTATGGCGTGCTGCTGGGTGTAGCGCGCTGTGTACCGGGGGCGAACATGCTGGCCACCATCGTCGACGACCTGCGTGCGATGCCGCGCACCATGCGTCGTCTGGCCTGGGTGCAGTTCTTCTCGTGGTTCGCGCTGTTCGCGATGTGGATCTACACCACCGCCGCGGTCGCGGGGACCCACTTCGGCTCCACCGATACTGCGTCGGCCGCCTACAACGAGGGTGCCAACTGGGTCGGCGTGCTGTTCGGTGCCTACAACGGCTTCGCGGCACTGGCCGCGCTGGTGATCCCGGTGATGGTGCGCGCACTGGGCCTGCGCTGGAGCCACCTGGTCAACCTGTGGCTGGGCGGTCTGGGGCTGATCTCGATGCTGTTCATCCGTGATCCGCACTGGCTGCTGCTGTCCATGGTCGGCGTCGGCTTCGCCTGGGCCTCGATCCTGTCGCTGCCGTATGCGCTGCTGTCCGACAGCGTGCCGGCGGCCAAGATGGGCATCTACATGGGCCTGTTCAATTTCTTCATCGTGATTCCGCAACTGGTCGCGGCCAGTGCGCTCGGGTTCCTGCTGCGCACCTGGCTGGGCGGCGATCCGATGCATGTGCTCGCCCTCGGGGGCGGCAGCCTGCTGCTGGCCGGTCTATGCGTGCTGTATGTGCCATCTCAACAGGAGGTTGTCTGATGTCCCGGTATTCGTCGTTGTCGCTGGCCCTGTCATTCGCGCTGTCCGCCAGTCCCGCCCTGGCCATCGAACGCCCGGACTATGTCGGCACGCGTGAGCCGTTCGCCAGCCAGGCGGTCTACTTCGTGGTCACCGACCGCTTCGTCAACGGCGATCCGTCCAACGATCACCGCGACCAGGGCGGCGCGCATCCCACCTTCGACATCCCGGTGCCCTGCCCGGACAAGGTGGATGGCAACATCGGCTACCTCGGCGGTGACTTCAAGGGCGTGCTCGACAATGCCGCGTACATCCGCAACCTCGGCTTCGGCGCGGTGTGGATCACCCCGATCATCGACAACCCGGACCAGGCCTTCACCGGCAGCAAGCCGATCAGCTGTACCAGCACGCTGACCGACCGCGGCAAGACCGGCTACCACGGCTACTGGGGCGTCAACTTCTATACGCTCGACGAGCATCTGCCGAGCAGGGACCTGGACTTCGCAGCGTTCACCCGCGGCCTGCATGCCGCCGATCTGAAGGTGGTGCTGGATATCGTCGGCAACCATGGCTCGCCCGCGTGGACGATGCCGGTGGCGCAGCCGCAGTTCGGCCAGATATTCGACAAGGACGGCCGGTTGATCGCCGATCACCAGAACCTGCCCCCGCAGCAGCTGGATCCGGTCCATAACCCGCTGCATGCGTTCTACAACAACATCGGCCCCGTCGACGGCAAGCACGGCTCGATCTTCGACGGCAACCTGGCCGAGCTGTCCGACTTCAACGAGCACAACCCGGCGGTGATGGACTACCTGGTGGGCGCCTACCTGCAGTGGACGGCGCAGGGCGTGGATGCGCTGCGCATCGACACCATCGGCTGGCTGCCGCACCCGTGGTGGCATGCCTTCGTCAACCGCATCCGTGCCGAGCATCCCGGCATGTTCATGTTCGGCGAAGCGTTCGACTACGACGCCAGCAAGATCGCCGAGCACACCTGGCCGGCCAACGCGAACGTCAGCGTGCTGGACTTCCCGCTGCGCGGTGCATTGTCGTCCGTGTTCGGCAAGGAGCAGAAAGGCTTTGAAACGCTGGCCGAGCCGCTGCACCTGCTCGACGGGCCGTATGCGAATCCGTACGAGCTGATGAGCTTCTACGACAACCACGACATGGCCCGGCTGGACGCGAACGATGCAGGGTTCATCGACGCCCACAACTGGCTGTTCACCGCACGCGGCATTCCGGTGATCTATTACGGCTCGGAAACCGGCTTCATGCGCAGCCGCGCCGAGCATGCCGGCAACCGCGCCTACTTCGGCCAGGCGCGCGTCAACGACGCGCCGAACAGCCCGATCTACGCGCCGCTGCAGCGCATCGCCAAACTGCGTGAGGCCACACCCGCCCTGCAGCGCGGGCTGCAGGTCAACGAGCGACTGCAGGGCGATGAAGCGGTGTTCTTCCGCGTGCTGCAGCACGGCGATACCGCCCAGACCGCGCTGGTGCTGCTCAACAAGGGCGACACCGCCCGCACCCTTGAGGTGCGCCGCTATCTGCAGGCCGGGATCTGGCGCGACGCGCTGGGCGGTGCCAACCAGACGGTCAACGGATCACTGAAGGCCGAGGTGCCTGCGCATGGCGTGCGCGTATTCGTGCTGGATGCCCAGGTCGACCAGGCCGCGCTGCAGGCCCGGTTGAAGGCGGCGGTCGACGATCAGCAGGCACGCACCAAGCGCCTGGCAAAGTAGCCGGGTGATGCCCGGTCTGCCGTTCGCGGTGGGCCGGGCACTACAATCGGGCTCGCGATCGCGCACTGCGGTCCTCTTGAGCACGCTCTCCATGTCACGCCTGTCCCTGCGCCCCGCAACGCCCGACGACGCCGAGCGCCTGTTCCATCTGATGCAGTTCTACTACTTCGAGGCGTCGGTCTGGAGCGGAGAAGAAGTACGCTCCGACGGCCTGTTCGACTGTGATCGGAGCGATGTCGAGGCCTCCCTGCACAACGCCCCGCAGTGGGCGCGGTTGTTGTTCGTCGACGAGGCACTCGCCGGCTTCGTGCTGGTGGACCGGGTGGAACGGGACGGCCACCACTATCCTGAACTGGCCGATCTCTTCGTGCTTCCCAAGTACCGGCGGCAAGGCCTGGCGGCCTACGTGGTCAACGCACTGGTGCGCCCCGGCGAGGGGCAATGGCTGCTCGCAGTGTTCCGCGGCGACGTGGCTGCGCATGCCCACTGGCTGCGGACCCTGCCGCGTCTTGGTCTGCCGCATGTCGCGCTGGCCGACGATGACCCGCGTTTCCACCTCTACCTGATCGGCGGTCCACCGCGCGTGTAGTGCCGGCCGCTGGCCGGCTTCCCACAGCCCCGGCGGTACACTATCGGCCCCCACCCATACCCCCGCATTCCATGAACGACGCTGCCCCCCAGACCCCGATCGAAACGCTGCTCAAGACGGCGATGGACGGTCAGTTGCCGATCGGCCTGTTCATGAAAGCCTTCGTCGCGTCCGAGGTGGTGCTGCTCACCGGCAGCCTGGTGACGCCGGATGGCAGCGGTTTCGATCCGCTGCTGTTCGACAAGCAGGGCGTGTTGCACGTGTCCGTGTTCACCGATATGAGCCGCGTCGGTTTCCACAGCCAGCAGGCCCCGCACACGATCCGCATGCTCATGCTGGACGTACTCAAGCGCGTCCCTGGCGGTTACGGCGTGGTGATCAATCCGGGCACCTCGCTGGGCTTTGAGATCTCGCCGTCCGGCGTCGGCGAAATTCTCAAGGACTTCGCCGACGGCCCGCGCTGACGCTGCGTTAAAGTGACGTCGTACGTTCCATCGGTACGCTTCTGCGCGCTCGCGGTCAGGACGCGGTTGTCGTAGAAGCTGATTTTCTCGAACAGCTCCGTCACCAGCCGCTGGCGGTCGGCCGGCGTTTCGGCGCGGATGTAGGCGAGCAGTTCGGTGGAGGTGGTGTAGGGCGGTTGCTGGAAGCCCTTGGGTGCTTCTGGACACGTGTGCGCCAGCGACCGGCCAGCCATGACACGCCCACGCAGCCTGCGACCACCAGCAGCCAGCCGGATGCTGTTGGCCCCGCGCTCTGCTTGATCGCGCCCCACCACGCCGGGCCGAACATCGCCCCGATGACCAGTACGGCGAGTGCCAACAAGGCAAGCAGGACGCGCGACACCCAACGCTCGATACCGGCGTCATGCCGGGCAATGCGCAGCGTGACCTCACGGGCGAAGCGCATCGGCGGCCCACTCTGCGGGGCGGAAGCGATCGCCTGGGCGATGCGCAGGTAGTCGGCGGCGTCCGGCGCAGCGCGCTGGCCGCTGAGAGCGGCGCGTAGCGCAGCCTCCTGGGCCTGCCATTCCTCCGGATCGATGCGGGGATCGTCTGCGCTGCTCATGCGGGCACTCCAATGCGGGATTCAAGCAGTTCGCGCAACCGCTTGCGGCTGCGGAACAGGTGGCTCTTGATGGTGCCTTCGGCCAGGTCGGTCAGGGTGGCGATCTCGGCGATGGAGATCTCTTCCAGATGATAGAGCGTGAGCAGGGTGCGCTGCAGCGGCGGCAGGGCATCGATCGCCGCATGCAGGTGCGCGTTGATGTCCTGATCGCTGGTACGTGCCTCCAGATCGATGCCATCGCCGATCTGTTCGATCAATGCGGTGCCGTCCTCGCTCATGGTGTTCTCCACCAGCGGAATGCGGCGCCGCTCCAGGTGGCGCTTGGCGATCGAATAGGCGACCTGCGCCACCCAGGATTTCAACGCGCTTTGGCCGCGGTACTGATGCAGCGTCTGATGGATGCGCAGGAAGGCTTCCTGGCACAGCTCGCGGGTGTCGTCGGGGTGGCGGACCATGCGGTCGACCACACGCCAGCACAGCCCTTGATACTCGCGCACCAGCTGCTCGAACGCGCCGGGCTGCCGCGACAGAATGGCAGCGACCAATGCACGGTCGGCGTCGAGACAGTCGGCAGGGGAGGGCGGCGTATGCATCACCATAGGGATACGTCGAGTGCGCCCTCGGTTGCAACCAGACGCCGTGCAACCGATCCCGCCTTGGCCGTATCTCAGTGGACAAGCCCCTCAACGGAACGAACGCACCATGGATTACAACCTGATTCTGCCTGTCGTCCTGATTCTCGGCATCGTGTATGCCATCAAGAGCGTGGTCGATGGCCACACGCGCCGTCGGATCGTTGAAGCCCGCGGCTCGGAAGAGCTGGTGCGCTCGCTACTGGCCGGCGACACCACCAAGCGGCGACTGGCCTCGCTGCATTGGGGCTGCGTGTTGCTGACCCTGGCGCTGGCATTCGGTCTGGTCGATCTGCTCGGTATCGACCGGGTCACGCCTGGCGCCATTGCGCTGCTGCTCGGTGCGACCGGGCTGGGCAACGTGGTGTACTTCGTGCTGGATCGTCGCCTGAAGTAATGCCCGTGTGCGCGTCGCTCAGCCGCGCAGCGAGGAGTCCCGCAGCACCTGCTTCACCGCGATGCTCTGACCTTCCACCGGCTGGCCTTCGATCAGCGCCAGCAGCTTTTCCACCAGCAGGTGACCGGCCTGCTTGGTGTCCTGCTGCACGGTGGACAGCGGCGGGGAGACCGAGGCGGCCAGCGGGATGTCATCGAAGCCGGTGACCGCCACGTCCTCGGGCACGCGCAGGCCATGTTCGCGCAGGGCGCGCATCGCACCGATCGCGATCAGGTCGCTGGCCGCGCACAGCCCGTCGATACGCTCGCCGCGCGCCAACAGTGCCTGGCAGGCATCGAAGCCGGACTGCTCGGTGGTGATCGCATCGTGCTGCAGCGAGGGCTCGGCGCTGAGGCCGCGCGCGTGCATCGCCTCCACGTGGCCGCGATAGCGCTGCTCGAACTCGGGATAGTGGCTGGAGGCATGGCCGACGAAGGCGATCCGGCGGCAGCCCTGGTCGAGCAGGTGCGCGGTGATGTCGAACCCGCCCTGGAAATTGTCGCTGCCGATCGAGACACCGGGCTGGTCGGGCAGGGAAGCGCCCCAGCGCACGAAGTGGGTGCCTTGCTCGACCAGCCGCTGCAACCGCTCGCGCGACTCGTGGTAGTCGCCATAGCCCAGCAGGATGATGCCGTCGGCCTTGTTGCTGTCCTCGTAATCGGCCTGCCAGTCGGTGGACAGCTGCTGGAAGGAGACCAGCAGGTCGTAACCGCGCAGCGCGCAGGCTCGGGTGATCGAGCCGAGCATGGCGTGGAAGAACGGGTTGATCAGCGAGTCATCGTTGGTCGGGTCTTCGAAGAACAGCAGGGCCAGCGTGCCGGCATTGCGCAGGCGCAGGCTGGAGGCGTTCTTGTCGACCTTGTAGTTCAGCTCCCGGGCAATGGCCAGGATCCGCTGCCGGGTCTCGGCGTTGACCATCGGGCTGCCGCGCAGCGCCCGCGACACCGTGGGCTGGGAGACGCCGGCCAGGTGGGCGATATCGAGGGAGGTGGCTTTGCCGCGGATGGTCATTTCAGCAGGGGGTGAGGCAGTGAAGGGACATCATGCCATGTGCCGCCTGGGTGGGGCCGGGTAGGGCGCTGGGCGGGCGGCCAGTGGCCTGCAGCCCGTGGACGGAACCGCCGTCACCGTTGCGGCATATGGCTCGAGCAGGTTTCCGGTCGTTGCCGGGCGGAATTCCGACAGGGTCGGGGACGGCGGCGATGATAAGATGGTGCAATCTGGATCCCCCCCAATTCTCCCGAGGGTGGCCCGGCAGATCTGCACCCCGCCCGGGGCTGTGATATGACTGCGGCCTGCCCTCGGACAACGGAAGAGCAACCCTATGGCGCGCGGCATCAATAAAGTCATCCTGGTCGGCAACCTCGGCAACGACCCGGACGTGAAATACACCCAGGGCGGTATGGCGATCACCCGCATCAGCCTGGCCACCACCAGCGTCCGCAAGGACAAGGATGGCAACCAGCAGGAGCGTACCGAATGGCACCGCGTGGTGTTCTTCGGCAAGCTCGGCGAGATCGCCGGTGAATACCTGCGCAAGGGCAGCTCGGTCTACGTCGAAGGCAGCCTGCGTTACGACAAGTACACCGGTCAGGATGGCGTGGAGAAGTACTCCACCGACATCATCGCCGATGAGATGCAGATGCTCGGCGGCCGTGAAGGCGGCGGTGGCGGTGGCGGTGGCGAACGTCCGCAGCGCCAGCAGGCCCCGCGCCAGGAGTACGGCGGTGGTGGTGGCGGTGGTGGTCAGCGCGGCGGCGGCGGTGGTGGTGGCTACGGTCAGCAGCGTCCGCAGCAGCAGGCGCCGCAGCAGTCCGCGCCGCCGATGGATGACTTCGCCGATGACGACATTCCGTTCTAGAGAGAACTTTTCGTAGATGTAAATAGAGAGGCTTGCAGCGTACGCGCTGCAGGCCTTTTTGCTATTTACAGCCTCCTAGGCCGCTGGTAGTTTTGTTCCATGCCGAGCACTTGTGGGACTGTCAATAGATGGCCGCGCTCTTTTGCATACGAGTTGTTGTTTGCGAGTCCGGAGAGAGATTGCCGCTCCTGGTTGAACTGCGCACTGGACTGCCGCTCTTCGATCCGACAGTTTTCATTTTTTCCCAAGTCCGAGCTCGAAACAGATCAAGCGCTAGCATTGAGCAGGCACTCCGCGCGAGTTCGCTCGAACTAAGAAGTACTTTCGCCGATGTATGGCAGTGAGTCGGAGACTGGGCTGTGAGATGGTGTTGAGCCAAGCAACTTGGTTACATCAAGCGCGAATTCAGAAATTGATTCTATCTAGTCGGATCTTCTTGAAAGGCTGCGAAGATGTCGTGCGGGTCTCCGCGTGAGCGCGACGCACGAATCCGATGCCTGTTCCATTCGAGTACGTTGCGGCACTTGCACGCCAGTGAATGAAATCGGGCCAGCCGCTTGGTCGCGGGTACAACGTTTCCGAGTGGAATATTGCGTCTTGGTGGTTGCGGGCTTCCTCAGCCGTGCAAACACGATATCGCTTCGTCACCCCATCTTCCCAATCCAGGATCGCGTGGTTAAGTCGGTGCCTGCAGGGAATGCGCCGATCCGCAGTTGCGTCAAACTGACGGCCGATGGAGGTGACATCGCTTGTTTCTCGGAAGTAGACGTTGGCCACTGCGTTGAGCAGTTGCTGTTGATTGAGCATGTTCACGTCGCTCTCCTTTCTGACGTCGACCCAGTGATTGCTCACCGGTAACGAGTAGACGTCTCCGTCGTATGCGATAAAGAAGTGACGGGGGGTGAGGGGAATCAAGCAGAGCGCCCCTGATTTTGCCAGCCCTGGTGCTCCGAGTCGTTCATTTCCGGGTCGCAGGTACCATCGATTCGTATGGATGGCCGGATCGTCGCTCGTGATGAAATCAACCGCTGTTCGATTCCGTAGAAGACACACTTTGAGGTCTTCCACGACAGAAACCATCTCAGGAACTGCCGACATCACCACTTGCACGGTCTGTGCGATAGAGGTTCGGAACTCCTCAGGCGCTCCTGTGGTGTCGACGACTTCAGCTGACAGCGCCGCGAAGGCGCGTGAAGCTGCCTCGGTCCTTAAGTGCTGCAGTACCCAAAAGGCTCTAAAGAGCTCAAGATCGTCGCCGGTCAAAGCGTAGCCTGACCCGCAGATGCGAGTGATAGCAGCGCCATACAGTCCTTCGATAACCTGCATCTTCTTTTCGTAGTGAAGATCCTTCCCATAAAAGTAGTCCGCCGAGCACTGGTTCTTTACCGGCGCGTTGAGGACGGCGCGCCGGCGCGCGAAATTGAAGAGATTTATCGCTAAGTTCTCGCCGTCCAGTGTGAATGGCCGTAAGTGGCAACGCGGGACGAAATGCTGATTTTTGAGTGCAGGCATAGAGCCGATTGTGAGGGCACCGGGGTCTCCGCATCAAGGCCTGCCATGCGAGGTGGGCGCATTGGGCAATGGGCGTCCATCGGAATGGATCGATTCAGCGTGGTGTCCAGAAGGCGGTGGTGGTGCGAACTGCTTGCGGCGCATCGAATTTGCGGTTGGGCGTCATAACCCGGTAGCTTGTTGCCTTGGGATGCCGCGTTGAGCGGCGCCCTGAGGCGCTGGTTCGAGCGGGATGTCCGCTGCTACATTCACGACATCACTGGGGCGGGTTGGCTGCTTCTAGTGCTTGAATTGTGCCAAGCGCTCTTGGCTGGCGCGACAGAAGGAGACCGTTGCTGGATGCGGATGTGCGGGACAGTCTGCTCGCGGCAAAAAACAGCCGATAAGCCCTGCGCTTGCGGTCGGCCATAAACGAATGAACGCATCAGCGTAGGCAGCTATTCGTTCTTACTGTAAGCAGAGACGCATTCACGCGCCGCCGCATCAGATACAAATGCCTTGTTCTCGGCAACCCCGAAGGGGGCGCTGGTGGGGTATTTTCGGGGCCAGATGAGGTAATCTACAAACCTGATATCCTTTAGAGAATCCTTAAAGAGACCGGTGCTTATGCAGAAGAAATTCACCAAGCTAGACGACATTAAGATCCCCAGGGAGTTTTGGGGCCTCTACAAGAGGCTTGGCGAAGAGCTGAAATATTCGAATCGATTCAATATCTCTAAAGACCTGAAGGGTGTGATAGAAAAATACATTCAATACCACTTAAAGAGAAAAGTGTTCGCCTTGGAATCTGGGGGCGTATTTTATCGAGCCAGAATCAATGCAATTGATAAAGGCGATCCGTATGGGGACAAGGAGATGGGTGCGCCGCCCAGAGGGCTGGCTGCTTCAGGTAGAATAAATCCCGACGGCATATCATACCTGTACTTGGCAAAATCTATTGAGACTGCAATTGCAGAGGTTAGGCCTTGGGTTGGGGCGAAAATTTCAGTGGCAAAATTTGCACTGAAGAGAAACGTTGAAATTGTTTCTCTAAATCCCAGAAAGATCTCCAATCTGAAAGACTACGAGATGGGGGATGTATTTAGGGATGTATTAAATTCCGTGCCACTAAGTAAATACTATTTTGCAACGCCCGCCCACAGTGCGGACAGGTTGGCATATTTGCCCAGCCAGTATCTAGCGGAGCTGTTCAAATCTGAAGGGGTGGATGGAATTGAGTATGGTAGCGTATTAAATCGTAATGGAGAAAACTTGGCGCTGTTCGACACTTTGGCTGCTGAGTGCGTTGGTGTTGAACTCCATCTTGTGGAGGAGGTTAATTACTCTTCATCCTTGGTCGAGGCTGCAAAAGATTAAACTGCAGTCGAACATTATGCTGAAGTCGCAGCTTCGCCCTGTGATGGATGCCGAGACTGCGCGTACGTAGTTGAAATATTTAGCGCCTCGAAAATTACCTGTGGTGGCAGGCAGTTGCGGGTCCAAAGCTCCCTTTCGCCCCCCCCATGATCATACTTCCTAATCCCTAGCCCGCCCGTGTCCGCTTTCGGCCAATAGCTGACATTCGGCTATCACCAAGGCGATCTACGGGAAAAGGCAAAAACTGGGCTGGAACCACACTGGCTGCTTCTGAGCCGCAAATCGTACTGAATGGACATTCGTTCAGGCTGGCGCTTTCGAGGCCGCCGATCATTCTCGAGGAAATGGCATAGGCAGCACCACCGGCGGCGCCGATGCCGACGTCACCGTCAATCGGTTCAAGAAGTTCTTCGGCGACGTGAAAGGCAAACGCTTTTTGTTCACGAACGGACTGGATAACGCGGCGCTAAAGCATATCGAGACGATTCAGGTGCTCCGCACCTAGAAGAAATCGCGCAGATGGCGACCCAACAGCCTCTCCGCCGGATCGCGCGAGTTCGCGCTCGTGCCGTGGCCACCGGCGCTGGAGTGCCAGGTCAGCAAGCCAGTCGCAGGCATCATGCGTGCCGATGGAATAACTGGCAGTTCGTCACGGCCGTGGCGGACCAACTATCGCTTGACCGCTCTTTATTCTCCCGCATGCTCTCCTATACTTGATGAAAGGGGGGAAGAACGATGTTCGAAATTACTGGCGCACAAGTCGCCGACCTCAATGACGCCGATCTGCGGACACTCGTCGCACGTCTCGCTTTGGCAGAATTGCGGGCGCAGGGTTGCCCCAGTTCGTCGGTTACCGCTGGCGGCAATCAGGATGCGGCCGATGGCGGGCTTGATGTCCGGGTCGAGTGCCCGTCCGCACTGCTGATGCCGGATTTCGTGCCGAGCCAGCACACAGGGTTTCAGGTAAAGAAGCCCGACATGCCGGCGAGCGCAATCCGCAATGAGATGCGTCCTTGCGGCGTACTACGGCCGGTCATCGCCGAACTGGCCGCTCGCTCGGGCGCCTACATCATCGTCAGCGCGCAAGGGTCGGTCGCAGACAAGCCGCTGAGCGATCGTCGCGATGCAATCCGGGCGCAGCTCGATGATCTGCCTGAGGCCGGGCAGTTGCATAGCGACTTCTACGATCGCGACCGGCTGGCTACATGGGTCAATCACTATCCCGGGATTGCCGCCTGGGTCCGCATGCGGCTCGGCATCGGTATGTCGGGCTGGAGCAGCATCGGCGATTGGTGCGGCGTCGGCGTGAGCGAGGAGATGCCCTATCTCTTCAATGACAAGGCTTGCCTAACTGATGAGCGAACGAGCGACCGCGAGCAACTCACCATCGGCGAGGGTCTCGCCCGGCTTCGCGTCTCTCTGACCCAAGCTCGCCAATGTATCCGGTTGATCGGCTTGTCCGGTCTCGGAAAGACTCGTCTCGTGCAGGCACTGTTCGAGGATGGTGTCGGCTTGGCGCCGCTGGACCCTGGGCTTGCCGTTTATACCGACTATTCGGTCGAGACTGACCCGACCGCCCGGGACATGGCGCGCCAGCTAGTTATCGCACGGCAACGTGCGATCCTGATCGTCGATAACTGCAATCCGGCGACGCACAGCGAACTTGCCCGCATCTGTTCGGAAGCGGGGAGCCAGGTCAGCCTCCTCACGGTCGAATATGATGTTCGCGACGATGAGCCCGAGCGTACCGAGGTCTTTCGCCTGCAATCAGCATCGCCCGAAATGGTGGAACTGTGGCTGGAAAAGACCTTCCCCAATGTGACCCAGGTGGACCGGCGCACGATATCGGAGTTCAGCGACGGCAATTTCCGCGTGGCGCGCGCCCTCGCCGAAACCCTCGGCAAAGGCGAGACCCTCGGAAAGCTCAAGAGCCGTGACCTCTTCGAGCGGATTTTTCACCAGCGCAACGAGCCCGACCGGGATCTCCTTTCCGCCGCCGAAGACCTTGCGCTGCTCTTTTCGATCGATGGCGAAGACACGTCGGAAAGCGGCGAACTTGCGCGGATTGCTGCTATTCGCGGCGCTTCCGTGGCGACGATATATGCGGCGCTGAACACGCTTCGTCAGCGCGGGATCGCGCAGCTGCGCGGACGGTGGCGCGCGATCCTGCCGCACGCGATCGCCAACCCGCTCGCCGGGTTCGCCCTCGAACGCATGCCCCCGGCCGATTTTGATCGCTTCTGCGCGTCGCTCACGGCGCGGATGCAGAAGTCCCTTTCGCGCCGCCTCGGCTATCTGCACGACAGCGCCGAGGCAGGGGCCGCGGTCGAGCGCTGGCTCGGTGCCGACGGTCTTCTTGGCGATCTCACGGCGTTGGGCGAAGACGGCCTCCAGATCATCACGAATATCGCTCCGGTCGCGCCCGATGCCGTGCTCGCAAGGATCGAGCGAGACGTGGCCGGGCCGCGCGGCGCCGAGATACTCGATCCGCAGTCGAGCGACCGATGGCAGTGGATACGGTTGATCAAGCTCCTCGCTTACGATCCACCGCTATTCGACCGCGCGGCGACATTGCTTGCCCGGTTCCTTTCCGCCGAACCGCCCAATTACAACAACAACTCGGCATCGGACATGTTCGCCGAACTGTTTCACCTGCACCTGTCCGGCACCAAGGCTTTGCCGGACCAGCGGCGATCGCTTGTGCGCCGGTTCGCGCAATCTGGTGATCCCGCTTTGATGCGCAGCGCCGGCGTCGCTCTCGATGCGCTGCTGAAGGCGCACCATTTCAGTTCATCCAGCGACTTCGACTTCGGCGCCCGGTCACGCGACTATGGCTGGCACCCGCCGACCTATGGCGACATCTGGGCCTGGTACAACGGAGCGGTCGACTTGGCGGTCGAGCTTTCGCCAATCATCGAAAACGCCCGGGACTACCTTGCCCATAGCGTAAGGGAGCTGTGGCATTTCGGCGCCTGTCACGATGCGCTCGAACGGGCAGCGACCCACTTCTCTTCCGAGCGGCCCTGGATCGAGGGGTGGATCGGCTTCCGCACAGCGCTGCGTTTCGAGGGCGACGCTATGCCTGATGAGGTGCGCGCGCGCCTCACCGCGCTCATCGACCGCCTGAAACCCACTGATCTTCTCCATCAGGCCCGTGCGGTGGTACTGGGGCGCAGCAGTTTCGGTTGGGATGTCGCTGACGGTGATTTCGACGACGGCGATGTCATGAAGCCGTATGAGCGCGCCTCCCAGCTCGCGAAGGAGATCGGAACCGCGCTCGCGCACGACCCGGAGACGCGCGCTGCCTTCATCGCCGAACTGCTCGTCGAGCAGCATCCGCAGCGCGCCTACGAGTGCGGCATCGGCCTGTCGGATGGCGCCGCCGATCTTGATGCAATGTGGCGGGAACTGCTGGGCCTCTTTTCTGCCGCCGATGTGGACAGCCGGAATGCGACGGTGCTGGGCGGGTTCATCCATGGCGCACACGCCAGGGATTCGGCCTTCGCCGACGCCGCGCTGGAGGATGTGATCGAGAATCCCGATCTCGCCGCGAGCTTGCCCTATCTTCAGGCGCGTGTTGCTATCGATACCCAAGGCATTACGCGGCTTCGGCGTGCGATTGAACGTGGCGTCCTGTCGGCGCGGACTTTTCACAGCATCGCCAATGGCAGCGTCGGCGAGTATCCACCCGACGCGCTTGGCCCGCTGCTCACCGACATCGCCAGTCTCGCCGACGGCGTGGAGATCGCGCTCGATATCCTTTACATGCACTTCTACCGCGATGGGGAGGAGGGCCGACCACGCGCTCCATCCTTGATTGCCGTCGGCCGTGAGCTGCTGCTGCGCGCCGACTTTGGGAAGAAGCAGTCGCTTCGCGATTTCGGGCTGCATACCGTCATTCGGGTCTGCTGCGCCGGACCTGATGGTGCGGCGACGCTGCGCGAGATCTGCGCGCGGGTCCGGGTCGGGCTGGAGACCGGCTATCTCTCGTCCTACGATCTTGGTTATGTCTTGAAGGCGCTCTTCGAAACGCATCCCCTCATCGCGCTCGACGCATTCCTGCTTCCTGAGATCCGGCCGAGGAATCGGGGACTGTTTGAGGAGGACTTCGGGTCTGGCACACCGGTGGAAGATGTCGGCGCCGAGACCCTTGTTCAGTGGGCGAACATCGATCCGGATAGGCGCTATCCGCTGCTTGGCAAAAGCATCTCCATGTTCAAGCGGCGGCAGGGCGAAAAGGAGAATGGTGTCTCCACGCTTTTCCTGGAAATATTGGGCCACGCGCGAGACAAGCGGGCGTTTCTCGGTGATATCTGGTCGCGGCTGCATCCGCGCAGCTGGAGTGGCTCGCTCGCCGATATCCTGGTTCGGCGTCGCGCAGCTATCACAACGCTGGGTGACAATGTCGGAGGCGAGGTTCGGCAATGTGTCACCGACATGCTGCCCGAACTGGAACGCTGGATCGAACATGAGAGCAAGCGCGATCGGGAAGGCGAGCAGAGTTTCGAATAGCTGCTGATCCGATCATCCTCAGCGGGGCTCTGACGCCGGTCGCGGCTCTCGCGGAGTCTTAGGCCGGACCCGCCGCCCTTTGCATTTCTGCCCGACGGCTTCGCGCCGGGCGAATGGCCGGAAGAGCGCCGTAGCGTGTGAGAAGGTCTTGTCGTAGCGCCGAAATAGCGGCCATGGGAGGTGTAGGGCTTGGGGCAGGTAGGCCTACAGTAAGGCGCGCGCTTTTTGTTCGCAAACGGCGGATATTAAAGAAAAAAAGAATCAAATGTCTTGGTAAATTGCAAGGATTGCGGGTGGTTGGTTCTAATCCACGATCCGGTTTAATCGATTGGGTTGGGATGCTCACAGGTGCTTTGACTTATGCGCCCGGCGCCTTCGAGGCCTTTCGAGTTGGTCCTAGGTAAAGACCGGCCACCATGTATGGTGACCGGTCTCCCACCAACTATGCTGAGCAGCACACATCGGTCAGCAACTTGCACAGTGTTTTTTTGACGACGAATCACCACATGGCAGCTTGACGTTATAGGACCTAGGCGCCGCGATCTCGCGGGGTGGCTTTATCAAACGTCGGAGGGAGTTGGGTGTCGTTCATGTTCAGAATGTAACTAACATCCTTTGTAGTTCACAGGTTAGTGACAAATTGACTTTGCGCGGCGACGTAAGGTCCTACGCGCAATAAGGGTTTGATGCCGTATTTCCATCTGAAAGTTCTCACAAGGGTTCTGATCTGATCTGATCAAGAAAAGCCCTCGCACAGCGAGGGCTTTTTTGTAGTCCACGGCATGCATTTTTGAACGGTTCCCCAAGGTCACCTGCAGCGCCCACACCGCATCCACTACCATGGGCCACCCGTCAGGATGCGCCCGCATGTCCATAGTGATCCCCGCGTTGCCCAAGCCGCCCACCGCCCGCATCGCGGCATGGTTGCTGATGCTGCTGGGCATGTGGCTGACCCTGAAGCTGGGCCTGGTGGTGACCCTGCTGTCGGGCCTGCTGGTGTTCCACCTGACCCACCTGCTGGCCTCCACCGTCGAAGGCAAGCTGCCGCCGGGACGCGCACGGGCCTATTCAGTGATCGTGCTATCGGCGTTGATCATCGGCGCGCTGACCCTGGCGGCGATCGGCATCGCCTCGTTCTTCCGCAACGAGACCGGTGGCCCGGATGCGCTGTTGATGCGCCTGATGGACATCCTCAACACCTCCCGCCACCAGGTGCCGGACCTGCTGCAGCCCTATATCCCGGAAGACCTGCAGGCGCTGCGCACGGCGATGAACGACTGGGCGGCGACGCACCGCCAGCAGCTCGGCATCGCCGGCACCTCGGCCGTGCAGATCAGCGTGCGGATCCTGATCGGCATGGTGCTGGGGGCGATGATCGCGCTCTACGACGAGTTGCCCTTGCCCAAGATGGGGCCGCTGGCGCAGGAGCTGATCGGCCGCACCAGCCGCATGGCCACGGCCTTCCGGCAGGTCGTGTTTGCACAAGTGAAGATCTCGCTGCTCAATACGCTGTTCACCGCCATCTTCCTGCTGGGCGTGCTGCCGCTGTTCGGGGTACATCTGCCGCTGGCGAAAACCCTCGTGCTGATCACTTTCCTCGCCGGCCTGCTGCCGGTGGTGGGCAACATCATTTCCAATACTGTCATCACCATCGTCGCGCTGTCGGTGTCGTTCTACGTGGCGGTGGTGGCGCTGCTGTATCTGGTGGTGATCCACAAGCTGGAGTACTTCCTCAACGCGCGCATCGTGGGTGGTGAGATCCAGGCACGTGCGTGGGAACTGCTGCTGGCGATGCTGGTGATGGAAGCTGCGTTCGGGCTGCCGGGACTGGTCGCGGCCCCGGTGTTCTATGCCTACATCAAGCGCGAACTGCTGGACCAGCGCTGGATCTGAGGGCCAAGCCGCGCTAGAGCTTCAGGTTCAACGACACATACGCCGAGCGCCCCGGTGCCGGTGAGAACATCGGCTGGTCATCGCCGCCCCAGAAGAAGTTGTCGTACCACGCATACGCGTAGTCGCGGCCGGTCAGGTTCTTCACCTGTACATCCACGCTCAGCCGCTCGGACAGCTGATACGACGCACTGGCATCAAGCACCGCGAAGGCGCCGAACGTGCCCTGCGTGTTGCGCTCTTCAATGTAGTAGTCACCCTGCATCCGGCCCTGCAGGCCGAAGGTCCAGCGCTCGTTGGTACGGTAGTCCACGCCGATGTTGCTGATGTAGCGCGGTGTGGCGATGACTTCGTTACCGGCCAGGGCGGTACCGTCGGTAGTGAAGGCGCTGACCACCTTGGCCTGTTGGATGGCGTGCGAGCCCCACAGCGTCCAGTGGTCGCCCAGGCGTGCGGTGACCTGCAGATCGACACCTTCGCGACGGGTCTGGCCCAGGCCGACCGAGGTGCCGGTGGCCGGCATGTTGGCGACCTCGTCGGTTGCATCCTGGCGCCACACCGCGATGCGCGCGTCGGTGCCGACGGCCGGGGTGAACTTGATGCCCACCTCCTTGCCGGTATTGATCGAGGGCCGGAAGGTCGCCTGGCCGGCGGTGAGGTAGGCCGGTGCGGTGGAACCGGTCAGTACCTGGAACGTCCTGCCCCAGTTGGCATACACATTGAGGGCCGGGGTGATCGCATAGACCACGCTCAGCTTGGGCTGCTCGATCGTGCCGTAGTGCTGCAGCGGGGCGGTGATGCCACCGGGCAGGCGGGTGCTGCCGGAGAAGCGATCCACGCGGTAGGCCGGCACGATCTTCAACGCGGAGGTGGGCTGATACACGGCCTGCACGTAAGCACCGAGGTTGTCCAAGGTGTAACGGTCATCGTTCTGGATCCGCGCCGGGGTCGAGAAGTCGGTCGGGATGGCGTGGTTGTAGCGCAGGCGGCGGTACGTGTTGTCCTGATGCTCGGCGTTGAGACCGCCTTCGACCGTCAGCGCAGGCGTGGCCGCCCAGGTCAGCGTGCTGAGCAGGCCGGTCTGTTTCTCGTCCCACTGGCGGCGCTGGCGCGGCGCGTTGCCGGGCACGTAACGGGTGAAGGTCACCTGCCGATCGTCCTCGTAGCGGTTGTAGTACAGCTTGTTGCTGACATGCACGGTGTCACTCAGCTGCAGGTCCAGATGGGTACTGAGATGGCGCATGTCGCGGTCGTCGAGATCGTTGGCATTCTTGAGCGCGGATCCGCGGCGGTCGGTGGCCAACTCTTCAGCCGTCATGAAGCCGGGCTCGTCCGCCTCGTGGTGGTACACGCGTGCGATCAGGCCGATGGTGAACAGGTCCTCGTCACCGCTGTAGAACCACTTGCCGCCGAGCGAGTACTTCTTCGAGCGGTCATGATCGCGGTAGCCATCGGAGGCCTGTGACGCCAGGAAGTAGTTCTGGGCGACACCGTTCGCTTCGCGACCGATCGCGACCTGCGCTTCGCGGGTGTTGTAGCTGCCGTAGGTGAGCCGCGCATCGGTGTAGTTGCCACCCTGGCGGGTGCCGAGATTGATGTTGCCGCCGATGTTGTGCAGTCCGTAGCGGGGATCGTTGGTCCCGCGCACGACCTCGATGTAGTCGATGTCCAGCGGGAACACCATGTCGATGAAGCGCTGGTTGCCGCTGTTGACGTTGCTGGGGATGCCGTCGATCAGGATCTTGATGCCGTTGAGGTAGCCCTCGCCATTGAACGCGCGGAAGGTGGCCTTGCCGGATTCCGCGCCCTGGCGGGTTTCGGTCAGCTGCATGCCCGGCATCTGGCCGAGCAGCTCCCAGCTGTTGGACACATTCTTCTCATGCACCTGGTCGCCGCCCAGCACATCCACCGAGGTCAGCACACGGCTGGCGGCCAAGGGGCGGTGTGAGCCTTCGCGCACCTGCACGCTGCCCAGGGTGATCGCAGCATCGCCGGATTGTGCGCGTGCTTCGCCTGCGCACAGGGTCGCCAATACGGCGGACACCATTGCCTTGGTTCTCATCGGGTCGTGCCTTTCCGGGCGTGCGGCAAAAAAGAAATAATATAACATTGCATTGATTGCGGTCATCCGTCCTCTGACGGCCGCGCAGAGGAATGCGAGGCCTGACGGGTCCTCCCTGGCCAGGATGCGGAAAAGGCCTGCGCTTCAGCAGGCGACAAACGTGGAATGTCAGTGCGGAGCGGCGACCGTCAACGTGCTCGCGTTCTGGAACACCCACTGGCGTGACATGGTCTCCCAACGGTAATGCCGCAGCTTCAGCGCGGCGATCGGCTGCGCCGTAGCGATCTCAAGCCGTAGCGGCAGGCGATCCTGCTCCCAGCTCAGCGGTCGCTCGCGGCCTTCCCACGTGCCAGTGCCGGCGGTGCGTCCGGCCATCTGCGTTGCGGCAGCCATCGGGCGGCCGGCCGCGTCCACCGGTACGGCTGTCGTCCAGACACCGCGGGTCTGTGCGGGCGGCGGGAGGTCCTGCAACACGGTGACGCGTTGGGGCGAGGTCCAGACGATCCGCGCCTGGGGATTGCGCTGTGACGATTGCCCTTGGGCAAGTGCCTCACTGCCGTCCCACTGGTAGGTCTCCACATCGACCGTCGCACGGAGGCTGTCGAGTGCCTCCAGTTGCGCCGCGCGCGTATCGAGCGGCAGCCGCAGTGGAAACGCCAGGTCGCTTTCGCCGATCTGGTAGCTCTCCATCAGCATCCAAAGGTGTGGCACCGGGACCGCCCGCAAGTGGGGAAGCGCACGACCGGCATGGTCGAGCAGTTCAACCTCGCGCATCCGCGCGGATACCACCAGGGGTGGTGCGGTGGGGGTGTTGCCGGAGATGTCACGCGCGGCGCGCATCTCACCTCCCAGGCGGAGCAGAGGGCGCGATGTGCGGGCGTCAGGCCTGAGACCGAACAGCAGGCTCTTCTCGATGCGAGGCAGCGCGGCCGCATCGAGCATCCAGGGCTCCAGCGTGCCATCTTCCTGCAAATCGACGACGTAATCTGCCGGATCGCGCGATGGAGCAGAGAAGGGAGGGCGCCGCAGCGCCTCATCGGTGGCGTCATGCGCCGACGCGCCGTCCTCATCCGAGAGCACGTCCGGCGTGGCGATCTCGGCAAGGTTCGCCAGGTGCATACGGTGCGTGGTGGCCGGCGTGCCGTTCTTGCCGGCGGCCACGTGGAATTCGAAGCGCGCTTCCAACGGCATGCCGTCGGCACGGCGCAATGCCTGGCGGCCGGTGCCGCGCAAGGTGTCGCCCTCCACGGTGGTGTCCAGCACCACGGCATCGGCGGTCACCGCACGGACCTGCATGCGCCACACGATCGCGCCCAGACCCTGCGTGGCATCGTGCTGCACGAGGTGCTGGCCCACCGTAAGCGACGCGGGCAGACGCCGGGGGCGCAGGCCGAGCGCCTGCTCCGACGAGGTGAGCACCTGCGCCAGGTAGGGCTGACGGGCAGTGAGTGCCTGCCATGCCTGTGGCGCCAGTGAACGCACCTCGGTGACACGGCCCTGGTCGTCCAGATGCATGTCGATGCCGGCGGCCATGGCCTCGAGCAGCGCCTGCGCATCGGGCGTACCCGGATCCAACGCCAGCGTGCTGCGGCCGACGCCGCTGCCGGTCGGCGCGGACCACAGCAGGCGCGTGCGAAGACGGTGACCGGGCGCCAGGGTCACACCGGTCAACATGCGTTTGCGCAGCGCGGGGGCCGCGCTGACCTGTTGGCTGATGAAATAGACCGCTTCGGCAGGCGGGGCAGCGGCAGCGGACGCACCGTTGAAGAAGAGAATGCCCAACAACGGGCCGCGCAGTGACGCCATCCTTGTAGTCCTTGTCCTGGGAGTGCCGGCGTGCACCCGCAGGATCGGACAGCGTGCAGGTGCAGCGTATCGACGCGGGTACGACGGACGACAGTTTCCCACACCCACCGGCGCGGCCGACACTGCACCCGCCTGCCTGGCGCTGCCTGAATCATCCCGAACGCCTGCACTGGAATGCGCGGCCTGAATCAGGAACGATGGCAGGGTTTGTCCCCCCACGTTTCCAGGATGTGCCTGTGCTGAGTGTGATCGGCTGTTTGCTTGCGTTGTATCTGGTGTGGCGCGTGATCTGGCCGCTGCGGTTGTCGCGTCCGGTGCGGATCGTACTGGGCCTGCTGGTGGTCGCACTGGCGCTGCACCACCGGATCGTGGCGCAGTTCGCCGGGACCATGGCCTCGCCCGAGATTCCCAAAGCGGTGATCGCGGTGCTTGCGACCGGGTTCACCACGCTGCTGATCAGTGCGGTGTTCGTACTTGTGCTGGATGCGCTGCTGCTGATCGCGCGACTGGTCCGGGCGCGGCGCGTGCTGCCGATGCTGCGTGCGCCGTGGCTGCGCCCTGCAGCGGGCACATTGGCGTTGCTGCTCTCCGCCTACGGCATCTGGCAGGGCATGGCGGTCCCCAAGCCACGCCAGATCGAGGTGGCCATCGACGGGCTGCCGGCCGCGTTTGACGGCTACCGGGTGCTGCAGCTCACCGACATCCACGCCAGCCGCCTGCTCACCGGTGCCTGGGTGGAGAAGGTGGTCACCGAGAGCAACGCCCTGCATCCGGACCTGGTGGTGATCACCGGGGATCTTATCGACGGCAGCGTCAGCGCCCGCGCCGACGATTTCGCGCCGCTGGCCAGGCTGCGCGCGCCCGATGGCGTCATCGCGATCACCGGCAACCATGAGTACTACGCGCAGTACGCCGACTGGATGCAGGCGTTCCGGGGGCAGAGCATGCAGGTGCTGGAGAATACCCACACGCAGGTCCAGCGTGACGGTGCGACGTTGACCATCGCCGGTGTCACCGATCCGGTGGCTGCGCGCTACGGCCTTCCCATGCCGGACCTGACGGCCGCACTGGCCGGGGCGGACCCGCAGGCGCCGGTGATCCTGCTCGACCATCGCCCGGTGGAGGCACGCGCGAATGCCGCCAAGGGCGTGGCGCTGCAGCTCTCCGGCCACACCCACGGCGGCCACATCGTCGGCATGGACCAGCTGGTCAAGCGCGCCAATGGCGGCTTTGTCTCCGGCCGCTATGAGGTGAATGGCATGACCTTGTATGTCAGCAACGGTGCCGGGCTGTGGCCGGGCTTCGCAGCACGTATCGGCGTGCCGTCGGAGATCACGCTGATTACGCTTCGCCAGAGCGCGGCCAGCCGCACCGCAGCTGAACGCCCCGGCTTGGCAAGCCCGCAGGGAATTGCAACGCTTGCGCGCTGATAGGACGGAAGAATGCGGATGAAAGCGATGCGCAACGTGCTGGGAACGATGATGGTGCTGGCCACCACCGGTGGCTGTGCGCTGCACGGCGATGCGCTGCGAAGCACGCCTGCGGCGGCAGTGCCTGCGGCAGGCGTGGTCCTGCCCGATACCGAGAGCTGGAGCGTGCATGATCCGGCCGGGCGCGACTATCCGATCTGGGTGGCGCTGCCGGCCAGCTACGCGGAGCACTCGAAGCGGCGCTACCCGGTGCTGTTCGTCACCGACGCGCTGTACAGCTTTCCGCTGGTGCGCAGCGTGCGCAACCTGGTGGGGCAGGGCGGCGCCAACCTCGAAGATTTCATCCTGGTCGGGCTGCCGCCGCAGCAGGGGCTGACCTCCAAGCAGAGCCGCTCGCGCGACTACACGCCCACCCAGCCGCAACGCAGTGCCGACGATGACTACAGCGACGACGTGGTCTACGGCGGTGCCGCGCACTACCGCGATTTCCTGGCCACGCACGTGTTGACTGCGGTGGACGCGCGCTACCGTACCGATCCGGCGCGGCGCAGTTTCGCCGGGCATTCCTACGGGGGGCTGTTCGGCACCTATGTGCTGCTCACACGCCCGCAGATGTTCCAGACCTACATCCTGTCCAGCCCCTCGCTTTGGTTCGACGGGCACTATATCGACCGCCTTGAACAGGACTACGCGCAGCAGCACCGCGCGCTGCCGGCCCGGGTATTACTGGCGATCGGCAGTGAAGAGACGCCGACGCCCGATGCGGTAGACGGCCCACGCAACGACATGGTGCGCGATACGCAGGACTTCGCCGATCGACTGCGTCAGCGCGGCTACCAGGGCCTACAGGTGGAGAACCGGGTGGTCCCGGCCGAAGACCACCTCACCGTGTACCCCAGCACGCTCACCCGCGCGCTGCTGCAGGTTTACCCGGGCACCGGACCGTACAACGGGGGCTGAGCATGCAGACCGTGCGCACCGTGCCGTTGTTTGACGCCCACTTCAGCCAGTGCGCAGCGTGCGACCCGGCGACGCGGGTCGCACGGCTCGCGGATCACCAGCGCTGAGCCCACCCGATCAGGCCAGGGCCGTGTCCCGCAGCGATATTGCCGTGGCCAGTTCCGGTGCCAGCGCGTGTGCCACGGCCATGCGCAGCATCGCCGGGCTGACGTGGCGGCGGTGCACCCGGTTGATCGCCGCCATGTAGAGGCGACCGAACGCGTTGAGTGTGCGAACCCGGGTGCCCAGCGCAATCACCGCCGCACCATCGTCCAGCACCTGCACGCGCACGCATGAGCGGAACTGCAGGTGGCGGTCGTCGGCACCGAGCAGAACTTCGGCGCTGCGGTCGGCGACGTCGGTGGCCTGGGCATGCACCGGGAAGCGACCGGCGAAACGCTCGCCGGGCCCGTCAGACAGCAGCGAGGACACCGGGCAGCCCAGCGACGAGGTGCGCAGCCGCAAGGGGGTCACCAGTACATTGCGCAGGGCCATCAGCCGGCCCACGCCCGGCGGTGGATTGCGGACGAATCCCTCCAGCACCGCTTCCAGCAGCGCACGCGCCGAGTGCCCGCCGATGCTGTGGGCGGGCAGGGTGACATAGGTGTAATCCTGGTGGTCGAAGCCCTGCGGCAACGCCTGCTGCAGTAGTGAATCGGCCGGCGCTGCGGGTTGCGTGCCCAGCGTGCCGCATGCCGCGCGCTGCCCGATGTAGCCATGGGCAGGGCGCAACCGCGTCAGGCCGCTGCGCACCCGGCCGACCAGGTTGCGGCTGCCGGCGCACCAGCGGGCCAGCACCGAAGCGGCTGGCGCGCGCAGCGACAGCGTCACCCGCGGAAACTGGTCCAGGTCGCTCTGGTCAAGCAGGTGCTGCAACGCCGGCGGCAGGGTCTCGGTCAATGAGGGGATGTCGGCGGTGCCTGCATCGATGCGTGCACGTTGCGCATCGCTCAATGCGCCACTGCGCTCATCGGGATGGCAGGACAGCGCGAACAGCGCCGCGTGCCGGGGATGACGCGACACGAACTGGTGCCAGGTACCGCTGCCGAAGCGAACGGTGAACAGGCAGTCCGGCGGCACGTCGATGCAGCGCAGGGCGCGCACGAAGGCGGCCTGATCCTGCTGCAGTTGTGCGTCGGACACGGTGGAAAACCGCAACTGTGCGCCGCCGCTGCCAGTAATGGCGGTGAACATGCGCGGGCCGGCATGGCGATGGAACGGATGCCCGGTGCGGCCTACCGAGAACGAATACAGCGACGACGCATCGCCGTGCGCCAAGTGCATGCCCCCCAGCCGCGCGGAGGGTTCATCCAGTGCATCAACGAAGTGCGGATGCTGCGCCTGGCGCAGGCCCGCGTCGCGCAGCAGCGCATCGCCGGCACCGATCCCGAGCTGGGCGATCAACGCCACCTCGACCGGGCTGCCATCGCCGCAGGAGGGCAGGCTGATGCTGGGAAACGAACGACTCACGTGTGCGATGTCCTGCATGCCGATCTCCTTGTCGTTGGGTCGCTCAGCTCACGAGGTGGGTTCGCGGCGGGCGCGGGCACGGCTTTCACGCTGCAGCGTGCCGCCCACCGGACAGACCTCGGCGGCCCACGCGAACAGGGTATTGGCCAGTGTGTCGGGCACCTGCCGGAAGTACACGAACTGGCCGCGTTTCTCGCGCTCGATGAGCCCGGCGTCTTCCAGGATGCGCAGGTGGCTGGACAGCGCCGGCTTGCTGAAGTCGAAGCGCTCGCCCAGCTCGCCCGCGCTCAACTCGCCGCCATTGAGGTAGGCCAGGATCTGCCGGCGTGCGGTGGAGGCGAGGGCTTCGAAGATGCGGTCCATGGGTAATAGTTAACTAATTTGTTAACTGATGGTGTTCCGTTGGCGCGCGGCTGTCAACCGCCTGCGCGGTCGAGACGATGGCCCGGCTCGGCGTGAAGGCCAGGACAGCGGCCCTCCACGGCACGGTCACTGTCATCGGCCGACGCTGGCAGCCTGTCCCCAACCCGGATCCGCCATGACCACGCTGACCCTGCCCGAACTGGCCAAGAAGATGGCCAACATCGACTTCACCATGCTGCAGACCCATACCGACAGCGGCGAGATCGCGGCGCGGCCGATGAGCAACAATGGTGATGTGGATTACGACGGCGACAGCTGGTTCTTCACCACCGAGGACACCGACATGGTCCGCGAGATCACCCGCGACCCGAAGGTTGCGCTGAGCTTCACCGGCAGCAAGTCGCTGCTGGGCAAGCCGCCGCTGTTCGTGGCGGTGCAGGGCAGGGCGACCCTGATCCGCGACAAGGCGGTGATGCAGCAGCATTGGGTGAAAGATCTGGAGCGCTGGTTCGCGCAGGGTGTGGATAGCCCTGGGCTGGTTCTGATCCAGGTGGCTGCGGCGCGCATCCATTACTGGGATGGGGAAGACCAGGGCGAAATCCTGCGCTGAAGGAGGTACGCATGCCCGGGTCGCAGATGCCGAAGATCGGGTGTGCCGGCTGGTCGATCCCCAGCCGCTACGCCATGCACTTCGGGCCCGGCGACAGCCTGCTGGCGCGCTATGCCACGCGCTTTGACGTGGTGGAGATCAACTCCTCGTTCTACCGGCCGCACCAACGCGCGACCTACGCGCGCTGGGCGGCCACCGTACCGGCCAACTTCCGCTTCTCGGTAAAGCTGCCGCGGACCATCTCGCACGATTCCGGACTGGTCGGCGTGGGCCCACTGTTGGACCGCTTCCTGGACGAGGTGGGTGGACTGGGGCGTACGTTGGGCGCCCTGCTGCTGCAGTTGCCGCCATCGCTGGCACTGGATACGCGCCGCGCCGGGAGCTTTTTCCGCGTCCTGCGTCGACGCACCCCGGTGCCTGTGGTCTGCGAGCCCCGCCATGCCAGTTGGTTCAGCACGCAGGCCGATGCGCTGCTGCAGCGCCACGCAATTTCCCGGGCCGCAGTGGATCCGTCGCGCGTTGCCGCCGCCGCGCTTCCGGGCGGCGCGCAGGGCTGGCACTACTGGCGCTGGCACGGTTCCCCGCGCATGTACTACAGCAACTACCCCGATGCCGCACTCGCCTCTCTGGCGACACAGCTCGTGCAGCAGCCCGGGCAGGCGCAGGCACCGTGGGTGATCTTCGACAACACCGCCCATGGCTTTGCTATCGCCAATGCCCTGCGCTTGGCCGAGATCACCACGCATGCCTGAAGGTCCCTCCATCGTCATCCTGCGCGAGGCCGCTGCCAAGTTCCGCGGCAAGACCGTGCGGCTGGCCATTGGCAACAGCTCGCTCGACCTCACCCGGATGGAGGGCCGCCGCGTGGTCGCGCTGCGGAGCTGGGGCAAGCACTTTCTGATCGAGTTTCGCGGCTTCAGCCTGCGCGTGCACATGCTGATGTTCGGCAGCTACCGCATCGATGAGCGCAAGCCGTCGCCACCGCGGGTGTCGCTGCAGTTCGATAACGGCGAGCTCAACATCTATGCCTCGTCGGTGAAGTACATCGAAGGCGCGCTGGAGGACACCTACGACTGGCGCGGGGATGTGATGGACCTGGCCTGGGATCCCAGGCTGGCGCGCAGGAAGCTCAAGCAGCAGCCGGAAACGTTGATCTGCGACGCGCTGCTGGACCAGGAGGTCTTTGCCGGCGTCGGCAATATCATCAAGAACGAAGTGCTGTTCCGCACGCGTGTGCATCCCGAATCCACGGTGGGTGCGCTTCCGCCACGCAAGCTGGGCGAGATCATCAAACAGGCGCGGCAGTACAGTTTCGATTTCCTGGACTGGAAGCGGCAGTTCGTATTGCGCCAGCATTGGCTCGTGCATACCAAGCGCACCTGTCCCCACTGCGGCGGGCCGATCAGCAAGACCTACCCGGGCACTACCCGGCGGCGGGCGTTCTTCTGCCCGGTGTGCCAGGTGCGCTACGGCGCCGCGCCTGCCGGCCGCAAAGCCGCGCCGAACGCACGCAGGGCCGCCCCGAGGCGTTCAGCCAGGTCCTCGTCCATGGCGTAGGATGGGAACAACACGCACTTACGCGCGTCCTGCGCGATCGACACCTGATCGCCTTCGCTCCTTTCTCAGAGTCTTTCATGCCGCCAGCGGAATGAAGGCTCCCGTGTCCCACGGAGCGCACATGCCGGGCTATACCACCCGCATTCTCACCATCCCGGTCGGCGGGCACGACTTCCGTATCCGCGCGCTCAGCGATCTGCAGCAGTTTTCCGATCCCACCGGACGCGCCCAGCGGGCCGGCATCCACTCGTCGTTGTGGAGCCTGTTCGGTCAGATCTGGCCGGCCGGCCGCGCGCTGGCCGATACCATGAGCCACTTCGACGTGACCGGTAAGCGGATCCTGGAGCTGGGCTGCGGGCTGGGGCTGTCCAGCCTGGTACTGGCCCATCGCGGCGCGGATGTCGTGGCGACCGACCACCATCCGCTGGCCGAATCCTTCCTCGCCTACAACGCCGGCCTCAACGACCTGCCCGCGGTGACTTACCGCGACCTGCCCTGGGAAGTCCCCGATGGCTCGCTGGGGCGGTTCGACCTGATCATCGGCAGCGACATCCTGTACGAACGGGGGCATGCCCATCAGATCGCGGCGATGATGCTGCGGCACGCCAAGCCGGATGCCGAGCTGCTGATCACCGATCCCGGCCGCGGCAACGTGGGCTCGTTCTCCCGTGGCATGGCGCTGCAGGGCTTCGATGTGACCGAGGAGCTGGGATTGTTCGAGGATGAAGGCAATGCGCCGGGCAACGGCCGTCTGCTGAGTTACCGGCGCGGTGATGTTCGGCCGGCGGCCGTGGCCTGAGAACTCTGCTGTGACGCGGCGTGCAGATCGACTGGCGTAGGCTGTCGCCGTCCAGATGCGGCCCAGGCGGCCGGGAGTCCCTCGATGCGATCTCGCCCACTGCCGCCCCGCGAAGGCCTGCGTGTTTGCAGGAGGCACGCTTGAGTACGGCCGCCACCTCGCCCACGGCGCGCCGGCAGACGCGCTCGATGATCATCGCCGGCCTCTCCACGGTGGTGGAGTGGTACGACTTCACCCTTTACCTGTATCTGGCCACCGTGCTGTCGCGCGTGTTTTTCGGTGGCGGCGAGAATGCGTTGCTGGCCACCTTGGCCGGGTTTGCGGTGTCGTATCTGATGCGGCCCTTGGGTGCGCTGGTCTTCGGCCATCTCGGCGACCGCTTCGGTCGCCGCTACATGCTGCTGGCCTCGATGTTGCTGATGACCGTGGCGATGCTTGCCACTGCGCTGCTGCCTACCTTCGAGAGCATCGGTGCCGCTGCCGGTGTGCTGCTGTTGCTGCTGCGCTGCCTGATGGCGTTCTCGGTGGGCGGCGAGTACACCGGCGTGGTCGCATATCTGCTGGAAACCGCACCCGTGCGCAGGCGCGGGCTGGTGACCTCATTGGCGTCGGCCGCGAGCGAAGTGGGGGCCTTGCTGGCGGTGGCGTTGTCGGCGCTGACCGTCGCGCTGCTGAGCACGGCGCAGCTGGATGGCTGGGGCTGGCGGATTCCGTTCTTCGTCGGTGCGGCGCTGGCGGGGGCGATCCTGCTGGCGCGTTCGACCATGCACGAATCGCCGGAGTTCGAACGGCAACAGGCCGAGGGCACCGTGCCGACGTCGCCGATCCGCGATAGCTGGCGGCACCACAAGCCCGCGATTGCGCGCACGTTTGCGATCTCTGCACTGGGCTCGATCACCTATTACGTTGGAATCACCTACGTGCCCGCGTTCCTCGGTTCGGTGGGGCAGGTGAGTGAATCGGAGGCGTTGTGGCTGTCCACGGTCGCGGCGGTGGCGGTAATCGTGGTGACGCCGCTGGCGGGCGCGTTGTCGGACCGAGTCGGGCGTCGACCGGTGTTGATCGCGCTGGCCGCGCTGTCGGCGCTGCTGCCGTTGACGATGTTCTCGGTGATGGCCGGCGGCAGCACCGTGGCGATCGGCCTGGCGGCGGTGGTGCTGGCCTGCCTGGCGGGCGGCGTGAGTGCGGTGGCGGCACCGGCCACGGCCGAGCAGTTCCCCGGCGAAGGGCGGCTCAGCGGGCTGGCACTGGGCGTCACCATGGCCACGGCGTTCTTTGGCGGTGCTACGCCGTTGCTGGCCGAACTGCTGGTGCGGCATACCGGCTGGTCGTCGGCCCCCGGGGCAATGATCGCGGTGGTCGCGATACTGGTGCTGCCGGTGATGTGGACGCTGCGCGAGACACGGCCCAGGTAGTGCCGGCCGCTGGCCGGCTCCACGCAATGCCGGGTCCTCGAGGAGCCGGCCAGCGGCCGGCACTACCGGTATACGGTGGGTTGCCACAAAACAGAACAGGCCGCCCGAAGGCGACCCGTTCGTTCAACACCGCGATGTCGTCAGGCCTCAGTACTTCCAGCGCAGGCTCAACGCAACAAAACGCGGCTCGCCGTAGTTGTTGTAGTCCAGGTTGGCCCAGTAGGTCTTGTCCAGCGCGTTGCGCACGCTCAAGGTCGCCGTCCAGCTGTCGCTGATGCGGTAGTTGGCGTTGAACTGCACCAGCGCATACGCCGGCTGGTTCACCGTTACCGTGCCGCCGAGCGGATAGGGGATGTTGTAGCCCTGCACCTTGCTCTGCCACTGCACGCCCGCACCCACGCTCAGACGCTCCAGCGCGCCGCGCAGCCGCACCTGGGTGTTGAGCTGCAGCAGATCTTCGGCCGGGTTGGCGTACAGCAGATCGGTGGCGGCGCGGGTCACCTTGACGTGGGTGAAGCCGGCATTGACGGTCCAGCCCGGCAGGATCTCGCCGTTGACGTCCACTTCCCAGCCGCGCGCCTTGGTGCCGTTGATGCCGATATAGGCCGAGCTGCCGTCGCTGAGCGATCCGTCCGGCAGGCTCATGTCGCGCACCGCGTAGTTGTCCTGCTTGGCCTCGAACACCGCGGCATTGGCGGTCAGGCGGCCGTCGAACCACTGCGACTTGATGCCCGCTTCCAGGTTGGAACCTTCCACCGGCGCCAGCAGGTTCTCGTTGCGGTCCTTGTAGTTCTGCGGGTTGAAGATTTCGGTGTAGCTGGCATACGCCGCCACCTGTGGGGTGATGTCGTACACCAGGCCCACATAGGGTGTGACTTCATCCGTCACTTTGTACGCGCCGCTCGTACCGGTATACGCACCGGCTGCGTTGTAGGAGCGGGACAGCGTTTCCCAGCGGCTCAGGCGCGCACCGGCGATCAGCGCCAGTGGATCGGCCAGCCGCAGGCGGGTAGCGACGTAGACGCCGCTCTGCGTGGTCTTGGCGACCCGGCGTGCGCCGGTACGTGCGTAGGTCACTTCGGAGATGTCGCCATCCCAGGCGCGGATATCCGGGATGTAGTAGCAGCGCTCGGTCCCGCAACGTGCCCAGTCGGTGGGATAGCGCAGCGCGATGGTGTTGGTGGTGCCTTCCAGGTCCGCCCACTGCCCGCCTACGGTCAGGTCGTGCTCGCGGCCGAACAGGGAGAACGTGCCGCTCAGGTAGGCATCCACGTTGCGGCGGGTGTCTTCGGAATCGCCGGCGGCGGTGCGCAGGAAGATGCCTGCACCGGTGGCCGGATCCGGGTAGCCGCTGCCGTACACGCGCACGTTCTGCACGTTGCCCTGGGTGTAGGCGGTGTTGATCTTCAGCAGCCAGTTCTCGCCGAAGCGCTGTTCCAGGTTGGCGAACGCGGTGCTGGTCTCGCGCTGCCAGTAGCTCCACTTCGGCGCCACGTTGGTCGAGCGCGGCAGATGGGCGAAGTCGCCCTGGCTGTTGAAGAAGGGCACCGTGCCCCAGGTCGAACCGACCGGATTGTTGTCCTGGGTCTGGTAGCCCACGGTCAGCGTGGTGCTGTCGGTCAGGTCACCTTCCAGCACGGCCATGCCGGCCATCTTGTTCTCGTGGTACCGGTCGTAATACAGATCACGGTCGGTGTAGGCGGCGACCACGCGGCTGCGGAAACGGCCGTCCGCGGTCAACGGCGCGGTCACGTCGGCTTCCATGCGCTGGTAGTCCCAGCTGCCGGCGCTCACCGCGAAGGAGGCGTCGAATTCCTTGCCCGGGCGCTTGCGCAGCAGGTTGACCGTGGCCGAGGGCACGCCGGCGCCGCTCAGCAGGCCGTTGGCACCGCGGATCACTTCGACGCGATCGTAGAAGGCGGTGTCGTATTCCTGGTTGGTCGACCCGCTGTAGGTGGGGATGCCATCCACCTGGAAATCGGTGATGGCAAAGCCGCGTGCGTAGTACAACGGACGCTGGGTGTCGTAGAAGGAGACGCTGACGCCGGTGACGTTGCGCATCACATCGTTGATGCTGAACAGCGATTCGTCCTGCAGCCGCTGCAGGCCGATCGAGGTAGCCGACTGCGGGGTTTCCTGCAGGCTGATCGGCAGCCGCGTGGTGCTCGACGGGACTGCCCGCGCACCGACCACGCTGACCTTGTCCAGGGTCTTGGCATCGGCATTGCTGCTGGCGTCTGCCAACGCATCGGCGAAGGCCTGCGGCGCGGTCAGCATCAACACGGAAAGCAGGGCCAGGCCCAGCGGGGCACGGCGGGGGAGGCGAAGCGAAGCAGCGCAGGCGTACATGCGGGTCTCGTGATGGTCTGGGGACATGGCCGGGCCCCAAGCCCGGCGGGGTGCAAATGTAAAGCGTTCTCATTCGCTTTACAAATGGTGAACATTCAGCGTCACCGGCGCCCCACAACGCATCCGGCCACCGCAAGGGTGGCCGGAGGGAAACCATGGCAAGAAACGCTAGCCCCTTGCCGGTGCAGGCTTACAGCGCCTGCAGTTCTTCGTTGGCGTTGCGCTTGGCCTCGGCCGGCTTGGCGGCCGGCGGCGGGGTCAGCATCACCGCCGGGCTGGTCTCGACCGGCACATCCAGGTACGGCAGCTTCAGGGTCTCGCTGGTCAGGCGGCGGATCTCATTGGTCAGCGCCGGGCTGTCGTTGAGCTTGCGGCCATACGACGGGACGATCTGCTTCAGGCGCGTTTCCCAGCCCGCCGCCATCTGCTCCGGGAAGGCTTTCTTGAGCAGGTCCAGCATGATCGGCGGCGAGGTGGAGGCACCCGGCGAGGCGCCGAGCAGGGCCGCCAGGGTGTGGTCCTGGTCGGTCACGATCTCGGTACCAAACTGCAGGATCGAGCCCTTTTCCGGGTCCTTCTTGATGATCTGCACGCGCTGGCCGGCGGTCACCAGCTTCCAGTCCTCACGTTTGGCGTGGGGAAAATACTTGACCAGTTCGGCCTGGCGGTCGTCATCGTTCAGACGTGCCTGGCCCATCAGGTACTTCACCAGGTCCAGATTCTCCAGGCCCACGTCCATCATGCCGGCCACGTTGTTGTGGTTCACCGAGGAGTACAGGTCGAACCACGAGCCGTGCTTGAGGAACTTGGTGCTGTACAGCGCGAACGGCCCGAACAGCACCACCGGCTTGCCATCCAGCTTGCGCGCATCCAGATGCGGCACCGACATCGGCGGCGAGCCGGTTTCGGCCATGCCGTAGGCTTTGACCGAATGCCGGTTGGCGATCGCCGGGTCCTGGAAGGCCAGGAACTGGCCACCGACCGGGAAGCCGGCGTAGTTCTTCGATTCCGGAATGCCCGACAGCTGCAGCAGCTTGAGCGCGGCACCACCGGCACCGATGAACACGAAGCGCGACTTGACCGTGGTCTCGTTGTCGGACTTCAGGTCCTTGACGGTCACGTTCCAGCTCTTGTCATCGTTCTGGCGCAGGGCGCGCACTTCGTGGTTGAGATGCAGCGTGAAGTTCGGGCTGCGTTCCAGGCCCGCGGTCAGCTGGCGGGTGATCACGCCGAAGTTCACGTCGGTGCCCAGCGGCATCCAGGTGGCGGCGACCTTCTGCTTCGGGTCACGGCCTTCCATCAGCAGCGGTGCCCACTGCGTGATCTGCGCGGGATCCTCGGAATACTGCATGCCGTAGAACAGCGGGTTCTTGACCAGCGCCTGCTGGCGCTTGTGCAGGTAGGCGATGTTCTCATCACCCCAGACGAAGCTCATGTGCGGGGTCGGGTTGATGAAATCGCTGGGCTGGCTCAGGCGGCCTTCGCGGATCTGGTGCGACCAGAACTGGCGCGAGATCTCGAACTGCTCGGCGATGCCGACGGCACGCTTGGTCTCGATGCTGCCGTCCGGCAGCTCGGGGGTGTAGTTCAGCTCGGCGAACGCGGAGTGGCCGGTGCCGGCGTTGTTCCAGCCGTCCGAGCTTTCCAGCGCAACCCCGTCCAGGCGCTCATAGACCTGGATGTTCCAGTCTGGCTGCAGCTCCTGCAGGAAGGTGGCGAGCGTGATGCTCATGATGCCGCCGCCGACCAGGACGACGTCGACCGGCTTGTCGTTGCCGGCAGCCGGGACCGAACGCTGATGCAGCGGCCAGTACAGGAACAGTGCTGCTGCCAACAGCAACACCACGAGCAGGCCGAGGACGACCTTCGCTAGTTTTTTCATGGGGATCTCAGGTAGGGAGACATGGGAAGGATGCCGCCGCTGCCGGGAACGCCCGTGAAGACGGGCGTCACAGCGGTACCTTGGGAGCGATTTTAGCCCTTTCCGGTACGGATTTGGTGCAACGCAGCATCCGGTGGGTGTGCCGGGCCGGGTCAGTCGCTGGCCAAGGTGAAGTATTCGAGGAGGAAATAGCCGGCTTGATAGACCAGTGCCAGCACGGCCAGAGCCACATGGGCGCGGCGCTGGCGCAGGGCCATGCCCAGCCCGGCAATGACCAGCATCACCCCCGTGTGGACCCAGTACGCGTCGCCGAGCATCTGCCAGCGGCTGTGACCTTTGATGGCGGTATCGACCAGATCCAGCAGCGTGACCAGCGCCAGCATCCCGAAGAAGCCACCGCGCCGCTGCAGCAGATAGTTCTCATAGCTGCCGAACTCGCGCACATCGTCCGGAAACAGCAGCACGCACAGCAGGTACCACGCGGCGCAGTAGGCGATCACGAACAGGTACAGCTCGAAGGTCCACTGCCGGACCTCGCCCAGCCGGAACTCCCACCACCAGAAGGTCACCACCGAGATCAGCGCCCAGACCACCCAGCACAGGTGGATCCACGACCAGCCGCGGCGCTGGGGGTGCTCGATGATCCCCGCCAGACCCCGCAGCAGGGTGGTGATGCTCAGGCCGAGGATGATGCTGAGCACCACGCGGATGTGCAGGTAGACCGGATCGGTGTCCATCGACGTGCCCGCGGCTGGAATGCGCCGATGCTGCATCGGGGCGGGTCGTCAGGTCGTGTAGGGCGGATCTACCGGTCGGGAGTTATCGCTTCTTGCGCACCAGCGTCGCCGAGGCGGCCAGCACCGCCTTGGTCAGCAGCGCCATCGTCTGCACATCGCCCTTCCAATGCTGCCAGTACAGCGGCACGTCTTCCCACGCGCGCTGCTTCATGTGCACCAGCCGGCCGGCATCCAGGTGGCGTTTGACCAGCGGCAGCGGGTTCATGGTCCAGCCGAGGCCGCCCAGGTTGGCCTGGACGAATGCGCGGGTCGAGGGAATCCACCAGGTCGGCGCGGTCAGCGGCAGGTCGTTGCCGGCCAGGCGGCGGGCGAAACGAGCCTGCATGTCGTCCTTGCGGTTGAACACCAGCACCGGCGCCTGGGCCAGCGACTGCGCGTTGACGCCCTTGGCGAAGTGCTGCTCATGGAAGGCCGGGGTGCACGTGGCGGCGTAGCGGATGCTGCCCAGCGCATGGATCTGGCACCCCTGCACGGGCTCATCCAGCGTGGTCACCGCGCCCAGCACGGCCCCTTGCCGGAGCAGGGCCACGGTGTGGTCCTGGTCTTCCGAGCGCAGGTCCAGCGTGGTGCCGGTCTGCCGTGCGAACTGCAGGGCGGCCTCGGGGAACCAGGTTTCCAGGCTGTCGTGGTTGACCGCCACCGGGATGCTGGCGTGGGGGAGGTCTTCATCGGCGATGCCCATCCGGTGCAGGGCGTCGTGCTCGAGCAGGGCGGTCTGCTCGGCCAGCTGGACCAGCACCTGGCCCTCGGTGGTGGCCACCGCCGGGGACGAGCGTTTGACCAGCAGGCGGCCGACCCGGTCCTCCAGCGCCTTGACCCGCTGGGAAACCGCCGAGGCGGTGACATTGAGCGACTGCGCGGCACGGTCGAAGCTGCCTTCGCGGATCACCGCCGCCAGGGCGCGGAGCTGGGCATGGTCGATGCGCATGATCTTAAGTTTCGCTAAAGATGGTTAAGTAAGTTTAGCTCTACTTTTTAATGTTGCGGCGCGACAATACGCGCCATCCGGTGCTGTACGCCTTGGCGAGGCACCGCCCCCCAGCAAGACACAGGTGGTATCCCATGTTTTCCATTCTTTCCGGCGGCGCCGGGCTGAGCGCGTGGCTCAGTGGTGCCGCAACCGGCATCGGCCTGTTCGCGGTGGTCGGCGCGCAGAGCGCGTTCATCCTGCGCCAGGGCATCCTGCGCAAGCACATCATTCCCGTGGTGGCGACCTGCGCCGCTATCGATGGCATCTTCATCTTCGCCAGCGTGGCGGGCCTGCGCACGCTGACCCAGGCGCTGCCGTGGCTCACCACCGTGGTGCTGTGGGGCGGTGTCGCCTTCCTGGCCTGGTACGCCTGGCAGTCGGCGCGGCGCGCGCTGGCCGGTGGCGGTGGCATGCACGTGGACGACGGCGACAGCACCTCGCGCCGCGCAGTGCTGATCTCTGCGGTCGGGTTCTCGCTGATCAACCCGCATTTCTGGCTGGACATGATGGTCATCGGCGGCATCGCCGAGAACTTCGGCAACGCGCGCATGGCGTTCGCGGCCGGCGTGTTCACCGCCAGCTGCCTGTGGCTGACCGCCCAGGGCCTGGGCGCGCGCCTGCTGGCCCCGCTGTTCACCAAGCCCAAAACCTGGCGCATCCTCGACGGCACCATCGCGGTGATCCTGTCGATCCTGGCGCTCAGCCTCGCGTTCCGCGGCATGCATTGAACTCTCTCCTCGATGCAGGTCCTGGAAATGGCACCGTTCGCGGTGCCATTTTTTTTTGCCTAGAATCGCCGTTCCGGACATGACGTCCAATGGAGCATGGGGGAAGGATGAAACGGGTACGCCTCTGGGGGCTGTGTGTAGTGCTGTTGGCCGGGCAGGCCAGTGCGGTGGATCTGGAGCACTATCTGCGCCGGGATGCTTTTACGGATATCAAGATTTCGCCCACGGGCGAGTTCTATGCGGCGACCATTCCGATGGAGGACCGCACCGGCCTGGCCATCATGCGCCGCGCCGACAGCCAGCTGATGGGGTCGTTCGTACCCCCGAAGAACAACCATGCCAATGACTTCGACTGGGTCAACGACCAGCGCGTGCTGATCGGCCTGGCAGAGAAGTTCGGTTCGCTGGATCAGCCACAGCTGACCGGTGAGTTGTTCGGCATCAATGCCGATGGTCGCCGGGGCGATCTGCTGATCGGCTACCGTGTCCAGGGCAATGGGCCGGGTACCCGCATCCAGCCCAAAAAGGTGGAGGCGGTGGCCGCGTTCGTGATCGACGCGCTGCCCGACCATGACCGCCGTGTACTGGTCAAGGTGATGCCGTTTTCGGACGATCCGTTCACCACGGCCGAACGGCTGGACGTGATCAGCGGCCAGCGCAACACCGTGGCGCGCGCGCCGGTGCAGCGCGCCGACTTTGTCGCCGACGGCAAGGGCGAGGTGCGCTTCGCCAGAGGTGCGGGTTCGGACAACGTCAACAAGCTGTACTACCGCGAGGGTGCGGGCGCGCCCTGGAAGATGATCAACGACCAGAATGTCAGCCAGCGCATCGAGCAGCCCCTGGGCTTCTCCGAAGATGGCAGCGTGGCGTACCTGCTGGTCGAGAAGCCGCGTGGCCCGGATGCGATCGTGTCCTGGAACCCGGCGACCGACGAGCGTCGTGAGCTGTTGCGCGATGAGGTGGTCGACCCGGCCAGGGTGATCTACAAGCGCGGTACTTCGGTGCCGATCGGGGCGCTGTACCAGGGCGACACGCCGCGTACCCGATTCTTCGATGAAGCCTCGGCCGATGCCCGCCTGCAGCGCAGCCTCGAGCAGGCCTTCCCGGGGCAGGCCGTGTTCGTGACCTCGTCCTCGCGCGACGGAACGCTGGCGATGGTGCGGGTCTGGTCCGGCAGCAATCCCGGCGATTTCTATGTCTTCGATACGCAGGCCAAGACGGCGGATCTGGTGGTGAGCCGCAGCCAGTGGGTGGACCCGGCCGAATCGGCCGTAGTGCAACCGATCGCGTTGAAAGCCCGCGACGGTCTGCAGCTGCATGGGTTTGTCACCCGGGCCAAGGGAAGTGAGGGCAAGCGGCTGCCGATGGTGGTGATGCCGCATGGCGGGCCGTTCTTCGTCCATGACGACGGTGCCTACGACATGGAAAGCCAACTGCTGGCGGCGGCCGGTTACGCGGTGCTGCAGGTCAACTTCCGCGGCTCGTCCAACTACGGTCGGGCGCACGCCCACGCCGGTGGCCGGGAGTGGGGTGGCACGATGCAGGACGATCTGACCGACGCCACGCGCTGGGCGGTGTCCGAAGGGATCGCCGATGGATCGAAGATCTGCATGTACGGTGCGAGCTACGGTGGCTACGCGGCGCTGATGGGCGTGGCCAAGGAGCCGACCCTGTACAAATGTGCAGCGGGCTACGTGGGGGTCTACGACCTGCCGATGATGTTCACCACCGGCGACATCCAGCGCCGCGGCTCGGGCGAAACCTATCTGAAGGAGTGGATCGGTGACCGCTCGCAGCTTGCCGCGGTATCGCCGGTGAACCTGGCCGACCGGATCAAGGTGCCGGTGTTCCTGGCGGCGGGCGGCGAAGATCAGCGTGCGCCGATCCAGCACACCAAGCGGATGGAGGCGGCACTGAAGAAGGCGGGCGTGCCGGTGGAATCGCTGTATTACCCCACCGAAGGGCATGGTTTCTACACCGATCCGCATCGCCGCGAGTACTACACCAAGCTGCTGGCGTTCCTGTCCGCCCACCTGGGCGGCGAGACGGCCAGCACGGCTGCGGCGGCGGTGGCGCAACCGTAACCGTCACCGCGGCCAGCGCAATGGGCTGACAGGGCAACGGCACTTTCGGGTGCCGTTGCCATTTCCGCGGTCGCGCCAGGCCACTGGTCGGCGCAACACCGTTCTGTCTAGAATCGGCCAGCCGGACAGGGTGTCCGGGACCGGGGGGAAGGATGCGCAAGCGATGGTTGGCCGCGCTGTTGGGCGTGGGATGTGCGTGGCTGTCGGCGGGGGCCGACGCGGTGGAGCTGGACCGTTTTCTGCGTGAGGATGCGTTCAACAGCATCAAGATCTCGCCGGGCGGGGAGTATGTCGCGGCGACGATTCCGCTCGAGGATGCCACCGCCGTCGCCATCCTGCGTGCGGCGGACATGACGTTGATCGGTTCGTTCCGGCCACCGCGCAACAACCATGCCGGCAGCTTCGATTGGGTCAGCAACGAGCGGCTCGTGATCGGCCTGGCGCAGAAGTCCGGACGGTTGGATGAGCCGCAGGCCACGGGCGAGCTGTATGGCATCAACGCCGATGGCAAGGGCGGCGAGCTGCTGGTCGGTTATCGCGTGCAGGGCTACAACCAGGGGGCGGTCGCGGCGTTCCTCACCGACGAACTGGTGGACGATGATCGCAATGCGCTGATCGCGGTCTGGCCCTTTACCGAGAATCCACATACCCGTATCGAACGCCTGGATGTGGTCACCGGGCGACGCATCGTCGTGGCGCGATCGCCGGTGCAACGCGCCGACTTCGTCACAGACAATGCCGGCGAGGTCCGTTTCGCGCTGGGTGCCGGCTCGGACAACGTCAAGAAGCTGTACTACCGCACCCGCGGCGGTACCGATTGGGAAATGCTCAACGATGAGGCCGTCAACCAGCGCGTGGAGATTCCCCTGGGCTTCTCCGCCGATGGCAGCCTGGCCTATCTGTGGATCGAGCAGCCCAAGGGGCCGGATGCGATCGTCAGCTGGAACCCGCAGACCCGCGAGCGGAAAACGCTTCTACGTGATGACGTGGTCGATCCCGCGCGGGTGATCTATCAGCCGGGATCACGCGTGCCGGTGGGCGCCCTCTATCTGGGTGATGCGCCGACGACACGCTTTTTCGATCCTGCATCGAGCACTGCACGGTTGTACCGCAGCCTGCAGGCGGCGTTCGATGGCCCGGTGTACGTCACCTCCAGCACCCGCGACGCCCGCACCGTGCTGGTGGAAACCTGGTCGGGCCGTAACCCGGGTGACTTCTATCTGTACGACACGGTTGGAAAGGTGGCCAAGCACCTGACCAGCCGCAGCCAGTGGATCGACCCGAGGCAGACTGCCGAGGTGCGTCCTTTCGCGCTGACCGCGCGCGACGGGTTGCCCTTGCATGGCTTTTTGACGATTCCACAGGGAAGCACGGATCGCAACCTGCCGATGGTGGTGGTGCCGCACGGTGGCCCGATCGGTGTCTTCGACGACGGCAGCTACGACCGGGAGACGCAGTTGCTCGCGGCGGCAGGCTATGCCGTGCTGCAGGTCAACTTCCGCGGGTCCGCCAATTATGGTCGCGCGCACACCCAGGCGGGCCGGCAGCAGTGGGGCGCGGCGATGCAGGACGATGTCACCGATGCCACGCGCTGGGCGATCGCGCAGGGCGTGGCCGACAAGAACCGCATCTGCATCTACGGTGCCAGCTATGGCGCCTACGCGGCGCTGATGGGGACGATCCGCGAGCCCGGGCTGTACCAGTGTGCCGCCGGCTATGTGGGTGTCTATGACCTGCCGATGATGCATGCGCGTGGAGATATCCGCGATGCCCGGTCCGGGCGGACCTATCTGCGTGAGTGGCTGGGCGCGCCCGATGCACTGGCGGCGCGTTCACCGGTGAATCTGGCCGATCAGGTCCGCGTGCCGGTGTTCCTGGCGGCCGGTGGCGAAGACGAGCGTGCGCCGATCCTGCACACCAAAAAGATGGAAGCCGCGCTCAAGCGCGCGGGTACGCCCGTGGAGAGCCTGTACTACCCGACCGAAGGCCACGGCTTCTACACGCAGGCGCACCAGCGCGAGTACTACACCAGGCTGTTGGCGTTCCTGTCGCGCAGCCTGGGAGGCAAAACCGCATCGGCCAGCACCGTGGCCGGCAAGGACAACGCACCGTGATCGATGGGCGACGGCCGTGTGGCTGTCGCCCAGCAGTTACTTCACCCCGTGCATCATCCGCTTCAGCAGCGGCGAGCAGGCCAGCGCGACGGCCGCGCAGCCCAGGCCGATCCACATCAGCAGCCAGAACAGGTGTTCGTAGCTGGCGGCAGCGTTGGCGATATCCATGGTCTGGCCTTCCGGCACCTCGATCGCGGCGAGCTTGCCGAACAGCGCCGCCAGCGTTTCCGAGAACGCAGTGGCCAGGAACCAGGTGCCCATCATCAGGCTGACCACACGCGGTGCGGCCAGCTGGGTGACCGCCGACAAGCCGACCGGCGACAGGCACATCTCGCCGATCTCCAGGATCAGATACGCCAGCACCAGCCACCACACACTGGCCATCTGCCCGGTCGCGCCGACGTGCTGGGCAGCCAGGGCCAGCGGCACGAACGAGAGCGCGGCGAAAATCAGCCCGATCGAAGACTTGACCGGCTTGGACGGGTCCATCCGTCGACGGTCCAGCCACGCCCACAGCATCGCGAACAGCGGCGCGAGTACGACCAGGAACAGGCCGCCGAGGTAGGTCAGCGAGCCGGCGGTCTGCGGGATCACCAGACAGTCGCGGATCAGCATCACCAGCATCGCCGCCACAATGGCGATGAACAGGTTGCGCGGCGCGGACGAACCCGGGTTCCGCTCCGACAGCCGCGCGGCCACCACGAAGCCCAGTGGCGCCAGCAGCAGCGAGGCGATCGACCAGGGCAGCGGGGTGCCGCCCTGGATCACCAGCGACGGCACCAGATCCTTGGTCAGCAGGCGATCGGTGAAGGTCACCCACGAGCCGTAGGTCTGCTCGTACAGGGTGAAAAACACCAGGGCCATGAAGATCAACGCCATCAGCGCGATCATCTGCTGGCGCTGCACCGGCGTGCAGCGGGTACCGGTGAACCACGCGAACCAGACCAGCACGCCGCCGAGCACGACGATCATCAGCATCAGTGCCAGGCTGATTTCACCACCGAGCGCGAACGCGCCGTTGGCCGCGGCCCACATCAAGGCAGCGACCGGGATCACGCCGAGCACGGCCACCGCATAGATCAGCCATTCGCGGCGGATGCCCAGGACGCGCTGGCGCAGGGCGGGTAGATCGGACGGTTCGGCGTGGCCCTGCAGATACTTCTGGCCCCACAGGAACATGCCCAGCCCGATCACCATGCCGATACCGGCCGCACCGAAGCCGTACTTCCAGCCATAGGCTTCGCCGAGGAAGCCGCACACCAGCGAGGCGAACAGCGCGCCCAGATTGATGCCGGCGTAGAACAGCGAGAAGCCCGAATCGCGGCGGGGATCGTTCTCCGGGTAGAGCTTGCCGACGATGGTGGAGATGTTCGGCTTGAGGAAGCCCACGCCCATGATGATCAGGGCCAGCGAGAGGTAGGTGATGCCCAGGGCCGCGTCATCGCGTACCACGGCGCCGTCGATACGGACCGCCGCGTGCCCTTCGAACGCCATGCCCAGGTGGCCGAGCACCAGCAGCACGCCACCGAAGACCACCGCCTTGCGCATCCCCAGCCAGCGGTCGGCGAGCAGGCCACCGAACACCGGGATGCAGTAGACCAGGCCACCGTAGGCACCGAGCAGATCCAGGCCGGCCTTGTCGCCGAACAGGTGGTACTTGGTGAGATACAGCAGCAACAGCGCCTTCATGCCGTAGAACGAGAACCGCTCCCACATCTCGGTGAAGAAGCAGATGTAGACGCCCTTGGGATGGCCGAGGAAGTCGTCGGTCGCGGTGGAGGTGGAGGCGGCGGAGGCGGGCAGGGCGGCTGCGGTCATCGAGGGATCGGGCAGGGCGGACAAGGGGGCGAGTATAGGCCCGGGGTGACGGGGTATCCGTGCCGGGTCTGGCCGCTCCGCTGTCTACAGATAGCGAAGCCAGGCCAGATCCCGCCGCCGTGCCTTGAATCGCGCGAACGCTCGGGTCGGCCAGTACAGCGCCAGTGCCAGCACCGCGGTGATCACCCAAAGGCTTGCCACGTGGTCCACGGCGAAATACGCGCCGTGGGTGTGCCCCCAGCGTGCTTCGGCCAGCACGTACAGCAGCTTCAGCACGTACAGGTGCAGCAGGTAGAAGAACATCGGTGCCGCGCCGATGTCGGCCAGCGGCGCCAGCGTCCGGGCCACGCGCGGCTGCTCGTACAGGCGGAGCAAGAGCAGGCCGATGCCCAGGGTCAGCAGCAGGAACAGCAGCGAAGGCGGGTACTTGGTGACATTGAAGACGCTCATCAGGGTGCTGCCCAGTGTGGCGAAAGATTGCCACGGGCTGTCGCCGTAGAGGTTCACCGCCCGCAGGATGACGAACGCCAGCAGCGCACCGGCGCCGGCCATCCACAGGCGACGCTGGCGCAGGAGGGCATCGCCGCCGCGCGCGAACCACGGGCCGATCACCCAGCCCAGCGCAATGACGCCGATCCACGGCAGCACCGGGTAGGACGTACGCAGGCGCAGCCCGTCGGTCACGGCGATCCAGTCGCGCTGGTGCAGCACCTTCCACAGCACGGCCAGGGCCCCGTCGCCCTGCACGCGGACGCCATCGAGCAGGTTGTGCCCGGCGATCACGGCCACCGCCAGCACCGCCAGCGCCCCGCGTGGCAGCCACAGCAGCCCGGCCAGCGCGATCATGCTGATGCCGATCGCCCAGATCACCTGCAGGTACATCACGCTGGGAGGGAACTGCAGCGTCCACGCGAAATTGACCACCAGCAGCTCCAGCACCACCAGGAACAGGCCGCGCTTGAGCAGGAACGCCGACGCAGCCCGGCGCCCATCCGGCTTGCCACTGGCGTACAACCAGGCCGACAGGCCGGTCAGCAGCACGAACACCGGGGCACACAGATGCGCCAGCAGCCGGCTGACGAACAGCGCCGGTTCGACCTGGTCGACCACCATCGGGTCGCCGACCTGCTGGTGCATATGGAAGGTTTCGCGCACGTGGTCGAGCAGCATCAGCACGATGACGGTGCCGCGCAGTTGGTCAATGGAGGTCAGGCGGGAGGTGGGGGAATACGTCACAGCAGCGCCGGTTGTTCGGTGCGATAGGATATAACATAACTAAAGTGGATGGGCCCGGCCTTGAACGTTGCCGAGTCCGGCGGGTCGCGGCTGCGGCGGCACGCGAAGGTCAACAGGCTGGACTTGCCCGTACATGAACGCTAGCGTGGCAGGGATTTTTTGCCAGCAGGGGCTTCCATGAACAACGACGCTGCGCCACGCCAGCTCACTTTCCGCGCGGTGGTGCTTGCCATCGTGCTGGCGGTGATTCTGTCGGCCGCCAACGCCTACCTCGGTCTGTTCGCAGGCCTGACCATCGCCACCGCCATTCCCGCCGCGGTCATTTCCATGGGGGTGCTGCGCCTGCTCGGCGGTGGCACGATCCTGGAGAACAACATCGTCCAGACCGGTGCTTCGGCCGGTTCGTCGATCGCCGCCGGCGTGATCTTCACGATTCCCGCGCTGGTGATCATGGGCTACTGGCCGGACTTCAAGTACTGGTGGGTGCTGGGCATCGCCGGTCTGGGTGGTCTGCTGGGCGTGCTGTTCTCTGTGCCGCTGCGGCGTTCGATGATCGTGGAAGATCCGCTGCCGTTCCCGGAAGGCAAGGCGGCCGCCGAAGTGCTCAAGGCCGGTGAGAACCCGGGCCCGGGCCTGAAGATCCTGGCCGTGTCGGCGGTGATCGGCGCTTTCGTGAAGCTGGCGGCCGAAAGCGGCCTGCGCCTCATTCCGGATGCCTGGGCCACCTCGGCCTACGTGGGCAGTTCGAAGATCACCGCCTTCATCGGCACCAACCTGTCCCCGGCGCTGCTGGGTGTGGGCTACATCGTCGGCCTGAATGTCGGCATCGTGGTGGTGTCCGGCTCGATCCTGACCTGGCATATCGCCATTCCGCTGTACCAGATGTTCTTCATGAACACCGATCCGGCGCTGGCGGCCTCGATCGCCACGGCCAGCTCCACCGAGGCCGCCTTCGCCATCTGGGGCGCGAAGATGCGTTACCTGGGCGTGGGCGCGATGCTGATCGGTGGCGTCTGGACCCTGATCTCGCTGCGCAAGTCGCTGCTCAATGGCGTCAAGAGTGGCTTTGCCGCGGCCCGCAAGAGCGGTGGCCCGGCGCTGGCGCACACCGAGCGCGACCTGCCGATGAAGTGGATGCTGGTGGCCCTGGTCGTGTTCACCCTGCCGCTGTTGGCGCTGTACCAGGCCATCGTGGGCCAGTGGCACGTCTCGATCCCGATGACGCTGATCATGATCGTGGCCGGCTTCCTGTTCGTCTCGGTCTCGGCCTATCTGGCCGGCCTGATCGGTTCGTCCAACAACCCGGTCTCGGGCATCACCATCTCCACCATCCTGTTCGCCTCGGCGGTGCTGGTGCTGCTGCTCGGCAAGGATGGCCTGACCCCGGTCGGCGTCGGCGGGGCACCGCTGGGTGCGGTGGCCGCGATCATGATCGGCGCGGTGGTGTGCTGCGCGGCCGCGGTCGGCGGTGACAACCTGCAGGATCTCAAGGCCGGTTACATCGTCGGTGCCACGCCGTGGAAGCAGCAGCTGATGCTGGGCATCGGTGCGTTCTCGTGCGCGCTGATCATGGCTCCGGTACTGAACCTGCTGGCGACCGCCTACGGCATCGGCGTGAAGTCCGAGCTGCATCCCAACGCACTGGCCGCGCCGCAGGCGAACCTGATGGCCTCGGTGGCCAAGGGCCTGTTCGGCGGCGAGCTGCCGTGGACCTTCATCGGCATCGGTGCGGTGGTGGGCGCGGCGATCATCGCCTTCGACAGCTGGCTGAAGTCGCGCAATGCCCGCTTCCGCGTGCCGGTGCTGGCCGCTGCGATCGGCATCTACCTGCCGCTGGAACTGATGGTGCCGATCTTCCTGGGCGGCCTGATCGCCTACCTGGTGGAGCGCTTCCACAAGATCCGCGGCGACGATGAAGAAGGTCGCGACCGCGTGCACAAGCCGGGCGTGCTGTTCGCCGCCGGCCTGATCACCGGTGAAGCCCTGATGGGCATCGCCATCGCGGTGCCGATCGTGATCAGCAGCCGCGCGGACGTGCTGGCGCTGCCGTTCCACCTGCCGGGCGCGCAGTGGATCGGTCTGGCCGTGCTGTTCCTGGTCGGCTGGTTGATCTATCGCACCGGCAAGCGCGCGGTGGGTTCGGTCTAACAGGCGACCCCGGTCTGCGTCACGACAAACCCCGCTCCGGCGGGGTTTGTCGTTTCCGCCTCCTGCCGATCCGCCGGCATGACCGATGGCCTTTGCATGGGTGGCCCCTGCGGCCCTAACATCGGCGTTTTGCCGTTCCGCGGAGACCCCGATGAAACTTCGTTACGCCCTGCTGCCGTTGTGCCTGCTGACCGCGATGCCCTCGCTGGCGGCCACGCGTGGCCTGGATGTGCGCGACATGATCGCGCTGGATCGGGTCTCCAGCCCGCTGCTCACCGCCGATGGCGGCAACGTGATCTTCGCCAAGCGCGTGGTCGGCACCGACAGCAAGGCCAGCACCGGCCTGTACATCCGCAACCTGCGCACGCGTGACCTGGCCCCGCCCAAGCCGCTGACCCCGGCCGGCTGGAACGTCAATTCCGCCGCGCTGTCGGCCGATGGCCAGACCGTATATTTCCTGAGCGCCAAGAACGGCAGCCAGCAGTTGTACGCGCAGCCGACCACCGGCGGCACCCCGCGCCAGCTGACCGATTTCCCGGTCGATGTGGACAGCTTCCACGTCTCCCCGCAAGGTGACCGCGTGGCCTTCAGCAGCGGCGTGTTCCAGGACTGCGGTTCGGATCTGGCCTGCACCAGCAAGAAGCTGGACGCGCACAAGGCACGCAAGAACACCGGTGAAGTCTTCGACACTCTGTTCGTGCGCCATTGGGACACCTGGGCCGATGGCCGCCGCAACACGCTGTTCGTGGCGCCGCTGCCGGTGGCCAAGGCCGCTGCGGTGAAGGGCGCCTCGGCGATCAGCGCGACGCTGGCCGGCGATGCGCCGTCCAAACCGTTCGGTGGCAACGACGACTTCACCTGGTCGCCCGATGGCAAGAGCGTGGTCGCGGCCATCCGCGTGGCCGGCAAGCAGGAGCCGTGGTCGACCAACTTCGACCTGTACCGTCTGGATGCCGAGGGCAAGCAGGCGCCGGTCAACCTGACCGCGGCCAACCCGGCCTGGGATGCCGGCCCGGTGTTCAGCGCCGACGGCAAGACCCTGTACTACCGCGCCATGAAGCGCCCGGGCTTCGAAGCGGATCGCTTCGGCCTGATGGCGATGGACGTGGCCACCGGCAAGACCCGCGAGATCGCACCCAAGTGGGATCGTTCGGCCGGCGAGATCGTGCTGTCCGGTGACGGCACGCTGATCTACACCAGCGCCGACGACATGGGCGAGCACCGCCTGTTCGGCGTCGATATCGCCACCGGCACCGCTGAAGTGGTGGCCGACGGCGGCAGCATCGGCTCGCCGGTGATCGCCGGCACCACGCTGGCGTATACGAAGAACAGTCTGAAGAGCGGCGATCAGATCATCGTGGCCGCCTTCGATGGTGCGAACCCGCGCGAGATCACGCCGAGCGCCGGTGAGATGCTGCCCGACGTCGCCTTCGGCGATTACGAGCAGTTCCAGTTCAAGGGCTGGAACAACGAGACCGTGCACGGTTACGTGGTCAAGCCGTACAACTACCAGGAAGGCAAGAGCTACCCGGTCGCGTTCCTGATCCACGGTGGCCCGCAGGGTAGTTTCGGCAACGGCTGGAGCTACCGCTGGAATCCGCAGACCTACGCCGGCCAGGGCTACGCGGTGGTCATGATCGACTTCCACGGCTCCACCGGCTACGGCCAGGCCTTCACCGATGCGATCAGCCAGCACTGGGGCGACCGCCCGCTGGAAGACCTGCAGAAGGGCTGGGCCGCGGCACAGAAGCAGTACCCGTTCCTCAACGGTGACAAGGCGTGTGCCCTGGGCGCGAGCTATGGCGGCTTCATGGTCAACTGGATCGCCGGCAACTGGAACGAGCCGTGGAAGTGCCTGGTCAATCATGACGGCGTGTTCGACCAGCGCATGATGGGCTACGCCACCGAAGAGCTGTGGTTCACCGAGTGGGAGCAGGGGGGCACGCCGTACGAGAAGGCCGCCAGCTACGAGAAGTTCAACCCGGTCAACCACGTGGCCGACTGGAAGAAGCCGATCCTGATCGTGCACGGCCAGCTCGACTACCGCATTCCGGTGGAGCAGGGCCTGGCCGCGTTCACCGCTGCGCAGCGCCAGGGCATCGAGTCCAAGTTCCTGTACTTCCCGGACGAGAACCACTGGGTGCTCAAGCCGCAGAACAGCGTGCAGTGGCACGACACCGTCAACGGCTGGTTGAAGCAGCACATCGGCGACTAAGCCGGTTTGAAGCGCCGCCCCCAGGGGCGGCGCTTTTTCATCGCTAGTGCCGGCCGCTGGCCGGCATCTGTACCTTCATCCATAGTGCCGGCCGCTGGCCGGCATCTGCACCGCGCTTTCAGTCTTCATGAGGTTGCCGGCCCGCGGCCGGCACGACCCAGGCACCCCATCTCCGTGAAAGCACCTGCCCTGATCCAGAACGACATCGTCGTCTTCGGCCTGATCGCCGCCACCCTCGGTGCCGTGTTCTGGACGGCCTCGCGCGAGCAGGGGCTGTGGAAGCGCTTCTACACCTACGTGCCCGCGTTGCTGCTGTGCTACATGATTCCCGGCGTGTACAACACGGTTGGGCTGATCGACGGCCAGAACACACAGCTCTACAACCCGATCGCGCGCGACATCCTGCTGCCCGCCGCCCTGGTGCTGCTCACCCTGGCCGTGGACATCAAGGGCATCCTGCGGCTGGGCCCGAAACTGATCGTGATGTACCTGGGCGCCTCGCTCAGCATCATGATCGGCGCCGTGGTCGCCTTCCAGTTGATGAAATGGCTGCATCCGGCCACCGTCGCCGGCGATACCTGGGCGGGCATGGCGGCGCTGGCCGGCAGCTGGATCGGCGGCGGCGCCAACATGCTGGCCATGCGTGAAGTGTTCGATGTCAACGCGACCACCTTCGGGCAGTTCGCGGTGGTCGATGTCGGTGTTGGATATGTGTGGATGGCCGTGCTGATCTTCATGGCCGGGCGCGCGGCGAAGATCGATGCCCGCAGTGGTGCCGATACCTCCGGCATCGATGCGCTCAAGCTGCGCATCCAGGCCTTCCAGGCCCAGCACGAGCGCGTGGCCAGCCTGACCGACCTGATGCTGATCGTCAGTGTTGCCTTCGGCGTGGTCGGCCTGTCGCATGCGATTGCCGGGCCGGTCTCGGCGTGGTTCAAAGGGCATGTCGCCTGGGCCTCGCAGTTCAGTCTGGACGCACCGTTCGTGTGGGTGGTGGTGATCTCCACCACCTGCGGCCTGGCGCTGAGTTTCACCCGTGCACGCAACCTCGAAGGTGCGGGCGCCTCCAAGCTGGGCTCGCTGCTGCTGTACTTCCTGATCGCCTGCATCGGCATGCAGATGGACCTGCTGGCGCTGCTGGACCGCCCGTGGCTGTTCCTGCTCGGCCTGATCTGGATCGCGGTGCACATCGTGCTGCTGTGGGCGCTGGCACGCGCGCTGAAGGTGCCGTTCTTCTACTTCGCGATCGGTTCGCAGTCCAACATCGGCGGGCCAGCGTCCGCGCCCGTGGTCGCGGCGGCGTTCCATCCCTCGCTGGCGCCGGTGGGCGTGCTGCTGGGCACGATGGGCTACGCGACGGGCACGTATCTGGCGTACATCGTGGGCATCACCCTGCGCGCGATGGCAGGGCAGGGCTGATCCGTGTAGTGCCGGCCGCTGGCCGGCAACCAGGCGATGCGTCACTTGTCCAGGCGGTTGCCGGCCAGCGGCCGGCACTACCGGGAATCCGGGCCGCCCGGAGTTACCGCACGTGCGGATTTACGCGGTAAGAAGACCGCGCTCGACCAGCCACGCCTTTGCGTCTTCCGCATCCTGCTCGAACCGCGCCGAATGAACCTTCGGGCGCCTATGTGATTGGCGCGTCGCCACGCGCCCGGGACTGACCGCACGTGCGGATTTACGCAGGAAGAAGACCGCGCTCGACCAGCCACGCCTTTGCGTCTTCCGCATCCTGCTCGAACCATGCTCTGGTCGACCCCAACCGATACGTATACCCCCAGGCATCCATGTCCAGCATCAGGCGGTCGCTGCCCACACCAGGCAGTCTGCCGGCCAGCACGATCTGCAGGTAACAGGTGGCGTCTTCTTCGGGCACCGAATCGGTGGCATCGGTATGCACCAGCGCACGCCGCTCCGGCGGCAGCACGATCAGGTGGCAGGCTTCGTGCAGCATCGAGTGCACGGGGGTGTCATCGCGGACATACACGTCGCTGCCGATGATGCCGGCTTCGGGTTCGCCCCAATAGCTGCCCGGAATCGGCGCGCCATCGGCCACACGATGCAGGTGCAGATCGTGTGTGGCCAGCAGGGCGAGGGCATCGTCGAAACGGATTTCGCCGACGCGGGTGACCTGCGGTTCGGCGGTGGGGGCAGCGTCGTTCATGGGTTACCGCTCAACCGCCCCTTCCAAACGCGGAAGGGGCGATGTCGATCAGGGCTGCTGCGGGCCTTCCGGCAAGGCGACGGAGATATCGAGCACATCGTGCTCCCCGTCCTTGACCAGATCGACCTTGACCGCATCAGCGTCGATGTTGACGTACTTCTTGATCACTTCCAGCAGCTCGCGCTGCAGCAGGGGCAGGTAGTCCGGGCCGCCGCGGTGGCTGCGTTCCTGCGCGATGATGATCTGCAGGCGGTTCTTGGCCGTTTCGGCAGTAGTCTTCTTTCGGTTCAGGAAATCGAACAGTCCCATGCTTACCCTCCGAACAGCTTGCTGAAGAAGCCTTTCTTCTCCACGGTGGTGAAGCGCATCGGACGCTCTTCGCCAAGGATGCGGCCAACCGCATCTTCGTATGCCTGGCCCGCCGCCGATTCGGGGTCCAGAATGACCGGCTCGCCCTTGTTGGACGCATTGAGCACGTCGCCCGATTCGGGCACCACGCCAATGGCCTTCAGGCCCAGCACTTCTTCCACATCGGTGATGCTGAGCATCTCGCCGCTTTCCACCCGTACCGGGCTGTAGCGCGTGAGCAGCAGGAAGGCCGGCACGTTCTTGCCGGATTCGGCCTTGTGGGTCTTCGAATCGAGCAGGCCGATGATGCGGTCCGAGTCGCGCACCGAAGACACTTCCGGATTCACCACCACGACCGCACGGTCGGCGTAGTACATCGCCAGGAACGCACCCTTCTCGATGCCGGCCGGGGAGTCGCAGATGATGTATTCGAAGCCGTCGGCGACCAGGTCGTCGAGCACCTTGCGCACGCCCTCCTGGGTCAGTGCGTCCTTGTCGCGGGTCTGCGAGGCAGCCAGCACGTACAGGTTGTCGAAGCGCTTGTCCTTGATCAAGGACTGCTTGAGCGTCGCTTCGCCGTGCACGACATTGACGAAGTCGTACACCACGCGGCGCTCGCAGCCCATGATCAGGTCAAGGTTGCGCAGGCCGACGTCGAAGTCGATCACCGCCACCTTCTTGCCACGACGTGCCAACCCGCAGGCCAGGCTGGCGCTGCTGGTGGTCTTGCCGACGCCGCCCTTGCCGGAGGTGACTACGATGATTTCAGCCAAAGGATTTCTCCTGATTCTTCTGTTTGGGGGCTGCGTCAGTCCAGCGCAGCGATCTTGATCTGGTCCTGTTCCAGCCACACCTGCACGGCCTTGCCGCGCAGGGAGTCCGGAACATCGTCCAGTACCTTGTAATGGCCGGCAATGGCGACCAGTTCAGCGTGGAATTCACGGCAGAAAATGCGCGCCGTGGTGTTGCCTTGGGCACCGGCCAGGGCACGGCCCCGCAGCGTACCGTAGATGTGGATGCTGCCGTCGGCGATCACTTCGGCGCCCGCGCCGACGGTGGCCATGACGGTCAGGTCGCAGTTTTCCGCGTACAGCTGCTGGCCCGAACGGACGTTGGCGGTCTGCATGCGGCCCGGCTTGGGTGCGCCTCCGCTGGCCACCGCGCTGGGCGCCGGCGCCGCAGGCACGGCTGCGGCGGCACGCGCACGGCGTGGTGGCGGTTCGGCGACCGGCAGGGGCGCAGGGGCCGGCTCGGCCTCGGCGCGCTCGTACTGGGCGCGGAACTTGGCCAGCAGCGGCAGGCCGAGCTGCTGCGAGAGCAGGTCGGTTTCGGTGGTGCCGTAGGCCAGCGCAACCGGCAGCACGCCGGCCTTGCGCAGGCCGTCCAGCAGCGCCTTGGCGGTCGCCACGTCCGGCATCTTGCTGAGTCCGCCGAAATCCAGGATCACTGCCGCACGCCCGAACAGCTTCGGCGCACGCGCGACGCGTTCCTGCATTTCACGGATAAGGCGGTCGACGTCGAGGGTGCGGATACGCAGATTGGCGATGCCGACCTGGCCGATCTTCAGTTCACCGGCCTGTTCAAAATCCATGTTCGCTGCCACCGATCAGGTCCCCGTCTGCTGCTGGACGCGCAGCGGCTCGCGGCGATGGCCCACCCAGGGCACATCCGGCAACTGATCGCCGTAGGTGTCGTGCACCCACTGGTAACTGCACAGGTCCTTGAGCAGCATGCTGGCGCGCACGTCAACGTGGGCCATGGTGTTCTGCCCGACTTCGCGGAAGCCGAAGCTGCCGTGGAAGAGCAGGGCGGCATCGGCACCGTGATCCAGGAAGACCTCGCAGGTCAGCTGCGGGTAGCGCAGCTCGGCGTAGCTCTGCGCATCGGCATAGAACGCACGGCCGACGCCACCGCCGCGACGGCGGCTGGCGACCACGATGCGGTCGATATAGAAGAATTTGCTGCCCAGCTGCTGCTTGAACCAGGCGAAGTTGCTGCTGTCGTGCTGGCTGTCGCTGCCGAAGCCGATCAGGAAACCGGCCAGGTTGCCGTCGCGCTCGGCGACGCGGAAATACTCAGCGCTTTCATAGAACAGACGCAGGCGGGCGGCATCCAACGGCAGGATGGCCAGGCCGGCATTGTTGTTCAGGGCCAGGACGGAATCGAGCTCGTGCTCGCGCACGTCGCGGATGACAATCGACATTGTGACTCCGTGGGGTAACGCGGTTGGCCCATCTAGGGGCCGTTCGGTCCGATTATTGCATGGGTGGCCTCCCCCCGCGAGCCGACAGGCATGACTTCTGTGGGAGTGCAGGGGAACAGGTTCAGCCTACTATGCGTCCATGTTGGGATACCTCAGCCACACCCGAGTACTGCGACTGGCCGGCCTGTTCACCTGGGTCATGGTCGGACTCCCTCTGGTTTATTCACAGTACGAAGCACTGCTGCGCCGCGGCGGTGGCGTCGATGCCTGGGCGCTGTGGTTGTTCGCCGCGTACCTGGCCTTCGGCGCCGGGTACTTCTGGCTGACCCGCGGGCTGCGCAACGGCGGCCACTCGCGCTGGTACGACCGGGTCATGCTGGTGCTGCTCACCGCCTCGGCGCTGGGCGTGAGCTATCTGAGCGGCTCCGGGCTGGGCAGCATCCTGATGATGGTCGCTGCCGGCGTGATTCCGTGGATGCTGCCGGTGCGCGGTGGCGTGATCTGGCTGCTGCTCAGCCAGCTCGCGGTGCTGCCGGTCTACTACCTCATCCTGAATTTCTCGCTGTTCGAAGCGGTGATGCAGTCGCTGCTGTATGGCGGCTTCTCCATGTTCATCTTCGTGACCAGCCTGGTCGCGCGTCAGCAGACCGATGCCCGGGAAGAGCAGCGCCGGCTCAATACCGAGCTGCGGGCCACCCGTGTGCTGCTGGCCGAGAGCGCCCGCGTCAATGAGCGCACCCGCATCTCCCGTGAGCTGCACGACCTGCTGGGCCACCACCTGACCGCCCTCAGCCTCAACCTGGAGGTGGCGGGCCACATCACCGAGGGCCAGGCCCAGGAGCACGTGCATCAGGCCCATACCCTGGCCAAGCTGCTGCTGACCGACGTGCGCGAGGCGGTCAGCCAGCTGCGCGACAGTGGCGCCATCGATCTGGCCGCGGCCCTGCGCCCGCTGACCGAGCAGGTGCCCTCGCTGGATATCCACCTGGACATCGATGAGCCGCTGAGCGTGGAAGACCCCGAGCGCGCTCATGTGCTGCTCCGCTGCACCCAGGAAATCATCACCAATGCGGTGCGCCACGCCGGCGCACGCAACCTGTGGATCAAGGTCCGGCGCGAGCCGCCAGGCATCGTGGTGCTGGAGGCGCATGATGATGGGGTCGGCGCGGACGGCATCGTGGTCGGCAACGGATTGCGCGGGATGCGCGAGCGGCTGCAACAATGCGGTGGTGAGCTGCAGATCGAAACCCGCCGGGGTCAGGGCTTCCGCCTGCGCGCCTCGGTACCCGGCGTGCCAGTATTGATGCTGACCGCTGTCATTGAAGGAGTGCGTTGATGATTCGCGTCTGCCTGGTCGACGACCAAACCCTGGTGCGGCAGGGAATCCGCTCGCTGCTGGCGCTCGATGACGGCATCGAGGTGGTCGCCGAGGCCGCCGATGGCCGCCAGGCAGTCGAGGTGGTTCCGCAGGTCCGCCCGGACGTGGTCCTGATGGACATGCGCATGCCGGTGATGTCCGGGCTGGAGGCGCTGCAGATGCTGTCGCGTCTGAACCAGCTGCCGCCGACCATCATCCTGACCACCTTCGATGACGATCAGCTGGTGCTGGCCGGGCTGAAGGCCGGGGCCAAGGGCTACCTGCTCAAGGATGTGACCCTGGATCAGCTCGTGGGCGCGATCCGCACGGTGGCCGATGGCGGCTCGCTGGTGCAGCCGGCGGTCACCCAGCGGCTGCTGTCGGGCCTGGAGCACATGCGCAACGAGTTCGTGAGCCTGGACCGGCCGGACCCGTTGACCGACCGTGAGACGGAGATCCTGCGGCTGATGGCCAGTGGCTTCTCCAACAAGGAGATCGCCAATTCATTGGGCGTGGCCGAAGGCACCATCAAGAACCACGTGTCCAACATCCTGTCCAAGCTGGGGGTGCGCGACCGCACCCGGGCAGTGCTCAAGGCCTTCGAGCTGCAGCTGGTCTGAGCCGGTGGACCCGGCGGCGGCCTTCGGGCGGCCACGGGTTTGTCGGTAATTTCTGAATCCCGCGAAACCCTTGCAGGGCAAGCGATACAAGGGAATTTTCGAGTCCGTAGGCCGAATCCGGCAAAGAAATATTGCCCATACGCTACGTGCTGACACGCGCGATGCGTTATCTTTCCGCTCCTTGTCTATGCAAAACCGCTGCCGACATGGAAACCGGTGTGCCAACCCTGATCAACAACACCGGCGAAGCCTGCTAGGATTGGCGCTTCGCTTCAATCAACCCGGCCGTGGGATCGGCCCCGGAGACTCCTGAATGACCCGTATTATCGAGTTCCTGATCGCCTTGGGGATCGTGGCTGGCCTGTTCGTCATCATTGGCGTATGTCTGCCGGGCGAGCGCCATATTTCCGAAAGCATCGAGACCAACCGCAAGATGACGATCGTGTACGACACGGTCAACAGCCTGCGCCGCTTCAAGGACTGGAACCCGCTCTTGCTGCGCGATCCCGCCGTTGAACTGAAGCACTCCGGCCCGGCTGCCGGTGTCGGCGCACGCCTGGACTACTCCTCCAAGGAAGGTTCCTTGGGCCAGGGTAGCTGGGTGATCACCGAGTCCGAGCAGAACAAGCACGTTGCCATCGCCATCGAGGACCAGACCAAGGGCCACGACAAGGTGACCAACTTCACCCTCGAGCCGACCGGCAAGGGTGGCCGCAACGTCAAGATCACGCAGGACTACAGCGTCAAGTACGGGTTCAACCTGTTCGGTCGTTACGCTGGCCTGTACGTCAGCCGTCACGCCGGTGACGACCTGAAGCTGGGTCTGTCGCGCATGGCCAACATGCTGGCTACCGTGCCGAACGTGGACTACCGCACCGCCGAAGCCCCGCTGACCGATCTGGCCATCGTGGACGTCCCGGCCGAGGACCTGCTGGTCGTCACCGCCGGCAACGTGGACCGCGGCCAGGAGACCATCACCAAGTCCATCAAGGACAACCAGGAGTGGATCAAGCGCGTCATGGAGGCCAACAACCTCGAAGCCGCCGGTCCGTTCCGCATCATCACCACCGATTTCGGCGCCGAGAAGTACGCCTTCGACGTGGCCCAGCCGGTCAAGAAGAAGGGTGCTGAAGCCGCGACGGCCGAAGCCCTGACGGTGAAGATCGACGATGGTGCACCGGTCAAGTACGTGCATGTGGCTCCGCATCGTTCGGCCCACGCGGCCTACACCGGCCACATGGCCGGCCTGGACATCGCCCGCAACGCACTGCGTGCGTGGTCGGTGACCGGCGGCAACGAAGTGATCGATCGTCCGTACGAGTCCTGGAAGGACGGCGTGGACAAGTCGTTCACTCCGGAAGGCACGTACGACATCTACTGGGCCGTCAAGTAATCCGACGGTTGCCGTGATGTAACGCACGACCTGAAACGCGCCGCTTCCTGCGGCGCGTTTTTTTTTGGCTCCGGCAGCGGGGCATTGTCTGAAGGACGCAAGCATGCTCAACCTGGAACGACGCACGCGCAAACCCTCCCTGCTGGCCGGCCTGGGCGGCCTGCTCGCGGCTACGGCGGTGGGCCTGTCGGCTTACGCCTCCCATGGCATCGCCGACCCGCTGGCGCAGTCGCATGTGACCACCGCGGCCCTGTACGCCTTCGGGCACGGGGTGGCGCTGGCCGTACTCGGCCCGACCCAGCAGAACACGTTGGGTCGGCTGGCCCTGTATGTGCTGCTGATCGGCACGCTGCTGTTCTCCGGCAGCCTGGTGGCGGGCGCGCTGTGGAAGCTCAGTACCCAATTGGCGCCCATTGGCGGCACGGCCCTGATGGTGGGCTGGCTGGCCTACGGGCTGAACGCGCTGAGGCGCTGACATGCCCCGTTACCGCCGTGGCTTTGATGTCGATGAAGCGCACGACTGGCTGAGCCGGCGCGACCGGCGGCTGGGCACGTGGATGAAGCGGCTTGGCCCCATCCAGGCGCAACCCGGCTGGGCGAAGACCTTCGACCCGGTCGATGCGCTGGCACGGGCGATCCTGTTCCAGCAGCTCAGCGGCAAGGCCGCCTCGACCATCGTCGGGCGGGTGGAGACCGCCATCGGCAGCACCCGCCTGCACGCCGATACGCTCGCGCGCATCGATGATGCCGGGCTGCGGGTCTGCGGGGTCTCGGGCAACAAGGCGCTGGCGCTGCGAGACCTGGCGCGTCGCGAGGCGGCGGGCGAGATTCCCGACCTGCGTCGGATGTCGGTGATGGACCACGACGCGATCATCGACGCGCTGGTCCCGATCCGCGGCATCGGCCGCTGGACGGTGGAGATGATGCTGATGTTCCGGCTCGGTCGCCCGGACATCCTGCCGGTGGACGACCTCGGTGTCCGCAAGGGCGCCCAGCGCGTGGACAAGGCCGAGCGGATGCCGACCCCGAAGGAGCTGCTCGCCCGCGGCGAGAAATGGGGCCCGTTCCGGACCTACGCGAGCCTGTACCTGTGGCGGATCGCAGATTTCACGGTGGATCCGAAGGCGACGACCAACCGCTCGCAGGGGTGAGGCTACGCGGCCGGTGGCTTCGGCGCGAAGGCCGGGTCGTCGCTGATTCGTGCCCGCGCTGGCTGGCGGTTCTTCGCCGCAAGGTAGCGGTGATGGTGGAAGGTGGCGAAGGTGCCGCGGAGGACCACGACCCCGATCACCAGCATCATCCCCATCCTCCGAAGCGTGTCTGCCAGGCCTGCGGTGTCCTGCCTCAGATGCATCACGAACACCCATGCCCACAACGCAGCGGTCAGGCAGGCCGCAATCCGGCTGCGTTTGTAGACCCCCACTGCCAGACCCAGGTAAACGCAGCCGACCATCGCAGCAGCGATGAAGTTCATCATGGCGAACACGTGCCGGTTCGTGACCCACGTCCAGCCGCCCGTGGCGAGGGTGAACACGGCTAGTCCCGCGCCCAGTAACCAGAGCTGCGTGACTGGCCTGGTGATCCCGCTCGGCACCTGTTCCCAGTGCGGTGCCATTGGCGGGGTGGGGGGAACCTCACCGGCCTGGTAGGGATTCTGATCGTCCATGGTCGCCCTCCTTGTGGGTCGCGCTGGTCAGGGTATGGCGTCGTGCCAGCACCAGTGCCACGGTTCGTAGACAATCCCATGTGGGTTGTCCCGCGGGTAGCTCAGCTGGAACCCGAAGCGACCGGCATGCTCGCCCAGCCACGCGAACGCGGCAGTAGACTCAAACGATTCTTCCGCAGGCGGTTCGCCGGGTGTGCCGATATCCAGCGCGTAGCCGCTGTGGTGCTCGCTGTAGCCCGGCGCGGCGTTGACCTTGAGGATCTCCTCCACGCTCAGCCCGCGGTTGCGTTTGCGCGCGAATATCCCGAGTTGGTAATCGTGGCTGCGGTAGCCGGAGATCGCATCCAGGGCGGTGCCATCGGCAGCGGCCCGCGCGCGCAGGCGTTGCCAGTTGCGAGCGGCGTCACGCTGCAGCCAGAGTGGCCGCCGGTAGCGGTCGAAGCCGGCCAGGTGAAGCTGAGCCGGTTCGGCTTCCAGCGCCAGACCGGTCGCGGCTTCGTAAGCATCGGCATCAATCCCGAGGGTTTCGAGGCGATGCTGCAGTCCACTCAGGGGCAGCACCGTATCGGGCGCGCTGCCACGGCGGCGATCCAGCAGCTGGCGGTCCAGCGCATCCAGTGCCTCCTCGATGCCCGGCTCGCGCATCAGGCGCGGCACCAGCGGCAGCACGCCGTGGGCGGTAGCGACGGCGAGGTAGCGCCCATCGCGCTTGCGCCGCAGGACCCACTGCGCGCGAGCCAAGGCGCGCGCGTCGGCAGAGCCGCGTGCACGCAGCAGGCCGCCGGGCCACAGTTCGATCTCGGCGGTGTTGATCAGCAGGGCAGGGGATCGGCGCATGTCACCAGCTTAGTGCGCGGGCGGCGGTCCGGCCAGCGCCTGCAGGGCATCGAGCAGTGCACGTGGGCGGTCCGGGCTGATCACCAAGGCGCTGCCATCGCGCAGCGGCACGTGCAGCACGCGGCTGCTGTCGGTGATCAGGCAGAACGCCTTGCTGCGATCGGCCATGCGGTAGTGCCCGGACTGAAAGCCAGGTACGCCGTAGCCGTTGGTCTTGATCGAAGGCTTGTACCGGCCATGCTCGGCGAAGTCGACGATACGCGCCTCGTCCAGCCGCATCGCGCTGACCGGCACGCGCTTGCGGTAGAAGGTCGACAGCACCTCCAGGGTGTCCTCATGCAGCACGATGCGACGCCGGCTGTAGGCCCAGGTCAGTACGGCCGCCAGCACCGCAAGGAACGGCAGGGTGATGAACAGTTCGGTGTGCGAACGCTCCGGTGCGTCCAGCGCGGTGCCGACCATCAGGCCAGCGACGAGCAGCAGCGGAATCCACAGCCACAGCAGTCGCCAGACCGGCGATGGGGCAACCTCGAAGGATTGAGCTGCAGGCATCTCAATCCTCCTTCTTGAAGATCAGCAACGCCGTATTGAGGGGCGGTGCGAAGACAAGGTTGACCAGTTCCCAGCCCAGGTTGCCATGCCGGGTCAGTTCGTCCTGTATGTCTTTGGGTTTCACAATGCCCATCATGCCCGGCTTTACTTCAACGGTCAGGTAGCTCCAGCGCCTGCTCATGATTTGCTCTCCTTGTCGGTGGTGGGCTTGGGAAGGCGTCCGGCCTTGCGCAGTGCATCACGCAGCACGTATTCGATCTGCGCATTGAGGCTGCGCAGATCGTCGTCGGCCCAGCGCTGCGCCGCCGCCAGAACGTCGGCATTGATACGCAGCGGGTACGCTTTCTTTTCGGTCATGCGGGGGTCCTTTATCTACACCCCGTGCCGTCCCCTCGGCGCCGGGTTGCGTTGGCAGGTGCCGACCCTGGGTCGGCACGCTGGTGCATCAATACAGCGAACCGGCGTTGACCACCGGCTGGGTGCCACGGTCCGAACACAGCACAGTCAGCAGGTTGCTTACCATGTGCGCCTTGCGCTCTTCATCGAGCTGGACCACGCCGTTCTTCTGCAGTTCGGCCAAGGCCATTTCGACCATGCCGACCGCACCAGCGACAATCCGCGTGCGTGCAGCGATGACGGCGTTCGCCTGCTGGCGCTGCAGCATGGCCTGGGCGATTTCCGGCGCATAGGCGAGGTGGCTGATGCGCGCATCGATCACCTGCACGCCGGCATCGGCCAGGCGCTCGGCCAGCTCGTCCTTGAGGTGCTGGGAGATCTCGGCGGCATGGCTGCGCAGCGACAGCTGGCCGTCTTCGTGCTGGTCATACGGATAGCTGGTCGCCATCGCGCGCAGCGCCGATTCGGACTGGATGTGCACGAAGCTCTCGTAGTCATCCACGTTGTAGACAGCTTCGGAAGCATCCACCACCTGCCACACGATCACCGCGGCGATCTCGATCGGGCTGCCATCGAGCTCATTGACCTTGAGCTTGCCGCTCTCGAAGTTGCGCACGCGCTGGCTCACCTTGACCTTGGTGAAGAACGGGTTGTTCCAGCGCAGGCCGTTCTCCTTGACGGTGCCGACGTACTTGCCGAACAGGCTGACGACCACGGCCTGGTTGGGCTGCACCGTATACAGGCCGACCAGGCTGAGCAGGGCGGTGGTGGCAAGCAGGAGGCTGCCGATGATCAGCGCCGGGTTGCGGTTGCCCTTGTCCACCCCGACCACGAACATCCACACCGCCACCGCGGTCAGGGCCAGCACCAGCAGCAGGAAGGGCAGGCCGGACAGCGAGCGGATCGACTTCTCTTTCATGGCGGGGCGTCCTTGGGTAGTTGATTGGAAGATATCAAATTGATATCACTCCGCAAGTGCCGGGAAGGCCGCTCATGGAGGGGGCGCAGCGGCTAAAATGCCCTCCCGCCCCTGTTGCCCGGAACACTGCCATGTCCACGCTCGGTACGCCGCTGTCTCCTTCCGCCACCCGTGTGCTGCTGCTGGGATCCGGCGAACTCGGCAAGGAAGTCGCCATCGAGCTGCAGCGGCTGGGGGTGGAGGTGATCGCCGCCGACCGCTACGCCAACGCGCCGGCCATGCAGGTGGCACACCGTGCGCACGTGATCGACATGCTCGACGCCATGGCGCTGCGCGCGCTGATCGCACTGGAGAAGCCGCATCTGGTGGTGCCGGAGATCGAGGCGATCCATACCGAGACGCTGGTCCAGCTGGAACAGGAGCAGGGACTGCGGGTAGTGCCGACTGCGCGTGCGGCACGCCTGACCATGGATCGTGAAGGCATCCGCCGGCTCGCCGCCGAGACGCTGGGCCTGCCGACCTCACCGTACCGTTTCGTTGATACCGACGCCGAGTACCGCGCGGCGGTCGCCGCGATCGGGCTGCCGTGCGTGGTCAAGCCGGTGATGTCTTCCTCCGGCAAGGGCCAGAGCACGCTGCGCCAGGACGCCGACATCGCGCCGGCCTGGGAGTACGCGCAGACCGGTGGCCGCGCCGGTGCCGGGCGCTGCATCGTGGAGGGCTTCATCGACTTCGAATACGAAATCACCCTGCTGACCGTGCGTCATGCGGGCGGGACCTCGTTCTGTGCGCCGATCGGGCACTGGCAGAAAGACGGTGACTACCGCGAGAGCTGGCAGCCGCAGCCGATGTCGCCGCGTGCGCTGGCGCGGGCGGAGGAGATTTCGCAGGCGATCACCGATGAGCTGGGCGGCTGGGGGCTGTTCGGGGTCGAGCTGTTCGTGAAAGGCGACGATGTGTGGTTCAGCGAGGTATCGCCGCGGCCGCATGACACGGGTCTGGTAACGCTGGCGTCGCAGGAGTTGAGCGAGTTCGCGCTGCATGCGCGCGCGATCCTGGGGCTGCCGATTCCGGTGATCCGCCAGAGTGGTCCATCGGCGTCGTGCGCGATGTTGGCACACGGTGAGGGTGTGCCGTTCTTCAGCAATGTGGCCGCGGCGCTGGTGCATCCGGATTCGGCGCTGCGGTTGTTCGGCAAACCGAGTGTGCACGGGCATCGCCGGGTGGGCGTGACCTTGGCGCGGGGGGCGGATGTCGATGCGGCGCGGAAGATCGCGCGTGAGGCGGCTGAGGCGATCGGGATCGAGTTGCGGTCTTGAGCCGGGTTTGAGGCCGAAGCCGAAGCTGGGCGCCTTGGTTGCTGTCGGTGTGAGGCGATCGGGCAGCCCGATGCAGAACACGCCGTAAACCCATCCTTGGGGGCTCGTAGTGCGGCATCCATGCCGCACACGGTCCTTCATCGGGCTGCCCGATCACCTCTTCGTGGAAGGTCGGTTGTGCGGTTCGAACAGCGGAGCAAACGAAAAACGGCGAGCCTTGGCTCGCCGTTTTTCGTTGAGAGCGACGCGGGCTTTACTTCAGGTCGACCCACACCAGGTGGTGGTCGCTGCCGTCGGCAATCTTGGCTTCCGGGCTGTCGTTGGACGGCCAGAACACGCCGCTGCCGATGTAGCTGAAGCCGACCGAGGGCAGGACGTAGTCCAGGCGCATGGTGCCGGATTTCGGGCCGAAGTCGCCGGTGGCGTGGAAGGGCGCACCTTTGCGGACGATGCCTTTTTCGGCGTAGGCCAGGCTGGTCTGCTCGGCGCCGACGCTGCGCGGGGTGGGGTAGCGCAGGACGCGGGGGTTTTCGATCAGTTCGACGATCGCTTCGTGGCGGCCGTCGCCGTCGGCCGGGTCGTTGTTGAGGTCGCCGAGGATGACGAAGCGCGCGTCCTGCGGAAGGCCGCCGCAGTGGCCGCGGTCATCGCACAGCCATGAGGTGTCGCGGTCCTTGAGGTAGTCCTGCCACAGGCGCAGTTCGTCGTGATTGCGGGCGGCGTTGCGCTTCTCCGGGCCGTCGAAGACCGGCGGGGTCGGGTGCGAGACCAGGGCGTGCACGGTGCCGTTCGGGGTGGTCACCGGGACGTCCCAATGCGATTTGGAGGACAGGCGCAGCTGCGACCAGACGTGGTCGTTGTAGAAGGATTTCCCGGTGCGCGGGTCGATCGGGCGCAGGGCGCCGGGCATCGTGCTCCACTTCAGCAGCTGGAAACTGCGGACCTTCGCTTCATCAATCGGGTAGCGCGACAGCACCAGCATGCCGTACTGGCCCGGGTGCAGCCCGTAGCCCCAGGCATCGTTGCCACGGGCGCGGCCTTCGCCACCGATCTCGCCGTTGTTGTCCAGGTCCAGTCCGCTCTGCACGCCGGTGTTCACCGGGGCGAGGTAGCGATAGGCGTAATGCAGCGGTTCACCGCCGCCCGGCTGGGCGGCTTCCAGGTAGCGCTGCTGGAAGAGATCAGCGGCGCGATGGGCGTCGTCGTAATCGAACTCGTTGAGCAGGACCAGATCCGGGCGGACCTGTTGCAGGACGGCGGCAATCTTGCGCGCGTGTTCGCTGTCGCCTTCGAGCTCGGCGATCAGCCCGCCGGTCTCGTCGCTGTACAGGGAGGTGTTGTAGGTGGCGATCCGCAGCGGTGCGGAGGCGGAATCCGACATGGCGGCGGTCTTGGCAGGGGTCTGTGCGCAGGCGCCGCAGAGCAGGGCCAGGGCAAGGATCAGGGGATGGGCTTTCATCCGCCTATTTTGCACCCGGCGCGGTGTCAGTGATGCGTCAGCGGCCGTCCAATTCGTCATCGAAGGCGTGCCAGCGGCGGCCGTCATAGGCCTCCAGCGGCCGGAACCGGCGCTTGTAGTCCATCTTGCGGTGATCGCGGATCCAGTAGCCCAGGTACAGGTGCGCTAGCTGCTCGCGCTGGGCCCACGCGATCTGCTGCAGGATCGCGAAGGTGCCCAGGCCGCGATGGGTGTGGTCCGGATCGAAGAAGGTGTAGACCGCCGACAGTCCTTGCGGGGTCACATCGGTCACGGCCACCCCGAGCAGCGGACCACGATGGCCGTCCTCGGCCGGGCCGCGGATTTCGATGAAACGCCCCTGCGACCAGCGCCCGATCAGGAACTGGTCGAACTCATGCGGGCCGTGCTCGTCCATGCCGCCCTGTGCGTGCCGATGGGACAGGTAACGGTGGTACAGCGCGAACTGCTCTTCGGTCTGTTCGGCCGCGACGATACGCACTTCCAGATCCGCGTTGCGGGCCAGGCAGCGGCGCTGGCTGCGGTCCGGTGCGAAGCGGGCCACAGGGATGCGCACGGCCACGCAGGCGTGGCAGTCGGCGCAGTGCGGGCGGTAGACCAGATCACCGGAGCGGCGGAAGCCCCAGCCCAGCGCCATCGGGTACAGCGTGCCCAGACGCGGATCGTTGGGGTCGAGCACCAGATCGCGTGCGGCCCGTTCCGGCCAGTAGCCACAGGGGTGGTCACCGGTCTGGAACAGTCGCAGCTCGTCGTCGCGGTCGCCGTGTATTGCCATGCCCACAGCATAGCCCCGTGCCGTCGCAGCCGGCGCGACTGTCTGCCAAATGAACACGGCCGGCCGGGCGGTCAACGGTGCTGGCGCCCACGCGTTGTTACCGGTGTGGGTGCCACGCACCGCACGCAGTTTCCCTCACCAACCGGAGTTACCCATGCGCAACCGCAAATCCCTCCTGCTGCTGGCCCTGCTGCTGTCCACCGGTGCTGCCGGCCTGGCGGTCGCTGCCGATACCCCCGCCGCCGCCGACAAGCCGGCCCGTGCCAAGCTGGACACCAACGGCGATGGCTTCATCGATCGCACCGAAGCGGCCAGGTCGCCGCGTCTGGCCGCGCAGTTCGACACGCTGGATGCCAACAAGGACGGCAAGCTGTCCCGTGAGGAACTGCCGCGCTGGCACGGCAAGGGCCACGGGCGTGGCCCGGGTGGGCATGGCGACTGGATGGCCAAGCTGGACACCAACAAGGACGGTCGCATCAGCCGCGAGGAAGCCAAGGCCGACCCGCGCCTTGCCGCGCGCTTCGATGCGATGGACGTCAACAAGGATGGTTACCTGGACAAGGCTGACCGCGAGCTGCGCATGAAGCAGCATCGTGATGCCTGGTTTGCCGCAGCCGATACCAACAAGGACGGCCAGCTGAGCAAGGCCGAGTTCGATGCCGCCAAGGGCCCGTTCGGTGGTCCGCGTGGCGATCATCGCGATGGCAAGCACCGCGATGGCAAGCCGCCGATGCCGCCGAAGGCACCGGCCGCGAAGTAAGCGGTACGAAGGTGTTGCACGAAAAAAGCGCCGGTCATCGACCGGCGCCTTTTTTTCAGATTCTGCCGTTCTTGTACATCGCCCAGACGATGGTGCCGACCACCAGCAGATTCATGACCCACAGTGCTTTGGGACCGTACAACGACTGATATTTCCAGTTCGCCCCGGTGCGCCCGTGGCGGGCCGCATCGCGCGCGATCATCGGCGCCATGATCCGCTGCAGCGGGACCAGACACTGATAGTTGACGACGCCCAGGCCGATCGCCAGCGCCACGGCTGGCCAGTACCAGGCCAGGGGCAGGAAGCCCAGGGCGAACACGCCCATGCAGACCAGCATCGCAGTGAAGGTGCTGTAGTGGACGAACCTGCGGATCGCTGCGCGTTCGCCTTCGTTCTCGGCATACGAGAGCAGATAACGGCCGCCCAGGTAGCTGCCCAGCACGCCGCCGACCATGCTGCCGATGATCGCGCCCCAGGCGAGATCCGGCGGCAACACGTTTGTCTGGCTGGCCGCTGCCGTCAATGACCCCATTGCGGCACCGCCGGAGACACTGGCACCGCCCAGACCGAGCTTGCCCGTGCCCAGTCCGGTGCCCAGCAGGATCGCGGCACTGGCCGTACCGGGGGCGGCGACCAGCACCATCGATACGACGGTCGTGGCGAAGGCGGCACTGGGCGCGCTGCTGCGGGCGAAGTCGCTGAAGCGACGCAGCATCTCCTCACGGACGGTGGCACGTGCACGCGACAGGCGCTTGCGCACGGCGGCATCACTGAGCCCGAGCAGGTCGGCGACCTGCTGCGAGCTCTGGCCTTCGCGGTAATAGAGCAGCAGGGTTTCGCGGCTGTCCTCCGGCAGCGCCGAGATGATGTCTTCGGCGGCCAGTTCTTCCTCTACCCGTTGCAGATGATCCGGGGCACTGGGGCTGGGGTCGGCGGCCATGTTGATGGCGATCTCGGCGGCCTCGCCGGACAGGGGGCGGCCGCGGTTGGCGCGCAGCCAGTCACGGGCGAGGTTGCGGGTGATCTGGCGCAGCCACGGCAGGAAGCTGGCGTGGTTGTGCAGCTGGTTGAGCTGCTGCCAGGCCTTGATGAATGCTTCCTGCGCGATGTCCTCGCTGGCATGCACATCGCGGGTGATCGCCAGCGCGATCGCGGTGACCGTGTTCTGGCAGGCCAGCACGATGCGTCCGTAGGACTGCTGGCAGCCGCCTGCGGCAGCGGGCAGCTCGCGTTCGAGCGTAGTGGTCAGCGGATGCGTCGTCATGATGTCCTCCCCCGGGGATGGTCCCATCATGACGCGTGCCGGTCCCGGATGTGACCGGGTAGTGCTGGCCGCTGGCCGGCTCTGCAGGCTTCCAACCGCACGAGGAGCCGGCCAGCGGCCGGCACTACCTGTCATTCGGTGGGCTGGATCCGGACCCGCACTTCCTCTTCTTCCGGCGGGGTGGCCGCCGGTGCGGTCGGCGACGCCGCCGGCTGCACGGCCGGTGCTGGTGCAGGCGCAACGACCGGGGTGCCGCGGTGGCGCATGACTACCACCATCGCCACGGCAGCGATCACCAGCAGCAGACCGATGCGGATGCGCCAGGCCCAGTTGCGCGGTGCGTCGTTCTGGGCGACCTCGTCGCGGAACGCGAACTGCGCGGTCGGGTGATCGCGGCGGGTGGTTTCGAGCAGGCGCGCATCGCGCAGGATCTCGCGGGCCCGGGGCTGGTCATCGGCATGCACCACCCACAGGGTCGGGTGGGTAGTGGCCTTTTCCTTGTCCAGATAGCTGAACTGGCTGCCGCGCTTGCTGTGGTACGAGCGTCCGTTGGTGATGCGCACTTCGATGCCGGCGTCGCGCAGCAGCTGGGCCACGCCTTCGACGGTTTCCACGCGCTGGCTGTTGAAGATCTGTCTCATGTCAGTCCTTGGCCGGCACGGCGGCGGCCGCGGCACTGTCGTCGACCACGCGGATCAGGCCTTCCTGCGCGGTACTGGCGACCAGGATGCCGTTGCGGGTGAAGAACTGGCCACGCGCCAGGCCACGCGAATCCTGCGCGCTGGGGCTGTCCAGCGAGTACAGCAGCCAATCGTCGGCGCGGAACGGGCGGTGGAACCAGATCGCATGGTCCAGCGAGGCCATCTGCACATGCGGCTGGTAGTAGCTGATGCCGTGCGGGAAGGTCGCGGTGCCGAGCAGGTGGAAGTCCGAGGCGTAGGCGAGCAGCGCCTGATGCAGCTCCGGGGCATCGCCGACGGTCTCGTTCAGGCGCAGCCAGACCTGGTGGTACGGCGGGCGCTTGGGCGGGTTGAGTTCGTCACGCGGGTAGACATGGCGGAACTCGAACGGGCCGCCGCGCGAGAGCCAGCGCTGCACCTTGATCGGCAGCCGATCCAGAACGGCCTGCGGCAGTGGCTGGTTCGGCTCGATGTCCTCCGGCTGCGGCACTTCCGGCATCTTGTGCTGGTGCTCGGCGCCGGTCTCGGCCTGCTGGAACGAAGCGGCGCAGAAGAAGATCACCTTGCCGTGCTGGATCGCGGTGACCCGGCGCACGGAGAAGCTGCCGCCATCGCGGGTGCGGTCCACGTCATAGACGATGGGGTGGTCGATGTTGCCGGCACGCAGGAAGTAGGCGTGCAGCGAATGCACGTGACGGCCGTTCTCGACCGTCTTCTGGGCGGCGGACAGCGCCTGGCCCAGCACCTGGCCGCCAAAAACGTACTTGGTGCCGATATCGCGGCTCTGGCCGCGGAACAGATTGTCTTCCAGGCGTTCAAGCGAGAGCAGGTCGATCAGCTCGGAAACGACGGGTTCGTGCGTGGCGGACAAGGGAAGCAACCTGGGGTGGGCGAACGCAAATTATAGGGTAGTGCCGGCCCATGGCCGGCAACCACGCACCACTTCGATCGTTCATTGCCTGGTTGCCGGCCAGCGGCCGGCACTACCGGGGCGTTGGCGTTTGCCGGGCTTCAGGCCTTGCCCAGCCTGGCCACCAGCCCCTGCAGCGCCTGCTGGGCGTCCGGGGCGTACCAGGCCTCGACGAAGCGGTCGAGCTGGATCAGGTCGGCGTGCAGGGCCTCGTGCAGGTCGGCGCGGGCGATGGCGCGGGTCAGCAGCATCGGCTGGCGGGGCAGCTTGAGCAGGCGCTGCAGCCACGCCACCGCCCGCGGAACCACCTGGGCGGCGTCGGCCAGTTCGTCCACCAGCCCGATCTCGAGCGCACGCTCGGCCGGCACCATCTCCCCGCCCACCAGCAGTTGGGTGGCGCGGTGATGGCCGACCACGCGGCGCATCAGGCGCTGGATGCCCTCCGGCGCGACCAGCCCGACCTGCACTTCGTTCAGGCCGATCACCGTGGGATGGGCGACATCGGGGCTGCGGGCGATGATCCGGTAATCGCAGCACAGCGCCAGCACGCAGCCGCCGGCCGGCGCATGCCCGGTCATGGCGGCAACCACCGGCACGCGGCACTCGGCCAGGGTGCGCACGGCGCCGAAGAAGGCCTGCCAGCTGTCCAGCAGCTTGTGTTTGTCATCGCCGTGGCCGAGCAGGTGTGGCACGTCCATGCCGGCGCTGAAGATGCGCTCGCTGCCGGACAGCACGATGCCGTGCACGTCATCGGACATGGCCTGGTTGATTGCGTGGATCAGATGCCGGCACAGCTCGGTGTCCAACGCGTTGACCGGCGGCCTGGCCAGCCGCAGTTCGCGGATGGGGCCATGGTTGATCACCTCGATGAGCGTCGTCATGCTGCAGTCTCGTTGCGGACAGGGAACGAAGCCGATGATAACCAAACCATTCGTGTGCGTATTGTTGGGGCTGTGTGCGCTCGCAACATCAGCCGTGGCCGCAGCGCCGGCCTGTGTGTCACTGCGCGAGGGATGGGTACGCTTGCCGCCGGGTGCGATGCCGATGGCGGCCGGCTACGGCCAGATCCGCAATGACTGCCGCGAGGCGGTAGTGGTGGTCGCCGCCGGCAGCAAGGCGTTCGGCGAGGTGTCGCTGCACGAAACCACGCTGGTCGACGGCGTCAGCCGCATGCGCGCGGTGGAACGCCTGCTGATCGCGGCAGGCGCAACGGTCGCGCTCAAACCCGGCGGACTGCATCTGATGCTGATGCAGCCGGAGGTAGCACTGAAGGAAGGCGCACAGCTGCCGTTGCGGCTGAGCCTGGAAGATGGGCGCAAGGTGGATGGAACGTTGCAGGTGCGCAGCGCGTTGAAGTAAGGATGGCAACCCTGCGCAGCCGGGAACGACCGTCTACGACCAGTCGAAGGAAAACAGCACGGTGCGGCTGTGTGGCTCGTACAGCATCACGATGGCATCCGGGCCTGCCGCGCACCAGTTGTAGCCGGCGACTTCGGCGACCGAGAAGAACGGGTTGCCGTCGCGGCTGATGATGACGCGCTCGGCATCCTCCGGTGCATGCCGGTCGTACGCGGCGGCGGTGAATGTCAGCGCGAACGCCGCCGGAATCGGCGCGGTTTCAACCCAGTTGCCGTTCGATACCTGCCCGCCCAGCACGTCAAGGTAGGCCTGCTCGCCTGCGCTGCCGTCGCCGTATCGCGAGTAGCTGGCCAGGCGGCCATGCGACTGGAAGTAGGCATGCGCTTTGGCGTAGCTCTCCGTCATTTCGGTGACGTGTTTGTCTGCCAACTGATCGCCGAGGAAATAGCCTTCCTCCCCCAGGAATCGCATGCGGTTATCGGCGGTCAGCTCGAATGCGATCCAGTTCGTGCCGGTGAACTCGGTGTGGTGCGCTGCGGTCTCTTCGCCGATGCAGCCTTCATCCGGTTCGATCGGGCACAGCATCGTGGCAATGGTGCCGGTCAGCGCCGGGCGCAATACGCCCAGGTCGATGCTGATCAGTGGCAGCAGATGTCGCCCCAGCCACGGCTGGTCGGCGGTGAATACGTCGGTGGGGAAGGGCGTGAGCCCGGGCCGCAGCGAGCGGATATCGGTCTGGTGAAGCATGTCATTCCTTTGCAGGTGAAACGGGCGTGCCGGCCAGCGGCCGGCACGACCTTTCAGCTTGACGCGGCAGAACCCATCAGCTTGACGCGGTGCGGATCGCCTCGGGCAACGGCGCGCTCTTGCCGGTCTGCGTGTCCATCCAGACCACCACCACGTTGCCATCGGAGTACAGCGTGGTGTCGTTCTTCTCGTCCACGATGCGGTGGCCGATGGTCACGCTGCTGTTGCCGAGACGCTCGACGAACAGCTCCACCACGATGTCGTTGGGCCACACGATCGGCAGGCGATAGTTGACGTTGGTCGCCGCCACCACCGGTGCGATCCGGTCGGTCATCGAAACGCCCTCCACCCCCAGCATCCAGCGCACGCGCGCTTCTTCCAGGTAGGAGATGTACTTGGCGTTGTTCACGTGGCCCATGCTGTCCATGTCGCGCCAGCGGACGCTGATCGGCACGCGGGCGAGGATCTTGTGCTCGTTGCTCATGCGGTCTTCTTCTTGGTCTTGCTGGGGGATTTGGTCGCGGCGGTCTTGCGCACGGCCTTCTTCGGTTCCGGCTTGGCCTTGCGCGGCGGGCGGGCGTCGGGTTTGTTGGCCACGGCCGCCGGCTGTTCCGGGCGCGCGCTGGTGGAGGGCAGCATCTTGGCCAGGAACTGGCCGGTGTACGAGGTCGGGCAGGCCGCCACGTCTTCGGGCGTACCGGTGACCAGGATGGTGCCACCGCGATGGCCGCCTTCCGGACCCAGATCAACGATCCAGTCGGCGGTCTTGATCACGTCCAGGTTGTGCTCGATCACCACCACCGTATTGCCTTCGTCGCGCAGCTTGTGCAGCACGCCGAGCAGCGCTTCGATGTCGTGGAAGTGCAGGCCGGTGGTCGGCTCATCCAGGATGTACAGCGTGCGCCCGGTATCGCGGCGCGACAGTTCCTTGGACAGCTTCACGCGCTGCGCTTCACCGCCGGACAGCGTGGTCGCGCTCTGGCCGAGCTTGATGTAGCTCAGACCCACATCGACCAGCGTTTCCAGCTTGCGCGCGATGCTCGGCACCGGTTCGAACAGCTTCAGCGCATCTTCGACGGTCATCTGCAGCACGTCGTTGATGTTGTAACCCTTGTAGAGGATCTCCAGCGTTTCGCGGTTGTAGCGCTTGCCGTGGCAGACATCGCAGGGCACGTACACGTCCGGCAGGAAGTGCATTTCGACCTTGATCAGGCCATCGCCCTGGCACGCTTCGCAGCGGCCGCCGCGCACGTTGAAGCTGAAACGGCCCGGCGAATAGCCGCGCGCACGCGCTTCGGGGACCTGCGCGTACAGCTCGCGCAGCGGCGTGAACAGACCGGTGTAGGTGGCCGGGTTCGAGCGCGGGGTGCGGCCGATCGGCGACTGGTCGATGTCCACCACCTTGTCGAACAGATCCAGCCCGTCCACTTCCTTGTAGGGGGCGATCGGGTGCGAGGAGCCGTTGATCTCGTTGGCGGCCAGCGAGAACAGGGTGTCGTTGATCAGGGTCGACTTGCCCGAGCCGGACACGCCGGTGATGCAGGTCAGCAGGCCGGACGGAATGTCCAGGTCCACGCCCTTGAGGTTGTTGCCGCTGGCACCGCGCAGGTGCAGGGTCATCTTCGGGTTGGGCTTGTGCCGGCGCGCCGGGATCTCGATGGCGCGCTTGCCCGACAGGTACTGGCCGGTCAGCGAACGCGGCGCATCCAGGATGTCCTGCAGCGTGCCCTGGCCCACGATCTCGCCGCCGTGCACACCCGCGCCCGGACCGATGTCCAGCACGTAGTCGGCCAGGCGGATCGCGTCTTCGTCATGCTCGACCACGATCACCGTGTTGCCGAGGTCGCGCAGGCGGGTCAGGGTACCGAGCAGGCGCTCGTTGTCGCGCTGGTGCAGGCCGATCGACGGCTCATCCAGCACGTACATCACGCCGACCAGGCCGGCACCGATCTGCGAGGCCAGCCGGATGCGCTGGGCTTCACCACCGGACAGGGTGTCGGCCTTGCGCTCCAGGGTCAGGTAATCCAGGCCGACGTCGACCAGGAAGCCAAGCCGTTCGCCGATCTCCTTGACGATCTTGCCGGCGATCTCGCCGCGCCAGCCGGGCAGGGTCATGCTGCTGAAGAACTTCAGCGCATCGTCGATCGGCATCACCACCAGTTCCGGCAGCGCACGGTCGGCCACGAACACATTGCGCGCGGCCTTGTTCAGGCGCTGGCCCTGGCACTCGGGGCAATTGCGCTCGCTGATGTACTTGGCCAGCTCTTCGCGCACCGCCGAGGATTCGGTCTCTTTATAGCGGCGTTCGAGGTTGGGAATGATGCCCTCGAAGCGATGCTTGCGCTGGGTGCGGCCACCGGCTTCGGTGAAGTAGGTGAACGTGATCGTTTCATCGCCGCTGCCGTACAGCACCGCCTGGCGCACGTCCTCGGGCAGGCTCTGCCAAGGGGCGTCGGTGTCGAACTTGTAGTGCTTGGCCAGCGAGGCGATCAGCTGGAAGTAGTACGCATTGCGGCGGTCCCAGCCGCGCACGGCACCGGCCGAGAGCGACAGCTCCGGGTGCACCACCACGCGCGAGGGATCGAAGAACTCGGCCATGCCCAGGCCATCGCAGCCCGGGCAGGCGCCGACCGGCGAGTTGAACGAGAACAGGCGCGGTTCCAGCTCCGGCAGCGAGTAGTCGCAGACCGGGCAGCTGTACTTGGACGAGAACAGGTGCGCAGGCGCATCCTCCACATCCAGCGACTGCACCGAGACCATGCCGTCGCCCAGCTTCAGCGCGGTTTCAAAGCTCTCGGCCAGGCGCTGCTTGATGTCCTCGCGCGGGCGGAAGCGGTCGATCACCGCTTCGATGGTGTGCTTCTGGCGCAGTGCCAGCGGCGGCACCGCGTCGATTTCATGCAGCTGGCCGTCCACCCGCACGCGCACATAGCCCTGCGCGCGCAGCTGGTCGAACACCTGGGCGTGCTCGCCCTTGCGCTCGCGGATCACCGGGGCCAGCAGCATGTAGCGCTGTTCGGCATCCAGGGTCAGCACGTGGTCGACCATCTGGCTGACGGTCTGCGCTTCCAGCGGGTAGCCGTGGTCCGGGCAGCGCGGGCTGCCGACGCGGGCGTACAGCAGGCGCAGGTAGTCGTAGATCTCGGTGATCGTGCCGACGGTCGAGCGCGGGTTGTGCGAGGTCGACTTCTGCTCGATCGAGATCGCCGGGGACAGGCCCTCGATGTGGTCCAGGTCCGGCTTTTCCATCACGCTGAGGAACTGGCGGGCATAGGCCGACAGCGACTCCACGTAACGACGCTGGCCTTCGGCGTAAATGGTGTCGAACGCCAACGAGGACTTGCCCGAGCCGGACAGGCCGGTGATGACAATCAGCTTGTCGCGGGGCAGGTCGAGATCGATGTTCTTGAGATTATGCGTCCGCGCGCCGCGGATGCGGATGAAATCCATCGCCATGGGGGATCCGTTGTGGGGCTTCGGCTCAGGGAGCCGGCAAGCGGGTGGGGCAATCGGAAACGGCAATCGGTCAGCCTACCGAGCTTGGGATTTGGGGGCAATCGCGGACTTTGCCACCCCCATGTCTCATTCCCTGAGACCCCGCCAGCCGGTTTCCTGAACCGTATTCAGCCAAATCCGGGTCAGAGCAGGGGGTGGGTTGACCCGAAGTGGTTGAAGTCATTAAAATTCCGCTTCTGTCCGCCCTCGATGGCGGCAGTCCATAGACCACAATAACTACAGAGGAAGTCTGGTCATGTACGCAGTACTGGTAACCGGCGGTAAGCAATACCGCGTGGCGCAGGGCGAAACGCTCCGCGTTGAAAAGCTCGAAGTCGAAGTCGGCAACGAGATCAAGTTCGACAACATCCTGATGCTGGGCGACAGCGATGGCATCAAGCTGGGCGACGCGCTGAGCGGCGCTTCGGTCACTGCCAAGGTCGTGTCCCAGGGTCGTGCCGACAAGGTCCGGATCATCAAGTTCCGTCGCCGTAAGCACCACATGAAGCGTCAGGGTCACCGTCAGTACTACACCGAAATCGAGATCACCGGCATTGCCGGTGGCAGCAAGTAATAAGGAGAAGCAGTCATGGCACATAAGAAGGGCGTAGGCTCATCGCGCAACGGTCGCGACTCCAACCCGAAGTACCTCGGCGTCAAGATTTTCGGTGGCCAGGCCATCGATGCCGGCAACATCATCGTGCGTCAGCGTGGCACCCAGTTCCATCCGGGTACCGGCGTTGGCCTCGGCCGTGACCACACCCTGTTCGCGCTCGTCGACGGCAAGGTGGAGTTCTCGGTCAAGGGCCCGAAGAAGCGTCGTACCGTCAGCGTCGTCGCCGAAGCCTGATCTTCAGCGGTACGCAGGCGCCCACGCCACGGCGTGGGGTCGCTGACGAAAGCCCCGCTTCGGCGGGGTTTTTCGTTGGTATCAACTATCGGGCGGGACATTTCCCGCCGCCGGCCCTGGATCGTACCGGGGCCGTTAGACTCTGCGGTGGGGTGCACCTCGCGCCCGCCGCCTCCAGATTGGCATCCAGAATCATGAAACTTGTAGACGAAGCAGAAATCCAGGTGATCGCCGGCAATGGCGGCAACGGCTGCATCGGTTTCCGTCGCGAGAAGTTCATTCCGCTGGGCGGGCCGGACGGTGGCGACGGCGGTAATGGCGGCAGCGTGTGGATCCGCGCCGACGAGAACCTCAACACCCTGGTCGATTTCCGCCATGACCGCATCTTCAAGGCGCAGCGCGGCGAGAACGGCATGGGCCGCCAGGCCTATGGCAAGGGCGGCGAAGATCTGGTCATCACCGTGCCGATCGGCACCGTGATCATGAACGTCAGCACCGATGAAGTGATCGGCGATCTGACCAGTCATGGTGACCGCCTGCTGGTGGCCAAGGGTGGCCGCGGCGGCCTGGGCAACATGCATTTCAAGAGCTCCACCAACCGCTCGCCGCGCCAGGCGCTGCCGGGCGAAGAGGGTGAAGAGCGCCTGCTGAAGTTGGAGCTGAAGCTGCTGGCCGACGTCGGCCTGCTGGGCTTCCCGAATGCCGGCAAGAGCACCCTGATCCGCGCCGTGTCCGCGGCGACTCCGAAGGTGGCCGATTACCCGTTCACCACGCTGTACCCCAATCTGGGCGTCGTGCGCGTGGAGAACTACCGCAGCTTCGTGATCGCCGACATTCCCGGTCTGATCGAAGGTGCGGCCGATGGCGCCGGCCTGGGCGCGCAGTTCCTGCGCCACCTGCAGCGCACCCGCCTGCTGCTGCACCTCGTGGATATCTCCCCGATGGAAGGCGGCGTGGAAGGTGTCTCGCCGATCGAGCAGGTCCGTGCGATCGAGCGCGAGCTGGAAAAGCACGATCCGGAGCTGCTGGACAAGCCGCGCTGGCTGGTGCTGAACAAGGCCGACCTGATGTTCGAGGACGAGGCCAAGGCTGCCGCCGAGAAGATCGTCGCCGAGCTGGGCTGGACCCAGCCGTGGTACCTGGTCTCGGCGCTGGGCCGTGAAGGCACCTGGCCGATCATGAACAACGTGATGGCCTTCTTCGACCGCCAGAAGGAAGACGAGGCGCAAGCGCGCGATGCGTACTGAGCGCACCCGCGCGCCCCTGAGAAACCCGGCTCCGGCCGGGTTTTTCTGTGGTGCTGCCATTTCGGGATCGCAGGCAACAAAAAACCCGGCCGGGGCCGGGTTTTTTTCTGCGGCTGGATCGAAGCCACGCGGGGCGTGGCTCTACGACACCCGCAGCGCCGTATCAGGCGGCCTTGATGGCCTTGATGCGCGCGGTCAGGCGGCTCTTATGGCGAGCAGCCTTGTTCTTGTGGATCAGACCACGCGAGCTGAAACGGTCGAGGATCGGCTGGGCAACAGCGAAGGCTGCCTCGGCGCCGGCGGCGTCATTGGCATCCAGAGCCTTGATCACCTTCTTGACAGCGGTGCGCAGCATCGAACGCTGAGCCGTATTGCGCGCGTTGCGCACGACGGTCTGCTTGGCGCGCTTCTTGGCGGACTTGATATTGGCCACAGTGGTGGTTTCCTGAAAAATCGGTGTAATGGGAACAGCAAGCTGGAAAGTATGATGGCTCGAAAAATGTACGTCAAGTCAATTGTCAAGAGGGAACACGGGTGAGTTCACCAAGGATGTTGCGGGGCCTGCTGTCTTTCAGCAGCATGACCATGATTTCGCGGGTGTTGGGGCTGGTTCGCGACTTGGTCATCACCACCACGTTCGGCACCAATGCGGTGACCGATGCCTTCTGGGTCGCCTTCCGGGTGCCCAATTTCCTGCGCCGGCTGTTCGCCGAGGGCTCGTTCGCCACCGCGTTCGTCCCGGTGTTCACGGAGGTGAAGGAAACCCGCTCGCATGCCGAACTGCGCGAACTGATGGCGCGGGTGGCCGGCACGCTGGGCGGGGTGTTGCTGCTGGTCACCGCGCTGGCGCTGATCTTCGCGCCGCAGCTGGCGACCCTGTTCTCCAGTGGGGTGGATACCGACCCGGCCAAGCATGGCCTGCTGGTGGACCTGTTCCGGTTGACCTTCCCGTTCCTGCTGTTCGTCTCGCTGACCGCGCTGGCGGGCGGGGCGCTCAACAGTTTCCAGAAATTCGCGATGCCGGCGCTGACCCCGGTCATCCTCAACCTGTGCATGATCGCCGGTGCGTTGTGGCTGGCCCCGCGGCTGGGCGGCACCCCGGAGAAGCAGATCCTGGCGCTGGGCTGGGCGGTGCTGGCGGCCGGCCTGCTGCAGCTGCTGTTCCAGCTGCCCTCGCTGAAGGGCATCAACCTGCTGACCCTGCCGCGCTGGGGCTGGCGGCATCCGGGGGTGCGCAAGGTACTGACCCTGATGGTGCCGACGCTGTTCGGCTCCTCGATCGCGCAGATCAACCTGCTGCTGGATACGGTGATCGCCGCCAAGCTGACCGACGGCTCGCAGTCCTGGCTGTCGCTGGCCGACCGCTTCCTGGAACTGCCGCTGGGCGTGTTCGGCGTGGCGCTGGGCACGGTGATCCTGCCGGCGCTGGCCCGCCACCATGTCAGTACCGACAAGGCCGGCTTCTCCAGTGCGCTGGACTGGGGCCTGCGCACGACGCTGTTGATCGCCATCCCCGCCATGCTGGGCCTGCTGCTGCTGGCCGAGCCGCTGATCGCCACCGTGTTCCAGTACGGCCGCTTCACCGCCTTCGATACCCGCATGACCGCGCTGTCGGTGTACGGCCTGAGCTTCGCCCTGCCGGCCTTCGCGCTGCTGAAGGTGGTGCTGCCGGCCTTCTATGCCCGCCAGGACACCCGCACCCCGGTCCGCGCCGGTGTGGTCGCGCTGGTGGCCAATATGGTCTTCAACTTCATCCTGCTGGCCGTGCTGTACCACGTGATGGTGCCGGAGGCGCTGAAAGCGCAGGGCGTCTGGGTCGCGTTGGGCAAGCAGCCGGGCCTGCATCTCGCGCTGGGTATCGCCAGTGCGCTGTCCAGTTATCTGAACCTGGGCCTGCTCTGGTATTGGCTGGGCAAGACCGATGTCTACCAGCCCAAGGCGGGCTGGGGCGGCTATGTCACCAAGCTGGGGCTGGCCTGCCTGGCGATGGTGGCGGTGCTGCTGGGCCTGCGCTACGGGATGGCGGACTTCACCGGCATGGATAAATGGCACCGCATCGGCAACCTCGCGCTGCTGGTCGGCGGTGGCGGTCTGACCTATCTGGTGGCCCTGGTCGCCATGGGCTTCCGCCCGCGCCACCTGCGGGAGCATTGATCCGGGGGCAGCCCGGCTATACTTCATGGCTATCTCTTGCAAAGCATCGGCCCTGGTGGGCCGCATTCCACGTAGATGAGCAGGCTGTTTAGAAACGTCGAAGGCGGGCAGTTGTTCCCGCACGGAAGCGTGGTCTGCATCGGCGCATTCGACGGCCTGCACCTGGGCCATCGTGCGTTGGTGCGCCACGCCGTTTCGCGCGCGCGCGCGCTGGGCGTGGCCGCCGTTGCGGTGGCCTTCGAGCCGTTGCCGCGCGAGTACTTCGCCCAGGGCGAGCCGCCGCCGCGATTGACCCTGGCCCGTGACAAGGTCGCAATGCTGCGCGAACTCGGCGTGGATGCGATCGGCCTGCTGCGCTTCGATGCGCGCATGGCCGCGATGCAGGCCGAGGATTTCGTCGAGCAGCTGCTGGTGCACCGGCTGAGTGCGCGCGAGGTGTGGATCGGGCCGGAGTTCTGCTTCGGCAACCGCCGCAAGGGTGATCTGGCCCTGCTGCAGGCGATGGGCCGCGAGCGTGGCTTCAGTGCGGGCGAGATCGAGCCGGTCGACCTGCATGGCGAGCGCATCTCCAGCACCCGCATCCGCCAGTTGCTGCGCGCCGGTGATTTCCGTCATGCCGGCGATCTGCTGGGCAGGCCGTATACGATTGGGGGCAGGGTAGTGCGCGGCCGTCAGTTGGGCCGTACGCTGGGCTTCCCGACCGCCAACCTGCGCTTTCCTAAGACGCCGGCGCTGTCGGGGATCTACGCGACCTGGGTCCACGGCGTGTTCGACCAGCCGTGGCCGTCGGTCTCCAGCTTCGGTACGCGTCCCACCGTGGATGGCGTGGAGCCGCTGCTGGAAGCGCACCTGTTTGATTTCCAGGGCGACCTGTACGGCCGCCACATCGATGTCGAGTTCGTCGCCAAGCTGCGCGACGAAGAAAAGTTCCAAGATCTGGCTGCGTTGACCGACCAGATGCACCGTGACGCCGAACAGGCCCGTCACATCCTTTCCGAACACAGATTGCGAGCCACTGCGTGAGCCAGGACTACAAAGCCACCCTTCATCTGCCGGCAACCGAATTCCCGATGCGCGGCGACCTGCCCAAGCGCGAGCCGGGCATTCTGTCGCGCTGGGAGGACGAGGGCCTTTACGCCCGCCTGCGCGACAACGCGCAGGGTCGCCCGCTGTTCGTGCTGCACGACGGCCCGCCTTACGCCAATGGCCAGATCCACCTGGGCCACGCGGTCAACAAGATCCTCAAGGACATCATCGTCAAGTCGCGCTACCTGGCCGGCTTCGATGCGCCCTACGTGCCGGGCTGGGATTGCCACGGCCTGCCGATCGAGATCGCGGTCGAGAAGAAGTGGGGCAAGGTCGGCGTCAAGCTCGATGCGGTCGCGTTCCGCCAGAAGTGCCGCGAGTTCGCCGAAGAGCAGATCGAACTGCAGCGCCGCGACTTCAAGCGCCTGGGCGTGATCGGCGATTGGGACAACCCGTACAAGACGCTGAGCTTCGATTTCGAAGCCAACGAGATCCGTGCGCTTTCCAAGGTGTTCGCCAACGGTCACATCGTGCGCGGCGCCAAGCCGGTGCACTGGTGCTTCGACTGTGGCTCGGCGCTGGCCGAGGCCGAGATCGAATACCAGGACAAGACCTCGCCGGCGATCGACGTGGCCTACGTGTCGCGTGATTCGCAGCAGCTGGCCGAGCGCTTCGGCGTGACGCTGCCGGCCGATGTCGAGGTGGCGGTGCCGATCTGGACCACCACCCCGTGGACGCTGCCGGCCTCGCTGGCGGTGTCGCTCGGTGCGGAGATCGAATACGTGCTGGCCGAAGGCCCGGCCCACAACGGCAAGCGCCGTTGGCTGGTGCTGGCCGCCGCGCTGGCCGAGCGTTCGCTGCAGCGCTACGGCGTGGACGGCCTGGTCGTGCACGGTCGTGCCACCGGCGCCGCGCTGGAAAACCTGCTGCTGGCCCATCCGTTCTACCCGCAGCGCGACATCCCGCTGCTCAATGGCGCCCACGTCTCCGATGAAGACGGCACCGGCGCGGTGCACACCGCTCCGGGCCATGGCCAGGAAGACTTCGTGGTCAGCCAGCAGTACGGGCTGATGGACAAGTACAACGCCGGCCAGATCAACCCGGTCGACGGCCGTGGCGTGTACCTGTCCTCGACCCCGCCGGCCGGCGACGTCGAACTGGCCGGCGTGCACCTGTGGAAGGCGCAGCCGCTGATCGTCGACGTGCTGCGCGCCTCCGGTGCACTGCTGGCCTTCGTTGAGATCGTGCACAGCTACCCGCACTGCTGGCGCCACAAGACGCCGGTCGTGTTCCGCGCCACCCCGCAGTGGTTCATCTCGATGGACAAGGCCAACCTGCGCCGCGACGCGATGGCCGCGATCGACAGCGTCGGCTGGTTCCCGAGCTGGGGCAAGGCGCGCATCGGCTCGATGGTCGACGGCCGCCCGGACTGGTGCATCAGCCGCCAGCGCACCTGGGGCGTGCCGATCGCGCTGTTCACCCACCGCGAAACCGGTGAGCCGCACCCGCGCACCGTCGAACTGATGCAGCAGGTCGCCGACCGCGTGCAGGCCGACGGCATCGACGTGTGGTACTCGCTGGACAGCGCCGAGCTGCTGGGCGAGGAAGCGCCGCAGTACGAGAAGGTCACCGACATCCTGGATGTCTGGTTCGACTCGGGCGTGACCCATGAAGGCGTGCTGCTGGCGCGTGGCTTCGGCAAGCCGGCCGATCTGTATCTGGAAGGCTCGGATCAGCACCGCGGCTGGTTCCAGTCCTCGCTGCTGACCGGCGTGGCCATCGACAAGAAGGCCCCGTACAAGCAGTGCCTCACCCATGGCTTCACCGTGGATGAGAAGGGCCGCAAGATGTCCAAGTCGCTGGGCAACGGCATCGAGCCGCAGGACATCATGAAGACCCTGGGCGCGGACATCCTGCGCCTGTGGATCGCCTCGGCCGATTACAGCAATGAAATGTCGCTGTCGCAGGAAATCCTCAAGCGCAACGCGGATGCCTACCGGCGCCTGCGCAACACCGCGCGCTTCCTGCTCGGCAACCTGGACGGCTTCGACCCGGCCCAGCACCTGGTGGCCCCGGCCGACATGGTCGCGCTGGACCGCTGGATCGTGCACCGCGCCTTCGAGGTGCAGGAGAAGATCAAGGCGGCGTACACCGGCTACAACATGGCCGAGATCGTGCAGCTGCTGCTGAACTTCTGCAGCGTGGATCTGGGCTCGGTGTATCTGGATGTCACCAAGGACCGCCTGTACACGATGCCGGTGGACTCGCGCGGCCGCCGCTCGGCGCAGACCGCGATGTACCACATCGCCGAAGCGTTCACGCGCTGGATCGCGCCGATCCTGAGCTTCACCGCCGATGAGCTGTGGGGCTACCTGCCGGGCGAGCGCAAGGAGAACGTGCTGTTTGCCACGTGGTACGAGGGCCTGGCCCCGCTACCGGCCGATGCACCGCTCAACGCGGCCGACTTCGATCAGCTGCTGGCCCTGCGCGAGCAGGTCGCCAAGGTGCTCGAGCCGATGCGCGCCAATGGTGCGATCGGTGCGGCGCTGGAAGCGGAGATCACCGTTGCCGCCGATGCCGAGACCGCCGCGCGCTGGCAGCCGCTGGCCGAGGAGCTGCGCTTCCTGCTGATCAGCGGTGACGTGCAGGTGCGCCCGGCGACCACCGACGAGGTGTTCGTCAGCGCCCAGCCGACCGGCAAGCAGAAGTGCGTGCGCTGCTGGCATTACCGCGCCGATGTCGGCTCGGTCGCTGCGCACCCGGAACTGTGCGGCCGCTGCGTGACCAACATCGACGGTGCCGGCGAAGACCGGCGGTGGTTCTGATGGCCGCCGCCCGTCCGCGTCCGAACGCGCTGATCTGGCTGCTGCTGTCGGCGGTGATCATCATCGCCGACCAGTGGAGCAAGGCCTGGGTGCTGTCCAGCCTGCCCGAGTACGAGCCGGTGGTGGTCATCGAGGGCTTCTGGAACTGGTACCGCACCTACAACACCGGTGCGGCATTCAGCTTCCTGAGCGATGCCGGTGGCTGGCAGCTGTGGTTCTTCACCGCGCTGGCGGTGGGCATCAGCGGCCTGATGGCCTACTGGATGTGGGGCACCGCGCGCGGTGCCTGGCGCAGCGCCGTGCCTTACGCGCTGGTGATCGGCGGGGCGATCGGCAACGTGATCGACCGCCTCATGCACGGTCACGTGGTCGACTTCATCCAGTGGCATATCGGGGACCATTACTGGCCCTCGTTCAATATCGCCGACTCGGCGATCGTGCTGGGCGCGGTGGGTATTGCCCTGTTCGGCCTGTTCGACGGCAAGGCTGCCAAAAAAGCGGGATAATTCCCTCCTGTATCCGTAACAACCCGGCTCACGCCGGCCGGAGTATCTGACCGATGGATGTGTTGCTCGCCAATCCGCGTGGTTTCTGTGCCGGTGTCGATCGTGCGATCGAGATCGTCAAGCGCGCGATCGAGACCCTGGGTGCGCCGATCTACGTGCGCCACGAGGTCGTGCACAACCGGTTCGTGGTGGATGACCTCAAGGCCCGCGGCGCGATCTTCGTCGAAGAACTCGACGAAGTGCCGGACGACAACACGGTGATCTTCAGCGCCCATGGCGTGTCCCAGGCCGTGCGCCAGGAAGCCGACCGCCGTGGCCTGAAGGTGTTCGACGCGACCTGCCCGCTGGTTACCAAGGTGCACCTGGAAGTGGCCCGCCACTGCCGCGCCGGCCGCGACGTGGTGCTGATCGGCCACGCCGGGCACCCGGAAGTGGAAGGCACGATGGGTCAGTGGAGCCGCGAGCGCGGCACCGGCCAGATCTACCTGGTGGAGGATGTGGAGGATGTCGCCACGCTGGTCATCGACCAGCCGGAGAACTTCGCCTACACCACCCAGACCACGCTCTCGGTGGATGACACGCGCAGCATCATCGACGCGCTGCGCACCCGCTTCCCGGCGATGCAGGGCCCGAAGAACGACGACATCTGCTACGCCACGCAGAACCGTCAGGACGCGGTGCGCGATCTGGCCAAGCGATGCGATCTGGTGCTGGTGGTCGGCTCGCCTAACAGCTCCAACTCCAACCGCCTGAGTGAACTGGCGCGCCGTGATGGCGTGGAGTCCTACCTGATCGACGGTGCCGACGAGATCGACCCGGCATGGGTGGCCGGCAAGAAGCACATCGGCCTGACCGCGGGCGCCTCGGCGCCGCAGGTGCTGGTGGACGGGGTGATCGCGCGCCTGAAGGAACTCGGTGCCACCGGTGTGGGCGAACTGGAGGGCGAGCCGGAATCGATGGTATTCGCGCTGCCGAAGGAATTGCGGCTGCGCTTGGTCGACTGACCGCGCAGCATTCCGCCACACATGCCATGGCGCTGCCCCGGTAGTGCCGGCCGCTGGCCGGCAGCACACCCCGGTTGGCCCTGATCCCGTCCGGCACACAGAACCTCACCGCACTCCGCTGTGCCAATCATGGCCGCAACGCGACGCATGACCTTTGGGTATGGGGCAGGGCGCAGGCGGAGGGCTAGGATCAAGAGCTTCCCCTGCCGGAGCCTGCCTGATGAAGATGCGTGCCATTGCCCTGTCCGTGCTGCTGGCCGTGTCCGCCACCGGCGTACAGGCGCAGACACCGCCGCCGCAGGACGTGGCCTTCCCGGGTCTGCTGCGCATCGACGTGGACGCGCGCGATATCGGGCGACGCATCTTCAAGGTCAAGGCCACGGTGCCGGCCAAGCCCGGCCCGCTGACTCTGCTGTACCCGCAGTGGCTGCCCGGGGCGCATTCGCCGAGTGGCCCGATCGACAAGCTCGCCGGCCTGGTCGTCACCGCCAACGGCACGCCGCTGCAGTGGACGCGCGATCCGTACGACGTCTATGCCTTCACCGTGCAGGTGCCGCAGGGCGCCAGCGAAGTGGTGGCCGAGTTCAAGTTCCTCTCTTCGCAGGGCACCCAGGGCCGCGTGGTGATGACGCCGGACATGCTCAACCTGCAGTGGAATGCCAATTCGCTGTACCCGGCTGGGGTGATCACCCGCAACATCCAGGCGCAGGCCACCGTCACGCTGCCGCCGGGCTGGTCGTACGCCACCGCGCTGGATACCGAGCGCCGCGAGGGTGACACCGTGGTGTTCAAGCCGATCAGCTACGACCACCTGGTCGACTCGCCGCTGTTCGCCGGCCGCCACTTCCAACGCTTCGATCTGGACCCGGGCGCGAAGGTGCCGGTGCACCTGAATGTCTTCGCCGATGAGGCTAAATCGCTGACCGCCAAGCCAGAGCAGATTCAAGCGCATCGCGCGCTGGTGCAGCAGATGTACAAGCTCTACGGCGCACGCCATTTCGACCGCTACGAGTTCCTGCTGGCGTTGACCGACAAGCTCGGCGGCATCGGCCTGGAGCATCAGCGCTCCAGCGAGAACAGCGGCGACACCGGCTACTTTACTGAGTGGGACAAGACCTGGCTGGGCCGTGATCTGCTGCCGCACGAGTTCAATCACTCCTGGAACGGCAAGTACCGTCGTGGCGCCGATCTGACCACGGCCAACTTCAACGTGCCGATGGGCGACAGCCTGCTGTGGCTGTACGAAGGCCAGACCCAGTTCTGGGGCCAGGTGCTGGCCGCGCGCTCCGGCCTGTGGAGCCCGCAGCAGACACGCGACGTGCTGGCCAATGTGGCGGGCACTTACGACCGCGGTCGCCCCGGCCTGGCCTGGCGCAACCTGCAGGACACCACCAACGACCCGACCATCGCCCAGCGCCGCGCGCTGGCGTTCCGCAACTATCAGATGAGCGAGGACTACTACTCCGGCGGCCAGATGGTGTGGCTGGACGTGGAGGGCAAGCTGCGCGCGCTGACCGGCAACAAGCGCGGCCTGGATGATTTCGCCAAGGCGTTCTTCGGCATGAACGACGGTGACTGGAACGTCCATCCGTACACCTTCGACGAGGTGGTGAGCACGCTCAACGGCGTGGCGCCGTTCGACTGGGCCAGCTTCCTGCGCGAACGCCTGGACGGGCACGGTCCGCTCACAGGGGGCTTGGAAGCGGCTGGCTGGAAACTGGTGTACACCGATACACCGAACGAGGCGTTCAAGGCGCAGGAAACCCGCGGCAAGAACAGCAACCTGCTGTACTCCATCGGCCTGTCTGTCAGCGAGTCCGGCTACATCGGCGATGTGCTGTGGGACAGCCCGGCCTTCAATGCCGGTCTGATTCCCGGCATGAGCGTGGTCGCGCTCAATGGCCGGGTGTTCAAGGCCGAGCAGTTGAAGGAGGCGATCACCGCCGCCAAGACCGACAAGGCGCCGCTGACGCTGCTGGTGAAGAGCTTCGATCGCATCGATACGGTGACGCTGGATTACCACGATGGGCTGAAGTACCCGTCGCTGGAGCGCATCGCGGGCAAGCCGGATCGACTGGCGGAGTTGTGGAAGGCGCGGTGATGCCGCGCCGCGGCGGCCGCTGGATCAGTCCGCGGCCTCCACATCCTGCGCGCTGTCGCAGACACGCTTCGGCGCACACAGGCGATCGAGCAGCGCCAACGTGACCCCGTTGCTCCAGCCGAAGCCATCCTGCAGCGGGTACTCGCCACCGCCGCCGCCGGTGGCCGAACCGTCCACCACGTACTTCTCCACCAGCTTGCCCTCGCGGTCGTACACCGTCTGCACAGTGCGCAGGAAGCGCGTGCCGATCCGGCGGGCGAGGGTGTCCTGCCCATAGCGCTGCAGCCCGTCCACCGCGACCCACTGCAACGGTGCCCAGCCATTCGGGGCATCCCATTGCTGGCCGGTCGTCACGGTGGTGGTCAGCAGCCCGCCATCGCGCAGCAGCTGCAAATCGACTGCCTCTGCGGTGCGGCGTGCCTGCGTGCGGCCAGCGACATCCAGCCACAAGGGGAACAGAGCGGCTGCAGTCAGGGCAGGGCGCGTCTGGCTACGCTCCAGATCGCGGTCCACGTACCAGCCTTGCGTGTCATCCCAGAGCAGTTGGTTGATGGCGTGCTGACGCGCCTTCGCCAGTTGGGTGAAGGTGCGTGCGCCGCTGCGATCACCGGCCGCCTTGCTGGCGCGGGCCACGGTCGTTTCCAGATGGAACAGCAGGCTGTTCAGATCCACCGGCACGATCGCCGTCGTGTGGATGCTCGCCAATGCCGACGGCTCGGCGAGCCAGCGTGAGCTGAAATCCCAGCCGGACTCAGCACCGGCGCGCAGGTCGCGATACACCTGCGAGGGCGCGCGCTGCGGCGCCTGGGCTGCGGTGGCCAGATCATCCATCCAGGACTCGGTGCGTGGCACCGCGCGGTCGTCCCAATAGCGGTTGAGCAGTTGCCCGTCCGCCAGTCGCACGACGCGTTCTCGCGCCTCGCCCGCTGCCAGCGTTTCCGCGCCGCGCATCCAGAACGCATGCTCGATGCGCAGCTGCGGCAGGTAACGGCGGTAGGCATCATCGCCTTCGTGGGTGGCGAGTAGATCCACCATCAGGCTGAAGAAGGGCGGCTGCGAGCGGCTGAGGTAGTAGCTGCGGTTGCCGTTGGGGATATGGCCGTAGCTGTCGAGCTGGAACGCGAAGTTGTCCACCATGTCGCGCACCTGCTGCCAGCGACCACTGGAGGCCAGCCCGAGCAGGGTGAAATAGCTGTCCCAGTAGTACACCTCGCGGAAGCGGCCGCCGGGCACCACGTAGGGCCTGGGCAGCGGCAGCAGCGAGCCGTTCGGATCCACCGTGTCGGTGGTGCGGGTCAGCACGGGCCACAGCCCCTCGATGTGCGCGCGCAGGGTTTCGCCGGTGGGTGGCACGTAGGGCTGAGTGTCACCAGGCACTGCGAAGTGCTCGGCGACGAAGGCTGCCAGGTCGAATCCGGGCTCAGTCCGGGCGCGCTGCCACTGGGTGAGGAGAGCCGCGCTGGGCTGGTGGGGCACTGCATCCGCGAAGGTCTTCTGATCCTTGAACAGGTGTGCGCCCTGGACATGCTGGAAGAGCGGCTGCCACTGCTGGTCCGGGGTCTGCGGCATCGGTGGCGTGTCGCGTGCCAGCGCAGTGGCACTCAGCAGCAGGGACGACAGCAGCAGACCGGCCAAGCGGGGACAGGGGCGCATGGGATGCCTCGGGAGGTGGGGGATTCACTGTAGAGGCTGGTGCGTCAAGGGCTGGTGCGGCAGGAGCACGTCTTGCCGGGCCATTGGGCGCGCGGGCCGTCCCACGGTGAGGTGCTTCCCTGATTGACCAAAGCGGTCCGCACCCCCTAGAATTCACGACCTCGCCGGAATAGCTCAGTTGGTAGAGCGGCGCATTCGTAATGCGTAGGTCGTAGGTTCGATTCCTATTTCCGGCACCAGATACAGCAAAAAGCCCCGGCCTTGGTCGGGGCTTTTTGTTTGTGGCGAAGTGGCCAGTCACCTCACTCCGCACCACTCCCCACGGGATGCGACGACCGCCGCCGGAACTTCCGCGACAGCCAATCCCCCGCATCATCCACCACGGTGAAGGCCGCGGGAATCACGATCAGGCTCAGCAGCGTGGAGGTGATCAAGCCGCCGATCACGGCGATCGCCATCGGCGCACGGAAGCTTGAATCCCCGGCAAAGCCCAGCGCGATCGGCATCATGCCCGCGCCCATCGCTAGGGTGGTCATGATGATCGGCTGTGCACGCTTGCGGCAGGCATCGATCAGCGCGTCATGTTGGCTCATGCCGTGCTCGTCTTCGGCCATCACCGCGTAATCCACCAGCAGGATGGAGTTCTTGGTGGCGATGCCGATCAGCATCAGCAGGCCGATCAGCGCCGGCAGCGAGAGCATGTTCTGGGTGATCAGCAGGGCGCCGAACGCACCGCCGGCGGATAGTGGCACCGCGGCGAGGATGGTGACCGGCATCAGCGCGTGGTTGAACAGCAGCAACAGCACCATGTAGATGCAGATCAACCCGGCCGCCATCGCCAGCATGAAGCCGATGAACAGCTCGACGAACACTTCCGCATCGCCGGTGTTGAGGAAGGTCACGCCCGGCGGCAGCTGTTTGACGCCCGGCAGCGCCTGCACTTCGGTCATCACATCGCCCAGTGGGCGACCGTTGAGTTCGGCGGTGAGCGTCACGTTGCGCTGGCGCTGGTAGCGCGAGATCTGCGAGGGACCGCTGCCTTGCTGGATGTCGGCCACCGCCGCCAGCGGCACCGGGCCGTTGCGGCCGGGCACACGCAGCTGGCTGATCAGGCCCGGGTTGGCCAGGGTGGCTTCGGCAAAGCCGACCCGGATCGGTACCTGCCGGTCGGGCAGGTTGAGCTTGGCCAGGCGCTGCTCGTAATCGCCAGCCGTGGCGATGCGGGCGGCCTCGGCGATATCGGCGGTCGCGACGCCCAGGTCCGCGGCGCGGGCGGGGTTCGGCACGATCTGGAGTTCCGGGCGCAGCAGCGAGGCGGTGGAGGTGACGCTGCCCAGCCCCTGGATGCCGCGCAGGTCGCGTTCCAGTGCGGTGGCGGCATCCTGCAGGCGCTGCGGGTCGTCGCCGGAGAGCACCAGCTGCAGCAGGTTGCCGGGCTCGGAGCTGACATAGCTGACGCGCACGCCGGGCAGATCAGCCAAGCGCTCACGCGCCTCACGTTCCAGCACGCGCTGGTCGCGGTCGCGTCCGTCGGCGCTGCCCCAGTCGAGCACCAGGGTCGCCTTGCGCGGCTCACCCACGCCGGTCGCACCCGGGTCGCCCAGGTCGAGCACGCTGCCGACCGCGGTATAGACCTGCTTGAGTTCGGGCATGTCCTTGAGCAGTGCGCGAGCGTGCTCGGCGACGGCCACGGTCTCCTGCAGGCGGGTGCCCGGCGGCAGTTCGAGATTGAGGTTGCTGCGGCCCAGATCGGACTGCGGGATGAAGGTGGCCGGGATGAACGGCACCAGCGCCAGCGACGCGACGAACAACCCGGTGGCCAGCCACAGGGTGCGGCCGCGATAGCGCAGTGCGGCGTCCACCCAGCCCAGGTACCACGTCATCAGCCTGGATTCCGGTTTCTCCTCGCCATGCGGCTTGAGCAGGTACGCGGCCATCATCGGGGTGAGCAGGCGGGCCACCAGCAGCGAGAACAGCACGGCAGTGGCGGCGGTCCAGCCGAATTCGCGGAAGAATTTGCCAGCAATGCCGGGCATGAAGGCGACCGGCACGAACACTGCAGCCAGAGTCAGCGAGGTGGCGATCACCGCGTTGCCGATTTCGCCGGCGGCCTCGCGTGTGGCTTCCAACGGCGGCTTGCCCATGCGCAGGTGGCGCACGATGTTCTCGATCTCCACGATCGCATCGTCCACCAGGATGCCCACCACCACCGACAGCGCCAGCAGCGTGATGATGTTGAGGGTGAAGCCGAAGAAGTACATCACCGCGAACGTCGGAATGATTGACAGCGGCAACGCCAGCGCCGATACCCACGTCGCGCGCCAGTCGCGCAGGAACAGCCACACCACCAGCAGCGCCAACAGCGCGCCTTCCCAGAGCATGGTCATCGAGGAATCGTAGGAGCGGTGGGTCTCGTCGATCGCCGTGGTGACCAGGCGGAAGTCGATGCCGGGATGCTCGGCCTTGATCTTGTCCAGCGCCTCATGCACGCCGGCCTCCACCTTGACCTCGCTGGAGCCGCGCGTGCGCGACATCGAGAAGGCCACCACGCCCTTGCCGTCCAGCAGAGCGGCCTCGGTCGGGTCGGCAGCGCCGTCGGTCACCGTGGCCAGCGTGGAGAGCCGCACCGCGCGGCCGTCCGGCAGGGCGATGGAGTAGTCGCGCAGCGCCTGCGCGTCACCGACGGTGCCCAGCGTGCGGATGGTCTGCTGCGCGCCTTCGACCTCGGTCTTGCCGCCGGCACGCTCGACCTGGATGCGAGCGAGCTGCTGGGAGACATCGCCGGCGGTGATGCCCATCGCGATCAGGGCATTTGGATCCAGGTCCACCCGCACCTGGCGCTGCACGCCGCCCACGCGGGTGACGCGCGCGACACCGGGTACGCCGTACATCGCTCGCGAGATATCACGGTCGACGAACCAGCTGGCCTCATCGGTGGTCATGTGCGGAGCGACCAGCGCGTAGGTCATCAGCGAGCCGCCGATATCGACCTTGGAGATCACCGGTTCCTGGATGTCCTGCGGCAGGTCGGTACGGATGCGGGTGACCGCGTCGCGGGTGTCATCCAGCGCGGTGGCCAGATCGGCCTCGAGCTGGAATTCGATGGTGGTGGTGCTGACGCCTTCGCTGACCGAGGACATCACGCGCTTGACGTTGTTGACGGTCGCCACCGAGTCCTCGACCTTGCGGGTCACCTCGGCCTCCAGCTGGCTGGGCGAGGCACCCGGCTGGGTGACGGTGACGGTGGTCATCGGGAAGGCGATGTCGGGGAAGCGCGCTACCGGCAGCTGATGGAACCCCCACAGGCCGGCCACGCACAGCACGAAGAAGATCAACAGCGCGGGCAGGGGGCGGTTGATCGCCCAGGCGGAGATGTTCATCGGGCCGCGGCCTTGGCATCGGCCACCACGCGCACGCGGTCGCCCTCACCGAGGAAGCCGGCGCCATCCACCACCACCTGATCGCCCGCCTTCAACCCTTCAAGGATCGCGGTACGGCCCTTGACGGCCTGGCCGGTGCTGACCCGGTGGCGGGTGGCCTGCTGCTTGTCGTTCACGGTGAACACGTAGTTGTGGCCGTCGCGCTGCACGATCGCCGCGGTCGGGATGGTCAGCACCTGGCCGTCGCCGGTGACGATGCGGCCATCCACATAGATGCCCTGCTTCAGCGGGCCGGGCGTGGGCAGGTCGGCGTAGATGGTGCCGGTGCGGGTCTGCCCATCGACACCCGGGGTGACCGCGCGGATGCGGCCGTTGACCACCTGGCCAGCGTACGGCAGCTCCACGGTATTGCCGACGGCGACATCCGCCAGCTGGTTCTCCGGCAGCTCCGCACGCCACTCGAGGCGGCCATCGCGGATCAGGCGCAGCAGCTCGGTACCGGCGGAAACCACCTGGCCCGGCTGCACCAGGCGCTTGGAGATCAGGCCGTCGGCCGGTGCGCGCAGGTCGGCGAAATCGCGGCGCAGCTTGGCCGCGTCGCGCGCGGCGCGTGCGGTGGCGGTCTGCGCTTCGGCGTTGATGCGCGAGGCGCGCAGCTCATCCAGGCTGCTTTCACTGATCAGCTGCTGGGCGGCCAGCTTGGCGCTGCGCTCGTAGTTCATGCGGGCCAGTTCCTGCGAGGCCTGCGCCTGCCGCAACGAGGCATCGGCCTGCGCCAGCTCGCTGTCCAGGGTGCGATGGTCGACCTGCAGCAGCACCTGGCCCTGCTTGACCCATTGCCCCACATCCACCAGCAACGCGGTCACGCGCTGGCCGCTGATCTCCACGCCAAGCTGCATTTCTTCATAGGCAGTGACCGGCCCGGAAACCAGCACCGTGCGGGCCATGGTCTGCTGCTGCGCGGGCGCCAGCGACACCGGCAGCGCCGAGCTGGCAGCGGCGGCGTCGGCCGAAGCCTTGTCGTCCTTGCCACCACACGCGGACAGCAGCGCAGCGATCAGGATCAGGGAGAAACTGCGGAAGGAGGGTGCACGCATTGAGGGGCTTTCCGGGTCGGAACAGCGGGAAAAAGAAGGAGGGGGGGAATCAGGCGTCGCGGGACAGGTGCAGCTCGATGCCATCCAGCATCAGGCCCAGCCCCTGCTCGAAGCGCGCGTCGAAATCGACTTCGCTCCACACGTCACGGGCTTGCCAGCAATGGGGGAAACGCGCCTCGGCCAGTGCCATGAAGGCCTCACCGAGCGCCTCCATGCTGCCGTCACCGGGCCAGGATTGTTCTTCGATAACGAAGCCCATCGTGTAGTACACCAGGTCCATCGCCGCGGTCGCGGCGAAACGTGCCGAGGCGCCCGCACCGATCAGCGCGGCGATGCTCGCCTCACCCACCCGCAGCACGTTTTCGGTGGCCAGGAAGGTGCCGGCATACACCCGCGCACCGTCTCGGCGCGCTTTGAATGCCAAGCGGAACTCACGCCCGATCTGCAGCAGGGTCTGCCGCCACGGCTGTCCCGCGGGAAACGCACGGGCGACATCGCAGATCATGGCATCGGCCATGGCGTCGATCAGCGCCTGCTTGCTCTTGAAGTGCCAGTACAGCGACGGCGCGCGGATGCCCAGCGAGCAGGCCACTTTGCGCAGCGTGATGCCTTCCAGGCCATCCTCGTCGAGGATCCGGAAGGCTGCCTCGACGATGTTCTCCCGCGCGATGGGTTGACGCACTGTGGGGTGGCCTAACGATGTTAGGTGGCGAATCTAACAGTGTTAGGCTGGCGTGGACAAGTGCCGTCGGGCCGGCTCAAGGGTCGACCGGCTCCGCATGCAGCGCCGCCATCCGGACCCGGTTCCGGCCGCTGCTCTTGGCCTCATACAGCGCCTCATCCGCCCGGGCGATCAGGTCTTCCAGCAGTCTCTGGTCGCCACCCGGCAGCGCCTCGCCGATCGCCCCGCCGACGCTGACGGAGACGGAGATCCGGTCGCCGCCCACCAGGATGGGGTCGGCCGCCACCGCGCTGCGCAGTCGCTCGGCGGCGGCAGGGATCTCGTCCACGGCGGACGCGGCCAGCAGGGCAATGAACTCCTCGCCGCCGAAGCGGGCAAACAGGTCGCGCTCGCGAAGGGCGTCCCGGCAGCGCCTGGCCACGACCTTGAGGACTTCATCGCCGGCGGGATGGCCGTAGGTATCGTTGATCTTCTTGAAGTGATCCACGTCCACCATGAGTACCGCCACGGCGCGGCCGTTCGCTTCGCGGGCGGCGATGATCTGTGCCGAGCATTCCTCGAAGTGCCGTCGATTGGGAACACCGGTCAAGGGATCGGAGGAGGCAAGGCGGCGCAGCTCGGCGGCCATCAGCAGATCGGCGGTGACGTCGGTGAACAGCCAGATGCGCCCGTGTGCCCCGTTGCCGCGCACCGGGTGGGTATCCACCTCGAACGTCCGTTCGCCCAGTGTCCAGTTCAGCGTCGCGGCGAACTGATCGTTGTTCATCTGGGCGCTGTAGGCCAGCTCCAGTTCGGTGTGGTTGTCGCAGCGCTGGCGCAGGGCGCGCATCGGGCCAGTGAGATCCGCGGCGCGGTGATTGCCGGCGGTGCAGCCAAGCAATGCCGCGGCATGCTCGTTGACCGCAGCACCGACACCGTCGCCGTCGATCAGGACAATCCCGGCGGGCACGCTGTCGAACAGATCGAGGAACTGATTGCGCACGATGACCTGCCGGGCGGCCTCGCGGCGTGCGGACAACAGCCGTGCCACGCTCTTTGCCAGCAGCTCCATCTGCCGGGTCAGCCCGGCAGGCGCGAGTGGGTTTCGCCAGAGCAGCAGCAGGCCGCTGAGCGGCGCACCGTGCGAGGGGGCCGGCACGTAGAGCAGGCGGGCAGGCAGGCCCTCCAGCGCATGGATCACCGCGGTTGGCAGCCGGAACCCCGCCGCGTCGACGGCGTCACCGGTCCAGGCGTGCTCGAACAGGCCGCTGCGCGCCAGGTTGAAGCTCGATGAGGGCAGTGCCGGGGCGGCGGCGGCCCATGTCGCCCTGCCGCCGTCTTCCACCTCCATCGCCATGACCAGGTCGGCGTGGGAGGCGAGGCGGGCAAACTGGCACAGCGCGGCCAGCGCTTCACTGTCGGACGAGGTCACAGCTTCGTTGCGCCCAAGCGCCGTTCCAGGATGTCCATGACGTCATCCGGCGCGGTCATGTGCGGCAGATGCCCGGAGGCATCGATCACATCGAGCGTAGCGCCGTCGATCGCGTTGGCCAGCCATTCGCCGACCGCGACCGGCACCGCGATGTCGTGCGCGGTCTGGATGAGGTGCACCGGCGTGGAAACCCGCGCGGCCAGGCTGCGCAGATCGGAGGTGAAGATCGTGCGCGAGGTGTTGAGTGCGATATCCGGGCGCATCTGGAACAGCGTGTTGGAGAAGTCGGCGACAACCGCGCTGTCCTCCACGCCTACGACCATCGGGGCGAAGCCGGCGATCCAGGCCTGGTAGTTGGCGCGCATGCTCTCGAACAGTTGCTCCAGGTCCTGCGGCTTGAAGCCGCCGGTGTAGCCGGCGTCGTCGAGATAACGCGGCGACGCACCGATGATGACCAGACGCTCGAACAGCTCCGGCCGAGCAACGGCGGCGGCCGCGCCGATCATTCCGCTCATCGAGTGGCCGATGTATGTGCAGTTGTGCACGTCCAGCTCGTCCAGGATGTCGAGCAGATCGTCGGCATAGCCGAACAGCGAGCCGTGCCGTTCGAAATCGTAGGTCTGCGCACCTTTCGGACCGCAGCCGGCAAGATCGAAGGAGATCACATCAAAGCGTGCTTCAAACCAAGGGCGCAGTGCGTTCCATGCGGTCTGATCGGTACCAAAGCCGTGTGACAGGATGGCGACTGATTTGCCTTCGCCGCTACGGCGCCCGTTGAACCGCTCGAAACTTTCCACGCACATCCACCCATCACGTCTTGCAAGGCCCGAATACTAGGTCACGGGCGCGCGCGGGTCCAACGCGCGCCCGTGCCGAATACCAGTTGCCGCAGATAGCCGCCGATGAAACCGGCGATGGCACCTGTGAGCGCACCGAGCAGCAAACGGGCGGCGACGCGGGCGATACGGCCGGCATGCAGCCGCACCCACGGCAGCAGTGCCATCGCCTGAACACCCATCAGCAGGACCAGCACATCCAGCCCCAGCGCATCCACCACGGGCAGCAGTGGTGCAAGCAGTGGATTGCAGGCCATCAGGGTCACGATCACAGCAGTGAGCGCGACCAGGGCGCGCCGGCCCATCCGCGTGGCGGTCCAGCGGAGAAGGCGGGCAGTGAGGGACACGGCAGGCTCCAGGCAGTTGGCCGGAGTGTACTGCGGTATCGTCAGGCTCGAACTCCCGGGGATCACCCTCATGAAGATCGCAGTATTCAGCGCCCGCCCGTACGACCAGCATTTTCTCGATGAGGCCAACCAGCGCCGCGGGGCAGGGCAGCTGTTCGAGTTTCTGTACTTCGATGCCGCGCTGGATCTGCATACCGCGGCGCTGGCGCAGGATTGCGAGGCGGTCTGTGTGTTCGTGAATGACCGGCTGGATGCCCCGGTACTGCAGGCGCTGCAGGCCTTGGGCGTGCGCGCGGTACTGCTGCGCTGTGCAGGCTTCAACAATGTCGACCTGGCGGCGGCGGGGCAGCTGGGCCTGTTCGTGGCCCGCGTGCCCGCGTATTCGCCGGAGGCCGTGGCCGAACATGCGCTGGCGCTGGTGATGACGCTCAACCGCCGGACCCACCGTGCTTACAACCGGGTGCGCGAAGGCAACTTCATGCTCGATGGCCTGCTGGGCCGCACGCTGCATGGCAAAACGGTGGGCATCGTCGGCACCGGGCAGATCGGCCTGGCCACGGCCCGCATCTTCAAGGGCATGGGCTGCACCGTGCTGGGCCACGATCCGTATCCGTCGGCGGCGTTCGCCGCGATCGGCACGTCGGTCGCGCTGGACGAGCTGCTCGCCCGCTCGGATGTCGTCTCGCTGCACTGCCCGCTGACGCCGGAAACCCATCACCTGATCGACGATGCCTCACTTGCCGGGATGAAGCCCGGGGCGATGCTGGTCAATACCTCGCGCGGTGGGCTGGTGGATACCCATGCAGTGATCCGCGCGCTGAAGTCACGGCGGCTGGGGCATCTGGCCATCGATGTGTACGAGCAGGAGAGCGGGCTGTTCTTCCAGGACCGGTCCGGCGACATCATCGACGATGATGCGTTCCAGCGGCTGATGACCTTCCCCAATGTGCTGGTGACCGGGCACCAGGGCTTCTTCACGGTGGAGGCGCTGCAGGAAATATCGGAGATCACGCTGCGCAACCTGGCGGACTTCGTCGCCGGGGCGGCCTGCCCGAATCAGGTGCTGGCCGCCTGAGCGGCGCTGCCGGTGACGCCGGGCGCCGGGGCGTGTACCGTGGCCACCCGCTGGCGCCCTGCGGATGACTCGTTCATGTCTATACATGGGCCGGAATGTTGCCGAATCGGGTCATTGCCCGGCACTGCGACAACGTGTCGCAGCCTAAAACAGGCCTTTCCTGCGCTGGATCATTGTCAATGCCTTTCTTAAATGATGCATGACGGCCTAAAATTAGAAGGCTGACATGATCGTCCTCCGTGCCTGTCCCCTTGGACCGGCACCACCGGCTTTGGCTGGGACGGAGGCGGGCTTGAACTGGCATTCCCTACGCAATTGGATCGACCGATGATTCCGTTGAACCCCCTTGGACGCTTCCTGCGTCCGGGCCTGCTGTTTGCGTTGTCCGTGTTCCTCACGGGCTGCAACTCGGCCATCCTCAACCCCAAGGGCCAGATCGGCCACGACGAGAAGACCCTGCTCATCACGGCGACCGTGCTGATGCTGCTGGTTGTCGTGCCGGTCATCATCATGACCCTCACCTTCGCGTGGAAGTACCGTGCGACCAACACCAAGGCCCGTTATGAGCCGAAGTGGTCGCACTCCACGGCCATCGAAGTGGTGGTCTGGTCGATCCCGTGCATGATCGTGCTGGTGCTGGCCGTACTGACCTGGCGTTCCTCGCACGCGCTGGATCCGTACCGTCCGCTGGACTCGGACAAGAAGCCGGTGGTGATCGAAGCCATCTCGCTGGACTGGAAGTGGCTCTTCATCTATCCCGAAGAGAACATCGCCACCGTCAACGAGATCACCTTCCCGGTCGATACCCCGCTGAACTTCAAGATCACGTCCGATTCGGTGATGAATGCGTTCTTCATCCCGCACCTGGGCAGCATGATCTACTCGATGACGGCCATGGAGACCAAACTCCACCTGATCGCCAACGAGACCGGCGAGTTCCCGGGCATGTCCTCGCACTACAGCGGCGCGGGCTTCAGCAAGATGCATTTCTCCGCGCACTCGGTGACCGAGGCGGAGTACCAGCAGTGGCTGACCAAGGTACGTGCCGAACGCGCGACCCTGGACAAGAACGCCTTCGCTGCGCTGGTCGCCGAGAAGAACCACGACTGGCACCCGGTGACCTACTTCGGCACCGCCGAGACCGGCCTGTTCGATTGGGTGATCGCCAAGCACATGGGCGACAACCAGCACTACGGCATGAAGCACGATCACAAGGCGATGAAGCATGACGGTGCCCAGGGCGAAAGCCATGAAGGCCACGACATGCAGGCCATGAGCGGCGCCCAGGACGAAGCCGTCAAGCTGCCGGTCCATGCCGACCAGCCCGCTGCCGCGGACGCCGCACACACTTCAGACGAGCACGCCGCAGCCGGTCACGCCGGTCACGGCGGCTCGGGAGAATGACCATGAATCCGTTGGGTAAACTGACCTTTGCCGACATCCCACACGATCCGATCGTCATCACCACGCTGATCGGCGCGGGGATCGGTGGCCTGCTCGTGCTGGCGCTGATCACCAAGTTCAAGCTGTGGGGCTATCTCTGGAAAGAGTGGTTCACGTCCGTCGACCACAAGAAGATCGGCGTGATGTACCTCGTCGTCGCCTTCGTCATGCTGCTGCGCGGCTTCGCCGACGCCATCATGATGCGTGTGCAGCAGGCCATGGCTGCCGGCGGCAACGAGGGCATCCTGCCGCCCCATCACTACGACCAGATCTTCACCGCCCATGGCGTGATCATGATCTTCTTCGTGGCGATGCCGCTGATCACCGGCCTGATGAACGTTGTCGTGCCGCTGCAGATCGGCGCACGCGACGTCGCCTTCCCGTTCGTCAACTCGCTCAGCTTCTGGCTGTTCGTAGCGGGCGCGGGCTTGGTGATGATCTCGCTGGGTGTCGGTGAGTTCGCGCAGACCGGCTGGCTGGCCTTCCCGCCGTTGTCAGGCAAGGAATACAGCCCAGGGGTAGGTGTCGATTACTACATCTGGGGCCTGCAGGTGGCAGGCCTGGGTACCACGCTGAGCGGCATCAACTTCTTCATCACCATCTTGAAGATGCGTACCCCCGGCATGAAGCTGATGCAGATGCCGGTGTTCACCTGGACCGCGCTGGTCACCAACGTGCTGATCATCGCCGCCTTCCCGGTGCTGACCATCACCCTGGTGCTGCTGACCCTGGACCGTTACCTGGGCACGCACTTCTTCACCAATGATGGTGGCGGCAACGCCATGCTGTACATCAACCTGATCTGGATCTGGGGTCACCCGGAAGTCTATATCCTGGTCCTGCCGGCCTTTGGCGTGTTCTCCGAGGTCATCGCGACCTTCTCGCGCAAGGCGCTGTTCGGCTACAAGGGCATGGTCTACGCCACCGCCTGCATCGGCGTGCTGTCGTTCATCGTGTGGCTGCACCACTTCTTCACCATGGGCTCGGGTGCCAACGTCAACGCCTTCTTCGGCATCACGACGATGATCATCTCGATCCCGACCGGCGTGAAGATCTTCAACTGGCTGTTCACCATGTTCCGCGGTCGCGTGCAGTTCACGACCCCGGTGCTGTGGACGATCGGCTTCATGGTCACCTTCACCATCGGCGGCATGACCGGCGTGATGCTGGCGATCCCGGCCATCGATTTCGTGCTGCACAACAGCCTGTTCCTGATCGCCCACTTCCACAACGTCATCATCGGCGGCGTGGTGTTCGGCATGTTCGCCGGCATCACCTACTGGTGGCCGAAGATGTTCGGCTTCCGCCTCAATGAAACCTGGGGCAAGCGCGCGTTCTGGTGCTGGTTCATCGGCTTCTATGTCGCGTTCATGCCGCTGTACATCCTGGGCTTCATGGGCATGACCCGCCGCATGCAGAGCTACCCGAACCTGGAATACCAGCCGCTGCTGATCATCGCCATGTGCGGTGCCTTCATCATCGGCGCCGGCATCCTGTGCCAGGTGATCCAGATCGCCGTGTCGATCCGCGACCGCAAGAAGACCGCCGACCTGACCGGCGATCCGTGGGACGCCCGTACGCTGGAGTGGGAAACCTCTTCGCCGCCGTCGTTCTACAACTTCGGCTCGCTGCCGCGCGTCAACGAACTGGACGAGTTCTGGGAGCGCAAGCAGCGTGGTGAGGCGTGGGAACGTCCGGCCAAGTACACCGACATCCACATGCCGCGCAACACCGGCACCGGTGTGGTGATCGGCGCCTTCAGCCTGGTGTTCGGCTTTGCGATGATCTGGCACATCTGGTGGCTGGCCATCGTGGGTCTGGTCGGCATGATCGGCACCTTCATCTGGCGCACCTTCGACAAGGACGTGGATTACTACGTGCCGGCCGCGGAAGTGGAGCGGATCGAAAATGAGCACCGTCGCCACCTGGTGGCGCAGGGCCTGGTGAAATCGGAGCTGAAGGCATGAGCACCACTATCCCCAACACCATGAACCCTGGGCACGCCGCGCACGCGGCGGCCCACGGCCATGACGACCACGAGCACCACGACACCGGCGGCAATACCGTCTTCGGTTTCTGGGTGTACCTGATGAGCGATTGCCTCATCTTCGCCACCCTGTTTGCGACCTACATCGTGCTGTCCGGCGGCACCAACGGTGGCCCCGGCCCGAAGGACCTGTTCGAACTGTCCTTCGTCGCCTGGGAAACCACGCTGCTGCTGGTCTCCTCGCTGACCTTCGGCCTGGGCATGATCGCCATGCACAAGCAGAAGGTGGGCCAGATGTACGCATGGCTTGCACTGACCTGGCTGCTGGGCTTCGGCTTCATGTGCATGGAAGTGTGGGAGTTCAACCACCTGATCCATCAGGGCTACGGTCCGGACCACAGTGCGTTCCTGTCGGCGTTCTTCGCGCTGGTGGGTACCCACGGCCTGCACGTGACCGCGGGTCTGCTGTGGCTGCTGATCATGTTCATCCAGATCAAGCAGAACGGCCTGACCCAGACCAACAAGACCCGCATGGCGTGCCTGAGCCTGTTCTGGCACTTCCTGGATCTGATCTGGATCGGCGTGTTCTCCGTCGTCTATCTGAATGGAGCGCTGTAATGGCCGCACATGACAATCACGCACACGATCATGGCCACGGTGCCGCCGGCGAAAGCCACGGCAGCGTCAAGTCCTACCTGATCGGCTTCCTGCTGGCCGCGGTGCTGACCATCATCCCGTTCTGGGCGGTCATGCATGGCGACCTGCCGCGCTTCACCACCGGCGTCATCATCGTCGTTGCAGCAGTGCTGCAGATCCTGGTGCACCTGGTGTTCTTCCTGCACCTGGACCGCTCCTCGGAACAGCGCTGGAACGTCAGCGCGGCGGCCTTCACCGTCGTGGTGATCGGCATCATCGTTGCCGGTTCGCTGTGGGTCATGCACAACATGAACGTGCACATGATGCACTGACGTCTTCGCGACGTTGCCACACGCAGAAAGGCCGCCCTCGGGCGGCCTTTCTGTTTGGTTTGCCCTCGCATCCGCATGAGAAGCCGAGTCCCGCGTTACGCCGCCTTCGCCAGCCGCATGAACTCGGCCGCATCCACCGGCCGCCCGAGGTGATACCCCTGCAGCTGATCGCAGCCCATGTCGCTCAGGTACTGGCGTTGGCCAGCCGTCTCTACGCCTTCGGCGACGATCTGCAGCTGCAGCGAACGGCCCAGCGCGATGATCGAAGAGACGATGGCCGCATCTTCGGCGTTGTCCTCCAGATCACGTACGAAGGCGCGGTCGATCTTCAGCTCGGTAGCCGGCATGCGCTTGAGGTAGAGCAGGCTGGAGTAGCCGGTGCCAAAATCATCGATGGAGATGTTCACCCCCATTGCAGTCAGCCCGTGCAGGATCTGCAGGCTGGCATCGACGTCCTTCATCGCCGTGGTTTCGGTCACCTCCAGCGTGAGGCGTTTCGGGTCCAGGCCATGGCGATCCAGGGTGCGGCCAACCGTATCGAGCAGCGTGCTGGAACCGAACTGCAACGGCGACAGATTCACCGCCATGGTCCAGTCGGGATGGCCGGCGTCGTGCCACTGGCGCAGCTGGTGGCAGGCGTGGTCGAGCACCCACTCGCCCAGAGCCAGGATCAGCCCGCTGCGCTCGGCGATGGGGATGAAGGCGTCGGGCGAGAGCAGCCCCAGCTCAGGATGCTGCCAGCGCACCAGCGCTTCGGCGCCGATCAGTGATTCACCATTGGCCTGGAACTTGGGCTGGTAGTGCAGCACCAGCTCATTGCGGCTGACCGCTTTGCGCAGTTCCTGAAGCAGTTTGAGCTGGCGGTTCGCGCTCACGTTGAGCGACTGGGTGAAGAACGTATAGCCGTTCCGTCCCGAATCCTTGGTGTGGTACATCGCGGCATCGGCGTGGGCCATCAGGTCGCGCTCGGTGGTGGCATCGGCCGGGTACAACGCGATGCCCAGGCTGGCGCTGACCTGCAGTTCCAGTGCATCGATCTCGAACGGCTCGGCCACGCAGGCGATGATCCGTTCGGCGACAACGGCGGCGTCTTCGGGGTCGTCGATCTGGAAAACGATGACGAACTCATCGCCGCCCAGCCGGGCGAAGGTGTCCTGCGCGCGCAGCAGCGCCGACACGCGTTCACTGACCTGGATCAGGAGCTTGTCGCCGAGCTGATGGCCGTAGGCGTCGTTGATCGTCTTGAAACCATCGAGGTCGCAGAACATCACCGCGAAGCTGAACTGTCGACGGCGTGCTTTCTCGATGGCCTGCTCGATGCGGTCCTGCAGCAGCATGCGGTTGGGCAGCTGGGTCAGTGGGTCGTGCAGGGCCGCCTGCAGCAGCTTTTCATTGGCCTGCGCCAGCGAGTCGGCCAGCAGGCCGGTACGGGTGCGCATCTGCCGATCGAACACCGAGGAAATCAGTGCGATGCCGAGGGTGCCCAGGGTGGTGACGATCACCAGCACGGCCAGCCATTTGGCATCGATGCCTTCGCCGAACGCCGCACCGCAGACCGCGCCCTCGGGGAAGTTGGCCGCGGCCATGCCGGTGTAGTGCATGCCGACGATCGCCAGTCCCATCACCAGCGAGGCCAGCCCGCGCAGCAGGAAGGGGCGCCGCTGCTCCAGGCGCAGCCGGAAGGCGATCCACAGCGCCGCGCCGGCCGCGCCGATGGCGATCAGGACCGAGGCGGCGAACCAGACCGGGTTGTAGTCGATGCCCGGCTGCATCTGCAGGGCGCTCATGCCCAGGTAATGCATGGTGGCGATGCCCAGCCCCATCAGTACCGCGCCGGCGCACAGGCGCGACCAGGGCAGCTCCGCGCGCGAGACCAGCCATAGCGCATAGGCCGAGGCACCGACCGAGACCGCCAGCGAGTACAGGGTGATCGCCAGGTCATAGCCGACCGGGATCGGTAGATGGAAGGCCAGCATGCCGATGAAATGCATGGACCACACGCCCAGGCCCATCGCGGTGGCGCCGCCGGCCAGCCACCAGCGGGCGACCCGCCCTTGGGTACTGGCCAGTCGGCCGGCCATGTCCAGCGCGGTGTAGGAGGCGAGGATGGCAACCAGCAGCGAGAACACGACAAGACTCTGGCTGTAGGTGCCGGTCATGGAGAAGCCTGGAAAGTTGAAGGAAAGGCGGTGGCCCGCCGGAGTATCGGCACTGCGGCCGGATTCTTGAGGGGGCTGGGAGGCACGGCGTCTCGGTTGCTGCGACGCGGCTCGGCTATCCTGCCCCATCGATTCTGAAGCGGAAGTTGACATGGCCAAGCGACTCACCGCTTACGTCTGCAGTGAATGTGGCGCCGAATACAGCAAGTGGCAGGGCCAGTGCACCGAGTGCGGGGTCTGGAACACGCTCAGCGAGATCACGCTGGAAAGCGCCACGCCTGCCAAGTCCTCGCCGGCGTCGCGCCGTTCCGGCTGGGCCGGCAAGGTCGATGCGCCGAAAATCATGGCGCTCAAGGACGTACAGCAGACCGAGCACCTGCGGGTGAGTACCGGTATCGGCGAGTTCGACCGCGTGCTCGGCGGTGGTCTGGTCGAAGGTGCGGTGGTGCTGGTCGGTGGCGATCCCGGCATCGGCAAGTCCACTCTTCTTCTGCAGGCCGTAGCGAAGATGGCCGCCAGCCTGCCGGTGCTGTACATCACCGGTGAGGAATCGCTCTCGCAGGTCGCTGGCCGTGCCGTGCGGCTGGATCTGCCGCTGGACAACGTCAACGCATTGGCCGAAACCCAGGTCGAGGCGATCCTGCAGCATGCCAGCGTGGCCAAGCCGCGGCTGATCGTGGCCGATTCGGTGCAGACGCTGTGGACCGAATCGCTGACCGCCGCGCCCGGCTCGGTCAGCCAGGTGCGTGAGAGCGCCGCACGGCTGGTGCGCTTTGCCAAGGAAACCGGCACCGCCGTGTTCCTGGTCGGCCACGTCACCAAGGAGGGCGGCATTGCCGGCCCGCGCGTGCTCGAGCACATGGTCGACGCGGTGCTGTACTTCGAAGGTGAGAGCGGCAGCCGATTCCGCCTGCTGCGTGCGTTCAAGAACCGCTTCGGCGCGGTCAACGAGCTGGGCGTGTTCGCCATGGGCGAGAAAGGCCTGAAAGAGGTCTCCAATCCTTCGGCGATCTTCCTCTCCGGCGGCAGCACCCAGCAGCCGGGCAGCTGCGTGATGGTGACCCGCGAGGGCACGCGCCCGCTGCTGGTGGAAGTGCAGGCACTGGTGGACGCTTCTCCGCTGTCCAACCCGCGCCGGGTGGCGGTGGGTCTGGAGCAGAACCGCCTGGCGATGCTGTTGGCGGTGCTGCACCGTCATGGCGGCGTGCTGGTGGGCGATCAGGACGTGTTCGTCAACGTGGTGGGCGGCATCCGCGTGCAGGAGACCGCCGCCGATCTGCCGGTGCTGCTGGCGGTGCTGTCCTCCCTGCAGGACCGGCCGCTGGCCGAGAAGACGATCGCCTTCGGCGAGGTGGGCCTGTCCGGCGAGATCCGCCCCGTGCCCAACGGTGAAGACCGCCTGCGCGAAGCAGCGACGCATGGCTTCAAGCGCGCGATCGTGCCAAAGGCGAATGCACCGAAGACGGGCAGCGTGAAGGGCATGGAGGTGATCGCGGTGGAGCGGTTGTCGGAGGCGATCGACGCGCTGTGACCGGGGCCGGGCCGAGGCGCGGTTGCCGCACAGGACGAGTGCGGCATCGGTCAGCCAGCCTGTGCTAGTTTTCCCGGCTCGACGAAGGCGCCCTCCGGCGCTTTTCCGTGGCAAGGAGTAATCGATTACATGCAGGACCCGATGTTCAGCACCCCCGCTGCCGAAATCCGCCGCGCCGGGGTCGACCTCAATGGACTGATGACGGTGCTGGGCAAGCACCTGTATTCCACTCCGATGGTGGCGCTGCGCGAACTGGTGCAGAACGCGCACGATTCGATCATCCGCCGCCGTATCGAGCAGCCCGGCATCGAGTGCGTATCGCGCATCGACGTGCAGGTCGATGCCGCCGCCGGCGTGCTGCGCATCACCGACACCGGTGCCGGCCTGACGCGGCAGGAAATCCACGATTACCTGGCCACGGTTGGTGTGGGTTACACCCGGGGCCTGCGCCAGGAGGGCGAGGACAATGACGGCCTGATCGGCATGTTCGGCCTGGGCTTCCTGTCTGCCTTCGTGCTGGCGCGCCGTGTCAGCGTGCGCACCACCTCCTACCAGGCGCCGGAGCTGGGCCACCTGTACGTCTCCAGCAACGCCGAGCAGTACACCGTCAGCGACGTGCCGGCACGCGCGATCGGCACCGAGGTCGAGCTGGAGCTGCATCCGGACTTCCTGCCGCTGGCCAACGAAGCGCGCCTGCACGAGGTGCTTGGCCGCTACTGCGCGCTGCTGTCCGAACCGATCTTCATCGGCGCTGCCGCCGAGGCCATCAACCCCGAACCGCCGCCGTGGCGCGGGCAGGGGGACGTCGCGCTGCATCCCGTGCAGGCGCGCCGCCAGGCGCTGCAGTTCGCTGCCCGTTTCGAACATGATTTCGAGCCCATCGTGACGATGCCGCTGCAGTCCGATGGCAGCAGCGATGCCATCGGCATGCTCTGGGTGCAGGACGGTGCCACCTACGGCACCAGCGACAACCGCAACCTGTCGGTGTTCGTGCGCGGCATGCTGCTGGACGACGATGCGCGCGACCTTTTACCGCCGTGGGCCGGTTTCATCGGCGGGGTGATCGAGTCGTCGAAGCTGACCCCGACCGCCAGCCGCGAGGACCTGCAGCGTGATGATCACTATCGCGCCGTGCAGCACGCCCTGCTGGAAGCGCTGATCGATGGCCTGGCCGACGTCGCACGACAGCAGCCCGAAGCCTGGCGGCGTGTGCTCAGCCGGCACAATGAAGCCCTGCTGGGCGCGGCCCTGTGCGATGAGCGCCTGTTCGATCTGCTGCTGGAACACGTGCGCGTGCCGACCTCGCAGGGCGACCTGCCGGCCAGCGCGCTGCCGGCGCGCGGCGCGGTGCATGTGATCCTCGACAACGGTGGCGGTTTCGAGGAGATGCTGTTCCGTGCGATGGGCGTGCCGGTCGCGCATGGCCATCGCTATGCAGTGGTGCCCTTCCTGCGCCGCTGGGCCCAGGCCAAGGGCCTGCGCCTGGTCGAGCTCGGTACCGAGCAGGGCAATCGCGCACTGTTCCGTACCGACGACAGCCTTGACGATGCGCAGCTGGCCTGGCTGCGCGAACACCTGGGCGATGGCGAACAGCTGCTGCCGGCGCGGTTCAGCCCAGAGGCGCTGCCGGTGGTGGTGGTGCCCGACCGCGAAGCCGAGCTGAAGCAGCGCCTGGAAGACGACGAGAACGACAAGCGCGTATCGATGGCCGCACTGCGGCTGGCGCGCCAGTTCACCGCCCGCATCGAGGCGCGTGCGCCGTCACGGCTCTACCTCAACCTGGACAATCCAGCGGTGCAGGCATTGCTGCAGGCCCAGCGCGATGGCCACCCGCAGGCCGCCTCGGCCGCGCGCCTGCTGCGCTCGCTGAAGATCATCGTGTCCGCACAGGGCCGACCGTTGCAGCGGAGTACGGCGACGCCGGGCCCCGATCTCAATGGTGCATTTACCGATATTGCCGGTGCCCTGCAGCAGATGCTGCGCTGAGCACCGCCCCCTCTCATCCAGCCTTCGCTAGACAGGAGCATTCCCCCACCATGGATATCTGGAACTGGGTTGAAAAACTGCAGGAAGACCTGCGTCAGGCCGGGCAGGCACAGAACGCCCACCTGCTGACCCGCCTTGCCGATGACGTCAGTGAACTGCAGGTCGACCGCGTCGATGCACTGCTGCCCGAAGCGCGTGCGCTGGGCAAGGCGCTGGACAACCCCTGGGTCGATGTCTATGTCGGCCATTGGGCGCTGCGCAACCGCGTCGGCAACCGCATGGAAGGTGAAAGCGCACTGGGCGAGTCGGTGGCGCTGTTCGAGCGTGCACACCGTGCCGATACCCTGGACTGCCCGCAGTCGATCTGCGTCACCCAGGATCTTGCCGCCTGCTACGGCAACATCGATGGTCCGGGCTGGGTGCCTGAGCGCATCGAGGTCTGCGACGAGACGCTGGGCCGTATCGACCCGAGCTGGGCCTGCTTCCAGTGCCTGAGCTGCGAGAAGGCGGACGCGCTGCTGGACGACGGCCGCGGCCAGGATGCGCTGGAGTACCTGCAGGTGCAGGCGGCGGCGATCCAGGCGCGTGGCAAGGAGGTGTTCGACAGCTTCCCGGAAATGCAGATCAAGATCCTGCTGGCCAGCGGCCGTGCGGAGGAGGCGCTCGCATTGATCGAGCAGCGCGAGGCCGAAGTAGCTGCTGCAGGCGACTACGAGCCGGCCAACTGCACGGTGCCGCGCCGGCTGTCCAAGGCCTGGGCGCTGGCCCAGCTGGGGCGTGATGAAGAGGCACTGCAGCAGCTGGTGCCATGGAGCGAGCTGACGCCGAACCACTGGCGGCTGTGGGCCAATACCGCCTCGACCCTGTGCAGCCGGGATGGCGCACGCAATACCTGGGATCTGGGGACGCGGTTCAACACCATCATCGAACACTTCGCCGCGGTCGGTGCGCATCGTTTGGTGATCGAGATCGCTGCATTGAGCCTGGAACTGGCCCTGCAGCGTGGTGCGCGCTGGGTGGCGCAGCGCCAGCTTGGTCTGGCCCGGACCCATCTGGCACAGCTGCGGCAGGATCGTGGCGCTGCCGCGCTGGTGGCTGGATTGGCGGCACGGATCGAGGCGCTGCCGGAGATGGCACCGCTGCCAGTGCCTGCCGATGAACTGCTGGCGTGGCTGCAAGCGCAGGGCGAACAGCACCAGTCGCGCGATCCCGAGCGTGAAGCGCAGTGGCTGCTGCAGGCGCACGCCGAGCAGCCCGACGACGACGCGCTGGCCGAGGTCGCTGCGTCGGCGCTGCATGCCTGTGGCGCAACCACCGACGCCATGGCGCTGCTGTGGGACTTCGTGCGCGGCCACGCGCAGGAAGATGGCGCGGCGGCCTACACCCTGATGCGTTGGCTGGCCGAGCAGGGCGATGATGATGGCCTGCGCAGGCTGGCCGCGACCTATCGCGACAGCGTGCCGGTGTTCGCGCACTGGTGCGAAGTACAGCGTGCACGGCGCGCGTCCGACTGGCCGGCGCTGGAACAGGCCGCGCAGGCGTTGTTGGCGTTGTCGCCAGGCTCGAACGGCGCACGCCGGACGCTTGCCAGCATGTACATGGAGACCGGCCGCTTCAGCGATGCGCAGGCCTGCTACGCGCAGCTGGTGGAGACGCTGGAGGAGCCGAATGCCGCGCACTGGGACCACATGAGTGCGGCGAGTGCGGCGGGCGACTGGGATGCGGTGCGACGCTCGGCGGCCGCGATCGGGATGGAACTGTCCAGCCAGCAGGGCGTGGTCGAAGAGCCCTGGGGCTGGGTGATCATCCGCAGCGAAGACGGCGGCGAGCCGGTGGAGTACTACGCCCGCCGCAGCGGGCCGGTGACCGCGCGCATCGTCGAGAACGCACCAGCCAACCGCGCGCAGCAGGTGGGTGACTGGGTGGTGTTCGACGCCGGCCTGGTGCACCCCGCACCAGAGGACGAAGCCGAGCGCGAGCACTTCATTCCGACCTATGCGCAGGTGCACGTTCTGGAGCGGGGTGGATTCGCACGCAGCTGGCTGGTCGACGGCGCGCATCCGGGCGAGGCGGCATGGAACGCGTTGGTGGAAGCGGCCGAGGCGCAGGGCTGGAAGGTGTGGTCGCACAGCCGTGCGGACTACACCGTGACCGATCCAGATGCCGAAGGCGGGACGCTGCCGGGGCTGCTGTTCACGGTCGCCCAGCCGCAGGATCACGCGCCGCTGGCACTGCATCGTTTCCTGCAGCAGGCGACGGCGGAATGGGTGCATCCGCACTGCTGGCTGCGCCTGGCCGAGGCCTGCGACCAGGACCGGCAGCCGCATCTGGACGCGATCGAACGGTACGGGTTGTAATCAGCGGGTAGCGGGTTGGTGCCGACCGTTGGTCGGCACGCCGCTATCGCGTGCGCCCGAACACCAGCTCGATCACGAACTGGCTGCCGAAGAACGCCAGCAGCAGCAACGCCATCGCGGTCAGGGTCCAATGCACCGCCTTCGCGCCGCGCCAGCCGTAACGGCGGCGCCCGATCAGCAGCGTGCCGAACACGATCCAGGACAGGATGCTGAGCACGGTCTTGTGCACCAGCTTCTGCGCCAGCAGGTCATCGACGAACAGCACGCCGGTGACCAGGGTCAGCGTGAGCAGTGCAAAGCCGACCGCGATCACCCGGAACAGCAGGGCTTCCAGATCCGCCAGCGGGGGCAGGGCCCGCAGCCACGGGCGAAAATCACGGCGGCGCAGGGCGCGTTCCTGCAGCCACAGCATGATCGCCAGCAACGCGGCCACGCTCAGGGTGGCGTAGGCCAGCAGCGCCATCCACGCGTGCGTGGCCAATTGCCAGCCCAGTGGCTTGCTCGGCTCGTGGCCGTAGGCGTGATAGATCCACAGCACCACGGCGGCCATCGGGAACACCAGCACCCCGAGCGCCGCCATGCGCCCGCGCGCGGCGACCAGCGAGGTCAGCCACGCCATGCCCAGGCCGACCAGCGACAGCGCGGCGAAGAAGTGCATGTCCGGCCCGCCGCTGGTACGCATCGCCACCAGCACGTGATAGCCGCCGTGCAGCAGCATCGCCGGCAGCGCCGGCCACAGCCAGGCCGGGGAGGTCACCGCGTCATCGCGGACGACCGCGCGCACCAGCAGGCCGGTGGCGGTCAGGTACAGCAGGGTCGCGATGAGAACGATTGTCATCGTGTCAGTTTCGCATACCCCCGGGGTGCTGGCGATGCCCGCAGCGCCGCCGTCAGGGCCGGTCCGGGAGCCGGGGCGGAACCGTTATACTGGCGGTCTCATTGTCTTTTGTTCTGAACAGGTCGCTTCCATGTTCGAGTCCCTGACCCAGCGCCTCTCCGGCACCATCGAGCGGCTGCGCGGCCGCGGTCGCCTGACCGAGGAAAACATCCGCGAGGCCACCCGCGAAGTCCGCATCGCGCTGCTTGAAGCCGATGTCGCGCTGCCGGTGGTGCAGGCGCTGGTCGAACGCATCAAGGTGCGCGCGGTCGGCCAGGAAGTGCTCAAGTCGCTGACCCCCGGCCAGGCGCTGATCAAGGTCGTGCGCGACGAGCTGACCGCGGTCATGGGCTCGGCCGCCTCGGACCTGAACCTCAACGTGCCGGCCCCGGCGATCATCCTGATGGCCGGCCTGCAGGGTGCGGGCAAGACCACCACCGTGGGCAAGCTGGCCAAGCACCTCAAGGAAAAGCGCAAGAAGAAGGTGATGGTGGTCTCGGCCGACGTCTACCGTCCGGCCGCGATCGAGCAGCTGAAGACGCTGGCCGACCAGGTCGGCGTGCTGTTCTTCCCGTCCGCCGCCGACCAGAAGCCGGAAGCCATCGTCCGCGCTGCGATCGATGATGCGCGCAAGTCGTTCGTGGATGTGCTGATCGTCGATACCGCCGGTCGCCTGGCCATCGACGAAGCGATGATGGCCGAGATCAAGGCGCTGCACGCCGCGGTCAACCCGGCCGAAACGCTGTTCGTGGTCGACGCCATGACCGGTCAGGATGCCGCCAACACCGCCAAGGCCTTCGGCGATGCGCTGCCGCTGACCGGCGTGGTGCTGACCAAGACCGACGGTGACGCCCGCGGCGGTGCCGCGCTGAGCGTGCGCTACATCACCGGCAAGCCGATCAAGTTCGTCGGTGTGAGCGAAAAGCCGGACGGCCTGGATGTGTTCCACCCGGACCGTATCGCCAGCCGCATCCTGGACATGGGCGACGTGCTGTCGCTGGTGGAGCAGGTCGAGCAGCAGGTCGACAAGGACAAGGCCCAGAAGCTGGCCGAGAAGGTCGCCAAGGGCAAGAAGTTCGATCTGAACGACATGCGTGACCAGCTGGAACAGATGCAGAACATGGGCGGCATCGGCGGCCTGATGGACAAGCTGCCGGGCCTGGGCCAGATCCCGGATCACCTCAAGCAGCAGGTCAGCCAGGGCAAGGACGTGCCGCGCATGATCGCGATCATCAACTCGATGACCAAGAAGGAGCGCCGCAACCCGGGCCTGCTCAACGGTTCGCGCCGTGCCCGTATCGCGCGCGGTTCCGGCCTGACCCCGGCCGACGTCAACAAGCTCATGAAGCAGTTCCAGCAGATGGAAAAGATGATGAGCAAGATGGCCGGCGGCGGCATGAAGGGCATGATGCGCAGCATGAAGGGGATGATGGGCGCCATGGGCGGCCGCGGCGGCATGCCGTTCCGCTGAGTCCTGCGCACGCGCATTCCGGGCAGGGGCGGTGCGGCGTATGCTGGCACCGTCTCCTTTCACAGGTGCGCCGAGCGTGAGTGTTTCCCCGCTTCTCGAACGCGCCGACAGCTTCTGTCGGCGTTTTGCATTGCAGGCCCCGATCCTGCTCGCGCCGATGGCCGGCGCCTGCCCCGTGCCGCTGTCGGCCGCGCTCGCCAATGCCGGCAGCATGGGCGCGATGGGCGCGGTGCTGTCCCAGCCGCAGGACATCGTGGCGTGGATGAATGATTTCCGTGCGCAGTCCGCAGGGCCGGCGCAGGTCAACGTGTGGATACCCGACCCGCTGCCGTCACGCGATGCCGATGCTGAAGCGGCGACACGCCGCTTTCTGGCGCAGTGGGGCCCGGAGGTTCCGGCTACCGCCGCCGATGCCGGGCCGGCTGATTTCGACGCGCAGTTCGATGCCTTGATCAAGGCGCGCCCGGCGGTGGCCTCCACCATCATGGGCGTGTTTTCTCCGGCACAGGTGCAGCGTCTGAAAGACGTGGGCATCGCCTGGATCGCCTGCGCCACGACCTTGGCCGAAGCGCGGGCCGCGCAGGCTGCCGGCGCCGACGCGGTGGTCGCGCAGGGCTTCGAGGCGGGCGGCCATCGTGGTGCGTTCGATCCGGACGCGGCCGAGCGGCAGCTCGTCGGGTTGTTCGCGCTGCTGCCGCGGCTGGCCGATCATCTGGATATCCCGGTCATCGCGGCCGGTGGCATCGCCGATGGGCGCGGCATCGCGGCCGCCCTGACGCTGGGTGCGAGTGCGGTGCAGGTGGGCACCGCGTTCCTGCGCACCCCGGAGTGCCAGTTGAATCCGGCATGGTCACTGGCATTGGCGAACGCCGAGCCGGAAGACACCTGGCCGACGCGCGCCTTCAGTGGTCGTCTCGGCCGTGGCCTGGCCACCGCGTATGTGCGCGCCGCGGCGTCTGCTGATGCACCACCGCCGCGGCCGTATCCGGTGCAGCGTGGGCTGACCGCGCCGATGCGCGCGCAGGCGGGCCGCGACAACGCGCTGGATGCGATGCAGGCGTGGGCGGGACAGTCTGCGTGGATGGCCCCGGCGCGCCCGGCGGCCGAGGTGCTGCAGCAGATGTGGACCGATGCGAAGGTGTTGCTCGGATGACGCTGTACTGCAATGGCCGCGTTGCGAGCGCCGATGATCTTGCTGGCGCACTGACCAACTACGGTCATTTCACCTCGCTGCAGGTGCGCAATGGCGGGGTGCAGGGGCTGGATCTGCATCTGCAGCGTCTGCAGGAGGGCACGGTGGAGCTGTTCGGCACCGCACTGGATCCGCTGCAGGTGCGTGCCTGGATGCACGATGCGCTGCAGGCCGAAGGTGCGGTCGATGCGTCGCTGCGGGTGACCGTGTTTTCGCGGCAGTTCGATTTCCGGCGGCCGCTGCAGCCGGTCGCCGTCGACGTACTGGTCACCGTCGCGCCACCGGTCGATCTGCCGGCGCTAGCGCGGCGACTGCGGACGGTGCGCTACCAGCGTGAACTGCCGCACGTGAAGCACGTCGGCACGTTCGCGCTGTTCCAGCATCGCCGCGAGGCCTTGCTGGACGGGGTGGATGACGCGCTGTTCGTCGGCGACGACGGCCTGGTCAGCGAAGGCACCACCTGGAACATCGCCTTCGCCTCGGGTGACACGTTGATCTGGCCGCAGGCGCCCGCGCTGCGCGGTACCCAGGAGCGCCTGCTGCAGGCAGGGTGGGGCAGCGATCAGCAGGTGCGGCCGGTCACGCTGGCGGACCTGGCCGGATTCGACGCCGCCATTGCCTGCAACGCAGCCGGCATCTGGCCGATCGCGGTGATCGACGGGGGGCTACTGGCTGACTCGGCGGCGCTGTGCGACAAGGCCCGGCAGGTGCTGGCGGCGGCACCCTGGCAGCCGTTGGTAGCCTGAACCGCCTGATCGGCAGGCCCTGTTCAGCTTTCCGGGACTTCACAGGCTTGGAATGGCCGGAGGCCGCCGCTATAATCGCCGGCTTACCGCGCCATCCTGGCGACTGGGCAATTGAGGAAACAACACCATGGTCAAGATTCGACTGACCCGCGGCGGCGCCAAGAAGCGTCCCTTCTACCACATCATCGTGACCGATTCGCGCAGCGCCCGTGATGGCCGCAACATCGAGCGCGTCGGTTACTACAACCCGGTTGCCCAGGGTGCCGAGTCCCGCATCGTGCTGGACCTGCCGCTGGTCGACAAGTGGGTCGCCAACGGCGCCCAGATGACCGACAAGGTTCGCAACCTGTACAAGGAAGCGACCAAGGCCCAGGCCTCCGCGGCCTGATCCTGAAGGGCCGCGCCTGCCGCGGCCCATCGGTCTATACAGATGAAAGATACCGAGCGCCGCATCCTGCTGGGCAGGATTGTCGGCGCTTTTGGTGTGCGAGGCGAGATCAAGCTCGAGTCCTGGACCGAGCCGCGTACCGCCATTTTCCACTATCAGCCCTGGATCCTGCGGACCCCCGCCGGCCAGGAGAGCACGCTGACCGGTGCACGCGGGCGTCAGTCCGGCAAGCATCTGGTCGCCGTGTTTCCCGACATCACCGACCGCGATGTGGTCGAGGCGATGTACGGGACCGAAGTCTATGTCGCGCGCAGCGCGCTGCCGCCCCCGAAGCCCGATGAGTATTACTGGGTCGATCTGGAGGGCTTGCAGGTGCGTACCGTCGAGGGTGTCGAACTTGGGCGGGCGTCACACCTGTTCTCGACCGGCTCCAACGACGTGCTCGTGGTGCAGGGAGATCGTGAGCGGATGATTCCGTTCGTGCAGCCCGAATTCGTCGTCTCGGTGGATTTCGAGGCCAACCTGATCGTGGTCGACTGGGATCCGGAGTTCTAAGCCGGATGCGTATCGACGTCGTCACGTTGTTCCCCGAGTTCATGGCGCAGTCGGCCGCGCTGGGCGTGGTCGGCCGTGCTGCCGAGCGCGGTCTGCTGGAACTGCACGGCTGGAATCCGCGTGACTATGCCGAAGGCAACTACCGCCGGGTGGACGACCGTCCATTCGGCGGTGGCCCGGGCATGGTCATGCTGATCGAGCCGCTGCGGGCCTGTCTGGCGGCCGCGAAAGCCGCCGATCCGGCGCCCGCGCCAGTGATCTACCTCAGCCCGCAGGGCAGGCCGCTGACCCAGGCCAAGGTCCGGGAGCTGGCGGCACTGCCGCGCATGATCCTGCTCTGCGGCCGCTATGAGGGCATCGACGAGCGCTTCCTCGAGGCCGAGGTCACCGAGGAAATCTCCCTCGGCGATTACGTCCTGTCCGGCGGTGAGCTGGGGGCGGCGGTGATCGTCGATGCGGTGACCCGCCTGCAGGACGGGGCCCTCGGCGATGCCGAATCGGCCGCCCAGGACAGTTTCGAAGGCCCGCAGGGGCTGCTGGACTGCCCGCATTACAGCCATCCGGCCCAGCATGAATGGGGCACTGTCCCGGACGTGCTGCGCTCGGGCAACCATGCCGCCATCGCCCGCTGGCGCCGGCAGCAGTCGTTGCTGCGCACAGCGCTGCGGCGGCCGGATCTGCTCGACGAAGGCCAGTTGTCCAAGGCCGACCGCCTCCTGCTGGAGCAGGCACGGCAGGCCCTTGCCAAGGATCCAACCCCCTAGCGCGGGGGCGGGATCTTGTTTACAATTCGGGATTGCCATCGGCCTTTTGGGGCCCGTTGGCAGGAACCCCTACAAAAAACGTGCAGCACAGTCCGGTGACTGCATGAGCCCACGTTGTCGAACGACACGATCACCCGAACACTATCGGTGCACCCATGAGCAAGCTGAACAAATCCATCCTCTCGGACTTCGAATCCGCCCAGATCACCCGCGAGCTGCCGAAGTTCAGCCAGGGTGACACCGTCGTCGTCAACGTGAAGGTGAAGGAAGGCAACCGTGAGCGCGTGCAGGCTTACGAAGGCGTCGTCATCGGCACCAAGAACGCCGGCCTGAACTCCGCGTTCACCGTCCGCAAGATCTCGCACGGCTACGGCGTCGAGCGCGTTTTCCAGACCCACAGCGCCATCATCGACTCGGTCGAAGTGAAGCGTCGTGGTAAGGTCCGCGCCGGCAAGCTGTACTACCTGCGTGGTCTGGAAGGCAAGGCTGCCCGCATCAAGGAAGATCTGGCTGCTGCTGCGCAGGCCAAGGCCGCGCGCCTGGCTGCCAAGGCTGCCCAGTAATTCCCGGCCGACAACTTCGGTTGTCGCCTCAAACGGCCACCTTCGGGTGGCCGTTTGCATTTGTGGCCTCGTGATGGAGAAACACATGGACCGCTATCCCGCAGATGTTCGTCATGCGCTGCAGGCCATGGCCGACGCCAACGTGCCCGCCGGCATGCGTGCACCGCCGATGCATCGGCTGCTGTGGCGCATGGGCCTGCGCGTGCCGCCACCGCTGCTCGCCAGCTTCAGCGCCAACCTGTTCGTGATGGGCGGGCTGTTTGGCGTGTTGTGGGGCGTGTTGTGGCGCGCCTTGATGTGGCTGGTCCTGGAGCCTGGCTCGCTGACGCTGGGTATCACCATCGGCAGTGCTGTCATGGCCGGGCTGTTGTTCGGCGTGATGATGGCGCTGCTGATGCGCTACCAGCGCCGGCGCTACCAACTGCCTGCCTGGAAGACGCTGCTGCAGGGGCGCGTGGCTTAATCCGGGCGGGCAGTGCCGGCCGGGGCGGGCTGCAGCGGCGTGGCCGGGTTCGGGTCCGCCACCGGTGACGGCGGCGAAGCAGGGACCTCGGCCGGGGCGGCCAGTTCCTCGTGATGGCTGGGCAGCATGCGCGCCTTGCGCCAGCCGCCCCAGCGGTAGTACGCCAGCGACATCAACATCGCGCAGAACGAGCTGACCGGGAAACTCCACCACACCGCGTCTGCCCCCCAGCGGTCCTGCAGCAGTTCGGCGAACGGCACGCGGATGCCCCACAGCGAGGCCGCCAGGATCAGCAGCGGCGGAATCACCGCGCCGGTCGAGCGCACCACGCCGGAGATCACGAAGTTCACGCCGAAGAACAGGAACGACCACACCGCGATGTGGTTGAGGTGGCGCGCCACCTCCAGCGCCTGGCTGCCCTCGGGCAGGAACAGGGCAAGCGTGTAACGATCGAGCAGGATCAGCGGCAGGATCAACACGCCGGTCAGCAGGAAGTTGTAGAGCACGCCGCTGCGGGCGGTACCACGCACGCGATCCCAGCGCTGCGCGCCGACATTCTGCGCGGCCATGGTCGAGCACGCCGCACCGATCGCCATCGCCGGCATCTGCACGTACGTCCACAGCTGCAGCGAGGCGCCATACGCGGCGGCGGTATCGGTACCGTAGCTGTTGACCATGGTCATCATCAGGATCATCGACAGCGAGATCAGCACCATCTGCAGGCCCATCGGTACGCCTTTGACCACCAAGGCGCGCAGGATCTCGCCATCGATCTTGAACAGCGCCATGTCCTTGCGCCCCAGCCACAGCACATGGCGCTTGTTGCGCATGTACCAGAGCAGGCCGAAAAGCGAGAGCGTCTGCGCGATCAACGTGGCCCAGGCCGCGCCGGCGATGCCCAGCTGCGGGAACGGGCCGATGCCGAAGATCAGCAGCGGGTTGAAGCCGATATCCAGCACCACCGAGAGCAGCAGGAAGCGGAACGGCGTGCGTGAATCACCCACACCGCGCAGTGCCGAACTGAGGAAGGCGAAGGCATACAGCGTTGGCATCGCCAGGAAGATGATGCGCAGGTAAGCCTCGGCCAGCGGCAGCGATTCGGCCGGTGTGCCCATCGCCGCCAGCAACGGATGCGACAACCACCAGCCGGCGATCGCGATCACCACCGACAGACCGATGAAGAACGTCGCACTGGTGCCCATCACGCGCCGGGCCTGGGGCAGGTCGCGCGCGCCCATCGACTGGCCGATCAGGATCGAGGCAGCCATGCCGATCCCGAATACCGAGCCGATCAGGAAGAACATGATGTTGTTGGCGTTCGCGGTGGCGGTCAGCGCCGCCTCGCCGAGGAAGCGGCCGACCCAGATCGCGTTCACCGAGCCGTTCATCGACTGGGCGATGTTGCCGGCCAGGATCGGCAGGGCGAACAGGAACAGATTGCGCCCGATCGGGCCCGTGGTCAGGTCAAGCGGCGCTTTGGCCATGTGCGCTGGAGATCAAGCTCAGAGAGCGGCACACTAGCACCAAGCCCATCAAGGGGATATCGCGATGCGCACTTCCGCGTCTCAACGCACGTCAGCCGCTCCCCCGGTAGTGCCGGCCGCTGGCCGGCTGCAGATCCTCCCGGCTGACCGGTTCATCCCCGCCGCGCTGGCCCTCTTGATTGGCGCCGCGCTGACCGCATGTTCGAGTACGGACGACCGCCTGCGCGATGCGCAGGTGCGGCCGATGGACCGACCGGAATGCCAGGTTGGCAGCCAGCGTCGCGATCTGGATGCCGGGGTACCGGCACTGATCGGTGGCACCGGGTGCCGCGGTATGCCGGACGCAAAGCAACCCCTGAACCGACAACCGGCCAACGCCGTGGAGCTGGGTAGAAAGCATGACTGATGTAACACCGGTGGCCGCCGTGCGGCTGGATGTGTGGCTGTGGGCCGCACGGTTCTATCGAACCCGCAGCCTGGCCAAACAGGCGGTGGAAACCGGCAAGGTGGACGTGGCCGGGCAACGCCCGAAATCCTCGCGCGCGGTGCGCGTGGGCGAAGCGCTGCAGATCAGCCGTGGCGATGAAGTGTTCGAGGTCGAAGTGCGTGGCCTGAGCGAGATGCGCGGCCCGGCGCCGGTGGCGCAGCAGTTGTACGCCGAGAGCGAGGCCTCGCTTGCGCGCCGCGCGGAACTGCGCCTGCAGCGTGCGGCAGCGAAGAACGGTTACCAGCCGCCGGAGCACAAGCCGGACAAGCGTGCGCGTCGGTTGATCCGCGCGCTGGGGGATCTGGACGCGCTGTGATCTGCATACTGCACGCATGAAAAAACCGGGCCATGCGGCCCGGTCTTTGTCTGTGCCTACGGTGTTGAATCAACGCAGGTCGTAACGGTCCAGCTCCATCACCCGCGCCCAGGCAGCGACGAAGTCGCGAACGAACTTCTTCTCACCGTCCGCGCTGGCGTAGACCTCCGCCAGGGCGCGCAGCACCGAGTTCGAACCGAACACCAGATCCACGCGGCTGCCGCTCCAGCGCTGCGCGCCGGTACTGCGGTCGCGGCCGCTGTAGCCATCGCCACTGGCGACCCACTGCGTCCCCATGTCGAGCAGGTTGACGAAGAAGTCGTTGCTCAACGTGCCGACGCGATCGGTGAACACGCCGTCCTTGCTGCCGCCGACGTTGGTGCCGATCACCCGCAGGCCGCCGACCAGGGCGGTCATCTCCGGTGCGGTCAGCGTGAGCAGCTGTGCACGGTCGATCAGCAGCGCCTCGGCCGGCACGCTGTAGCGACCCTTGACGTAGTTGCGGAAGCCATCGGCATACGGTTCCAGCACGGCGAAGGACGCCACATCGGTCTGCTCCTGGCTGGCATCGGTGCGGCCCGGGTTGAACGGCACGCTGACCTCATGGCCACCGGCCCTGGCCGCCTGCTCGACGCCGACATTGCCGGCCAGCACGATCAGATCGGCCAACGAGACCGGCGCACCGCCAGTGCCCTTGAAGCCGGCCTGGATCTTCTCCAGCGCGGCCAGCACCTTGCCCAGCTGCTGCGGCTGGTTGACGGCCCAGTCCTTCTGCGGGGCCAGGCGCACACGCGCACCGTTGGCGCCGCCACGCTTGTCCGAGCCGCGGAAGGTCGAGGCCGAGGCCCAGGCGGTGGAAACCAGTTCGCCCGCGCTCAGGCCGGCCGCGGCGATCTGCTGCTTCAGCGCGGTGATGTCCTGTGCGCTGAGCGGGGTCTGCGGGGCCGCCGGCACCGGGTCCTGCCAGACGAATTCTTCGGCCGGGATCTCCGGGCCGAGGTAGCGTGCACGCGGGCCCATGTCGCGATGGGTCAGCTTGAACCACGCACGGGCAAAGGCATCGGCGAAGGCCTGCGGATCGGCCAGGAAACGGCGTGAGATCTTCTCGTACGCCGGGTCCACACGCAGCGACAGGTCGGTGGTGAGCATGGTCGGGCGGTGCTTCTTCGAGGGATCGTGCGCGTCGGGAATGATCGCCTCGCTGTCCTTGGCCACCCACTGGTGCGCACCGGCCGGGCTCTTGGTCAGCTCCCACTCGTGGCCGAACAGGATCTCGAAGAAGTCATGGCTCCACTGCGCCGGGGTGCGCGTCCAGGTCACTTCCAGGCCACTGGTGATGGTATCGCCGCCCTTGCCGGTGCCGAACCTGTTGGCCCAGCCCAGGCCCTGGCTTTCCAGGCCCGCCGCTTCCGGTTCCACATCGACGTTGTCGGCCGGGCCGGCGCCGTGGGTCTTGCCGAAGCTGTGGCCACCGGCGATCAGCGCGACGGTTTCCTCGTCGTCCATCGCCATGCGTCCGAACGTATCGCGGATGTCGAAGGCCGCCTTGAGCGGATCGGGATTGCCATCCGGGCCTTCCGGATTGACGTAGATCAGGCCCATCTGCACCGCGGCCAGCGGGTTCTCCAGATCGCGCGAGTGGATGTCGCCGTCCGCGTCATCATCGGAGACCAGCACGCCGTGGTCTTCCTGCACGCCTTCGGAGCCATGCGCATAGCGCACATCACCGCCGAGCCAGGTGGTCTCGCGGCCCCAGTACACATCCTGGTCGGGTTCCCAGGTATCCGGGCGGCCGCCGGCGAAGCCCAGTGTCTTGAAGCCCATCGATTCGAGCGCGACGTTGCCGGTGAGCACCAGCAGGTCCGCCCAGGAGATCGCCTGGCCGTACTTCTGCTTGATCGGCCACAGCAGGCGGCGTGCCTTGTCCAGGCTCACGTTGTCCGGCCAGCTGTTGAGCGGAGCGAAGCGCTGCTGGCCACGCCCGGCGCCGCCACGGCCATCGCCGATGCGGTAGGTGCCGGCGCTGTGCCAGGCCATGCGCACAAACAGGCCGCCATAGTGGCCGAAGTCGGCCGGCCACCAGTCCTGCGAATCGGTCATCAAGGCCTTGAGGTCGGCCTTGAGCGCGGCGTAATCCAGGCCCTTGAAAGCCTCGGCGTAATCGAATGCCTCATCCAGCGGATGCGACCGGGTCGAGTGCTGGTTGAGCAGGTCCACCCGCAGCTGCTTGGGCCACCAGTCGCGGTTGGTGGTGGCATCGCCGACGAGGGCGTGGTTGAACGGGCACTTGGCTTCGCTTTTCATGGGTATCTACCTGTGTACTGGCGAACGTGGCCACCATCGGCGTGGGGGAGGCGATGGCGACGTCGGAAAGGTTGCCTGCACATCGGGCCGTGGGGCACCGCGATGTGAAGGCGTGCCTACACGTTAGCCATTGCTGTTCATTCGGTACATTCGAATGAATCAACCAATGCGATAGGCGCAGGCTATTTCGAGCGCGTGCCCTCAGTGCTTGCCGAACAGGCCGCCGCCGAGCTTGAGCAGATCGCCGACGCCCAGCTGCCCATCGCCGTCCTGGTCCAGCACGGAGGTCAGCAGGCCACCACTGTTGGCGCTCTGCGCTTCCTGGCCGAGGGCCTGGCTGAGCTGACCCGGGTTGGCGTTGCCGCCGCTGGCGAAGCGCTGGGCGAGATAGGACATGACGATGGGGGCGAGGATGGCGAGCAGCTGGCTGGTCTTGCTGCTGTCCAGCCCGGTGGCCTGGCTCAAGCCCTGGGTGGCGCGGTCAGTGTTGCCGCCGAAGACGTGGCCGAGGATCCCGGCACCGTTGGTGGCATTGCCGCCACCGCCGCCCAGCACGCTGCCGAGCAGCCCGCCCAGATCGAAGCCGCCCGCACTGGCAGGGGCATGATCACGCTGCAGCGCGCCCAGCAGTGCCTGTGCACCTTGAGGTTCCTGCGCATTGCGGCCCATCGCGCCGAGCAGCAGCGGCAGGGCCGCGCCGATCGCGCCGCTGGCCTGGTTCTGGTCAATGCCAAGCTGCTGGGACACCTGCTGCAGGCCTTGGCCTTGCTGCAGTTGCTGGAAGAGGGACGCGGCAAGTGATTCGGTGTTCACGGCGGGCTCCGGGGCAGGGATGGGAACGGCCCGAGCATAGCGCTGCGTTCACTACGGGAATGCGAAGAATGCACGCGGGCCAGCTAGGACACCCGACCAACGGTCGGGTGCTACCGGTTCTGCGGCGAGCCGGCCAGCGGCCGGCACTACCGCTATCTCAGCATGCTGTCAGAGCAGCGTCTTCAACCGGTACAGCGCTTCCAGCGCCTGCTTCGGGGTCAGCTCGTCCGGATCGATCGCAGCCAGCGCGTCCTGCGCGGCGGTGTTGGGCGCGTTGAACAGGCCGAACTGCTGCGGTGCATCCAGCGCCTGCGCGGCGACCACCGCCGATTGTGTCTCGTGGCTGCGCTGTTCCAGCTCGGCCAGGCGACGACGCGCCTGTGCGACGGTGGATTTCGGCAGGCCGGCCAATGCGGCCACCTGCAGGCCGAAGCTGCGGTTGGCCGGGCCATCCTTCACCGCGTGCATGAACACCAGCGCGTCGCCGTGTTCCACCGCATCCAGATGCACGTTGGCAATGCCGCTGGCGCCGCCTTCGTGCTGTTCGTCGGCCAGTGCGGTCAGCTCGAAATAGTGCGTGGCGAACAGCGTGTAGCAGCGGTTCTGATAGGCCAGATGCCGTGCGACGGCATCGGCAAGCGCCAGGCCATCATAGGTGGACGTGCCGCGGCCGATCTCGTCCATCAGCACCAGCGACTGTGCGCTGGCGTGATGCAGGATGTAGCTGGTCTCGGCCATTTCGACCATGAAGGTCGACTGCCCACGAGCGAGATCGTCGCCGGCGCCGATGCGGGTCAGGATGCGGTCGATCGGGCCGATCACCGCGCGGCTGGCCGGCACGAAGCTGCCGATGTGCGCCAGCAGCACGATCAGCGCGTTCTGTCGCATGTAAGTGGATTTACCGCCCATGTTCGGGCCGGTGATGACCAGCATGCGGCGGTCCGGATGCAGGTCCAGATCGTTCGGTTCGAACGGCTGCTCGCGTACTGCTTCGACCACCGGATGACGCCCACGCTCGATCTTCAGGCATGGCGCGGTTTCCAGTTCCGGGCGCGCCCAGTCCAGCGCCTGCGCGCGTTCGGCGAAGCCGGCCAGCACGTCCAGTTCGCTCAGTGCGGCGGCACACTGCTTGAGCGGCTCGAGCCCGCTGGCGAGGATGTCCAGCAGTTGTTCGTACAGGAACTTCTCGCGGGTCAGCGAGCGTTCGCGTGCGGACAGCACCTTGTCCTCGAAAGACTTCAACTCTTCGGTGATGTAGCGCTCGGCATTGGTCAGCGTCTGGCGGCGCGTGTAATGCACCGGCGCCTTCTCGGACTGCCCTTTGCTGATCTCGATGTAGTAACCGTGCACGCGGTTGTAGCCGACCTTCAGCGTGGCGATGCCGCTGCTGATGCGCTCGCGCTGTTCCAGATCGATCAGGAACTGGTCCGCATGCGTGGAGAGGCGACGCAGTTCGTCCAGCTCGGCGTCGTAGCCTTCAGCGATGACACCGCCATCGCTGAGCTTCAGCGGCGGGGTCGGGGCGATCGCGCTGGCCAGCAGATGCGCGCACTCGTCATGCGAGCCCAGTGCAGCGTGCAGCGCGATCAGCCGCGGCGAATCCAGCGGTGCGAGCACCGCGCGCACCTCGGGCAGCAGGCCCAGGCCATCGCGCAGCGTGGAGAAATCGCGCGGGCGCGCCGAGCGCAGGGCCACGCGGGTGAGGATGCGTTCCAGATCGCCCAGCGCCCGGAAGGCATCGCGCACGTCGCCCTCTGCGCCGCGATCGATCAGTGTGGCGACCGCATCGTGGCGATGCACCAGCACTTCGCGCAGGCGCAGCGGGCGGTGCAGCCAGCGCCGCAGCAGGCGACCGCCCATCGGCGTCACCGTGGTATCGAGCACGCCGAGCAGGGTGTTGCGGGTATCGCCATCGACCCGCGTATCCAGCTCCAGATGGCGGCGCGTGGCCGCGTTCATGGCGATGGCTTCGCTCGCCGTTTCGGTGGCGATCGCGGTGAGGTGCGGCAGGCGTTGCTTCTGGGTTTCTTCGACATAGCCGAGCAGGGCACCGGCGGCCGCGGTGGCGCGTGGCTTGTCGTCGATGCCGAAGCCGGTCAGGTCATGCAGTTTGAAGAAGCTCAGCAGCTGTCGGCGGCCGCTGTCGGCATCGAACAGCCACGGCGCGCGGCGACGGATGCCACTGCGGTACTGCAGGAAGGCCGGCCAGTTTTCTTCATCGGGCACCAGCAGCTCGGCCGGCTCCAGGCGCGCGAGCTCTGCTTCCAGCGCGTCCTCCGAATCCACCTCGTTGACCAGGAAGCGGCCGCCGGCCAGATCAGCCCACGCCAGGCCATAGCCGTTCTTCCCCCGCGAGAGGGCCATCAGCAGGGTGTCGCGGCGTTCATCCAGCAGCGCTTCGTCAGTGACAGTGCCGGGGGTGACGATGCGCACCACCTTGCGCTCGACCAGGCCTTTGGCCAGCGCCGGGTCGCCGATCTGCTCGCAGATCGCCACCGACTCGCCCAAGGCGACCAGACGCGCCAGGTAGCCTTCGTAGGCATGCACCGGCACCCCGGCCATCGGGATCGGCGCGCCGCCCGAGCTGCCGCGCTGGGTCAGGGTGATGTCCAGCAGCCGCGCCGCCTTGCGTGCGTCGTCGTAGAACAGCTCGTAGAAGTCGCCCATGCGGAAGAACAGCAGCAGGTCCGGGTAGTCGGACTTGGCGGCGAAAAACTGCTTCATGAGCGGGGTGTGTTCGGGCGGCTTCTGGGTCACGCGGGGTCCATCGAATAAGTCGGCGTCAGGGGGCGGCGCCGGGTGGGCCATTGTAGGGGAGGGGGCTGTGCCCGGGTGCGTGGTAGATTCGCGGCAGTCTCCGTGCAAGGAAAGCATCGTGATCGCATCGCTGCCGTGGGTTCCAATCGTACTGGCCGGATTGGCCGCTTCCGCCGCCGTGCAGGTGCAGGCGGCGCCCCCGACGGGTGAGGTACGCATGCCGCCTGCGCCGCATTGCCTGGATGCGCGTGGCGTGCGTCAGGTGGAGCAGGCAACGCCCGGTTCCATCGCGGTGCGAGGCGCCAATGGGCAGGCGTATCGGGTGGACTTCAGCGCGGACTGTCCGGGCATCAACGAGGCGGCCGAGGTGCGCCTGGATGCACCCGCCGGGTGGGCCTGCGGTCGCCCCAGTGAACAGGTGACGGTAGACGGGCACCGTTGTGCGATCAGCGCGGTCAGCGTGATCGACCACCGTGACTTCGCCGAGGCGGCGCGCGAAAGCAGCCGCCAGTTCGCGACGACCCTGCCGACGGTGACCGTCACTGGCAGCGCCGGTCAGCGCAGCAGCCCGCGACGCACGTTCCATGGCACGCCGGAGTTCTGTTTCGCCACGCGCAATGTGCGCAGCTGGAGTGAAGACCCGCAGGGTGTGGTGGTGGAAACCAACCCGCGCCGTAACGGGGGGCATCGCTACTACCGGGTGGAACTCGGCGGCAGCTGCAGCATCCTGGCGGGGGCAAATGAGGTCGACTTCCAGTCCGGCTTCCAGAATGGCCTGATCTGTGGCAATCCCGGCGACCGCATCGTCATGGCGTCCTCCGGCATCCAGGGCGATGGCCGCTCCAGCACGCCACGCTTCGCTCGCCCGGGGTGCGCGGTGATGGCGGTCTATCCGAAGCAATAGGCGCGAGAGGGTGTGCAGGCTTTCCGGTGGTGTGGCCCTCGAGCGCGTGTACGCCAGTCTCATCACACTGGCTGTGCCCTGAACTCCGCGACGCGTGTTGACGCGACGTGGACGCATATTCACCCCGGCTTGCCCCTGGCAGGCAGACACTCAGGCCATGTTCCATAAACAGGGATCGACCATGAAGACGAGCATCCGCGTGTTGTGCCTGGGCAGTCTGCTCGCTGTATCGGCCGTCGCCGGGGCCCAGACCTATGGCCCGAAGGACGAAGGGCGCCGCTTCAACGACGGCAGCAAAGTGGTATGCCACAACGTCGAGGTGCAGCGTAATTCCAAGGATCCCAACCGGATAACCGGCACCGCGACCGGCGCAGTGGTGGGGGGTCTGCTGGGCAACCAGGTCGGCGGTGGCAACGGCAAGAAGCTCGCCACGGTGGCCGGTGCGGTGGCAGGCGGTGCCGCAGGTCGCCAGATTCAGGGCAACCAGCAGTCGAAGAACGGTGACCGCGTGGTCGAGCGTCGCTGCGAGCGTCAGTACCGCTGATCACAACGTTCGTAGCCCAAGGCGCGGCAATCTTGCCTTGGCAAGACGAAAAAAGGCGACCTCCTGGTCGCCTTTTCCATGAGTGGCTCTCAAGACATCAGCGGTACCGACTCCATCGCACCGTTGCCATCGCTGCCGCGCCCGGCGTGGTCGGCGGTGTTTCGCAGATGCCCGGGTTGTAGTGGTTGTCGCCATTCTGTGGAACGATCACCTGTGCGCCACCCTGCTGCACCGTGGTGCTGCTCCCCGGGGCATTGGTGCCGACGGTCAGGCTGCCGTGGATCACGGTGGTCTGTGCGGCGGTAGCCAGGGTCGAGCCGAGGATCACATTGCCGTGGATTTCCCACCCGGAGAGCTGTGCACCGCTTTCAGTGACCAGCGCGACATTGCCGATCGGCAGGCCGCGGTGCGAGGCGCCGGCGGTATCCGTCCATGCGGTGAACTGCGATGAGGTGCCGGTCTTGTCGCACAGGTTGCCCGGGTAGAAGTCACCATCGCAGAGCAGGGCCGGGGTGGAGAAGTTCGGGGCGATCAGCTTGTCATGACCCGACTGCGTCAGCGTTACGTAGCCCTTGGTGATCAAGGCACTGAGCAGATCGCGGTTGCCATCGCTGTCGCGCAGCTCGGTGCCATCGATCTTGAGCGCGTTGTCGAACCAGAAGACCCCGCGTGGCAGATGGGTCAGGCCGGTGATGGTCCAGGCGCTGGTCGCGGTCTTGTCGCGGAAGCAGTGCGCGGCCGCATTGCCGGCCTGGTTCCAGTTGCAGGTCAGGAACTGCGCGCCGCTGGCAGGCAGGCGGCGCACGTCCTGGGTGGCGAGGTTGTAGACGCCATCGATCGACGCGCCCGAGGCGCTGCGCACGTTGCGGATGGTCAGGTGCGGCGCGTTGTCGATCCACTCGAAGATGTAGTTGGCACTGCCCCGGTAGGCGGTGACGTCGATCGCATCCACGCGCGTATCGCAGAACGGAATGCCGGGCAGGCCGGGGCTGGTGCCGGTCTGCTGGGTCCGCAGGCCGGGCATTGCCGCGCCGATGTTCGGAACTGCCTGGCGGGCCGTACCGTACTTCAATTGACCTGCGACATTGCCGGTGCTGACCGACGGGAAACTCCAGTAGAGGCCGGCCTGGGTAGCGGTGATGTCGCCTCCGCCCACCAGCGTCCCAATGGTGCCGGTGACAATGTCCAGGTCGCCATTGGCCAGGATGGTGGTGTAACGGCCGCCCCAGCCACTGATCGTCAGGTAGTGGCCCCACAGCTGGTCGATGGTGAGGGTCGCCAGATGGATGGTGCCGCCAGCGATGCGGGTGGAGCGGAAACTGAGCTGGTCGTCGAGCGGCGAGGTGCCGTCGCCGGCGATGCGCTGTGCTGCTGCGGCACCGGTGACGATGCCCGTGGTGGCGTCGATGCTCACCGAGGCCATGTCCAGCAGGAACACGTCGCCGCTTGCCAGCGTGATGACGATCCGTCCGGTGCCCAACGGTGACACCGTGCCGACGCTCCAGGGCAGGGCACCCGTCACGGTCGATGCGATGAGCTTGCCGCCCAGTTCGGTGGTGCCGATCACGGTAGAGCCGCTGTAGACGTTGGCGGTGAATGCGCCGGCCTTGACCGCAGCATAGTTGCCGCCGCTGACCCCGCTGCCGATGGTCACATCACGGCCCCACAGCGTCGTGTTGCTGGGGTTGGCCATCTGGTTGATGTGGATGGTGCCCTGCGAGTGGACATGCCCGCCGCTGAGGATGCCGCCACCGCTCAAGGTGACATTGCCTTTGGCACAGCCGGAGAAGGTCGCCTGGCTGGCGCTGGACAGGGTAATGTCGCCTGCCACCGCGATGTTCTCGAAGCCAGCGGGATTGACCACGCCGAGCGAGCCGCCGGTGATGTTGAGATCACCGTTGAAGACCATCGGCGCGGCCGGGATGCTCGCGCACACCGGCGTGTTGGTGCCCCCCTGGCTGCCCGGCGTGATGTCATACAGCACTTCCACGGTCGCGCTGGTGGTCGTGCTGCCGCTGCCGGACAACGCGGTGATCGTCGCCGTGACCTGATACTGATTACCGGTGCCGCTCAGCGCGGTGATGCGTGCGTTGCCATCCGGAATGCCGATGTCGGCAAGGCCGGTCACGGTGGCGGGAAGCGGCAGGCCGCCACTGGACTGGCCCCACAGCGCCATCGTGGCCGGATCCACGCCGAGCAGATAGCGACGCAGTACTTCCACACCGCGCCACGCCGCTGCCTGTGCCGAGGTCACCGAATGGGTGGTGACCTGGCGTTGCTGGTTGCCGCGCAGCGAATAGACCGAGGCCGCGACCGTGACCGATACCGCCAGGCCCACCATCAAGATGATCCAGAGCGTGGCCATGCCTTTCTGTCTGGCAGGGCCAGGCGAATGCATCCGTTTCATCGCAGGGCGTCCCATCATGTGGCGGGGGTGAAGGCGAGGTTGGGCAGGCAGACCGAGAACAGCACGTCGTCGACGGATTGGCGCAGGGTGATGCGCTGGCCCGCCTGCTCGACGGTGTCCTGTTGCTGATAGGGCATGCAGGTATCGGCGACGGCATGGAAGGCGTAGCCGCCCTGGAGGGTCAGCGCACCTATTTCGCGCTCAGCGCCGTCATAGGTGGTGCCATCCTTGCGTGTGGGCTCGAAGAAGGCGGCTTCGGAGGCCACCGGCTGCAGTTCGTTGCTGGACCAGCTCAGGCCCACCACGCTGCTGCAGGCTTTCGGTGGCAGGCGATACAGGCCACGCGCGGGGCTCCCTTCTTCGTCGCTGTCGACCAGGCGCAGGCCGGCGCATTGGTCGGCCTGGCCGAGCTCGTGCTTGAAGCGCCAGCTGACCTGTTTGCCATCGCTGCTGACCGACAGCCGGGTGTCCAGCCCGTCCTGCATCGGAATGCCGAAGCCGGCTTCCTGCAGCTCTGACTGTGCCGCCAGCAGCGCGGAGGACACCTGTCCATCGCGCAGCGCCGAACGCGAAGCGTTGCCCGATGACTCGATGATGTTCTTGTACAGCACCAGCATCGCGGCGATGGTCAGCAGTGAAATCACCAGCCCCACCATCATGCTGATCAAGCTCTGGCCGGATTGCCGGTAGCGCGTGGTCATGCGCATCACTGGTGGCTCGACAGCAGAAGATCGACCGCGCCCGCGCCGGCAGTGTCGCCGTCCAGCTCCAGATCGGCGGCTGACACGGTCAGTCCCACCTGGCGCGGTGCATCCACGTCGATCGCGGTGCCGCCCAGACCCACGCTGAGCGTTTGCACCGCCCCACACTGGACGCTGGCGTTACGGCTGAGCTCGGCCGAAAGGGTGAGGTCCACCGTGCCGCTGTCGCACAGCGCGGTGCCGCGGCTCTGCAGTTGTTCGCGCAGTTGGCCGACCACCAGCCGCTCGACCTTGGTCGCCCGTTGGGTGTCCATCAGCCGGGCCTGCACGTGTACCAGGCCGGCAGCGATCAGCGATGTGATCAACACCCCGACCAGCGCTTCCAGCAGCATCTCACCGCGCTGCCGGCGCGGCGACCTGCGCAGCTCACAACATGTCGACATAAAGCGGATCCTGGTTGGCGAGTCCCACGGCGATCTGGCCCAGCGTGCCGCTGCTGTCACTGCAGCCTCCGGCTCCAGGCAGGCGCAGGCCGCGCGAATCGAAATTGATGCAGTCCAAGGTCGGGTTGCTGCTCGTGCCCATGCTGCCGGCATCGGCGAAACCGCCGCCGTCCACCAGCTTGAAGGTCACGTCCTGGCGGACGACGGCGGACCAGAGCGGCGTGTCGTTGTCCGGCACCACGACCTCCAGCCGGCCGTTGCTCAGGCGCAACGTGGCCGAGGGCTCCGATGCGCGGCGTGCGGACGGGTTGCGCAGTGCCATCGCGCGCGCCTGCGACACGGCTTCCCACATCAACCCGCGCGCCTGCATCTGGCGGTTGCTGTTGACCCAGTACTGCCCCAGCGGGAGGGCCGCCATCAACAGCATGGCCATGATGAAGATGCCGATCATCAACTCGATCAGGGTGACGCCGCGTTGGCGTAGCGGAGCCATGGTCGTTACCAGGCGTCAACGCCGACAGCGCCACAGGCGCTGCTGACGCTTCGCTGGTTGCTGTCGGTCAGGGTCAGGGTGCAGCCACTGGCGCTGCCAAGCGTGCTGCCCCCCTCGGCCGTCAAGCTGTAGCCGCCATTTGTCGTCGCGTACCCGAAGGTGAAATCGGCGCTGCTCGCGGCCGGCGTCCAGCCACGTTTCGCGGCCGTGGCATCGGCGGGGTAGCTCAGGGTGCGCTGGCGGACGTTCTCGACGTTGGCTGACAGGGCGAGGAGGTCGCTCTGCGCCAACCGGATCTTGGAGCGCAGCACATAGTTCCGGTACGACGGCAGCGCAATGGCGGCCAGAATGGCGATGATCGCCACCACCACCATTAGCTCAAGGAGCGTGAAGCCGCGCATGCCGCGCCGCGAACGAGGTGCCACTACGGTATCCATCAACGCCTGCCTTCCCTGGGGCCTGGAGCCGTCACTGCGACACGCCACACCACAGGCGCACGGCCTGCAGGCGGATGTCCCCGGTACGCCTGGATGCGCTCAGGACCCCAATTCCCGAGAAGCAGCCGGCAGACAGTGGCGGAGTTACGTTTGTGAGGAATTTCACACTTTATTAGCGGCTGACGCCCGGTGTCAATCGAAATTGGTGCGGCGCAGCGTCGCACCGCAAAGGGCGTTGCGCGTGCGTCGGCCCCGTCAGCGCAGCGGTGGGCTGCCGGCCAGGGTCCGCGCCCCGGTGATGATCATCCGCAGCATCTGTGTCAGCTGATCAATCAATTCGGGGTCTTTTTCCGGTGGCAGGTCCACGGCGGTGGCGCCCATGGCAAAGACCAGCCGGGTGATCGCCTTGGAGGCCAGCGCCGGTTCGTGCAGGCGCGCGCCGTCGGCGGCGGCGAGGCGGATGAGGTCGACCCGCAGTTCGTCTTCGAAGTAATTCAGTTCGCGATCGACCGCGTGCTTGAACGCATCCGAGCCGGCCGTGCCTTCGCGCAGCAGCACGTGCAGCAGGCGGTCATCGGCACGCAGCTGCTCCATGAAGGTTTCCACCGAGAGCCGGATCACGCTGCGGTCCGAGGAGGCCGCGCGCTGGCGGGCCTCGCCGATGATCGTACGCAGCGAGCGGCCGGCCAGGTCGATCAGCGCCACGGTGAGTTCGTCCATGTCGCGGAACTGACGGTAGAACGAGTTCGGGGCGATCCCGGCTTCACGCGCGACCTCACGCAGGCTCAACGTGGAGACGCTGCGGTGCGGCCCGATGAGGGCCAATGCCGCGGCCAGCAGATCCTCGCGTGAGATGGAGGCTTTGCGCGCGGGATGGGCGTCGTCGGAGGCAGGCAGGGGCAGGTCTGGGGAGGTCATCAGGGGCAGGGCGGTCAAGTCCCTGAATCATAGCGGGTCCGGGAGGTATACATCTGTATACACAGCTGTATGCTCGGCCGTATAGTGCGCAGCATGAGCACCGTCCCGCGCATTGCTGCCCGCCGTCACCCCGCCAGCCCCCGCCGCTGGGTCTCCGAAGAGCTGTTCGACTTCTGGGGGACCCGCCTGCATCCGCTGTGGACGCTGCGCCGCCCGTTGGCCCGTCTGGTGTCGCGCACCGCCGAAAGCGCAGATGCCGTCACCCTGGTGCTCAAGCCCAACCGTCATTTCCGCGGGCTGCTGCCCGGCCAGCACGTCACCTTGGGCGTGGAAGTCGATGGCCGTCGGTTGTCGCGCAGTTACAGCCCGACCGTGCTGGCCGACGGACGCCTGGCGATCACCGTCAAGGCGATCGCTGGCGGTGCCGTCAGCCAGCATCTGGCCCATGCCGCGGTAACGGGTGAGGTGTTCGAGCTCGGCCAGGCGTTCGGTGAGATGACCTTGCCGGCAGCCTCCAGCGAGCGCGTGTTACTGCTCGCCGCCGGCAGCGGCATCACCCCGATGCGCGCACTGCTGCGCCAGCTCGATGACGCCGGGATGCGGGGCAAGGTGGATCTGGTGTACTGGGCACGCCGCCGCGAAGAACTCTGCTTCGCCGAGGAGCTCGCCGCGATGGCAGAACGCCATCCGTCTTTCGACCTGCACATCGCGCTGACCCGCGACCCCGCTGCACCGGCGTCGCGCGTGGATGCATTTGCCTTCGAGGCGCTGGGGGATCTGAGCAGCGCCCGCACTCTGGTATGCGGCCCGGGCGGGTTCGTGGATGCGGCGCAGGCGCGGCTGCAGGACCAGGTTGCTTCGCTGCAGTCCGAAGCCTTCACCCCGCCGGTGCTGGCGGGTGCGGAAACGGGCACGGTGCAGGTCGAACTGCGCCGCAGTGGCCGCACGCTTGCCCTGCCGCGCGGCACCTCCCTGCTGCAGGCGCTGGAGGCCGAAGGGCTGCGCCCGGCCAGTGGCTGCCGCATGGGCATCTGCAATACCTGTGTCTGCGGGAAGGTATCCGGCGTCACCCGCCACACCTTGACCGGCGAACACGCGGCCGAACCGGCTACGCAAGTAAAGCTGTGCGTGAACAGCGCCAGCACCGACCTGATCCTGGAGCTGTGACCATGTCTTCCGTGCACAACCGCGCGCTGTCCCCGGCCGAACTGCAGGCCTTCGGCGATGAACTCGATGCACTGCGCGCACGCCAGCTGGCAACGCTCGGCGCGCGCGATGCGCGCTACATCCGTCGCGTCGTGGCCGCGGTGCGCTGGACCGGCGTGGCCGGCCGCGCGCTGCTGTTCCTGGGTGCGTTCGTGCACAGCGTGCTGATTCCGGCGTGGATTGCCGGTGTGGTGATGCTGGCGCTGTCCAAGATCCTGGAAAACATGGAGCTGGCGCACAACGTGATTCATGGCCAGTACGACTGGATGGGCGACCCGCAGCTGCAGGGCAGCACGTACGAGTGGGATATCGTCGGCACCGCCGACAGCTGGCGCAAGACCCACAACTTCCGCCATCACACCTACACCAATGTGCGCGGATTGGACGACGATATCGGTTACGGGCTGCTGCGCATTTTCCCCGAGCAGCGCTGGCGCCCGTTCTACCTGATGCAGCCGGTCGTCGCGGTGGTGTTCGCGCTGCTGTTCGAATGGGGCATCGCCATCCAGGACCTGCGCCTGGGCCGCGTGTTTGCCGGCAAGATGACGCTCAAGCAGCTGGGCAAGCAGTTCCGCCCGGTCGGCCGCAAGATGGGCAAGCAGATGTTCAAGGACTACCTGCTGTTCCCGGCACTGGCCGGTCCGTTCTTCCTGCCGGTGCTGCTGGGCAACGTGGTGGCCAACCTGATCCGCAACGTGTGGACCTACGTGATCATCTTCTGCGGTCATTTCACCGCCGAGGCCGAGACGTTCCCGAAGGAATGCGTGCGCGATGAGAGTCGCGGCCACTGGTATCTGCGCCAGCTGCGCGGTTCGTCGAACCTGACCGGTGGCAAGCTGATGAACGTCATGTCGGGCAACCTCAGCCACCAGATCGAGCACCACTTCTATCCGGATATCCCGGCCAACCGCTATGCCGCGATCGCGGTCGAAGTGAAGGACATCTGCGCGCGCTACGGCCAGCACTACAACACCGGGTCGCTGCCGCGCCAGTTCGGCCAGGTGATGTGGCGGATCGTGCGCCATGCCTTCCCGAGCAAGCCGGGCCGTGTGCGCGCGCTGCCGGCGATGACCGAGGCCAGCCGCCAGCCGGGTTGATCAGAGCGGCAGCTCCAGTTGCAGGCGCCACAGCGGTGACGCCCTGCGCTGGCGTCGCAGCTGCTCGGTGCCATCGTCGCTGACCCGCGATTGCCCGGTATGCAATGCCCGGTGCAGCGCATTGCTGAGGCTCAGCCGCAGTTTGCCGCGTGTGCCCAGCGTCCACAGCGAGTAGAGGTCCAGCTCGCGCCCATAGCTGGCGATCTCGAATTGGCCCGGGCTGATCTGTACCGTGCCGCCGGTACGGTAGGTGTAACTGCCGCCCACGGTCCACCCCGAGCGGATCTGACGGTCCGCCCCGAGCGTGCTGCTGAAGCGCACCTGCTCATCGAGGCGGTTGTCGGGGCCGGGCACATCCTCCACGCGCGAATCGTTGGCGGTCGCATTGAAGCGGAGCGCTACATCCGGTGCGCCGGCGATCAGCTGCGGCAGGCGCAACGCAGTATCCATCTCCACGCCCCAGGTCATCGCCGTGCCGCCGTTCACCGGTGAGGCAACCCAACGCCCGTCCTGCAGCTGGGTTTCGGTGCGGATCACATGGGTGATACGGCGGACATAGCCCCCCAGGCTGAGCTGCGTGCCGTCCTTGCCGTAGGTCTCATAGGACAGGTCCATCCCGGTCGCCAATTCCGGGCGCAGCGCCGGGTTGCCGCGTTCGTCGGGATTGAGTGGGCGGTTGTTGGTGGAGGTATACGGACGCGGGATCAGCGAGGCCAGCGTCGGTGAGCGGTAGGTGCGGGTCAGCGCGATGCGCAGCTGATCGCCTGGGGTGCCAGGGAGTTTCCAGAGCGACTGCAGCACCGGCGAAAGCACCTGCTCACGTCGGTGGATGCCGCTGAACCCGCTGCCCTCACTGCGCGTCGTGATCTGCTCCCAACGCGCCCCGGCATAGACCGACCAGCGCTCGCTGAGGGTGATGTCGTCCTGCGCGTACAGCGCCAGCCGTCGGATGCGGGCGTCGAAGGCCAGGTCACTGAACCACGCCGCTTCATCGCCGACCGGCAGCAGACGCTGCATCCGTGACTCATCACGACGGTCCTCGCTGCCTTCCCAACCCAACTGCAGTGCATGTCGTCCGCTGGCTGGCAGGGTGTACTTGCCGGTGCTGTTGAGGTCGCCCACGGTCAGTCGCGCATCGGTATGGTCCTGCAGGTTCTGTCGACCGTCCGGCGCCTGGCCCTGCTCGCGGTAGGTATAGCGCTCGCGGTTGCCGCCCAGGCGCAGCTTGGTGGTGAACGTGCCGCCCAGCTCGAACGCACGTGTCCACGTTGCGCTGCCGTTGGCCTGTGCGACGTCGATGCGCGTGCGTTGCTGGTACCGGGTCGTGCGCAGCGGGGCACCAAGCGAGGTCATCCAGTCGATGTCGGTGACGCGGTCGAAGCGGCTGGCATCGACCACCGCCTGCAATGCAAGGGTGTCGCCGTTCTCCAGCGTGGTTTCCAGGCTGGGGGCCAGCGAAAGCACATCGCGCGTTCCGCTGGCACGCAGGGCGGTGTCGCGCAACACCGTCGGCGTCCCCTGTGGGTCCCACGCACGTTCGGTGCCGGTTTCTTCAACGAGGAACGCGCGGCGCGATGCGGTCGCCGTGATCGCGCTGCTGCGATGGCCGGCGCGCCGGTTGCGCTGCCAGCTGATCGACGGCGTATTCCGTCCCTGGCTGTTGCCCCAGGCCAACGATAGCTGCTCAGTATCCTTGCGTGCCCCAGGGGCCAGCACGATGTTGATCGAACCGGCGATCGCCTCGCCACGCTGGTCGGCCGTCGGCGCACGAAGAATCTCCACCCGCTCGACCATCTCCGGGGTGAGTGAATCCAGATCGAAGCCGGTGGGCGCCTTCTGGCCATTGAGCAGGATCTGCGTGTAGCCCGCGCCCAACCCGCGCAGCGACAGCGCGCCGCTACGGCCGGGGGCGCCGGTGCCGACGGTGATGCCAGGCAGACGCTTGAGCGCATCGACCAGGCCGAGGTCGCCGTACTGGCGCAGTGTTTCGCTGCCGACCACGATCCGGGTGGCGGTGTCATCGCGGCGGATGTCGTAGGCCTGCGCCTGCACCTGCACGGTGTCCAGCGCGGTGGTCGGCGGGGCCGCTGGCGCAGGCAGTGACTGCGCAGCGCTCGAGAACGCGGTGCATAGCGGGGCCAGGGCCAGGACGGTGCGGAACGAAGGAGTCATGGGCGATCCGTGCAGAAGGGCAGAGTTCGCATTTCGCCGGGCAATACGCGCCCCTCCTGTGGCCAGGAAAACGAAATGCAGCGGTGGTTCGGGGAGCGGCTTAGCGGGTCATGGCAGGTATGCCTGCGGATCGACGCGCTCACCATCGCGCAGCATCTCCAGATGCAGATGCGGGCCGGTCACGCGTCCGGTGCTGCCGACCCGTGCGATCTGCTCGCCGGCGTGCACCTGCTGGCCAACCGCCACGTCCACGCCCTGCAGGTGCGCATACAACGTCTGCCAGCCTTGGCCATGGTCGATCACCACGACGGTGCCGTACTGGGGACCGTCCGGGTAGGCGGTCGTGGCAGCGACAATGCGACCATCCGCAGGGGCCAGTACCGGCGTGCCGGGGCGAGCACCGAAATCGGTGCCGCGGTGCGCACGTTGCCGGATGCTGCCGGTATCGCCGAACGGGCTGGTGATGCGGGGTGCGGCCAACGGGGCCTGGAACCGGACCCCGGCAGGGGTGTCGCGTACCGGCGGCAGCGGCAGTGCGGTAACCGTCGTTGCAACGCGGATCGGGTCGGCACCGACAGCAGCCTCCCGCAGCGGACGTGCGGTACTGGCCTGCATCACCAGCAGCAGGCCGCCGGTCAGCAGCGCACTGCCCAGCAGCAGGACGCGGCGTGGTCCCGACAGCGGTCGTGCGCCGTCGCCGTGCAACATGTGGCGGATGCGGACTTCATGTCCGGCCAGGTCGCGGTGGGTCAGTGCAGTGGATGGCGTGTGGGTCGCTGCGGTCAGCCGCAGCGTGCGGACATACGCCGCGGCGAAGTCGCGCCCACCGTGTACATCTTCGGCGAGCGCATGTGCGTCACAGCGCAGCTCGGTCGCCAACTGCACGCGTGCGCTGATCCGAAGCAGGAACGGGTTGAACCACAGCAGCGCATTGAACACCGCCATCAGTCCGGCGCGCTGCGGATCGCGGCGCGCAAGATGGGCCGCTTCATGGCCGAGGATCAGGCACAGCGCACGATCGTCCAGTTGATCCAATGCCGAGGCAGGGAGCACGATCAAGGGCTGTGGCCAGCGCACCGCGAACGGGCTCACCGGCAGCACACTGCCCCGGCACGTGATGCCCGCCGCCAGCAGACGCCGTGCTGCAGCACGGCTGCGTGGACCCGGCCACGCCGCCGTTGTGATCGGCGTGGTCGCACGGCACAGCTGGCCGGTGCGCCGCGTGCCGACCAGCACGCGCAGCAGTGCGACACCGGCACCGATGGCATAGAGCACAGCCAGCCACGTGGCGGCGGACGGAGGTGCCCACGCGGCGGCAACGTCTGCAACGCCTGCCGCACCGGCATCGCCCAGGTCCAGCGCGACCGGCAGCGGCATGATCAAGGCCGCTGGCAACGCCACCAGCGGGGCGGGCGCCCACAGCGCTACTGCCGCGGACAGCAGTACCGGCATCACCGCCAACAGCCACAACCCCATCCAGTAGCCATACGCGGCGTGGGAGAGGCCCAACCACCGATGCAGCCGCTGGCCGGCTGCCCAGGCCAACCCGCCACCGGCCAGGGCGCCAGCGGCGTGCACCACCCAGAACCCCAGCGTCGGCAGGCTCATTCCGGGTCATCCTTGGCGGGAGCGCGCAGCAGCGCATCCAACTGCTGCAGCTCCTGCTCGCTGAGCAGGCGGCTGTCGGCGAACGCCTGTGCCGGCAACGCGCCATCGATCTCCAGCACCCGGCGGGCGAAGTCGGTGCTGAGCGCAGCCAGCGTGGCGACCTTGCCCACCTTCGCGCGGTACATGTTCAACCCATGCTCGACGGTTTCCTCCACCAGACCCTTGTCGACCATGCGCTCAAGCGTCTTGCGGGTGGAGGAGTAGGACCAGTCGAGCGCGTCGGCGGCCCCGTTATGGACTTCGCGCGCACTGCAGGCACCCTGGCGCCACAACGCTTTGAGCAGCTCCAGTTCGGCATTGGAAGGGGTAGGCGGCACGGACATGGTGATCCCGATGTGGCGAGGTGTCGCAAGTGTGCGACATGTGTCGCATTGCGTGCAAGAGGGCCGTCACCGATACTGCGTGTTCGATGCCTGCTGTGACGCACGGATAACGTCCCACATGTCTTTTGATGCGACACCTCCTGTTGCCGAGCGCCAGGAGGTCACCTGCCTGTTGCGCCGCTGGAGCGAGCAGCAGGACATTGCCGCCCGCGATCAACTGCTTGCGTTGCTCTATACGCAGTTGCGGGGCATGGCCGTGGCCCGGCTGGGCAATCCCCGGGATGGCGTACTGCAACCGACGGTGCTCGTGCACGAAGCGCTGATGCGGATGATCGACGGTGAGGTCGCTTACCGCGACCGCGTGCACTTCCTGTCCTTGGCAGCGCTGAAGATGCGCAGCGTGCTGGTCGATCATGCCCGTGCGATGGCCGCCTCCAAGCGCGGCGGTGGTGTGGCCAACCTGACCCTGTCCCACGCCGACGAGCACGCCAGTCCGGACCACGATGCCTTCGAGGTGCTGGCATTGAACCGTGCCCTGGAGGAGCTGACCGCGCTGGATCCGCGCGCGGCGCGGACGGTGGAATGGATGTACTTCGGTGGCATGGGTCGCGAAGAGATCGCCATGGCGCTGGAGGTGTCGGTGCCCACGGTCGACCGCGATCTGCGCTTTGCCAAGGCGTGGTTGAACCGCCACCTGACCGGGCCGGCGACCCGCGCATGACCGACGCTGCCCGCTGGCAGACGGTGCGCGGACTGTTCGATGCGGTCTGTGATCTGCCCGAGGCGCGCTGGCGCCCGGCACTGCGCGCGCTGTGCGATGACCCGGCTGCGATCGACGAGACGCTGCAACTGCTGCACGCGCAGACTGGGGATCTGGGGCGGATCGAACAGGCACTCGCGGCGGTCATGGCCGATATGGACGATCCGTCCGCACTGGCCGGGCAGCGGCTCGGGCCGTGGCGACTGAGCCGGTTGCTGGCGGTCGGCGGGATGGGGGTGGTGTTCCTGGCCGAGCGCGCCGACGCGCTGTACCGGCGTGAGGTCGCCATCAAGCTGATGCGCCGCACGTACGATCCGGTGCTGGCCACGCGGCTGGCCAGTGAAAGCCAGATCCTGGCGGACCTGCAGCACCCGCACATCGCCCGGCTGTACGACGTCGGCGTGGCCGAGGGCGGCCAGCCGTATCTGGTGATGGAGTACGTGCAGGGCGAGCCGCTGGACGTGGCCTGCAGCACTCTCGGCCTGCCGCTGGCGGCGCGCCTGCGGCTGTTCTCGCAGATATGCCGCGCGGTGCAGGCCGCGCATTCGCAATCGGTGGTGCACTGCGACCTCAAGCCGGCCAACGTGCTGGTGCGGCCCGATGGGCAGCCGGTGCTGCTGGATTTCGGCATCGCCCATCTGCTGGGTGATGCCGGTGATGCCGTGGACTACCTCACTCCGGCCTACGCCAGTCCGGAACGGCTGGCCGGGCGACCGGCCAGCGTCGCCGGCGATGTCTACAGCCTGGGCGTGATGCTGGAGGCCCTGCTCAGCGATCGCGCCCCGGGCGATGGCCGCGCGGTGCCGGCCGACCTGCGCGCAATCGCGGCGAAGGCGCGCGCGGCCCACCCGGTCGAACGCTATGCCTCTGCCGAGGCGCTGGCTGAAGACCTGGAACGGTATCTGGCGCATCGCCCGGTGCGCGCGCGCCGCCCCAGCCGTTGGCATCGCGCACGCCTGCTGCTGCGACGGCAGTGGCGCGTCGGCCTGGTCGCTGCGCTGGTGGCAGCGATGGGGGTGGTGTTCGTGCTGCGCCTGAGCGAGGCCCGCCGCCAGGCCGAGCAGAACGCCGTGGCCGCCGCTGGCATTGCCGATGTCCTGGTGGCCGCCTTCGATGCGGCCGATCCCGGCCTGCGCAACGGTACACCGATGACCGCCCGCGAGGTGCTCGACCTCGGTGCACGCCGGATCGAGCATGACCGCACCGTGTCGCCTGCGTTGCGCGCACGCATGCAGGCTGCGCTGGGGCGGGCCTACCAGAACCTGGGCCAACCCCAGGATGCCGAGACCCTGCTGCGCGACAGTGTGGCCGGGCTGGTGCGTACCGGTGCAGCGGCGCACGAGATCGCCGATGCCTGGGCCAGCCTGTCGGCGCAGCAGCTCAGCGCCGGCCGTGAGAAGGATGCGCTGATCAGTGCCGAGCGCGCCTTGGCGTTGCTTGAAAAGGACGACGTGCCGACGGTCAGGATGAAGGCCCTCAACGCGCAGGGCCTGGCGCATGCGCAGCTGGAAGAACACGCGCCTGCCGAGCAGGCGTTCCGCGCCGCACTGGCACTGAGCCGAGGCAGCAACGACGCCCCACTGCAGCGGGGCAGCATGGCCGCGATGGCCAACCTCGGCGATCTCTACCGAAGCCAAGGAGAACTCGGCAAGGCCGAGGCGATCCTGCGCGAGGCACTGGCCGAGGCATCGCGCGAACACGGCGTGCAGGGCGCGGAATACCAGCGTGTGCTGCGCGCCTTGTCCGCCACGCTGCTCAACCAGGGCCGCATCGATGAAGCGCTGGCATTGGCCGAACGCAGTTTCGCGCTGACCCGGCAGATGTTCGGCGCGAACAGCAGCTATACCGCCTCGGCCGAGGCCGGACTGGCGGGCCAGTACCTCGATCTTGGCCGCTATCAGGCCGCCGATCAGCACTTCCGCAACAGCCTGCAGACCAGTGCCGCGGTCGATGGCGTGGACAGCCGGGCCTATACGGTCAAGCAGTACGCCCACGGCCTCATGGAGGAAGCGCGCGGCGATTACGCCCAGGCCGAGCAGAACTACCGCGCTGCGCTGACGCGCTATCGGCGCCTGCTCGGCCCCGAGCACGCCGATACCCTTGATGTGGAGATGGTGCTGGCCCGGCTGCTGCTGCGTACCCACCGGACGGCCGAAGCACAGGCGCCGCTGCAGCAGGTCGCGACCCTGTGGCGGCGCGATCTGCCCGCCGATTCACCGCAGTTGCTGGTGCTGCGGCTGGTCGAGGTCGAATGGCTGATCCGGGCAGGACAGCATGCCGAGGCCGGCCGGGCGCTGGCGGCGTTCGGCCAGGCCCATCCCACCCTGCCGCCCTGGCTGGCGCTGCGCATGCAGATGCAGCAGGCGCTGCTGGCCCAGCGCCGTGCCGACCCGGCGGCGGTGCCGCTGTCGGCCCAGCTGGTGGAGACCTTCACCGGTTTCTATGGCGCCGATTCCACCGCCACCGCCAAGTGGCGGGTGCCGCTGGCCGAGGCACTGCTCGACAACGGTGATGCCGCCGGCGCCCGCGCGCAGATGGCCCGGGCCCGTCCACACCTGCAGGAACTGGCTCCCTCGTCGGAATTTCTGAGTCGTATCAATGCGCTGGAGTTGCGCTTGGACAATCCGGGGCAGGGCCGCACCGGAGGGCGATAGTTCTGTGATGGTTTTCACGGTTTATCGATCAGGAGGCGGATCCCGGGCCTCATTGATCGAAGAGACGCCATGTCAAACCATCTCCATCCCGATCCCCGCGCCGTTACCGCGCTGCGTGCCTTCAGCAAGGCCTACCGCAAGGCGCGCGACTGGCACTGCTCGCCCGGGCGCGCCTGGATCGTGGCACTGCGGTTCGCCCTGACCGGTGACAGCGGCCGCTTCCGCAGCCATGGCGGCTGGATGGTCTCGCGCATCTACACGCCGCGTTGAATCCGGTCAGTCGCTCTCGCCGATCCGGCCTTCGGCCAGCGGCACCCGCGAGCCATCGAGCAGGCCACGGCTGAGCGTGCCGTTCTCGATGAACAGCAGCTCGCCGTTCTCACCGTTCTTGATGCTGCTGTCGATGGCGATGATGCGGTCGCCATGGAAGCTGCTGACATGCGGCATCGAGGTGTGGCCGACCACGATGCGGGCGAGATCGAGCTGTTTGAGCAGCGTCTCGACCTGGGCGGTATCCATGCGGCCATCGAAGTAGCCGCGGTACCAGATCGGGCTGGTCTTGCCATCGAACAAGCGGGCAGTGTCCGGTGCGGCCTTGACCTGCTGCTTGGGCAACCCGACTGCGGCCTGGTAGCCGGCGTTGGTGGTCGCCATGTTGCGCACCAGGTCCAGGTTCTCCGGTGCGATGCCGCCGTGCAGGAACAGGGTGTCCCCGATGCGCAGCAGCACCGGACGGGTACGCAGCCACTGGCCGAGGGTCGAGTCCGGCCCGTACAGCGCGGGGTAGGAACGGCCGAGCAGCTGCGCGGTCCTGAGGTACGTCGGGTTGACGTAGCGCAGATCGTTGTAGAGCACCATCGTCTCGTGATTGCCGAGCACGAAGTGCACCGCGCCGCCGGCGGCCGTGGCCTGCTGCTGCAGGCTGTACAGCAGCCAGAACGCCTCGGTGACCTGCGGCCCGCGGTCGAACACATCGCCGGCCACCACCAGCGTGGCGTCGCCCAGCGACCAGCGGTCGTCACTGTCGATCACGTGGTGGGCGCGCAGCAGCTTCACCAGCAGGCCGTACTGCCCGTGGATGTCCGACAACGCGACGATCCGCGGCGTGGCGGGGAACCGCGCGACCTCCGCCGTGCGCGGTGGCAGCACGGTCAGCGCATGCGGGTAGCCGCATGCGGGAGCGACCACCGTGCCCCCGTCGCGCGCCGGCAGCTCGCGGCGGATCACATGGTCGTTGCACACCCAGGCCGCCTCCAGCCCGGTGGGGGTGCGGAAGACGTAGGGGCCGTCGGCCTCGACGTGCTCGGCCGGCGCAGCCACCTCGCGCGCAGTGGCCAACAACGGCGACATCAGCAACGCCGACTGGAGCAGGAGCAGGGCAGGGCGGGTCAAGGCGCGGCGGATCGACATCGGGGGTGTTCCTGTAACGGACGGCAGTGCCGCGATGCTACGCCGCACGTGCCGCTGCGGACATGCGCCATTGGTCAGCGGGTGAACGGTGCACTGAACGCCGCACCAAGTGTAATAGTCTCCGCGCAAAGCGCTGCTTACCCTGCCGGCATTGTCCAGGAGAGCTTTCATGGGTCACGACCACGACCATCTGCCCAGCGAGATCCGCCACGAGAAACCGCTGTGGTGGGCACTGGGCCTGACCACCACCTTCCTGCTGGTGGAGGTGATCGGCGCGTTCTGGACCAACAGCCTGGCGCTGTTGTCCGATGCCGCGCACATGGCCACCGACACGCTCGCATTGATGATCGCACTGGTCGCGGTCCGGCTCAGCCGGCGCCCGCCCGATGCCAAGCGCACTTACGGCTACGCGCGGCTGGAGGCGCTCGGCGCGATGATCAATGGCGGCATGCTGTTCGTGGTGGCCGGCTACATTCTGTGGGAGGCGGTGCAGCGTTTCCGCGCGCCGCAGGAGATCGCCTCCACCGGCATGCTGGCGATCGCGGTGTTCGGCCTGGTCATCAACCTGATCTCGATGCGCCTGCTGCGCGCCGGCAGCGGCGAGAGCCTCAACGTCAAAGGTGCGTATCTGGAGGTCTGGGCGGACATGCTCGGTTCGGTCGCGGTGATCGTGGGCGCTCTGCTGATCCGCTGGACCGGCTGGAAGCCGATCGATCCGATCCTGGCCGTGCTGATCGGCCTGTGGGTGCTGCCGCGCACGTGGGTGTTGATGCGCGAGGCGATCAACGTGCTGCTGGAAGGCGTGCCCAAGGGCATGGATGTCGTTGCGGTACGCAGCACCCTGTGCGCCCACGATGGGGTGGTGGATGTGCACGATCTTCACGTGTGGGCGCTGGCCTCCAGTACGCCGGCACTGACCGCGCACGTGGTGATGGGCACCGGCGTGGATGCGGACCGCCTGCGCCGCGAGCTGGGCACCCGCTTGCACGAGCAGCACGGCATCGATCATGTGACCCTGCAGATCGAGGCGGATCATTGCGGTGATCCCTGCAGCGTGGGCAGCCCGCGCGAGCGGCATGCTGATGACCATGCCGGGCACGACCACGCCGCCCATGATCATGCCGGTCATGCGCATGACCGCCACGCGCACGGCAGCAACGACAGCCGCCGCGCTGCACCGGACGCGCAGGGCCATCACGGACATCCGCATCCCTGAGGTCAGGGGAGGCCCTCCGGCGGACGGGCAGGGCAGGGTTGCCGCTACAATGCGGGTCTGCCTTGCCATCTGTCGGAGATACTGCAGTGACCCGGAAACTCGTACTGTTGCGCCACGGCCAGAGCCAGTGGAACCTGGACAACCGCTTCACCGGCTGGGTGGACGTGGAACTGACCGAGCAGGGCCGCCGCGAGGCCGCCGCCGCCGGCCGCCTGATGCGTGAAGAGGGCCTGCAGTTCGATGTAGCGCATACCTCGGTGCTCAAGCGCGCCATCCACACCCTGCAGGGTGCCCTGGCCGAACTGGACCAGGACTGGCTGCCGGTCAGCAAGAGCTGGCGCTTGAACGAGCGTCACTACGGCGGGCTGCAGGGCCTGGACAAGGCCGAGACCGCCGCCAAGCACGGCGAGGACCAGGTCAAGATCTGGCGCCGCTCCTACGACATCCCGCCGCCGGCGATGGACATCGAGGACCCGGGCCACCCGATCCATGACCGCCGCTATGCCGGCCTGGACCGCAACGCGCTGCCGGGCACCGAATCGCTGGCCACCACGCTGGACCGCGTGCTGCCGTACTGGTTCGATTCGATCGCCCCGCAGCTCAAGGACGGCAAGACCGTGCTGGTCACCGCCCACGGCAATTCGCTGCGCGCGCTGTACAAGTACCTCAACAATGTCTCGCAGGAAGCCATCCTGGAACTCAACATCCCGACCGGCATCCCGTTGCTGTTCGAACTCAACGATGACCTGACGGTGCAGTCGTTCCGCTACCTGGGCGACCCGGAAGCGGCCCGCAAGGCGGCTGAGGCCGTGGCGAACCAGGGCAAGGCGAAGTAACAACGAAAGGCCGGCGCAAGCCGGCCTTTTCTTTACCCCCATGGGGTGGCTCTACCGCTGCGCGATGGTGTGACCTTTGGCCGGTCCGCCCCGGCTCCTCCCGCGCTACGCTGACCGATTGCCCGTGATCCGGGTGATGCATCCATCTGTAGCCGGAGAGTCGAATGAAGTTTTCCAAGCTGGTCCCGCTGGGCCTGACCGCCGCCATCGCCTTGTCGCTGGCCTCCTGCGGCAAGACCGATACCGCGCCTGCCGCCACCGCCGATGCCAAGCCGGCGTTTGATCAGTCGCAGATCAAGACCGCGCTGATCTCGCTCAACAGCGCCGATCTGGATACCGCCATCGCCGCCTGTACCGACCTCAACGGGTTCGTGAACAGCAAGTGGCTCCAGGCCAACCCGGTCCCGAACGACCAGACCACATGGGGCAGCTTCGAAATCCTGCGCGAGCGCTCGCTGGAAGTGCAGCACGCGCTGGTCCAGCAGGCCGCCGCCAGCCAGGCCAAGGCCGGCACGGTGGAAGCCAAGATCGGTGACATCTGGAAGACCGGTTCGGACGAAGCCAAGATCGATGCCGCCGGCATCACCCCGCTGCAGCCGCAGCTGGACAAGATCGCCGCGCTGAATGACACCGCCGCCATCACCCAGTACCTGCGCGACAGCCAGGCCGTGGGCCAGGGCGTGCTGTTCTCGCTGTTCGCCAATGCCGATTACAAGGATTCGGCCAACGTCATCGCCTATGTCGGCCAGGGCGGCCTCGGCCTGCCGGAGAAGGGCTACTACTTCGACGAGTCGCAGGCCAAGATCCGCGACGCGTACGTTGCCTACATCGCGCAGGTGCTGACCCTGTCCGGCGTCGATGCCGAGCAGGCCAAGACGCAGGCCAAGGCTGTGATGGAGTTCGAAACGCGTCTGGCGAAGGCGTCGATGTCGCGCATCGAAATGCGTGACCCGGCCAAGCGTTACAACCCGGTCAGCGCGGCCGACGCGGACAAGCTGACCCCGAACTTCAGCTGGACCGCGCTGTTCGACACCCTGAAGGTGCCGGCCGCGCAGAAGTTCTCGATGGCCCAGCCGGCCTTCTTCGGTGAAGTGGACAAGATGCTGGCCGACGTACCGGCCGCCACCTGGCAGGCCTACCTGCGCTTCCACACCATCGACGACGCCTCGCCGTACCTGAGCAGCGCCTTCGAAAAGGCCAACTTCGATTTCTACAGCACCACCCTGCGTGGCCAGAAGGAAATGCAGCCGCGCTGGAAGCGCGTGCTGGAGTCGGTCAACGGTGCCATCGGCGAAGGCCTGGGCCAGATGTATGTCGACGCCGTGTTCCCGGCCGACTCCAAGGTGCAGATGCAGCACCTGGTGGAGAACCTCTCGGTGGCGCTGAAGGCGCGCCTGGAGAAGCTGGAGTGGATGAGCGAAGACACCCGCAGGAAGGCACTGGAAAAGTGGGCCAGCTTCACCCCGAAGATCGGCTATCCGGACAAGTGGCGTGACTGGTCGGGCCTGGAAACCAACGGCGACAGCTACCTGGGCAACATGCAGGCCGCGCGCACGTTCAACTACCGCTTCATGCTCAACAAGATCGGCAAGCCGGTCGACAAGACCGAATGGGGCATGACCCCGCAGACCGTCAACGCCTACTACAACGCCACCAAGAACGAGATCGTGTTCCCGGCGGCGATCCTGCAGGCGCCGTTCTTCGACGCCAAGGCCGATCCGGCGCTGAACTACGGCGGCATCGGTGCGGTCATCGGCCACGAGATGATGCATGGCTACGACGACTCGGGCAGCCAGTTCGCGGCCAACGGCAACTTCGACAACTGGTGGACCGACAGCGATCGTGCCGCCTTCACCCAGCGTACCGACCAGCTGGTCGCACAGTTCGACGGCTATGAGTCGCTGCCGGGCGTGAACGTGAAGGGCAAGCTGACCCTGGGCGAGAACATCGGCGACCTGGGTGGCCTGACCGTGGCCTACGACGCGCTGCAGATGGCGCTCAAGGAAAACCCGAAGGCCAACGTCGAGGTGGACGGTTATTCGCAGGACCAGCGCTTCTTCATGAACTGGGCCACCGTGTGGCGCCGCAACTTCAATGAAGGCGAGCTGCGCGTGCGTCTGAACACCGATCCGCACGCCCCGGCGAACTTCCGTGCCAACGGCGCGCCGTCGAACATGCCGGCGTACGCACAGGCGTTCGAGTGCAAGGCGGGCGATGCGATGGTGCGTGCCGACGACAAGCGCGTTGTGATCTGGTGATCGCACGCGGTTGAGTGATACGAAAAACCCGGCGAACGCCGGGTTTTTTTTCAGGCCCCACCTGGCGTAGGGCTAGCCGGCGGAGGCCATCATCCGGGTGAACAGGCCGAACACCTCCGGATCCACCAGGCCACCCTGCTGCCCGGCAAGGATGCCCATCGCCTTGGCATGCGGCATCGGGCCGCGGTAGGGGCGGGTGGTGGTCATGGCGTCGTAACCATCAACGATGGTGAGCACGCGCGCGCCCAGCGGAATGTCGCTGCCTTTCAGGCCATCCGGATAACCACTGCCATCGAACGCCTCGTGATGGCTGCGGATCAGCCGCGCCACCTCGGCGGCGTCACTGCGCCCGGTGGTGGCGAAGATGCGCTCACCGCGCTCGGGGTGAGTACGCATGATCGCGCGCTGTGCGTCGTCCAGGCGCGCGGGATACAACAGCACGTTGTCGGGAATGCCGATCTTGCCGATGTCATGGAAGCGGGCCGCCAGCGCCAGATGCGCGCGCTGCGTGTCGTCCAGATCGCACAGACGCCCCAGCTGATCGCCGAGCAGGCCGACCCGGTCGCAGTGGAAACGGGTGTACTGGTCGCGCATCTGCAACGACATCGACAGCGCATCGATGGAGCAGACCTGCGAAGGGGCGTCGTCGAACATGGCGGCGGTCACGTGGGGTCGGATGGCCGGCCGTCAGTGCCGGGGTCGGGCAGGCCGCCACGTGGCGCCTGCCCATCGAACGATAGCGCCTGGCGACCGGCGCCAGGCGTGAAATCAACGCGGGGAGAGGGTCAGCAACAAGGCCTTGGCGGCGCTGAAGCGGTCTTCCGGCAGCGGCAAGGGGTGCTTGATGCGCAGCTTGTCCGGCCCATCCATCGTGTACAGTTTGGGCTGCTTCTGGATCAGCTGGATGACCGCCATCGGGTCGATCTCCGGCTTGGCGTTGAACACGATGCGCCCGCCGTTCTCGCCCAGCTCCAGCTTGCGGATGCCCAGCACATTGGCCTGCAGCTTGAGCTCGGCGATCGCGAACAGGTGCTTGGCCGGGTCCGGCAGCAGGCCGAAGCGGTCGATCATCTCCACCTGCAGTTCGCGCAGCTCAGCACTGTCACGCGCACTGCTGATGCGCTTGTACAGGGTCAGGCGGGTGTGCACGTCGGGCAGGTAGGCGTCGGGGATCAAGGCGGGCACGTGCAGCTCGACCTCGGCACCGCGTGCCTCTTCGCCGGCGTCCAGATCGGGCAGCTTGCCCAGGCGGATGCTGCGCACCGCACGTTCCAGCAGCTCGGTGTACAGGCTGAAGCCGACCTCGGCCATCTGGCCGCTCTGGTCCTCGCCGAGCAGCTCGCCGGCACCGCGGATTTCCAGATCGTGGGTGGCCAGGGTGAAGCCGGCACCGAGTTCGTCCATCGAGGCGATCGCTTCCAGGCGCTTCTCGGCATCGGGCGTCATCGCGCGCTTGTCCGGCACCACCAGGTAGGCGTACGCCCGGTGGTGCGAGCGACCCACGCGGCCACGCAGCTGGTGCAGCTGGGCCAGGCCGAAACGGTCGGCGCGATTGATGATGATGGTATTGGCGTTGGGGATGTCGATGCCCGATTCGATGATCGTGGTCGACAGCAGCACATTGAAGCGCTGCTTCTGGAAGTCCAGCATCACCCGCTCCAGCTCGCGCTCGGGCATCTGCCCATGGGCGATGCCGATGCGTGCTTCGGGCACCAGCTCGGCCAGCTCGCGCTGCATGCGGCCGATGCTCTCAACATCGTTGTGCAGGAAGTACAGCTGGCCACCACGGGCCAGTTCGCGCTGGAAGGCTTCGCGCAGCAGCGCGTTGTCCCAGGCGGTGATGAACGTCTTGACCGCCAGCCGGTTCGGCGGCGGCGTGGCGATGATCGACAGATCACGCAGCCCGGCCATGGCCATGTTGAGCGTGCGGGGAATCGGCGTGGCGGTCAGGGTCAGCAGATGCACGTTGGCGCGCATCGCTTTGAGCGCTTCCTTCTGGCGCACACCGAAGCGCTGCTCCTCATCGACCACGACCAGACCGAGGTCCTTGAACTTCACGTCCGGCTGCAGCAGGCGATGGGTACCGATGATGACGTCGATGGTGCCGGCGGCGACCTTCTCCAGTTCGGCCTTGATCTCCTTGGTGGATTTGAAGCGCGACAGCACCTCCACCTTGAGCGGCCAATCGGCGAAGCGATCGCGGAAATTGCGGTAATGCTGTTCGGCCAGCAGGGTGGTCGGCACCAGCACGGCGACCTGCTTGCCGGCGCTGGCGGCGGCGAATGCGGCGCGCACGGCGACCTCGGTCTTGCCGAAGCCGACGTCACCGCAGACCACACGGTCCATCGGCTGGCTGCTGGCCAGATCGCGCAGGGTCGCGTCGATCGCGGCCAGCTGATCAGGCGTTTCCTCGAACGGGAACCCGGCCGCGAACGGCTCGTACATCGCGCGGTCCACGTGCAGCGCAAGGCCGGCACGGGCACGGCGACGCGCCTGGATTTCCAGCAGCTCGGCGGCGACGTCGCGGACCTTTTCGGCCGCCTTGCGCTTGGCCTTGGTCCACTGCTCGCCACCCAGCGAATGCAGTGGCGCGGTCTCCGGCGAGGCACCCGAGTAGCGGCTGATCAGGTGCAGCTGGGCGACCGGCACATACAGGCGGTCGCCCTTGGCGTATTCGATTTCCAGGAACTCGCCGGGCATGCCGCCGGCATCGAGCACGATCAGGCCGCGGTAGCGGCCGACACCGTGGTCTTCATGCACGATCGGCGAGCCTTCGCTGAGCTCGCCGAGGTCGCGGATGATCGCTTCCGGCTCGCGCCCGGCACGGCGGCTGCGGCGCTGCTGGCCGGCGCGTTCGGGGAACAGCTGGCGCTCGGTCAGCACCGCGATCGGCGGGCTTTCCAGTGCGAAACCGTCTTCCAGCGGGGCCACGGTGATGCCGAAGCGCACGCTGTCGTCGGCCAGGAAACCGGGCAGATCAGCGACCACCGGCGGCTTCAGCTCGGCGGCGAGCAGCACTTCCAGCAGGGCCTCGCGGCGGCCGGCGGAATCGGCGGCGATCAGCACGCGGCCCGGATAATGACCGATGAAGGATTTCAGTGCCTCGGCGGCCGGGGCATCGCGCGCGGCCACCGGCAGCGGCGGCAGGGGCTGGTCACCCAGCGGCTGTGCGTCGCCGATGCGGTCGTGATCCAGCGGCCAGACTTCGACGCGGGCCAGGCCGTTGAGCGTGGCGCGCAGTTGCTCGGGGCTGGCATACAGTTCTTCCGGCGCCAGCAGCGGGCGCTCGACATCGTGGCGGCGCTGCTCGTAGCGGTTCTGCGTCTGCGCCCAGAAGGCGGCCGCAGCATCGAACACGTTCGGCGCCAGCACCGGCAGCACGTTGGGCTGCAGGTAATCGAGCAGGGTCGCGGTCCTGTCGAAGAACAGCGGCAGGTAATACTCGATGCCGGCCGGCGCGATACCGGCCTTGAGATCCTGGTACAGCGCGCTGCGCCGGGTATCCACATCGAAGCGCTCGCGCAGCGTGTTGAGCACGCGCGAGACGCTGAGATCATCCAGTGGTACTTCACGGCCGGGTAGCATGTGCACCGCCTCGACCTTGTCCAGCGAGCGCTGCGATTCCGGATCGAACGCGCGGATCGAATCGATGTCTTCGTCGAGCAGTTCCACCCGCAGCGGCGCCTCGGCCCCCATCGGGTAGACATCGAGCAGGCCGCCACGCACGGCGAAATCGCCCGGGTCCATCACCTGCGGCACGTTGCGGTAGCCGGCCGATTCCAGGCGGCGTTTTTCCGCGTCCAGATCCAGACGCTGGCCGACCGTCAGGTCGAAGCTGCCGCCGATGACGTATTTGAGCGGTGCCAACTGCTGCAGCAGCGTCTGCACCGGCACCACCACGATGCCGCGCTTCAGCGCTGGCAGGGCATGCAGCGCGGCCAGGCGCTGGGAAATGATGTCCGGGTGCGGGCTGAAGGCGTCGTAGGGCAGGGTTTCCCAATCCGGGAAGGCCACGATCGGCACGTCGCCGGCACTGCCGAGCAGGGTGTGCAGATCGGCTTCGATCTGGTTCGCGCCATGGTTGTCGCGGGCGACTACCAGCAACGGCCCGTCGTGCGACTGTGCCGCGCGGGCGATGTACCACGCCAGCGCTGTCGCCGAAGCGGGAGCGCGCCACCAGGCGCGGAGCTGTCCAGGACGTGGCAGCGGCGGAACGGGATAGGAGGTGCGTGACATGAACCGTCGATTTTAGCAGACCGCAGCGTGGCGGCTGCGTCATCCGGCGGCAGGCAAGCGTACGGCCGATCCGCGTTACCGGTAGTGGCCGGCCGCTGGCCGGCTCCAGGCGATGCGTGACGTACGGGCAGCCGGCCAGCGGCCGGCGCTACCGATCAGGGCGCGGACAGGCGCCCCGCGTCAGCTGTCGAGTTCGAGCACCATGCGCACCAGGCCCGGCGTACCGTTCGGGTGCGGGATCGGCTGGAAGCCCAGCGAGGCGGCCAGCTGCTTCATCGGCTCGTTCTCTTCGGCAACATCCCCGTACAGACGATCCAGGTACTTGCCGCGCGCCCACTTGACCAGCTTGCGCATCAACTGCCGGCCCAGGCCCTGGCCGACCAGGAAGCGGCTGACCAGGATCGCGTATTCGGCCTCGCGGGTGCCGGGGATGATCGAGGCGCGCGCGACCGCACCCACCACGGCTTCACCGGCGGGCAGCGACTCGGCCGCGACCAGGGTGATTTCGCTCTTGGGATTGGGGTGGGTCAGGCGCTGCGTGGTTTCCGGCGACAGCTCGGTCACCGACTGCAGGAAACGGTCGCGGATCTCCTCCGGCCCGAACAGGCTGAAGGCGGCATGCAGCGGCGGGCCGTCTTCCGGCCGGATGGGGCGGATCAGCAGCTCGTGGCCACTGGGTGCCTTGAAAATTTCGTGCCAGGGCGGCATGCGGTTACGGGTAGCCATACCGGTGATTCCTTGGTGGTCTCAGGATTCTCGCATCCCGGGTGCAGCGTTCCGTGAACGGATCACTCACGCCGATCCGGCCGGGAGGAGTCGGTCAGGCCGGGATCCCGGCCTGACCTGAAGGGGGTCATTCGGCCTGCTTGAGCCACTGCAGGCGGGTCGAGGCGCCTGCCTCGCCCAGGTGCTGCTTGAGCGCCGGCATGGCCGGGGCCAGGACCTGGTCGAACTGCCACGGCGGGTTCAGCAGCAGCATGCCGCTGCCATTGAGCCGCAGCGGGGAGTCGTCCGGGCGGATCAGCAGCTCGGCGGTCAGCACCGATTTCACCGGCAGGGCACAGGCCTTGCGCAGGAAATGCAGGACGGTCCGGCGCTGCTTGATGGGGAACCAGATCGCAAAGCTCGCCTGCGGCCAACGGCTCAGGATCTCGGTCACCGAAGCCAGGATGGCCTGGTACTCGGCGTCCTGCCCCTCGTAGGGCGGGTCGATCAGGACCAGCCCACGGCCGATCTTCACGCCGTTGGCCTTGGGCGGCAGCAGTTTCTTGTTCTGGGCATAGCCATCGGCGTGATACACGGCCACCCGGCTGTCATGGGCGAACAGTGCCTTCAGCGCCGTGGCTTCGGCATCCTGCACTTCGCACACGGCCATGCGGTCCTGCTCGCGCAGGGTCTGGGCGGTCAGCAGCGGCGAGCCGGGGTAGCTGATCATCGCCCCGACCGGGTTGTCGGCCTGGACCGCCTTGAGGTAGCGCTCCACCACCGCAGGCAGCTGCGGCTGGGCCATCAGGCGCATCACGCCGTCTTCGGCCTCCAGCGTCTTGCGGCTTTCCTCGCTGGCCAGCAGGTAGCGGCCTGCGCCGCCGTGGGTGTCCAGCACGAAGAACGGGCTGTCCTTGCGCTTGAAGGTGTCGAGCAGGGCAAGCTGCACGATGTGCTTGAGCACATCGGCATGGTTGCCGGCATGGAAGGCGTGGCGGTAATTCATCGGCGCAGTGTACGGGGCGGCGGGCCCAGCGGCTATGCTGCGCGCATGAGCCACCCCCTGCACAACGTCCTGGTGGTCGAGGACGAAACCGCCATCGCCGACACCGTTCTGTATGCACTGCGCAGTGATGGCTACGGCGCCCAGCATTGCCTGCTCGGCGGAGAGGCGCTGGCCCGCCTGCGCCAGCACGCCTTCGATGTGGTGGTGCTGGATGTCGGCCTGCCGGACATGAGCGGTTTCGAGGTCTGCCGCACGCTGCGCACCTTCAGCGAGGTGCCGGTGATCTTCCTGACCGCCCGTAATGACGAGTTCGACCGGGTGCTCGGCCTGGAGCTGGGGGCGGACGACTATATGGCCAAGCCGTTCTCGCCGCGGGAGCTGGTGGCGCGGGTGCGCGCGCGCCTGCGCCGGTCCGCGGCCCCTGCCGATACCACCGGCTGGCAGCAGCTTGGCCGCTTCTCGATCGACCGCGAGGGCAGCCGGATCCGCTTCGGTGACCAGCCGCTGGATCTGACCCGCTACGAATACGCGCTGATGGCGGCCCTGCTGCAGCGCCCCGGCGCGATCCTCAGCCGCGCCCAGCTGATGGACCGAGGCTGGGACAGCGACGCTGACAGCGCCGACCGCACCGTGGATACCCACGTCAAAACCCTGCGCGCCAAGCTGCGTGCCGCGGGCGCCGAGACCGACCCGATCCGCACCCACCGTGGCCTGGGCTACGCACTGGAGGTGTAGGCATGCGGCTGGGCCTGAAACTGTTCCTGGGCTTCTTCCTGATCGTGGGTATCGCCGCGTTCTTCGTGATGCGCATTTTCGTCAACGAAGTGAAGCCCGGCGTGCGCCAGGCGATGGAGTCCACGTTGGTCGATGCAGCCAACGTGCTGGCGGAAATGGCCGCGGCCGATCTCAAGGCCGGGCACATCCGCGACGGCCGCTTCGTCGCCGATCTGGCGCGCGCCAAGCGCCGCGACCCGAAGGCGATGGTGTGGCGTTTTCCCAAGCGCACGCTGGATTACCAGGTCACCATCACCGATGCCAAGGGCATCGTGGTGTACGACTCGACCGGCCGTGATGTGGGGCGCGACAACTCACGCTGGAACGATGTGTACCGCACCCTGCGTGGCGAATACGGCGCGCGCTCCAGCCCGGAGACGCCCGGCGACGACACCCACTCGGTGATGCACGTGGCCGCGCCGATCTTCGATCCGGCCGACGGACGCCGCTTGATCGGTGTGCTCAGCCTGGCCCAGCCCAACCGCAGCATCGATCCGTTCATCGCGGCCAGCCAGCGCGCCATCATGAAGCGCGGTGCCTGGCTGATCGGTCTGTCGGCGCTGATCGGGCTGCTGATGACCGCGTGGCTGATGCACGGCGTGAACCGTCTCAACCGCTATGCCAAGGCGGTCAGCGCCGGTGAGCCGGTGCCGCCGCCGAAGCCGCGTCGCGATGAGATCGGCGATCTGGGCCAAGCGCTGGAAACCATGCGTCGCAAGCTGGAAGGCAAGGCCTACGTCGAGCAGTACGTGCAGTCGCTGACGCATGAAATGAAGAGCCCGCTGGCCGCGATCCGCGGCGCGGCCGAGCTGCTGCAGGAACCGCTGCCGGACGCGGATCGGGCGCACTTCGCGCGCAGCATCGAAGGCCAGGCGCAGCGCCTCACCGAAACCATCGACAAGCTGCTGGCGCTGGCCGAGGTGGAACAGTACGGCTGGTTGCAGAAGCACGAGCGGCTTGCACTGGCGGTGTTGCTGCAGTCCGCCGCCGACGCAGTGGCGGTGCGTGCGCAGGCCGCCGGGGTCACGATCGCGGTGGAGGCGCAGGCCGAGAGCGTGCAGGGCGACGGCTATCTGCTGCGCCAGGCACTCAACAATCTGCTGGAGAATGCCGTGGCCTTCTCACCGGCCGGCAGCACCATCACGCTCGGTGCCGGTGCGGAAGGCGAGGGCATCGCACTGACCGTGGCCGACCGCGGCAGTGGCGTGCCGGACTACGCGCTTGATCGCGTGTTCGAGCGTTTCTATTCCCTGGCGCGACCGGGCACCGGCCAGCGCAGCTCCGGCCTCGGCCTGTCGTTCGTGCAGGAAGTCGCCCGCCTGCACGGCGGCCGTGTCAGCCTGCGCAACCGCGATGACGGCGGTGCACAGGCGGTGTTGTGGCTGCCGTCGCGCCTGCCCTCGGTACCGCCGCGGCGCTGATTGCTGCCGCACTTCACACAGACTTCAAACTCGGCACAAACCCCGCACACCGGCGCGCGGGAAGCTGGCCCCCTCCCAACCGAGGACGGGTCATGAAATCCCTGAAGATGCTGTTGCGGTTCGCCATTGTCGGCGGGCTGATCCTGTTGCTGCTGATTCCGCTGAGCCTGATCAAGGGCGTGATCCGCGAGCGTGAGGCGTACCGCGACGAGGCCTACCAGCGCGTCGCGCAGAGCCGCGCCGGCGCGCAGATTCTGACCGGCCCGATCCGCGTGGTGCCGTGGACCGAGACGCGCGAGGTCGAGGTGGTGGATGCGGCCGGTACCAAGAAGAAGGAAAAGCAGGTCGAGCAGGGCCAGTGGCTGCAGATGCCAGCCACGCTCACGGTGGACGGTGTGATGCAGCCGGACGAGCGCCGGGTCGGCCTGTTCCGCGTGCCGGTCTATAGCTGGAAGGCCACGATCAGTGCCGCGTTCGCCGATGACGACTACCCGGTGAAAGCAGGCCGCGTGTATGGCACGCCCTTCCTGACCGTGGGCATCGCCGATGTGCGTGGCCTGGTCGGTTCGCCGAACCTGCGCGTGGATGGCAACGCCGTGACGCTGTTGCCCGATGCCGGCGGCGTCAGTGGCATCGGCACGGGCCTGCATGTCGGCTTGCCGGGCCTGGCGGATGAACGGGGTGGTGTGCTCAAGGGCAGCAAGGTCGAGCTGGAGCTGGTGCTGGATGGCACCCGGTCGCTGTCGGTGGTGCCGGTGGGCGATGACAGCCGCATCGCGCTGCGCTCGCCGTGGCCGCATCCGCTGTTCGGTGGCAGCTTCCTGCCCAACGAGCGCAAGGTGGACGCGCAGGGCTTCGACGCCCAGTGGGCGGTGTCCTCGCTGGCCTCGCGTGCCCAGCACCAGCTGCGCAACCGCCCGGACATCGACGCTGAAGCGGTGAGCGTGGAGCTGGTGAATCCGGTCGATGTGTATACCCAGGCCGACCGCGCCAGCAAGTACGGCATCCTCTTCATCCTGCTCACCTTCGTCGGCTTCATCCTGTTCGAACTGATCAAGCAGCTGCGCATCCACCCGCTGCAGTACCTGATGGTCGGCCTGGCGCTGGCGATCTTCTTCCTGTTGCTGCTCAGCCTCTCCGAGCACATCGCGTTCTGGCAGGCGTATGCACTCTCGGCGCTTGCCTGTATCGGCATCCAGACCGTGTATCTGTCCGGCGTATTGAAGAGCTCGAAACGTGGCCTGGGCTTCGCGCTGATGCTCAGCGCCCTGTACGGCGCGCTGTATGGGCTGCTGATCTCGGAGAACAACGCGCTGCTGATGGGCTCGCTGCTGCTGTTCGGCGTGCTGGCCGCGGTGATGTGGGTGACCCGCCGGGTCGATTGGTACGAACTCGGCGCAAGCCTGAAGTAAGGAGCGACCATGAGCTGGCGTCGTTGTCTGCATGAACGTGTGCGTCGGGCGTTGCCCGCCCGGCTGGAGGTGGCCTCGCTGCTGGACGGCGAGGTGTCGGGATGGCCTTCACCGTTGAGCGCGCTACCGGGCGTGCAGGCCGCCCCGGGGCTGGTCCGCTTCGGCTTGGCGCCGGTCACGTGTGACGCGATCACGGCGCATGGCCTGCGCTTTCTGGAACAGGCACGGCAGGCGCGGGGGCGCCTGCCACTGCCGCGATGGTGTGGCGCGTATCGGCCGTGGCGCGAAGGCGCCCAGGCCCTGCGCGAGATCGGTATCGGCGGGCTGCCGCTGGACTGGCCCGTGCATGCGCCGGTCTACGCCAGCGCCTCGGAGGACCGCAGCCGCTGGCTGCTGGTACTGCCTTCCCGTGGCCAGCTCTGGTACGGCTGGATGGAATGACCATGACTCTTGGCCCGGGGGCGCGCGGGCCACCCTCGATAGACTCGGGGATTGTTCGTGGTCTGTCCGAAAGGCGGGGGTAATCGTGTTCAAGTGGGGCATGTTGAGCGTTGCATTGGTATTGAGCGGCGTCGCCGATGCACAGACGAGAGAAACGGTGGACCTGGACATGGTCAGCCGGATCCGCCAGGAAGCCTTCCACCGGTCGCAGGTGATGGCGACCTTCAGCCATCTGACCGAGCAGATCGGCCCGCGCCTGACCAATTCGCCCGCGATGGGCGAGGCCAACACCTGGACCCGCAGCAAGTTCAACGAGTGGGGCCTGGTCAACGTGCATGACGAGGCCTTCGATGCGTTCGGTCGCGGCTGGGAGTTCAGCAACGCCAGCGTGGAACTGCTCAGCCCGCGCGTGGCGCCGCTGTATGCGCTGCCGAAGGCCTGGACGCCGGGTACCCATGGCCCGGTCGAGGGTGAGGTGATCAAGGTCGAGATCAAGAAGCTCGCCGATCTGGATCAGTACAAGGGCAAGATCGCCGGCAGGATCCTGCTGCTCAACGATGCGCGCGATTACGAACGGGCCACCAAGTCCGATTCGCACCGCCACGATGACGCCGGCCTGGCCGAGCTGCAGGTGTTCGCGGTGCCCAAGGACGTTGCCGATGCCAAGGCCGACCGTGCCAAGAAGGCCAAGGAATACCTGGAGAAACAGGAACTGACCCGCGCCACCAACGCCTTCTTCGCCGAGCAGGGCGTGCTGGCCACGATCAGCATCAGCGGCTGGGACAACGGCATCATCCGTGTCGGTGGCGGTGGCTCGCGCAAGGCCGGTGAACCGGTCGGCGTGCCCGAGCTGGCGATGATGGCCGAGCACTACAACCAGCTGGTGCGGGCGGTCGACCAGAAGCAGGCGGTCAAGCTGCGCGTGAATGTCGAGGCCCGTTTCACCGATACGCAGGACCAGCCCGGCTACAACACGCTGGCCGAGATCCGCGGCAGCGGCAAGGCTGATGAGATCGTGATGCTTGGCGCGCACATGGATTCCTGGCATACCGGCACCGGCGCGGCCGACAACGCGGCCGGCGTGGCGGTGATGATGGAAGCCATGCGCATCCTCAAGGCGGTGGGTGCCAAGCCCAAGCGCACCATCCGCGTGGCGCTGTGGAGTGGCGAGGAGCAGGGGCTGATCGGCTCCCAGGACTATGTGTCCAAGCACTTCGCGCGCTACCCCGAGCCGACCGACCCGGCGCAGCTCAAGTTGCCGGCCTCGATGCGTGAACCCACCGGCGCCCTGCAGCGCCAGCGCGATTACGACAAGTTCTCGGCGTACTTCAACATGGACAACGGCTCGGGCCGCTTCCGCGGCATCTACGCGCAGGAGAACCTGGCCGCGGTGCCGATCTTCGAAGCGTGGCTGGCCCCGTTCCACGATGTGGGCGCCACCACCGTGGCCACGCGCAACACCGGCAGCACCGACCACATCGCGTTCGATCGCGTCGGCCTGCCCGGATTCCAGTTCATCCAGGATCGGCTGGATTACTTCACCAACGTCCACCACAGCAACCTGGATACGTGGGACCACGCCGAGCCGGAAGACCTGAAGCAGGCCGCCGCGATCGTGGCCTCGTTCGTCTACAACGCGGCCATGCGTGAGGAAAAGCTGCCGCGCAAGCCGTTGCTGACGCCCTGAGGGCGGTTTACCGGGCCGGCGAGGGCCCGGTGCGGGGCGTGGGATCGAGCGAGAAGGCGAGGCGGTAGCCTGTGGGCCCGCCGTCTGCGGAGAGAATGCTGCGCACCATCGCTTCGTTGACCGGCAACTGGCGGCCTACCGCATCACGGGGTGCCCCGAACAGCACGGACGGATTCTCCAGCGTGCCGGTGACCTCGCCCAGACAATGGGAAATGCCGCAGTGCAGGCGGCTCAGCCGCGGCGCGTCCGGGCCGGTGCCCAGCCGTTGCTGCAAGGCGTGCTGATAGCTGCTGCGGACGTCCTGCGCGTCCCCATCGGCGGCGTAGGCGAGGTCCAGCGCCGCCATGGCCTGGTCGAAGCGCGGGCCGTCATTGAGCAACTGCCGCAGCGCATCCGAAGACAGGCCATCGGCCAGGCCAAGCGCCCGTTCCGTGTCGCCGGCGACCGCCGAGGCGTGGACGGCTGGCGTCTGCCTGCCAGCGAGCGTGCGCGAAGGGGGCGTGCCGGGCGGCAGCGCGGATGCGCTGGGCCCCACGTCCGCCGGTAGCGCCTGCTGGGCGGGTGGGTTTGTGGCCACCGAAGCAGCCGCCGCGCCGTCGGTGCCCGGTGCAGAACACGCGCCCAGTGCGGCGAGCAGGATCAGGGCGGTGGCGGCGCGGGTAGCGGCATGGCGCAGTGACGGCGGCTCAACGCGGGCAGTTGTCATGGTCGATGGATGAAAAGCGGACAATCCCGCCATCAGACCATGTCCACGCGCAGCAGACTGTAGGGATTCTCCGATTTAGGCAGGGTCCGGCCCGGACAGGTAAAATTGCCGGGATTCCGTTTCCCGCCCTGAGCCCTCCATGACCTGCCGCACCCGTTTTGCCCCCAGTCCCACCGGCTACCTGCACATTGGTGGCGCCCGCACGGCGCTGTACTGCTGGCTGGAGGCCCGTCACCGTGGCGGCGAATTCGTGCTGCGCATCGAAGACACCGACCGTGAGCGCAGCACCCAGGGCGCGATCGACGCGATCCTGGAGGCGATGGAGTGGCTGGGCCTGGGCTATGACGAAGGCCCGATCTACCAGACCCAGCGCGTGGCCCGTTACCTGGAAGTGGCCGAGCAGCTGGTCGCGCAGGGCAAGGCGTACTACGCCTACGAGACCAGGGAAGAACTGGACGCGATGCGCGAGGCCGCCATGGCCAAGCAGGAAAAGCCGCGTTACAACGGCGCCGCGCGTGACCTGGGCCTGCCGTACAAGGACGATCCGAACCGCGTGATCCGTTTCAAGAATCCGCTCGAGGGCACGGTCGTGTTCGACGACCTGATCAAGGGCCGCATCGAGATCGCCAACAGCGAGCTGGATGACATGGTGATCTTCCGCCCGGATGGTTTCCCCACCTACAACTTCGCGGTGGTGGTGGACGATTGGGACATGCGCATCAGCGAGGTCATCCGCGGCGACGACCACATCAACAACACCCCGCGCCAGATCAATCTGTACGAGGGCATCGGCGCCCCCGTGCCGAAGTTCGGCCATATGCCGATGATCCTGGACGAGCAGGGCGCCAAGCTGTCCAAGCGCACCGGCGCGGCCGACGTGATGCAGTACAAGGACGCCGGCTACCTGCCCGACGCGCTGCTGAGCTATCTGGCCCGCCTGGGCTGGTCGCATGGCGACCAGGAGCTGTTCAGCCGCCAGGAGCTGATCGATCTGTTTGATGTGACCCACTGCAACTCCAAGGCCGCGCGCCTGGACATGGCCAAGCTGGGCTGGGTCAACCAGCACTTCCTGAAGACTGAAGCGCCGGCCGACATCGCCCCGCATCTGGTCTACCAGCTGAACAAGCTGGGCCTGGATCTGAACGCCGGTCCTGCGCCGGCGGACGTGGTGGTGGCGCTGCGCGATCGTGTGCAGACGCTGAAGGAAATGGCCGAGAAGGCGGTGGTCTGGTACCAGCCGTTGACCGAGTACGACGAAGCCGCGGTGGCCAAGCACTTCAAGCCGGGCGCGGAACTGGCGCTGGGCAAGGCCCGCGAGCTGTTGGGCGCGGCCGGGGAATGGACGGTGGAGAGCGTCTCGGCGGCACTGCACGACGTGGCCACGGCGCTGGAGATCGGCATGGGCAAGGTGGCGCAGCCGCTGCGCGTGGCCATCACCGGCACCCAGGTCAGCCCGGACATCTCGCAGACCGTGTTCCTGGCCGGGCGTGAAGAGGCCTTGAAACGCATCGAGGTCGCACTCACTAAAGTACCGACGGCCTGACCACAGGAGACCGCGCATGTCCGCAAAGACCGCTTGTACCGCTCCGCACCATCACGTTCACGACGCCTCCGACTTCGTGAAGGTGGTCGAACGCGTGTGCTCGGAACGCGGGCTGCGGCTGACGCCGATCCGCGCGAACGTACTGCGCCTGATCGCCGAGGCCGGCAAGCCGGTCAAGGCGTATGAGTTGCTGGAGTGGGTGCGCAACGGCAAGGGCGTCGGTGCCGACGCTCCGCCGACGGTATACCGCGCGTTGGATTTCCTGATGGCCAACGGCTTCGTGCACAAGCTGGAATCGGTGAATGCGTTCGTGGCGTGCCACCATCCGAGCAGTGCGCAGCATTCGGTGCCGTTCCTGATCTGCAACAGCTGCCATAGCGCGGTGGAGCTGGAAGACAAGGAGATTGTCAGCCAGCTGGAGAAGCGGGCGAAGGAACTCGGTTTCCAGCCACAGGCGCAGACCCTGGAAGTGCATGGCCTGTGCGCGCGCTGTGCGGGGTAGGTACCGACCGTTGGTCGGTACGCTGTTGATGTTGAAAAGCCGCGCATCTGCGCGGCTTTTTTTCGTTTCTGCTGCGAAAGCAGCCACTCTGTTTCCCGCTGCGGAAGCGAGCGGGGCAACCTGGAGCGGGACGCGCCGTAAACCCATCCTTGGGGGCTCGTGAGCGGCATCCATGCCGCTCCAACGGTCCCGTTCCAGGCTGCCCAACTCGCTTCCCGACGGTTTCGGACTGGGGTGGGGAAAGGCGTTGGCGTTCTGCGCGCGGGCGCGTTACGGCTTCGCATCGGTCGGCTCGTGCCCTTCGGCGGCGGTATCCACCTTGACGATCACCGACATGCCCGGGCGCAGACGCGGTGCCAGCGGCTGATCGGGATCGATGGCGATGCGGATCGGCAGGCGCTGGACGACCTTGGTGAAGTTGCCACTGGCGTTGTCCGGACGCAGGACACTGAATTCGGATCCGGTCGCTGGGGCGATCTGTTCGATGTGGCCGTGCAGCTTCTGGCCATCGAAGGCATCCACGGAGAAGGTGGCCGGTTGCCCGATGCGCATCTTCCAGGTCTGGCCTTCCTTGAAGTTGGCGACCACCCACAAGGTGTCGGGCACGAGGAACAGCAGCTGCGAACCGGCGGTGACGTATTGGCCCAGGCGCACCGAGGCTTCGCTGACCTGACCGTCGCGCGGCGCCTGGATCACTGTGTTGGCGAGGTCGATCTTCGCCAGTTCCAGCTGGGCCTGGGCGGTCTCGACGCGGGCTTCCAGGCCTTTGCGGGCGACCTGGGTGGAGGTCAGGGTTTCCTCGGCGATGCGTATCTGGGCCTGCGACTGCAGCACGCTGGCCTGCGCCGATTGCGTGGTGGTGCGGAACTTGTCGCGGTCGTTGAGGGCGACAAGTTGCTGGTCGGCGAGTTCTTCGTAGCGCTTGAGTTCGGTACGCGAGCGCGAGAGCTCGGCCTGGCCAGCAGACAGGTTGGCCTGCGCGGCCTGGATCTGCGCGCGGTTCTGCGCCTGGGATTGGTCGGAGTTGGCCAGCGCAGCCTTGGCGCTGTCCAGGTCGGCTTCGGCCTGGACGACTTTCTCGCGGTAAATGCGGTCGTCGATGCGCAGCAGCGGTTCGCCTTGTTTGACGTGCTGGAAGTCCTTGACCAGCACCTCGGTGACATAGCCGTTGACCTGCGGGGCGAGCACGGTGATCTGGCCGCGCACGTAGGCGTTGTCGGTGGTCACCCGGGACGTCTCGAACGGCCACAGGGACCACGCGCGCAGGATCAGCGCGATGCCGATCAGGGCGATCACGATCATGATGATCACGGCACGCAGGCTCGGCTTGAGGTACTTGGGTGCGCCAGACGGTGCAGCGGCCGGTGCCGGCGCAGAGGCGGGCGCGGCGTCGGTCGGCGGCGGTGGGTTGACGTTTTCCGGGGCGGTATCGTCGTGCGGGGGTTGGGTCGACATGGGCGGGCTCATCGGGGCGCGACGCTGCCAGGCGTCGGCGCGGAAAGGGGAGGTGTCGGCGCGTGGCGCTTGCGCCACTGCTTGAGCACGGCGGTGCGCACCGCCAGCAGCAGCAACCAGCCAAGGAAGACCAGCGCGACGCGGCCGCTGAGCGCGAACACGTCATTGAACGCGCGCACGTTGGCTTCGCGACGGGTGATCTGCGCCAGTTGCGCGGTGCCCTGCGCGCTGCGCTGCACCGGGTCGGTGATCAGCCTGGCGTAGAGCTGCTGTTGCTGTTTCAGGCGTTGGGCGACCACGGTGTCCGCGGGATCCAGCTGGCTGACCAGCGCCCCGGAATACACCTGCTCGCGGTGCAGTTGATAGGTGCCCAGCACGGCCGAGCCAGCCAGCCCGCCCAGGGTCTGGGTGATGGAGAGCGTGACCAGGAAGGTGATCATGTGGTCCACGCCCTGCTTCAAGGCCTGGGTGATGCCGAGCATGATCAGCGGCCCCATGAACATGCCGGCGCCGACGGACGCCAGGAACTGGCTGGCAAAGAAATCGTGCGGGCGATCCAGGCTGGTGCGGCTCTGGTCGAGCAGGGCCGCGCTGCCCAGCAGCAGGATGGCCATCAGCAGCTGCGGAATGAGCCGTTTCGGCCCGAAGGTCAGCGAGCTGGCAGCGATGCCGGTGATGACGCCGGCCAGGATCACCGCGAACAACGGGCGCATCTGGTCCGGGCCCATCCCGAGCGTGCGCATCAGGCCGACCACGCCATAGGACTGCTCGGTGGTCAGGAAGCGGATCAGGAACGCACCGATGATGAAGTGGATCACCGGCAGGCTGGCCAGCCAGCGCGTCTGCAGCAACGGGTTGCGGCGGTAGTGCTCGATGATGAAGGCGGTGGTGGACAGCGCGATCGAGGCGACCAGTGCCCAGCCCAGCCACGGCGTATCCAGCCACCAGCGGGTGTAGCCCTGCGCGAGGACGACGACCAGCAGGCCGACGGCTGGGGCGAGCAGCGCGAAGGTGAGGAAATCCATCGGTTCGAACGCCTTGATCTGCGCACCCGGCGGCAGCTTGAGCACCACCACTGCAGCGAACGCACACAGCGCCAGCCCGGCTTCGAACAGGTACAGGTTGTGCCACTGGCCGGTGTCCACCAGCCCGGGCGAGACCAGCCACGCGATCGGTACCGCAAGCTGTGAGATGCCCACGCCGATCACCAGCAGGTTGCCGGTGTACTTGCGCGGCAACGACTGCAGCATGTACAGCGTGCCCAGGGTGGTGCAGGCTGCGCCGGCGAAGCCGCTGGCCGCGCGCATCAGCACGGTCGTTTCAAAGGTGCCGACGAACAGATGCAGCACCGCCAGTGCGGCATACAGGCCCAGGCCGATCTCGGCGAACAGGCGGATGCCGTATTGCTGGCGGAACTTGAAGGCGAGCAGGTTGGCGGTGACGTTGACCATGGCATACGCGGCCACCAGCCAGCTGCCCTGCGCCGGGGTGAGCCCGAGCTGGCCCTGCAGGAACGGCAGGTTGGCACTGACCAGGGCATTGCCCAGGCCGCCGGTGATACCGACCAGCAGCGCCACCAGTGCATATGCAAGGCGGCGGTGCGGCGGATGCCACGGCATCGACGCCGAGCCCGGCAGGGTCGGTTTTTCGTGCTCCTCCCAGTCCGGAACCGGCTTGAGGTACTGCGGCATCATCCCTCCCCGTCGGCAGGCCCCCGCAATCCGCCACGCAGCAATTGCAGGGCGCGCGTGGCCAACCGGGCGCGTTCGTCACGCGTTTTGCCACGCAGCGCGGCTCCCAGCATGCCTGAGATCAGTGAAATGTCCGTCGTTTCCAGATCGGGGCGGCACAGGCCGGCGGCGATCGCGCGGGCGATCGGTTCGCGCAGCAGTTCGAAGATGGTTTCGCGCGCGGCCCGGATCGGGATCTGATCCGGATCGACCGCGCGCCAGTAGTCCGACAGCGCCGGCGACTGGACGATGCGGTTGGCCATCCCTTCCAGCACCTCGAACAGCGCGTCGTCGCGGTCGCCGAGGGTCTGCACCTGCCGCGCGATGCGGTTGACGGTGCGCTGGAGCAGGGCCTCGACCAGTGCAGTGCGGTCGGGGAAGTTGCGGTAGAGGGTGGCGCGCCCGACCTGGGCACGCTCGACCACCAGGTCCAGCGGAGCGGTCACACCGTGCTGGCCGAAGACGGCATCGGCAGCATCGAGAATCTGGGCGCGGCGGGCGGCTGCGTCGGCACGTTGGGTAGGCATGCGCCATCATCGGACAGAACTGTCCGGGGCGGAAGGGGATCTGTCGCTTACCGCGCGCCTTGGTTGGCGCGCGCTTGGCAATGTGGACGGCAGGTGAGCTCAGCGCGGGGCGGGCACGCCGTGACAGCCGCCCATGCGGGCTTCACGGATCGGCAGATTGATCAGTGCGGCAAGGATGGCCAGGCCCATGTCGGCGTACCACATCCACAGGTAGTTGCCGGTGTGCGCCAAGGCGAGACCGCCGAGCCAGGCGCCGAAAAAGCCGCCCAGCTGGTGCGAGAGCAGGGTCAGGCCGAACAGGGTGCCGAGGTAGCGGGGGCCGAACAGCTTGCCGACCAGGCCGGCGGTGGGCGGAACGGTCGCCAGCCAGGTGAAGCCGAGCGCGGCGGAGAACACGTAGAAGGTGAGCGGGGTGGGCGGCGCAACGAGGTAGACGCCGATCATCACGGCCCGGCTGGCGTACATCCAGAACAGCAGGTACTTCATGCGGTAGCGCTGACCGAGCGCGCCGACGATCAGGCTGCCGGCGACGTTGAACAGACCGATGAGGGCGATGGAGGACGAGGCGACGGTGGGCGAGAGCCCGCACAGCGCGATTTCGCCGGGGAGGTGGGTGACCAGGAAGGCGATGTGCAGGCCACAGGTGAAGAAGCCCAGGTGCAGGTACCAGTAGCTGCGATCGCGTGCGGCGATGCGCAGCTGTGCGGGCAGACCGCCGTCATCGGTGGCGCCCGCGACAGGCGCATGGTCGCCGGCACGACGTCGCAGTGGCCAGGCCAAGGGCACCGAGAGCAGGGTGATGACGGCCATCGTGATCATGGCGCGGGCCCAGCCGGCGGTGCCGATGATCCATTGGACCAGTGGCGCGAACACGAACTGGCCCAGCGAGCCGCCCGCGTTGATGAGGCCGGCCGCGAATGAGCGCTTTTCGGCCGGCAGGCGGTGGGCGGTCGCGCCGATCAGCACGGAGAAACTGCCGGCACCGGCACCGGCGGCCATCAGCAGACCGAGGGTGAACGTCATGCCGAGCGGGCTGGTCAGCAGCGGTGCGAGCAGCAGCCCGGCGGCCAGCAGCAGGGCACCGAAGATAAGCACGGGCAACGCGCCGCGCTGATCGGCGACGGCCCCGAACACGGGTTGCACCGCGCCCCAGACGAATTGGCCGATGGCCAGCGCAAAGCTGATCTCGACGATGCTCACGCCGGTGCCGCGGTGGATGGGGTCGACGTAGAGGCCGGAGGTCTGGCGCACGCCCATCGTGACCATGAGGATGGCGGAGGCGGCGACCAGCAGGCCCCAGTGCATGGTGGGGGCGCGGGCAGCGGTGGTGGAAGTGCTCATGCGTCGGCTCCGGCAGGCAGGGCGTGGTCGAGTTGGTCGAGCAGGGCGTTGAGCCGGGCGGTCGGGGTGGGGCCGAAAGTAGTTTCTACCTCATGTTGCGCGCGTTGCCAGAGTGGGCGTGCGCGGCGCAGGCAGGCCTCGCCGGCAGGGGTGATGACGATCAGGCGTTGCCGGGCGTCATCACCGCGGCGTTGTTCAAGCCAGCCGGCGGCGAGCAGCGGTTTGAGGTTGCGGGTGAGCGTGGTGCGGTCCATGCCGAGCGCCTCTGCAAGCTCGCCCAGCTGCCGCGGTGCGGGGGCGCGACGCAGGATGGAGTAAGCGTTGAGGCTGAGCCCGGCGGGGGCGAGGTGGGTGTCATAGATCTGCGAAAGCCGGCGTGCCGCGCGACGCAGGCGGAAGCAGGTGCAGGGGCTCTGGGTCAGCGGGTCCATGGGCGTGTGCCGGGGTGGGTGGCTGGATGATACGTGCATATGCACGTAGTTGGTCAAGCACAAAAAAAGGGGGCCTTTCGGCCCCCTCGGGTCAAGCAACCACCCAGTGAATCGATCAGAAGTACGCGCGGATCCCGAATGCCACGCCGCGGCCCGGCAGCGGGGAGTAGTCGCGCAGCAGGGAGGTGTGCGGGCGGACCTCGCGGTTGGTCAGGTTGCTGCCGTCCAGGAAGACTTCGTAGCTGTTGCTGTCGGTCCGGTCCCAGCGATAGGCGAAGTGGGCGTCGACCAGGGTGTAGCCGTTGCTCGGCGCCTCGTTCTGGGCGACGTCCTTCTGGCTGCTGTAGCGCACGGCACCGACCGAGGCGCGCCAGCCATCCTTGGACCAGCGCAGGTCCGCGCCGACACGGCCCGGGGCGATGCGCGGGAGGTAGCCGGTGTTGGCCAGATCCACGGTGTAGTTGTGGTTGTGATCACCGTGCGGGACGGCGATGTCGACGCTGCGGCTGCCGCTGCCATCCAGTTCGGCTTTGACGTAATCACCGAACACGCGCAGGTCCCAATCGCCAGCGTTGCCTTCGAAGAGATGCAACAGTGCTTCGGCTTCAGCCCCCTTGAACGTGGCGTCCTGCTGGGTCCACAGGCGGACCGGCAGCGATTCGACCACGCCGGTGTCGGCCAGGTAGATGAAGTCCTTGAACCTGGTCTGGTAGATCGAGGCGGAGAAGTCGACGCGGTCGCTGTGGGTGTGGATGCCCAGTTCGACGCGCTGGCCGCGTTCGGTCTTCAGGTTCGCATCACCGATTTCCAGCGAGCGGGTGGCAATGTGCGCGCCCGCGGCGTAGAGCTCTTCGTTGGTCGGGGCGCGCTCGGAACTGTCGATGCCGAAGCGCAGGTCGACGGCGTCGTTGAGTGTCCAGATGCCCGCGGCGGAAAGATTGGTGGCGTCGAACCTGCGGGCGCGGTAATCACCGGTCGGGTCCAGCTTGACCTGGTCATGGCGGCCGCCGAGTTCCAGCTTGAACGGGCCGAACTGCTTTTCCTGCAGCACGAACAGGCCGATGTTCTTCGTCGCGGTATCCGGCACGAAGGCTTCTTCGCCCTTGGCGCCGAAGTCGCTGTTGCCGAACTGCAGCCCGAAGGCGCCGTCCCAGCCACCGATCTGTTCCTGCACGGCTTCCAGGCGGCCTTCGATGCCACGGTTGGTGAAGCGCGTGGCCGGCGTGCCGGCTTCCAGTTCGGTGTGCTCGTAGTCGGTGTAGGCGGTACGCAGGCTGATGTTCTTCAGGAACGAGGTCGGCTGGTAGATGCCGCCCTTGGCTTCGAAGCGGTTCTGCACCATGTCGATGCGGACGTCATGCTCGTCTCCCTCTTCTTCGTCGCCATGGTCGTGATCGTGGTCATGATCATGGTCGTCGTCGGCATGCACGTGCGCGCCGTTGGGAATGCCGTATTTGGTGCGGTAGGTGCTGGCGGATACACCGAAGTAGCCGTCATCGCCCAGCCAGGTGGCGCCGACGCCGCCGGCGCGGGTACGGACGGAACTGTTGTCCAGACGGCCGCGGCGCGGTTCGTCGGTGTCGCCTTCCTCATGGTCGTGGCCGCTGTGATCTTCCAGGCCATCGATCACCGCGTAGCCGGGAATGCGGTAGTCATCGCCGTTGCGGACCAGACCGTCGACATGCAGCACGACGTTGCCGCTGACACCGTCCAGGCGGAACATGCCGCTGCGCTCGTCGTTGACCGAATTGCCGCGCAGTTCGGCGCGGCCGCTGAGCGGACGGTCCGGCAGTTCGCGGGCGATGCGGCCGTCGACCACGTTCACCGCGCCGCCGATCGCGCCGCTGCCGAACAGCAGGGTGGCGGGGCCCTTCAGGACCTCGATCTGATCGGCCAGGAACGGCTCGATGCTGGTGGCATGGTCGGCGCTGACGGTGGAGGCATCCATGTTGCCCATGCCGTTGGACAGTACTGCCACACGCGGGCCTTCCTGGCCGCGGATGATCGGGCGGCCGACGCCGGGGCCGAAGAAGGTGCTCTGCACGCCGGGCAGCTTGGCCACGGTGTCGCCGAGGGTGCCGGCCTTCTGCTCGTCCAGGCGTTCACCGGCCAGCACATCCACCGGGCGCGCCAGCGATTCGGCATCGCCCTGCAGCGGCGAGGCGGTGACCTTCACGGTGGACAGTTCGGTCAGGTGACCATCGCGGTGGCTGCCGGGGGCGTCCGCCGCCATGGCCAGCGAGGGCAGCATCGCGGCGGCAAGTGCCAGGGACAGGGCGTGGGGTGTGAGCAGGAGGGAGCTGGAGCGCATAGGGCAAGGGCCTTCGGTCAATTGTTACAATATATCAATGGTGGGGCGCGCGAATCCCGTAACGGGACGGGGGAAGGGAAGTCAGGGGGAGGCAAGGGTGCGCGTCAGGATTGATGTTATATTATTCCATAACGCTTCGCCGACCCTGCTGGAAGTCATGCCCTTGTTCCCTCGCCTCCGCCATCTGATCGATCGTTTCGGTGCCACCGGCTCATTGCTGTGCGCCGTGCACTGCGCTGTACTCCCGGTGCTGCTGGCCGCTGCGCCGTCGCTGGGGCTGTCGGTCTGGATGGGCGACGGGGTGGAGCTGGCCCTGGTGAGCTTCGTCACCCTGCTGGGCCTGTTCAGCCTGGTCTGGGGCTGGCGCCGGCATGGCGCGCTGCGCGCGCTGGGCTTCCTGATCCCGGGCCTGACCGCGTTGTGGGCCGGCCTGCTGTACGGCCCGCTGCACCACTCCCCGGTGCCGCATGCCGTGGTGATGACCCTGGGCGGCGTGCTGGTCGGCGTGGCCCATCTGGTGAATCTGCGGCTGAACCACGGCCACGTCCATGACGCCAGCTGTGCTCATTGAGAGCGCGCATGGTAGGCTTTCCGATCGTGCGCGGGGGCGCCTGAGAGGGCGGCCCCGCCGAACCCGTGTCAGTACGGGGTAATCAGATTTCGCAGCATTCAGACTAAGGAGTTACGACATGGGTAAGGGTGACCGCAAGACCGCCAAGGGCAAGCGCTTCAATGCCAGCTACGGCAATTCGCGTTCGCACGTCGTGAGCAAGGCGGCCGTGGGCGCAGCTGCGCCGGTTGCCAAGAAGACCGTGACGAAGGCGCCGGCCAAGAAGGCCGTTGCCAAGAAAGCGGTGGCCAAGGCCGGCTGATCCAGCCAGGCGGGTCATGAAAAACGCGGCGCTTGCGCCGCGTTTTTTTTGCCCGCGTTCCGGCCGAAACCGCTGCGCGCTCAGCGCAGCGCAGGCAGCAGTCGCTCGGCGTCGCCATCGTTGGGCGCAGTTGGAATCCCCAGCAGGCGGGTCAGCAGCGGGTAGACATCCACGTTGTCGAACGCAGGAACGGTCTGCCCCTGTCTGAACGCCGGGCCACGTGCCACGAACACCGCGCGCATGGACGGCAGCGCATTGTCATACCCGTGGGAGCCGCGATCGCCCGGCCCGCGTTTGGCGATGCGCTCGCGGGTCAGGGCATCCCAGCCTTCGTGCATCTGGCAGACGATCGGTGGAATGCGCGGGTTGCTGCCGTACGTCCAGCGTGCCGGCAGGGTCTGGCGCGTCCAGCAGTCGTACTGGGCATGCGCGCCCAGCAGGATCTGCTCGGCCTGCGCCTGCTTGCCCGGCAACGGGGCGAACCCGATCGACTGGCCGACCGATATTTCCCGGGCAATGGCCGGGTCGATCATGTCTTCGGTCGCCACCACCTGGCCGTCCGGCACGCCGGCCATGCCGTGGTCGGAGACCAGGATCACGTTGGTGGCCTCGGCCAGCCCACGTGCCTGCAGACCGTCCAGCAGACGACCGACCGCGCCGTCGGCCAGTGTCACCGCGGCGGCGTACTCGTGCGATTCCGGACCGTGATTGTGGCCGGCCTTGTCGACCTGCTCCATGTACAGCGTCACCAGTCGCGGCGCCTGCGGGCCGCGCTGGTCCAGCCAGCCCAGTACCTGGTCCACGCGATCGGGCAGGGTCACGGTCTCATCGTAGCCATGCCTCTGGCTGGGGCGGATGCCCTGGATTGCCGCTTCACTGCCCGGCCAGGACCACACGGCCGTGCGCACGCCGGCCTTTTCCGCACCCACCCAGACCGGCTCACCGCCCCACCAGCGTGAATCGGCCACCGATTCGCGCACGTGCAGCTGGAATCTGCCCAGTGCGTCTTCCTGCATGCTGTTGTGGATGATGCCGTGGTGGTCCGGCCGCAGGCCGGTCACGATCGTGTAGTGGTTGGGAAATGTCAGCGAGGGATAGGAGGGCGTCATCCATTGCGCCCGCACCCCCTCGTCAACGAGCCGGCGGATGTTCGGGGTGATGCCGCGGTCGAGCATGTCCGCCCGCAGGCCGTCGATGGAGATCAGCAGCAGCTTCTGCTGCTGCGCCGGGACGCTCCGGGCTACGGTCGCAGCCGACGCGACAGGCGGGGAAGACGGTGCGGTGGCGCAGGCGGCCAGCGAGAGAGCGGCGGCAAGCGCCAGCGGAAGGCGGACGGAAATCATCGCGACATGATAGTGCGTGGCGGTGACGCGTCGAAGACAACCGACGGCATACGCTGCGCGACGCCGCACGGGTCCTGCGCATGCCGCACTACGCGAACAGCGAATCGCGCCCTGCTTCCAGCTGCAGCAGGGCGGCCTTGGTCTCCAGTCCGCCGCCGAATCCGGTGAGTGCACCACTGCTGCCGATCACGCGGTGGCAGGGCAGCACGATCGGCAGCGGATTGCGCCCGTTGGCGGCACCGACCGCGCGGCTCGCGGTGGGGTGGTCGATGTGCCGCGCCAGTGCCACGTAACTCCAGGTCTGGCCGAACGGAATATCGGCCAGCGCCTTCCACACCCGCAGCTGGAACGGCGTGCCGTGTGGGGCAAGCGGGAGATCGAAGCGCACGCGCTCACCGTGCAGGTACTCCAGCAGTTGCCCGCGTGCACCGCGCAACGCATGGGCATCGCGCTGCCAGTGCTCGCGCCCCTTCGCGTCGTAACGGTTGTTCTCGAACAGGATGTGGTGGATGCCCTGGCTGTCACCGGCCACGGTGAGCGCGCCGATCGGGCTGTCGAAGGTGTCGTAGAGCAGGGTCATGAGGCAACTCCCGAAGACGGTGTGGCCAGATGCCACAGATGCAGAACGGCGTACGCACGCCACGGTCGCCACGGCTGCGAGCGGGCCTCGGTGGCGCGTTCGCTCAGTCGCGTATCACCACCGAGCACCTGCTGCAGTACCAGATCGCCGGCTGGAAAGGCATCGGGCAGCGCCAGTGCACGCAGTGCCATGTAATGCGCGGTCCATGGGCCGATGCCGGGCAAGGCGACGCAGCGCGCCACGAAGCCGGCCAGCGACTGGCCGGCACGGAAATCGAGCCGGCCATCGACCACCGCCTGCGCAACCGCACGCACGGTGGCCGCGCGGGTGCGCGGCAGCCCGATGGTTTCCAGCGGTGCCTGTGCCAGCGCTTCCGGCGAGGGGAACTGGCGGTCCAGTCCTGCCGGCATGCCTTCGAGAGTGGCGCCGAAGCGATCCACCACCCGGCGCGCCAGTGTGGCGGCGGCCGCCACGCTGACCTGTTGGCCGAGCACGGCGCGCACGGCCACTTCAAACCCATCCCAGCCGCCGGGTACGCGCAGCCCGGGGCGTTGTGCGATACCCGTCGCCAGCAGTGGTTCCTGCGCCAGCGTCGCATGGACCATGCGCAGGTCGGCATCGAGATCGAAGATGCGGCGCACCCGGCGTACGATCCCCGGAATTGCACGCGGATCGACCTGGCCCAGGTGCAGCAGCAGCTCCGGGCGCCGCGGGTCGGCGGTCACGCGCAGCAGTGAGGGGTGCTCGGGCGGCCCGATCACGCGCTGGTAGCTGTCCGTGTCGATCTGCTCGATGCCGGGGATCGCGCGGCGACGCAGGAAGCTGAGCATCGCGGTGAAATCCAGTGGTGGCCGATAGCCCAGGCGCAGGGTCAGCGCGCCCTCGGTAAGTGAGCCGCGCTGACGGCGGATCGCGGTCGGCGGCATGCCGTAGCCGTCCAGAAAGGCCGCATTGAAACGGCGCAGACTGTTGTAGCCGGAGGCCATCGCGACAGCGGTGACCGGCAATGCGGTTTCGGTCAGCAACTGCTTGGCCAGCAGCAGCCGACGGGTCGCGTGGATCTGCGCCGGCGCCGCACCGAGCCGGCCCACGAACAGGCGCTGCAGCTGGCGGGCGCTCAAGCCGACGTGCGTGGCCAGATCGGCCACCGGCTGGTCCTGCAGATAGCCATCGTGGATCAGGGCGAGCGCGCGCTGCAGGGTTTCATTGTTGAGCGCGTCCTGCGCCTCGGGCGCCAGTTCGGGGCGGCAGCGCAGGCAGGGACGAAAGCCCGCGGCCGCGGCGGCGGCTGCGGTGGGGTAGTACGTCACGTTGGACGGCTTCGGCGCCGGTGCCGGGCAGACCGGTCGGCAGTAGATGCCGGTACTGCGCACGGCAGTGAAGAACACCCCGTCAAAGCGTGCATCGCGGGCAAGGCGGGCGCTTTCGCAGGCGGCGTGGTCCAGGGGCAGGGCGGTCTCCATGGGGGCCAGTCTATGCCCGGTGAGCGGGCCTGGCTCGCCATTTTCGGACGCCAATGCCAGCCCCGGGTCGCCCGGTTCAGGACAGGTTGCCGCGCCGCGCCGGTCGCGCACTAGACTGTGCATCTGCGCTGGTTTTGCCGCGCATTCCCCCTCGCAAGGATTCCGGGTTGTCCATGTTGCTCAAGTCGTGGTGGTTGCCGTTGTTGTGTCTGGGTCTGTCCGGTTGCAGCCAGCTGGAAAACCCGGGCAATGTCACTGCCGCCGACAAGGCCGTGCGGGCACAGACCGCCGATGGCGACCACATGGTCTCGATCAACGCCGCCGATGCGCCGCCACCGCCGCCGCCCGCGCCCAAGCGCGGTGATATGAACTGGCCCGAAGCAGCCCTGGAAAACGGCAAGGCGTGGATCAGCTGCGATACCGACTATGCCGGCGACGCGGGCGATGGCGCACCGCTGGAGGCATTGGACAGGGCCAGTATCGATGCCGCGCTGCAGCCCTGCGCCGAACGTGGCCTGCTGCGCGTGCGCTACGTGGGCAAGATCAATCCCGGTTTCTCAGAGCTGGTCGCGCGGCTGGCCGTGGTCGCCGATGCGCAGCGCATTTCCCGGCGCATCCTCGATCTGGATTCCAGCGGCGGCCAGGTCGAAGCGGCCATCGTGGCGGGGGATCGCATCGGCGAATCCAACTGGACGATCTGGGTGCGCGAAGGCTCGGTCTGCCACAGCGCCTGTGTCTTCGTGCTGGCTGCCGGCGACAACCGGTTGGTATCGGGCAAGGTCGGCATCCACCGCATGATGCGGATCAGCTCCAAGGCCACCTCGCGCGCCGAGCTCAACCGCGAACTCCACGAGGTGTACGACAACGTCAAGGATTATCTGCAGCGCAACGGCGTGGCGGTGGGCGTGGCCGATCTGATGATGACGGTGCCCAACCGGAGCCTGCGCCTGCTCACCGCCGAGGAGCTGCGTCAGTTCGGGCTGGATGGCACCAATGCCGTGCAGGACGACCTGGAACGGATCAAGCAGATGCGCAAATGCGGCGACGCGTTCGTCCGCCGCAAGGACGCGTTCCTGGTCGCTTTCGATCAGGAGTGCAAGCGCGAAGGCAGTGAACTGGAGGCCGTCAACAGCTGTGGCCAGGCACTGAAGCAGCGCTTCGGTTTTCCGGATGAAACCTGTCCGGACGAGAGTCCGCTGTCGGAGATCGATGTCTCCACGCTGCTGCCGGCTACTACCGCGCCCGGTCAGCCGGACGCCGTGGAGCAGACGCTGGGCGATGCCCGTCCGGCACCGGTCGAGGCGGCCGAGCGCAACTGACGGAGGACTCACGCCCTTCCCGTAGACTGGAGCGCAGTTCCTTTCAGCCAACGGTGTCCTGATGCGTGTTCCGCTGCTGCTGTTGTCCGCTCTGCTGCCATTCGCCGCGCTGGCCCAGACGCCTCCGCCGCCGGCCACGCCTGCACCGGCCCCGGCCCCGGCGCGCTCCGCGCCCGCTGCCACACCGGTCGCCGCTCCCGCGGCACGCCCCGCATTGAGTCCGGCACAGCAGGCCCAGGTGCAGAAACAGGACGCGGAGATCACTGCCGCAGCGCTGCAGATTGCCCACTTGATCGACGCCAACCGCGCGGGTGAGGCCTGGAAAGGCGCCTCCGCAGTGGCGAAGAAATCGGTGACCGAGCAGGCCTTCGTCAGCCAGCTCACCGCTGATCGCCAGCGCCTCGGTGCGTTGGCCTCACGCGGCCAGCCCGTGGTGACCCGCGTCAAGTACGCCGCCGGGGCGACCGTGCCCGAGGGCCTGTACATCAACGTCAGCTTCCCCACGCGCTTTGCCAACAGTGCCCAGCCGGTGCGCGAACTGGTCTCCTTCCGGTTCGATGAAGACCGCATCTGGCGACTGGCTGGCTACAGCGTGCGTGCCGCCACCCCCTGATTGCCGGAGTCTTCGCTGATGAGTATCGAAATCCAGATGCTGGTGTGGTCGATGTTGCTGGGCATCGTGCATGTGTTCGCGCCGTCCACGCTGATCACCCGTGAGCGAGGGCTGGGCTGGAATGCGTCCGCACGTGACCAGCCTATGCCGGCGCCGAGTCCACTGGCCGGGCGCCTGCAGCGGGCGCAGAGCAACTTCATGGAGACCTTTCCGTTCTTCGCCGCCGCGGTGCTGGCGGTGGTGCTGACCCAGCGCCAGGATGGGATGACCGCCGTGGCCGTGCAGCTGTACTTCTGGGCGCGGTTGATCTACCTGCCGCTGTACGCGGCCGGCGTGCCTTACGTGCGCAGCCTGGTCTGGCTGGTCTCGCTGCTCGGCATCGTCATGCTGCTGTGGGCGTTGCTGTGAACCTGCGCTGGCGCGCCTGATCCAGATCAAGGACGGTGCCGGCGCTGCAGCGTTAAGCTGCAGCGGACACGCAACGGCAGGATGGAATCATGCAGTCAGTGGATGTGGTGGTGGTGGGTGCCGGCCCGACCGGGCTGTGCTTCGCACGCGCGCTGGCCGATACCGGCCTGAGCGTCACCCTGATCGAACAGCAGCCGCGCGCGGCACTGGCCGAGGCGGCGTTCGACGGCCGCGAGATCGCGCTGACCCATGCCTCCCGCCAGATCCTGGAATCGCTGGGCCTGTGGGCGCAGCTGGATCCGGCCGAGATTTCCCCGCTGCGCGATGCCAAGGTGATGGACGGCGGCTCGCCGTTCGCGCTGACCTTCGCCGCGCACCAGCGCACCGGTGATGACCTGGGCTGGCTGGTGCCCAACCATCTGATCCGCCGCGCCGCCTGGCAGAGCGTGCAGGGTCAGGCCGGTCTGGAGATCCTGGACCAGGCCAGCGTCGCGGCCGTGAACCCGGGCCCGGCTCACAGCGTGGTGACCCTCGCCGATGGTCGCCAGCTGGCCGCGCGGCTGGTGGTCGCTGCCGACAGCCGCTTCTCCTCCACCCGCCGCCTGCTGGGGATCGGCGCGCAGCTGCGTGACTTCGGCAAATCGATGCTGGTCTGCCGCATGCAGATCGAGGTGCCGCACCAGCACACCGCCTGGGAGTGGTTCGGTTATGGCCGCACGATGGCCCTGCTGCCGCTCAATGGCGACCAGGCCTCGGCCGTCATCACGCTGCCGCCGCGTCAGATCGCGGCCTTGATGGCCCAGGACGAGGCGGACTTCGGCCGCAGCATCACGGGCTTCTTCGAGCATCGGCTGGGCGCGATGCGGCCGGTGGCCACCCCGGTGGCCTATCCCCTGGTGGGGGTGTATGCCAACGCGTTTGCAGGCGATCGCAGTGCGTTGATCGGCGATGCCGCCGTCGGCATGCATCCGGTCACTGCGCATGGCTTCAACCTGGGGTTGCAGAGCCAGCATCGATTGGCCGGCATTCTGCGCACGGCCGCCGGGCAGGGGGGGGATATCGCCGCGCGCTCAGGGCTGGCCGCTTACGAGCGTGGCCATCGGCTGGCGTCGCGCCCGCTTTATGAGGCGACCAATGCGATCGCTTCGCTGTACACCGATGACCGTCTGCCGGCGCGGCTGCTGCGCCGGGCCGGGCTGCGGCTGGCGCACGGGGTGGCCCCGTTCCGCCAGCTGATCACCGCCCATCTGACCCAGCGCGATACACTGCGCTGAGGCCGGCCGGAGCGGTCAGGGCGCGTCGCTGTCGGCGATCACGTGGATGACCGTATCGGCGAACTGCACCTGCTGGCCCGCGCGGATCTTGCAGGCTTTGCGCAGCTCCACCTCGCCGTCGACCAGCACCTGGCCGTCGCCGATCACGGTCTTGGCCTCGCCGCCGCTGGTGACCAGGTCGGCCAGCTTGAGCAGCTGCTTGAGCTCGACGTAGTCGCGGTCCAGTTCAAATTCGAGGGTCTGCATGGAGCGGGTATCCTGGGAGGAGGCGCGGACGTGGGGCCGGGCCGGGAAAGGGCGCGTATTGTGCGCCAGCCGGCGGCGCAACGGCATCCATCCTGGAATCTGTATACGTTGTTCAGGAACGATGCGGTATCATCGCCACCTGAGTGAGTGAATTCTCCTCCGACCGAGCAGCGCCAGGGCACGCGATAAGAAAGGGCGCCCAAAGCGCGGACCATCCCCCTTTTTTATCTCACTGCCATCCAAAACGGCGGTGTTTCGGAGTTTCCCATGTCCCAAGAATCCCCCGCGCCGCTGCTGTTCGCAGATCTCGGCCTGTCCGACGCTGTGATGCAGGCCGTCGCCACTGTCGGTTACGAAACCCCGTCGCCGATCCAGGCAGCCACCATTCCGGCCATGCTGGAAGGCCGTGACGTGCTGGGCCAGGCCCAGACCGGTACCGGCAAGACCGCCGCCTTCGCGCTGCCGGTGCTGTCCAACCTCGATTTCAACCAGACCAAGCCGCAGGTGCTGGTGCTGGCGCCGACCCGCGAACTGGCCATCCAGGTCGCCGAGGCGTTCCAGACGTATTCCTCCGGCATTCCCGGCTTCCGCGTGCTGCCGGTGTACGGCGGCCAGCCCTACGGCCAGCAGCTGTCGGCCCTGCGCCGTGGCGTGCACGTCATCGTCGGCACCCCGGGCCGCGTGATCGATCACCTCGAGCGCGGCACGCTGGATCTGTCCGAGCTGAAGACCCTGGTGCTCGACGAAGCCGATGAAATGCTGCGCATGGGCTTCATCGACGATGTCGAAGCCGTGCTGAAGAAGCTGCCGGAGACCCGCCAGGTCGCCCTGTTCTCGGCCACCATGCCGTCGCAGATCCGCCGCATCGCGCAGACCTACCTGAAGAACCCGGCCGAAGTCACCATCGTCAGCAAGACGACGACCTCGGCCAACATCCGCCAGCGTTACTGGTGGGTGAGCGGCATGCACAAGCTGGACGCGCTGACCCGCATCCTGGAAGTGGAACCGTTCGACGCGATGATCATCTTCTCGCGTACCAAGGCAGCCACTGAAGAGCTGGCCGAAAAGCTGCAGGCGCGCGGCCTGGCCGCCGCCGCCATCAACGGCGACATGCAGCAGGCCCAGCGCGAGCGCACCATCGGCATGCTGAAGGAAGGCAAGCTGGACATCCTGGTCGCCACCGACGTGGCCGCCCGTGGTCTGGACGTGGAGCGCATCAGCCACGTGCTGAACTACGACATCCCGTACGACACCGAAAGCTATGTGCACCGCATCGGCCGTACCGGCCGTGCCGGCCGCACCGGTGACGCGATCCTGTTCGCCACCCCGCGTGAAAAGGGCATGCTGCGTGCCATCGAGCGCGCCACCCGCCAGCCCATCGAAGAGATGCAGCTGCCGAGCGTGGACGCGGTCAACGACACCCGCATCACCAAGTTCATGAGCCGCATCAGCGATGTGCTCGATGCCGGTGGCACCGAGTTCTACCGCGACCTGCTGCAGCGCCTGGAAGGCGAGAAGAACGTGCCGGCGATCGAGATCGCCGCCGCGCTGGCCAAGCTGCTGCAGGGCGATTCGCCGTTCCTGCTGACCCCGCCGGTCCGTGGTGCCCGTGAAGAGCGTGCCCCGCATCAGCGCAACGAGCGCAGCAACGACCGTGGCGAGCGCCCGGCCCGTTTCGAGCCGCGCTTCGAGCGTGGTCCGCGCCGTGAAGACGACCGTGGCCCGCGTCCGCCGCGTCCGGAAGGCGACTTCGGCAACAGCGAAGGCGGCGCCGAGCGCGCGCCGCGCCGTGACATCGCCCCGCGCGGTGCCGCCGAGCCGGGCATGGAAACCTTCCGCATCGAAGTGGGCCATGTCCACGGCGTGAAGCCGGGCAACATCGTCGGCGCGATCGCCAACGAAGCCGGCCTGGAAAGCCGTTTCATCGGCCGCATCGACATCCATGACGACTTCTCGGTGCTGGACCTGCCGGCCGAAATGCCGCAGGACCTGCTGACCCACCTGAAGAAGGTGTGGGTTTCGGGCCAGCAGCTTCAGATGCGCAAGGTCGAGCCGGGTGAAGACCTGACCCCGTCGGCGCGTCCGCCGTTCAAGCCGAAGTTCGGCCAGGGCAAGCCGCGTGGTCCGGGTGGCCCGCGCAGCGGCCCGGGCGGCAACGACCGCCCGCCGCGTCGCGACGGCTTCAAGCCGCGCGGCCCGCGCAACTTCTGATCACCCCCGGGTGATTGCCTCAACGCCAGCCTCCGGGCTGGCGTTGTCGTTTCCGGCCGGGCATTCTTGGGCAAGGGTCGGTTTCGCGCCGCCTCAACATGGCGCGACCTAGCCTGTGGTTTGGACCGGGTCCACATGGAATGTGTTTCCACATGCGCAGCCCCAGGGGGGATCGGCGATGCTTGGAAGTGGCAGGGATGTAGGCAGCACGGCGGTACCGTATTCCACGCGGGGGCTTACCCTGCGGTTTGTCCTGTTGACTGGCATGGCCATCGGCCTGGTCGGCGTTTCCGCGCTGATCCAGGAGCTGCAGGCCGCCTCGACCGCCTGGATCATGGGCCAGAGCCACTGGTCACGCGGGCAGCAGCAGGCGACGCATGCACTGTCGCGTTACATCGCCTCCGGCGAGCCGCGCGATCTGGCCGCGGCCCGGCAGGGACTGACAGTGCCGCTCGGCGATCTTGGCGCCCGACGCGCACTCGAGCAGGCCAGCCCGGACATCGCCGCGGCACGACGCGGCTTCATCGCTGGCGGCAACGCCCCAGGCGACATCAACCGGCTGATCCTGTCGTATCGCTACCTGCGCGAGCAGCCGTATTTCCGCGATGCGGTGACGCTGTGGCGTGACACTGACGATGATCTGATGGAACTGGTCGCGATTGCCGGCCGCGTTCAGGCCGGGCACGCTGCAGGCAGCCTGACGCCGGCGGTGAAGGAGGGATTGCTGGCGCAGGTGCAGGCGCTGGACACCGGCATGCAGAACCAGGCGCGGGCCTTTTCGGGCGCGCTGCTGGATACCGCGGCGGCCGTGCGGATAGCGACCTTCATCGTCGGCGGACTGTCCGTGTTGGCGATCACGCTGGTGGCCGTGCTGCTCGCGCGGCGCGTGCGCAACGACCTGACCGAACAGGAAAGCCGATTCCGGGCGGCGTTCTACCAGGCCACGGTGGGCATGCTCAAACTGGACGAGGAAGGCGGGATCGTCGAGGCCAACCAGGCGATGGCCGACATCCTCGATCACCGGCGTGAGGCCTTGCTGAGCCTGTCGCTGGTCGATGTTCTGGTGGAAGGCGAGCTGGTACTGGACGAGCATGGCCGGATTGACTGGCCGCGGCAGCTGCGCCCTGGTGAGCTGCGCTTCCTGCGTGCCGATGGCAGCCTGATGTGGGGCCGCTGGAGCGGCACCGTGGTGCGCACCCGGGCACGGGCGCCAACGGTGTTCGCGCTGGTCGAGGATGTCTCGCAGAACCATGCGCTGGCGCGGGAGGTGGAACACCACGCCAGCCACGATCCGCTGACCGGTCTGATCAACCGCCGTGAAATCGAGCGGCTGCTCGAGCAGGCGCTGGTGACGGTGCGGGCCGAGGGCGGTACCCATGCGCTGTGCTACATCGACCTGGATTACTTCAAGCTGGTCAATGATGGTCTCGGCCACGCGGCGGGCGACCAGTTGCTGCGCAGCTTCGCCGACTACCTGGTGGGTGCCGTGCGCGATGGCGACTGGGTGGGCCGCCTGGGCGGTGACGAGTTTGCGTTGTTCCTGGCCAACGCCAGCCAGGACGAGGCCAAGCAGGTCCTGCAGCGGGTGATCCGCACGTTGGGGCAGGTGAGCTTCCAGCATGGCGAAGGCGCACCCAAGGTGAGCTGCAGCATCGGCGTGGTCGAGGTCACCGCGGAAGCGCCGGATGTGAACTGGCTCATGAGTGCGGCCGACAGTGCGTGCTACGCGGCCAAGGAGGCCGGTCGCAACCGCGTGCACTGCTACAACGAAAGCCGCATGGCGCTGGACGAGCGTCGGCGCGAAGCGGAGCGGTTGGCCAATGTCTCCAGCGCGATCGCCGAAAACCGCATGCTGCTGTACGCCCAGCGCATCGAGCGGGTCGGCGATCCGGACTTCCTGCATTACGAAGTGCTGGTGCGCATGCGCAGCCCGGAAGGCGTACTGCAGGGGCCGGGGGAATTCATGGGCGCGGTCGAGCGCTACGGCATGGGCATGGCGCTGGATCGGCACGTGCTGTCGCTGTTGTTCCGGCATCTGCAGGTGTGCCCTGCGCACGTGCAGCAGCTTGGCCTGTGCAACGTCAACGTGTCCGCGCAGTCGATCGCCGAGCCCAGTTTCCTGGCCTTCGTCACCGATCTGCTGGAGCGCAACCGTGGCCTGGCCCGCAAGCTGTGCTTTGAGATCACCGAAACCGCAGCGGTCAGCAACATCGACCAGGCGCGCACCTTCATCGATGCGGTGAAGGCCCGCGGCTGCCGGATGGCGCTGGACGATTTCGGTTCGGGGCTGTCTTCGTTCGGCTACCTTCGCCAGTTGCCGGCGGACATGCTCAAGATCGATGGCGTGTTCGTGCGCGACATGAACCTGGATCCGGTCAACCGCGCCGCGGTGCGCGCGATCACCGAGGTCGGGCGCGAACTGCACATGATGGTGGTCGCCGAGTGGGTGGAATCGGCGGTGGTGGCCGATCAACTGGCGCAGATGGGGGTGGAAGGTCTGCAGGGGTATGCGATCGAGCGGCCGATTCCGTTGGAGCGCATGACCCAGCCAGCCCTGCGGGCGGCCCGTGCCGGTGTGTCATCGGATGCATGGCGTGGCACGCCATGATGCGATAATCGTGGAAGACGGCAGCGGGCGGGGTGTCCACTGACGACCATGGGCGGGCGGGGCACAGGTGTGAGCAACGGGGGCGGGTTTTCAGGCGGGGTGGTGCTGCTGATGCTGCTGCTGTGGCTGTTGCCATGGAGCGCGGAGGCCGCATCGCCGACGGTGGGGCAGGATTTTCTGTTGCTCGGCGGGGCCACCGATGAGGTGACGCCCCAGCGTGCCTGTGCGCCGGATGTCCTGGCCCGCCACCAGGAGGTCCTGTCGATTCCGTCTCCGCAGCAGGGCTGGTCGGGGAAACCGCAGGCCGTGGATGTGTTCGGTGTGCTCACCGGCGAGGTCCGCATCAGTCATGGCGACCGCGAAATCTGCGGCAGCATGCACGACGCCCGCACGCGCGATTCCCGGTTCCGTGCAGGTGTCGGGCTGGTGGTGGTGCCCGAGGCCGGCAACCACGAGCCGATCGTGGTCTCCTGGACACGCCCGCTCAAGCCGCGCTGGGTGCCGACCATCCAGTTGGGGGCACCGAGCCCGGTGCAGCAGAACGATACGGCACGGCTGCTGATGCGCGCGGCCTGCATCGCGGTGGCGATCGCGCTGGCATTGTCGGCATTGATGGGGTGGGTCACCACCCGCGACCGCTCGTTCCTCGTGTATGTCGGCGCGTGCGTGGTGTTCGTGCTGTGGCAGGCGGTGCTGGGGGGCTTGAGCGGCTATCCCGAGCCGTGGCTGCCCGTGCATGAGCACGCCTCGTGGTGGCTGGTGGCGCTGAGTGCCTTCAGCGAAGCGCTGCTGCTGCCGATCCTGTGGCGCCTCAACGGCGGCGATCGTCGCTGGCCGCGCTCCCGCCCGGCCCAGTACGCCGTGCTGTGCGGACTGATGGCCATGGGGCTGACCGTGCCGTTGTGGGGGCCGGACGGTCTGGCCGTGGTCTCCGAGCTACTCGAGTGGTTCTTCATGGCTGGCTGCGTGCTGTGCCTTGGCGCAGGCCTGTGGGGACTGTCGCGGCGGGACGCGTATGCGCTGCGGGGACTGCTGGCGCTGGCACCGTGGTGGATCATGATCGTGGCCGATGCGTTCAACGCGCAGTGGCTGGTGGCGTACCGGATCGAAGCGCTGCAGTTGTCCACGACGTGGTTCCTGATGATGGCCGCCTATGCGCTCAATCTGCGCCTGGGCCGCCTGCGCCGCCAGCGCGATGAGATGCGCCAGCTGGCCGACACCGACGTGCTGACCGGCCTGCCCAATCGTCGCGCTGGCCTGCGCCTGCTCGCGGAGTACCTGGAGCAGGCGCGCCGTGAGCCGATGCCGTTGGCGATCGGCTTTCTGGACATCGATCTGTTCAAGGACATCAACGACCAGTTCGGGCATGAGATGGGCGATCAGGTGCTGGTGGCCGTGGCCCGTGCCCTGCGGGGGGCCGTACGCAACCAGGACAACGTGATCCGGATGGGCGGGGAGGAGTTCCTGGTGCTGCTGCCGGGGGCCGGCCACGCCGCGGCGGTCGCCCGGCTGGAGACCGTCCGCCAACAGGTCGCCACCGTCGCGCAGGGCCTGGGCATTCATGGGCTGCGGGTGTCAGCCAGCATCGGCCTGGCCGTGCTCAAACCCGGCAGCGATGACCTGGCCGGCCTGCTGCGCCGGGCCGACCACGCCATGTACTGCGCCAAACGCAACGGCCGCAACCAGATCCATGATGGGGAACGCACCACCACGGCCGGCGATCCGTTGCCGGCCTGAAACGGCGGCGCGTTCGAAATCCGCAGCGGGACGCGGCTTTTGCCCGATAATGGGCGCATGACAATCCGACTCAACAAGCACATCGCCGATACCGGCTTCTGTTCCCGGCGCGAAGCCGACCGCCTGATCGGCGAGCGCCGCGTCACCGTCAATGGGCATCCCGCCGGTACCGGCGCGGTGGTTGGCGAGCAGGACGTGGTACTGGTCGATGGCCAGCCGCTGCGCGCCCGCGAGGCGAAGAAGGCCGGCGGCCGCAAACACGTCTATATCGCGCTGAACAAGCCGGTGGGCATCACCTGCACCACCGAAAGCTCGGTCAAGGGCAACATCGTGGAGTTCGTCGGCCACGAACAGCGCATTTTCCCGATCGGGCGCCTGGACAAGGATTCCGAAGGCCTGATCCTGCTGACCAGCAACGGCAACATCGTCAACCAGATCCTGCGTGCCGAGAATGGCCACCAGAAGGAGTACATGGTGGCGGTGAACAAGGCGGTCACCGATGAGTTCCTGCGGGGCATGGCGCGCGGTGTGCGCATCCGCGACGAAGTCACGCTGCCGTGCCGGACCAGCAAGCTGGCCAAGTTCGGCTTCCGGATCACCCTGCAGCAGGGTCTGAACCGGCAGATCCGGCTGATGGCCGCCGCGTTCGGTTTCCGCGTCACCCAGCTGCGCCGGGTGCGCATCGACAACATCAAGCTGGGTGCGCTCAAGCCCGGTCAATGGCGCAACCTGACCGACGCCGAGCTGAAGGGTCTGCTGCCCAAGCAGCTGGACTGGTAACGCCGCGCTCGGGATAGACTGCGCGGGTACTGTCGATGCCCGCCGCGATGATCAAGCCTTCCAAGCCGGACAATGAAGCGCAGCGCCTGTTGGCGCTGCAGCGCTACCAGATTCTCGATACCCCCCAGGAACGCTCGTTCGACGACCTGGTGACGATCGCCACCGCCCTGTGCGGTACCCGGATGGGGGCAGTGACCCTGGTCGACCAGGACCGCCAGTGGTTCAAGGCGCGCCAGCAGCTGGACGCCTGTGAGACCCATCGCGACATCTCCTTCTGTGCCCACGCCATCCTGACCCCGGACCAGGTCATGGTGGTCGAGGACGCGCGCAGCGATCCACGTTTCTCGGACAACCCGGTGGTGGTGGACGACCCGCACGTGCGCTTCTACGCCGGCGCGCCGCTGCTCAGTGTCGACGGGCTGCCGCTGGGCACGCTGTGCGTCTTCGATGCGGCCCCGGGTCATCTGGACAGCAGCCAGCTGCTGGCGCTCACCGCGCTGTCCCGGCAGGTCTCGCTGGTGATGGAACTGCGCCGGTATGCGCATGAAATCCAGCAGCACATGACCGACCGTGCCTGGTACGAACAGCGGCTGGCCGAATACAACGAACTGCTGGAGCAGCAGAACGCGGACCTGGCCGAACAGAGCCGGACCGATCCGCTGACCGGCCTGCCCAACCGCCGCGCGATGAGTGCGGCGCTGGAAGCGGCGGTACGCGATGCCGATGGCCAACCGCGTTCGACCGCCGTGGCGTTGCTGGACATCGATCACTTCAAGACCGTCAACGATCTGTACGGGCACGCCACCGGTGACCATGTGCTGTCCGAACTGGCCCGGCTGCTGCGCGCCCATTTCGCCGGGCACGGTCTGGCCGCGCGTTATGGCGGCGAGGAGTTCGTGGTGCTGATGCCGGACACGCCGCTGGCCACGGCCGAACTGCAGTGCGATTTCCTGCGCATGGCGGTGACGGATCTGCCCTTGGGCCTGCCGCTGACGATCAGCATCGGGGTGGCCGCGCACCGCCACGGCGATGCGATCGAGCAGACCCTGGCCCGCGCCGATGCGGCGCTGTACCGGGCCAAGGGCGACGGCCGCAATCGGGTGATCCGCGCCGACTGAGCTGTGTGGACCGTGTCGGCCCGCTCAATCGGCGATGTTGCGCGCTTCGGAGGTCGCCATCAGTTCCGGATGCTGGACCTTCCTGCGGCGGTTGAGCAGCGGGTGCAGGAACACCGCGCCAACGATGATCGCCACACCCGCATAGAACAGCGGGGTCAGTTCGCGCTGCTCGCTGAGCAGCACCATCGCCAGCAGGATCGCGTAGACCGGCTCCAGGTTGGTGACCAGCTGCGAGGTGTAGGCGCTGATGTGGCGCAGCGCCACCAGCGCCAGCGCGAACGGGAGCAGCGTGCACAGCCCCGCCAGGGCCAGCAGCAACAAGCCATCGTGCAGGTCCGGGATCACCCACAGGTCGCTGGCCAGGGCCGGCAGCAGGAACGGCAGCACCGGTGCCAGCAGGGTCAGGGTGAGGGTGCCTGCACCCAGCTCCAGCGCGGTCACCGTCAGTGGGTCGGCGTGGCTGACCAGGCGCTTGTTGAGTGAGCCGAAGATCGCCACCAGCAGCGCCGACAGCGCGCCGATCAGCACGCCCAGGCGCATGCCATCGGGCACGCCACCCACGACCAGTGCCACGCCCGGCAAGACCAGAATGCCGAAGGCCAGTTCGCGGAACTGGAACGGGCGCTTGGCCACCCACGGTTCGATCACCGCGGTGAACACCGGCGCCAGCGCGATGCAGGTGGCGGCCACCGAGGCATTGGCGAGCTTCACTGCGCCATAGAAGGTCAGCCAGTGCAGCGCGACCAGGGCGCCCACACCGCAGTAGCCGGCGACCAGACGCGGCGACAGTTGGCGCAGCCCACGCCACACGCGCGGGACCAGCGCCAGCATTGCCACGACCAGCAGCATGCGCCACCACACCAGCGGCAGGGCGGGCAGGGTGATCAGCTTGCCGAGGATGGCAGTGACGCCCCACAGCAGCACACAGAAATGGATTTGCAGCAGGGCCCTGCGGGTATCGGTCATCGGCATCTGCATATTGTGCGGCAAGCCGCGCCCGTAGCGATGCCCTCCACGCGATCCTCTGCAGGGCCGTGGCATTCTGCGCTGATGACACGCCATCACATCGATACGCTTGCCCCCGTCCTGTCACCGGCGTTGCGCGGCTGGGCCGGTCTGACCGCCGCGGTCGCGGTAGTGTCCCTGCTGCTGCAGTACGCCCTGCTGCTGCGCACGCCGGGCCTGGCGGTGGCGGACGCGACGCTGCGCTATCTGGGCTACTTCACCATCCTCAGCAACATCGGGGTGGCGGTGGTCTGCCTTGCGCTGGCCTGCGGCCGCCGGACAGGGCTGGCCGGTCCGGTACCGCGCGCGGCGGTGGCGTTGTTCATCGGCATCACCGGGCTGATCTACGTGACGCTTCTAGCCCCGTTGTGGGATCCGCAGGGCGCGCAGTGGTGGGCCGATACCGGGCTGCATTACGTTGTACCGGTGACGTATCTGGCTGGCTGGCTGATGGGATTGCATGGCGGTCTCCACTGGCGGGGGCTGATCGCTACGCTGGCGTTCCCGACGGTCTACCTGGGTTGGGCACTGCTGGTCGGCCGCCTCAGCGGTCAGTACCCGTACCCGTTTCTGGATCTGGGCGCGCTGGGCACGGCGCTGGTCCTGCGCAACGTGCTGGGCGTAGCCGTGGTGTTCGTGGTGGGCGGTGCGCTGCTGTGGTGGCTGGACGGTGCGCTGGCCGCCCGGCGCCGGCGCGGCTGAGGACTTACCCGTCGCCGAGCTGCAGCAGTTGGTCGCGCAGGGCCATTGCCGCGCCGGGATTGCGCTGTTTGGCCGCACCGATGAACAGCAGATAGACCTCGCGCGATGGCCCTGCGGGAGCCTCGGCAGCGAGGTGGGGCAGGTCCGGGTTGTCTTCGCCGAGGGCCCACCGCGCAGCGCGCAGCGACCACTGCTGGATCGCCCGTGCCGAGTAACCAGCATGCAGGTTCGCGCGTGAGTGCATCAACCGCGCATAGATGAAGTCGGTGGTGGGGTCGGCGAAGCTGGGGTACTCATCCGAACTACTGAACACCAGCGCGGCACCGTGCGCACGGGCGGCAGTCAGCAGCGCCGGCGTCCATGCCGCGGGGTTGCGCACCTCCAATGCATGCTGCAGGCGATGGCCGTCGACCTTGCGCGGCAGCATGCCCAGGAACCGGTCGAATTCGGCCGCACCGGCGGGGTGGCTGTCGCCGAACTGCCAGATCAACGGACCCAGCCGGTCCTCCAGCGCACTGATGCCGGTGATGAAGCGTTCGGCACGTTCGCCGACGGTGGTCAGGTCGTGGGTCTGGGTAATCGTGCGCGGCGCCTTGGCCGAGAAGCGGAAGCCCGCGGGCGTCTGTTCGCGCCACTGCGCATAGATGGCCGGCGTCTGCGCACGGTAGAACGTGCTGTTGATCTCGATGCAGCCCAGGTGTTGGCTGGCGTAGGCCAGCTCTTCGCGCTGCGGCAGGCCGGGCGGATAGAACGTGCCGCCGCGCCATGCCGGGAAGACCCAGCCGCCGATGCCCGTGCGGATGGAGCCGGCCGCAGCGCTCACGCGTCGTCCGCGTGGTCGACCCACGGGTCGTAGCTGCCGAACCACCACAGGTAACCTTCCAGATCACGGCAGGCATAGCCGCGGCCGCCATAGGGCTGGTCGGCGATGTCCATGACGATCTGCGCGCCCGCGGCGACGGCGCGCGCATGATGCGCATCCGGATCGGCGACGATCACGCAGGCGCTCTGGGTCTGGCGACCGCCGACCTCGTCCGGGTGAACGCTGTAGCGGCCCCACTCACTGCCGTTGTCGACCGAGCCGAGCATGATCATGCCGTGGCCGTAGACCAGCTGGGCGTGGTGAACGGTATCGCCATCGGCGTAGACCGCCTGTTTCTCGAAGCCGAACGCGCGCTGCAGCCAGGCAATGGCGGCGTGCGCATTGCGGTAGCGCAGGCAGGGAATGACGGTGGCGATGGTCTCGGCGGGCGCGGTCATGGCGGGCCTCCTTCTGGCACAGGCGAGCCTGATCCGGGCCGCGTTACCATCGTGCGAAACCGGGGCATCGGCATCCTCGACGCCCCCGCCACACGCAACCGGAGACACTGCTTGAATACATCCTGGATCGGAGGCGCCGTGCTGCTCGCATGCGCACCCTTGGCATCGGCCGCCGTGCCGGCCGAACTGCAGCGGCTGGACGCCACCATCGAACGCGCCCGCAGCGAGTTCGACATCCCCGGCATCGCCGTGGCGGTGGTCAAGGATGGCAAGGTGGTGATGGAGCGCGGCTACGGGGTGCGCGAGCTGGGCAAGCCGGATCCGGTCCAGGCCGATACGCTGTTTGCGATCGCGTCCAACACCAAGGCATTCACTGCCACCTCGCTGAATCTGCTGGCCGAGCAGGGCAAGCTGAAGATGGACGATCGCGTGATCGATCATCTGCCCGGCTTCCGCATGTCCGATCCGTACGTGACCGGGGAAATGCGCATCCGCGACCTGCTGTCGCACCGCAGTGGCCTGAGCCTGGGCGCGGGCGACCTGCTGTTCTGGCCGACCACCTCCTACAGCAACAAAGAAGTGGTGCAGCGGCTGGGCAAGGTGCCGTTGAAGGCCGGCTTCCGTGATCGCTATGCCTACGACAACATTCTCTACGCGGTCGCCCAGCAGGTGATCGAACAGGTGTCCGGGCAGACCTATGCGGACTTCCTGCAGCAGCACATCTTCACCCCGGTGGGCATGCAGGGCACCCGCTACAACGCCGATCATCTGCAGCCCGGCGACAACGCCGCGGTCGGTCACGCCAAGTACGATTTCAGCCAGCTGCGCACCGTCGCGCCGCTGACCTGGTCCAACAATGCCGGCGCCGGCGGCATCTATTCCAGCGTGCACGACATGGCGCGCTGGATGAACGTGCAGCTGGCCCAGGGCACGCTGGAGAACGGGCAGCCGCTGTTCACCGCCAAGACCCAGCAGGCGATGTGGCAGATGATCACGCCGCAGGTGGTGCCCGAGCCGAGCGTGCCGCAGCTGGCGGCTGCACGGCCGAACTTCGCCGGCTATGGCGAGGGCTGGAGCCTGAGCGATTACCGTGGCCAGAAACTGGTCTGGCATACCGGCGGCTGGCCGGGCATGGTCTCGCGCGTGACCCTGGTGCCGGCGCAGAAGCTGGGCATCGTGGTGTTGACCAACCAGGAAGTGGGCGCGGCCTTCAACGCCATCACGATGGAAGCGCTGGATGCCTATCTGCAGGCACCGGCCACCGACTGGGTCGCCGCCTATGCGGCCGCCGTGGCCAAATCGCAGGAAAAGGCGGACGAGGGCTGGGCCAGGCACCAGGCCGCACGTGATGCGAGATCCAAGCCGTCGCTGCCGCTGGCGCGCTACGCAGGGGGCTACCGCGACGCATGGTACGGCGATGTATTCGTTGAGCAGCAGGGCGGCAAGCTGCGCCTGCGCTTCGGCAGGACCGCGCAGTTGATCGGCACGCTGGAGCATTGGCAGCACGATACCTTCCTGGTGCGCTGGGACGACCGCTCGCTCAACGCCGATGCCTTCGTGAACTTCAGTCTCGATCCGGACGGCAAGGTCCGCGAGGTGCGCATGCAGGCGGCGTCCTCGCTGACCGATTTCAGTTTTGATTTCCAGGACCTGCTACTGCTGCCCATCGCGCCTGCACAGGCTGATTGAGTGATTGCCGTCAGGCCGTGACGGAAATGCAAAAACAAACGCAGGCTGCGGTGGGATAATCGTGGTCTGCTTTGTTTCTGGATGCTGCGATGTTCCGCTGGTTCGAGTCGTTGATCCCGGTGTTCCCACCGGTTGATGGCCGCATGCCGCCCCGCAAGGTCGCAGCGTTCTATGTGTACTACCTGCGGCCGGTCTGGCCGGTGCTGCTGGCCACCCTGGTCGCCGGGCTGCTGCTGGCGTTGGTCGAAGTGGCCATGTTCGACTTCCTCGGCCGCATCGTGGACATGGTCGCCGAACAGCCCGGCAGCGATTTCTTTGCCCGCCATGCCGACACGCTGTTGTGGATGGCCGGCATCACCCTGATCGCGCGGCCGCTGCTGGTCTCGCTGCACAGCCTGCTGGTCAACCAGGCGATCGTGCCGGGGCTGAGCAACCGCTCGCGCTGGCTGATGCACAACTACGTGGTGCGGCAGAGCCTGAGCTTCTTCCAGAACGATTTCGCCGGCAGCATGGCCAACCGGGTCATGCAGACCGGTACGTCGCTGCGCGAATCGGCCGTGCAGATGGTCGATTCGCTGTGGTACATCCTGGTCTACACCGGCACCGCGCTGTATCTGTTCGCGCAGGCCGACTGGCGCCTGATGATCCCGCTGGGGCTGTGGATGGCCGCGTATGCGGTGATCATGTGGTACTTCGTGCCGCGCGCGAAGGAGCGCGCCTGGATCGCATCGGAAGCGCGTTCCAAGGCGATGGGCCGGATCGTGGACGGCTACACCAACATCCCCACGCTCAAGCTGTTCGCCCACGGCGGGCGCGAGCAGGCCTACGTGGCCGAGGCGATCCAGGAGCTGGCGACCAAGCACCGCGGCCAGACGCGGGTCACCACCGGGCTGGAAATGAGCCTGGCCACCGTCAACGGGTTCCTGATCGTCGGCACGTGCGCGCTGGCGCTGTGGCTGTGGAGCGGCGGGCACATCACCGTCGGTGCGATCACCCTGGCCACCGGCCTGGTGATCCGCATCCACAACATGTCCGGCTGGATCATGTGGACCATCAACGGCATCTTCGAAGACATCGGCACGGTGCAGGATGGCATCACCACCATCTCCCAGCCGTTGACCGTGCAGGACCGCGCCGAGGCGGCGCCGCTGCAGGTTGAGCAGGGCGGGGTGCGTTTCGATCACATCCACTTCCATTACGGCAAGGCCGGTGGCGTGATCGCCGGGCTCGACCTGGACGTGAAGCCTGGCGAGAAGATCGGCCTGGTCGGGCCCTCCGGCGCGGGTAAGTCGACCCTGGTCAACGTGCTGCTGCGCCTGTACGACCTGGAGAGCGGGCAGATCCGCATTGACGGGCAGGACATCGCGGGGGTCACCCAGGAAAGCCTGCGCCGACAGATCGGCGTGGTCACCCAGGACACCTCGCTGCTGCACCGCTCGATCCGCGACAACCTGCTGTACGGGCGTCCTGATGCGACCGAGGCGCAGCTGCACGCGGCGGTCGCCAAGGCGCGCGCTTCGGCCTTCATCGATACGCTGGTTGATGGGGAAGGGCGCCGGGGTTACGACGCGCACGTCGGCGAGCGCGGGGTCAAGCTGTCCGGTGGCCAGCGCCAGCGCATCGCGATCGCGCGGGTGCTGCTCAAGGACGCGCCGATCCTGGTACTGGATGAAGCCACCTCCGCGCTGGACTCGGAAGTGGAAGCGGCCATCCAGGACAACCTCGACGAGCTGATGGCGGGCAAGACGGTGATCGCGATCGCGCACCGCCTGTCCACCATCGCGCGCATGGACCGGCTGGTGGTGATGGATCAGGGCCGCATCGTGGAGACCGGCACGCACGCCGAGCTGATCGCGGCCGGCGGGTTGTATGCGCGGCTGTGGGCGCGGCAGACCGGCGGCTTCGTGGCTGCCGACGCGTAAGTCGCGTCATGCCCACCACGCAGAAAAGAGAACGGCCCGGGTCACCCCGGGCCGTTTGCCTGTCTGACGAGGAACCAGGCAGTCCTTACTCGATCGGCTGATCCAGCATCAGCTGGCGCGCGAAGCGCACCGGCGGGGCGCCGTAGGACAGCATCTGGTCGTGGTACGCCTTCAGGTTGAACTTCGCGCCCTGCTTGTCCTGCACGGCCTTGCGGGTATCGAAGTGTTCCTGCGCGCCGACGAAGTAAGTCGGCAGCTGCGCGGAGGTCAGCTGCGCACGCACCCACTTGCCCGACGCTTCGCTTTCCTGCTGGAAGGCGTCGTGGGTCATCAGGTGCATCGCCTGCTCACGCGTCCAGTTGTCCACGTGCACGCCCTGATCCAGGATCGCGTTGGAGATGGTGCGCAGGTAGAACTTCAGCTGCACCAGGTGGAACAGCGGATCGTTGTCCAGGTAACCCTGTTCCTGCATCATCCGCTCGGTGTAGACCGCCCAGCCTTCGGCGAACAGGCCCGACCGCAGGACCGCGCGCAGCGTGGACGGGAACTTGCCCGAGTGCCAGCCTTCCAGGTAATGGCCCGGGGTGCCTTCGTGAATGCTCAGCAGGTGGATCATGCGGCTGTTGTATTCGCGCAGGAACGAATCAACCTGCTTGTCGGTCCAGTCGTCCGGGATCGGCGAGACCGCATAGAAGGTCTTCAGGTTCTTGTCGAGCGGGCCCGGCGAATCGCAGTAGGCCACGGCGACGCCACGCTGGAATTCCGGCATCAGGATGATGTCGACCGGCGAATCGGGCAGGGTCATCAGGTCATGCTTGCGCACGAATTCGGTGGACTGCTCCAGCGCGGCCTTGGCGTCTTCAACGACCTTGTCGCGTGCCGGCTTGTCGGCATAGGCCAGCTCCAGCGCGGCTTCGATCGCGGCCTGCTGCTGCTCGTCGCTCGGGTTGGCCGGCAGCGCCGGGGCGCCGGGCTTGTCCTTGAGCACGGTCTGCGCGATGCCATACATGTCCTGGCGCACGCGCTTGAGTTCGGCACGCGCGCGCTCGCCGATCTCAGCGCGCGAGAGCGAGGAGTTCAGCGCGAACTTCAGCTTCTGGTCGTACAGCTCCGCACCGATGCGGAAGTCCCCCTTGGCGTTCGGCACCAGGGTCTTGTCCAGCCAGGTCTGCTGTTCGTCGACAGCCTTCTTCAGGCCCTCGATCGCGGCCTGCAGGCGCTTCTGGTCTTCGGCCGGCAGCTCACCGATGTGCGGGGTGATGAAGGTATCGACGATGCTCAGGATGCCGCGGTTCTGCTTGGCCACGGTTTCGGCGTGGATCTTCGGCACGCGGGCCGGGTCCAGGTTCTCGCGCGCCTGGGCGAAGATCTGCGGCAGCTTCTCCATGCGCGCGGTGGCCGACTTCAGGCGGTCGGGGAGCGGGGCGAACTCACGCGCCATCAGGCCGTAGAGCGCGCTGCCGGCCATGCCGTTGTACATCTGCGGGTCCCACTTGGGCGACTGCAGCACTTCCGCGGTCCAGACTTCGGACTGCAGCTGGTTGCGCAGGATCGCCGCGTCCACCTGGTTCTCGCGCGAGAGCTTGCTGACGTCGATCTTGTCCAGATCGCCCAGCAGTGCCTTGTATGCGGTCAGCACCTTCTGCTGGCCGGCCGCGCTCAGGTCGTCGATCTCGCTGTCGTAGCGGTGGTCGCCGATCTGGGTGGCGCTGATCGGGGACAGCTGCATCCAGGTGTCCAGGGCGCGCTTGGACAGGTCGGCGAAAGCCGTATCGACCGCAGCGTCACCGGCCGGGGTGGCCGCTTCGGTGCCGGTGGTGGGCGTGGGGGAGTCGGCCTGCTGGCAGCCACCAAGGGCGGCGATCAGGGCGAGGGCAAGCAGATGCTGGCGCATCGGTGTTCCTGTACTGGGGACAATCCCCGAGCATAGGGCCGATGGCCGCCTTTGTCCCCGTGCCATTGGATTACCATGGGCCCCTTTCCAGCAGGAGGCGTGTCATGCAGTACGAAGGCAGCTGTCATTGCGGAAACATCGCATTCATGATCGAGACCGATGCGCCGATCGACGACGTGGTTGATTGCAACTGCTCGTTGTGCCGCCGTCGCGGTGGCCTGTTGTGGTTCGGCCCGCGCGCAGCGTTGCACCTGACCACCGATCCGGCAGCGGTGGCGACCTACCAGTTCAACAAGCACCACCTGGATCACCACTATTGTCGCGACTGCGGCATTGCCCCGTTCAGCGAGGGCGACGACCCGCGCAGCGGCCAGCGCATGGTGGCGGTCAACGTACGATGCCTGCCCGGGGTGGACCTGGGCGGCGTGAAGATCACCGCTTTTGATGGAGCTGCACTGTGACCGAGTGGAAAGGACGGGCCCGCGCCGGGCTGGCAGGGATGCTGTTGTTGGGCCTGGTGGCCTGTGGCCGCAGCGGCGAGGACTACGCGGCCGATACGGCCGCCGGGGCCGTGGCCTCACCGGAAGGTGCGTTCCTGGCCTATGAGCATGACCTGCGCATCCAACTCGATGCAAAGCGCATCAGTGAGCGGGTGAAGGCCGTGTCCGAGGCCTGCCAGAGCAACCGGTTCGGGGATTGTGCCGTGCTGCAGGTAGGCGAGGAAGGCGGTGAAAGCCGTTCCGGCTCGATCCGCGTGCGCATCGCCCCCAAGGGCGTGGAACCGATCATCGCGCTGGCCGGTGAAGGCGGCGATGTGGCTTCGCGCAACACCCATGCCGAAGATCTTGCCCAGCAGGTGGCCGATACCGCGCTGACCCAGACACGGCTGCAGAAAGAACATGCACAGCTTCAGGCCTATCAGCAGCGCAGCGACATGAAGGTCGCCGATCTGCTGGCGGTCTCGCAGCGCATGGCGGAGATCGAGGCCGGCCTGGAGCAGGCCAACAAGGACGCGGCACAGCAACGCCGGCGGATCGACACCCAACTGGTCACGATGCACTTCGAAGGGCCGGCCGGGCAGCGCAGCCGCAGTGAAATCGGCAAGGCATTCAGTGAGTTCGGATCGATCTTCACCACCAGTATCGCCTTCGTGATCCGCGCGGTCGCCGCGCTGCTGCCGGTGGGCGTGGTGGTCTGGGCACTCGGAGCCGTGGGCCTGGCGCTGTGGCGCCGTCGCAAGCGGCGCAAGGCCGCGACGGCCGCACGCTGATGGAGCGATCGTGCCGCGCCTGAAAGCGCGGCACGACGGTTGACTCAGCCTTCGTCCTGCTCGTATTCCACGAACACATCCAGTTCCAGCGCCAGTTCCTGCACGGCATCACGCACGCGCTGGGCGCCGAGTGCATTGCCCACTTCCACTTCCAGTTCGTGGGTGCCCGGGCCGATGTCATCGGACAGGCCGGCCGAGCTGGAATCGTCGTCGTCCATGTGCGGCATCAGGTCGTCGGTTTCCTCGACGTGTTCGATCCCCTCGATGCTCTGCAGCAGGTCGGTGATGGCACGTGCATCGTCTTCGGTGCCGGTGATTCGCAGTCGCAACAGGGCCATGGGCGGGTCCTCGGGGAAAGGGACTCCAGCCTAGCCAGCGTGCGGAAAAGATCGGGTGAGGATGCGTGCTGGATCGTGGCGTCCGGTTCAGTCGTGCGCGCGGTCCGCAGGCGGCAGGCCCAGCAGTTCATCGGGCAGGGCCGGCAGCGGGGTGCGCTCATCCAGTGCTTCGCGCTTGAGCCAGTCCATGAACGCCTGCGCGGTCGGGCTGAGCGGCCGGTGTTCGGCGTGGACCACGTAGTAGGCGTAGCGCGCCTTGAGTGCGGGACCGGGCAGGCGCACCAGCTCATAGCGCTGCAGGTAGGGCTGGGCGATGTGCTTGCGCGCCAGCACTGCGCCGATGCCGTACACCGCGGCGCGCATCGCATCGGTGCTGTCGCTGAAGGTGTGCAGCGAAGGCAGGTCCAGTCCGCGCACACCCGCCGCCCGGAACCAGTCGCGCCAGCCCTGCGGTGACATGTCGCTGAGCAGCGGCAGCGCGGCGATCTGCGCCGGGTCGCGCAAGGCCGATACCCCCGGCAGTGCCGGTGAGGCGACCGGGCAGAGTTCGTCGTCCATCAGGTGATGGGCGGTCATGCCCGGCCACTGGCCAAGACCGTAACGGATGCCCAGTTCCGGCCCCGTCTCGTCGAAGCGGACCAGCTCGGTGCTGGTCTGCAGTTCAATGCGCATGCGCGGATGCTGTTGGGCGAAGCGCGGCAACCGCGGGATCAGCCAGCAGTACGACAGCGAGCGGATGGTGGTGACCCGCAGCGGCACGATGTCCGCCTGCGGATGCAGATTGCCGGCCACCGCATTGAGATCGCTCAGTGCCGCCGCTGCGGCATCGGCCAGCTGGCGGCCTTCGGCGGTCAGGCGCACACCGCGCGCGTGGCGCTGGAACAGCACGGTCCCGAGCAGCTCTTCCAGCCGTCGCACATGGTGGCTGACCGCACTGGCGGTGAGGTGCAGCTCCTGGGCGGCGTGGGCGAAGTTCTGGTGGCGTGCGGCAACGGCGAACACCCCCAGCGCAGGCAGCAAAGCCGGGCGGAGAATCATGGTCGAGACCCAAATCATATTTGTGGCTTGCACGGATACTACGCGCTTGTGGGCACGCAGCGGCAGGCGGATGCTGTCGCCCTTCCTCCCCGGATTCACGCGCATGTTGCCGTCCCTTATCGCCTGTTCCGCGCGCCTGCCTTGTTTCGGGGGCTGGTCATGAGCGGGGCACCGCTGGCCGCCGGTACGGTGGAGCGCGATTGGCGCACGCCGCTGGAACTGACCGTGCTCGGCGCGATCTGGGGGTGCTCGTTCCTGTTCATGCGGATGGCCGTGCCTGCCTTCGGACCGTACGCACTGGTGGAGGTACGGCTGCTGCTCGGCGCGCTCGTGCTGTTGCCGTTCCTGTGGCAGGCGCGCGCGCAGTTCCCGGCGCGACGCTGGTTGTGGCTGGCACCGATCGGCCTGATCAACTCGGCCATCCCGTTCGTACTGTTCGCCTGGGCCGCGCAACGCGCCCCGGCCGCGATCGGTGCGATCTGCAATGCGATGACCGTGCTGTTCGCCGCGCTGATCGCGTTCCTCTTCTTCGGCGAAAAGATCGGCATGCGCCGCGCGATCGCCCTGCTGGTCGGCTTCGCCGGCGTGGTGGTGCTGGCCACGGCCAAAGTGTCCGGTCTGAGCATCGGTGCGGCGGTGATGGCCGGTGCCCTGGCCGCGCTGTTGTATGGCCTGGGCGTCAATCTGGTGAAGCGCCACATGACCGGTCTGCCACCGGCGGCGTCGGCCGGTGCCACGCTCGGCTGCGCGGCCATCCTGCTGCTGCCGATGGCGCTGACCCATTGGCCGACCGCCCCGATCCCGATGCTCTCCTGGGCCTGCGCGATCGCGCTGGGCGTGGTCTGCACCGGCCTGGCGTTCCTGATGTTCTATCGCCTGATCGCCCGCATTGGCCCGGCCCGTGCCTCGACCGTGACCTACCTGGTACCGATGTTCGGCGCGCTGTTCGCGTGGGTGTTCCTGGGTGAACCGGTGACCGGGGCGATGGTCGTGGCGGGCGTGTTGATTCTTGGCAGCGTGGCGGTGTCGCAGCGATAGGCCGTCGGGTCCGCCTGCAGCCACCCATGGGGTGGCTCTACCGAGGCATCCGGACGCTGACGCGTCGGTTATCGCATCCTCAGCGCACCGGCACCGGGATGTTGCACAGGTCGATGTGGCCGGCCGGGCGCTTGTAGAAGTCATCGACGCGGTTGCGGCGCGCTTCGGTCGCATCGGCAAAGGTCCTGGAGTCGGTGCGCAGCACCTGCAGCCTGGGTCGCTCCGCAGCCGGTACATCGCTGGCACGCTGGATCGACTGGATCGCCGTGCGCTGCGCCGGATCGGCGTAGAAGCCCATCGGTGCCGGTCCACGCGGCAGCGCGCTGAGCAGCTCCATGCCCTGCAGCACGCGGCCGACCACCGTGATGTTGCGGTCCAGCTGACGCGGGGACTGCCCGGTCACGACGTACAGCTCGGCGCCGATGCTGCTGTCTTCCTCGTTGTTGCGGCCGGCGCCCAGTGCACCGTAGCAATGCGCCAGCCAGGTCTTGCCGTCCTTGCGATCCTGGCCCACCGGGAAGCCGTCGACGAAACCGGTCTGGTCGGCCCAGCCGTCACGGTCGGGCAGCAGGCTGACCTTGAGCCCCTTGCTGTCGCGCTGGAATTCGGCAGGCAGTTTGCGCTTGGCACTGCCAAGGGCTTTTGCCTTGGCCGCGTCATCCGCATCGGCATCGCCGAACTGCACCACGAAGTTGTCCTGCGCGCGGTAGATGCTCTCGCCATCCCAGAAGTGCTCGTGGGCCAATGTCTGGATGTTGCCCACGTGCTGCGGCGCGAACGCCGGGGCCAACTCGATGATGACCCGGCCGCCGGGCAGATTCATGTACAGCAGGTTGGCCGGGTCGGGCGTGCGCCAGTCGCTGTCCGGTGACGCGTCCAGGATCTGCTGCGCGCTGCGGTAAGGCGTGGCCGCGCTGGCAAGGCTGGGCAGCAGGCAGGCCAGGGCGAGGGTAAGCACGGCGAAGCGATGATTCTGCATGGTGTCCCCGAAGATGGTGGCGTCCCGATAATGCGCGAGCGGCGTACTGCGTGTCATGTCACGGTGCGGGTTACCTCGTCACTCCGCGTGAGCGGCGAAGTAATCGTCCAAGGCTTTGCCGGCGCACTGACCCCGCTGCCGCGGACCCGGTTGGGCTTCACAGGCAGCCAGCGCGGGGTGGATCGCGACGTAATCCACCACCACGTCTTCGGCCGGGCGCGTCGAGGCGCGATAGCAGATCATCGCGCGGTAGACCGTGTATACCGCCGCATCCACAGGGGGCAGGTCGCTGAAGACCTCGTCGACCGTTTCGCGCGCCATCGCGGCGTGCCATGACGGGTCCGTCTTGATCGGCTCCGCACGGGCCAGCACGCTCTCCCGGCTATCGCCGCGCTGGCGCGCGTCCAAGGCCAGCAGCGCGACGCTGATCGACTCATGCGAGCCATCGACGAAGTTGCATCCCTTCATGGCGTGGGCGGGGCCTGCGGCAGCGGCCAACAGGGCAAGCGAGAGGACGGCAGTGCGGGTCTTCATGACGTCATGTGCGTTCCATGGGGAGAGCGATTCTGACAGATCGCCTCGCACCGGGGCCTTCGGATCGTCGGGCATCCCAACCGGCACGGTGACTAACGACACATCCGCTATAGCGAAGTTAGGACTAGTGTGGACTCCACGCTAGCGGAGACCGCCATGAGCGACCACGAAGTCCACCTCAAGAAGTTCCAGAAAGAGCTCAGCTCCGGCACGGTATCCCTGGCCTTGCTGGCAGTGTTGGCCAAGGCCGGTGAGCCGCTGTATGGCTACCTGATCGCCAAGGAGCTGGAGCGGGTAGGGGAAGGCGTGCTGAGTGGCAAGCAGAGCGCGCTGTACCCGGTGCTGCGCAACCTGGAAGGGGCCGGGTTGCTGGAAAGCCATGTCGAGCCGTCGGTGGCCGGGCCACCGCGCCGCTATTACCGCATCAATGACACGGGGCACGAGGTGCTCAGGCAATGGACCGCCGCGTGGCGCGCCACCCGTGATTCCGTCGATTCCGTCCTGGAAGGGGTAACCGCATGAACATCGAATCCGTGGCCGGTCGGGCCTTGCCGACCACCATTCCCGCGTATCTGGCACAGCTGCGCGCGGCGCTGCACGACGCCGATCCGGCGATGGTGCAGGACGCCCTGTACGACGCCGAGGAGTATCTGCGCTCCGAGCTGGCCGCCCAGCCGGGCCGCAGCGAGGCCGAGGTGATCGCCGATGTGGCCGGCAGCTATGGTGCGCCGGAAGAAGTGGCCGAGATCTACCGCGAAACGGAAATCACCGTGAACCGCGCGCTGCGCACGCCGAGCGCGGGTGCGGCGCCGCTGCGACGTGCGGCGGCGGTCAGCGCTGGCGCGGACCCGGTACCACCGCCGGCCCCGCCCAAGCCCCGCTCGGCGCTGGCGAGCTTCTTCGGCGTGGCGCTGGAGGCACGCACCTATGGCGCGCTGTTCTACATGCTGCTCTCGCTGGCCACCGGTATCTTTTTCTTTACCTGGGTGGTCACCGGCCTGTCGCTGTCGCTGGGCCTGATGGTGTTGATCATCGGCATTCCAGTGGCGGTGCTGTTCTTCGGTTCGGTGCGCGGTCTGTCGCTGCTGGAAGGACGACTGGTGGAGGCCCTGCTGGGCGAGCGCATGCCACGCCGGCCGACGTATTCCGACCGCAGCCGCAGCTGGCTGCAGCGCATCGGTGACATGTTCACCGATGGCCGGACCTGGCTGACCCTGCTGTACTTCGTGCTGATGCTGCCGCTGGGCATCGTCTACTTCACGATCGCCACCACGCTGTTGTCGACCTCGATCGGCTTCATCTGGGCACCCGTGGCGGCGCTGTTCTCCAGTGACTACGTGGGCATCCACATCGACGGCATCCAGATGCTGCCGATCTGGGTCACACCGCTGCTGGCGATCATCGGCGTGCTGCTGCTGTTCGCGACGCTGCACCTGGCCCGCGGCATCGGTCACCTGCACGGGATGATGGCCAAGCATCTGCTGGTGCGGCTGTAACGTTCGGCCACAGGTCGGAACCCGAGGATCCGGTAGTGCCGGCCGCTGGCCGGCATTCCCCAGCGTAAGCCCCCTGGTCGGGGGCTCCCGCCAAACGGTTGTCAGCCCGCCTTGCGGCGCAACGGCGTCACGTTGCTCGCGATCTTTGCGGCCTTCTTCGGCTTGCTGGCCACAGTCTGCGCATGGGCCGCGAAGAAATCACGCACCTTCGGATAGACGGTTTCGCGCCAGCGGCGGCCGCTGAAGATGCCGTAGTGGCCGGCGCCTTCGACGATGAAATGCTCGCGATGCGCGGCCGGAATGCCGGTGCACAGGTCCTGCGCCGCTTCGGTCTGGCCGAGGCCGGCGATATCGTCCAGCTCGCCTTCGATGCTCAGCAGTGCGGTGCCGGTGATCGCGCTGGGATCCACGCGTTCACCCTGCACGTACCACTCGCCGCGCGGCAGCAGGAACTCCTGGAAGACCACGCGGATCGTGTCCAGGTAGTACTTGGCCGGCATGTCGAGCACCGCGTTGTACTCGTCATAGAAACGACGGTGCGCGTCGGCATCTTCCATGTCGCCCTTGACCAGGTCGGCATAGAAATCCCAGTGCGAACTGAAGTGGCGGCTCGGGTTCATCGACAGGAACCCGGCGTGCTGCAGGAAGCCGGGGTACACGCGGCGGCCGGCGCCGTGGAAGGTGGCCGGCACGGTGTGGATGACATTGTTCTCGAACCAGGACATCGGGTTCTGCGTGGCCAGATTGTTGACCGCGGTCGGGCTGCAGCGCGCATCGATCGGTCCGCCCATCATCACCAGCGACCGCGGCGTGGTTTCGCCACGGCTGGCCATCAGCGAGACGGCGGCAAGCACCGGCACGGTCGGCTGGCAGACGCTGATCACGTGCAGCTTCTCCGCACCGAGGTGGCGGATGAATTCCTGCACGTAGGCGATGTAGTCATCCAGCCCGAACTCGCCTTCGCTGCCCGGCACCATCCGCGCATCGACCCAGTCGGTCACGTACACGCGGTGATCGCGCAGCAGGGTGCGCACGGTATCGCGCAGCAGCGTGGCGTGGTGGCCGGACAACGGCGCCACCACCAGCACGAACGGCTGGTTGAGCATGGTGTGCAGCTGGTCGGCTTCATTGCTGTGGCGCTTGAAGCGCAGCAGTTTGCAGAATGGCTTGCTGATCTCTTCGTGGACGACGATCGGCACGCGCTCGCCCTCGACGTCGATTTCATTGATGCCCCATTCGGGCTTCTCGTAATCCTTGCCGATGCGGTGGAACAGCTCGTTCACAGCGGCCAGGCGATCCGCGCCGAGCATCTGTGACCACCAATGACCTTGATTGGCGAAGAACTTCGCGTTGGCCTGGGCCTGGTGCACCCACGGGGCGAGCAGGTTGCGGGTCAACTCATGCAGCTGATATAGCATGACGTCCAATATGTATGGTCTTATGTTGCCGCGCAGCATAGCGCACCCGTCGCGCGGGCGCGTTAATGCGGGTGCTGTCTCAATTGTTATCGAGACTCAGGGCGCGCCACGTTCCAGTGCAGCCGCGTGACCTGCCAGTGCGGGCGACAGCCAGCAGTGCGAGCCCAAGGCGGTGAAGCCGACCCGCTTGAGCTGGCTGCGGTACCAGCGCGCCGGGCGCGGCTGGAAGCCTTCGTGGTCGCCATCGAAGTCATCCTCGGCGGTGAATGCCTCCAGGAAGGCCACGCCGGCGGTCAGTTCGGCAAAGCCTTCCAGCGCCGGGCGCAGCTCGCGGCTGGGCACGTAGTGCATCACGTCCGAGCAGATCAGCAGATCCACCGGCGCGCACGGGCGCAGCCAGGCAAAATCGCCGACCTTGGCCGGGTGCAGGTTGCGGCTGCGGCCGTAGCGGTGCACGGCGTAATCGCTGCTGTCGAAGCCCAGGTACTGCACGCGCGGGCGCAGTTTGAGCAGCGGGGCGCGCCAGGCGCCTTCGCCACAGCCGATGTCCAGCACGCTGCGGATCGGGCGTTCCAGGTAGTACTCGGCACTGGCCACCGCAAGCGCCACCTTGCGCGCCAGGCGCGCGGCGCCACCGGTCTGGTCAGGCTGGTACCAGCGCTGGAAGTAGGCGGCGTCGTAGGTTTTGTCCATGGAAGATGTGCACGTGGGTGAAAGCGGCGCTTATCGTACGGCGTGGCGCGCGCGGATGCGTAGTGGAGGTGTGGCGATGGGTCGCGTCAGCCCCCCATGGGGTGGCTCTACCGGGCATGCGAGAATGGCGGCCACCCCATGCCAGCCGCCGGAGCAAGCACATGCAGTCCTACTACTGGGTCAAGACCTTCCACCTGTTGTTCGTGGTGGCGTGGATGGCGGCGGTGTTCTATCTGCCCCGGATCCTGGTCAACCTCAGCGAGACGGCCGGCCAGCTGCCGGTGACCGAGCGGCTGCAGCTGATGGGCCTGCGCCTGTACAAGTTCGGCCACATGATGTTCGGCCTCGCGCTGCTCCTGGGCGTGGTGCTGTGGCTGGGCTACCGCGTGATTCCCGATTTCCCGACCATGGTCGCGCCCGGTGCGGCGGGCTGGCTGCATGCCAAGCTCGGCCTGGTGGTGCTGCTGCTGGTGTATTACTCGTGGACCGGGCGCCTGTTGAAGGGCGCGGTACGCGGCAAGCCGTTGCCGTCCTCGCGCGCGCTGCGCTGGTTCAACGAACTGCCGCTGGTGCTGTTCATCGGCGTGGTCTGGCTGGTGATCGCCAAGCCGTTCTGAAAAAAAGCCGGGCGCTTGCGCGTCCGGCTTTTTCGTCTGCACTGCAGCCTGATCAGGCCACTTCGTAGGTCCCGTAGCTGCGCAGGCGCTCGTAACGCTTCTGCAGCAGCTCATCGACCGGCAGCTTCTCCAGCACGTCCAGCTCGTTGAGCAGCACGGCCTTGAGGCGTTTGGCCATCTGGTTCGGGTTGCGGTGGGCGCCACCGGTCGGCTCACGCACCACCTTGTCCACCAAGCCCAGACCCTTCAGGCGCGGGGCGGTCAGGCCGAGCTGTTCGGCGGCGTCCTTGGCCTTGGCCGGGTCCTTCCACAGGATCGAGGCGCAGCCTTCCGGGCTGATGGTCGAGTACACGCTGTACTCCAGCATCACGGTGCGGTCGCCCACGCCCAGGGCCAGTGCGCCGCCCGAGCCGCCTTCACCGATCACGGTGCAGACCACCGGCACCTTCAGTTCGGCCATTTCCATCAGGTTGCGTGCGATCGCTTCGGACTGGCCGCGCGATTCGGCGTCGATGCCCGGCCAGGCGCCGGCGGTGTCGATCAGGGTCAGCACCGGCAGGCCGAAACGCTCGGCCATCTTCATCAGGCGCAGCGCCTTGCGGTAGCCCTCCGGCTTGGGCATGCCGAAGTTGCGCTTGATCTTTTCCTTGGTGTCGCGGCCCTTCTGATGGCCGATCAGCATCACCGAGCGGCCACCGATGCGGGCCAGGCCGCCGATGATCGCCTTGTCGTCGGCGAACGCGCGGTCGCCGGCCAGTTCCTGGAACTCATCGCAGATGATGCGGATGTAGTCCTCGGTGTACGGGCGGGACGGATGCCGGGCCAGCTGCAGCACCTGCCAGGAGGTCAGGTTGCGGAAGATCTGCGCGGTGCGCACCCGCAGCTTGTCCCGCAGGGCATGCACCTCGGCCTCGACATTGACCGCAGGTCCGGCGCTGGCGCTGCGCAGTTCCTGGATCTTCGCCTCCAGATCAGCGATGGGTTGCTCGAAGTCGAGGTAGTTCGGATTCATCGGAAACCGTCGTGAAGAAAAGAGGGAAAGTGTAGCCGAATGCGCCGAAAAGCCCCGTACGCCGACGTCTGGAAACCGACGGTAGCGCAGCAGGGCCAGGGGCGCCAGTCAGGTCAGGGGACGACCAGCGCCGCGCTGCCCATCAGCGCGCTGCGGGTCTTCACGAAGGTGTTGTAGCCCTCGTTGGCCTCCTTGGGCAGGCCCGAGCCCAGTCGGGCGGTCGCTGCGGTGAACGCCATCTGCGCCTGGAAGGCCTCCTGCTGGAGCTGCAGCTGCGCATCGGCAGAGGTGGCGTGCAGGTAGCGGGTGTACAGCTCGCGCAACGGGCCGGCATGGACCTCGAAGGCCGGATCCAGCGGCGGCAGGGCGGTCGGGGCCGCGTCCAGCGTGTAGGCGGGGGCCACGTAGCCCTTGGGCTGCTGGCGTGCGTAGGCACCGGGCTGGCCCATGCCTGCTTCGACGTAGGCGATGAAATCCGGGGCGGTGAAGATCTTGGCGTTGATCCGGCCGCCGCTGGCGTCCACATGGGCCACGGTCTGGACCTCCGGGAACGGCTCGCGGACGCCGAAGCTCCAGGCCTGGTCGATGAACAGGTCATGGGTGGTCTGGTACGGCCCTTCGAACGTCACGCCGCCCAGCTCGATCTGGTTCTTCAGGCTGCCGAAATGCTGCAGCTTGTCTTCACCGGTGACGTAGATCTCGTTGGCGATCACGTACTCGGCCAAGGTCGGGTTGATCAACCCACCCCTGCCGCTGGCGTAGACGATGAAACGCACATCGCCGAGCTGTTCGGTCTGCAGATGATGTTCACCGGGCTTGAGCTTGACCGGGCGCGAGGCGTGCGCGGCGATCGGCAGTTCATTGCCATCGATGCGCAGGGTCAGCGGCGTGGCGCCCGGGTTGTCGATCTCGAAGGTCTGGGCGGGGCTGGAACAGCCGGTGATGGCGACGGCTGCACTCAGCAGCACGGCAAAACGCTTGATCAAAACAAAATACCTGTGTTGCAACAGAAAAAAATCAGTTCGCCCAGGGCGGGCTGTAACGCACTTTCACCGTGCGGACCGCAGGATCGGCGCGCAGTGCGTCGACCAGGTGGCTGTCCACGCGCACGGCGATGTCACCGGCGACATCGAGCATGCCGGCCACCGGGCCCTGTTCCGAGCCAAGCAGCAGGTCCAGGCGCAGCGGTGTGCGGCCGGGGCGATGCCGGTCGAGCAGGGTGTTGACGCGGTTCCACACCCCACCGTCCTGGCGCAGGTCCACCCGCAGCGACAGCCGCGTGGCGTAGTTGGCGCAGATGTCTTCGTAATCCCAGACCTGGCGGATGCGCAGGGCATAGCCGCCGTTGAACTCGTCTTCGCGCAGGCCGCCCTTGACCACCAGGATGCGGTCCTTGGTCATCAGGTGGCCGAACTCGGCCAGGCCATCGGTGAAGGCGCTGCATTCCACGCGGCCCTTGCCGTCTTCGAGCTGCATGAAGATCTGGCTTTCGCCCTTGCGGCGTACGCCGACCACCAGGCCGGCCAGGATCACCGGCGTTTCCTGGCGCCAGGCGCGCTTCTCGCCGTCCTTGCTCGGGCGTGCCGGCGGGATCAGTTTTTCCAGCTTGCCCAGGTCGGTACCGACCAGTTCCTTGACGTCATCGGCGTAGGGATCGAACGGGTGGCCACTGAGGTAGAAGCCCAGCGTTTCGCGCTCGCCGTCCAGCAACTGGCCCAGCGCCCACTCTTTGGCTTCGGGCAGTTCCAGCTGCATCGCGGTGCTGACCGGATCGGGTGCGCCGAACAGCGAGTTCTGCCCGGAGGCCTTCTCGCGCGCCATCTGGTCGGTGGCCTTGAGAACTTCGGGCAGCTGCAGCATCAGCGAGGCGCGGTTCTTGCCGAGCCCGTCCATCGCGCCGCAGTTGATCATCGCTTCCAGCGTGCGGCGGTTGAGCTTGCCCGATTCGGCACGCATGCAGAAATCCAGCAGCGACGCATAGCGGCCGCCACGCTGGCGCTCTTCCACGATCGCTTCGCAGGCGCCCTGGCCGACACCCTTGATCGCGCCCAGGCCGTACACGATGGTGTCGGCGCTGGAGGCTTCGAACATGTACGCCGATTCGTTCACGCGGGGCGGCAGCACGGTCAGGCCGAGGTTGCGCACTTCGGCGAGGAAGCCGACCACCTTGTCGGTGTTGTCCATGTCCGAGGACAGCGTCGCGGCCATGAACTCGGCCGGGTAATGACGCTTGAGCCAGGCGGTCTGGTAACTCACCAGTGCGTAGGCGGCGGCGTGCGACTTGTTGAAGCCGTAGCCGGCGAACTTCTCCATCAGGTCGAAGATCGCGTCGGCCTTGGCTTCGACGACACCGTCCTTGGCCGCACCTTCACGGAAAATCTCGCGGTGCTTGGCCATTTCGGCCGGCACCTTCTTGCCCATCGCGCGGCGCAGCAGATCGGCGCCGCCGAGCGAGTAACCGCCGACGATCTGCGCCATCTGCATCACCTGCTCCTGGTACACCATGATGCCGTAGGTGTCTTTCAGGATCGCTTCGGTGCGCGGATCGGGGTAGATGATTTCTTCCTGCCCGTGCTTGCGCGCGTTGAAGGAGGGAATCAGGTCCATCGGGCCGGGGCGGTACAGCGACACCAGCGCGATGAGATCTTCGAAGCGGTCAGGACGCGCGTCTTTCAGCAGGCGGCGCATGCCCGAGGATTCGAACTGGAACACCGCGCCGGTATTGCCGTTGGCGAAGATGTCCTTGTAGGTGGGGACGTCATCCAGCGGCAGCGCGGTGATGTCCACCGGCGGAATGCCGGCGCGCTCGTGCCGCTTGTTGATCGCCTTGACCGCCCAGTCGATGATCGTCAGCGTGCGCAGGCCGAGGAAGTCGAACTTCACCAGGCCGATTTCTTCGACGTCGTTCTTGTCGAACTGGGTGACCGGGTTGCGGCCCCTGCCGCCTTCATCATGTTCGGCGAACAGCGGGCAGAATTCGGCCAGTGGTTCCGGTGCGATCACCACGCCACCGGCGTGCTTGCCGGCGTTGCGGGTGAGGTCTTCGAGCTGGCGTGCCAGGTCGATCAGGTCGCGGACATCGTCTTCGTTCTGGTAGCGCTGGATCAGCTCCGGCGAGGCCATTTCCGAATCCTTGCCTTCGCCCATCGCATCCTTGAGCGAGATGCCCAGGATGTTGGGGATCAGCTTGGAGACGCCGTCGACCAGGCCGTACGGGAAGCCGAGCACGCGACCGGAGTCGCGCACCACGGCCTTGGCCGCCATGGTGCCGTAGGTGATGATCTGGCTGACGCGGTCGCGACCGTATTTACGCGCGACGTAGTCGATGACTTCGTCGCGGCGGTCCATGCAGAAGTCGATGTCGAAGTCGGGCATCGACACGCGTTCGGGGTTGAGGAACCGTTCGAACAGCAGGTTGTACGGGATCGGATCCAGATCGGTGATCTGCAGCGCCCAGGCCACCAGCGAGCCGGCACCGGAACCGCGGCCGGGGCCGATCGGAATGCCCTGGTTCTTTCCCCACTGGATGAAGTCGGCCACGATCAGGAAGTAGCCGGGGAAGCCCATCTTGATGATGGTGGCCAGTTCGAATTCGAGGCGCTCGAAATAGTCGGCGCGGGTCTTGCCCGGCGCCAGCGGATTCTTTTCGAGACGTGCTTCCAGGCCCTTGCGCGATTCGCTGCAGATCCAGCTGTCGAGGGTTTCCTCTTCGGGGACCGGATAGTTGGGCAGGAAGTAGGTGCCCAGCCGCATCTCGATGTTGCAGCGTTCGGCCAGCGCCAGGGTGTTGTCGATCGCGTCGGGAATGTCGGCGAACAGCGCGCACATGTCCTCGGCGGATTTGAGGTACTGCTGGTCGCTGTAATCGCGCGGGCGTTTGGGATCGTCCAGCACGCGGCCGGAGGAAATGCAGACGCGCGCTTCGTGGGCGCTGAAGTCTTCCGGCTGCAGGAAGCGCACATCGTTGCTGGCGATCACCGGCAGGCCACGCTGGCCGGCGGCCTGCAGCGCAAACTGGTTGAAGGCTTCTTCGCCATCGCGGCCGGTGCGGGTCAGCTCCAGGTGCAGGCCGTCACCGAACACGCGCTGCCAGTCGGCGAGCTGTTGCTCGGCCAGATCGTGGCGGCCGTCGCCGGCGAGGCGGCCGGCGAGGCTGTCGCGGCCGGCCAGTGCGAACAGGTTGTGGCAGCCGGCTTTGAGCCAGTCCGGGTGCACGGCGACGCCGCCTTCAGGGCGATGGCCTTCCATCCAGGCGCGGGTCAGCAGCCTGGAGAGGCTGAGGTAGCCTTCGCGGTCGCGGCAGAGCAGGGTCATGCGCCAGGGCGTCATGCCTTCTTCGGCGATCATGATGTCCGCGCCGGCGATGGGTTTGATGCCCACGGTTTCGGCGGCTTTGTAGAACTTGACCAGCGCGAACAGGTTGTTGAGATCCGTCACTGCCAGTGCAGGCAGCTTCAGTTCGACCGCGCGGCTGAGCAGGTTGGCCTGCTTTGCTTTTTTCGGGTCAGCCTGATCCGGCTTCGCCGGGACACGGATGGTCGAATCCGCCAGCGAAAATTCGGTGTGGACGTGGAGATGTACGAAACGGGAAGTGGACATGCCGAACCAATGTGATGCCCGGTCAGGGTAGCGGTGGCGGTGGTCGCTAACAAGGCTTGACAGGGGTGTTGCGGGGGCGCGGGTTGGCGGTGGGGTTCAGGTTTGCTTGGGGCGGTTGCAGCGATTGCGGGGCTTGGCGCTGGTGGGGCACATGCAGGAGCGGCACGTGCAGGAGCGGTGGGCGCTGTGGTGCTGCGGGCTGGGGCGGCGGGGGCAGAGTCGCGGGACACGCTGTAAATACGTCCGTGTAAGCTCGTAGGCAGCATCCATGCTGCCTGACGGTCCCGCGCCTCTACCCCCGCCACCCCCTCGACAGATGGCCGGTGCGTTGGGGTAAGCAACAGCCGGTCCTTCGATAGATGACGGGTGCGCAGAGGCAGGCAGCCGTCAGCCTCCGAGAGGTATCGGGTAAGCAGGAACGAGTAACCGCCAACCGTTCCACCCCTGGCTGATGACCAGTGGCGAGCAACCGCCGTGTGTTGAGGGTGTCATGCCGTGCCAGGCGGTGCCCAGCCGTTGCAGCACTCAGGCGGGAAGGCTGCTGAGCTCGGGGTCCAGGCACGCGCGGACGGGGGCGAAGCTGCGGCGGTGCTGGGGGCAGGGGCCGTGGCTGCGCAGGGCGGCGAGGTGGGCGGGGGTGCCGTAGCCTTTGTGCTGGTCGAAGCCGTATTCGGGGTGGGCCTCGTGCAGGGTCTGCATGAAGCGGTCGCGGCTGACTTTGGCGAGAATCGAGGCGGCCATGATGGCGCGGTCGAGGGCGTCGCCGCCGATCAGGGCCTGGGCCGGGCAGGGCAGGCCTTTGGGGACGACGTTGCCGTCGATGCGGGCGAACTGGGCGACGTGGGCGACGCCTTCGACGGCGCGGCGCATGCCGAGCATCGTGGCCTGGTAGATGTTGAGGGCGTCGATTTCGCCGACGTCCACCATCACCACGTGCCAGGCCAGGGCGCGGTCGAGGATCTTGTCGTAGAGCTGGTCGCGGCGGGACGCGGTGAGCTGCTTGGAGTCGTCCAGGCCGTTGAGGCGCGGTCGGTCGGGGCAGAACACCACGGCGGCGACGGCGACCGGGCCGGCCAGCGGGCCGCGTCCGGCTTCATCCACGCCGGCCACGTAGCGCGGGGCGACGGTGGCCAGGGTGGCGCCGTCGAACAGGGCCAGGGACGCGGCTGCGGCGTGGCGGCGGCTCATGCGGTGCGGTCGCGGTTGGCGCTGCGTTCGAGCAGCTCGGTGACGGCGTCGGCAGCGCGCGCCGAGGCGTCGCGACGCAGCTGCACGTGCAGGCGCTCGTACGTGTCCTGCAGGTCGGTCACGCGCTGGGGGTGGTCGAACCACTGCAGGATGGCGGCGGCCAGTTTGTCCGGGGTGCAGTCGTGCTGCATCAGTTCCGGAGCAAGGTCCTTGCCGGCCAGGATGTTGGGCAGCGCGAAACGGTCGACCTTGAGCAGCCCCAGCGCCTTCACGATGCGGTAGGTGAGCTCGGCCACGCGGTAGCCGACCACCATCGGGCGTTTGACCAGCATCGTCTCCAGGGTGGCGGTGCCGGAGGCGAGCACGACCACGTCGGCGGCGATCATCGCGGTGCGGGCGTTGCCGTCGAGCAGGTGCGAATGCGCCACCGGCAGCGCCGAGGCGGAGAGTTGCTCGCTGATCAACTGGCGGCAGGCGGCGTTGGCGGCCGGGACCACCACGTGCAGGCCGGGGATGCGTTCGGAGACCTGCCAGGCTGCTTCAAAGAACGGTTCGCCGAGCTTGCTGATTTCACCCAGACGACTACCCGGCAGTACCGCCAGCACCTTCGCGTTGGAGGGCAGGCCGAGCTCGGCACGCGCCTGTTCGCGGTCGTTGTGCAGCGGGATGTCATCGGCCATCGGGTGGCCGACGAAGCGGGCGTCGATGCCGTGCTTGGCGTAGATCGGCGGTTCCATCGGGAACAGGCACAGCACGAGGTCGGCGCTGGCCCCGATCTTCTCGGCACGCTTTTCGCGCCAGGCCCACACCGAGGGGCTGACGTAGTGGACGGTGCGGATGCCGCGCTCCTTCAGCCAGCGCTCGACGCCGAGGTTGAAATCGGGCGCGTCGATGCCGATGAAGACGTCCGGCTGCCACTCCAGTGCACGCGCGCGGAACTCGCGGCGCAGCTTGAGCAGGCGCGGCAGGTGGCGCAGGATTTCGGTCAGGCCCATCACCGCCAGTTCGCTGGCGTCGAACCAGGTCTGGCAGCCGGCGCTGCGCATGGCGTCGCCGCCAATGCCGGCGAACTCGGCGTTCGGGAAGCGCAGGCGCAGCTCGCGGACCAGGCCCGCGCCGAGCAGGTCACCGGAGGCTTCACCGGCGACCAGGGCGATCCGTACCGGGCGCTCGGAGGTGCGCACGGCCAGCGTCTGTTCAACGCTGGTCGCCATCGCAGCGAGCGGGATGATCTCGGCGGTCGTGAGGCCCGGGGTGTGCCCGCCTTGACCCGTCATCGCAGCAAGGGCCTCTCGGCGCTTTCGATGAAGTCCAGCAGGTCCTTCACGTCGGCGCTGTGGCTGGCCTGTTCGGCCAGCTGCACCTTGGCGTCGGCCAGCGGCAGGCCGGCCACGTACAGGGTGCGGTAAGCGCGCTTGATGCTGGCGATGCGTTCGGCATCGAAGCCACGGCGCTTGAGGCCTTCGCTGTTGATGCCGCGGGGGCGGCCCAGCGATTCGCTGCCGACCATGGTGAACGGCGGAACGTCGCCATTGGTCAGTGCGCCCATGCCGAGGAAGGCATGCGCACCGATCCGGCAGAACTGATGGGCACCGGCGAAGCCGCTGATGATCACGTAGTCGCCCACGGTGACGTGGCCGGCCAGCGTGGTGTTGTTGGAGAACACGCAGTGGTTGCCGACGTGGCAGTCATGCGCCACGTGGGTGTAGGCCAGCATCCAGTTGTCGTTGCCGACCGTGGTGATGCCGCCGCCACCGGCGGTGCCGCGGTTGATGGTGACGAATTCGCGGATGACGTTGTCATCGCCGATCACCAGTTCCGTGCGTTCGGCCTTGTACTTCTTGTCCTGCGGTTCGCCACCGATCGCGGCGTGGCCGATGAAGCGGTTGTTGCGGCCGATGCGGGTCGGGCCATGGATCGAGCAGTGCGGACCAACCTCGGTCCCGGCACCGATCTCCACGTCCGCACCGATCAGGCAGAACGCACCGACGCGCACATCCGCAGCCAGCTTCGCCGACGGGTCGATGACCGCGGTGGGGTGGATGAGAGGGGCGTTGTCGCTCATTGCAGGTCTCCTGCCTGGGTCATTCGCGGGTGCCGGCGCACAGCACTTCGGCGCAGGCGACGATTTCGCCATCGACCTTGGCCACGCAGTCGTACACCGCCATGTTGCGGATCACGCGCTTGATCTCCACGTGCATCTCCAGCACGTCGCCGGGGACGACCTGCTTGGTGAAGCGGGCCTTGTCCACCTTGACCATGTAGAACAGCTTGGACTGCGCGTCGCGGCCCAGGGTGAGCTGGGTCAGCACGCCACCGGCCTGGGCCATGGCTTCGATGATCAGCACGCCGGGCATGATCGGCTGGCCGGGGAAGTGGCCCTGGAAGAACGGCTCGTTGACGCTCACGTTCTTGTTGGCCACGATCCGGCGGTTTTCGTAGTCGATAGAGACGACCTTGTCGACCAGCAGGAACGGGTAACGGTGCGGGATCAACGCCTTGATCTGGTTGATGTCCGGCAGCTTTTCGGTGGTGCTCATTCCTTCTCCTTGCTCACAGACAGGATGCGCCGGGCGAGCGAATCGAGCTGCTTGAAGCGCGCGGCGTTCTTGCGCCACGTGCGGTTGTCGGTCAACGGGGTGCCGGACGAGTATTCGCCCGGCTCATGGATGGAGTTGCGCACCACCGATTTGCCGGTGATGACGACCTTGTCGCAGATTTCCAGGTGGCCGACCACGCCGACATGCCCGCCGAGCAGGCAGTAACGGCCGATCTTCGCGCTGCCGGCGATGCCGGTGCAGCCGGCGATGGCCGAGTGCGCGCCGATCTGGACGTTGTGCGCGATCTGGACCAGGTTGTCCAGGCGCACGTCGTTGTCGAGCACGGTGTCTTCCAGCGCGCCACGGTCGACGCAGGTGTTGGCGCCGATCTCGCAATCGTCGCCGATGCGCACGCCGCCGAGCTGGGGCACCTTGATCCAGTGGCCGGCATCCATCGCCAGGCCGAAGCCGTCGGCACCGAGCACGGCGCCGGGGTGCACGCGCACGCGCTTGCCGAGTTTGACGCGGGTGACCAGGGTCACGCGGGCGATCAGTTCGCAGCCGGTGTCCAGGGTGCAGTCTTCGCCGATGATGCTGCCCGGGCCGATCATGCAGTTCTCGCCGACGACGCTGCGCGCGCCCACGGTGACGAACGGGCCGATGTGGGCGCTGGCGGCGACCTGGGCCTCGGGATCGATGCAGGCACTGGGGTGGATGCCCGGCGCGCGCGGCGGCGCGATGTCGAACAGGGCGGCGATCTTGGCGAAGGTGGTGTACGGGTCCTTGGCGACCAGGGCGGCGCCGGGCGCGGCCTCGGCGTCTTCGGCGCGCAGCACGACGATGGCGGCCTGGCTGTCGGCCAGCTGCGCGCGGTAGCGCGGGTTGGCCAGGAAGGTGAGCTGGCCGGGGCCGGCATGGGCGAGCGTAGCCACGCCATGGATGGCGGTGCTGCCATCACCATGGACCTGCAGGCCAAACTGCTCGGCGAGTTGCTGGGCGGTATAGGTAGGAGTGTTCACCGGGGGAGTTTACCGTGTGCTGCCGAAACGGTCATGCGGGCGGGGGTTTGGTGCTTGGTCGGTGTGGTGCGGCTCGGCGCCTCTGGGGCTATCGCGCGGATCCGTGGCGGGTAGCCCGATCCTGGACGCGCCGTAAACCCATCCCTGGGGGCTCGTGGGCCGCATCCATGCGGCCCAACGGTCCAGGATCGGGCTACCCACCACGGATCCTGACAGTGTCCTGCGCGCGCGGAAGGGAAGTGCCGGGCGCTGGCCGGCGGCCGTTGATCGGGGACGGTCGTAAAAACGAAAACGCCGGGCAAAGCCCGGCGAATGCGTACGCGTCTGGTGGAGAGCCCCCTTCTTGTTGAAGGGGGCGCGCCGACAGGCGCGGGGTTAAGGTGGCAGGACGGGCCCCGAGGTTTGCAACGCAAACCTTGGGTACGTTTGGTGGTCAATTCTTAGAATTGGCCGCCAAACGTAAATTGCAGACGCTCGACTTCGTCGCCGTCTTCCTTCTTGAGCGGGAAGGCGTAGCTGATCGAGATCGGCCCGACCGGGGCGCGCCACAACAGGGCCACACCGGTGGACACGCGCAGTTCGTTGGCCTTGAAGTTGCTCACGCCGGTGTACACGTTGCCGAAGTCCACGAAGGCCGAGATACGGGCCGACGGGCTGTCGAACAGGCGCGGGAAGTAGGCTTCGACCGAACCGACGGTCTTGAGTGAGCCACCCAGCGGCTGGCCGCGGTTGTAGCTCAGCGTCGGTTCCGAACGCGGGCCCAGGGTGTTGTCTTCGAAACCACGCACCGAGTTGGTACCACCGGCGTAGAAGTTCTCGTAGAACGGCAGGCCCGTGGCGGTGACGGTCTTGATGTAATCCGACGAGGCCGGGTTGCAGTCGATGGTCTGGGTCGGATTCGGATTGGCGTTCGAGGGCGCGGTGTAGCAGAGGTCGCGCGTCACGTCCTTGCCGTAGCTGTCGCCGTAGCCGATTTCGGCGCGGGTGTTGATGACCAGCTGCGGGATGATCGGCCAGTACTTGGAGAACTGGTAGTTCAGCTTGTAGTACTCGACGGTCGAACCCGGCAGCGTGGTTTCCAGGCCGACGCGCTGGTAGGTACCGCGGGTCGGCATGAAGTAGTCGTTACGGGTATCGCGCGCCCAGCCCAGCTCGCTGCGCCAGGAGTGGAACGTGCGCTGGCCGACGGCGTTGATGTAATCGATGATCGCCTGCGGGGTCGAGCCCTGGTAGGTGGTGATCTGGTTGCTGTCGATGCCCACCATCAGCGAGACGGTGTCGTTCTCGGTGATCGGCACGCCGAACACCACCTGCGCGGCACCGTTGGTGCTGTTGTACTGCGCGGTGTTGAAGTCGGAGTAATCCAGCTCGCGCCAGGACAGGTTGTAGCCCAGCGAGACGCCGTCATCGGTGAAGTACGGGTTGGTGTAGCTGAAGCCATAACGCTGCAGGTAGCTGCTGCGCGAGGCTTCGACCGACACGCGGTTGCCGCCGCCCAGGAAGTTGTTCTGCGACAGCTGCACCGACGTGGTCATGCCGTAGGACTGCGAATAGCCCAGGCCGAACACGAAGCTGCCCGAGGTGGTTTCCTTGACGTTGTAGACCACGTCGACCAGATCGTTGCTGCCGGTGACCGGCGGCGTTTCCACGTCGACCGATTCGAAGTAGCCCAGGCGCTGCAGACGGATCTTGGAACGATCGATCGCGGCCTGCGAGTACCAGCTGTTTTCGAACTGGCGCATTTCACGACGCAGCACTTCGTCGGAGGTGCGGGTGTTGCCCTTGAAGGTGATGCGGCGCACCGACACGCGCGGACCGGGAACGACCTGCATGTTGATGGACACCGTGCGGTCGGCACGGTTGCTGGTCGGAATCGGGTTCACCTTGGCAAAGGCGTAACCGATGTTGGACAGCGAATTGGTGATCTGGTCCGAGCTGAATTCCAGCAGCGCACGCGAGAACGTATCGCCGGACTTCTGGATCACCATGCGCTCGACATCTTCCTGCGGGAGGATGGTGTCGCCGGTGACCTTGATCTCGGAGATCTTGTACTGCTCACCCTCGGTCACGCCGGCGGTGATGAACATGTCGCGCTTGTCGGGGCTGATCGAGACCTGGGTGGAATCGATGCTGAAATCCACGTAGCCGCGGTCCAGGTACCAGGAGTTCAGCTTTTCCAGATCGCCGGACAGCTTTTCCTTGGAGTACTGGTCATCGCGGCGGTACCACGAAGCCCAGTTGTGCTCCTTCGATTCCCAGGTTTCCAGGATGTCTTCGGAGGCGAACTTCTCGGTACCGACCAGGTTGACGTGCTGGATCTTGGCGGCCTTGCCTTCCTTGATCGCGATGGCGATGTCCACGCGGTTGCGGTCCAGCGGGCTCACCGTCGGGGTGATGTCCACGTTGTATTTGCCACGGTCGTTGTACTGGCGGCGCAGTTCCTGCGTCACGCGGTCCAGGCTCAGGCGATCGAAGGTGCCGCCCTCGGTCAGGCCGATGTCGCTCAGGCCCTTGAGGAGCTGGTCGCTCTTGATGTCCTTGTTGCCGGTGACGGTCAACTTGTTGATCGCCGGGCGTTCCTTGACCGTGACCACGAGGATGTCGCCCTGGCGGTCGAGCTGGACGTCTTCGAAGAAGCCGGTCTTGTACAGCGCACGGATGGTTTCACCGACCTTGTTGTCGGTGATGGTGTCGCCACGTTCCACCGGCAGGTAGGTGAACACGGTACCGGAGGTGATGCGCTGCAGACCATCCACGCGGATGTCGCTGACGGTGAAGGGCTCGGCTGCCTGCGCCAGGGCGGGCGCGCCGAAACCGGCAACGAGTGCGAGGGCCAGCAGGCGGCGATTGGGGAGTCGCGTCATGTCACGTCCGGTTGGAGTCGATTTCAACATTGCGGGATGCCGGCGCATAAGACGACGACAAAAGGATAAAAGTTCATCGCGGGACCAGACCGAGGATGTCGTTGTAGAACGCCAATCCCATCAGTCCGGCCAGCAGGGCCAGGCCGACATACTGTCCGGCGGCCATGGCACGCTCGCTCAGCGGGCTGCCCTTGACCAACTCGATAAGGTAATACAGCAGGTGCCCGCCGTCCAAGATGGGGATGGGCAACAGGTTGATGATGCACAGGCTCAGGGACAGCAACGCCAGGAAATACAGGAACCAGTCCAGGCCGCGCTTGGCCGAGACATTGGCGACCCGGGCGATCGTGACCGGCCCGGAAATGTTCTGCAGCGAGGCATTGCCGGTGACGATGCGTCGCATCATGCCCAGCGAATCGCCGGCCATGCGGGCGGTTTCACGCAGGGCGACCGGGACTGCCGCAAACGGCCCGAACTTGAGTTCGGCGTCATACGCCGGGGCATGGGTCTCCGGGAATCCGATGCCAATCTGCCAAGTGGCCTGGCCGCGGCCATCCACGCCCTGGCGCGGGGTGATTTCCAGCGCCAGCCGTTCGCCGCCGCGCAGGACGTCGATCATCCCGGGGCCGCCGCGCTGGCCCAATGCGGCGATCTGGGCCGGCACCTGGTCGGCGCCTTCGATCCGCTGGCCGTCCACGGCCACGATCAGGTCACCCGGCACCAGGACGCCCTGGGCGGCGCCCTCGGGCAGCACTTTGTCCACCAGGGCCGGCTGCAGCCAGAACTGCCAGCTCAGGCCGGCCAGCTGCGGTACACGGCGCTCGTCGAAGCCAGCGGGCAGCTGCGACAGCGGCACGGTGCGGGTGCGGGGCTGATCCAGGCCATCCAGCACCTCGACCTTCGCGTCCTGGCGGTCCATGGCTGCGGTGGTCAGCGCCATGCTGGCCTCACCGGCGGTGGCCACGCTGCGGCCGTCGACCTTCACCACGCGGTCGCCGGCCTGCAGCCCGGACGTCTGGGCCATGCCGGTGGTACGGCCGATGGTGGCCGAATAATCCTGTTTGCCGATCACGAACATCGCCCACAGCAGGGCGATGCACAGGATCAGGTTGGCGGCCGGACCGGCGGCCACCACGGCGATACGCTGCCAGACGGTCTTGTGGTTGAAGGCCTGGCCGCGCTCGGCCGGGTGCACCTCCACCTCGCGCTCGTCCAGCATCTTCACGTAGCCGCCGAGCGGGATGGCGGCGATCGCGAATTCCGTGCCGGCGCGGTTGCGGCGCGACCACAGCGGCTTGCCGAACCCGACAGAGAAGCGCAGCACCTTGACCCCGCAACGGCGGGCGACCCAGTAATGACCGAATTCGTGGAAGGTCACCAGCACGCCAAGGCTGACGATCATCCACCAGACGGATCCGATGAAATCACCCATGGTGATCAGCGCTGTTAAAGGACGTGTCGGGCATTCAGGCGTGGTCGATGGCGGCTTGGGTGATCTGGCGGGCGCGCTGATCGGCGGTCAGCAGGCCCTCCAGTGTATCGGCGGACTCGGTCGACAGTGTTGACAGAGCGTTAGCGACCAGCGCGGGAATGGCAAGGAAAGCTGCCCGCCCCTGAAGAAACGCTGAAACAGCGACTTCATTGGCCGCATTGAGGATCGCCGGGGCCGTGCCGCCGGCCGCCATGGCCTGCCAGGCGAGCGTCAGGCACGGGAAAGCCTCGGTGTCCGGTGCTTCGAAATCCAGCCGACCCTGGGTTAGCAGGTCCAGCCCGCCGACCCCTGATTCGATCCGCTGCGGCCAGCCCAGGCCCACGGCCAGGGTGGTACGCATGTCCGGCAGGCCCATCTGGGCCAGGGTCGAGCCGTCGACGAACTCGACCAGCGAATGCACCAGGCTCTGGGGGTGGACGAGCACGTCGATGCGCTCGCCGGGCACGTTGAACAGGTGGTGGGCCTCGATCACTTCCAGGCCTTTGTTCATCAACGTCGCCGAATCGACTGAGATCTTCGGGCCCATGGACCACTTCGGGTGGGCAACAGCCTGGGCCGGGGTGACCTGGGCAAGCTGCTCGCGGCTGCGGCCACGGAACGGACCGCCCGAGGCGGTCAGGATGATCCGGCGTACACCGGCGCCGTCCAGGCTGGCATCGCGCGAGCGCAGGCACTGGAAGATCGCGCTGTGCTCGCTGTCGATCGGGATGATCTCAGCACCGGCGGCAGCGGCCTGGCGCATCAGCAGTTCGCCGGCGAGCACCAGCGATTCCTTGTTGGCCAACAGGATGCGCTTGCCGGCGGCGGCGGCGGCCAGGGTCGAGGACAGCCCGGCCGCGCCGACGATGGCCGCGACGAGCGTGTCGCACGCGTCGCTGGCGGCCAGCTGATCCAGCGCCTCGGCGCCGGCGTGGGCCTGGGTGGCCAGGCCGGCGTCACGCAGACCGTCGCGCAGAGCGGCGTACAGCGCTGCGTCGGCGATCACCGCATGGGCCGGCCGGTGCGCGGCGCACAGCGCGACCAGTGCATCGACCTGGTGGCCAGCCGCCAGCACGGTGACCTGGTAGCGGTCCGGATGACGCGCGATCACATCCAGCGCGGATGCGCCGATGGAACCGGTGGCGCCGAACACGGCGACCTGGCGGGGGGCGGAAGCGCTGGACATGGTTAGAACCCGAAGATTTCCTTGCCGAGTGCGAACACCGGCAGGGCGGCAAGCACGCCGTCAATGCGATCCAGCACGCCGCCATGGCCGGGGATGATGTGCCCCGAGTCCTTGGCACCGGCGTGACGCTTGATCAGGCTTTCGTACAGATCGCCCAGCACCGAAGCGAACACGGTGACCACGGCGGTGATGACCAGGCCGACCAGATGACCGCTGTCGATGCCGGCCAGCCAGCCGAAGCCCAGCGCCACGATCAGGCCGGCGACCATGCCGCCGCCCAGGCCTTCCCAGGTCTTGTTGGGACTGATGCGCGGGGCCAGCTTGGTGCGGCCGAAGGTGCGGCCGGCGAAGTAGGCGCCCGAATCGGCGGCCCAGACCACGGCCAGCGCGGTCAGCAGCCACAGGTGGCCGTTGTCACCGCTGGCATGGATGAGCACCAGCGAGGCCCAGGCCGGAACGATCGCCAGCGTGCCGGCCAGCAGCTTGAGCGCACGCGCCGGGCTGCTCGGGCTGGCGCCGAAGTTGAAGAAGCGCAGCCACAGCAGTGCCAGCAACCACCACCCGATGCCGACCAGCGCGGCGATCTGGTACAGCACCAGCGAGCCCGCATCGGCCCACACGATCAGCACCATCAGCACCAGGTTCAGCACCAGCAGGACGGTGCGGGCGAGGGTGTCTTCGACGTCGGCCAGCTTCAGCCATTCCCACAGCCCGATCAGGAACACGGCGGCGGCGGCGGCGGCCAGCCACTGGGTCGGCAGCATGAGGATGGCGAGGATGGCGACCGGCGCCATGATCAGCGCGGCGATGACTCGGGTCTTGGTCATGGGGAAGAGGTCTCGGTGGCCAAGGCGGCGATCTGGGCGCTGGTCAGGCCGAAACGGCGTTCACGCGCGGCGTAGGCGTCGATCGCCTCCTGCAGGACGGCGGCATCGAACTCGGGCCACAGTACGTCGGTGAACCACAGTTCGGTGTAAGCCAGCTGCCACAGCAGGAAATTGCTGATGCGGGTATCGCCGCCGGTGCGGATGAACAGGTCCGGGGGCGGCAGGTCGGCCAGCGCCACCCGGCTGCTGAGCATTGCTTCGTCGATCTGCTCGGGGAGCAGGCGACCGGCCGCGACCTCGGCGGCGAGCTCGCGCGCCGCACGGGCGATGTCCTGGCGACCGCCGTAGCTGGCGGCGATGCTCAGGGTCATCGCACGGTTGCCGGCGGTGCGTTGTTCGGCCAGTTGCATGCGGCTGACCAGCCCGGCGCCGAAGCGCTCACGCTCGCCGATGAAACGTACGCGCACGCCACGGCGATGCAGCTCGTCCACTTCGCGGTCGAGTGCATTGAGGAACAGCTTCATCAGCGCGTCGACCTCATCGGTCGGCCGGCCCCAGTTTTCACTGGAGAAGGCGAACAGGGTCAGCGCGGCGATGCCGTGGTCGAGGCAGAAATCGATGGTGCGGTTGACCGCGCGCGCGCCGGCACGATGGCCGATCACGCGCGGGCGACGACGCTTCTGCGCCCAACGCCCGTTGCCATCCATGATGATGGCAACGTGGCGCGGCATGGGCGCGGCAGAACTGCTGGTCGGGGCCTGGGACATAGGGCTCAGACTGCCATCAGTTCCTTTTCTTTCTCGGCGACAACACTATCGACGTCCTTGATGGACTTGTCGGTCAGCTTCTGGATGTCGTCTTCGCCGCGCTTCTTGTCGTCTTCGCTGATCGCCTTGTCCTTGATCAGGCTGGCGATCGCCTTGTTGGCGTCCTGGCGGATGTTGCGGATGGCGATCTTGGCGCCTTCGCCTTCCTTCTGCACCTGCTTGCCCAGCTCCTTGCGGCGCTCTTCGGTCGGCGGCGGCAGGTTCAGGCGGATGACGGTGCCGGCCACGTTCGGGGTCAGGCCGAGGTCGGAGGCGTAGATCGCCTTCTCGACGTCCTTGATCATGCCCTTGTCGAACAGCGTGATGACCAGCGAATGGCCTTCGGAAACGCTGATCGAGGCGACCTGGTTCAGGGGGGTGTCGGTGCCGTAGGCCTTGACGGTGATGCGATCCAGCAGGGCCGGGGAAGCACGGCCGGTGCGGATGGAGGTGAGGGTGTGCTTCAGAGCATCGATGCTCTTTGCCATGCGCGTCTGCGCGTCCTGCTTGATTTCGTTGAGCATCGCCCGAATCCTGGATGTCACTGGGAATCGGGCGATTATAGGCGAAGAAGGGTCTTCGCCGGGCCGTTCAGGGCGCAGGCGTGGGCCTGCGCTCAGGCTCAGCTGTTGTCGCGGCCCTGCACCAGGGTGCCGATGTTGTCGCCGTGCAGGATCTTGAGCAGTTCGCCCGGCTGGCCCATGTCGAACACGCGCAGCGGCAGATCGCTGTCACGGGCCAGGGCGAAGGCGGCGGTGTCCATCACTTCCAGACCGCGGCGGATGACTTCGTCATAGGTCAGGCTGTCGAAACGGACCGCATCGCTGTACTTGTTCGGATCCTTGTCGTACACGCCGTCGACCTTGGTGGCCTTCAGCAGCAGGTCCGCGCCGATTTCGATCGCGCGCAGGGCGGCGCCGGAATCGGTGGTGAAGAACGGGCTGCCGACGCCGGCGGCAAAGATGACCAGACGGCCTTTTTCCAGATGGCGGATCGCGCGGCGACGGATGTAGTCCTCGCAGACGTCGTTGATCTTGATGGCGCTCATCACGCGGGCCTTGGCGCCCAGCTTCTCCAGGGCGTCCTGCATGGCCAGCGCATTGATCACGGTGGCCAGCATGCCCATCTGGTCGCCGGTGACCCGGTCCATGCCGCCGGCGGCCAGACCGGCGCCGCGGAAGATGTTGCCGCCGCCGATCACCAGCGCCACTTCGGCACCGGCAGCCTGCGCTTCCATCACCTCACGGGCGAGACGGTGAATGACCTTGGGGTCGATGCCGTAGTCCTCGTCTCCCATCAGCGCCTCCCCGGAAACTTTCAACAGGATGCGGCGATAGGCGAGCTTTGACATGGCGATCTCTGGGTGCGTGGAAAACGCCCGGATTCTACTGGAAGCCGGGTCATCGGGCAGCATAAATCTGCTGCACTGCGGCAAATGATGGCCTCGAGCCAAGGCGGCAAGGGCGCACCACCGGGGCAGGGGATCAGGCCGGCGCAGTCCCCGGCGAGCGTGCGATGACGCGGTTGCGGCCCAGGTTCTTGGAACGGTACAGCACGTCGTCGGCGGCCTTCAGCAGGTCCTGAACATCGGCGAAACGCTCGTAGCCGCCCTGGGTCGCCACACCGGCCGAGAAGGTCACGAACAGGGGGCCGCTGGGCACTTCGGCCATCGGGGTGTTGACGATGTTGGCCAGTACCCGGCGCACCACTTCCAGCGCCACCGGCTCGGTGGTGTTGGGCAGCAGCGCGATGAATTCCTCGCCGCCGAAGCGGGCCACGGTGTCGCTGTTGCGCAGCTGTTCCTGCAGCTTGCTGGCGAACATGCGCAGGACCTGGTCGCCCATCAGATGGCCGTGCGCGTCGTTGATCTTCTTGAAGTCATCCAGATCGATGAAGGCCACCGACAGCGGCCAGCCATGCCGGGTGGCGCGCAGGAATTCCTGCTCGAGCACGGCTTCCAGCTGGCGGCGGTTGAGCACGCCGGTGAGGGCGTCGCGGTGGGCCTGTTCGGCCAGCCGGTTGGCACGCGCCTCGAACTCATCGGCACGCTGGCGGGCCAGGGCCGCGTCCTGCACCTCGCGCAGGTTGCGCAGGGTCGCCAGCTCCTGGGCGTGATCGATCAGCTGCTGGACGCGCGAGGGCGAGAACAGCGGGGTCTCGAACAGGGCGCTGATGTCCGGCAGGGATTCACCGATCCGGGTCAGCACCTGGTCGAACTGGGCACTGTCCAGCCCGAGGGTGTCGTGCACCTGCTGCAGCGCGTGTTCGCGCGCGGCGTCGGCATCGGCGCTGAGCCAGATATCGGCCACTGCGCCGGACAGGGCAACGCAGCTCTGGAAGCTGTCCTCGCCATCAACCGGCGATTCACTGCGCGCGATGCTGTCCACCAGGTAGCGCGGCAGGCCCCACTCTTCGGTGATCCATGCGCCGACATCGGCATGCGTGCACTGCAGGTGTTCACGCTCCAGCGCCACCAGGGCGTCGTTGTCAGTGGCCTGGCGCAGCAAAGGCAGGTACGTGTCCGGTTGGGTCTGGGCGAGGGCGAGGATGCCGATGTCCTGCAGCAGGCCGGCCAGCATCAGCTCTTCGGCCTTGCGCAGGCCGCGGGCCTGGCCGAGCAGGCTGGCGGCCAGTGCGCTGAGAATGCTGCGGCGCCAGGCGCGCTCGCGCAGGTCCTGGCCATCGCCGGCGGCGGTCAGTCCCTGCGTCACGGTGAAACCCAGCGCGAGCGTCACGGTCGCGTTGAGGCCAAGCATGGTCAGTGCCTGGCCGAGGTTTTCGATGCGTCGGCGGCTGGCATACAGCGGCGAATTGGCGATACGCAGCATGCGGGCACTCAGCGCCATGTCGATGGCGATGATGTCGGCGGCGGTGGTGATGTCCGCTTCCGGGTCCTGCGCCAGTTCGATGATGCGCAGGGCAATACCGGGCGGGGAAGGCAGGTTGCGGCAGAGCGCCAGGGCGGCTGTCAGCTCGGGAGGCATGGCGGGGTTTTCAATATGTTGGGGCAAGAATACCTGAGGTGGATCACAGTTTTGTCCCTGATTTCTTGCGTTGACGCGGCAGATCGGTTTGGAAGTATTGCCCTGATCCGGCACACAAAGCAAAACCAACGGACAAAAAAAAGAAGCCGCGGAATCCGCGGCTTCTTTCGTACCACATTCGAGCGGTGAAGATCAGGCCAGGCCGGCCTGCTTCATCACTTCGGCGGCGTAGTCTTCCACCACCTTCTCGATGCCTTCGCCGACCGCCAGGCGCTGGAAGCCGACCACGTCGGCACCGGCGGCCTTCAGGACCTGCTCGACCGACTGGTTGGTGTCCAGCACGTACGGCTGGCCGTACAGGGTCACTTCGTTGACGATCTTGGCGATCTTGCCGCTGATGATCTTTTCCAGGATATCGGCCGGCTTGGACTTGTCCTTGTCGGACATCTTGGCCAGTTCGATTTCCTTTTCCTTGGCAACGAACTCGGCCGGCACATCGGCCGCCTTGTTGTGCGGCGGGTTCATGGCAGCCACGTGCATGGCCAGGCCACGGGCCAGCTCTTCGTTGCCACCGGCCAGCTCGACCAGCACGCCGATGCGGCCGCCGTGCACGTAGGCAGCGACGTTGTTGGTCGATTCCAGACGCACGATGCGACGCACGTCGACCTTCTCGCCGACCTTGGCGATGACGGCGGCGCGGGCTTCTTCGATCGTCTCGCCGGTCGGCAGCTTGGCGGCCTTCAGGGCGTCGATGTCAGCAGCGCCCGAGCTCAGGGCGGTGGCGGCAACGGCCTTGGTGAAGTCCAGGAAGTTGCTGTCCTTGGCGACGAAGTCGGTTTCGGAGTTGACTTCGACCAGCACGGCCTTGCCGCCGTCCTGGGCCGCCACGATGATGCCTTCGGCAGCCACGCGGTCAGCCTTCTTGTCGGCCTTGGCCAGGCCGGACTTGCGCAGCCATTCGGCCGAGGCGTCGATGTCGCCGCCGTTTTCGACGAGTGCCTTCTTGCACTCCATCATGCCGGCGCCAGTGCGCTCGCGCAGTTCCTTGACCAGGGAAGCAGTGATTTCCACGGGATTTCCTCACGAAAGAAAGGGGTTGGGCCGGCATGGTGGCCGGCCCGTGTGACAGGTGTCCTGTCGTCGCGCCATCGGCAGCGGACAGGAACGGTGGGCGCGCTGCGCCCACCGTGGGCCTGGATCAGGCCTGGGCTTCGCCAGCGGCCGGAGCGTCGGCAGCCGGGGCTTCAGCGGCCGGAGCGGCCGGAGCGGCAGCAGCCTTCTTGGCCGGAGCGCGGCGGGCCGGCTTGGCTTCTTCGGCGGCGGCAGCGTCGGCGAACTCTTCTTCACGGACGGTGGCAGCGTGCGGAGCAGCAGCCTTGCCTTCCAGCACGGCGTCGGCGGCAGCGCGGGCGTACAGCTGCACAGCGCGGATGGCGTCGTCGTTGCCCGGGATCGCGTAATCGACCAGTTCCGGGTTGTAGTTGGTATCGACGACAGCGATCACCGGGATGCCGAGCTTCTTGGCTTCCTTGATGGCGATGTCTTCGTGGCCGATATCGATGACGAAGATCGCGTCGGGCAGACGGTTCATGTCCTTGATGCCGCCCAGCGAGGCTTCCAGCTTGTCGCGCTCGCGACGCAGGCCCAGCACTTCGTGCTTGACCAGCTTGTCGAAGCTGCCGTCGGTTTCACCGGCTTCCAGTTCCTTCAGGCGGGCAACCGACTGCTTCACGGTACGGAAGTTGGTCAGGGTGCCGCCCAGCCAACGCTGGTTCATGAAGGGCATGCCGCAACGCTCGGCTTCTTCACGGATCGACTCGCGGGCGCTGCGCTTGGTGCCCAGGAACAGGATGGTGCCGCGCTTCTGCGCAACGCTGGAAATGAAGTTCATCGCGTCATTGAAGAGCGGAACGGTCTTTTCCAGGTTGATGATGTGGATCTTGCCGCGGGCGCCGAAGATGTACTGGCCCATCTTGGGGTTCCAGTAACGGGTCTGGTGGCCGAAATGGACGCCGGCTTCCAGCATCTGACGCATGGTGACCTGGGGCATTGCAGTAACTCCTGATAAGGAACCGGCCGCCACGGGTAATAGTTGGGCGGTCCGCCGCAAGGCGGGTGGTTCCGGGGTTTGGCTTCCCTGTCGCTTCCGTGACCGAACTCCTTGCGGAGCACCCCGGCACGGATATGGGCGGCAGGTGTGGATTCACCGGTGACGTCCGGTGTTGACGTGTTTCACGCGAAAGGACGCGGGAAATCCAGTCGATTATAGCCCGGTCTGAGCCGGGGCTGCAATCCTGGGTGCGGCGGCGGGCAGGGCGGCCTCTGCTGCGTGGTCCAGGCGGGCCCGGAAACGGCCGCCGGCATACCCGTCCGGGCGGGATGGCAGGGCCCAGCTGCGGTGGCTGTGGGGCAGGACGTAGCCTGCAAGCCCATCGATCAAGGGCTGGCGCCGCCCCTGCTCATCCACGAACACCAGGTCGGCCAGGTGTGCGTGGGCGTCACCGTCATTATAGAGGTGCAGCCGGGGAATGGCCGGGCTGCCTTCAGCGATCACGTGCAGGCGGGAGGTCGGGGGCGCGCCGGTGGCCGGCTCAAGGAAGACCGGCAGTGAGTAGCGGGGCTGCGCTGGGGCCGCGCCGGGGGCGGGGGTGAGGATCAGGCGGTAGCCCTGCTGGGCACCCTGCGGTGTACCCCCCAGCCGGACGACCCGCAGGCGCTGGCTCCGGCCAGCCGGGATAGTCAGGTGCACCGGACTGACGACCACCTCGGCGGCTGGCAGCAGGTGCTCTTCGTCGCCCTGCTGGGTCCAGCGATACAGGCGGGCCTGTCCCGTCCACGCGGTCGGCTCGGGATTGTCCAGCCACAGCGCTGCATGCGCCGGGCCGGCCGGAACCGAGACACTGACCGGCCGGATATCCAGCGCGTGTGCGGGCACGATGCATCCGCCTGCCAACAGGGCTGCCAGCAGTCGGCGCATCAGTAGGTCACGGTGATGGTGGCCGACGCTGCGCCAGTGGCACCGTCGATTGGCGGGCTCAGCGCCGCGACGTGTGCAGGCACGGGATGGTCGCCATCGCTGCGCTGCCGGGCCGGTTGGCAGGCGGCGTTGCGCGCTCCGGCACCGTGGCAATCGGCCATGATCCGTACGCCGATGCGCAGGGCGCCGACGCCGGTGCCCGGCCGAGCGGCAGCGGGCGCCGTAGCGCAGGCAGCCAGCAGGCAGGCGAGGACGAGAGAGGGAGGGCGCGCGGGCATCGAACATCGGACGGCAGGGGATGCGACCGTTAGCGGCCAGGAAGTGGGCGTCTTGAGGGCCTGCCACCCTTAATAGGTGATGGTTACCGTGATCAGGTCGTTGTAGCTCCCCTGGGCGGGAATCGCACCCGTCGTCGGCGGGGCCCGGCCGTAGACGGTAAGCGTCTGTGCGCTTCCGTTGCCGGTGCCGGCCTGGGTGTCGGTGTTGATCGTGTTGCCCCAGCGCTGCGAGCGCGCCGCGTCGCGGTACAGCTCGTAGGGGATGTAGTAGACGCTGCTGTCCGGCGCGGTGAAACGCATGCGCCGGACGTTTCCGAGCGCGTTCTGCCCGTTGTTCAGGCCGATGCTGTAGGCGGTACGGTTGATGCAGGTCAGACCGATCGTCGAGGTGCGATCAAGATTGGCGGTGATGGCGCCAGCGTTGCTGCCGAAGTCCATGTCGGTGGTGACGTAGGTGCTGCACTGGGGCAGCACGTTGGCGCTGACCGTGAACGGAAATGCGCCGTCAGCGGTCTTGTGGCCAGTGACGCCGCTGGTGCTGGTGCACAGCGCCGGGGGCTGGGCAGTGCCGATGATGCTCTCGTTGTAGGCGTATTCCAGACTCACGTTGGCAGCATTGAAGCTGCTGGAGAAAGCGCCGGCCGACAGCACCTGGGCGGCGGGAATCTGGCCATACAGGGTCACCGCCTGCGCGCCGCTGCCGCCGGTTAGCAAGGGCACGCCGTAACTGAGTGTCACCACCGCTGCCGCCGGTGACGCGCCGGGTACGGCACCCCACACCGTGGTGCGGCCCGCATTGCTGTAGAGCTGGAACGCCATCGGATCGGCCGTGGCATTGGTCATGCTGCGGCTCGGCAGCAGCGTGCTGCCGGTGCTGCCCGGGCCGATCTTCAGGCAGGCGCGCACGCTGGCACTGCCCAGAACGCTCAGCGCGGCAGTGTTGCAGGTGATGGTGAAACTGGTCATGGCGTTGGTCGGGCTCGCCGCGCCATTGGCGATGGTGCCGAATGCCAGTGCCGTCGGTGCCGTGGCCGTGCACGTAGTATCCGCACGCGACGCCGTTGCCCAGCACAGCGCCACCAACGCCAACATGATCGCAAGCAGCCGGGGGGCAATCATGGCGCGGGCGTCGGCAGGCAGCGCAGTGGGCCGATCCGGGGCATGCCGGGCGAGGTGGCGGCAACGGGGGGCGCCAGGCGCACGCTGCAGTGGCCGTCAGGCAGATCGACCTGCAGCTGGGCCGGTGTGACGACATCCTCCAGATAGGTTTCTCCGTCATACCCCACCGTGGCGGCCCCTCCGCCAGGCAGCCGCACGCTGCTGCCGACGGGCAACGCGACCCCGTCCGAATCGTGCAGGATCACCCGCATGGCCTGGGTGCGGCGCAGGCCGAAGTCGACGCCCAGTCCGGCGCTCTGGCGTGGCGTCACCCAGGTGTCCACGCGGTCGGCGCGCATGTCCGCCGGCAGATCCAGCGTATCGATGGAGAGCCGGTTGCGCTGCCAGGACAGCAAGGGGGTCACCAGCAGCAGACCGTTCTTGTCGGTGCTGCCGATCAGCCGGTTTTCCAGGCGTACCGGGATGCCGGCGTAGCCATCGGTGGAGACCACGGCAAAGGCATCGGGGACCTCGCGTGCGGCAAATATATGCCCGCCCATCCAGACCACGCTGCCACTGGCACTGGCGTAGCCATAATCGAGATCACCCTGGCGCGCGTATCCCATCGAGTAGCGCCCGACCCGGTTGAGCCAGCCGAGTTCGGCCAGTCCGCCGGCACCGTCGTCACCGCCGCGCGCCTGTACCCGCCAGCCATAGCCACCCTGGCTGCCGTCGCCCGGTACGGGTTGGGACAGATCGGCGACATAGGTCAGCCGCTCGCCGTTGCGCTGCGCCGACAGGCTGCTCTGCCGGTTGCGCCCCAGGGCGGCCGATACCGACAGATAGACGCTGCGGTCATCGCTGTCTGCCAGATTCTGGTTGAACGACAGGTAGGCCGACCAGCGATCACCGAAGCTGCGCGACCAGAACAGGCTGGCATAGCGGTTGTCCTCGCCGTCGGGGTAGCGCAGCCGCAGATAGCTGGCGCTGAGCGAGCCTGCGCGTTGCAGGTTGATGCCCAGCGTGGCCTGTTCGCTGATGTCCGGGGGCAGGGTGTCCTGCAGTGCACCGAGGTCGCGGTAGGCGCCGTGGGTCCGCCGGGTCAGCAGGTTGATGTTGACGCGGCGGTTGTTCCAGCTGTAGCCCACGGCATATTGGCCGCCCTGGAGACCCTCGAAGCGACTGTGTGCATAGGCGGCGTTGACCACACCGGCGCCACCCAGCAGCCACCAGCCCCCGGCACCGCCGTTGATCACGCCGCCACCGCCTTCCACGTGCGCCTCGGCGGTAAACCGATCGCTGGCGCCATAACGCCAGGTGGCGCTGCCGATCACCGGCGTTTCATAGGCGAACGAGCGCAGCCCATAGTCCTTTCGCATCCGGCCCACGCCGGCTGACCAGTCGGACAGACCCTTGGCCAGCAGCTGCTGCGTGCCGTAGAAGGCAAAGTCCAGTGTCTGCATCCGGCCGAACGCATCGGTGATCACCACCTGTGCGTTGCCGGTGCCGTTGATGCCGGGCTGTGCGGCCAACTGGAAGGGGCCGATCGGTACCTCGCCGTTGTACTGGCGCAGGCCATCCACATACAGCTCCACGTTGGAGGGGACCACCGCTTCGCCGAGGAAGGTGGGGGTGGGGGTCAGCACGCGGTAAGGCTGCAGGCCGTAGTTGCGCCCGATCTGCAACCCGCCCATGCGGACCGGTCGGCTCCAGTCGACAAAGCCACTGTAGAAATCGCCGACGGTCAGCGACACCGCCGATGCCGGGAAATCCAGGCGCCACGCGGTGTCCAGGCGCACGCTCTCGCCCCGCCACTGGCGATCGGCCGGATCCTGATACGTGCGCAGCAGCGAACGGGTCTCCAGGACGCCTTCGCCCAGCCCGAACAGACGCAGCTCGTTGGTCAGTGCAAGGTTGCCGCCGCCCTCGTTGTGGCTGCCGTAGACGTCGTAGTTGAGCACCACGCCGGGGGAGGCGGCCGCCGCGGGTGCAGTGTCAACCGCGCGCTCCAGCCGCGTGGTGGGCAGTGACAACTGCTCCAGCGGCACATCCAGGGCCAGCGTCTGCAGCGCCGCGTCATAGCGCACCACCACCCCGGTGAGGTGCTCCAGTGCCACCGGCTCCTCGCCGCGTGCCGAAAAGCCGAGTTGGCGCAGCGTGGCGCCGGAGGCCATCAGCCGGCCCTGCAGTTCGGTGAAGGGCAGCAGTCCGCGCGGCGTCTGGTTGAGCGTCACCTCCAGATACAGGGTCTGCGCGGCGGTCAGCGGCGTCGGCGGCGGCAGCATCGCATCGCCCGAGGCGCCAATGTCCGCATCGGCTGCCATCGCGGCGCACGGGGTCAGCGTCGCGGTGAGCAGCATCCGCATGCAGGCCTCAGCGAGCCGGCGGCGCGGCGTGCAGTGGCGTCTGGGCCGACTCGCCATTGATCTTTGCCGAGAACGTGGCACCCGCCAGGCGGGCGGCTGGAACGTCCAGTGGCCAGCGCATGGTCTGTCCGCCAAGGACATAACCGAGCAGGCCGGGATGGATGATCTGCGGGCGGCTGGCCGGGCCCAGGCCGATGTCGGCCAGTTGCGCGTAACTGCTGCCGCTGTTGTGCACCTCCAGCGCTGGTCGACCGTCGTCCAGGCGTGTCAGGCGCGCCTGCAGGGTGTGTTGGAGCGGGGCATCCTTGTCGGGCTGGACGAACACCGGCATCGAATAGCGCAGCACGAACTGCATGCCGGAGCGGCGTGGATCCACCGTGGGCAGCTCATCGACAATCACCCGGTAGGCGCGTTGCGTTGCCGGTGGGGTCGGCTCGCTGCGGACCACCCGGATCAACTGCTGCTGGCCGGCAGCCAGCGACTGCATCGGGGGGCTCACCTGGAGATCGGTGGTGGGCAGCAGCTGATCCTGGCCGGCGTCCTGGCGCCACTCGAAGACCCGCACCTGCACCTGTACGGGCGTGGTGCCGCTGTTGGTCAGCCAGAGCGCATCGGCATTCTGCCGCGGCGTCAGCTGCAATGAGGTCGGGGCGACCTGCAGACTCGCGGCGGTGGCGCTCCCCATCAGCAGCCACAGCCAACCCAGCACCGCACACCCGAGCCGCCCAGGGCGACGCCCTGCGGAAATCGGCATGGCGGTCCTCAATAGGTGATGGTGGCGGTGATCGTGTCCTGATAGTTACCCGCAGCGGCGTTGTTGACGCTGGGGTTGGCGATCTGGCCATAGACATTCAATGTCTGTGCCAGCCCGGTGCCGATGCCGGCGGTCGTATTGGTGCCAGCGGTGGCCCCCCACACGTTGGTGTGCCCCGCATCGCGATAGAGCTGATAGCCCACGAAATTGTTGGCGGTCACGCTGGCGTCGGTGTTCTTCATGCGCCGGGTGGTCACGTCATTGGCAGTGCCCGCGTTGGAGCCGGCATTGAGCGCCACCGTGTAGGGGGTCAGTGCGGAGCACTGCGCGGTGATCGTGCCCTGGGCATTGGAGGGCGTGGTGGCGGTGGACAGCGCCGAGCCGAAGTCGACGTCCGTGGCCGCGGCGGCCGTGATGGTGCAGGCCTTGGTGATGATGACCTTGACGTTGAAGGTCGTGGTATCGGCTGCCAGGGCCGGGGTGGCGAGGCCGGTCAGGGCCAGGGTGAGTAAAGCGGGGCGGAAAAATCGCATGGGCATGCTCCTTGGACGCGGGTCCTTGCTGAACAACACGATGCTGCCGGACAGTGAAATCGTCTTCACTCTTTTATAGGTTTGGTCTTGTTTGGAGGCCGTGAGATTGGAAGGAATCAATGACCGTTTTCGGCACGAAGTCGCGTTCTGAGACATTGGTCGCATCTGTTCAGGGACCTGACTGCGGGAGCCCGCCCAAACCGCGGCTGTCAGCGTTCCACCCGATCCCGTTCAGATTGGCCCCGGATCGGCGATAATGGCTCCCATGAGCGTGAATCTGAAAACCCCCGAGGAAATCGAACTGATGCGCATCGCCGGCCGCCTAGCCAGCGAGGTGCTCGACGTTGTCACCCCCCACGTCAAACCGGGCGTGACGACCGAAGAGCTGGACCGCATCTGCCACGACCACATCATCAATGTGCAGAAGGCGACGCCGGCCAATGTCGGTTACCGCGGCTTCCCCAAAACGGTCTGCACGTCGGTCAACAACGTGATCTGCCACGGCATCCCCAGTGAGGCCAAAGTCCTCAAGGACGGCGACATCGTCAACATCGATGTGACCGTGATCAAGGACGGCTGGCACGGCGATACCAGCCGCATGTACTACGTCGGCACGCCGTCGGTCATGGCCAAGCGCCTGGTCGATGCGACCTACGAAGCGATGTGGCGCGGCATCCGCGCGGTCAAGCCGGGCGCGACGCTGGGCGATATCGGCCATGCGATCCAGAGCTATGCTGAAGCCGAGCGCTTCAGCGTGGTGCGCGAGTACTGCGGCCATGGCATCGGCAAGGTCTACCACGACGAACCGCAGGTGGTGCATTACGGCCGCCCCGGCCAGGGCCTGGTGCTGCAGCCCGGCATGACCTTCACCATCGAGCCGATGATCAACGAGGGCACCCGCTACAACAAGGTGCTTCCGGACGGCTGGACCGTGGTCACCAAAGACCGCAAGTTGTCGGCGCAGTGGGAGCACATGGTCGCGGTCACCGAGACCGGCGTCGACGTGCTGACCCTCTCGCCCGGCGAATCGCAGGTCTGAGCATGCTGCCGGCGAGCCCGATGCTGGACGCGCCGGCCGATTCCGTCGCCGACCCGGACTGGGCGGCGTTGGCGCGCCAGTCGCTGCAACAGACCGACGCGCGGCTGTACCGCCGCTTCGACCAGAACGACAACATCGAACGCCTGCTCGCCCTGCGCGCGCGGGCGGCCGATCACCTGATCCGGCTGGCCTGGCATCGCTGCCTGCCCGCCGGTTCGGGGATGGCGCTGTTCGCGGTGGGCGGCTACGGGCGCGGCGAGTTGTTCCCGCGCTCGGATATCGATGTGCTGGTGCTTGGCACGCCCGAGCAGCAGCGACGGCACGAGTCCGGGCTGGCACGTTTCTTCGCACTGCTCTGGGATTGCGGCCTGCCGGTCAGTCATGCGGTGCGTTCGCCGGCCGAATGCACCCAGGCCAGTGCCGACCAGACGGTGCTGACCGCACTGATCGAGTCGCGCCCGGTGGTCGCCGATGACGCCGCGCGTCAGGCACTGAAGGCTGCAGTGAACGTGGAGGGCCTGTGGCCGCCACGCGAATTCTTCCTCGCCAAGCGCGAAGAGCTGCTGGCCCGGCATCAGCGGTTTGGCGACACCGCCGACAATCTTGAGCCGGACATCAAGGACGGCCCCGGCGGGCTGCGCGATCTCAATACGCTGGGTTGGATGGCGCTGCGTGCGTTCGGTGTGCGCGACCTGGAAGCGCTGGTCGGCCTTGGCCATCTCGGCCCGGATGAAGCGGCCGCGCTCAAACGCGAACGGTGTGCGCTGGCGCGGCTGCGTTTCGGCCTGCACCTGGTCGCCAACCGGCCGGAAGAACGCCTGCGGTTCGATTACCAGAAGACACTGGCCGCCCGCTTGGGTTTCGAAGACGACATCGAAAGCCTGGCCGTGGAAAAGATGATGCAGGGGTTCTACCGCAGCGCCACCGTGGTGCGGCGGATCAGCGACCGCCTGCTGCAGCGCTTTGAAGAACAGTTTGATGGCGAAGCGGTTCCCGAACCGGTCAGCGTTGGTTTCTCGCTGCGTCGCGGTTACCTGGCCGCCAATGACGCCGCGTGGCCGCAGGGCGACATCGAACAAGTGTTCGCGCTGTTCTCCAGTTGGGCCTATAACCCGGACGTGCGCGGCCTGCACTCGCTGACCGCGCGCGCGCTGGCCGAATCGCTGCCGGAGCTGGCGGCGTACACCGACGCCAGCGCTGCGGCGCGCGAGCAGTTCCTGGCGCTGCTGCGCAGCCCGCGCGCGGTCGACACCCTTGCTCGGATGGCGCGTCTGGGCGTGCTCGGCCAGTGGATTCCCGCGTTCGCGCAGGTTTCCGGGCGCATGCAGTTCGATCTGTTCCATGTCTACACCGTGGACCAGCACACGCTGATGGTGCTGCGGAATATCGGCCTGTTCGCCAGCAGCCGCGCGGATGAGCGCTTCTCGATCGCACATGAAGTCTGGCCGCGCCTGCGCAAGCCGGAACTGCTGCTGCTGGCCGGCCTGTTCCATGACATCGCCAAGGGCCGCGGCGGCGATCACTCCGAACTCGGTGCGGTGGATGCCCGCGAATTCTGCCAGGCGCTGGCGCTGAGCAGTTCCGATACGGAGCTGGTGGCCTGGCTGGTCGAGCAGCATCTGCGCATGTCGGTTACTGCGCAGAAGCAGGACATCTCCGATCCGGACGTGATCCATCGCTTCGCCACCCTGGTGGCCAGCCGCGACCGGCTCGACTACCTCTACCTGCTGACCTGCGCCGACATCGCCGGGACCAGCCCCAAGCTGTGGAATGCGTGGAAGGACCGTTTGCTGGCCGACCTCTATTTCGCCGCGCGTCGCGCGCTGCGCGACGGGCTGGAGAATCAGATGCCGGCCGATGAACGCGTCGCCGAAGCGCGCGAATCGGTGCGCCAGCTGGTGCGCGAGCGCGGCTACGACGATGCCACCATCGAGCGCCAGTTCACCGTGATGCCCGATGAGAGCTTCATCCGGCTGCGGCCCGAACAGCTCGCCTGGCAGGCGGCCGCGCTGGTGCCGATCAAGCAGGGCCAGACCTTGGTGAAGGTGCGCCGGATCACCCCGGACGACCACGCGCTGGAAGTATTCGTGCACTCGCCGGATCGCGACGGCCTGTTCGCCGCGATCGTGATGACGCTGGACCGCAAGGGCTACGGCATCCATCGCGCGCGCGTGCTGGACGGCCCGGTCGATACCATCTTCGATACGTTCGAAGTGACCCCGGCCGACAGCTTCGCCGATGGCGATGCGCTGCGCCTGGAGGCCGGCCTGCGCGAGGCGCTGGCCGGTGATCTGACCCGGCTGCGTCCCTCGCGCCGCGTCATTCCGCGCCAGCTGCGGCACTTCCGTTTCGCCCCGCGCATCGAGTTCCGCGATGTCACCGATGGCCAGACCACCAGCACCCGTTTCAGCCTCGTCGCACCCGACCGCCCAGGCCTGCTGGCCGACGTGGCGTTCGTGCTGCGCAACCAGCGGCTGCGCGTGCATGATGCGCGCATCGCTACCTTCGGCGAGCGCGCCGAAGACATGTTCGTGATCAGCGATGAGCATGATCACGCCCTGACCGAATCCGCCAGGCAGCAGCTGCAAGACGCGATGCTTGCCTGCCTGGACCCTGATCGAAACGCCGGAGACCCCCACTGATGGCCACCAAGCCCGCCAAGAAGACCGCCGCGAAGACCGCGGCGGCCAAGACCCCTGCTGCCGCGCCTGCGGTGAAGAAGACTGCTGCCGCAGCAAAAAAGGCGGCACCGGCAGTGAAGAAGGCTGCCGTGAAAAAGGCGCCGGCCCGCAGGGTTGCCGCTACGCCGGCCGAGAGCGCCGCCAAGCGCAGTGCCAGCCGGGATGCCACCATCGCGCGCAAGTCGCTGCGCAAGCCGGCCACGCCGGGTGTGGAAGAGCTCAAGTTCGGCATCGAGAGCGCGTTCGAGCGCCGCGCCACGCTGACCCTGCATGAGATCGAAGGCTCGACCAAGCCGCTGGTCGGCCGCGTCATCGATGGCCTGGAAACCGGTGAATTCCGCGTTGCCGAGCCTGATGGCCACGGTGGCTGGAAGGTCAACGAATGGCTGAAGAAGGCCGTGCTGTTGTACTTCCGCGTCAACGACATGGCCGTGGTCGATGCGCGCCCGGCGCCGTTCTGGGACAAGGTCGAATCGCGTTTTGCCGGCTTCGATGAAGCCAAGTTCCGTCGCGCCGGCGTGCGCGTGGTGCCTGGTGCGATCGCGCGTCGTGGCAGCTACTTCGGCAAGGATGTGGTGCTGATGCCGAGCTTCACCAACATCGGTGCCTACGTGGGCGAGGGCACCATGGTCGACACCTGGGCCACGGTGGGTTCGTGCGCGCAGATCGGCAAGCACTGCCACCTGTCCGGCGGCGCCGGTATCGGTGGCGTGCTGGAGCCGCTGCAGGCCAGCCCGACCATCATCGAAGACCATTGCTTCATCGGTGCCCGTTCGGAAGTAGTGGAAGGCTTCGTGGTCGGCCATCACAGCGTGATCGGCATGGGCGTGTTCCTTGGCCAGAGCACGCGCGTGTACAACCGCGCCACCGGCGAGATCAGCTACGGTTCGGTGCCGCCGTACAGCGTGGTGGTGTCCGGCCAGCTGCCGTCCAAGGACGGCTCGCACTCGCTGTACTGCGCCGTGATCGTCAAGCAGGTCGATGCCAAGACCCGCAGCAAGACCAGCGTCAACGAGCTGCTGCGCGGCCTGGCCGACTGAGTCCTGCGATGACCACGACCGTTTACGGATTGAAGAACTGCGATACCTGCAAGAAGGCCACCAAGTGGCTGGACCGTTTCCAGGTGCCGTACACCTTCGTCGACTACCGCGACCACATGCCAACGCCGGAGACCCTGATCGACTGGGCGGCCCAGGCCGGTGGCTTCCTCGCGTTGATCAACAGATCCTCCACCACGTGGCGGCAGCTGCCGGAGAACCGCAAAGCGGCTGATTCGCAGGCCGAATGGAAGCTGCTGCTGCGCGAGCACCCGCAGCTGATCAAGCGGCCGGTGGTGGTGAGCGCCGATGGCGTGATGACCCAGGGTTTCTCGGACAACGGCTTCAAGCAGCGGTTCGGAGTGGGCGCGTGAACGACGTCGTCGCTCTGACCTGCGACCTGATCGCGCGCGCCTCGGTGACACCCGAGGACGCCGGTTGCCAGGCGCTGCTGGCCGGCCGTCTCGAACGCGCCGGCTTCCACTGCGAACACCTGCGCCTGGGCGAGGTCGACAACCTGTGGGCCACGCACGGGCGGGGCGCACCGGTGCTGGTGCTGCTCGGGCATACCGACGTGGTACCGACCGGCCCGGTCTCGGCCTGGACCAGTGATCCGTTCGATCCGCAGATCCGTGATGGCGTGCTGTACGGGCGTGGCGCGGCCGATATGAAAGGCAGCGTGGCCGCCTTCGTGGTGGCCGCCGAGCAGTTCGTGGCCGCCCATCCGGACCATCCCGGCACCTTGGCCGTGCTGCTGACCAGTGACGAGGAAGGCGATGCCATCGACGGTGTGCGTCGCGTGGCCGATATCTTCCGCGAGCGCGGCCAGGCCATCGACTGGTGCATCACCGGCGAGCCGACCTCCACGGCCGTGCTCGGTGATCTGCTGCGCGTCGGTCGCCGCGGCAGCCTCTCGGCCACGCTGACGGTGAAAGGCGTGCAGGGCCATGTCGCGTATCCGGACAAGGCGCGCAATCCGATCCATCTGGCGGCCGCCGCGCTGGCCGAATTGACCGCGCGGCACTGGGACGACGGTTTCGAGAGCTTCCCGCCGACCAGCCTGCAGGTCTCCAACATCCATGCCGGCACCGGTGCCAACAATGTGATTCCCGGCGAGCTGCAGGTGTTGTTCAATCTGCGCTACAACCCGCACTGGAACGCGCCCGCGCTGGAGCAGGAGATCGCTGCGCTGCTGGAACGTCATGCGCTCGAGTACACGCTCAAGTGGCATCGCAGTGGCGAGCCGTTCTACACCCCGGAAGGCACGCTGCGTCGGGTTGCGCGCGAGGTGCTCGGCGAGTTCGCCGGTGCACCGCCGGAAGAGAGCACTGGCGGTGGCACCTCCGATGCGCGCTTCATCGCGCCGCTGGGCGCGCAGTGCATCGAAGTGGGGCCGGTCAACGCGAGCATCCACCAGGTCGACGAGAACGTGCGCGTCGCGGATCTGGAAGCGCTGCCGGCGCTGTACCAGCGGTTGATCGAGCGTCTGTTGGCCTGATGCGCAGGCTGCGCCGACCGTTGGTCGGTTCGCCCTTACGCCACGATCAACCCGAACGACGCCAAGGCGGCCGCCGCCTGGCGCTGTGAAATCACCGCCTTCTTGAACAGCTTGGCGTCCATCACGTTGAGCCCGCTGATGTCGGCGCCGCGCAGGTCGGCGCCTTCAAACCGCGTCAGCCGCGTCTGTGCGTTGCGCAGGCTGCCGCCGTTGAACACCGCATCGCGGAAATCGCAGCCCGACAGCTCAGCCTCTGAGAAATCCATACCCTCCAGCTGCGCCTTGCGGAACGACATCCCGCGCAGGTCGGCGCTGACCAGCAGGCAATCGCGGAATTCCAGCGCCCAGCCGGTCACTTCCTGCAGGTGCGCGCCCGTCAGCTTGCAGTCCTTGAACTGCACCGAGGACAGCGTTGCGCGGCGCCAGTGGCTGTTGTTGAGATCGCAGTGCGAGAAACGCGCATCGCTGAGCAGGGCCGAGCTGAAATCGCATTGGCTGCCGCGGCACTTCGTCCACTGGCTTTCTTCCAGCGAGGCCGCCAGCCAGGAGGCACCGTTGACCGAGCATTGGTTGAACTGGAACCCATCCATGTCCAGCCGCGAGAAGTCGCCGTGATCGAGCGTGCAGTTCTCGAACACGGCCGCCCGCGGGTGCGCGGCGATGATGGCCTGCATGCGCTCGCGGGTAAGGGTTTCATCGCGGAAGGTGACAGTGTTCATGCGTCCATTCTGGGTGATGTCCCGGACCAGGGGCAGACTTGAAGGTCGTTGCAGAATGTGTACAAAACGGAGCGACGCCAATGCCCGGCACTACCCGAACGTCCAGAACGGCGCTTTGATCCGCTCGCGCCAATACGTTTCCCCGGCCAGGTAGAACTTCTGCGCATAGGCCTTGGCGAACCAGCCGGCGGCCGCGTCCAGATCACGCGTCACGCCGGCGCGGCCGCGGCCCAGCAGCAGGCCGCTGAAATACTGGCCATACACATTGCCCTGGTCCGCCGCCAGCCGATACCAGCGCAGCGCCTCGATACCATCGCGCGGCAGGCCCATGCCCAGTTCGTACATCGTTCCCAGATCCACCTGGGCATCGGCATCGCCGCGCTGCGCACGCCGCTGGATGTCGGCGACCAGCGGATGCAGAGTGCCATCCGGCTGCGCGGCGATCGACTGCGGCAGCCGCGAGGATTCGGACGGCATGTGGTGGTAGATCGTCGCGCGCAGGTCCCAGCGCAGCGCGCTGGCCGCGTCACCGCGTTCGCGATGGAACTTGGCCAGCATCAGCATCGCCATCGGGTTGCCGTGCTCGGCGGCAGCGCGGTACCAACGCTCTGCTTTGCGCGGTGACGCGCGCAGTGCAGTGCCCTGGAGGATGTTCGGGCCGGTGCCATGCAGCAGCTCACCGTGGGTCCAGATCCGGCCCAGCGCCTCTTCGGCCTGGGGGTTGTGGAAGGTCCACGGTGTGACCGCGGCGGCACGTCCATACCAGGTCACGGCGCGCGGGTCGTTGAATGTCTCGTAGGTCCTGGCTGCCTCCCAGGCACTGTCGAAGCTGCCATCGACCGCCTTGGTTTCGACCGACTTCACGATGCTCGCAGGCGTCCGTGATGGGGCGCTGCTGCAGGCGATGAGGGAAAGGGTCAGCGCGATGCCGCCCAGGCGTGTAGCGATGCGTCCAATGCGAGGGGTCATGCCAGCCAGGTGGTGCAGAAGGACCGCGATTATCGCCCGGCCCCGAAGCGCGGGGTTGTCCGCAGCGGTCGGTTTGGTTGCCATCGCAACAGTTGCACCGCCGCCCAAACCCGGTTACGGTCGGTCCATGTCCTCGTTCCCGGCCACCGCTGTCAGCAATACCAACCGCACCAATCTGCGCGCGAATAATCGTGCGCGGCCGATGCGGGACTGCGACCAGGGCTAGTACAAGCAACACGCCCGGACCCCAGAAAACCCGCATCGACCGATGCGGGTTTTTTTGTGGCCCGGGTTTACCCCTTCCGGGCCTGGGTGGCCGGTCGAATGCCTGCAATACGTGTATTCCCCCATCATCAGGAGCTGTTCCCATGTGTTCGATCTTCGGTATTTTCGGCCTCCAGGCGGGCGATGACCTCGCCGCATTGCGCCGCCATGCGCTGGACCTGTCGCAGCGCCAGCGCCATCGCGGCCCGGACTGGAGCGGGGTGTACGTCGATGACGGCGCCATCCTGGTCCACGAACGCCTGGCCATCGTCGACCCCGCCGGTGGCTCGCAGCCGCTGCTTTCCGAAGACGGCGGGCTGGCGCTGGCGGTCAACGGCGAAATCTACAACCACCGCGAACTGAAGGCCGAACTGGCCCAGCCGTACGCTTTCCAGACCGGTTCGGACTGCGAGGTGATCAACGCGCTGTACCGCGAAGACAGCCCGGCCTCGTTCCTGAACCGCCTCAACGGCATCTTCGCCTTCGCGTTGTGGGACCGCGCCGCGCAGCGCGTGCTGATCGCGCGTGATCCGATCGGCGTGGTGCCGCTGTACTGGGGCCACGACAAGGACGGCCGCCTGGTGGTGGCTTCCGAGCTGAAGTCGCTGGTGGACATCTGCGCCGACGCGGCGCAGTTCCCGCCGGGCCACTGGTACGACAGTGCCACCGACACGCTCACCCGTTACTACGAGCGTCCGTGGCGCGACTACGACGCAGTCGAAGGCGTGGAGGCGGATCGCGTCGAACTGCGTGAGGCGTTCGAGCGTGCGGTGCATCGCCAGCTGATGACCGACGTGCCCTACGGCGTGCTGCTCTCCGGGGGTCTGGATTCGTCGCTGGTCGCAGCCGTCGCCGCGCGCTATGCCCGCCACCGTGTCGAAGATGGCGATCAGAGTGAAGCGTGGTGGCCGCGCCTGCATTCCTTCGCGATCGGCCTGAAGGGCTCCCCCGATCTGGCCGCCGCCGCCATCGCGGCCGAAGCCCTGGGCACCGTGCACCACGGTTTCGAGTACACCTTCGAAGAGGGGCTGGATGCGCTGCCGGAAGTGATCCGCCACGTTGAGACCTACGACGTCACCACCATCCGCGCCTCCACGCCGATGTTCCTGCTGGCGCGCCGGATCAAGGCGATGGGCGTGAAAATGGTGCTGTCCGGTGAGGGCAGCGACGAAATCTTCGGTGGCTACCTTTACTTCCACAAGGCGCCGAACGCGCGTGAGTTCCATGAGGAGCTGGTGCGCAAGCTCGATGCACTCAACAACTACGATTGCCTGCGCGCCAACAAGTCGATGATGGCCTGGGGCGTGGAGCCGCGCGTGCCGTTCCTGGACCGCGAGTTCCTCGATGTGGCCATGCGTATCGATGCCAAGCACAAGATGGTCGGGCAGGGCCCTGCCGGTACGCGACGTATCGAGAAGGCGGTGCTGCGCGAAGCCTTCGAAGGCTACCTGCCGGACTCGATCCTGTGGCGCCAGAAGGAGCAGTTCAGCGATGGCGTGGGCTATGGCTGGATCGACGGGCTGAAGGCCCATGCCGAAGCCCAGGTCAGTGACCGCGTGATGGCGGCGGCGGACAAGCGCTTCGTGCACAACCCGCCGCAGACCAAGGAAGCCTACTTCTACCGCCACGTGTTCGAGCAGTACTTCCCCACCCAGGCCGCGGCGGAAACCGTGCCGGGTGGGAAGTCCATCGCGTGCTCCTCGCCTGCCGCGATTGCGTGGGACGCCAGCTTTGCCGCGATGGCCGATCCCTCCGGGCGCGCCATCGCCGGCGTGCACGAGCAGGCTCTGGCCTGATCGATGGGCCACACCGCCGCGTCGTCCGCGGTGGTGTGGCAGCGCGTGCAGCCCGTAGAATCGCCCCTTCAATCGATGGGGATCGGTCATGGACTCTGACACCACCGGCATGCGTCGCAGCGGCCTGGCCTGGCGCTACCTGGGCTGGGTGGCGTTGCCGCTGCTGATCGGCCTTGGCCTGGCGCGGTTTGCCGGCCCGGCCGTGACTGCGCAGGTGGCCCGTGCCGAGTCCTCGCTGGGCGCTGACTGGGCCGCGCATCTGCATGCGCCGCTCGGTCTGTTTCTGCTGCAGTTGCTGGTGTTGCTGATGGTCGCCAAGGGCGCGGGCTGGGTGTTCCGCCGGCTGGGGCAGCCGGGGGTGATCGGTGAGATGGTGGCCGGCCTGATGATGGGGCCGCTGGTGCTGGGGGCCATGTTGCCGCAGGTGCATGGCGTGCTGTTCCCGCCGGCATCGCTTGGTTCGCTCGGTCTGCTCAGCCAGCTCGGCGTGCTGATGTTCCTGCTGGTGGCCGGTGCGGAGCTGGATCTGGGCGGGCTGCGGGGGCGACGTCGTTTCGCCTTCGTGGTCAGCCATGCGGGCATCGCGGTGCCCTTCGTGCTGGGCGTGCTGCTCGCGATCTGGCTCTACGGCGCGCACGCACCGCCGGGCGTGGGCTTCACCGGCTTCGCGTTGTTCGTGGGCATTTCATTGAGCATCACCGCCTTCCCGGTGCTGCTGCGCATTCTGGCCGACCGGGGCATGACCGGCACGCCGCTGGGCCAGACCGCGATCGCCTGTGCCGCGCTCGGTGATGCCACCGCATGGTGCCTGCTGGCCCTGATCGTCGCCGCCGCGCAATCGCAGGGCTGGGTGCCCGCCACGATCAACCTGGTCTGCGTGGTCGCCTTCGTCGCGCTGATGCTGGGCGTGGTGCGCCCGTGGTTCTCTCGCTTGGTGATCGCCCCGGGCCAGGAAGGGCGCTGGCTGCTGATCATGCTGTTGATGGCGCTGGGCTGCGCGCTGGTTACCGAGATGCTGGGCATCCACGCGCTGTTCGGTGCCTTCGCGGCGGGCGTGGCGGTGTCCGGCAACGCCACCCTGCGGCATACCGTGGCCGAGCGCGTCGAGCCGTTCGCGGTGACCTTGCTGCTGCCGCTGTTCTTCGCCATGACCGGCCTGCGCATGCGCGCCGACGCCCTGCAGGCCAGCGACCTGGTGCTGTGCCTGATCGTGATCGTGGTGGCCACGCTGGGCAAGCTGATCGGCACCTGGAGTGCAGCGCGCAGTGCCGGCATGGGCAGCCATGAGGCGTGGAAGCTCGGTGCCCTGATGAACACCCGCGGCCTGATGGAGCTGATCGTGCTCAACCTGGGCTACGAGCTGGGCTTCCTCGGCGACCGCCTGTTTGCCGTGCTGGTGATCATGGCCCTGGTGACCACGGCCATGACCGGGCCGCTGCTCAACGCGATGGAGCGCTGGAAGCGGCAGTAAAGCGTTGACCCCGCCATCAGTCCACGGGGACCAGCGACAGCGTGTACGCGGTCTTGCCCGGCAGGAACGGGGTGGGTGTTCCCTTCACCCAGGCGTCGTGTCCTGCGCCCCAGAACGGTGACAACGGGTGACCGCTCTGCCCACCGGGCATGTGGATCAATCCCTCGGCTTCGTGGCCGGGCGAGACCACCATCCGCTGCGACGCCCCGAACGCGGGCCCCTGCACGCGGGGCATGTCGCGGTCGCCGGGCAACGGATCGCCAGGCATGCACAGCCATCGTCGGGCGACGTTGGGCAGGGCGCGACTGACCGGGTGACAGATCGAGGCGGTGTTGCGTTCGCCCCACGTACGCGCGTCCAGCGGTCCCTGACTGCTCAGGTCTGCCTCCAGCGCCTTGGCGGTATCGGTCAACAGCGCAGTCCAGCTGGCAGATGGGGGCGGCAGCAGATGCGCCGGCCGCTCGGTCACCAATGGCCACAACACGCCTTCGAACTGCCCCAGCCGCGGCTCCAGATACGCTTCCCCGAGCTGTGCTTTCGCTGGCGCGAGCAGGCCCTCGCCGACGCGGTCGATCAGCATGCCGCGGAAACCGCGGGTGATCCGGTAGCTGACCGAATCGACGGCCGCATGGCCTTCCCATCGACGGGTTGCCACCTCCAGCCGCTGCAGTGCAGGGTCGTCGCTGGCGGTGACGACCTCGCGCAGCAGGTGCCACCAGCGCGTGAGCAACAGGGCGCGATCGTCGAGCTGGATCGCCAGCAGGTCCGCTTCGGTGAAGCGCTCCTTCGCCATCAGGCCATCGCGGATCTGCCGCCCGCGCGCACCGAGATCGTAGCCACCGTTCCCGGCAATGGCCAAGGTCTCCCCATCGAGCACGCGGCCGTTGGCAGTCCACAGCCGGTGAGTTGGCGGGTCGACCAAGGCCGGCGCGCCATCGCTGCGGATCGCCCAAGGCGCACAACTGGCAGGGGCCGCGATCGTGTTGCCGCTCGGCGGGCAGCCCGCAGCACGGTCCGGGCGTGTGCCGATCAACCGCCAGGCGATGCGTCCGCTGCGGTCGGCGATGACCAGGTTCTGCGCGGGAATACCGCTGCGGTCGGCCACGTGGAAGGCCTCCTCAAGCGTCGCCGCGCGCGCCATCTCGGCGAAGTCCAACCGGACCGCACCGGGAAGCTGCGCCGTCCAGCGCAGCGCCTCGCCACTGCCATCTGTCCTGTCGTGCAGTACCGGACCCCAGGCGGTCTCGCGCACGCGCAGTGTCACCGGCGCTTGACCGGCGACGCCGATACGCTCTTCATGCGTGGTGATGCCCGGCGCATTGGCGGGCACGCTGCGGAAATCGGCGGTGTCGATGTAACTGTTGGTGAAGCCCCAGGCCACGTGTCCGTTGCTGCCGACGACGATGGCCGGCAGGCCGGGCAGCGAGAAGCCACTGACATCGACGCGGCCGTCGGGCGCCTGCGGGTCGGGGTAGCGCAGCCGTACCCGGAACCAGAGATTCGGTGCGCGCAGCCCAAGGTGCATGTCGTCGGCGACGATGGCGCGCCCGTCCACGGTCAGTGCGCCGGACACGGCGAAGTTGTTGCTGCCCAGCACGTCCGCGTCCAGATGACCGGCGGCGGCACTGGTTGCCTGCGCCGCATCGAGGCGTCGGAGGTCGAGCGCCGTGGCGTCCGGTAGCGGTGCGTTGCCGCGCGCTCCGCCAAACAGGGGGGCATCCCACTCGCTGCCCTCGTGGCTGAGCAGTGCATACAGCGCCGGTGGCACCACCGCGCGGATCCGCGCCATCGCCAGTTCGTTCTGATTGGTGGGGTCCTGCAGGTCGGCATACATCGCCAGCCCGGTCAGCACACTGTCTTCGGCCTGCCACGGTGCGGGCGTCTGGCGCAGCAGTAGATAGGGCCAAGGCCGTACCCGAAGATCCGCGACGCCTTGGTTGATGCCGTCCACATACGCCTGCAGGGCAGCGGCACTGCTGCCCGTGGCAACCTCCAGGTGGGCCTCGGTGCGCGCCCGCAGCCGGTGCACCCGCATGCGCTTGTCCATGTCGATCGCCGCCGGGCCGAACAGCTCGGCGAGCTCGCCAGCGGCAGTACGACGCATCAGGTCCATCTCGAAGTAGCGCTCCTGCGCATGCACCAGACCCAGCGCCCGCATCGCATCGGCCTGGGTTCCGGCCTCGATGGTGACCACGCCCAGTGCGTCACGGGTGATGCTCACCGGCGCCGCCAAGCCGGTCATGGCCTGTTCGCCTTCCAGGCGGGGCAGGCTGCCACGCAGCAGCCACCACACCATGAAAACCGTCGCCAGCGTCAGTATCAGCACTCCCCAGACCAACCGCTTCAGCCAATGCCGCATCCTGCGCGTCCCCCTGTAGGTGTGGTTCGATTGTAGGGGAGGCGTGAACGAGCTGTGCACGCCGAACGAAGCGCAACTGCAACTGATTCCGATTAGATCACCGGAATTCCAGATAGGGCACCATGCGCGCATTGATTCATCAGGAGCACCCCCATGAAAGGCAACCCGGACGTCATCGCCTGCTTGAAGGAACTGCTGCGCGGCGAGTTGGCCGCGCGCGACCAGTACTTCATCCATTCGCGCCGCTACGAAGACCAGGGCCTGTTCGCGCTCTATGAGCGCCTCAACCACGAGATGGAAGAAGAGACCCAGCACGCCGATGCGCTGCTGCGCCGCATCCTCTTCCTCGGCGGCGACCCGGACATGCGCCCGCATGTGTTCGAGCCCGGCGTGACCGTGGAAGAGATGCTGCAGAAGGACCTGGAGACCGAGTACAGCGTCCGCGACAACCTGGCTGCCGGCATGAAGCTATGCGAACAGCACCAGGACTATGTCAGCCGCGACATGCTGCTGGTGCAGTTGAAGGACACCGAAGAAGACCACGCCTGGTGGCTGGAACAGCAGTTGGGCCTGATCAAGCGCATCGGCCTGGCGCTGTACCAGACCAGCAAGATGGATGCGAAGGGCACGGCTGCGCACTGAGTGCGGCATCGGGTTCCGCACGCCAGCCAGCCTTCGCCAGCCAGCTGCTGAACCCTCGTCCGCCCGCCAGCCTCTGCCAGCCAGCCGACGTAGAGACGATCAGAAAGGCCGGGGAAACCCGGCCTTTTCTGTGGGCGCAACAAAAAAACGGCCGGGTTTCCCCGGCCGTTCCGATTCACGTCAACACCGCGAGGCTTACTCCACCGCCAGCCCTTCCACCTTCTGCCAGCCACGCGGCAGCAGATGGCCACGGGTCGCGCGGGTGCCCAGGTAGGTGTCCAGATCCTTGAACGACAGGTTCATCGTGCGCTGGCCGCTGCGGACCAGCAGCGTGTTGCCCGGCGCCACCGATACCACCGCGACCACGCGCTCGGTGGCGAGCTTGGCCTTGGGGATGTCGATGATCTTGTTGCCCTTGCCCTTGTCCAGTTCCGGCAGGTCGCTGGCGGCGATCGCCAGCAGGTTGCCCGAGCTGGTCACGGCCACGATGCGATCCGTCTCGGGATTGGCGACCACGGCCGGGGTCAGCACCTTGGAGCCGGAGGTCAGGTTGAGCATCGCCTTGCCGGCCTTGTTGCGGCCGGTGAGGTTCTCGAAGCGGGTCACGAAGCCATAGCCGTGCGTGGAGGCCAGCACGAAGCGCGTGTTGTTCTCGCCGCTGGCCAGGGTCATGAAGGCGCTGCCCGGCGCCGGTGAGAAGCGACCGGTCAGCGGTTCACCGTTGCCACGGGCCGAGGGCAGGGTGTGGATCAGGGTCGAATACGCCCGGCCCTCGCTGTCCAGGAACGCCACCTGCTGCGTGCTGCGTGCGCGCACCGAACCGAGCAGCGCATCGCCATCACGGTAGGAGAGGGTGGACGGGTCCATGTCGTGGCCTTTGGCCGCACGGATCCAGCCCTTCTCCGAAAGCACCACCGTCATCGGCTCGCTCGGCACCAGCTCGGTTTCATCGATGGCCTGCGCCGCGCCACGCTGCACCAGCGGCGAACGACGGTCATCGCCGAACTTCTTGGCATCGGCCACCAGCTCATCGCGGATCAGCTTCTTCAGCTTGGCCTTGCTCTCCAGGATGCCGACGATCTTGTCGCGTTCCTTGGCCAGCTCGTCCTGCTCACCGCGGATCTTCATCTCTTCCAGGCGGGCCAGCTGCTTCAGCTTGGTTTCCAGGATGTACTCGGCCTGTTCCTCGCTCAGCGCGAAGCGCGCGATCAGCGCCGGCTTGGCTTCGTCCTCGGTGCGGATGATGTGGATCACTTCATCCAGGTTGAGGAAGGCGATCAGCAAGCCATCCAACATGTGCAGGCGGCGCTCGACCTTCTGCAGGCGATGGTTGAGGCGGCGGGTCACGGTGGTGCTGCGGAACTGCAGCCACTCGCTGAGCAGGGTCTTGAGGTTCTTGACCTGCGGGCGGCCGTCCAGGCCGATCACATTGAGATTGACCCGGTAGCTGCGCTCCAGATCGGTGGTGGCGAACAGGTGGCCCATCAGCTGCTCGGCGTCCACGCGGTTGGAGCGCGGTACCAGCACCACGCGCACCGGGTTGGCGTGGTCGGACTCATCGCGGATGTCCTCCAGCCACGGCAGCTTCTTGGCGCGCATCTGCGCGGCGATCTGCTCGATCACCTTCGACGGCGACACCTGGAACGGCAGCGCATTGACCACGATGTTGCCGTTCTCCTTCAGGAAGGTGGAACGCGCCCGCACGCTGCCGTAGCCGGTCTCGTACATGGTCCGCAGATCGGCGATCGGGGTGATGATCTCGGCGAAGCTCGGGTAGTCCGGGCCTTTCACGTGCTCGCACAGGTCGGTGACCGTCGCATCGGGATCGTCGAGCAGGTGCAGCAGGGCGCTGACGATCTCGTTGAGGTTGTGCGGCGGCACGTCGGTGGCCATGCCCACGGCGATGCCGGTGGTGCCGTTGAGCAACAGGTGCGGCAGGCGCGCCGGCATCCAGGTCGGCTCTTCCAGCGTGCCGTCGAAGTTGGGGGTCCAGTCGGTGGTGCCCTGGTTGATCTCGCCCAGCAGCACTTCGGCGATCGGGGTCAGCTTGGACTCGGTGTAACGCATCGCCGCGAACGACTTGGGATCATCGGTCGAGCCGAAGTTGCCCTGGCCTTCGATCAGCGGGTAGCGGTACGAGAACGGCTGGGCCATCAGCACCAGCGCTTCGTAGCAGGCGCTGTCGCCATGCGGGTGGTACTTGCCGATCACGTCGCCGACGGTACGCGCGGACTTCTTCGGCTTGGAGGACGCGTTCAGACCCAGCTCGCTCATCGCGTAGATGATGCGGCGCTGCACCGGCTTGAGGCCGTCGCCGAGGAACGGCAGTGCGCGGTCGAGCACCACGTACATCGAATAGTCCAGGTACGCCCGTTCGGCGTACTCGCGCAGGGGCAGCTGTTCAAAGCCGTGGAACGCGGGGCGGGCAAGATCGGTCATGCGGGATTGTTACCTGTGGCAAGGGACGGCGACGGCTGTCGCCCTCGCAGGCGGATGATTATCCGGATGCGGCCGGGGATGCCAAGCCGCGTGATGGGTTCAGGGGGTGTCCGCTGCGCGCCAGATAGCGCCCGGGCGGGCTGCCGAAGTGGCGGCGGAACACGGTGACGAAGGCGCTGGGGCTGCTGAACCCCAGTTCGTGCGCGATATCGGACACGCTCTGGCCATCGGACAGCCGGCGCAGCCCCTCGGCCAGCCGGGCCTGCTGGCGCCACTGCGCGAAGCTGAGCGTGGTTTCATCGCGGAAGTGCCGGGTCAGTGTACGCGGCGACAGCCCGGCCCACCGGGCCCATTGCTCCAGGCTGCGGCCGTCGGCCGGGTCGGCGATCAGCTGCGAGGCGATCCGCAGCAGGCGCCGGTCCTGTGGCATCGGCAGGTGCATGCGCTGGCGCGGCGCATTGCGGATCTCGTCCAGCAGGACCTCGATCATGTGCTGCTGGCGCAGGCTCGGCTCGGCCGCGGGCACCCACGCGGTGACGCGCAGCGCGAGCGCCTGCAGGAGATCGGAAATGGCCAGCACGCAGGGTTCGTCGGGCAGACCACAGGCCATCGGCGCGCTCACGATCACGCCCCAGCCACGCAGCGGCCCGCAGATATCCACCGTATGCGGCTCGCCCGGTGGCATCCAGCCGGCACAGCCCGGTGGCAGTGACCAGGTGCCGTGGCGGGTGCGGGTGGTCAGCAGCCCGGCCTCCACGCAGATCAGCTGGGCGCGCCGGTGCTGGTGCCAGTCGATCTCGCGTTCCAGCCCCTTGGGGCTCTCGATGCGGAAGCCCAGCACGCCCAGCCCGTCATCCCGCTCGAACCAGTCCAGGACCTGGTTGCGGATCATCTGGGTGGCGTCGGTCTCCCGTGCTGGCCTGAAAGTGTTATCCATTGTCCAAATTGTAATACCCGGCCAGTGGCGGGCGCCATTAAGGTAGCGGCGTGCCCATTGTTCTGATTGCTGCAACACAGCATTTGGTTCCAGATTGAATATTTCTATTGAGAAATATATTTTTTGGAAGAGAATGCTCACCCATGATCTGCCCTGATGCCCATCCCCCCAGCTTTGGACTCCTGCTGCGCCAAGTGCGCGATGGCCTGGTCCGTCAGCTAGACACGTCGATGGCCGAGGAAAACCTCGGTATTGGCTTCACCCACTATCTCGGCCTGAAGGTCCTTGCGGCGCGTGCCCCGTGCACCGCCAACGAGTTGGCCCAGGCCCTGGACCAGGTGCCCAGCGCGGTCACTCGCCTGCTGGACAAGCTGGAAGCCCTGGACTGCGTGCGGCGCGAGCCGCATGCCCAGGACCGGCGGGCGCTGCAGATCGTGCTGACCGAGCCGGGCCGCCAGTTGTGGGCCCGCCTCAAGCAGCGGGGCGACCAGACCATCGACGACGCCATGCGTGATCTGTCTGCGGACGAACGCGCGCAGCTGCTTTCCCTCATGACCCGTGTACGCGACTCACTGGTAACGCCATGACTTCCATGTTTGAACGTTCTTATTCACTGCGCCCGCTGCGGCCGGTGCTGGTCTCCGCGCTGGCGCTTGCGCTGGCCGCGTGTGCCAGCAGCCGCGGCCTGGAGCCGCAGGGCCGCCTGCTCGATGCCGACAGCCTGCAGACCCAGCGCACCCTGGCCGGCAACGGCCTGAGCCAGCCCGGCTGGCCGGCCTCGGACTGGTGGCGCGCGCTGGGCGATCCCCAGCTGGACGCGCTGATCGCCGAAGGCCTGCAGCGCAATCCCGGGCTGGACGCGGCCGATGCACGCCTGCGCCAGGCGCGTGCCCAGATCGGCACCGCCCGCGCCGACCGCCTGCCCAGCGTCGCCGCCTCCGGTGGCTACACCGGCGTACGCCTGCCCGAATCAATGGTCGGCGACGAACTCGGCGGCAGCTACGCCGGCAGCGGCCAGGCCTACCTGAGCTTCAGCTACGGCATCGACCTGTGGGGCGGCAAGCGCGCCGCCTGGGAAGCGGCCGTGGACAGCGGTCATGCCGCCGAAGTGGACGCCCAGGCCGCACGCCTGAATCTCTCGGCCGCCATCGCCGAGGCGTATGCGCAGCTGGGTTACGCGTGGACGCTGCATGACGTGGCCAGCGAAGAACTGGCCCGCTCGCAGAAGACGCTGGACCTGACCCGTCAGCGGCGTGCCGCCGGCATCGACAGCGACCTGCAGACCCGCCAGGCCGAAGCCCGTATTCCGGCCGCGCAGCAGCAACAGCAGGCCGCGCAGCAGCAGATCGACGAAGCCCGCACCGCGCTCGCCGCGCTGGTCGGGCAGGGCCCGGACCGGGGCCTGCAGATCGCGCGCCCGCAGGTGTTGAACCCGCTGGCCCTGCAGCTACCCGGCGTCCTGCCGAGCGAACTGCTGGGCCGCCGCCCGGACATCGTCGCCGCGCGCTGGCGCGTGGAAGCGGCCAGCCGTGACATCCACGCCGCCAAGGCCGCGTTCTACCCCAGTCTCAACCTGACCGCCCTCGGCGGCGTGGTCTCCAGTGAAGTGGACCAGCTGCTCAAGAGTGGTTCGACGTTCGCTTTCCTCGGCCCGGCACTGAGCCTGCCGATCTTCGACGGTGGCCGCCTGCGCGCCAATCTGGGCAAGACCGACGCGCAGTACGACCTGGCCGTGGCCGACTACAACCAGTCCGTGCTCAACGCGCTGCGCGATGTCGCCGACCAGGTCAATGCGGTGCGCTCGCTGGCCGACCAGGCCAGTGCCCAGGCCCAGGCCGTCAGCACCGCGCGGGCCGCCCATGATCTGGCCGAGCAGCGCTACCGCGCCGGCATCGGCAGCTACCTGGATGTGCTCAGCGTCGAAGAGCAGTTGCTGGTCTCCCAGCAGCGGCTGGCCAGTCTGCAGTCGCGTCAGATCCTTGTTTCGGTCCGCCTGAGCCAGGCGTTGGGCGGTGGCTTCACCCCGACCAGCGATGCCGCCACGGTCGCCGCCACCCCTGAATCCTCGCATTCCTGAGAGTCATCCCCATGAGTCAGACCTCCGCCCCCGCTGCCGAGAAGGCAGCTCCCTCCCGTCGTGGCAAGCTGCTGCGCGGCCTGCTGGTCATCGTGGTGCTGCTGCTGGCCGCGCTGGCCCTGTGGTACTTCATGTTCGGCCGCTGGTTCGAAGAAACCGACGATGCGTACGTGCAGGGCAACCAGGTCCAGATCACCCCGCTGATCAGCGGCACCGTGGTCGGGATCAACGCCGATGACGGCATGCGCGTCGAGCGCGGCCAGTTGCTGGTCCAGCTGGACCCGGCCGACACCGAAGTGGCCCTGCAGCAGGCCGAAGCCAACCTCGCCAAGACGGTCCGCCAGGTGCGCGGTCTGTACCGCAGCGTGGAAGGTGCCCAGGCCGAATTGAACGCGCGCCAGGTCACCCTCAAGCGCGTGCGCGAGGACTTCAACCGCCGTAAGGATCTGGCCAGCAGCGGTGCGATCTCCAACGAAGAGCTGGCGCATGCCCGCACCGAACTGGCGGCTGCCGAAGCCGCCGTGGCCGGTTCGCGCGAGACCTTCGAGCAGAGCAACGCGCTGGTCGATGACACCGTGATCGCCACCCAGCCGGACGTGCAGGCCGCTGCCGCGCAGCTGCGCCAGGCCTACCTCAACAATGCCCGCGCCGGCATCGTCGCGCCGGTCACCGGTTACGTGGCGCGTCGTTCGGTGCAGGTCGGCCAGCGCGTGCAGCCGGGCAATGCCCTGATGGCCGTGGTGCCGACCGAGCAGATGTGGGTGGAAGCCAACTTCAAGGAAACCCAGCTGCGCCACATGCGTCTGGGCCAGGAAGTGGAGCTGCGTTCGGACCTGTACGGTGGCGATGTGACCTACAAGGGCCGCATCGACAGCCTCGGCCTGGGCACCGGTTCGGCGTTCTCGCTGCTGCCGGCGCAGAACGCCAGCGGCAACTGGATCAAGATCGTGCAGCGCGTGCCGGTGCGTATCGCCATCGATGCCAAGCAGCTGGCCGAGCATCCGCTGCGCATCGGTCTGTCGATCAAGGCCGAAGTGAGCCTGCGTGACCAGAAGGGCACCGTGCTGCCGACCGACATCGCCAAGGGCCAGGTGTTCGATACCGACGTCTATGCCAAGCAGTTGCACAGCGCTGACGATGTGATCCACCAGATCATCCAGCGCAACCTGCCGCAGCAGGGCAAGGCGAGCTGAGGCCCTCATGTCCGCACAAGCTCCCGCCGCACCGGGCGCCCCCGCGGCCCCGGGCACGGCCTTCCGGCCGGCCAACGTCGCCCTGTGCACCGCAGGCCTGGCGATGGCCTCGTTCATGCAGGTCCTGGACACCACCATCGCCAACGTCTCGTTGCCGACCATCGCCGGTAATCTCGGCGCCAGTTCGCAGCAGGCCACCTGGGTCATCACCTCGTTCGCGGTCAGCACCGCGATCGCGCTGCCACTGACCGGCTACCTCAGCCGCCGCTTCGGCGAGACCAAGCTGTTCGTGTGGGCCACGTTGGCCTTCACATTGGCCTCGCTGCTGTGCGGCCTGGCCCAGAGCATGGGCATGCTGGTCGTCTCACGTGCGATCCAGGGTTTCGTCGCCGGCCCGATGTACCCGATCACGCAGAGCCTGCTGGTCTCGCTCTATCCGCGTGAGAAACGCGGGCAGGCGCTGGCGTTGCTGGCCATGATCACCGTGGTCGCGCCGATCGCCGGCCCGATCCTCGGTGGCTGGATCACCGACAACTACAGTTGGGAATGGATCTTCCTGATCAACGTGCCACTGGGCATCTTCGCCGCGCTGGTGGTGGGCAACCAGCTCAAGGGGCGCCCGGAACAGATCGAAAAGCCGAAGATGGATTACGTCGGCCTGATCACTCTGGTGATCGGCGTGGGCGCGCTGCAGCTGGTGCTCGATCTGGGCAACGACGAAGACTGGTTCAGTTCGACCAAGATCGTCGTGCTGGCCTGTGTGTCCGTGGTGGCGCTGGCGGTGTTCCTGATCTGGGAACTGACCGACAAGGATCCCATCGTCGATCTGCGCCTGTTCCGGCACCGCAACTTCCGCGCCGGGACGCTGGCGATGGTGGTGGCCTACGCGGCGTTCTTCAGCGTGGCGCTGCTGATTCCGCAATGGCTGCAGCGTGACATGGGCTACACCGCGATCTGGGCCGGTCTGGCGACCGCACCGATCGGTGTGTTGCCGGTGATCATGACGCCGTTCGTGGGCAAGTACGCCTCGCGGTTCGACATGCGCATGCTGGCCACGATCGCCTTCATCTTCCTGTCCTTCACCAGCTTCCTGCGCTCGGGCTTCAACCTGCAGGTGGACTTCGGCCATGTGGCCGGCATCCAGCTGATCATGGGTATCGGTGTGGCGTTGTTCTTCATGCCGGTGCTGCAGATCCTGCTGTCGGATCTGGACGGTCGCGAGATCGCCGCGGGCTCCGGCCTGGCCACCTTCCTGCGCACGCTGGGCGGCAGCTTCGCCGCCTCGCTGACCACGTGGTTGTGGGCACGCCGTACCCAGGAACACCACGCGCATCTGACCGAACACATTTCCGGTTACACCCCGGGCATGCAGGACCAGGTGACCGCGATGGGGCAGGGCGACCTGCAACATGGTGCGGCGGCGCTCAACAACATGATCAATCACCAGGCCTCGCAGATGGGCTTCAACGACATCTTCTTCCTGCTGGGCTGGATCTTCCTGGCCATCATCGCCTTCCTGTGGCTGGCCAAGCCACCGTTTGGTGCAGGGGCGGGCGCTGCCTCGGCCGGTGGGCATTGAAATGCTTGCGGTGAGCTGAAACGAAAAAACCCCGCTGAAAGGCGGGGTTTTTTTTCGATGCCCGGAAACGAAAAAACCCGCTTGCGCGGGTTTGATCATTTTCTGAGTCATGGTGCCCAGGAGAGGACTCGAACCTCCACGAAGTTGCCCCCGCTAGCACCTGAAGCTAGTGCGTCTACCAATTCCGCCACCTGGGCGACTCAGGAGGA
>NZ_RJKV01000001.1:725585-1916308 GCF_003751305.1 Stenotrophomonas rhizophila
ATGGTGCCCAGGAGAGGACTCGAACCTCCACGAAGTTGCCCCCGCTAGCACCTGAAGCTAGTGCGTCTACCAATTCCGCCACCTGGGCGACTCAGGGGGCGAATTCTGGGCATGTCTCCGCGGGTTGTCAACGGTTTTGTGAAATTTCTTCACAATCCTGCACAGGAGCGCCGCTGACCGGTTCTGCACACGCGCAGCGGTTACTATTGAGGTCAATGAAACCAAAGAAACCGACCCAGGGCGCGAAAGCCCCCAAGTCCCCGGCGCCCAAGAAGGCAGCCGGTCCGTCGGGCAAGCCCCGCGCTGCCGCCAAGAAAGCCGGCAAGCTGCCCCCCTGGATGCCCGAATCCCTGAACACCGCTGAGCCGCCGCGTGGCAACAAGCGCGGCCCTAAGCCTGCGCATGCCGGGCCGATCCCGACCCGCCGCCGCCCGCATCCGACCCCGCTCGACGGTGAGGTCCAGGTCGACCCCTTCGCCGCCCGCGAGGCCGAGCGCTATGCGCAGCCGATCGCCAGCCGTGAGGCGATCCTGCAGCTGCTTGACCGCTGCGATGGCCCGCAGACCGCCGAAGAGATCGCCATCCACCTCGGCCTGACCGAGCCGGACCGTGCCGATGCCCTGGGCAAGCGCCTGGGCGCAATGTGCCGTGACGGCCAGCTGGTGCAGAACCGTCGTGGCGGTTTCGCGCCGCTGCAGGCGGTCAACCTGATCACCGGCGTGGTGATCGCCAACCCGGAAGGGTTCGGCTTCCTGCGCCCGGTTGAAGGTGGCGACGATCTGTTCCTGCCGCCGTTCGAAATGCGCAAGGTGCTGCATGGTGACCGCGTACTGGTCAACGTGACCGGCATCGATCGTCGTGGCCGTCGCGAGGCGAGCATCTCGCGTGTGCTCGAGCGTGGCATGAGCCGCCTGATCGGCCGCTTCAGCGTCGAGTTCGGCATCAACTACGTGGTGCCCGACGACAAGCGCGTGCAGCGCAACGTGCAGATTCCGCCCGACCAGACCGGCGATGCCCGCGATGGCCAGCTGGTGGTATGCGAGCTGACCCAGGCGCCGGACACCCGCCGCCCGCCGATCGGCCGCATCATCGCCGTGCTCGGCGACAAGCTGACGGCCTCGCTGGTGGTGGAAACCGCCATCCACGGCCATGAGCTGCCGTTCGAGTTCCCGGCTGAAGTGTTGGCTGAAGCCACCGCCGTGCCGATGGTGGTCACACCGGAACAGATCGGCCACCGCGAAGACCTGCGCAATACGCCGCTGGTCACCATCGATGGTGAGGACGCCAAGGACTTCGACGACGCGGTCTACTGCGAACCCAATGCCGAAGGCTTCCGCCTGGTCGTGGCGATCGCCGACGTCTCCAATTACGTGCGTCCCGGTACGCCGCTGGACAATGAAGCGCAGAAGCGCGCGACCTCGGTCTACTTCCCCGGGTTCGTGGTGCCGATGCTGCCGGAGACGCTGTCCAACGGCATCTGCTCGCTGATGCCCAAGGTCGACCGCATGTGCTTCGTCTGCGACATGCAGGTGAACCGCGAAGGCGAGGTCATCCACTCGCGCTTCTACGAAGCGGTGATGAACTCGCACGCGCGCCTGACCTACAACCAGGTCTGGGAAGCGGTGGGCGAGAACGACCCGGCCGCGCGCAAGGCGATCGGTCCGCTGATGCCGCAGGTGGATCGCCTGTACCAGCTGTATCACGTGCTGGCCAAGGCGCGTACCCGCCGCGGTGCGATCGAATTTGAAACCTCCGAAGTGCGCTTCGTGCTGGACAACACCGGCGAAGTCACGCAGGCCGGGATGATGGTGCGCAACGATGCGCACAAGCTGATCGAAGAATGCATGATCGCGGCCAACGTGCAGGCGGCGCGCTACCTGCTGGCCAAGCAGGTGCCGGCGCCGTTCCGTGACCATGAGCGTCCGCCGGAATCCAAGTACGCCGATCTGCTCGAGTTCCTGAAGGAATTCAAGCTGAGCCTGCCGCCGTGGTCGAAGGTGCAGCCGGCCGATTTCACCAAGCTGCTGAAGAAAGTGCGCGATCGCCCGGACGCGGCGCTGCTGGAATCGGTGCTGCTGCGCAGCCAGAGCCTGGCGGTGTACTCGCCGGACAACCTGGGTCACTTCGGCTTGGCGCTGGATGCGTACGCTCACTTCACCTCGCCGATCCGTCGCTACCCCGATCTGCTGGTGCACCGTGCGATCAAGCACGCGCTCAGTGGAGCCGCGCCGGAGAAGTTCACCTATTCGCCGCGTGAGATGGCTGCGCTGGCCCTGCAGTGCTCCGAGCGTGCACGCCGTGCCGATGAAGCCGAGCGTGAAGTGGACGAGCGTTACCGCGCCGCGTGGATGGAAAAGCACGTTGGCGGCCAGTTCGAGGGCGTGATCAGTGGCGTGACGAGCTTCGGCCTGTTCGTGGAACTGGACGAATCCAAGGTCAACGGCCTGGTCCACGTGACCCAGCTGCCGCACGACTATTACCAGTTCGACGCGGTGCGCAAAACGCTCAACGGCGAACGCCGCGGCAAGATCTACCGCCTCGGTGACCGCGTGCGGATCCTGGTGCTCAAGGCCAGCATGGAAGAGCGCAAGATCGACTTCCGCCTGGTGGAAGAAAAGGACGATTCGCTGCCCGAGCTGCCGCCGCGCGGCCAGCCGGCCAAGCGCCAGAAACAGAAGTACTGATCGTCGCGTACCGGCCCACGGCCGGTACGCGGCAGGTGCCGACCCTCGGTCGGCACTCTGGGTACCCGCCCATGCTTGATGGGCGGGCTGTCCCCCTTGGATCTCATCGGAGCAATCCCATGCCGTCCCTCCCCGAATACAGCGGCGGCTGCCAGTGCGGCGCGATCCGCTTCCACGTGGTCGGTGCGCTGACCCACAGCTCGATCTGCCATTGCCGGATGTGCCAGAAGGCCTTCGGCGCGTATTACGCCCCCCTGGTGTCGGTGCGTGGCAGCGAGTTCCGCTGGACCCGTGGTGAGCCCCGACGGTTTCAATCCTCGAACTGGGTCCAGCGCGGCTTCTGCGCCGACTGCGGCACCCCGTTGACCTACGAAGCCCCGGATGGCGTGGCGGTCGCGGCCGGCGCCTTCGACGAACCGGCCCGCCTGCCGCCGACGATCCAGTACGGGATCGAGGCCAAGCTCCCGTTCGTGGATGCCCTGGGGTCGCTCAGCGCGCTGCGCAGCGAGGAGGACACCGAGGCCGGTGACTTCCTGCTGCATATCGTCTCCCACCAGCACCCGGACCAGGACACCGCGGATTGGCCGCCGGACTGAAGGCGGCCAGTGAACGCCCCCCGTGCACGCCCGGCAGGGCAGGGTGGGCCTTGATGCTCTACCATTACCAACCCCTTTACCGGTCCCGCCCCCCGCAATGAGCAAGCAAAGCCAGTGGATCGTCGGCGTCAACGCCGTCGCCTCTTCGATCGAGAATGATGCCGAGAACGTCCGCGAGGTCCTCATCGAGGCCGGTGCGAAGAACCCGCGTCTGACCGAGATCGAGGAAAACGCACGCCGCAAGGGCATCGACGTGCGCAAGGTGAACACCCAGGCGCTGGACGGTGTGGGCGGTTCGGTGCGTCATCAGGGCGTGGCGGCGCGCTACCAGGCCGCACGGACCTGGGGCGAGAACGAGCTGGAAGGGCTGGTCGAAGCGGCAGAGGGCAAGGCCCTGCTGCTGATCCTCGACGAGGTCCAGGACCCGCACAACCTCGGCGCCTGCCTGCGCAGCGCGGCGGCAGCCGGTGCCACGGCGGTGATCATTCCCAAGGACAAGTCGGCCTCGGTCAATGCGACCGTGCGCAAGACCTCGGCCGGCGCGGCCGATCGTATCCCGGTGGTGCAGGTGACCAACCTCTCGCGCTGCCTGAAGGACCTGCAGAAGCTGGGCGTGTGGATCTACGGCCTGGCCGGTGAAGCCACCGAGTCGTTGTACGCGATCGACCTCAAGGGCAACGTAGCGCTGGTGCTGGGCGGTGAAGCTGACGGCCTGCGCCGCCTGACCCGCGAAAACTGCGATGGCCTGGTCAAGATTCCGATGCCGGGCGACATCGAAAGCCTGAACGTCTCCGTCGCCACCGGCGTGAGCCTGTTCGAAGCCGTGCGTCAGCGCGGGCTGTAAGCCGCGGGCTTGCCCCGAGGGTAGAGCCACGCCATGCGTGGCTGAGCGGTGTCGGATCGAAAGGCAGTCAATGTGCGGTGCGGGATCCAGAGGCGGCCACGCATGGCGTGGCTCTACCTGTGCTGCGCCTGGCGCGGGGGATCACCCCGCGCTTCCCCCCAGCGCCTTGAACAACGTCACATCGTTGATCAACTGCCGCTGGCGCACGGAGGCCAGTGACAGCTCGGCGTCGCGCCGGGTCTGTTGGGCTTCCAGCCAGGTGCGCAGGTCGGTGGCACCGACCCGGTAGCGCACTTCGTACATCCGCTCGATCTCAACCGCTTCGTCGTAGGATGCCTGCGAGGCCGCCACCTGCGTGGCGAACTGGGTGCGCGCCGACAAGGCGTTGTCCACTTCCGACAGCGCGGTGTACAGCGTGCGGCGGAACCCGTTGGCCGCGATCTGGTAGTCGGTGCCGGCCAGGCGGGTGTTCAACTGGGCCTGGCGCACATTGAGGAACGGCAGCGACAGCCCCGCCCCCAAGGTGGCGACCGGATTCTTCAGCACGTCCGAGAGCGAGGTGGCGCCGGTGCCGACGCTGCCGGTCAGGCTCAGCGCCGGGTAGTACTGGGTGGCGGTGACCTTGATGGTCTTCAGGCTGTTGCGCAGGCGCAGCTCGGCGGCGCGCAGGTCCGGCCTGCGGCCGAGCAGATCGGCCGGCAGGCCTTCGGCCACGACCGGGCTGCCCGCGCGCTGCAGCTGCTGCGGCTCCTCGGCCAGTGCCAGCGGCTGCCCATCCAGCAGCACCGTCAGTGCATTGCGCGCGGCGACACGCTGCTGCTCCAGCGCACTCTGCGCGGCACGCTGCGCCTCCAGGCTTTGTACGGCCTGGCGCACTTCCAGGCGCGAGACCGCACCGGCGTCGAAGCGCGCCTGGACCAGCTCGCGGGTGCGCTCCAGGCGCTGCAGATTGGCCTGGCCGGCGGCGATGGACTGGTTGAGGAAGGCCAGCGTCCAGTACTGCGTGGCCACGTCGCTGATTACCAGCAGCGCGGTGTTCTGCAGGTCTTCCTGGCTGGCCTGGGCTTCCCACTGGGCGATGTCACGCTGGGTGCGCAGGCGGCCCCACAGATCGATCTCCCACTGCAGGGACACGCCGGCCGAGCTGCCGCGGTTCCAGTCCGCGCGCTGGTCGATGGGGCGATTGCCGCTGCTGCTGACGCTGCCCGAGGGCTGCGGCCACAGCGCGTTGTCGGCCAGCCCGGCCTGCAGGCGCGCGCGCTGCACCGCCAGCCCGGCCGAGACCAGGTCGGTGTTGGCGGACAGAGCGCGATCGATCACGCGGTCCAGGCCGGGGTCGCCGAACTGGGTCCACCAGGCATCACTGCGGACATCCGCCGGTGCCGCATGCGGTTGTTCGCTCACTGCCTCGGTGGGGGTGTTCAGGGTGGCATCGCCGCGGCCATAGGTGGCCGGCACCGCCGGCGCGTCGACCTGGTAGCGGCCGGTGCTGACACAGGCGGACAAGGCCAGCGCGGTCATGCAGGCCAGGGCCAGCGGACGCAGCGAAGCGGGGTGCAGCAGAGCAGGAGAAATCTTCATTCGCGCGCCAGCGCCTCCACGGGATCAAGTTGGGCGGCATTGCGGGCCGGCAGGAAACCAAACGCCACGCCGATCAGGCTGGAGCAGGCAAAGGCGGCCACGATGGATGCGGTCGAGAACAGCATCTGGAAGTCCGGCGCGAATTTGCCGAACAGCCAGCCCACCACCAGCGACAGGCCGACGCCGAGCAGGCCGCCGAGCAGACACACCAGTACCGCCTCGATCAGGAACTGCTGTCGGATATCGCTCTGCCGCGCGCCGACGGCCATGCGCACGCCGATTTCGCGGGTGCGCTCGGTCACCGAGACCAGCATGATGTTCATCACGCCGATGCCGCCGACCAGCAGCGCGATCGCGGCGATCGCACTGATCAGCAGCGTCATGGTGCGGGTGGTCTGCTCGATCGTCTGGCGGATCTCGGCGCTGTTGCTGAGGAAGAAGTCCTCGGTGCCGTGGCGCATGATCAGCAGCTTGGAGATGGCCGCCTGTGCGGCATCCATCGGGGTGGCGTCATCCACGCGCACGGTGATGCTGGAGACATGGCTCTGGCCGAGCATGCGCGACATCACCGTGGTGTAGGGCACCCACACGCTCAAGCTGGTACTGCCACCAAAGCCGAAGCTCTGACGCTGGGCCACGCCGACCACGCGGACCGGCACGTTGCCCAGCAGGATCACCTGGCCCACCGGGTCTTCGCCGTTGGGGAAGAACTGGGTGCGCGTGTTCTCATCGATGATCGCCACCTGGGCCAGGCTGCGCACCGCATCGGTATCGAAGAAGCTGCCGGCGATCAGGGTCACGCCCTTGACCCGGAAGAACTGCTCGCCCACGCCGTTGACCTGCGCGGTAGCCGATTGGTTGCGGTAGCGCGCAGTCACCGAGGAGGACACGCTGGGCGTGGCGCTGTCGATGTAGCTCTGCCGCCCCAGTGCATCGGCGTCGCTGGCCTTGAGGGTCTGCACCCGGGCCGAGCGCATGTCGCCGAAACCGCGGCCGGGATAGACATCGATGGTATTGGTGCCCAGCGCGCTGATGTTCTGCAGGATCTGCTGCTGTGAGCCATTGCCCATCGCCACCACCGACACCACCGAGGCGATGCCGATGATGATGCCGAGCATGGTCAGGAAGGTGCGCAGGCGGTGGGCATTCATCGCCAGCAGGGCCATGCGGAAGGCTTCGGTGAAACGATCCCGCGCGGCCCGCCAACTGTGGCCCTTGCCGGCAGCCACGGTCGGCTGGCGCTGCGCGCGGTAGCTCGGCGCCTTCGGATTGATGCGGTCAGCGATGATCTCGCCGTCGCGGATCTCGATGATGCGCTGGGCGTGTTCGGCCACGCTCATGTCGTGGGTGACGATGATGATGGTATGACCCTCGGCATGCAGCTCGCCGAGGATGCCCATCACCTCTTCGCCCGATTTCGTGTCCAGTGCGCCGGTGGGTTCGTCGGCCAGGATCACCTCGCCACCGTTCATCAGCGCCCGCGCGATCGACACGCGCTGCTGCTGGCCACCGGAGAGCTGACCGGGTTTGTGGTTCATGCGGTCGCCCAGGCCGAGCCGCTGCAGCAGGTGTTCGGCCCGCGCGGTGCGGACCGGGCCCGGGCTGCCGGCGTACACGGCCGGCACGGCGACATTACCGCGCGCGTCCAGATCGCCGAGCAGGTGGTAGCGCTGGAAGATGAAGCCGAAATGTTCGCGGCGCAGTTCGGCCAGTTCGTCCGGCTCCATCCGGCCGGTCTCGCGGCCGGCCACCTGGTAACTGCCGCGCGTCGGCCGGTCCAAACAGCCGAGGATGTTCATCAGCGTGGACTTGCCCGAGCCGGACTGGCCGACGATGGCGACCATTTCGCCAGCGGCGATGTCCAGATTCACGTCGCGCAGCACGGCGATCGTTTCATCGCCTGCCGGGAACTCGCGGCGCAGGTCGCGCAGCCGCAGCAGCGGCGTGCCCGTCGAGGCGCTGCTCATCGGCGCGGCCCACCCATGCCGGGGCCGCTGATCCGGACCCCACCACCACCGCGGTTGCCGGCACCGGCACCCTGGGCGCCGCCGCCTTCGCCGACGATGACCTTGTCGCCCTCTTCCAGGCCGGACAGTACCTCGGCATTGGCGCCGTTGTTGATGCCGATCTTGACCTTGCGCGGCGCGGGCATGCCATCGGCATCGGCCACACGCACCATGTACTGCCCGTCACGGGTCTTCGGGCCCAGTGCAACGGCCGGGATGATCAGCACGTCCTTGGCCTGCTTGAGCATTACCGAGACCTGCGCGGTCATGTCGATGCGCAGTGTGCCATCCGGGTTTTCCACGTCGAAGAGCGCGTTGTAGTAGACCGCGGTGCTGGAGCTGGAACTGGACGAACTGGAACTGCTGGAACTGTCGTTGGCGATCGATGCCGGCGCCGGGTTGATCTGGCGCAGCGTGGCATGGAATCTGCGGTCCGGCTCCCCGAGCGTGGTGAAGTACACCGGCATGCCGGCCTTGATCTTGACCACGTCCGCTTCGGAGACTTCCGCATTGACCGTGACCAGGTCCAGACGGGCCAGCATCACGATGGTCGGTGCGGTCTGGTTGGCGTTGACGGTGCGGCCCTCTTCGGCGACCACCGCCACCACGGTGCCGTCCATCGGCGCGATGATGCGGGTATAGGCCAGGTTGGCGCGGGCGGTGCCCAGCTCGGTTTCGCGGCCGGTGATCTGTGCATCGAAGGACTGGATCTGGGCGCGCGCCGTCTTGAGCTTGGCGTCGGCCGCATCGAACTCGGCGCGCGAGGTAGCCTCGGCGGCCAGCATCTGCTGCTGGCGCGCGAACTCGAGCTCGGCTTCACGCAGGCTGGCCTGCTGCACCGCGCGCTGCGCCTTGACCTGATCCAGCGAGGCCTGGGCGTTGAGCACCTGGTTCTGCTGGGTGGTGGCGTCGATCTCGGCGATCAGGTCGCCTTCCTTGACGGTATCGCCGAGCTGGACCTTCAGCGATTTGATCTGACCGGAGGCCTGCGCACCGACGCTGACCAGTTTGTAGGCATCGATAACACCGGTGGCTTCCACGGTCTGTTCAATATCGCCGCGGCTGACCGGCGAGGTCGCCAGGGTGGGCGCGGCCGGCTTGCGCAGCATCCATGCCACAATCGCGGCGATCAGGACGAGCACCACAAGCAACAGCAGGAGGCGAGCACGGCGGGTTCTGGGCAAACGGGGCTTCACGATGATCGTCAACTCGGCAGGCCGGTGCATCGGCGTTGTCAGCATTGTGAAGATCGTTCATTGCCGGCTCAATGCTCGCCGTGTACCAAGATGTATCCCTGCGGTGCTCAACACGTTTCGTTGTGTATCTGCATCACCCTTTGAAACAGACGTACGCAAACCAAGAGATGCGGTTCAGCTCCCGACAGGGGATGATCACCGCATGGAGACTGCCAACAGCATGCACAGACTGCTGATCGTCGATGACGACAACGATATCCGCCAGCTGCTCGCCGAGCAGCTTGGCCGCGCCGGTTACCTGGTCAGCACTGCCGGCGACGGCAATGGCATGCGCCAGCTGCTGGAGCGCGAGCACGTCGACCTGATCGTGCTCGACCTCAACCTGCCGCGCGAAGACGGCCTGACCCTGTGCCGCGACCTGCGCGCGCGCTCGAGCACACCGGTGATCATGTTGACCGCGCGCAGCGAGCCGATCGATCGCGTGCTGGGCCTGGAAATGGGCGCCGACGACTACCTGGCCAAGCCGTTCGAACCGCGCGAGCTGCTCGCCCGCATCCGCAACGTGCTGCGTCGCACTGAAGCGTTGCCAGCCAACCTGGAGCCGCTGGCGATCCGGCGTGCACGCTTCTCCAGCTGGATCTTCGATCTCGAACATCGCCATCTGGTCGATCCCGATGGGCGCGTGGTGGTGTTGTCCGGCGCCGAGTTCCGGCTGCTGCGGGTGTTCGTCGGGCACGCCAACAAAGTGCTGTCGCGCGAGCAGCTGGTCTCGCTGAGCAGTGGCCGCAACTACGAATCGCAGGACCGTGCCATCGATCTGCAGGTCAGCCGCCTGCGCAACAAGCTGGCCGATGACGGCGGCAGCGACGGGCTCATCAAGACCGTACGCAACGAAGGCTACGTCCTTGCTGCGGCAGTGACCCTGGAATGAAACGCCTGCGGCGCTTTTTCGCCTCGATGGTCGGGCGGCTGTTCGTCATCCTGCTGCTGGGCATGAGCGTGGCCGCGATCGGTGCCACCATGCTGGCCAGCACCAAGCGCCAGCAGGAGTTCGAACGGCAGAACCTCAACCGCATCGCTGATCGCCTGCAGGGCTTCGTGAACCTGCTCGACGGCAATCCGGAACTGCGCGAGCGCCTGCTCGGCAGTGGGGGGCCGAGCGTACGCCAGTTGCCGGAAGGTGCGCGGATCGGCCGGCCCGACGCGGCGTTGATGGAAATCCTCGATGACCGCCCTGGCCCCGTCGCCAGCAGCCAGGTGGCCTTCACCTCGTTCCGTTCCTGCCTGCCGCGCCTGCCGGAGCTGCTGCCGCCGCCCCCGCGCGACAAGGACAAACTGCGGCATCCGCCGCGCGAACGCGACCCGGCCTTCATCCCGCCCAAGTGCCGCGTGGTGACCCTGCAGCTGACTGACGGCACGCCGCTGCGGCTGGCACTGGATTCCCCCGCGGTGGCACACAACGGTGTGCTCGCCGTCGACCCGCTGTTCCTGACCCTGCTGGTGATCGCGATCGCGATCCTGGCGTATATCGTGGCGCGCATGGCCAGCGCGCCGTTGCAGCGCTTGGCCGATGCCGCCGCGGCGTTGGGCGATGACCTGCAGGGTGCGCCGATGCCGGTGACCGGTCCGCTGGAAGTGCGTCGCGCCGCCGAAGCGTTCAACGCCATGCAGAAACGCCTGCAGCGCCACCTTGGCGAGCGCACCCAGATGCTGGCGGCGATCACCCACGATCTGCAGACCCCGGTCACCCGTCTCCGGCTGCGGCTGGAGAACGTCACCGATGAGGCGCTGCGTGAGCGCCTGATCGGTGACCTCGGAGCGATGCAGGCGTTGATCCGCGAGGGCCTGGAGCTGGCCCGCAGCGCCGAGAGCGCCGAGCAGCGCGCCGCGCTGGACCTGGATTCACTGCTGGAGAGCATCGTCGAAGATGCCGCCGAAGCCGGTGCCGATGTGCACTTCGAGCAGCCCAGCGGTGCGGTGCTGATGTTGCGGCCGCTGGCCATGCATCGCCTGTTCTCCAACCTCGTCGACAACGCGGTGATGTACGGGCAGACCGCCCGGGTCCGGGTCGAGCAGGCTGGTCAGGATGTGGAGGTACGCATCCGCGACAGCGGCCCCGGCTTGGCCGAGGACGAGCTCGAAGCGGTGTTCGACCCGTTCGTGCGGCTGGAGACCTCGCGCTCGCGCCAGACCGGCGGTGCCGGGCTGGGTCTGACCATCGCCCGGGCGTTGGCCGAAAAGGACGGGGCGACGCTGCACCTGCGCAACCATCCCCACGGGGGGCTGGAGGCGATCGTGCGCTGGTCCTCACCGGCACGCGCCGCGGCGGGGCCGCGCGGGAGCTGAGTCCAGCCCCCCAAGACGCCCGGTTTTGCCTACTATGGGCGTCTCTTTCCAGCGTCTCCCCCATGAGAGCGTACGACTCTGCCAGCCATTGCGCTGGTGCACGGCCGTTCCCCCCATGCGCACGGCGCCTGCCCAAGGCTGCTCCACACGGATGAGCGAGCGGGGGGGCAGGATCCGGTGGCGGCCGGTACAACTGAACGACTCCGGCATGCCAACCCTGCAGGCGGTAGCGCTGTGGCTGTTGCTGCTGTGCGCGCTGCCATGGTCGCTGTCGGCGCAGGATGGCCCGCCCCCGCTGCGCGATTACGCCATCGACGTGTGGACCTCGCGCAACGGGCTGCCGCACAACTCCCTGCGTGATATCGCGCAGACCCCGGAGGGCCACCTGTGGTTTGCCACCTGGGAGGGGCTGGTCCGGTACAACGGCCTGGACTTCACCGTGTTCGACCGCAGCACCACCCCGGGCCTGCGCGACAACGGGGTCGGGGCGTTGCTGGTGGACCGCAGTGGCGGCTTGTGGATCAGTGATTCGCGCGGCAACGTGACCCGCCGGAGTGCGGATGGCCGCTGGCAGGTGTGGGAACACCGCGCCGACACACCGCAGGTGCTGATCCAGGCCATGCAGATGGACAGCCGCGGGCGCCTGTGGCTGCTGTACGAAGGCAAGGGGATTGCGAGTCTGGGCCCGGACGGTACCTTCGATTACCAGGCGCCACCGGCCAACGTGCCGTTGGCGATGAGCTTCACCAAACTGGTCGTGGATGCACAGGACCGGGTCTGGGTCGGCACCCTGGATGGCCTGGTGGTGCGCGACAACGACGGGGTCCTGCGCCGGGCACCGGAGAGCTTCGGTCTGGGCCGTGGGCTGGTCTGGCCCTATCGCGCCCCGGATGGCGTGATGTGGGTGGTGGCCAGCGAGCGTATCTACCGCATGCAGGATGGCGTGCCGTTGCTGCAGCATCGCTTGCCCGGCGCGACCCACATCACGGCCATGCTGCAGGACCGCCACGGCGATCTGTGGCTGGGGACCGAAAACCAGGGCCTGCTGCGGCTGTCCCGGCACGGGCTGGAGCGGTTGCCGGCCGGACTGTCCTTGCCCGGCGGGCGCGTGGTCAGCCTGCGCGAAGATGCCGAAGGCAGCATCTGGGTGGGCGCCAACGGTGGCCTGTATCGCCTGCGCGAAACCCTGTTCAGCAGCTACACCGAACGCGACGGGCTCAGTGGTGATTACGTCCGCACCGTCTTCGAAGATCGCCAACGGCAGCTCTGGATCGGCAGTGCGCGCGGGCTTGATCGCCGCGATGCCCAGGGAAACTTCAGTCCGGTGCCGCTGCGCAACAACGTCGGCAAGAGCCCCTCGGTGCTGAGCCTGGCCCAGGACCGCGACGGTGATCTGTGGGTCGGGACCTTCGGTGATGGCATCTTCCGGGTCGGCGAGAACGGGCAACCGCGGCGGACGTACGGCAGCGCCGACGGCCTGCTCGGGGGCAACATCCGCGCGATCAGCATCGACCGTGACGGGGTGATCTGGGCCGGCACCCAGAAAGGCGTGGTCCGCATCGTCGCCGACAGGGCCGAGCCGGTGGCCTTTCCCGGCATGCCCACCGGGCTGACCACCGCGCTGGCGCACGATGCCGAAGGCGCCTTGTGGATCGGCACCATCGAGGGCATCCGCGTGTTGCGCGGCGACCGCGTGCAGGCGATCGATCTGGAGGCACTGGGAGGTGGCCGCAGCGTGTTCGGGTTCCAGCAGATCGGCGATGCGATGTGGGTCAGCACCGATCGCGGCCTGTACCGCTACCAGGAAGGCAAGCTGGCACGGGTAGGCCTGGAGCAGGGCATGCCGGTGGATACGGTCTTCCAGCTGATTCCCGATCGCGTGGGCAACGTGTGGATCAGCAGCAACCGCGGGGTACTGCGGACCGACATGGCCATGCTCAACGCCGTGGCCGACGGGCGTGCCGCACGGGTCGAGGTCGAGCATTACAACGAGATCGACGGCATGGCCAACTCACAGGCCAACGGCAGTTCCGGCCCCTCGGCGATCCTGCGCCAGGACGGCACCTTCTGGGTTGTCACGGCCGGCGGGCTGAGCATGGTCGATCCACTGCGCCTGCAGCGTTTCCGTGAGCGCCTGGCGCCACCGGCGGTGATCGAGACCGTGCTTGTCGATGGCGCCCCGCTGCACTGGCAGGGCAGCAACCACAACACGATCCCGGGCGGGCGACGCCTGAGCGTGAGCTATGTGGGGCTGAGTTACCTGCTCTCCGAGCGCATCCGCTACCGCACCCGCCTGGAAGGACTGGACAAGGGCTGGGTCGAGCGGGGGCAGCAGCGCAGTGTCGAGTTCATCGGCCTGCCGCCGGGCGAATACACCCTGCATGTGTCGGCTGCCCATCCCGGTGGCGCCTGGAGCGACAGCGAAGCGGTCTGGGCGTTCACGGTGGAGCCGTTCCTGTGGCAACGACACAGCGTGCAGCTGATCGCCGCGCTCCTGTTGCTGGCCGGGCTGGTCGCGCTGTACCGGTATCTGATCAACCGTTACAAGGCCAGCAACGTCCGGCTGGCGCGCCTGGTGCAGGAAGCCACGCTGGATCTGCAGACCCAGACGGTCAACCTGCAGGCGCTGAATCAGGAAAAGACCGAGCTGGCCGATCGCCTGGCGGTGCAGGCCGAGGCGTTCGAGCGCCAGGCGCGCGAAGACGCGCTGACCGGGCTGCCGAACCGGCGTGCATTCGATGAAGCGCTGGCGCGCGATTTCGCCCGTTCGCAGCGCAGCCGCCACCCGTTGTGCCTGGTGGTGCTGGACATCGATCACTTCAAGGAAGTGAACGACCAGCACAGCCATTCGGTGGGCGATGTGGTGCTGGTGGAGGTGGCGCGGCTGCTGGCCTCGGCCTGCCGCGACTCGGACATGCCCGCACGTACGGGCGGCGAAGAATTCGCGCTGCTGCTCAACGATACCCGCCTGGATGAAGCGGCCCAGGTCTGCGCGCGTCTGCGCGGGCTGTTCCATGATCATCCGGACTGGGCGGGTATCCCCGACCTGAAGGTCACCTTCAGTGCCGGTCTGGTCGAACTGGACGCTGCTGACCGCACCCCGATGCTGCTCTACCAGCGCGCCGATCGCGCGCTGTACCGCGCCAAGAGCGAAGGGCGCGACAGAACCGCTATCGGGTGATGCCCCTCAGGGGCGCGGCCAGCTGTTGGCGACCTTGCAGAACAGCTTTGCGGTCTGCTCGGTGTCGTACACCGCGCTGTGCGCTTCATCGGCATCCCAGCCCAGCCCGGCTGCGGTGGCAGCGCGCGCCAGTACGGTCTGGCCATAGGCGATACCGCCCAGGGTGACGGTGTCGAAGACGCTGAAGGGGTGGAACGGGTTGCGCTTGTGTCCGGTGCGATTGACCGCGGCATTGACGAAGCCCAGGTCGAAGTGGGCGTTGTGCCCGACCAGGATCGCGCGTTGGCAACCGTACTTTTTCATCGCCGCCCGGATCGGGGTGAAGATGTGGTCCAGCGCATCGCGCTCGACCTTGGCCAGCCGGAACGGGTGATCCAGGATGATCCCGGTGATCTCCAGCGACTTCGGATCGATCTCCAGGCCTTCGGCCGGCACCACGTGGGCGCTGGCGGTCTGGCCGGGATAGAGCAGGCCGTTCTCGTCCATCTCGATCGGAACGGCGGCGATCTCCAGCAGCGCGTGGCGATCAGAATCGAAACCACCGGTCTCCACGTCCACCGCCACCGGCAGGAAGCCGCGGAAGCGTGTTGCCATCAAGCGCTGGGCAGCAGCGGGCAGTGCGTCGGCAGCAGCCGGCGCGTCGGAGCGGGGGAGGTCGTCAGTCATCGCGTCAGTTTAGCAGAGCGACCTGTACGCCCCCGCGCTCAGGCCCGTGCAGGGGCGGGCGCGGCGGGCCCGATCACGCCGTTGTCGTGGAACTGACGCAGCAGGGCGGCGCCGGGCAGGAGCAGCGCATCGGCCGCCATGCCGTGCGCCTGCGCAAGCTGCTGCAGGTAGGTGGCCCCGGTGCTGCCGGGGTGCTGGCCGATCTGCTCCAGCAGCTGCGCGGCCATCGGGCTGATCGCGGCGAAGCGGACCTGGCCATCGGGGTCGCGCCGGACCAGCAGCCCGGTCGGCTCGGGGCCGGGCAGCGCGGGCGCGTCATCGGTGCCGAGCCGATGCACCGGCCAGTGATAGAGCAGTGGCCAGGCCAACGGCGAGCGCTGCAGGGCCGCGTGCATCGGGTCCATGCCCGGCGAGGGCGGCAGGAGCTGCGCGTCCAACTGATGGAGGGCCGTTTCCACCCACTCGTAGTGGGCCAGTTCGGCCAGTGCCGGGTGTGGCAGCGCGGGCTGGTGCTGCAGCCACTGCACAAACTCGGCGGCCAGTTCGGTGAACAGCGGCGTCTGCGCCGGGTGACTGGCAAGGAAGCGCCGGACCAGGGTGGCCCATGCCGCGTCCCCCAGCAGCTGCACGCAGACCGGGAAGCCGTTGCCGATCAGGCCCAAAACGTTGTTGAAGACCAACCGCTGGTAGACGCCCAGCCGGCGCGGGTCCATGCCGTCGGGTGCGGCGATACGGTCCGGGTCCCGCAGATGCGCGGTGAACGCTCTCTGCTGTGCGTGCAGGCGTGCCGGGGCGTCAGTCATGGCCGTTCCCGGCATGGGCGGCCATCAGCTGGCGGATGTGCTGCAGTTCGCCGCGCAGTTCGGCATACGGCGGGAAATTGAAATCACGTTCCAGCAGCGTGGGGCGCGCACCGATGCGCGCATAGGTGCGGGCGAGCAGGTCCCAGACCGGATCGATCACCGCGCTGCCGTGGGTGTCGATCTTCAGATCGGGCGCCTCGTCCAGATGGCCTGCCACATGCAGGCAGACGATGCGCGCGGCCGGCAGCCCGGCGATGAACGCATCGGCGTCGTAGCCGTGGTTGCAGGCGTTGACGTAGACGTTGTTGACGTCCAGCAGCAGATCGCAATCGGCCTCGGCCAGCACGGCGTTGGTGAAGGCCAGTTCGTCCATGGCCGGTTCCGGGGTGAGGTAGTAGGACACGTTCTCCACTGCGATGCGCCGGCCCAGCAGGTCCTGCACGCGGGCAATGCGTGATGCGGTATGGCGTACGGCTTCGTCGGTGAAGGGAATCGGCAGGAGGTCGTAGAGGTGACCTTCATCGCTGCAGTAGCTCAGGTGTTCGCTGTATAGAGGCACGTTGTGCCGCGCCAGGAAGCGGCCTACCTGTTCCAGCAGCACGGTATCCAGCGGCGCGGTGCTGCCCAGCGAGAGCGACAGCCCATGGCAGGTGAGCGGGTGGCGCGAGGCCAGTTCGGCGAGTGCGTCGCCGGCCGGCCCACCGATACCGATCCAGTTTTCCGGCGCGCATTCGAGGAAGTCGATATCGCCGGCGGGCGCGTCACGCAGGTCCTGCAGCAGGGCCCGGCGCAAACCCAGTCCGGTCGCTGCCGCAGGCAGCGGCGACCGGCCCAGGCCAGCGGCGAGCGCGTCAGTGCTTGGCACCGCACTTGCCTTCGCCGCACTTGCCTTCCGCCGTCTTCTTGTCGCCGGCGGTCGTTGCCTTGGCGCCAGCAGCCTTGCCCTTGTCGGCGCCGCACTTGCCTTCCCCACACTTGCCTTCGGCGGTCTTGGCACCGGCGGTCGCGGCCTTGTCGCCCGCCTTCGTGCCGGCCTTGTCGCCATGCGCACCGCACTTGCCTTCGCCACACTTGCCCTCGGCGGCCTTGGTCGCCGCCTGGCCGGCCACCAGGTAGCCCGGGGCCAGCTCGGTCATGCTCAATGCGGACGCCGAGGCGGTGACGCCCAGGCCTGCGGCCAGCGCAGTGGCCGCCAACAACGACAGCGATCGGGTGGGTGTGCTCATCGTGTGGATCTCCTTGAAATGGGCTGGGGCCGGGGAGGGCTGCGTGGGCAGGTGCGGGTATGGTGGCCCGGCCCGGCGCATCGAATCCTCACACAGGATTCAACGTTTCGTGAAGTGCAGCGCCGCATTCCTCAGCGGCAAGTGGGTCGGGCGCTGGGTCGCGATGCCCTTGACGGCGAATGTCCCCCGGCGCCGGCCTGCGGCCGTCGCCGCGAGGTGTCGGCCGGGGGACATGTGCCGAGGGGCCTGCCGGTCGCTTCGGGGCCCTAACGCTCGCGCCAAGGCTCGAACGGAGACACCTACAGCGCCCTGACCGCGCCAGGACTTTCCAGCCACAAAAAAACCGCCACCCGAAGGCAGCGGCTCTTGGCGTCCTTTTTGGAGCAAGCGCTCAGACGTGATCGGTACTGCTCGTCTCGTCGCGCTTCTCGCGCGGCGGCAGCGCCTGCTCGCCATGCACCAGGAACCACACGTTCTCGGCGATGTTGGTCGCATGGTCGCCCACGCGCTCCAGGTTCTTGGCCATGAACAGCAGGTGGGTGCACGGGGTGATGTTGCGCGGGTCTTCCATCATGTACGTCAGCAGCTCGCGGAACAGCGCGGTGTACTGCGCGTCCAGACGGGCGTCATCGTCGCGCAGCTCCAGCGCCGCGGCGGCGTCGTTGTCGCGGTAGGCCTCGATCGCGCGGCGCACCTGTTGCGCAGCCAGCCGGCCCAGGGCGCGCAGGCCCTGGATCTGCGGCAGCGGCGGCACCTTGCTCAGGGCGATCGAGCGCTTGGCCACGTTGGCCGCGTAATCGCCGATGCGTTCGATATCGGCCGGGATGCGCAGGCCGGCCAGGATCTCGCGCAGGTCGCGTGCCATCGGCCCGCGCAGTGCAAGGCGCATCACGTCGTGGCTGATGTGCTGCTCAAGCTGATCGATGGCTTCATCGTTGGCGATGATGCGCTGGGCGGCGTTTTCGTCGCGCTTCTCGATGACATCCATGGACGCCTCCAGCTGCGCGACCGCCATCTCGCCCATGCGCACGATCTCGGCCACCAGGCGCTGCTGTTCTTCGTCGTAGCTCTTGACGATGTGGTCGTTGGGAATGCTCATGCGGTTCTATCCAGGGTTCGTGGGCCGGAATCAGCCGAAGCGGCCGGTGATGTAGTCTTCGGTCTGCTGCTTGTTGGGCTGCGAGAAGATCACTTCGGTGCGGTCGTGTTCGATCAGGTCACCCAGATACATGAAGGCGGTGTAATCGGACACGCGCGCGGCCTGCTGCATGTTGTGGGTCACGATGACGATGGTGTAATCGTGCTTGAGCTCTTCCACCAGCTGCTCGATGCGGCTGGTGGAGATCGGGTCCAGCGCCGAGGTCGGCTCGTCGAGCAGCAGCACGTCCGGGCGCAGGGCCACGGCGCGGGCGATGCACAGACGCTGCTGCTGGCCACCGGACAGGCCCAGCGCGCTCTGGTTGAGCTTGTCCTTCACCTCGTCCCACAGCGCGCCCTGGCGCAGGGCCTGTTCGACGCGATCGGTCATCTCCGACTTGGAGAGCTTCTCGTGGTGGCGGATGCCGTAGGCCACGTTCTCGAAGATGGTCATCGGGAACGGCACCGGCTTCTGGAACACCATGCCGACCTTGCTGCGCAGGCGGTTCATCGGGTACTTCGGCGAGAGGATGTTCTCCCCGTCCAGCATCACTTCACCACGCGCTTCCAGCTTGGGGTACAGCGCGTAGATGCGGTTGAAGATGCGCAGCAGGGTGGACTTGCCGCAGCCGGAGGGACCGATCAGCGCGGTGACGCGCTTTTCCGGAATCTCCAGGTCGATGCCCTTCAACGCGTGGAACTTGTCGTAGTAGAAATCCAGCCCACGTGCGGCCAGCTTGATCGGCGCCGGGGTGTTCAGGCTTTCATGCGAAGCCGGGACCACGATGCGCTGCATCGGCACGGCGTTGGAGAGATCGTTCATGGCGATGTCCGTGGAAAGGTCAGTCATGGGAGATACGGTTGCGCAGCAGGATGCCGCGCGCGGAAAGGCTGACCAGCAGGACGAACACGGTCAGCACCAGCGCGCCGGCCCAGGCCAGCACCTGCCAGGATTCGTACGGGCTGCCGGCGAACTGGTTCATCACCACCGGCACCGAGGCCATCGGCTGGAACACGTTGCTGTTCCAGTACTGGTTGCCGAAGGCGGTGAACAGCAGCGGGGCGGTTTCACCGGAGATGCGGGCCAGCGCCAGCAGGATGCCGGTCACGATGCCGGCGGCGGCGCTGCGGTACAGTACCTGCACCGTCACCTTCCACTGCGGGATGCCCAGCGACAGCGCCGCTTCGCGCATCTGCGAAGGCACCAGGCGCAGCATTTCATCGGTGGTACGCACCACCACCGGCAGCACGATGAAGGCCAGCGAGAGCGCGCCGGCGAAGGCCGAGAACTGGCCACCGGTCTGCATCACGTACAGGGTGTAGACGAACAGGCCCAGCACGATCGACGGCGCCGAGAGCAGGATGTCGTTGACGAAGCGGACCACCGTGCCGGTCTTGCGGAAGTTGCCGTACTCGGCCAGCCAGGTGCCGGCCAGCACGCCGAGCGGCGTCCCGATGGCGATGGCCAGGCCGCACATCACTGCGCTGCCGAAGAAGGCATTGGCCAGGCCACCGTCCTGCATCGGCGGTGGCGTCATCTTGGTGAACAGATCCAGATTGATGCCGGCCAGGCCCTTGGAGGCCAGCGTCCACAGGATCCAGCCGAGGAAGAACAGGCCGAACAGCGCGGTCAGGCAGGACATCAGCAACGCGACCACATTGACGATGCGGCGGCGCAGGTACAGCGGTTGGGCGTTGGCGGTGGACATCAGTTGCCCTCCTTGCGGGCCAGGCGCATCAGCATCAGGCGGGCGATCGCCAGCACCACGAAGGTCACCAGGAACAATACGAAGCCGAGCAGCAGCAGTGCCGAGCGGTAAGTCTCGGTGGCTTCGCCGAAATCGTTGGCGATCAGGGCGGCAATGGTGGTGCCCGGTTCAAGCAGCGACGGCGACAGGCGCACGCTGTTGCCGATCACGAAGGCCACCGCCATGGTTTCACCCAGGGCGCGGCCGAGGCCGAGGAAGATGCCGCCGATCACCGCCGAGCGGGTGTAGGGCAGCACGATGTCCCAGCTCACTTCCCACTTGGTGGAACCCAGCGCATACGCCGATTCTTTCAGGCGGGTCGGCACGGTCAGGAACACTTCGCGCATCACCGAGGAGATGAAGGGGATCACCATGATCGCCAGCACGAAGCCGGCGGTGAGCACACCGATGCCCAGCGGTGGACCCTGGAACAAGGGGCCGATGATCGGCATCGTACCCAGGTGATCATTGAGGAACGGAGTGACGTACTCGGTCATCACCGGGACCAGCACGAACAGGCCCCACATGCCGTAGATGATCGAGGGGATACCGGCCAGCAGTTCGATGGCGGTACCGACCGGGCCACGCAGCCAGCGCGGGGCGACCTCGGTCAGGAAGAAGGCGATACCGAAGCTCACCGGCACCGCGATGACCATCGCGATCAGAGCCGTGACCAGGGTGCCGTAGATCGGTGCGAGTGCACCGAACTTGTTTTCGACCGGATTCCATTCGGAGGAGTAGAAGAAGCTCAGGCCCTGCTCCTGCAGGGCATGGCGGCCGCCCCACAGCATCGAGAGCGCGGCGCAGGCCAGGGCGACCAGCACCAGGATGACGGTGGCGATCAGGACCCAGCGGAACAGTTTGTCGTTGCGGGCATCACGCAGGTCGCGGAGGGACGGTGCGGGAACAGGCTGGGCGATGGCATTCATGGCTGAGGCGGGGGCCCGAGTGGTGGTTCGGCAGGGTGGTGCGGCGAGGAAAGCGGGCCTGCGCTGTGCACAGGCCCGCTGTCTGGCTTACTTGAACTCGCTGGTCCAGTAGGCTTCGATCTGGGTGACCAGCTCGGCCGGCAGCGGCACGTAGTGCAGTTCGTTGGCCTGGGCCTGGCCCTTCTCGAAGGCCCACTTGAAGAACGCCAGGGTGTCCTTGCTGCGCTGCGCATCCTTGGGCTGCTTGTGCATCAGCATGAAGTTGGTGGCGGTGATCGGCCATGCCTGGTCGCCCGGGGCATTGGTGATGACCAGGTTGAAGTCCTTGGCGCTGGCCCAGTCGGCGCTGGCGGCTGCCGCGGCGAAGGTTTCCGCGCTCGGCTGCACCCAGTTGCCGGCGGCGTTCTGCATCGAGGCGTACGGCATGCCGTTCTGCAGCGCGTAGGCCAATTCGACGTAGCCGATCGAGCCCTTGATCTGCTTCACGTACGACGCCACGCCTTCATTGCCCTTGCCACCCACGCCGTCCGGCCACTGCACCGAGGTGCCTTCGCCGACCTTGCTCTTCCAGTCCGGGCTGACCTTGGACAGGTAGTTGGAGAAGTTGAAGGTGGTGCCCGAGCCGTCCGAACGGTGGACCAGGGTGATCTTGCCGTCCGGCAGTTTGACGCCCGGATTGGCGGCGACGATGGCCGGGTCGTTCCAGGTCTTGACCTTGCCCAGGAAGATATCGGCCAGCAGCGCGCCACTCAGGCGCAGCTTGCCGGCTTCCAGGCCGTCGATGTTGACCACCGGCACCACGCCGCCGATCGCCGACGGGAACTGGCCGAGGCCGGCCTGGGCCAGCTCTTCGCTGCTCAGCGGCTTGTCCGAGGAACCGAAATCAACCGTGCCGGCCTTGATCTGGGCGATGCCGCCACCCGAACCGATCGACTGGTAGTTGATCTTGGCGCCGGTGGCGGTGTTGTAGTCGGCCGACCACTTGGACACCAGCGGGAAGATGAAGGACGCACCGGCGCCGGAAATCTCGGCGGTCAGGCGATCGCCAGCGGCCGGAGCAGCGGCAGGCGCGTCGGTGGCCGGCGCGGCGGCCTGGCCTTCAGCGCCCGGCTTGCAGGCGGAAAGACCCAGCGCGATGGCCAGGGAAAGGGCGGCGATGCTGGCCGTGTGCAGTTTCATGCGTCACTCCATAGCGGGATAAGGGCCGGTCTTTCCGGCGACGCGACTATGAAATGATGTTTTTGTTACAGCTTGATGACGCCGTGACCGAGCGCACGCAAAGCCTTGCGGCACAAGGGCCGGGCATTCTGCGGCAGGCAACAAAAAGGCGCGGAACCTTGCGGTCCGCGCCCGATGGCGCCGGAAGGGGGAGAGAGGTCCCTCCGGCGCCATTGCCTCGTTGTGCGTACCGACCAGGGGTCGGTACCTACCGCCAGCTCACCACCGTGGGTGGTGGCTTCCTCAATACTTCAGGTTCTGCGACCAGTAGGTCTCGATCTGCTTGACCAGGGTGTCCGGCAGCGGAACGTAGTCGAGCTGCTTGGCCTGCGCATCACCGCTCTTGTAGATCCAGCGGAAGAATTCCTGGGTGGCCTTGGCGTTGGCGACGTTCTTGGGCTGCTTGCGGACCAGGATGAAGTTGGTGGCAGTGATCGGCCACGCATCGGCGCCCGGGGCGTTGGTCATGACCAGGTAGAAGTCCTTGGAGCTGGCCCAGTCGGCGCTGGCCGCAGCGGCAGCGAACGAGGTGTCGCTCGGCAGCACGATCTTGCCCGAGGCGTTCTTCATCGCGGCGTAGGACATCTTGTTCTGCAGCGCGTAGGACAGTTCGACGTAGCCGATGCCGCCCTTGATCTGCTTCACGTAGGCGGCAACGCCTTCGTTGCCCTTGCCGCCGATGCCGACCGGCCACTGCACCGAGGTGCCTTCACCGACCTTGGTCTTCCACTCCGGGTTGACCTTGGAGAGGTAGTTGACGAAGTTGAAGGTGGTGCCCGAACCGTCCGAGCGGTGCACGACGGTGATCTTGCCGTCGGGCAGCTTCACGCCCGGGTTCAGCGCGGCGATTGCCGGGTCGTTCCAGGTCTTGATCTTGCCCAGGAAGATGTTGCCCAGCGTCGGGCCATCGAGCTTCAACGCGCCCGGGGCGATGCCGGCCACGTTGATCACCGGGACCACGCCGCCGATGACCGACGGGAACTGGGCCAGGCCGGCCGCAGCCAGCTCTTCGGGCTTCAGCGGGGCATCGGAGGAGCCGAAATCAACGGTCGCGGCCTTGATCTGGGCGATACCACCACCGGAACCGATGGACTGGTAGTTGACCTTCTTGCCGGTCGCGGTGCTGTAGTCGGCCGACCACTTGGACATGACCGGGTAGATGAACGAGGCGCCCGCGCCGGTCACATCGGCGGCGTTGGCGGCGAACACGGACGACGCGGCGAGGACGGCAACAGCGGCGCGCGACTTGAAGGCGTGGATCACGGGGTGGCTCCTGGGATGGATGAAGGTGCGGGGTGTCCCGCCCGGTGCTCATTCCATAACGGTTCGATGACAGCGCAGCGACTGTCATATGACCACCTCGTGACACGCCTTCTGGAGGCGATGTCACAACGGCTGCAGCGCCTCCGGGACCGCGTAGCGGCGGCCGTCGAAGCGCAGCACACGACGCTCGCCGTCCACCGGCGTGTCCTGGTCCCGGCAGGTGTCGCCGTCCATCCAGCTGTGCGTGGTGACCCGCCGCTCGCGCAGGATGAGGTCGGCCAAGCCGTGTTTGCCTTTGGGTCCAACGGCCACGGTGCGCGTGACGTCGGTGGAGTCGCCGGCGCAGCGGGTGTCCCACTCGGCCTGGAAACGCCGCAGCACCATCGGTGGGCCGAGCGTGCGCAGCGTGTCTGCCTGCACCGCCAGCAGATGCAACTGTTCTTCGCTGAACGGATTGGGCCCGGAGCCATTGCGCCGTTGCACACGCAGGCCGAAGGCGAGGGTATCCGGCGCAAGCTGGTAGCGCGCGGTATCCAGATGCATGCCATCGAAGAAGATCGCATCGCTGTCGAGTGCGCCGGGCAACACCGTCCATGCGCGCGTGGCCAGGGTGTCGGTATCGATCACCAGCACCTCCACGTCGCCATCGCGGGCGTCGTTGTCGCCGCCGTCGCGCCAGACCGGCGTGGCCACCAAGGTCAGCTCGGGGCGTGCCGGCCATCGACGGCAGACGCTGGCGGCAGTGTCGCGGGTGTAGCCGAGGCGATCGGGCAGCGCATTGTCCGCCCGCACCACGTAGGCCTCCTCAGCGGCCGACTGGGCGTCATGGCAGTCCTGCGCCTGGGCGGGCAGGGCGGCGGCACTGCACGCGGCGGCCAGCAACAGCGGGAGGGCGATACGCATCGGGTTCCATCCATGGGGAAAAGGGCGCACAGCATACCGGCGCGCGGGCACGAAAAAAGGCGCAGCCGAAGCTGCGCCTTTGTGTGTCACGCGAGTTGCAGGGCTTACCAGAAGAACTGCAGGCGCGCCTCGAGGATGTTCGGGTCGTCATTGACGAACGTACGGGCGGTGGAGCTGTACTTCTTGCTGTCCACCATCACGTAGTTCAGCGCGAACTTGGTGTTGGAGCGCCAGTAGTAGTTCACGCCCACGGTCCAGATGTCCATCTTGCCGCCCAGCACGCCATCGACGATCGGCGGGCGACCGGCCACCGGGTTCGCCGACAGGTTGCCGTCGTTGAGGTCCATGTGGTCGTAACGCGCACCCAGCTGCCACATGCCGCGGCCCGGCTCGTCCGGCAGGCCGGTGGTCGGGGTGCCGCCCTTGTAGCCCCAGGTCTCGCCGCTGATGTTCCACAGGCCGCTGACGTAGTAACCGTCGCTGCTGTAGTTGTCATGCGAGTAACGCTTGGCCTTGCTGGTGTAGTACTCGGCCTGGGCCTTGAACGGGCCGCCGATGTACATCGCTTCGGCGCCGATCGTGCTGACGCGGTCGGTATCGACCAGGTTGCCGCTGTCGACCAGGCGCACGGTGGCCAGATCCGCATTCGGGCGGGCACGCACGCGCAGGGTGTCGGCGTCCGTGTCGTAGTCGACGTAGCTCAGGCCGAAGTGCAGGACCTGGCCCTTCTCATTGATCGGGGCCCAGGTGCCACGCGCGCCGTAGCCGCTGCCGTGGGCGAGGTTGCGGGTCAGTTCGCGGCCGAAGGCGCTGGCGGTGACGGACCAGTTGTTGTCACCGATGCTGTAGGCGCCACCGAGGCGGCGCGCGACGGCGTAGGTGTTGGTGACCGCGGCCTTGGAGATGAAGTCGTTGTTCTTGGTGCTGGACAGTTCTTCCAGGCTGTTGGGCTGCTTGAACTGGCCGAACTGCACGAAGTGGTTGGCATTGCCGGACAGCTTGTACTTCAGGTTGGTGTCCAGGAACTTGTCGGCCTTGGCGTCATAGCCCACCACCCATTCCACGTTGCCCGGGCCCTTGCCCTTGAGCACCAGCTCGGCACGGCGCAGCTCGAATTCGCTGTTCTTGCCATTTGCCGCATCGCCGCCGTTGAGGTCGGCCACATCGTTGTCGAACCAGTTGCCGTCAGCCTGGACCAGGCCTTCGAACGTGATTTCCGAACCGCCGATCACATCGATGGCCACTTCAGCGTGAGCGGCCGGAACGAACAGCGCAGCCGCCACGGCCGCAGTAAGGAGTTGGCGATGCAGTTTCATGGAAGGAGCCTTGCAGGCAGGTGGGAAGATGCTGCGCAGGCTAATTAGTGAAGATTGCGTAAATGTGACAGTTTCGTACAAACCGTCATCGCCCGTATCCCAAGCGGCGTCAGGGGCTGCTATTGATGCCCGGCGCAGATGACCGCCCGGTTGCGTCCATATGGCAGTCGCGCCCCCCGTTCAGGCGGCGGTCTTTTCCTTGAAACGGCACAGGTCGCGGATGACGCATTGCGGGCAGTCCGGCTTGCGTGCCTTGCACACGTAACGGCCATGCAGGATCAGCCAGTGATGCGCGTCGAGCAGGAACTCGGCCGGGATCACCTTGATCAGCAGATCCTCCACCGCACGCACGTCCTTGCCGGGCGCCAGGCCCGTGCGGTTGGAGACGCGGAAGATGTGGGTATCCACCGCCATCACCGGTTCACCGAACGCGGTGTTGAGCACGACATTGGCAGTCTTGCGACCGACACCGGGCAGCGCCTCGAGCGCGGCGCGATCGCGCGGCACTTCGCCGCCGTGCTGTTCCACCAGCATCGCGCAGGCCGCAATCACGTTCTTCGCTTTCGCATTGTAAAGACCGATGGTGGCGATGTACTTCTTCAAGCCGTCCTCACCCAGCGCAAGGATCGCCTGCGGGGTATTGGCGACCGGGAACAGTTTGCGCGTGGCCTTGTTGACGCCGACATCCGTGGCCTGCGCGGACAGCGTGACCGCCACCAGCAGCTCGAACGGCGAGCTGTACTCCAGTTCGGTCCTGGGGTGCGGGTTGAGTTCGCGCAGGCGCGTGAACATTTCGGTCACGTCGGCCTTGGGCATGCGCGCGGTGCGTGCGGCCGGTTTCTTCATCGTAGCCATCAGGACGTGCGGCCCGCGGCCTTGGCCTTGGCGCGCGCGAGGATCGCGGCAGCGGCCGAGGGCAGGGCGGGTTTCTGGATCTCGGGTGTGGGGGGCGGTGCGCGGCGTGCATCGCGCTCGGCGGCGCGGCGCGCGAGCCGCTGCTGGCGCTGGCGGTAGCGCTCGCGTGCGGCCCAGGCGCGTTGCAATTGCTGCTGTGCGTGCTGCAGCCGCTGGGGAAGATCGGGATGATCGGGGCGCAGCGCTTCGTCGCCCGGCTGCGGGACGTAGTCCATCAACCCGGCGGCCAGCGCGGCATCCCATTGATCGTCGAGGATGAGTGCCAGCAGCTGCGCCGGCGAAACGGTATCGGAAGGCGACATGGCTCAGTGGTTCTGGAACACCGGCGGCCGGCGCGCCAGGAACGCGCTGGTGCCTTCGCGCATGTCCTCGGTGGCGAACATCAGGCCGAACTGCACGCTCTCGTACTCCAGCCCCTCGCCGAGCGAACACTCGCCGCCGATATGGATCGCATCAAGGATGCCGCGCAGCGCGAGAGGCGCGGCCGAGGCCAATTGCGACGCCAGTGCCTGGACGCGGGCATCCAGCTCCGCAGCCGGGACCACCTCATTGACGATGCCCAGCTGCGCGGCACGCGCGGCGGTGATCGGGGTGCCCAGCAGGCACAGCTCCAGCGCGGCGGCGCGGCCGCACAGGCGCAGCAGCCGCTGGCTGCCACCGAAGCCGGGCATCAGGCCCAGATGGATCTCCGGTTGCCCCACCTTGGCGGTCTCGGAGGCCACCCGCAGGTGGCAGGCCATGGCCAGCTCCAGCCCGCCGCCCAGCGCAAATCCGTTGATCTTGCCGATCACCGGCTTGGGCATGCGCTCGATGCGGCGCATCAAGCGCTGGCCCAGCAACGAGAAATCACGACCCTGAACCGCGCTCAGGCCGTTCATTTCGGCGATGTCCGCCCCGGCCACGAAGGCCTTGGGACCGGCACCGGTCAGCACAACCACGCGCACGGCCGGGTCGGCGGCTGCCTCGGAGAACGCGGTATCCAGGGCTTCCAGGGTCGCCCGGTTCAGGGCGTTGAGTTTGTCCGGGCGGTTGACCGTCACGGTGCGCACGGCAGCATCGTCCATAATCGAGATAAGGGCGTCGGCCACGGCAGGACTCCTGAAAACGTTAAAAAAAAGTGATTGTTGAACTCTTGAAACGAAGTCAGGTCAGAGCCTGCGTCGTTAGTGGCGGTTCAACGTTGCGGCGGCTATCCTAACCCGTCGCCTCAGGGCGGCCCAACGCGTCCTGAGTTACCACCCCTGGAGAAAAGTTTGATGAAGTTGCGTTCTATCGCGGTCGCCGTCGCGGCCCTGGCCCTGACGGGCAATGCCTTCGCCCAGGACACCTCGTCCGAAAAGGGCAAGCTGAGCTATTACTTCGGTTACGACTACGGTAACAACCTGGCTGAACTCACCGCACGCGGCGAGCAGCTGGACATCAACTCGGTGGTGAAGGGCCTGCAGGATGCCTACGCCAAGAAGCAGCCGTCGATCACGGCCGAGCAGTTGAAGCCCGCCGTCGAAGCCTTCCAGAAGCGTGAGCAGGGTCGTGCGCAGGCCGCCAAGGCTGAGTACGACAAGGCTGCCGCCGAAAACAAGACCAAGAGCACCCAGTTCCTGGCCGCCAACAAGGCCAAGGCCGGCGTGCAGTCGCTTCCGAGCGGCGTGCAGTACCGCGTGATCGAAGCCGGCAAGGGCGCCAAGCCGACCCAGGCCAGCACCGTGCAGCTGGAAGTGGCCGGTCCGTACCCGTTCGGCACCCGTCCGGCCGAAGCACGTCCGGCCCAGCAGATCCCGGGCATCAAGGTCAGCGAAGTCGAAATGAAGGCCATGCGTGAAGCCCTGCTGCAGATGCCGGCGGGTTCCAAGTGGGAAGTGACGCTGCCGCCGGATCAGGCCTATGGTGCCGATCCGCGCACGCCGTTCCCGCCGAACGTCGCGGTGCAGTTCGAAATCAAGCTCGTCAGCGTCAAGTAATTTCTGCAAGATCAAGAACGCGCCGGTGGAAACACCGGCGCGTTTTTTGTTTCCGTGCAATCGCGGTACTGTTGACCGGTGCAATCGATGGAACACTCCCCGCATGCCGTGCCCACTCCCTGCATCGGAATCTGCGCGCTGGACCGCGCCGGCGTCTGCACGGGTTGCCTGCGCACCGTGGATGAAATCACCCGCTGGCGAACCATGAGCCGACCCGAACAACATCACGTCATGCAGCACACGCTGCCCCTGCGCGAACAACTGCGGCAATCGCTGCGCGGCTCGCTGGCCGAACACGAGCGCCTGCTGCGCGCGCTGCATCCGCTGGACCAGCCGCCGCCCGGTGATGGTTGGAACCGCAGCGAACTGATCGATCTGTTGCCGCCCGGTCCGCCGGTTGAAGCGGCCGTGCTGGCCGGCATCATTCCGCGCGAGGGCGGCGCCCAGGTGCTGCTGACCCGGCGCACCGACACGTTGCGCCATCACGGTGGGCAGGTCGGTTTTCCCGGTGGCCGCAGGGAGCCGGAGGACCGCGATGCCGTCGCGGCCGCGATCCGCGAGAGCGATGAGGAAATCGCTCTCAAACCGGACCAGGTGCAGGTATTGGGGTATCTGGATCCGTTCGTGACGATTACCGGTTATCGGGTCATGCCGGTGGTGGCTGTGATCGATCCCGCCTTCGTGGCCGTGCCCGAGCCGGGCGAGGTCGCGGAAGTGTTCGAAGTGCCATTGTCCTACCTGATGGATCCGGCCAACCTGCACCATGTCGAGATCGACCACCGCGGTCGCATCCGCCACGTGCTCGAATACGGCTGGCCCGGGCAGCGGATCTGGGGCGCGACCGCCGCCATTCTCTACAACCTGCGTCGCCGCCTGGAGCAGACCGCATGACCACGCCGCTGATCGACGTCACCACCCTCGCACAGGCGCTGGACGACGGCGCGACGCGCCTCATGGATGCACGTGCGACGGCCAGTGCCGCCCCCACGCTACGGGTGGTGGATGCGCGCTTCTCGTTGGCCGATCCGCAGTCCGGTGCGGCGTTGTATGCACAGGGCCATCTGCCCGGCGCGCTGTACGCCGATCTCAACCGGGATCTGTCCGATCTTGGCCGTACCGGGCATGGCCGTCACCCGCTGCCGGACAGCGATGCGTTCGCCGCGCGCGTGGGCGCGTGGGGCATCGGGCCGCAGACCGAGGTCGTGGTCTATGACGCCGGCGACGGCAGCATGGCGGCCGCGCGGCTGTGGTGGCTGCTGCGCCTGATCGGGCATGCACGGGTACGCGTTCTCGATGGCGGATTTGCAGCGTGGCAGGCAGCGGGTCTGCCAGTCACCGCAGCGCTGCCGCAGGTGACGCCGTTGCCGCCGTACCCGGGGCAGTTCGACCGGAGCCAGATCGCCTCGGTGGAGGAGGTGCAGGCGCGTCTCAAGCACGCGCCGGGCTGGTTGATCGATGCGCGGGCGGGCGAACGTTTCCGGGGCGAAGTGGAACCCTTGGATCCGGTCGCCGGCCACGTGCCCGGCGCGGTGAATCGTCCGTTCGCGTTGAACGTGCATGAGGGACGGTTGCGCCCTGCGGAGGATCTGCGCGCCGCGCTGCAGCCGCTGATCGGCACGCACGCACCGGACGAGGTCGTGCTGATGTGCGGATCGGGCGTGACCGCCTGCCATCTACTGCTGGCAATGGAAGCCGCCGGGCTGGAAGGGGCACGGATCTATGCGGATTCGTGGAGTGGCTGGGTCAGCGACGCTTCGCGTCCTGTCGCAACCGGCTGATCATCACCCACGCAGTTCCTGCAGCGGCACCGCCGCCAGCACGCGTGGCCACGGGAACATCGGACCCGGATCGCGCTTGCGCGGCACCCGCCGCTCCGGATCATCGCTGGCCACTTCCTCGCGCGTATCCAGCCACTCATGCCCGGCGATATGTGCCAACGCGGGCAGCGTCCCGCACAGGTGTTGCAGCAGGTCGATCAGCGCCGCGATCTGCGCATCCGGGTAGGGCTCGTCCATGGCCTGGTGGCGGGAATCCCACCAGTGTGGGTAGCGCCCGGTGTTGACCAGTTCGATCCCGATCGAGCGCGGATTATAGCCACTGACCTGATGCGCGACGCGGTCCAGGGACACGTACTGGACGATGCGCCCATCGCGGTCGATGTAGTAGTGCCCGCTGTTGCCGGTGCCGCTGTCATACAGCACGCGCTCGCCGTACTCGCGTGCCATCGCCAGGTCCGGCAGTTCGGTGCAGTGGATGACCACCAGATCGATCTCGTCGTGCGTGCGGGGCAGCAGCCTGTCCTGGTAGGGCAGGGGCTGTGCATCGATGGCGGGCGGGGCGCGGTCGGGCATGCGGCGATGCTAGCATTTGGGCATGAACGCTCCTATCGATTCCCGCGTGGTATGCGCATGAGCCGCGGCCACTGCATCCTCTCCCATGGCTTTGAAAGCGGCCCGGACGCCATCAAGGTGACCGCCCTGGCCGAAGTGGCCGAGCGCCTGGGCTGGACCCACGAGCGCCCGGATTACACCGACCTGGACGCCCAGCGCGAGGTCAGCAGTCTGGGCGATGTCCGTTCCCGCCTGCAGCGCCTGGTCACCCTGGCCACTGCCCGTGCCGCGCAGGGCCCGGTGGTGCTGGCCGGTTCCAGCCTGGGCTCGTACATCTCGGCCATCGCCTCGCTGCAGGTGCCGGTCCAGGGCCTGTTCCTGATGGTGCCGCCGACCCGGATGGGGCCGATGCCGGCGCTGGATGCCGCCCGCGTGCCGACCAGCGTGGTCCATGCCTGGCACGATGAGCTGATCCCGCCGGCCGAGGTGATCGCCTGGGCCCAGGCCCGCTCGGCCCGCCTGCTGATGGTGGACGACGGGCACCGCCTGACCGATCACGTGGAGGCCTCGAGCCGGGCCTTCGAGGAACTGCTGGCCTCGCTGTAACCGGGCGTTCCAGCCCACCTCACGTACAATGGCCCCCCGGACCCCGTGCCCGGCTGCTTGCCGTGCCCGTGGGCACCCCCTCTCCGCTGACCTGCGATACCGATTCCGTGAAATTCTTTGTTTCCTGCGCCAAGGGCCTGGAGTATCTGCTCGCCGACGAACTGTTGGCGCTCGGCCTGGACAAGGCCACCGCCACCATTTCCGGCGTCAACGCCGAGGGCGAGCTGGCGCAGGCGCAGCGCGTGGTGCTGTGGTCGCGCCTGGCCAGCCGGGTGCTGTGGCCGCTGGCCGAGTTCGAGTGCCCGGACGAGGGATCGCTCTACCAGGGCGTCTCGGCGATGGCGTGGGAGCAGCACATCAGCCCCGAGCTGACCCTCTCGGTGGACGCGCATGTGTCCGGTACCGAGATCACGCACGCGCGCTTCGCCGCGCAGCGGGTCAAGGACGGCGTGGTCGACAGCCTGCGCGCGCAGGGCCTGGAGCGGCCGTCGGTGAACGTGGAGTTCCCGGACGTGCGCATCAATCTGTCGCTGCGCAAGGGCCGGGCCACGATCTCGATCGATCTCGGCGGTGGCCCGATGCACCGCCGCGGCTGGCGCATGGCGCAGAACGAAGCGCCGCTGAAGGAAAACCTGGCCGCTGCCGTGCTGCTGCGCGCCAACTGGCCGAAGATCCACAGTGAAGGCGGTGGCCTGCTCGACCCGATGTGCGGCAGCGGCACGTTGCTGATCGAAGGTGCGCTGATGGCCGCCGACGTCGCCCCGGGCCTGCAGCGCCACGGCAGCATCCCGCCGAGCCGCTGGTTGGGCTTTGACCGCGAGAGCTGGAACACCCTGATGGCCGAAGCGCGCACGCGCGAAGAAGCCGGCCGTGGTGCGCTCAAGCAGGTCATCCACGGCAGCGATATCGACCCGCATGCGATCCGCGCGGCCAAGGAAAATGCCGAGACCGCCGGCGTCTCGCATGCGATCTGGTTCGGCGTGCGCGACGTGGCCGATGTGCAGGTGCCGCTGCAGGAAACTGGCTGCGTGGTCTGCAACCCGCCTTACGATGAGCGTCTGGCCGCCGATGCACTGCTGTACCGCCGCCTCGGCGACGCGCTCAAGCGTGCGGTGCCGCAGTGGCGTGCCAGCCTGCTGTGCGGCAGCGCCGACCTGGCCTTCGCCACCGGCCTGCGCGCCAACAAGAAGTACCAGCTGTTCAACGGTGCCATCGAGTGCGCGCTGATCGTCTGCGACCCGATCGCGGTGCCGCAGCGCGAGAACACCGGCCAGCCGCGCGAGCTCAGCGAAGGCGCGCAGATGGTGGCCAACCGCCTGCGCAAGAACATCAAGAAGTTCAAGACGTGGCGGACGCGCGAAAGCATTACCTGCTACCGCGTTTACGATGCCGATCTGCCCGAGTACGCGGCGGCCATCGATGTCTATGAAGAAGACGGCGGTGCCCGCCGCACGTTCCTGCATGTGCAGGAATACGCAGCCCCGGCGACCATTCCGGATGTGGATGTGCGTCGCCGCCGCAACGAGTTGCTCTCTGCCGCGCGCGAGGTCTTCCAGGTGCCGGCCGAGCAGGTCGCGCTGAAGTCGCGCGAGCGTGGCAAGGGCGGCAGCAAGTACGGTCGTTTCGAGCAGCGCGGCGAGTTCGTGCTGGTGCGCGAGAACGATGCGCTGCTGCGCGTGAACCTGTTCGATTATCTGGACACCGGCCTGTTCCTGGACCACCGTCCACTGCGCTGGCACATGGCGCAGGAAGCCCAGGGCAAGCGCTTCCTCAACCTGTTCTGCTACACCGGTGTCGCCTCGGTGCAGGCCGCCGTGGCCGGTGCCGCGACCACCACCAGCGTGGATCTGTCCGGTACGTACCTGCAGTGGTGCGCCGACAATCTCGCGTTGAACGGCAAGGGCGGCAGCCAGCACCAGCTGATCCAGGCCGATGCGTTGGCGTGGCTGGAAGCCGAACGTCACCGCTTCGATGTGATCTTCTGCGATCCGCCGACGTTCTCCAACTCCGCCCGCGCCGATGACTTCGACATCCAGCGCGAACACGTGCGCCTGCTGCGTGCGGCCGTGGCCCGCTTGAGCCCGGAAGGCGTGCTGTATTTCTCCAACAACTTCCGCCGCTTCAAGCTGGACGACGAAGCGATCAAGGAATTCGCGGAGTGCAAGGAGATTTCGCCCGAGACCATCGGTGCGGACTTCGAACGCAACCCGCGCATCCACCGCGCATGGGAACTGCGCCGCTACGGCGCCTGACCAACCGGGGGCTGACATGGACGACAGCCAGCTCTACGCCGACGGACTGCTGCTGCGTCCGTTCGAGGATCCCGACGCCGCCTCCTTTGCGGCGGCGGTGCGTGAATCGGCCCAGGGCATGCGGCGCTGGATGCCGTGGAGCTCGGTCGACTACCGCGTCGAGCAGGCGCTGCAATGGTTCCAGGCCTGCCGGGACGGCTGGGCGGCAGGCACCGCCTGCGAGTACGGAATCTTCGACCAGGACACGGCCGCCTTCGTCGGCGGCGCGGGACTGAACAAGATCCAGTACGACCCCCGGTTCTGCAACCTGGGCTACTGGGTGCGGCAGTCATGCCGTGGCCAGGGCGTGGCGCCCCGCGTCGTGCAGGCGCTGGCCGTCCAGGCATTCGGGCCGCTGGGCCTGCATCGGGTAGAGATCGTCGTGGCCGTGGGCAACCTCGCCAGCGAACGGGTGGCGGTGAAGGCCGGCGCCCTGCGCGAGGGCGTGGCGCGAAACCGGCTGGTCATTGACGGGCGTCCTGTCGCCGCGCACATGTTTTCACTGGTGCCCTGATCGGCGATCGCGATGCGGCTGCGCACCTGAGGGTGCGGCGGGCGCACCGCAGGGAGTGATCTGAAGGTAGAGCCACGCCATGCGTGGCTGATCCCTTCAGCGCGTGACCAGCGCCACCGCCAGCCCCACCACCGGCAACGCCCACGCCAGCGGCGCGATCCAGCGCGGGCGGTACGGATACAGCCCAAACGCGATCAGCACCCCGCTGATCGTCAGCGCGCCCAGCCACAGCACCGGGCCGATCGCCCAGCCGTGGTCCAGCACGCACAGCGCGAACGCGACGGTCAGCAACGTCCACCCCACCCAGCGCCACACCCGCATGCGCGATGCGCTGGCGCCGGCTTTGCCGTGCAGGTCCAGCTGGTGCTTGTCCATGGCCAGCGACAACGCCGTGAACGCCGAGAAGCTCAGCGTGATCGCGAGCAGCATCATGCCGTGGCCTCCGCCGCGGCCGCCTGCTGGCGACGCTTCTTTTCGGCCGCGCTCAGCGGGGGCTGCCAGCGCCGCATGCGATGGCCGCAGTAGGCCAGCATCGCGCCCAAGGCGAGCATGGTCAGATCGAACCCGGCCAGCACCCAGTCACCGGTGCGCAGGGTGACGCCCAGATGCGCATGCGTGGTGACTGCGTTGACCACCGGAATCAGGGCGAACAGCGCGCCCCCCAGATACAACTGCCACGTCCACATCATCCGCTTGGGCCAGAGGAAACCGGCCAGCAACGCGGCGGCCCATGCATAGAAGAACGCATTGACCTCGGCAGAGGAGCGCTCGGCCATCTGTACCGGCAGCAGACGATTGGCCAGGAAATAGGTGGCGAAGGCGATCGGCAGGCCAGCTACCGCGCCGATATTGAGCGCGTCGACCAGGCGCAGGCCGAAGCCGGTCTTGCCGGACTTGGCGTGCTTGGGCCGTTCCTTCACCGCCCACAGCACCACGCCGCTGGCGACCATCAGGCAGCCGATCAGGCCGGACAGGAAGAACAGCGCACGCAGGCCCCAATCGGCGAACCGCGCCAGGTGCAGGCCGTACATCACGCCGCGGGTCTGGGTGGCGCCGCCCGAGGCCGGGCTGGCCTCGAGCAACTGGCCGGTGATGGCGTTGAAGCGCAGCGACGGGGTGTCCACCGACAGGCGCTTTCCATCGCGCTGGGTGATATCCACGATCGCGTTCGCCGCGCCCGGGTGGTACAGAGTGAAGCCGGCCACATCCGCACCCTTCCATTCGGCGCGCGCGCTGTCGAGCAACTGCTGGATCGGCAGCGGCGTGGCGCGTCCTTCAGCCGGGGTCTCGACCTCGGCCAGGCGAGCGAAGGCCTCGCTGAAGAACGCCTCCTCATCCTTGGGATAGGCAACGCTCACGCCCCATGGCAGGTACATGAACATCAACGTGACGATGCCGGTATAGGTGATCATCGCGTGGTACGGCAGAGCCATCACCGCGCTGACGTTGTGGAAATCCAGCCATGACCGCAGGCCCTTCTCCGGGCGGAAGGTGAAGAAGTCCTTGAAGATCTTCTTGTGCGTGATCACGCCGGTGATGATCGCCACCAGCATGAACATCGCGCAGAAGCCGACCAGATAGCGCGCCCAGTACACCGGGATGTAGTGCAGGTCGAAATGCAGGCGGTAGAAGAAGTCACCACCGCGGGTTTCGCGCGCGGCGATTTCCTCGCCGGTGTTCGGATCGACGGTGGCATCGCCGAAGCGGCCACCGCCGCGCCGGCGGCGCTCGCCTTCCACCGGCGGCTTGACCATCGATTCGGGGTTGCGCCAGAACATGCGCATCGCCGGGTTGCGCGGGTCGGGCAGGGTGACGTTCCAGCTCTCGGCCTGCGGTGCCTTGTGCTGCAGGAAGGTCAGGGCGCGCTCGGCCGCCACGTCGGCGGTCACGCTGCTGCGCGGCAGCTCCGGGCGCATCCAGCGGCTGATTTCCTCGCGGTAATAGCTGGCCGTGCCGGCCATGAAAATCAGCAGCAGCAGCCAGCCCACCAGCAGGCCGGTCCAGGTGTGCAGCCAGGCCATCGACTGGCGGAATCCGTTCTTCATGCGGCCCCCTGCAGCAGCCGGGTGCCGATCCAGAACAGCGCGGTCGGGATCAGGATGCCGCCCCACGCGCGCAGCGCGGTACGGGTAGCGAACGCCCACAGCGCCGCGCAGGCGCACAGCACGATCGCCACCAGCATGCCGGTCAGCACCGCTTGCCCGCGCGCGATCGGCAGCGCGACCGCGAAGAACATCGAGCAGGTCGCGGCCAGCGCGTAGCCGCCGAAGATCGCGGCGAGCGAGCGTGACAGGACACCCAGCCAGGGGCGGGTGACGAAGGAACCAAGACGGTTGAACCTGGCGCTGGCGTGCGGCGTGCTGTCCACGGAAACCTGCTGATCAATCGGGGAAACGGGCATCACCGGCCGCAGCCGGTGACGAGCAATAGTGGCCATCCCTGGCCGTGTTCACTGCGCGTCGCAGTAAGGCGACAGCACGAACGCGCAGCGACGCTGCCAGAGGAAGCAGGGCAGGCAAGGCAGAGCGGATCAGGGGGTGTACACGGGGCGTTGCGCGGGGAAGGCATGGTGCATCCGGGCGCCGATTGACCAAGCGTACAGCCGATCAGTGAATGATAGTCATTATCATTTCGTTAGACAAGCGCCAGGTCGGTGTCCGGGGCGGGTAAACGCCCTTCGCTGGCGTATGTGCGGCGGGCGAGAAGACCGTCGCCTGCGTGTCACTGCGGGGCAATATCGCGTCAACAGACTGTGAGGATGTCGTGACACGCCGTCACGGCATCCCCCATCAGTTCGTTTGCGGAGTCGTCTGTGAATCGTTGTGTGCTTGCTGTAGCGGTGTTGTCCGTCCTTACCTTCGCCACGGCCGCCCATGCGCGTGCCGAGGCCGCCCCGGCAGGGAATGCCGCGGCCCCCGCCACCCTGGACACGATGATCGTCACCGGCACGCGCGGCAGCAATCGCACGCAGTTCGACACGCTGGCCCCGGTGGACGTGTTCTCGCAGGAAGAGATCCAGGCGATCGAATCCTCCGACCTCAACGACGTGCTGGCGCAGTTGGTGCCTTCGTTCGTGGTCCAGCGCATGCCGATGAACGACGGGCTTGTGTTCGTGCGGCCGGCCACGCTGCGCGGCCTTTCGCCGGACCAGACCCTGGTGCTGGTCAACGGCCGCCGCTTCCATCGCTCGGCGCTGCTGGGCGCGCGCGGCGCGCAGGGCCCGGACCTGGCACAGATTCCGGTGCATGCGATCCAGCGCATCGAAGTCCTGCGCGATGGCGCGTCGGCGCAGTACGGCTCGGACGCCATCGCCGGGGTGATCAACATCATCCTGGATGACCGCGTCGGCGGGGAACTGTCGCTGGGCCTGTCCGAATACAGCGAAGGCGATGGGACCGGTCGCAAGATCGGCGGCCGCCACGGCTTCGCGCTGGGTGACAAGGGCAGCCTGTCGCTGTTCGCCGACTGGGACAAATCCAATGCGACCTCGCGCAGCCGCCAGCGCGCCGATGCGATCGCCTTCCAGAACGCCCACCCGGATCTGGTCGTGCCCGATCCCGTGCAGCGCTGGGGCCAGCCGGACCTGGAAAACCGCCATTTCGGTTTCAACCTCAACCTGGCCTTGAGTGACAGCGTCGATCTGTACGGCTTCGGTCTGTACGGCCACGGCGAGGGCATCAGTGATTTCAACTGGCGCAATCCCGATGGCACCGCCTCGGTCTACAACCGCAGCCGTGTGTTCCCCGGCTGGGATGCGCGCAGCCTGTACCCGACCGGCTTCAGCCCGAAATACGGCAACGAACAGGACGACCTGCAGGGCGTGCTCGGTCTGCGCGGCTACTGGGGCGAACGCTGGCGCTGGGATGTGAGCGGCTCCTACGGGCGCAACCGCATCGACTACACGCTGGGCAACTCGATCAATGCCTCGCTCGGCCCGGACAGCCCCACCTCGTTCTACCTCGGCCGCCTCTCGCAGGAAGAGAAAAACCTCAACGCGGATATCGTCTATTCGCTGCCGGTCAGCGCGCTGGCCGCACCGATCAACATCGCCTTCGGCGCCGAGACGCGCGAGGAAACCTACGGGGTGGATGCGGGTGATCCGGCGTCGTATGCGATCGGGCCTGGGGCGGTCACCGGCCTGGCCGGTGGTGCCAACGGTGCGCCGGGCTTCAGCGCGGCCAATGCCGGGCGCTGGAGCCAGCGCAGCCGCGCGGCCTACATCGATGTCGAAGCGCCGTTGACCGCGCGCTGGACGGTCGGCGCAGCCACCCGCTACGAGCACTTCTCGGCCTTCGGTGAGAGCGTGGACGGCAAGCTCTCCAGCCGCTTCGAGTTCACTCCTGACCTGGCCGTGCGCGGCTCGGTCTCCACCGGCTTCCGCGCGCCAACGCCCGGCCAGCTGTACACCCAGAGCACCCAGCAGGGCCTGGATACCGTGACCTTGCAGGTGTTCACCACTGGCCGCCTTTCGCCCAGCGATCCGCTGGCGATCCAGCTCGGTGCCCAACCGCTCAAGCCGGAGCAATCGCGCACCGCCTCGCTCGGCCTGACCTGGAAGAACGACCTGGGCTTCTCCGGCTCGGTGGACCTGTACGACATCAAGGTCACCGACCGTTTCAGCCAGTCGGCCTCGTTCGCGGTGCCGGCCGGCGTGCCCAATCCGCTGGCCTATACCTCGGTGAGCTTCTACACCAACGACTTCGACACGACCACGCGCGGTGTGGATGTGGTGGCCAGCCACACGACCGCACTCGGTGCGGGACGGCTGAGCACCACCCTGGGCTACAACTACAACCAGACCCAGGTCGACAGCGGCGCGACCGGCGTGGCCACCAATGACAGCCAGCGCCGCATCTTCGAAGAGCGCCTGCCGCGGCAGAAGGCCACGCTCAGCAGCACGTACGCGTGGGGGCGCTTCAGCGTACTCGGCAAGCTGCGATACTACGGGGCATGGACAGACTCTTCGGGCAATGCCACGGGCGATATCTTCCAGCGCTTCGGGGCGATGAGCTTCGTCGATCTGGCGGTGAGCTGGAACGTCACCGAGCAGCAGACGCTGCGGATCGGCGCGGACAATCTCTTCGACCGCTATCCCGACGAGGCCAGCTTCCAGGCCAGCCGTGGGCTGATCTACTCGCGGAACGCGCCGTATGACACCGATGGCCGCAACCTTTACGCCGAATACCGGATCCGTTACTGATGGACCGACAACGACGACACCTGCTGCGTGGCGCACTGGCCCTGCCAGTCGCCGCGGCGCTGTCCGGTGCGACCGCCATGGGCGCTGAGCCGATGGCCCTGCCGGCGGTGGGCACGCGCACGCCGGCCGAGCTGGCCGCCGACGATGGCTGGTGGGCACAGATCCGCGCGCTGTATGACCTCACCGACGAGGTCGTGATGCTGGACAACGGCTACTGGGGCGCGATGGCGCGCCCGGTGCTGCAGGCCTACCAGCAGGCCACCGCCACGGTGAATGCCGGCAACGCCTGGTTCGGGCGGCTCGCGTTTCCACCGCTGTTTGAACAGGCCCGCGTGCGTCTTGCGCAGGTGCTGGGGGTGGAGACTGACGAGATCGTACTCACCCGCGGTGCCACCGAGGCGATGCAGGTGCTGATCGGCAGCTACCGCGGGCTGTCGCCGGGCGATGCGGTGATGTACGCCGACACCGACTACGACAGCATGATCAGCGCGATGCAGTGGCTGCAGGCCCGGCGCGGCGTGCAGCCGGTGGCGATCACGTTGCCCGAGCCGTTCGACCACGACAGCATCGTGGAGACGTACCGCCGCGCGCTGGCCGCCAACCCGCGCGTGCGCCTGCTGCTGCTGACCCACGTCAACCACCGCAACGGCATGCTGCTGCCGGTGGCCGAGATCGCCGCACTGGCCAGGGCGGCCGGCGTGGAGGTGCTGCTCGACGCCGCGCACGGCATCGGCCAGGTGGACACGCCGCTGCGCGCGCTGGGCGTGGATTTCATCGGGATCAACCTGCACAAGTGGATCGGCGCGCCGGTCGGTGTCGGGGCGGTATATGTCCGCCGCGGGCGGGTGCGCGATCTGGATCCGTACATGGGCGAGCAGGACCACGACGACATCCGTACCCGCGTTCACACCGGCACGGTCAATTTCGCGGCGTACATGGCGTTGCCGGTCGCGCTGGACCTGCACCAGCACATCGGCGTAGCCAACAAGCGTGCGCGGCTGCTGCGCCTGCGCAATCAGTGGATAGACGCGTTGCGCGGTGACGAACGCATCCAACTGCTCGGCTCGGACGACCCGCGCCTGTCCAGCGCGATCACCTCGTTCCGGCTGCGCGGACAGACCACGATGCGCGACAACACGGCTACCTCGCAGCGGATGGTCAAGCAGTCCGGCGTGTTCGTGGTGCCGCGCGAAGGGCTGGCTTCGGGCGCCTGTCTGCGGGTGACGCCGGGCATCTTCAGCACGCCGGCGCAGATGGAGGCATTGGTGGTGGCGGTGCGCGCGGTCGCGGGCTGAGCTACCCAACGGCGCTGCCGGGCTGGCTCGGCAGCGTCTCTGCAGGTGACATCAACGGGCAGCGCAGGCCTGTGCAACGGCGTCGTTGATGCGTTGCGGCGCGCTTTGTCCACTCAGGGTTTCAGCAAGATCGCGGCGGAAGCGCAGTTCATCGCACTTCTCCGGATCGGCGGCGCTGCTGATCACCGTGCCTCGGACGGGGGGCTGACCACGACCGGCATCGGCCTGCATGCGCTTGCGGGCGACATACAGATCGCGCTCGGCGCGGGTGCGCTCTTCCCAGGTCAGGTTCGGGTCTTTGACGATCGGGCGGGTCACCCCGGTGTCCTGATGGGCTGGGCAGGGCACGGTCTGGTAGATCGTCTGCGTGCCCTCCTGGCACTTGTACACGCGCTGGGCATACGCATTGCCGGCCAGCGCACACAGCGCCAGCATTGTCGCGGTCCTTCTCATGGCTCCCCCGTCGGGCCCCCTTGGCCCGGAATGCGCGCGAGCATACCCGGTTGGTCCGTCAAAAACACCGGTCGCGCATCTACCCGCTGCTTACCAGCGGAACCACACCGTCAGTGCATGCAGGATCACGCCGATCAGGCCACCGACCAGGGTGCCGTTGAAGCGGATGAACTGCAGGTCGCGGCCGACGCTCAGTTCCAGCTGCTCGACCAGATGGCGTTCGTCCCAGCTTTTGACGGTCTGCGCGATGTGCTCGGTGACGCCGCTGCGCAGCCGCGTGGTCAGGCGCTCGGCACCCTCCATCAGGTGCTGGTTGAGTGCTTCGCGCAGTGACGGGTCGGCCTGCAGCGCCTCGCCCACGGAGGCCAGGCTGCGGCGCAGGTGACCGGCCAGTGCGGAGTCTTCGCTGGCCAGGTCGGCACGCAGGCTGGCGTGGATGCGCGCCCACAGGCCCTGCACGTATTCCTGCACGGCCGGGTGGTCGATCACCTGCTGTTTGAGCTGTTCCACCTTCTCGGCCAAGGCCGGGTCTTCGCGCAGCCGCTGGATGTAATCGCTCAGCCAGGTTTCGTAATCGCGCCGCAGCGGATGCTCCGGCTGGGCCAGGATCTGCTGCAGTTCTTCCAGCACCGCGTGCGCCAGGCGCTCGGCAAGGGTATCGCCGATCTCATCGATCGGTTTGACCCAGTTGACCGTGCTGGCCAGCTTGGGCCACTCGCGTTGGATGTAGCCCACGATCAACGTGGACGCGCGGTCTTTGACCTTCTCATTGCCCAGCCATTCGCTGATCCGGGTCAGGCCTTCATCCAGCACGCGCTGGTGGCGGTTGTCAGCGGTGAGCAGGCCGAGCAGTTCGCCCGCGGTGGCCGCCGCATTCCACTGCCGCAGCTGCTGGATCACAAAGCCCTGGATGCTGCGGCGGACGGCGGCCTCATCCAGGAAGTCCAGCGCCTGCAGCGCCCAGCCGCGCGCCATGTCGGCCAGCATGCGGGCCCGCGCGGGTTCAGCCAGCCAACTGCCCAGACGGCTGGCCGGATCGAACACCTGCAGCCGGGCCAGCAGGGCCTGCGGTTCCAGGAACTGGTCGCGCACGAACAGCGCCAGGCTGTCGGCGATCCGGTCCTTGCTGCGCGGGATGATCGCGGTATGCGGGATGGGCAGGCCGAGCGGGCGCCGGAACAGGGCCACCACCGCGAACCAGTCGGCCAGCGCGCCGACCGCGGCAGCCTCGCAGAAGGCCGAGACCCAGGCCCAGATGCCGCGTTCGCCGTGCCAGTGGCTGACCGCGAAGCCGGCCAGCATCGCCACCAGCATGGCCAGGGCGATCAGTTTGAGCCGGCGCAGCTGGGCGCGGCGCGGGTCGGGAGGGGAGGTGGGCGTCATTGCGGCAGTTTAACGACCCCGGCATGAGCAACAGGTAGTGCCGGCCGCTGGCCGGCAACCAGGCCCCCATCCGGAAGCCGTTGGCGTTGCCGGCCAGCGGCCGGCACTACCTCAGATGTCCGCCACCTGCCTGCGCAGCACGGCCAGCTGCTGACGCAGGGTGTCGTTCTCCAGGGTCAGCGCGATGATGCGCTGGCGCAGCTCGGCCGGGCCTTCGCCCAATGCGTTGAGCGCATCGGCGATCTCGGCGGCGCGGCTGTGGTCGACCTCGGCGTCGCCATCGGCACTGTGCAGCACCTCCTGCGCGGGCTTGCGCGGCTTGCGCTTGGACTCGCGCACACGCTTGGCGGCCTGCTTGAGCTCGTCCTTGCCGGCGGCGGCCGCGGCACGCTGTTCGTCTTCCGGCAGATCGGCCACGGCGGCCGCGGCACTGATCGAGATCACCCCGGTCTTGACCGCTTCCACCAGCTCCGGCGCGGCCTGCTTGTGGATGCGCTCGATCATCGTCACCTGGCTGCTGCTCAGCCGGGCTTCGCGCGCCATGTCGGCGCGGCTGACCTTCGGCGCGGCGGCCCATGGCGGGCTGTCCTCGTCACCGGCGTCGGCCGGGCCGCTGATCTCGCCGTCGCTTTCCTTCTGCAACTGGGCCTGATCGGCACGGTGGCGCTCGGCCAGGATGTCGCGCTTGCGCAGCGCCAGCACGCCGCGCTGGAAATCGGACACGCTGCGGCGGCCCAGGTGCTGTTCGATCATCCACAGGTGGACGTCATCCATCGACTGGAAGCGGGTGTTCTGGATCGTCTGGAACGGCAGGCCGTGCTTCTGGCAGATGCCGTAGCGGTTGTGGCCATCGACCAGCACCTCGCCCCACAGCACCAGCGCATCGCGGCAGCCCTCGGCGAGGATGCTGCGCTCCAGCGCGTCATGCTCGTCCTGCGTCAGCGGGTCGATGTAGGCCTTGAGTTCTTCTTTGACGACAATGTCCATGCAATCCGGTACGCGAGCGAAACGTGACCGACCATTGTAAGGATCGCGGCGGTCGCCGTCGTCGCCGGCGGATTCAGGCTCAGCCGGTGGCGCGGATCATGTCGCCCAGCACGTCCACGATGCGGTCGATGTGGCTGCGCTCCAGGATCAGCGGGGGCGACAGGGCGATCACGTCGCCGGTGCAGCGCACCAGCAGTTGGCCGTCGCGGAAGCAGCGCTCGAACACCTCGTAGCCACGCGCGCCGGGGGCATCCTTGCGCGGCATCAGCTCGACCGCACCGATCAGCCCGAAGTTGCGGATGTCCACCACGTGCGGCAAGCCGCGCAGGCTGTGCAGCCGTTCCTGCCAGTAGTCACCCAACTCGATGGCGCGCTCGAACAGATGCTCCTCGGCGTAGGTATCCAGGGCAGCGAGGGCCGCTGCGCAGGCAAGCGGGTGGCCGGAATAGGTGTAGCCATGGAAGAACTCGATCGCAGCCGCCGGCCCTTGCATGAAGGCGCCGTGGATCGCATCGCTGGCAAGCACTGCGCCCATCGGCACCGCGCCATTGGTCAGCCCCTTGGCCAGGGTCATCAGGTCCGGGGTGACGCCGAAGCGCTGCGCGGCAAAGGCGTTGCCGACCCGGCCGAAACCGGTGATCACCTCATCGAAGACCAGCAGGATGCCGTGCTGGTCGCAGATCTCGCGCAGGCGCTGCAGATAGCCCGGCGCGGGCAGGATCACCCCCGCCGAGCCGGCGATCGGCTCGACGAACACCGCCGCGATGGTGGACGCATCGTGCAACGCGATCAAACGTTCCAGGTCTTCTGCGAGTTCGGCGCCGTGGCGCGGCAGGCCGGGGCTGAAGGCATTGCGCTCCAGATCGAGCGTGTGGCGCAGGAAATCGCTGCCGGCCAACAACGGCCCGAACGTCTTGCGGTTGTTGGGCAGGCCGCCGATCGACAGGCCGCCGAAGCCCACGCCGTGATAGGCCTTCTCGCGGCCGATGAAGCGGGTGCGATGGCCCTCGCCGCGCAGGCGGTGGTAGGCCAGGGCGATCTTCATGGCGGTGTCGACTGCTTCGGAGCCGGAGTTGGTGAAGAACGCATGGTTCAAGCGGGCCGGTGCCAGTGCAGCCAAGCGCTCGGCCAGCACGAACGGCAACGGCGAGCCCATCTGGAACGGTGGCGCGAAATCCAGCGTGGCCGCCTGCTGCTGGATCGCCTGCACGATCCGCGGCCGCGCATGACCGGCGTTGCAGCACCACAGGCCGGCCGCGCCATCCAGGATCGGACGGTCGTCGATGTCGTGGTAGTACATGCCCTCGGCGCGTACCAGCAGACGCGGGGCGGCCTTGAACTGGCGGTTGGCGGTGAACGGCATCCAGTAGGCATCCAGGTCTGCGGGTGCCTGGCTGGCCAGAGTCGACAACGACGAATCGGAACGAGGCATGAGGCACTCCGCAAGGGCGCGATGGTCACGACTTTATCGCACTCGCCTCACGTCAACCCGTGACGGCGCCGGGTATAACCGCTTTACCCGGATGAGTAAATGAGGACGACGCCGATGACCACCGCACGCACCCGTGACGACTGGCAACGCCAGGCCGATGCACTGACCTTCCAAGGCCAGGCGTTCATCGATGGGCGCTACGTCGACGCAGCCAGCGGCGCACGTTACGACTGCATCAGCCCGATCGATGGCCGCGTGCTGGTGCAGGTGGCCGATGCCGATACGGCGGACGTCGACCGTGCGGTCGCGGCGGCACGGCGCAGTTTCGATGCGGGCGACTGGTCGCGGGCTGCGCCCTCTCATCGCAAGCAGGTGCTGCTGCGGCTGGCCGATCTGGTTGAACAGCATGCCGATGAGCTTGCGTTGCTGGAAACCCTGGATATGGGCAAGCCGGTGCGCGACGCACGCCAAGGTGATCTTGCCGGTGTGTTGCGTTGCCTGCGCTGGACCGCCGAGGCGGTGGACAAGGTGTATGGCGAAGTCGCCCCGACCGCGCTCGACACGCTGGGCCTGATCACCCGCGAGCCGGTGGGCGTGGTGGCGGTGATCGTGCCGTGGAACTTCCCGCTGCTGATGGCCTCGTGGAAGATCGCGCCGGCCTTGGCGGCGGGCAATTCCGTGGTGCTCAAACCCTCCGAGCGCTCGCCGCTGAGTGCGATCCGGCTGGCGGCGCTGGTGGCCGAGGCGGGGGTGCCTGATGGTGTGTTCAACGTGCTGCCGGGCCACGGCGAGCGCACCGGCGAACCGTTGGCGCTGCACATGGATGTGGATGCGCTGGCGTTCACCGGGTCTACCGCCGTGGGCCGCCGGTTGCTGCAATGCGCCGGGAAATCGAATCTCAAGCGCACCTGGCTGGAGTGCGGCGGCAAGAGCCCGAACCTGGTGTTCGCCGACGCGCCCGATCTGGACAAAGCTGCGCAGGCGGCAGCCACCGCGATCTTCTACAACCAGGGCGAGGTGTGCACGGCCGGCTCGCGTTTACTGGTCCAGCGCTCGATCAAGGACGCGTTCGTGGCACGGGTGCTGGCGCATGGCCGGCATATGCAGCCGCAGCATCCCTTCGAGCCGGACGCCGCGATGGGCGCACTGGTCGACGAGGCGCATGCAGGCCGCGTGCTGGATTACGTAGCACGCGGTGAGGCCGATGGCGCGCGCCTGCTGCTGGGCGGCAAGCGGCTGGAGGTCGTGCCCGGTGGCAGCTACGTGGAGCCAACGGTATTCGACGAGGTCGATCCGCAGCACACCATCGCCCGCGAGGAGATCTTCGGGCCGGTGCTGTCGGTGCTCACCTTCGATCACGAAGACGACGCACTGCGCATGGCCAATGATTCGATCTACGGGCTGGCCGCCGGTGTGTGGACACGCGACCTTGGCCGGGCACATCGGGTGGCACGCGGGCTGCGGGCCGGCAGTGTCTGGGTGAACCAGTGGGATGGCGGCGACATGACCGCGCCGTTCGGGGGCTACAAGCAGTCCGGTATCGGCCGCGACAAATCCCTGCACGCCTTCGACAAGTACACCGAACTCAAGGCGACCTGGATCCATCTGGGCGGGTAACGCCGGTCAGCAGTCCTGGTCTTGACGGATGAGTGACTCGCGCAGCAGGTCGCGGTCCATCTCATCCACGGCGTTGCGGAGGTAGTCGATCTGCTGCCGGGTCAGACGGCACTGGTCCACCGTATAGCCCGGTGGCCATGCGCCGATCAGCTGGAAGATGCCGTGCACGGTCTGCTCCGGGGTCATCCCGGCCTTCATGCGGAAGCGCTGGGGTCTGGGCTGGAATGCCGGGTGTACCTCGCGGTCGCCCAGCGCACGCGGAACCAGCGAGGCGGCATCGATACCGCTGCCTGTCAGCGAGCCCGGCACGCTCAGGTCCAACGCGGTGCGTGGCGCCTGCGGATCCACCGGCGCAGCATGCGATGTGATGGTTGGCGTGGCCACACGTGGCGCGGGCACACTCGGCGAGGCGGCGGGCTGCGGTATGGGGGGCGAGGGAGTCGCCGAGGGTGGGGGAGCCGGCGCAGGCAGCGGCCGCGGCAGCCAGTACACCGCCAGGCGGGCCTCCCCGGCGGTGCCGTTGGCGGCTGGTGAACGCAGCAGCACGCCCAGCATCAGCCCGTGTACAACGATCACCACCACGATGGCGGCGGGCTGCGCCCAGTGCGAGGCGTTGGCACTCTTCCGTGAGGCTGACATCCGGGACCGTCCTGGTGGGGTGACCGCGTTCAGACCCTGTGTCGCCGGGGAAGTTCCTGTCGGATGCGCAGGTCGCCGACCGGGTCACAGGCTGACAGTCTCGTCTGCAACCATCGCGGCAGGCATGGGGTGGGCGTGGCAGAATCCGGCAGCTGCCCTTTTCTGCGTACCCGATGTCCACACCTGCTGTCGCCCCTGTCGTGAACTCTCCCCGCCGCATCCTGCTGGCGAGCCTGATCGGCACCACCATCGAATTCTTCGATTTCTACATCTACGCCACCGCGGCGGTGCTGGTGTTCCCGCACCTGTTCTTCCCGGAGAGCAGCGATGGTGCGGCGATGCTGCAGTCGCTGGCGACCTTCGCGGTGGCCTTCATCGCGCGGCCGGTCGGCTCGGCGGTGTTCGGTCACTACGGTGACCGCATCGGGCGCAAGGCGACGCTGGTTGCTGCGCTGCTCACGATGGGCATCTCCACCGTGGCGATCGGCCTGCTGCCCACGCATGCCAGCATCGGGCTGGTGGCACCTGCGCTGTTGGCGCTGTGCCGGTTCGGCCAGGGCCTGGGGCTGGGTGGCGAGTGGGGCGGGGCCGTGTTGCTGGCCACCGAGAATGCGCCCCCCGGCAAGCGCGCCTGGTACGGCATGTTTCCGCAGTTGGGCGCACCGCTGGGCTTCCTGCTGTCGGCCGGTATCTTCCTGCTGCTGGGCCGTGCGATGAGCGACGCCGATTTCCTGCAGTGGGGCTGGCGCGTGCCGTTCCTGGCCAGTTCGCTGCTGGTCGGCATCGGCCTGTGGGTGCGCTTGAACATCCACGAGACTCCGCAGTTCCAGGCCGCGCTGGACCGCAACGAGCGGGTCAGGCTGCCGATGTGGACGGTGCTGCGCGAGCATCCGCTGACCTTGGTGCTGGGCACGTTGGGGGCGTTCGCCACCTTCGTGCTGTTCTACCTGATGACGGTATTCACCCTCGGCCATGGCACCACCGTGCTGGGCTACTCGCGCGAGCAGTTCCTGCTGCTGCAGATGGTCGGCATTCTGTTCTTCGCCGCGGGCATCCCGATCTCCGCGTTGTATGGTGACCGCTGGGGCACGCGCCGCACGATGATAGTGGCCAGCGGCCTGATCCTTGCCTTCGGCGTGGTGTTCGCGCCGCTGTTCCAGGCCGGCAGCCCGTGGCTCGTGCTCGGCTTCCTGTCGCTGGGTCTGTTCCTGATGGGCCTGACCTACGGCCCGTGCGGTACCTTCCTGGCCGAGATCTACCCGGTCCAGGTGCGCTATACCGGCGCCTCCTTGTCGTTCAACCTGGCCGGCATACTCGGTGCCGCGCCGGCGCCCTATGTGGCGACGTGGCTGGCCGAACGCTACGGCCTGGTTGCGGTCGGCTACTACCTGTGCGTGACCGCACTGGTCACTATCGTCGCTTTGCTGGCGATGGGTCGGCGTCGACGCTGATCAGCGGAAGAACCGCTTGAGCGTGCGGCCCAGCCAACCGCCCTGCTGGTGCTCGCGCGCGAACTGGTTGAGGTGCTGTTTGACCTGCGGCGCGTAAGCCTTGTCATCGCCACGGATATGGTTGAACAGCCAGCGCGACAGCATCGTGCGCAGCTCTTCGGTGATGTCCTCGCCCGCCTTGAAGCGCAGCCGGTACTCGCTCACGCGCTTGCCGAAAATCTCGTGCACGCGCTTGTGCGCCGAGCAGAACGGATAGCCGGCTTCCTCCATCAGCTCTTCTTCGAAGGCGAAATGGGACATGGTGTAGTCCACCAGTTCGTCGATCACTTCGGCCACCGCCAGGCGCTCCAGGCTCTTCTGGGCGACGTGCAGGTGGTTGAGCATCTCCACGATGCGCATGTGCTGGTGATCGATGACATCGATACCGATGTTCAGATCGTCCTGCCAGACCAGAAGTGCCATGGTGCGTTCCCCGCGCTGTTCAACTGGGGGCGACTCTAGGCACTCGATCCGACGGCCGCGTTGATCTGGATCAAAGCACCGGTTCGGGCTCGCGGGTGAGCGCGCTCGTAGCGACGGTCGCGCAGTGGACCCGGTTGCGGCCGCCGGCCTTGGCCAGGTACAGCTGACGGTCGGCTTCGGAGATCAGACGGTGCAGCGAGTCGTGCTGCGGGCGAAGGCAGCACAGGCCGATGCTGACGGTCATGCGCAGCGTGGCATGGCCGACGTCCACCGCCAGCGCCGCGATGGCCTGGCGCAGCTGTTCGAAGTACGCCACGGCCCGTTCGGTGTCCAATCCCGGCACCAGCAGGCAGAACTCCTCACCGCCGAACCGCGCGATCAGATCTTCATGGCGGGCATGGCCCGCCACCGCGGCGGCCACCGCACGCAGCGCATCGTCGCCGGCCTCGTGGCCGTGGGTATCGTTGATGTGCTTGAAGTGGTCGATGTCGATCATCGCCACCGCCACCTGCTCGCCGTCCAGCTGCAGCTGCGGCAGCTGGCGCTGGCTCTGCTCCAGGAAGCAGCGCCGGTTGGGCAGGCCGGTCAGGAAATCGCGGGTGGCCAGGTCCTGCAGCGTACCGATCAGCTCGAGCTGGTCCACGTTCTGCGACACGCGGCAGAAGAACTCCTCGCGTGAGAAGGGCTTGCGCAGGAAGTCATTGGCACCGTTCTTGAGGAAGCGCGGGATCAGCGACGGATCGGAGTTGCCGGAAATCCCGATCACCGCGAGTTTGTCGCGCGACCGCATCGTACGCAGGCGACGGGTGAACTCCACGCCCTCCATGCCGGGCATTTCCTGGTCGACCACCGCCAGCCGGATGGCCGGGTGCGCCTCGATCGCCTTGAGTCCCTCGGCGCCGTCGGCGGCTTCGTAGACATCATGGCCGTACATGCGCAGCAGCGAGGCTGCGTACATCCGCGCCGACATCGAATCATCCACGACCAGCGCGGCGATGCGCCGGTTGCGCTCCAGCCGCTGCACCAGCCACACCAGATAGTCGATGCTGCCAGGGGTGTTCTTGAGCACGTAATCGATGATCTGCTGCTGCAGCACGCGCTTGCGCAGGTCCTCGTCGTATACGCCGCTGACCACCACCGTGCGCAGGCCGCGCGAGAGGAAGTAGTCCACCACGGTGTCGCGGTCGCCATCGGCCAGCACCAGCCCGGTCAGCACCAGGAACCAGCCCTGTTCCTCATCCAGCAACCGCCCGGCCTCGGACAGGCTGGTCGCCACCGAGACCGGCAGCTCCAGCCGCTGCTCGATCGCCTCGCGCAGCATGCTGGTGAACGTCCGCGAGTTTTCCACCAGCAGGATCCGCTGGGGCAGGGCATCACCGGGGTCGCTGAGAACAGCGCCCTGCAACAGTGCCGGCATGAGGCGTACGCTCGGTTCCGAGGGGGTCGGGACAGATAGCGGCGGTTTCACACGCAACTTTAGGGGGGAGGGGGTGCTGCGTACTGTCGCAGCCTCGGCCCGGGTGCCCAGCGGACCGTCTTGCTGCGCCGGCGGCTCAGGCGGCCCGTGTTGATAGATGGATGGCCGCTTACGGTTACTATCGCTGAAGTTCCCCTCAACGTTTTAATCAGGAGGTAAATGTGCGCATTCCAAGGATTGTGGGTGTTGTGGGTATCGTGATTCTCGCGTCGGTTCCGATGGTTGGCATGGCGCAGTCAGATGATCACGGAGTCAAACTGGCGAAACGCGGGTTGGGACAGACGCAGCCATTGGCAGCGAATCTTAGCCAGGATTCAAATTGGCTGGTATATGGATTCGAGCGTGAAGGAATCACGTATTACCAGGTGAACGACCTTGCCGGCCGCGTGCACGTGATCATCGGAAATGCAGATGGCGTGTTCTGGGCATTGCCGGCTGGCGATGTTCCCGCGCGAGTGTCACTGCCGACGCTGCGCGTCCAGCCGCCGAGAGGCGCGAGGCGCTCCGAGGTGTACCGCGGCCCGCGCTTCTCGCTGGTGCTTTACGGGAGCGGCACTGATGCAGTCTGGTCGGTCGAGCCAGTGAACGGCAGCAACTAGGCCATCTGCAGCAGCATCAGGTGGAGTTTCATTGCCGCCTGGCGCACGACCTAATCTAGGCCTCAGTTGATGGCTCCGTGGTAGGCCTGCAGGTGATGCACTCACCTGCAGGTTCACGCTGCGGGGATATTCGCAGCTCACCCGCTGTTTCTCCAATGCAACTGTTCCGCTGTGTTCGTCTGAAAGGCGATTGATCCGCCGAGTCCGCAGGATGTCAGGTCAATGCCTGACTACTGCCGCGATCCGTCGTCTTAACGTATTCAACCGGGCTGCTATGCGCGGCGTCATGGGGATCGGTTCGCGGCATTTCCAGAAGCACCATCCTGACCCGATTGCGACGGCACTGCACAACACCGCCATAGGCAAGGGCTCGCCCCGCGAGACGTTCAACCGCCATGGACATGGTGGTTTCGGAAAGCGCATATGCGGCATCCAGCAATGCCACGGTGACTACGATTCCCCGATATCGCCCAAACCGTCCGCAGCGTGCGCGTACCTGGATCTGACCCGACTCAGTCTCCAGCAACAGTGTCACGGCGTCGGTCATCGCACGGTAGGCAGCCAATTGCAGGCCAATACTCAATTGGCACGGATCCCCCTCCAGCCGGGGGCGGGTGACGCGATGGGTCAGCTCCCACGCTTCGCGTACGCCGCCAGCCTGCAGAGCAACATACAGGCCAAGGTGATCCAGGGCTGTCGGATAGACCATGCTGGTCTGCGCACGGAATTGCCGCGAATGCACGACAGCTGTGTGGAGTAATCCTCCGGCGATCTCGTGGTGCCCCTGCAGCTTCAGCCAGTTCACAACTTCATTGAGGGAGATGTCCATGCCATCCCCGATCTTTCTCAAGTCAAGAGCGCGTTCGCGAAGCCCCATTTCGCTTGCCACATGAGAGTTTCTAGCCAATTTGATCGCGTTCTTCTCGCCGTCGTCGCGAATCTTGTAGTGGTGGTAGTAGTACGTGATGCGTGAGCCGAGGACCAGCAGTGCGACGCCCGTGATGGCCATGATCAGCTGCGTTGTAAAGGCATGAGGATCGAAAGACGATGGGTAAGGCTTAGGCGTAGTAAGGCCGATGATGAGGTTCAGCACCGGTACCGCGATGGCAGCACCACGCCAACCTAATATGCACGTCAGCGCGATGGCTGGAAGCGCCATCAGCACCTGGAGGCTGGTTCTCGCGGTCGCTGAATCGGCAGGGAGGAACGCCGCAGAAACACCCAGTAACATCATCAGTCCGAGTGCCATGCCCGTAGGCTTGAGAAATCCCGCCGCCCAGTCGGACTCACTGCGCCGCCGTACCCAAAGCAATGCAAGGGGGGCTACCGTCAATATGCCGATGAAGTCGCCGACTGCGTATCGCGCTACAGTCGCGACAAAGGCGTTGTCCGGTGGTGTCGGCCAAAGGAACTGCGAAAAACTGCGGTTTAGCAGAGAAATGGCGACTGCGGAGGATGCTGCGACGGAAATCAGCCATACGTTTGTCGTCGCTGCGATCATCTTGCGATGCAGGTGCACGATCAGCGCCACGATGGGCATCAAGAAAGCGGAGGCAAAAATGACCCAAGCCTTGCCGTACTTGTCCACCATCGGGTAGCGCAGCTGTGCGAAGTAGGCATATTCGCCGAGGATCAGGTAAGGCCACAGCCGCGGAGGGCACAGCAGCACCGCGGCGACACGTATGCCTGCTGGCAGGTAGAACTGATCAAGGGAAACTTGACGTGCGCCCCAGCACGCGAATGCATAGATGACGGCAAGGGCAAGCCCGATCGGCTCGATGCGCAGATTCAACTGAAGTCCATTTTTCCACCATTCTCCTCGCACCGGCTCCCCCTGTTCGTGCCGTCAACGTCCCTGTGTATCAATGCCGCGATCAGATTGGACGGTATATATCCGCGCCGGATTATGCAATTACGAAAGTGGCCGGGCGTGATGGCGACCACAGCGTCTGAGTTCACGCGCCGGCATGTGCCGCGCTCATAGGCGTGACACATATCTCATTTTTTTATGAAACTCTTCACGCTCGTCGTTGGGGGGCGTACTTGAGCTGCGCCGCGGACACGCAGACGATTCCCAGTGGTCGAGGCATGCCCATTTCAGCCACTGCAGGCCTTGATATGACGCATTCTCCCCACGTCGTTGCGCTGTGACGCGCGGCGTGCTCAGCAAGCGGGGGCGCTCCACACGGTCTGCTAGCACTGCCTGTTCTGGAGCTGCCCGGTAACGGAGCGCCCGCTTTCAGATGTCGCGCCGTGTCTCACTTTACCCGTGGTCGCCGAATGCCTCCTAAGCCCTCACCACAACGCGTCCCGAAGCTTGTACCAGGACATCGCCGCCACCAGTAGCGGGGTCCGCAGCATTCGCCCGCCAGGGAACGGCCGGTGCGGAATGCGTTCAAACACATCCAGGCGCTCGGCCTGCCCGGCGATGGCCTCGGCCAGCACCTGCCCGGCCAGCCCGGCAGCGGCTACGCCATGGCCCGAGAAGCCCTGCGCGAAATAGACATTCGGGGTCAGCCGGCCCCAGTGCGGGGCACGGTTGCGGGTGATGTCGACATAGCCGCCCCAGACGTACTCCAGCTCCACATCGGCCAGCTGCGGGAACACCGCGCGCATGCGCCGGGTCATGACCCCGCGCAGGCCCGGCGGGGGCAGCGCGGAGTAGCTGGCCTGGCCGCCGAACAGCAGGCGGTGGTCGCGGCTCAGCCGGAAATAGTCCAGCGCCCAGCTGACATCGGCCACAGCCATGTCATTGCGGATCAGGGACTGTGCCCGCGCCTGCCCGAGCACCGCACTGGCGCCGATATAGGTGCCGACCGGCATGATCCGCGATTCCAGCTCCGGCGCGATGCCTTCCAGCCAGGCATTGCCGGCGATCACCACGTGGTCGGCGGTTACCGTACCGTGCGCGGTGCGCAATTGCGGCCGCGCGCCACGGATCAGCTGCAGGACCGGGGACTGCTCGTGGATCACCGCCCCGGCACTCTCGGCCGCGCGGGCCAGGCCCTGTGCGTAAGCCAGGGGATGCAGATGCCCGCTGTGAGGGTCGAACATGGCCCCGCGGTAGCGCGGGCTGTCCAGCTCTTGGCGCAGTTGCGCGCGGTCCCACCATTGCAGGGGATAGTCGTAGCGCTGTGCCAGATCGATCAGCCCGGCGCGCAGCATGCGCTCCTGGCGGGGCTTGATCGGCACGCTGGCGTGGCCGTCGCGCCAGTCGCAGTCGATCTGATGCCGGGCGATGCGGTCGCGCAGCAGGCGCATGCCGTCGCGCGAAAAGTCGAACAGCGCCCTCGCGTCCTCGGCGCCGACCAGGTCTTCAAGCGTGTCCACTTCGCAGCCATAGCCGACGATGGCCTGACCCCCGTTGCGCCCGGAGGCGCCCCAGCCGACCCGGTGGGCCTCCAGCAGCACGACGCGATAGCCGCGCTCGGCCAGGGTCAGTGCGGCGGACAGACCGGTGTAGCCGGCGCCGAGCACGCAGACGTCGGCGGTCGTGTCACCGGTCAGTGGCTGGCGCAGAGCGACCGCTGGCACGCTGTCGGCGTACCAGCTGGGCGCATGCGTCTCGCCGGCAGCGGTCATGCCGGGCACCGGCAGAAGGAGGGGAGGACAACAATCATGGACAGAGCATGCCAGCAACCGGCGCGCGGGACAGGGGGCAGTCTGTCGCAGCCACTGCCGCCGGCATGTGACGGATCATGCGCCGCCGATGTGGGGTCGTGTTGCGCAGGGTCTGCGCGCGGGGGTAACGTGATCGCAGGTCATCCGAGCATGACGCATGGTCTCGCCCCCTTGGGGCGGCCTGCCCACCGACAGGACGATGCTTGGCCTTCACCGCATTGGCCGGGCCGCCGAGCTGGCCAGGCAACCGCCAGGATCGCTTGGCCGAGGGCACGCAGATCAAGGCCGTCGCCGAGGATGGCCTGATCGAAGCCGCCCGCAGCACCGCGCATCGTTTCGCGCTCGGCGTGCAGTGGCATCCGGAGTGGCGGGTGGCTGGCAATCCGTTCTATCACAGCATTTTTCACGCTTTCGGCGATGCTTGTCGCCGCAACTCTCTTACAGCAGACCGGTCATGACCACCCGAACGCGTTCGCGCAAAGCCGCCGCCCCCAAGCCTGTTCCCCAGGAGAGCACGCTGCTGCGCTGGCTCAAGGACCGGCGCATCACCGAGGTGGAGTGCCTGGTGCCGGACATCACCGGCAACGCGCGCGGCAAGATCATTCCGGCCGACAAGTTCTCGCACGATTACGGCACGCGCCTGCCGGAGGGTATCTTCGCCACCACGGTCACCGGCGAGTTCCCGGACGATTACTACGAGCTGACCTCACCGTCGGATTCGGACATGATCCTGCGCCCGGATGCCGACACTGTCCGCATGGTGCCCTGGGCGACCGATCCGACCGCGCAGGTCATCCATGACTGTTTCACCAAAACCGGCGAGCCACATGAGCTGGCCCCGCGCAATGTGCTGCGGCGCGTCCTCAATGCCTATGCCGAACTGGGCCTGCGCCCGGTGGTGGCGCCGGAGCTGGAGTTCTTCCTGGTCCAGAAGAACACGGACCCGGACTTCCCGCTGCTGCCGCCGGCCGGCCGCTCCGGGCGTCCTGAAACCGCGCGCCAGTCGTACTCGATCGATGCGGTCAACGAGTTCGATCCGATCCTCGATCTGATGTACGACTACTGCGATGCGATGAAGCTGGACGTGGACACGCTCATCCATGAATCCGGCGCGGCGCAGCTGGAGGTCAACTTCACCCACGCCAATGCGATGGATCTGGCCGACCAGGTGTTCCTGTTCAAGCGCACCATGCGTGAGTCGGCGATGCGCCACGGCATCTACGCCACCTTCCTGGCCAAGCCGATGGAGAACGAGCCGGGCAGTGCGATGCACATCCACCAGAGCCTGCTGCGGATCAGCGACGGCAGCAATGTGTTCACCGGAGAACATGGCGGTGAGGATTTCAGCCCGTTGTTCGGGCATTACCTGGCCGGCCTGCAGAAATACGTGCCGGCGGCGATGGCGTTCTTCGCGCCGAACGTGAACTCCTACCGCCGGCTGATGTTCGGCGAGGTCTCCCCGAGCAACGTGCACTGGGGCTTCGACAACCGTACCTGCGGCCTGCGCGTGCCGCTGGATACGCCGGAGAACATGCGGGTGGAAAGCCGGTTCGCCGGCTCCGATGCCAACCCCTACCTGGCGATCGCCGCGACCCTGGCCGCCGGGCTGCTCGGTATCCGCGAGCAGGGCTCCCCGACCGCGCCGATCAGTGGCAGCGCCAAGGAGCTCGGCTACGACCTGCCGCGGTCGCTGGGCGAGGCGCTGGACGGGCTGGAAGGCTGCCCGGAGCTGCGCGAGATGCTGGGCGAGCGCTTCTGCCGCGCCTATGTGTCGGTCAAGCGCAAGGAATACGAGACGTTCTTCCGGGTGATCAGCTCCTGGGAGCGCGAATTCCTGCTGCTCAACGTCTGACCCCGGGCGCCACGCCCGGCATGGCCGTGAGGGCCATGTGTGGGAAAATGAGGGCATGCCCGGTAGGCTGGCACCCGTTGTGCCGGTCCGGCCGGTTCCCCCCAACTCGCACCTGACCTGTGGAGAGTCCGATGAAGCTGCGAATCCTCACCCTCGGCATTGCCGTATCCGTGCTGACCGCCTGTGGCGGCGGTGACAAGCAGGACGACGCCAAGGTGCTGAACGTCTACAACTACAGCGACTACATCGCCGAAGACACCATCCCCAACTTCGAAAAGGCCACCGGCACCAAGGTGACCTATGACGTGTTCGACAGTGATGAGATGGTGGAGACCAAGCTGTTGGCCGGCAACAGCGGCTACGACGTCGTCGTGCCGACACTGAACTTCTTCGGGCGCCAGATCAAGGCCGGCGTGTTCCTGCCGCTGGACAAGAGCAAGATCCCGAACCTGGCCAATCTCGACCCGAGCGTGATGCAGCGCATCGCGCAGCAGGACCCGGGCAACGAATACGGTGTGCCGTACATGATCGGCACCACCGGCATCGGCTACAACGTGGAGCTGCTCAAGCAGCGTTTTGGTGGCAGCACCGACATCGCCAACAGCTGGGATCTGATCTTCAAGCCCGAAAACATCGCCAAGATGAAGGACTGCGGGATCACGATCCTGGATACGCCTTCGGACATGATCCCGATCGCGCTGCACTACCTGGGCGAAGATCCGCACAGCCAGGACCCGGCCACGCTGGAGAAGGCCGCCGCGCTGCTCAAGACGATCCGCCCGTACGTGCAGAACTTCCACTCCTCGCAGTACGTGGGCTCGCTGGCCAACGGTGGTACCTGCCTGGTGGTGGGCTGGTCCGGTGACATCATCCAGGCCCGTGACCGTGCGGCCGAGGCGTCCAACGGCGTGACCGTGGCGTACTCGATCCCGCGCGAAGGTGCCCCGCAGTGGTTCGACATGCTGGCCATCCCCAAGGATGCCAAGCACCCGGAGGCGGCCTACGCCTTCATCAATTACCTGCTGGAGCCGAAGGTCGCCGCGGCCAACACCAACTTCATCCACTACGCCAACCCGGTGACCACGGCCACGCCGCTGGTGGACGAGGCGATCCGCACCGACCCGACCATCTACCCGCCGGCCGATGTGGCGGCAAAGATGTTCACCTACTCGATCAACACGCCTGAGGTGGACAAGCTCTACACCCGGCTGTGGACCGAGGTGAAAACCGGTCGCTGACCGCCTCTGCGACGCCGGCCCCGTGCCGGCGTCGTCGTTTCAGGGGGTAGGACATGACGCGGCCACCACCGGTAAAATGGCATTCTCCCCCCGTCCTGCCGCCGCTCCCGGAGCCGCTGACCATGCCATTTGAAGCCAAGCCGGAAGGCGCGGTCCTGCCGGTCCTGGAACCGGGCTACCTGTCCATCCGCGCGCTGCGCAAGGAGTTCGACGGCTTCGTCGCGCTCGACGACGTCACCCTGGACGTGCGCAAGGGCGAGATCTTCGCGCTGCTGGGTGGCTCGGGCAGTGGCAAATCGACGCTGCTGCGCTGCCTGGGTGGCTTCGAGACGCCCACCCAGGGAACCATCGATCTGGACGGCCAGCGCATCAACGCACTGCCCCCGTACCAGCGCCCGATCAACATGATGTTCCAGTCCTATGCGCTGTTCCCGCACATGACGGTGGAGCAGAACATCGCCTTCGGCCTGAAGCAGGACGGCATGGCGCGCGATGCGATCAACCGCCGGGTCGGCGAAATGCTGGAGCTGGTGCAGCTGGGCAAGCTGGCCAAGCGCAAGCCGCATCAGCTCTCCGGTGGCCAGCAGCAGCGCGTGGCGCTGGCGCGGTCGCTCGCCAAAGGGCCGAAACTGCTGTTGCTGGATGAGCCGATGGGCGCGCTGGACAAGAAGCTGCGCTCGCAGATGCAGCTGGAGCTGGTCAACATCATCGAGACCACCGGGGTGACCTGCGTGATGGTCACCCACGATCAGGAAGAAGCCATGACCATGGCGACCCGGATCGCGGTGATGGATGCCGGCTGGATCCAGCAGGTCGGCAAGCCGGATGAAATCTACGAGCAGCCGGCCAACCGGTTCGTGGCCGAGTTCATCGGCTCGGTGAACCTGTTCGATGGCGTGCTCGATGAGGACCTGCCCGAGTACGTCACCGTGCGCACGCCGTTGTTCCCCGCACCGATCTACGTCGCCCACGGGATCACCGGTTACGAAGGCCAGCCGGTGGCGTTCGCACTGCGCCCGGAGAAGGTGATGATCGGCAAGGACGAGCCGGCAGGGGACACCAACAAGGCGCAGGGCGTGATCGAGGAGATCGCCTACTTCGGCAGCCACTCGGTGTTCCATGTGCGCCTGCCGAGCGGGGCCAAGGTGCTGTCCAACTTCGCCAATTCGCAGCGCTGGGCCAGCGATGGCCTGACCTGGGGTGACACCGTCTGGGTGCACTGGCGCGACAACGATGGCGTGGTGCTGACCTCATGACCGCGACCGGCTGGAAGCGCTGGCTCCCGGGCACGCGCGCCGGCGTGATCGCCGCGCCGTACCTGTGGCTGCTGCTGTTCTTCGCGGTGCCGTTCGTGATCATCCTGATGATCTCCTTCGCGCGCACCCAGGTCGGCTCGCCGCCGTACACCTGGCTGCTGGAGTACGTGGATGGCGCCTTCTCGCTCAAGCTCAACCTCGGCAGCTACGCGGCCCTGGTCAAGGACAACCAGTACGCGCTGGCGTACCTGAGCTCGATCAAGATCGCGGTCATCTCGACCCTGCTCACGCTGCTGATCGGCTACCCGATGGCGTACGTGATCTCGCGGATGAGCCCGGCCGCGCGCAACGTGGCGATGATGCTGGTGGTGCTGCCCTCGTGGACCTCGTTCCTGATCCGGGTATACGCCTGGATCGGCATCCTGGACCGCAACGGCCTGCTCAACCAGCTGCTGCTCAAGCTCGGCCTGATCGATGCGCCGCTGCAGATCCTGTACACCCCGACCGCCGCCTACATCGGCATCGTGTACTGCTACCTGCCGTTCATGGTGCTGCCGCTGTATGCCAACCTGGTCAAGCTGGACAACCGCCTGCTGGAAGCTGCCTACGACCTCGGCGCCAAGCCGTGGCAGGCCTTCATGCGGATCACACTCCCGCTTTCGCGCACCGGCATCATCGCCGGCTGCATGCTGGTGATGATCCCGGCGGTGGGGGAGTTCGTGATTCCGGAAATGCTCGGCGGGCCGGATACGCTGATGATCGGCCGCGTGCTGTGGGGCGAGTTCTTCAACAACCGCGACTGGCCCACGGCCTCGGCGGTGGCGATCGTGATGCTGGCCCTGCTGCTGGTGCCGATCCTGCTGTTCAACCGCATGCAGCAGCGCGAGTTGGAAGGAAAGCTGGCATGAGCATGGTGCGCAGCAACCGCTGGCTGGGCTGGAGCCTGCTCGGGCTGGGCTTCGCCTTCCTGTATCTGCCGATCCTGTTGTTGATGGTGTACTCGTTCAATGCCTCCAAGCTGGCCACGGTATGGTCGGGCTTCTCCACGCGCTGGTATGGCGAGCTGTTCAACAACCGGCAGATCCTGGATGCGCTGTGGATCAGCCTCAAGGTCGCGTTCTGGACGGCCTGCGCGGCCACCGTGCTCGGCACGATGGCGGCGATGGTGATGACCCGCATGCGCCGCTTCCCGGGCAAGACCGTGTTCGGTGCGTTGATCACCGCGCCGTTGGTGATGCCGGAAGTGATTCTGGGCTTCTCGCTGATGACCCTGCTGGTGGCGATGGGCGGCATTCCCGGTTTCCCCAGCCGCGGCGTAACCAGCATCTGGATCGCGCATGTCACCTTCACCCTGTCCTTCGTGACGGTGGTGGTGTCCTCGCGCCTGCAGGAGCTGGACCGCTCGCTGGAGGAAGCCGCGATGGATCTCGGCGCGAGCCGGTTGAAGGTGTTCTTCCAGATCACCCTGCCGATCATCGCCCCGGCGCTGGTGGCCGGCTGGCTGCTGGCGTTCACGCTGTCGCTGGATGACGTAGTGATCGCCAGCTTCGTGGCCGGCCCGAACTCGACCACCCTGCCGATGAAGGTGTTCTCCTCGGTGCGGATGGGCATCAAGCCGGAGATCAATGCACTGGCCACCTTGATGGTGCTGGCGGTATCGATCGCGGCGGTGCTGGGCTGGTACATCACCTCCCGCGCCGAGAAACGCCGCCAGCGCGATATGCAGATGGCGTTGCAGGACCCCGGCTGAACGTCATCCCGATCCGGCAACATCCGGATCACGGCGCCAGGCGCACACTGCGGGTCTGACTTTTGGAGACCCGCGATGACCGCTGACATCATCAATCCCGCGACCGGCCAGGTCACGTATCGCCATGAACTGCTTACCGCTGAAGGGGTCGAGCAGCGCCTGGCCGCCGCCGCCGAGGCGTTCCCGGCCTGGGCGGCACGCTCGCTGCAGGAGCGCGGGGCGATCCTGCGCGCCATCGCCGGCCAGCTGCGCCAGCGCAAGGGCGACATCCAGCAGGCGATGACCACCGAGATGGGCAAGCTCAAGGGGGAAGCGCTGGGCGAGATCGACAAATGCGCCGAGGCCTGCGAGTTCTACGCCGATCACGCGGCCGATTACCTCACGCCGCAGCTGATCGACACCGAAGCCCAGCGCAGTTACGTGCGCTATGAGCCGATCGGTTGCGTGTTCGCGGTGATGCCGTGGAACTTCCCGATCTGGCAGGTGTTCCGTTTCCTCGCGCCGGCGTTCATGGCCGGCAATGTGGCGCTGCTCAAGCACGCCAGCAACGTGCCGCAATGCGCCGATCTGATCCTGGCGGTATGCCGCGATGGCGGCCTGCCCGAGGGCGTGTTCGATGTGCTGCATATCGACAACGACCAGGCGGCCGAGGTGCTGCGCGACAAGCGGGTCAAAGCGGTCACCCTGACCGGCAGCGAGCGCGCCGGGCGGTCGATTGCGGCCAATGCCGGTGACCAGCTCAAGAAGTGCGTGATGGAGCTGGGCGGCAGCGATGCCTTCGTGGTGCTGGACGATGCCGATCTCGACAAGACGGTGGCCGCAGCGGTGAAGTCGCGCTTCGACAACAGTGGCCAGACCTGCATCGCCGCCAAGCGCTTCATCGTGGTCGATGCGATCGCCGATGCGTTCGTGGAGAAGTTCGTCGCCGCCGCCGGCAAGCGCGTCTACGGCGACCCGCAGGACGAGGAGACCACGCTCGCGCCGATGGCGCGCGCCGACCTGCGCGACGAGCTGCACAAGCAGGTGCAGGACAGCATCGCCAAGGGCGCCACGCTGCTGCTCGGCGGTGAGCCGGTGGCCGGCTCGCACGCGGGTTACCCGGCCACCATCCTGGACAATGTGACGCCCGGCATGCCGGCCTATGACGAAGAACTGTTCGGCCCGGCCGCCGCGATCCTGCGCGTCAGCGACGACGCCGAAGCGCTGCGCGTGGCCAATGACACCACCTTCGGCCTGGGTGGCAGCGTGTGGACGAGCGATGCGGCGCGCGGCGAAGCGATCGCCCAGCAGCTGGAATGCGGTGCCGCCTTCGTCAACGCCATCGTCAAGAGCGACGTCCGGCTCCCGTTCGGCGGCAGCAAGCGCTCCGGTTTCGGGCGCGAACTGGCCGAGCACGGCATCCATGAGTTCATGAACATCAAGACCGTTTACGTGGCCTGATGCCATGAACCGGGTAGTGCCGGCCGCTGGCCGGCTCACGCCCATGCCCCGGACGGCCGCGAACACCAGATGAGAGTCATGCCACCGGAGGAGCCGGCCAACGGCCGGCACTACCCACCGTCGTGGCCAGTGGTCGCCCGCCGTAGCGAGCAACGGTCACCACCGTAGCGACCAACGGTCGCCTACCTACACCTACAGCCAGCGCGCGCGCTTGAACAAACGGTACAGTCCCACGCACACCGCACCCACGCCGATGATCATCGCCGGGTAAGCCCACGGCTTGTCCAGCTCGGGCATGTGGGTGAAGTTCATGCCGTACCAGCTGGTGATCAAGGTCGGGGCGGCCAGCAGCGCCGCCCAGGCACCCAGCCGCTTCACCGTTTCGCCCTGGGCCAGGGTCACCAGCGACAGGTTCACGCTCAGCGCGGTGCCCAGCATCTCGCGCAGGGTATCGATCACATCGCTGATCCGCACGACATGGTCGTGCACATCGCGCAGGTACAGCTTCACTTCGTCCGGCACCAGGTCGCCCTGGTAGCGCTTGATCTGCGAGAGCATGTCCTGCAGTGGCGCGACCGCCATGCGCATCTTGTTGAGTTCGCGCTTGAGCTCGTACAGCCGCACCACGGTGTGGCGCTTGTAGTTGTCCGAGAAGATGTCCTTCTCCAGCAGCTCCAGCGTGTCGCGGTAGCGCTGGGTGATCGGCAGGTAATTGTCGACCACGAAATCCAGCACCGCATACAGGCAGTACGACGGCCCCATCGTGCGCAGCAGCTCCGGCTCGCGCTCCACGCGCGCGCGCGGGGCAGCATAGGACAACGATGCGCCATGGCGTACCGTGACCAGGAAGCGCGGCCCGAGGAAGGCGTGCGTCTCGCCGTACTGGATGCGCTCGTCCACCATCTGCGCGGTGGTCACCACCACGAACAGCGAGTTGCCGTAGGCCTCGACCTTGGGCCGTTGATGGGCGTTGCGTGCGTCTTCGATGGCCAGTGAATGCAGGCCGAATTCTTCCTGCAGCTTCAGCAGCACGCTGTCCTGCGGCTCGTAGAGTCCTACCCAGACGAAGCCGTTGTCGCTGGCGATCACATCGCTGATCGCATCCAGGCTGATGTCGTGGCGCTTGCCCTGGTCATCGTAGTGAACGCAGTTGATGACGCAGGCAGGGTTTTCAGGTGTGACGGTATCCATGGCGGGCATCGTGCGTCAGCGGCCCGTGACGGGCAGGTCACGGCGGCCCAGCACCCAGGCCAGCGCCACGTGGATGGGCAGCAACAGCACGATCCACTGCAGGTTGTACTGCGCCTGCAGCGTGAGCCAATGCAGCACCAGCCCTAGCAGCGACACGCCGGCGACCGCCCACAGCACGATCCGGAACCACGCGCGCGGCGCGCGGCCGCGCAGCAGGGTGATCGCAGCGGGAACGAGCAGCAGGCACAGCGGCGAGAGCTGCAGCAGGTTGCGATTGGCCCAGGCAGCCTGGTGCGCACTGAAGCCCCACAGGTAGGTCAGCAGGGCGCCACCAATGCCGCAGAACAGCCAGAACGGCAGTGCCAGGCCACCCAGCAGGCGGCGTCGGCGGCGCAGTGCAACCACACCCGCAGCGGCGATCAGGCCGCACAGCAGCCACGGCCACCAGCTGCGCGGGGACTCGGTTGGCTCCGGGGCGATCCGGTGCGGCAGCAGTTCCTGCTCGGCCTGCACCAGCGGGCGGCCTTCGCTGTTGCGCACCTGGCGCAGCGCATCGGCCAAGCGCATCGGCACGAAGGCTTCCTGCCAGCGCGACAGCGGCTGGTCGGCGAACGGGCCCAGACCGATATCGAAGCCCAGCCACATCCACGGCGACGGCGAGGCCAGGCGTACCGATTCACTGCGGTAGGTGTTGCCGCGCGAGCGCCCGGACAGCTGCGAATGCAGCCCGCCGCCGAGGGCACCATCGATCGCATCGCGGACCATGGTGGCGCAGTTGGCGGTGTAGTAATCGTAGTGGTAACGCGCGTTCTCGGGCCTGGCGCGCTCGGCCAGTGACGCGGCCAGGGTGCGGGCCTGCGCGGGCGTCAGGTCCAGCCACTGCACGCTCGCACCGCGGCCGCTCTCCTGGTAGTACGACAGGTCCTGCCCGAGCGGCAGCGCGACCAGGTAATACATCATGTCGCCGCGCACGAAATTGCCGATGAAATCGGGCTCGCTCGGGTCGAAGTAACCGAAGTTGTAGGAGGTGGCGTCGCCGGTGACCGGATCAACCACCACCAGCGCGTCATGCCCGAAGCGCTCGAAGAAGATCTCGCCCGGCTGCATGGTGACGACGCCAATGCGCGGTGCATCGGCGACGGTGGACGTGGACGCATCAACAGCGGGCGCTGCATCCTGCGCCAGCGCCCCGAAGGGCAGGCTGGCCATCGCAAGCAGCGACAACACGAACAACAGGCGGCACAGCGACCACCGATTCAAAGGGGGCCGCATGGCGTGGGTCAATCCTCGTTGTGGGTGTCGGGCGGCAGCACGGTCACATGGAACGCCTGCACACGGCGGGCATCGGCACGCGCCACCCGGAACACGAAGCGGTCCAGGGTGAGTTCGTCGCCGGTTTCCGGCAGGTGCCCGATCGCTTCGGTGACCAGGCCACCGATGGTGTCGTAATCGTCGTCGGGGAACGTGGCACCGAAGCGCTCGTTGAAATCCTCGATCGCGGTCAACGCATCGACCACGTACTGGCCGTCGGCCTGGATCGCGATCTGCGAGGTGTGGTCCTCCGCCTCGTCGTGCTCGTCGTCGATCTCGCCGACGATCTGTTCCAGCACGTCTTCGATGGTGACCAGGCCGGCGACACCGCCGTACTCATCGACCACGATGGCCATGTGGTTGCGCGAGAGGCGGAACTCCTTGAGCAGCACGTTGAGCTTCTTGGCCTCGGGGATCAGTACCGCCGGGCGCAGCAGCTCACGGATGTTGGCCGGCCCGTTGTCGGCGACCACGCCGCGCAGCAGGTCCTTGGCCAGCAGGATGCCGAGGATGTCGTCTTTGTTGTCGCCGTGCACCGGGAAGCGCGAATGGCCGGATTCGACCACCTGCTTCATCAGTTCAAGGAAGGGGGCTTCGACCGGCAGGGAGACCATCTGCGAGCGCGAGATCATCACGTCGCCGACGGTGAGCTCGGCCACCGAAATGGCGCCTTCCATCATCCGCAGCGTGTCAGCGGCAATGAGGCCGTCTTCGTGCGCGGTGTGCAGGACCGCCACCAGCTCGTCGCGGGTGTGGGGTTCGCCGGAGAAGGCAGCGGTCAGGCGTTCGAGCCAGCTGCGCTTCTTTTCATTGTGCTCCTGGGTGGAGCTACTACTGTCGTCTTCAGACATCTCTGGAAAAAAAGGCACCCGGCGTGCCGGGCGTTGGATTTAGTCTATCAGGATGCGGGCGCCTGTCAGCGCCCAGCCGAGGGTGGATTCACGCCCGGCAAGGGGGCCGGTGCGGCGCCCGGCGGCGGGGTGTCTTCCTCCGGTGGCAGGTCCAGGCTGTAGGTGCAGCCGGCCAGGGTCTTGCCTGGGTGGGTCTTCACCGTGGACAGGCTCAGGATCACTGATTCGATCAAGGCCTCGCCGGTGCGCGGGTCGGTGACGTCGCGGCTGACCAGCTCGCGCCCGGCCATGAACTTCTCCGGGGTATCCACGCCGTCCTCCAACGCCAGGCGCTTGGCCAAGGGACGGGGGTCGGCCAGATCCAGGATCGCCATGATGCTGGCCCCGGCCACCGCGATGTACTCGGCGCGCTCGCCGAACACCGTGATCGGGGCCGCCAGGCGGAACTCGGTCATGAACGGGTTGGTCTGCGGCAGCGGCTGCAGGCCGTTGGCGACCGCCTTGAGCGGGTCCGCCACCACCGGGGCGACCGCATCGTAATCACCAACGCTCTGGCGGCATTCGATCAGGGCGGTCAGATCCAGCGGGCGGGCAGGGGCGTCGGCAAACGCAGGGGCGGGCAGCAGGCCCAGCAGGCCAAGGCAGGCAAGTCGCAACGGGGTCATCGAAGCAGATCCATCAACGGGGGCGTGCAGCGCACGGACACGGTGACGATCATAGCGGGCGCCGGTCGGCCGTGGCAGGGCGTCACCGGCGGCGCAGCAGCCAGCGCAGCGTGGGGAGGAAGGTGACCGCGGCGATCCCCGCCGCGAACAGCACCAACGCGGCAGTGCCCAGATGGATCGCGCCCGGACCGTTGGCGGTCTCGGCCATCAGCGCGCGCCCGAAGATCAGGGCGAACGACGCGGCAAGAACAAACAGCAGCGCCACCTGCACCGGCCGTGCGCGGAAGGTCGACGACTGTCCCGGCGCGACGCCATCGCGGCCGAACCAGCGATACAGCGTGCGCCAGCCCAGCGGCGCGACCAGGGCGGCCGCCAGCCCTGACCAGATCACCACGCGCAGTCCGGCAAGGCTCAAGGTCGCTTCGGCAGGACCGGCCAGCAGACGAGGCAGGATCAGGCCGGCCACCACGCAGGTCAGCATGCCCACGACGAACACCCCGGCGGCCAGGCCGGCCAGACGTCCGGCCCACGCCGCAGACAGGGGCGCGCGCAGCTGCCGCGCCGCCCACCAGCTTCGCGCGGGCGCCAACGACAGCGCTGCGATGACGGCCGACAGCCCAAGCATGCCCAGCTGCAGTGCGCCAGGGTCGCGGCCGGCCGGCGTCAGTGCGGTGAGCCCCGGGGCTCCGATCGCGGCGTACAGCAGCCCTACCCAGGACACTGCAAGCAGCACGGCACCCAGTGCGGAACGACGATCAGGAATCGGCATGACGGCATACGTCCTTGTATGGCAGGGCAATCAACACAGGTAGCGAGGCAACGCTCAGCGCTCGCCGGCGTACGGATCGGCAATGCCCAGTTCGGCCAGGATGTCGCGCTCCAGCTGTTCCATGGCATCGGCTTCCTTCTCGTCTTCATGGTCCCAGCCGAGCAGGTGCAGCACGCCGTGCACGGTCAGGTGCGCGTAGTGCGCGTTGAGTGCCTTGCCCTGTTCGTCCGCCTCGCGGGCGACCACCGGGGCGCAGATCACCAGATCGCCCAGCAGCGGGAACTTCACGCCCTTGGGCAGGCCCTCCGGCAGTTCGGCCGGGAAGCTGAGCACGTTGGTCGCGTAATCCTTGCCGCGGTAATGCCGGTTCAACGACTGGCCTTCCTTGGCATCGACCAGACGGATCGCCAGGTCGGCCTCGCGGATGCGGCCCTTCAGGGCGGCGGCCACCCACTTGCGGAAGCTCACCGCCGAGGGCAGCCCGGCGCGGGGCAAGGCGTAGCTGATGGCGACGTCCAGTCGCACGGGACCACGGGTCATGGGGTCGCTCCGGGTTGGACCTGCTGCAGATCGCGGCGGTCGTAGGCGCTGACGATGCGGGCCACCAGCGGGTGACGGACCACGTCCCGTGCTTCGAAGAAGGTGAAGCTCACGCCCTCGACATCACGCAGCACATCGATCGCATCGCGCAGGCCGGACTTCACGTGCTTGGGCAGATCGGTCTGGGTGAGGTCGCCGGTCACCACGGCCGTGGAGCCGAAGCCCAGGCGGGTCAGGAACATCTTCATCTGCTCGACCGTGGTGTTCTGCGCTTCGTCCAGGATCACGTACGCATCGTTGAGCGTGCGGCCGCGCATGTAGGCCAGCGGCGCGATCTCGATGACGTTCTTCTCCAGCAGCTTGAGCACCTTCTCCACGCCGAGCATTTCGTACAGCGCGTCGTACAGCGGCCGCAGATACGGGTCCACTTTCTGGCTCAGATCGCCGGGCAGGAAGCCCAGCTTCTCGCCGGCTTCCACCGCCGGGCGGACCAGGATCAGGCGCTGCACGCGCGCTTCATTGAGCGCTTCCACCGCACTGGCCACGGCCAGGAAGGTCTTGCCGGTGCCGGCCGGGCCGATGCCGAAGTTGATGTCGTGCGTGGTGATCTGGTGCAGGTAGCGGGCCTGGTTGGCGCCGCGGCCGCGCACGGTGCCGCGCTTGACCTTGATCGCCACTTCCTGGGCCTCGTAGGCGCGCTCGACCACATGCTCCACGTTGGCCTGGTTCAGCCGCAGATGGATGGCATGGCTGTCGAACACCACGTCGCCGGCTTCGGCGTACAGCGCTTCGATCAGGGCCTGCGCATCGGCCACCACGGCCTTGGGGCCGGTCACGCGGAACACGTGGCCACGGTTGGCGATTTCCACGCCGAGTTTGAGTTCCACCTGGCGGAGATGTTCATCGAACGGACCGGCCATGTTGGCCAGGCGCTCGTTGTCTTCCGGGGTGAGGGTGAAGTCGCGTTGTGCGAGTGCGGTCATTGCGTCCGGCGGCCGCCGGTCCAGCCGACCGGGCCGCAAGCAGGGAAAGGGAGAACAGGGTAGCGCGGGAGTGGGGCTGCCGCTACAGCACCGGCGGAAAGTGGTTTTCCACAGGGGCTGTGCAATGCCGGTGCAGCAACCTGTGGATAGGCGGCGCCAGCCCTACTGCGGCAATGGGTTTAATTGCGTGGTCAAAAAATCGTCAACGATGGCCGCACCGTGGTCCGGCCATCGCGCTCAGTCTGCCGTCACCATCCGCGCGCGCAGCGAGTTGCTGTACGCCTCGGTGATCACCACATCCACGAACTGGCCGATCAAACGCGGGTGCCCGGGGAAATTGACCGAGCGCATGTTCTCGCTCTTGCCGGTCAGCTCGTTCGGGTTGCGCTTGGACGGGCCTTCCACCAGCACGGTCTGCACGGTGCCGACCATCTTTTCCGAGATGGCTGCAGCCTGCTCGTTGATCCGGGCCTGCAGGCGCGACAAGCGTGCGTGCTTTTCCGCATCGGTGGTGGTGTCTTCCAGATCGGCAGCGGGCGTGCCCGGGCGCCGTGAATAGATGAAGGAGAAGCTCTGGTCGAAGCCTACGTCCTCGATCAGCTTCATGGTCTTCTCGAACTCGGCGTCGGTCTCGCCGGGGAAACCGACGATGAAATCCGAGCTGATCGAGATGTCCGGGCGCACCGCGCGCAGCTTGCGGATCTTGGATTTGAATTCCAGCGCGGTGTAGCCACGCTTCATCGCCGAGAGCACGCGGTCGCTGCCCGCCTGCACGGGCAGGTGCAGGAAGTTGGCCAGCTGCGGCACATCGCGGTAGGCATCGATCAGCGAATCGCTGAACTCCAGCGGGTGCGAGGTGGTGAAGCGGATCCGGCCGACGCCGTCGATCTCGGCGATGGTCCGGATCAGCAGCCCGAGGTCGGCGAACTCGCCGTCGCCATACGGGCCGCGGTAGGCGTTGACGTTCTGGCCGAGCAGGTTGATCTCCAGCACGCCCTGGGCGGCCAGCTGCGCCACCTCCACCACCACGTCCTCGAACGGGCGGCTGACTTCGGTGCCGCGGGTGTAGGGCACCACACAGAACGAGCAGTACTTCGAGCAGCCTTCCATGATCGAGACGAACGCGGAGGCACCCTCGGCGCGCGGCTCGGGCAGGGCGTCGAACTTCTCGATTTCCGGGAAGCTGATGTCCACCTGCGATTTGCCCGATTCACGGCGCTGGCGGATCAGCTCCGGCAGGCGGTGCAGGGTCTGCGGGCCGAACACCAGATCCACGTGCGGCGCGCGCTTGATGATCGCCTCGCCTTCCTGCGAGGCCACGCAGCCGCCGACGCCGATGATGACCCCGCGGCCGTTGTTCTTGAGCGCTTTCCAGTAACCGAGCTGGCTGAACACCTTCTCCTGCGCCTTCTCGCGGATCGAGCAGGTGTTCATCAGCAACACATCGGCCTCGGCCGGGTCGTCGGTGAGTTCCAGCCCTTCGGAGGCGGCGAGCACGTCGGCCATCTTGGTCGAGTCGTACTCGTTCATCTGGCAACCGTGGGTCTTGATGTACAGCTTGCCGCGTACCGGGCCGGTCATCTGCGGCTTGGCGCCGGGCAGGGGGAGCAGGTCGGGGCGCGGGGCGGAGCTGGGCGGAGCGGAGGCAGGCAAGGCAGAACCGGCCGAAATCGGCGCGGTCGAAGCTGGCGTCCCGGTCATGGCGCTTATTCCAGTCGGGTGGGCGGGCAGGCAGCCGGATGGCTGCGGTGAGCACGGCATTGTAGCCGGGTCGGGCTCCCCCCTTGGCAATCCCCCACGAATTGGGGACACTCCCGCTCATGAAGGGGATGTTGGGGATCGCTGCGCTGGCCTTGGCTGCGCTGACCGCTATGCCGGCCAGTGCGGGCACGCTGTACAAGTGTGTTGGCGCCGACGGCATTCCCAGCTATGTGAGCAAGCGCGTGGGCGGGGCCAGCTGCAGCGTGATCAGCAGCTACCGGCCCGACCGCAGCGCGCCCCGTCGGGCCCTGTCTGCGCCGCCCGTGCCAGCCCCGGTCGCCACCGTCACCCCTGCACCCACCCCGGCCCGGGCCGACACCGCCACGGCGGCGACCGCAATCACCCCCGCGCCTGTTCCCGCCCCGGCCACCGTATTGACCGCACCGTCCGCTCCGGCCCCCGCGGCGGGCAAGGCAGGGCAGGTGCGCAGCGGGCAGCTCTATTCCTATATGAAGGACGGGGTGCGTCACTACACCAGCGCGCGGCCTGCCCAGATGGCGAGCCTGGGCCAGGTCCGCACCATCCACTACACCTTCATCGAACGCTGCTACGCCTGCGGCGCGAATCCTTCGGTCAACTTCGGCTCGGTCCGCCTCAATACCACGGCCTACCAGAGCGAGATCGCCGCGGCCGCCCGGGAGTTCGGGGTGGAAGAAGCGATCGTGCGCGCGATCATCCATGCCGAGTCCGCCTACAACCCGTTGGCGCTCAGCCGGGCCGGCGCGCAGGGCCTGATGCAGCTGATGCCGCCCACCGCGCGTCGCTTCGGGGTCAGTGATTCCTATGATGCTTCGCAGAACATCCGGGGTGGCGTGCAGTACCTGTCCTGGCTGCTCAAGCGCTTCAATGGCGACCTGACCCTCGCCGCCGCGGGCTACAACGCGGGCGAGGGCGCGGTAGCCCGCCATGGCGGCGTGCCCCCTTACAGCGAGACCCAGTATTACGTGAAGCGGGTGGCCGTGTTGGCCGACCGCTATCGAAGTGCGGTCGCCACCCAGCAATAACCGATGGCGCCGGGAGTACCTGATGCCGTACTGTCGGGGTAATGTCGTTCCGTAGTACCGCGTTGTGTGGCCGACTTCGGTTCAGCTACACTCGCGGCTGATTCAATGTGGACTGGCCCCCACCGGTCTACTGGCAGCCTCAAGCTACCTAAATCAATATCGGAGTGCCGGATGGCCAACGATGGGGTAAACGATCCAGTCAATGCTGGACGTCGACGATTCCTTTCAGCAACCACTGCGGTGGTCGGAGCGGTCGGCGTCGGATTTGCAGCGGTACCGTTCATCAAGTCCTGGAATCCCAGCGCCCGCGCCAAACTGGCCGGTGCCCCGGTGATTGCCGACATCAGTGCGCTCCAGGAAGGCCAGCGTCTGGTCATGGAGTGGCGTGGACAGCCGATCTGGATCGTCAAGCGCTCCAAGGCCATCCTCGACGCGCTGCACGGGCTGGACGGCCGGCTGAAGGATCCCGAATCGGGCGAGAAAGAGCAGCAGCCTGAGTACGTGCTCAAGCAGAATCCCGAATTCCGTTCGATCAAGGCCGAGGTCTCGGTGCTGGTCGGGCTGTGCACCCATCTGGGCTGTTCGCCGGAAATGGTCGCCGAGATCCGCCCCGAGCCCTACGACCCGCAGTGGAAGGGCGGCTATTTCTGCCCCTGCCACAAGTCGCGCTTCGATATGTCCGGTCGCGTGTTCAAGGATGTTCCGGCACCGATCAACCTGCTGGTGCCGCCGCACCATTACCAGGACGACAACACCATCATCATCGGCGTTGATCCGCAGGGGGCGGCTTGATCATGGCCAATATCCTTTCCCGCACCGCCACCGGCCTGGCCGACTGGGTCAACGCCCGCGCGCCGGGGCTGATGCCGGTGTACCGCAAGCACGTCAGCGAGTATTACGCGCCGAAGAACTTCAACATCTGGTACTACTTCGGCTCGCTGGCGCTGCTGATCCTGGTCAACCAGATCGTCACCGGCATCTTCCTGACGATGCACTACAAGACGAACGCGGCCGAAGCGTTCGCCTCCATCGAATACATCATGCGGGACGTGGAGTGGGGCTGGCTGATCCGCTACATGCACTCCACCGGTGCCTCGCTGTTCTTCATCGTGGTCTACCTGCACATGTTCCGCGGCCTGCTCTACGGCAGTTACCAGAAGCCGCGCGAACTGGTCTGGATCCTCGGCATGCTGATCTACCTGGTACTGATGGCCGAAGCCTTCATGGGCTACGTGCTGCCGTGGGGCCAGATGTCGTTCTGGGGGGCCAAGGTGATCATCTCGCTGTTCGGTGCGATCCCGGTGATCGGTACCGGCCTGACCGAATGGATCATGGGCGATTACCTGCCCAGCGACGCCACCCTCAACCGCTTCTTCGCGCTGCATGTGATCGCACTGCCGCTGGTGCTGTTGCTGCTGGTGGTGCTGCATCTGGGCGCACTGCATGAAGTGGGCTCCAACAACCCGGACGGCGTGGAGATCAAGAAGGGCCCCAAGGGCAACCGCTGGTCAGCCACCGCGCCCACCGACGGTATTCCCTTCCATCCGTACTACACGCTCAAGGATGCGGTCGGCGCCGGCTTCCTGCTGATCATCGCCGCCTTCATCATCTTCTTCGCCCCGGCCTTCGGCGGGTTGTTCCTGGAGCACGACAACTTCACCGAGGCCAACCGCCTGGTCACGCCCGAGCACATCAAGCCGGTCTGGTACTACACCCCGTATTACGCGATGTTGCGCGTGGTGCCCAACAAGCTCGGCGGCGTGATCGTGATGTTCTCGGCGATCGCCATCCTGTTCCTGGTGCCGTGGCTGGACCGGGCACGGGTCAAGTCCTACCGCTACCGCGGCCTGCTCTCGCGCGGCCTGCTGGGCATGTTCGCGGTGTGCTTCGTGTGGCTGGGCGTGATCGGCTCCGGCCCGGGTACGGATGCGCACGAGACCTACATCGGGCGCGTACTGACCTTCCTGTATTTCGCCTTCTTCATCACCATGCCGCTATGGACCAAGCTGGACAGGACCAAGCCGGTACCGGACCGGGTGACCACGCATGACTGACCACTGGATTGTCCGGCTGGCCTGCGCGGCGGCGCTGATGCTTGGTGTCGCGGTGGCCGATGCCGCCGAGGGCGCCAAGACCCTGCAGGCCGGCAATGATCTGAGCGATCGTGCCTCGCTGCAACGCGGCGCACAGCTCTACATGAACTACTGCTCCGGCTGCCACGCGTTGAAATACCTGCGGTACTCGCGCATGGCCGCCGATCTCGGGCTGAGCGAAGAGGAGGTCATGAACAACCTCAACTTCACCGGCACCCCGGTGGGTGAGCCGGTCCCGGTAACGATGCCCAAGGCGCAGGCCGAGAAGTGGTTCGGCAAGATGCCGCCGGACCTCAGCCTGATTTCGCGCGTGCGGGGCAGCGACTGGGTCTACACCTACCTCAAGTCGTTCTACCTGGATCCCACGCGGCCGCTGGGCTGGAACAACACCGTGTTCCCGAATGCCTCCATGCCCAATCCCCTGTGGGAGATGCAGGGCCTGCAGCATGCCGTGCACGGCAAGGCCGAGGGCCCGGGACTGGATGCACCGGTGGTCGGCCTGAAGATCGAGCAGCCGGGCAACATGGATCCCGGCCAGTACGATCAGGCGGTGCGCGACATCACCAACTTCCTGGAGTACGCCGGCGAGCCGGCGGCGCTCAAACGCCAGAAGCTGGGCGTATGGGTGATCCTGTTCCTGGCGCTGCTGACCTTCCTGGCCTATCTGCTCAAGAAGGAATACTGGAAGGACGTCCACTGAACCGTCGGGCGCCGTCCAGTGGCGATCGTTCCACGCGTGGGACCATCGCCCTATTGGCTTTTGTGATGTGCGGTTGCACACTCGGGTACTGTGACGACCGTCGGCAATGGGCTGGCGGCGCCGATACGACCGGCGGTTACCGGACGTTGGAGAGCCTTTGATGGCGGCGAGCGTACGCATGCGGAATACCCTGACGCTGTTTTCCTCGAACGACGATGTGCTGTGCCATCGCGTGCGGCTGGTACTGGCGGCCAAGGGCGTCACCTATGACTCGGTGCCGGTCGATCCGCAGAATCCGCCCGAAGATCTCATCGATCTCAACCCGTACCATTCCGTGCCCACCCTGGTGGAGCGCGAGCTGGTGCTGTACGCGGCGTCGGTGGTCAGTGAATACCTGGACGAGCGCTATCCGCACCCGCCATTGATGCCGGTCGATCCGCTCTCGCGGGCCCGCATCCGCCTGGCGATGCTGCGCATCGAACACGACTGGGTACCGCAGGTGCAGGCCATCCAGCTGGGCAACAAGACCCAGGCCGAGGCGGGCCGCAAGCGGCTCAAGGAACTGCTGACCAGCGCGGTGCCGCTGTTCAAGGCCAGCAAGTTCTTCCTCAACCCGGAAATGAGCCTGGCTGACTGCGCGATGGCACCGATCATCTGGCGGCTGCAGGCACTGGACGTGCCGCTGCCGAAGGATGGCAAGTCGATCGAAGACTATGGCAACCGCATTTTCCGGCACCCCGGCTTCATCCGCAGCCTGACCGACCAGGAAAAGAAACTGCGCGATCTGCCGGTCTGATCGGCGGGACGTGTGCCGCATACGGCACCCGTGTACTGAACGAAATCGCGGTGCCGGTACGCGCCATGGCTGACCTGCGGGTAGGCGGGCGCGTACACTTGCATCAGGCAATCCGGATCAAGAGCAGCCGAGCACGGCTCGGCTCTACCACATGACTGAAGACACTTTTCGCATGACCAGCCACCGTCCGTACCTGTTGCGGGCCTTGGTGGAATGGATCAATGACAACGACCTGACGCCGCATATCCTGGTCGACGCCGGCATGCCTGGCGTGCAGGTGCCGCAGAGCGCGGTCAAGGACGGCCGCGTCGTGCTGAACATCGCCGAGCGCGCCGTGGTGCGCTTGCATATCGACAATGACAGCGTGAGCTTCTCGGCCCGCTTCTCTGGCACCAGCTACCCGGTTCAGGTGCCGATCTCGGCCGTGCTGGCTGTGTATGCCCGCGAGACGGGGCAGGGCATGGCGCTGCCGGATGACATCCCGGGCCATGAGCCGGGTCCGGACGATGAGCTGCCGCCGGACGATTCACCGACCCCGCCGGACGATGCTCCGCCCAAGCCCAGTGGTCGCCCGCATCTGCGGGTGGTCAAATAAGAGTCACCATGGCCGCCGCAAAGGCGGCCATTTCATTAGACGTCCTCGGCATCCCCTGTATCGATATCGCGCCGGATCTCACTGATCCGTGCCGCCGACGGCCCCACGAACGTGATCAGCTGATCACCGCGCAGCACCATGCGCCCGCTGTGGCGGTCCACGCCATCGTGCGAGTACTCGAACTTGAAGGTGCGCTCCCAGCCCAGCCAGCCGTTGTCCTTGCGGCACACGCGCAGGCCGGTGGCGTGCACGCTCTGGTCCAGCCACTGCACATCGGCAGCGCGGCAGGCATTGCGCCCGAGCACGCCGGCACGCTCGGCGGCGGCACGCGAGGAATTCCAGAAGGCGTAGGCGAACGCGCCGGCAATCATCAACAGGATCAAACTGGGCATCGGTGACTCGGCGCGGTCAGGGAGGTCGGTCCCCCCAAGATGGCGACGAATGCGGCGCGGATCAAGCCATCCGTGCGTCTGCCATCACGGCGTGCGCGATGGCGGTGGGGGCGGTGTCATCGAATTGGGCACCGGCATGCCGGTCGGAACGGGCGCATCCGTCGGCATCGTCGCCGGCGCGGTCGCCACCAGCTTCAGCAGCGCGGCCCAGTCCTGGCGATTGAAGCTGCATTCCTCTTCGCGGCCCGGCGTGCAGCCCAGATCCACCCCATCGCCCGCGCTGGCCTTCGCGGGCGGCAGCTCGATCCGGCCGCTGCGGTCCAGCGACAGTTTGCGCAACGCCACGGTATTCATGACATTGCCGCCGATCAGATACAGCGTGCGGTCGCCGCCCATGTTGGCCGCGATCACCACCTCGCAATGCGACTTCCAATGCGTCACCGCACCACTGCCCAGCGACTGCACCAGCCCGCTGTAGCTCAGTGCCTCGCGCCGGTCGCGCAGGTAGCACAGCAGGTCGCCGGGCGCGGGTTTCTCCTGCGCCGGGTCGGTCATCCGGTACGGTCCGCTGTTCTGGTACGCGGCGCGGATGTAGTCGATGTGCCGGGGCGAACGGGTGAAGCCGGGCACCGAGGCGCGGGTCATCACCCAGGAAATGAAGGCGGCCGACCACGGGTTGTCCACCAGGAACGCACGACAGTCGGTGTCGGTGTAGCGCGTGCCCGGTGGGGCCATGCAGCTTGATGCACCGGGCTGGCTGCCCATCGGCGACAACGTGCCGCTCTGCCGCCAGTAGCCGACCACGCGCTGCCAGGCCACCAGGCCGTTGTCGGCAAGGTGGACGTCTTCGGCTTCGGTGACACTCAGGCTGGCTGCGCGGCCATCACGGTCGATGAAGGGCCGATACCAGAGGCGGTGTTCGTTGCAGGCGGTCTGCACGATGGCCACGGCCAGCGGACTCAGCCCGAACCGCGGGGGCACATCGCAGACCTCGGCGGCGGACGCCTGCAGCGGCAGCAGCGCGAGCAGGGGAGACAGGCAGGCGAGAAGCGGCAGGCAGCGCATGCGTGCATTCCAGGTGGGGGCAGACGCAGCCTCGCAGACCGCATCTGCCCATACCGTGAAAGTGCGGCTGGGCGTCGATCATGGATCGACGCGCGCGTCAGCCCGGGGGCGGCCCCAGTTTCAACGACAGGTCGATTGCCTGCACATGCTTGGTCAGTCCGCCGATGGAGATGCAGTCCACGCCGTCCTCGGCGATCGCGCGCAGGCCGTCCAGGCCGACACTGCCGGACACTTCCAGCGGAATCCGCCCGGCCGCGATGCGCACGGCCTCGCGCCGCGTGGCGGGGTCGAAATCGTCGATGAGGATGCGGGTGCAGCCCACCTCCAGCGCCTCGCGCAGCTGGTCCAGGTCTTCGACCTCGACCACCAGCGGCAACGCCGACCACTGCGCACGTGCCGCGAGGACCGCAGCGGTCAGCGAGCCGGCCGCGCGGATGTGGTTTTCCTTGAGCATCACCGTGTCGAACAAGCCCAGGCGATGGTTGTCGCCGCCGCCGCAGCGCACCGCGTACTTCTGTGCCACGCGCAGGCCGGGCAGGGTCTTGCGGGTGTCCAGGATCCGCGCGCCGGTACCGGCCACGGCCGCGACGTACTGCGCGGTGGTGGTCGCCGTGCCGGACAGCGTCTGCAGGAAGTTCAACGAGGTCCGCTCGGCACTCACCAGGCTGCGGTTGCGGCCCTGCAGCAGGGCCAGCACGGTGCCGGCGGCGACGCGGTCGCCCTCGGCCACGCGCCACTCGATCCTGACCTCCGGATCGAGCGCTGTGTGCGTCGCATCGAACCAGGGGCGACCGGCCATCACCGCGTCCTGCTTGCACAGCAGGTAGGCGCTGTCGGGGCGGTCCGGGAGCAGGGCGGCGGTGACATCACCGCTGCCGATGTCCTCGGCCAGCGCACGGGCCACATCGGCGGCCACCAGGGCGGCCTCGGGGGCCGGCACGGGAAGGTGGCTCATTTTTCCGGGAAATCGGCGATCTGGGCGGTGGCGATGGCCTCTTCGGCCAGCAGCACCGGGATGCCGTCGTCCACGCGGAACACCTGCTTGCGGTCGCGGGTCAGCAGGGCCTCGCGCAGCGTCTGCGCCTGCGGGCTGCCATCGGCCTTGAGCACGGCACCGCTGCCGATCGCGCGGTTGAGCGCGTCCAGGCCGGTGGCGTCGAGCAGGGACAGGGGCTGGCGCGTATCGGGCGAGCACAGGAGGTCGAGCAGCTTGCGATCCATGGATTCTTCGTCTTGCGTGGAAGACGGCTAGAATACGTCTTTAAGGCAGGTGACGGCCAATGACCCTCAACCAAACCGCGCCGCTCGTCGGCATCGTCATGGGATCCCGCTCGGATTGGGAAACCATGCAGCACGCCGCCCAGAAGCTGGATTCGCTGGGCGTTCCCTATGAAGTGAAAGTGGTCTCGGCGCATCGCACGCCGGACGTGCTGTTCACCTACGCCGAGCAGGCGGGCCAGCGTGGCCTGCGCGCGATCATCGCCGGTGCCGGCGGGGCCGCGCACCTGCCGGGCATGATCGCCGCCAAGACCGCCGTGCCGGTGCTGGGCGTGCCGGTGCAGTCCAAGGCGCTGAACGGCATGGATTCGCTGCTCTCGATTGTGCAGATGCCGGCGGGCATCCCGGTCGCCACCTTCGCCATCGGCAACGCCGGCGCCTCCAACGCGGCGCTGTTCGCGGCGGCCATGCTGGCCTCGGACCAGCCGGCGATTGGTGAGGCACTTGAGGCTTTCCGCGCCCGCCAGACCGAAGATGTCATGGCCCACGACGACCCGCGTCAATGACCCGGACCGTTGGCATTCTGGGCGGCGGTCAGCTCGCCCGCATGATGGTCCTGGCCGGTGCGCCGATGGGACTGCGCTTCGAGCTGTTCGACCCGGCCGCCGATGCCTGTGGTGCCCAGGTGGCACCGCTGCAGGTGGCCGCGTTCGAGGATGAGGCGGCCCTGACGGCCTTCGCCGCGCGCGTGGACGTGGTGACCTTCGATTTCGAGAACGTGCCGGCGCGCAGCGCCACGTTCCTGGCCGAGCGCGTGCCGGTGTATCCCAATCCGGATGCGCTGGCGGTGGCCCAGGATCGGCTAAGCGAGAAGACCCTGTTCCAGTCGCTGGGCATCCCGCTGCCGGCCTTCGCCGATATCCGCAGCCGCGACGAACTGGCGGCCAAGGTCGCCGAGTTCGGCATGCCCTGCATCGTCAAGACCCGCCGGTTGGGGTATGACGGCAAGGGCCAGTTCCGGATCCGCAGCGCCGCCGACATCGACGCGGCCTGGGACACGCTCGGCAGTTATGTCGAAAAGACCGGGCTGATTCTGGAAGGTTTCGTCGCCTTTGATCGCGAGGTCAGCGTGGTGGCGGTCCGCGGGCAGGATGGCGAGTTCCGCGCGTGGCCGATCACCGGCAACTGGCACGTCAACGGCGTGCTCTCGGCCAGTCTGGCCCCGGCACAGCTGTCGGCGGCCCAGCACGAGGCGGCCATCGGCTACGCACGTACGCTGGCCGAGCGCCTGGACTACGTGGGCGTGTTCGCGCTGGAGTTGTTCTGCCGCGGCGACGAACTGCTGGCCAACGAGATGGCACCGCGCGTGCACAACTCCGGCCACTGGACCATCGAAGGCAGCGAGACTTCGCAGTTCGAGAACCACCTGCGCGCCGTGCTCGGCCTGCCGCTGGGCGACACGCGCATGCTGGGCCATGCCTGCATGCTCAACTGGATCGGCCAGATGCCCGATGCTGCGGCCGTGCTCGGCCAGGCCAGCGGCCATTGGCACGACTATGGCAAGCAGGCGCGGGACGGCCGCAAGGTCGGCCATGCCACGCTGCGCGATGATGATGCGGCAGCGCTGGCCGGTGCATTGGAAAGCGTCGGTGTGCAGCTTGATCGCGCCGACCAGGTCGCACCGGTGATCGAGATCCTGCGCGGTTGACGGCCCGGTAGTGCCGGCCGTTGGCCGGCACCGCCTCAATCGCGCAATTGCGCGGTGACGAAGTCCCAGTTCACCAGCTTCCAGAACGCCTCCAGGTAGCGCGCGCGCTCGTTCTGGTAGTCGATGTAATACGCGTGTTCCCACACATCGCAGGCCAGCAACGGGGTGCTCTCCCCGGTCAGCGGTGTGCCCGCGTTGCGCGTCACCTGGATCGCGAGCGCGCCATTGGGGTGCTGCACCAGCCACACCCAGCCCGAGCCGAACAGGCTCGACGCCGCACGGTCGAATGTTTCGCGCAGGCGTTTGGCATCGCCGAAGTGGCGGGTGACCAGTTCACCCAGCCGGCCCTGCGGATCGCCGCCGGCGCGCGGGTGCAGGCACTGGAAATAGAACTGGTGGTTCCAGGCCTGCGCGGCCGCGTCGAACAGGCTGCCTTGGCTTTGGCGGACGATCTCCTCCAATGGCAGCTCGGCCAGCTCCGTGCCTTCAATACGCGCGTTCACCGTGTCCAGGTAGCCACGGAAGTGCCGCCCGTGGTGCAGGTCCAGCGTCTCCGCCGACAGGTGGGGCTGGAGGGCGGTGCGGTCGTAGGGAAGGCGAGGCAGTTCGAGGGGCATGGGCACGACAGATTGGGAAGGGAGAGCCCCGACAGGGTGCCCACCACCCGAAGGTAGGGCATACAATGGCGGTCAGGGAAGTCTATCCGACCGGTGAGGCCGGGTTGTCCCATTGGAGGGAGAGTCGTTGTGGCGGTGATGCAGCAGATCCAGTCCGAAGTCGAACGTTACCCCCTCGTGTTGTTCATGAAGGGCACGCCGCAATACCCCATGTGCGGCTTTTCCAGCCGTGCCATCCAGGCATTGATGGCCGCCGGCGCGATCGCGCTGCGCACGGTCAACGTGCTGGAAGAACCCGAGATCCGCGCCAACCTGCCGCGCTTCTCCAACCTGCCGACCTTCCCCCAGCTGTTCATCCACGGCGAGCTGATCGGCGGCTGCGACATCGTGCTGGAGCTGTTCGAATCCGGCGAGCTCAAGCGCATCGTCGAAGAGGCGTCCCAGCCGTGAGTGCGGTCCCGTCCGTGGTGGTCGGGACCGGATCGCTCGCCGATCGCGTCATTCTCATCGCCGGGGCCGGGGGAGGCTTTGGTAGTGCCGCCGCTGTCGCCTGCGCGCAGGCCGGGGCAACCGTAGTCCTGCTGGGGCGCAAACCGCGCCGCCTGGACCGGGTCTACGCCGCAGTCGACGCCGTTGGCCCGGAGCCGCTGCTGTATCCGCTGGATCTGGAAGGGGCCACCCCCGACGACTACGCCACCCTGGCCGAGCGGCTGCACTCCGAGCTCGGCCATCTGGATGGTGTGCTCTATTGCGCAGCCGATTTCGCCGGGCTGACCCCGTTCGAACTGGCCGACCCGGCCGCCTTCGCCCGGGCGGTACATGTGAACCTGACCGCCCCGGCCTGGCTGGCGCAGGCCTGCCTGCCGCTGCTGCGCCAGAGCGACGATGCCGCGCTGGTATTCACCGTGGACGACCCTGCGCGGGTAGGGCAGGCCTACTGGGGCGGCTACGGCGCAGCCCAGCACGGCCTGCGCGGCCTGATCGCCTCCCTGCACGACGAACTCGGCCGCAGCCCGGTCCGGGTCAGTGGCCTGCAGCCGGGCCCGATGCGCACCGCGTTGCGCGCCCGTGCCTTTTCGCTGGATGAAGACCGTAGCGCCCGTGACCCGGCCGAGTGCGCCGCCGCGGCGGTCCTGTTGCTGTCCGCCGCCGGCGCTGCCCACCGCGGTGAGATCCTCGAGGCCTGAGGGCGGGAAGGGCGTCACCGTTGGGTGACCGTGCCCAGGGCGACCGTGCCCAAGACCGTCCCACGGCTGTCAGGTAGTGCCGGCCGCTGGCCGGCTCCCCAGTGAACCTTGAAAAACCCCGGCGGGGACCCTCCCGAAACCGCTGGCGGCGCCAGATGGCCCGCATTCACCCGGTCACAATCAAATGTGAAGATAACGTCACGATCCCGTTGTGATGGCGTGTGTTTTGTCGCCAAACCGTCACAATCCGAGGTTACCGTGTTAATCTAGTGTTAACCGTTGCGGCTGAAACCAGCTCGCGGCTAGGGAACCCAGATAAAAGTCCAGTCAGCCGCCAGCAAGGCTGCTTGGGCGCGTTTTTTTCTCCGCCATCGCCAATCTCGCATCGAGGCTACTCCCCAATGACCCACTCCCGTTGTCTCCGGATGTCCAAGCTGACGCTTGGTCTCGTGGCTGCACTTGCCGCCGCTCCCGCCTTCGCCCAGAGCACCTCTGCCGGTGTCGGCGGTCAGGTCACGTCCGCCTCAGGCTCGCCTGTTGCCGGTGCCGAAGTCACCATCACGCACACCGAGTCGGGCACGGTCAGCCGTGCGACCACCGATGCGGCGGGTCGTTACAACGCGCGCGGCCTGCGCGTGGGTGGTCCGTACACCATCACCATCAACAAGTCCGGTGAAGGCACCAAGACGGAAGAGGGTGTGTACCTGGGCGTCAACCAGACCGGTACCGTCAATGCGGCACTGACCGGTGACCTGGCGGCGACCAACCTGGAGGCGGTGCAGGTTGTTGCCGTCGCCGGCGGCTCGGAAGTGTTCAGCACCACCAAGATGGGCTCGGGCACCAACATCAGCCAGCAGCAGATCGAGATTGCGCCGTCCATCGGCGGCAACATCCAGGATCTGATGCGTCTGGATCCGCGCGTGACCTTCATCGATCGCGCCTCCGGCTCGATCTCGGCCGGTGGCCAGAATCCGCGCTACAACTCGATCAGCATCGACGGCGTGTCCGCCAGCGATACGTTCGGCCTGGAAGGCAACAACATGCCGACCCGCCGCCAGCCGGTCGCCATGGAAGCCATCGAAGCGCTGGACATCAACCTGTCCAACTACGACGTCAGCATCGCTGCTGCCGCCGGTGCCACCGTCAACGCGGTGACCAAGTCCGGTACCAATGAATTCCACGGTTCGGTCTACGGCACCTACCGTGACGGCGACTGGTTCGGCGACAACCCGGAAGGCCAGCCGTTCAACGGCTTCACCAAGGAAGAAACCTACGGCATGACCGTGGGCGGTCCGATCATCAAGGACAAGCTGTTCTTCTTCGCGAACTACGAAAAGTTCAAGCAGGCCGCCCCGGGCGCCGACCTGGCGACCACCCCGCTGGGCAAGGCCAACGGCCAGTTCAACCTGGCGGACGTGACCCGCGCCCAGCAGATCGCGCAGGGCTACGGCATCGAAGCCGGTGGCCTGGAAAGCAACGGCGACACCTCGATGGAAGAGTACGCGCTGAAGCTGGACTGGAACATCAGCGACAACCAGCGTGCCAGCATCCGCTACAGCAAGATCGACCAGAGCAAGCTGCGCATCAACGGCATGACCACCAGTGCCGCATCGCTGAGCTCGTACTGGTACCAGCACGACAAGACCAACGAAAGCTACGTCGCCCAGCTGTTCAGCGACTGGTCGGACAACTTCTCCACCGAACTGAAGGCGTCGTACCGCGAGTACTCGGCCATCCGTAACGTGAGCACCAATGCCCCGAGCGTGCGCATCTTCTTCGGTGGCAACGTGGGCGCGCCGTCCGGCGACTCGCTGTACCTGGGTACCGAAGCCAACTCGCAGAACAACGTTCTGCAGACCAAGGCGTGGAACTACTACGCCGCCGGCACCTGGACCCTGGGTGACCACGACGTCAAGTTCGGTGCGTCGTACGATACCAACGATATCTACAACTTCTTCGGCGCCAACTCGTTTGGCACCTACACCTTCTACGGCCTGGACAATTTCGCCGCCGGCCGCTGGAGCAGCTACAACTACGCCCCGGAGCGTACGCCGGGCTCGATCCCCGCTGATTACAAGTACAGCAACCTGGCCCTGTTCGTGCAGGACACCTGGTATGTGAACAACAACCTGACCCTGACGCTGGGCCTGCGTGCCGACCGTCCGGACACCACCCCGGCGCCGGCTTACAACGCACCTGCCTCGAACGTCTTTGGCTATAACAACAGCAAGGTGCTCGACAGCAAGTTCCTGATCCAGCCGCGCTTTGGCTTCAACTACACCTTCGATACCGACCGCCCGACCCAGCTGCGTGGTGGCGTGGGCCTGTTCCAGGGTGACTCGCCGCAGGTGTGGCTGAGCAACAGCTACTCGGCGACCGGTTTCAACACCAACGTCTACAGCCTGAACAGCGCCGCTTACAACAATGCGCTGGCGTTCAACCCGAACAAGGACACCCAGCCGGTCCCGACCGCGCCGGGCTCGGCGGTCCAGAACGTCAACTTCGTCGGCAACGACTTCAAGCTGCCGTCGATCTACAAGGCCAACCTGGCCCTGGACCATGAAACCCCGTGGTACGGCATCGTGGCCTCGGCCGAGCTGCTGGTCACCAAGGTCAAGGATGGCCTGTACTACCAGAACCTCAACCTGGGCCCGATCCAGTACCAGGGTCCGGACGGTCGCGATATCTTCTACAGCGCCTCGAAGGTCGGCGCCTGGACCGACAACGACAGCCGCGTCCTCCGCAACCGTGCTTACAACAACGTCTACCTGATCGACAACACCGACAAGGGCCGCACCTCGCAGTTCACCGCGTCGCTGTCCAAGCCGTGGAGTGATGCCAGCGACTGGTCCTGGAACATCGGCTACACCTATACCGATGCCACCGAAGTCGGCTCGCTGACCAGCTCCACCGCCAGCTCGGGTTGGGGTTACCAGTACGCCTTCGACGCCAACACCCCGGTCGAGAACACCTCGCGCTACCAGATCCGCGACCGCGTGTCGGGCTCGCTGAACTGGAAGCACAAGTTCTTCGGTGACTACGAAACCAAGCTCGGTCTGGTGTACGAAGGCCGCAGCGGCCGTCCGTACAGCTATGTCTACGTCAACGACGCCAACGGCGACAACCGCAGCGCCAACGACCTGTTCTACGTGCCGAAGGGCCCGGGCGATGTGCTGTTCGGCACGCTCTCCGCCACCGGTGGGTTCACCGCCGATGCGGCCATGGAGAAGAGCTTCTTCGATTGGCTGGCTGCCAACCCGGAACTGGCCAAGTACGCTGGCAGCACGCCGGGTGCCAATGAGTTCCGCACTGGCTGGATCAACACCTTCGACATTCGTATCAGCCAGCAGCTGCCGGGCTTCATGAAGGGGCACAAGTCGGAAATCTGGCTGGACGTGCAGAACGTCGGCAACATGCTGAACAAGAAGTGGGGCAACATCTACGACTACGGCTTCTTCGCCGACGCTCGTGTGGCCACCCTGCAGGGCATGTACCAGGGCAAGTACGTGTACAACTACCGCAACGCCGATGCCCCGACCGTTGCCAACGCGGACGCCGACGGCTTCGACGTCGGTGTGTCGCAGTGGTCGCTGCAGCTGGGCTTCCGTTACCAGTTCTGATGAACTGAGGTAACGACCTGCGTTACACCCGGAACGGCCAGGGCAACCTGGCCGTTCTGCTGTCCGGGAGACGGCGGCGCCAGCGCGGGACCTGTCACCCGGTGCTTGCTCGACCCGGGCAATACGCCTATGATCAGCCGGTTGCGCGATGAACATGCAACTGCGGCAGCCCCAGCGTGGCGCCGGGGGCACCACATATCCAAACGGTCGGGTTTCCCGGCCGTTTTGCTTTTTAAGGGGGCAGCGGTACAGTCGGTAACCTTGAGGAAAGCGAACAAGATGGACATGACGATCAACGAAAAACCGGCGCGGACGCTGCCGGTGCAGGACGCGCGGATCTACCCGCGCGGTGGACTGGATGTGTTGTCGCGCGCGGAAGTGGCGCGCCTGCGCGATGCCTCCGGTGGTGGCATGCACGAGCTGCTGCGCCGTTGCGCGCTGGCCGTGCTGACCAGTGGCAGCGCCTCGGACGATCCGCGCGCCGCGCGCGATCTGTATCCGGATTTCGATATCCAGGTGGCCCAGCAGGACCGCGGTGTCCGCATCGACCTGGTCAACGCCCCGGCGATGGCCTTCGTGGATGGCGAGATCATCCGCGGCGTGGCCGAGCTGCTGTTCGCCGTGGTCCGCGACCTGGCCTACATGGCCATCGAGATGGGCCCGGCGTACGCGGCGGAGCTGGAGTCGTCCGAGGGCATCACCAACGCGGTGTTCGGGCTGCTGCGCAACGCGCGCATCCTCAACCCGGGCGACCCGAACCTGGTCGTCTGCTGGGGCGGCCACTCGATCGGCCGCGATGAGTATCTGTACACCAAGCAGGTCGGCTACGAGCTGGGCCTGCGCGGGCTGGACATCTGCACCGGCTGCGGCCCGGGCGCGATGAAGGGCCCGATGAAGGGCGCCACCATCGCCCATGCCAAGCAGCGCAAGACGACCACGCGCTACATCGGCCTGACCGAGCCGGGCATCATCGCCGCCGAGTCGCCGAACCCGATCGTGAACCACCTGGTGATCATGCCGGACATCGAGAAGCGTCTCGAAGCGTTCGTGCGTATCGGCCACGGGATCATTGTGTTCGCCGGCGGCGTCGGCACCGCCGAGGAGATCCTGTATCTGCTGGGCATCCTGCTGCGCGAGGAGAACAAGGACCTGCCGTTCCCGCTGATCCTGACCGGCCCGACCGTGGCCGCGCCGTACTTCGAGCAGATCGACCGTTTCATCCGGCTCACGCTGGGTGAAGAGGTGGCCAGCCGCTACGAGATCATCATCGGCGACCCGGTCAACGTCGCCCGCAAGATGGCCCAGGGCATCAAGCGCGTGCGCGAGCACCGCCTGGCGCAGAAGGACTCGTTCTTCTTCAACTGGTCCATCGAGATTCCGTGGGAGTACCAGCAGCCGTTCGTGCCGACCCACGAGGCGATGGCCTCGTTGGATCTGCACCACGGCCGTCCGCCGCATGCCCTGGCCGCCGACCTGCGTCGCGCGTTCTCCGGCATCGTGGCCGGCAACGTGAAGGAAGACGGCATGCGCCGCATCGAGCAGTTCGGTCCGTTCGAGATCCATGGCGATGCGGACATGATGCAGGCCTTGGACGAGCTGCTGCGCGCCTTCGTCGAGCAGCGCCGCATGAAGATCTCGGGCGAGTACCAGCCCTGCTACAAGGTCATGGCCTGAGGCTCTGACCGGGCCGGCGGCGGGCAGGGGGCCTGCCGCCGGCCGTGTTCTGTGTCAACGGATTGACGCCTGTCGCCTCCGGGCGACCGTTCGTCCTGCCGCCGCTTGCTGACCGGCGGCGGGGCGTTCATCGTCTGTGTCATCAACGCTGGGGAGCGTTTCATGTCTTTGCGCCGGTCCAACGGCTTCACGCTGATCGAGCTCATGGTGACCATGGCGGTTCTTGCCGTGCTGGTCGCGGTGGGGTTCCCGAATTTCCTGAGCGTGATCCGTTCCAACCGGGTGGTTGCGGCGAACAATGAAGCGCTGGGCCTGCTGTCGCTCGCGCGCAGCGAGGCCATCCGCAACAACAGGGGCGGCGGCGTCTGTGGCAGCGCCACCGGCAGCAGCTGCGACGGTGACTGGAACAGCGGCATCCTGGCCTTCGCCGACCCGGATGGCAGCGGCACCCTGGAGACCGGCGAAACCGTGCTGCGCTACAGCCAGGGCCACCCCAGGCTCATCGTCGATGGGCCGGAAAACACGGCCATCAGCTTCGATGGCCGCGGGCGCCGCCAGGCCGGCGCCGATCAGACGCTGACGCTGCGCCCGGATGAGTGTGGCAGCCAGCCGATGCAGCGCACCGTGACCATCAATTCCTCCGGCCAGGCACGCAGTGCCCAGGGAGCGTGCCAATGAACCGCAAGCGCCAACGTCGCCTGCGCGCAGTGCCGGGCGGTTTCACCCTGATCGAAGTGCTGGTCGCCATTGTCGTGCTCGCCTTCGGCCTGCTCGGCTTCGCGCTGCTGCAGACCATGAGCGTGCGCTTCACGCAGAGCGCCAATTACCGCACCCAGGCGACCAACCTGGCGTATGACCTGATCGATCAGATGCGCGCCAACCGGTTCCAGGCCGCCTGGTACAGCACGGCATCGTTCTCGGCCGGCTCGGTGGCCGTGACCGGGCCCTGCGGGCGCCCGACCGGCGATGCGGTCACCATCGAGCAGAACGTCGCGCGCTGGCAGTGCCAGGTGGCCAAGGCCTTGGGCGAAACCGCCAGCGCGGACGTCGACTACAACGGTGGCAGCGTCACCGTCTCGATCGCCTGGGGCGACCAGCGCTGGGACAAGGACAACCCCGATGACAAGACCACTTTCACCGTGACGTCGCAGCTATGACCCCTTTCCCGAACATGTCGCGCAGGCAGCAGGGTCTGTCGCTGATCGAACTGATGGTCGCGGTGGTGATCGGCACGGTGCTGATGCTGGGCGTCATCCAGGTCTTCATCGCCTCGCGCACCGCCTCCCGGTTGGCCGAAGGCGTGGCACGCACTCAGGAAAACGCCCGGTTTGCGATCGATTTCCTCGAACGCGACATCCGCATGGCCGGACACTACGGCTGCGTCAACGACCAGGCCCACTTCATCAAGGACGAGGGTGACCCGCGCCATCATTTCACCGCCGCGACCGGGGCCGGCAGTCCGCTCGATTTTTCCGTGGCGGTGCAGGGCTACGAAGCGGGCAGCACCGCGCCTGGCAACACCCTGACCCTGGGCGAGACCTGGAGTGAAGCAGGTGGCCTGCCGTCCGGGATCGCCGGGTTGAATCCGTTGGGTGGCAGTGATGTGCTGGTACTGCGCTTCCTGGCCGGCGAAGGCGTGCCGGTCACCGCGATCACGGCGGACAGTGGCAGCAGCGAATTGACGGTCGACACCGAGCGCGTGGCCCGATTGAGTCAGGGCACACCCGCCGCGCCGACGATGTTCGGCATTGCCGATTGCGCCCATGTCGACATTTTCCCGGGCACGGTGGCCGGTGGCACGGTCACGGCGACCAATGCGGACCTGTCCAGGTATGCGCCACCCAACGGGCAGACGCTGGTGTACCGCGCCGAGTCCATCGTGTACTACATCGGCACCGGCGCCTCCGGCGAACCTGCGCTGCGACGCGCCCGTGCCAATTCCGCCGGCCAGTACCCTGCCGAGCTCAATGAAGAACTGGTGGAAGGCATCGAGAACCTGCAGGTGCTGTTCGGTCTGGATTCCACCACGGACATCAGTGCCGATGCGTCGCCGATCGGCAACATCACCGCGCAGGAAACCGCCAGTGGTGTGTCCACGGGTACCGATGCCACCGCCGCCGGGCAATGGCGCCGTGTCGGTCTGGTCCAGGTCGGCGTCCTGGCGCGCAGCCCGCAACCGGCCGATGCGTTGCAGGCCCAGCAGAAGGTGGCCCGCCAGGGCGCACTGGGCGTGGAGTTCGAGCCGTCCGACACCCGTGATACCCGCTACCGGGCCAGCTATGAAGTATCGGTGGCCCTGCGCAATCGACTCTATGGGAACTGACATGCACGCCTCCGTCCGCCCCGTCGTCCAGTCTCCCGTCCCGCGCCATCAGCGCGGCGCCGTGCTGTATGTGGCGCTGGTGATGTTGATCCTGCTGGCGCTGATCGGTATCGCCGGCATGCAGGTCGCCGGCATGCAGGAGAAGATGTCGGCCAACTATCGCGCCAGCAACCTGTCCTTCCAGAACACCGAAGCGACGGTCCGCACCGCCGAGCATCTCGTGGAGAAAATCGCCAACCGTGAGGCGCTGCCCGACGGCAGTCTGATCGGCTCGGGCGACATCGATGCCGCCTGCGATGCCGCCTTCGACCCTTCGCAGTGGGGCAGCGAGCAGAGTTCCGATGCGGTGCCGGCGGTGACGGTGCGGCAGATCGACACCTGCGTTCCCTTCGGCACCACCGTCGGCATGGGCGGGCCGCGCGATAACCCCATACCGATCTACCAGATCACCGGCTATGCCGCCGACGATGCTGACAATCCCACTTCTTCGACCGTGATCGACACGGTTTTCAAGCTCTGAGGACGCGCACATGGTATCGCGCAGGACCACACTCATTTCCGCATCCGTACTGGCCGTGCTGGTCGGCGGCGGAGTGCTGACGTACCAGCTGATCGCCGCGCAGGGTCAGGGGACGCTGTCCCAGGTGCCGTTGAACAATCAGGTGCAGGCGCAACCGGCCTTCATCATGACCGTCGACAACTCCGGCTCGATGACCTTCCAGACCCAGTTCCCCGGCGCCGATGGCCAGGCCTGCTGGAGTACGTCGACCAAGACCTTCTTCAACAGTTCCAAGGCGCTCAACACCTCGGGCACCTGCGCCTTCTACTACGTGCTGCCGGGCACGCGTATCTCCGGCGGGTACTACGGCATTGCGCCATTCGACACGTTCGGCTTCGCACGTTCCCCGACCTACAACCCGGCCTTCTACAACCCCGCGATCAAGTATGAGCCGTGGATGCGCTATGACACCGCCCAGGAAAAGGTGGTCGATTACGCACAGGCCGCCACCGACAAGACCCTGATCGATCCACGTTTGGCGGCCAACGCGGCCAACACGGTGGAGCTGACTGCAGCCACCACCGGGGTGTTCAACATGGTCGATGGAATGGTGGTGCCCAAGGGCACGGTCTTCTTCGCCTATGACGCCAACGGCCAAAAGAAGGACGGAACGCCGTTCGCGGCCAACAAGGACTACGTCTGGAGCACCCCGGATTTCTACAAGGTCAACAGAAATCAGCCAACCCGGTACGACGCCACCTTCACCTACATCCCGGCCACGTTCTTCCTTCCGTATACGGGCACCAACGATCCGCGCCCTGAGCTCTCGGGTTCTCCCGGGGCCTACACGGCGGTGGATCGCGTTGCCGTCAGCAATGCCTGCGGCACGGGCTGCACGATGTGGAAGTACACGATCAAGAGCACCGACGGCGTCGCGCTGCAGAACTTCGCCAACTGGTTCTCCTACTACGGCAACCGTAACCGTTCCATGATCGCCGGCATGACCCGATCCATGGCCACGGTGGACAACCTGCGCGTGGGCTATTTCAAGATCAACGACCACGCCAAGTTCGATATGAGTGACAAGGGCGCTGCGTTGGCGATCCGCGACCTTGGTACCAAAGACGACAAGCGCGCGCTGTATACCGACATGATCGCGTTGAACGCCTCGGACAGTACCCCCAACCGGCAGGCGGTCAAGGCGGCGGCCACCCAGTTCACCCGCGACGATGAGCTGGCCCCGGTGCAGCTGGCCTGCCAGAAGAATGCCGTCATGCTGTTCACCGATGGCTACAGCAACCAGGACGGGCCGACGGTCGCCAACGCCGATGGCGATGGCAACATGGGCATTCCGTTCAAGGATGCCCATTCCAACACCCTGGCCGATATCGCCGCGGCCTATTACAACAACAAGGATGGTAAATCCCCGCTGCGACCGGACCTCACCCCGGGGCTGGTGCCGGTACCTGAGGCCTGCAGCGCGGCCAATCCGGATCCGCGCCTGGATTGCCAGAAGAACCTGCACATCAATTTCTACGGCATCACCCTGGGTGGCCGCGGCAAGCTGTTCAATCCCGATGTGGTCCAGGATCCGTATACCAACGCGGCCATCTACGGCAACTGGCCACCGCGCGAGAACGGCGCGATCAGCACCATCGATGATATCTGGCATGCCGCGGTCAACACGCGCGGCGAGTTCATCAACGCGCGTACGCCGGCCGACATCACCCAGGCCATGCGCCGCGTGCTGTCGTCGGTGACGGCCGGCGCCTCCTCCTCCGGCAGCTACGCACAGTCCGGCGCGCGTATCGGCACCGGCTCGATGGCGGTGGCGCCGTACTATGAGATCGCCAACGAGTCGACCGACTGGTTCAGCCGCCTCACCGCGAGCCAGATCACCATCGACCAGGCAACGCGCAAAGCGGTCTACACCACGGCCTGGGAAGCCAGTGCCAAGATGCCCCAGCCGACCTCGCGCCGGGTTTTCTTCGGCAGGAACAGCGATGTCCTGCCGTTCGACTCCAACAATGTCACGCTGGAGTCGTTGTGTGATCTGTCCTCGTCGTTGTACCCGGGCATGGCCCGTTGCTCGGCCGGCGAGCTGACGGATATCGGGGCGACCTCGGCAACGGCGGTCAGCTATCTGCTGGGCGACAAGAGCCGCGAGACGCGGCGCGGCGGACGCTTCCGTGATCGCACCACGGTGCTGGGCGACATCATCAATTCCTCGCCGGTCATCAGTGCACCTGTGGATGATTACGGCTACCGGGGGCTGGGCGGCGACCTGGCCACGAGCTACTCCGCCTACCTGACGACCAAGCGCGATAGTGGTCGTTACATGGTCTACGTCGGCGCGAACGACGGCATGCTGCATGCCTTCGATGGTGGCATGGGTGCGGCCGGCACGATGGACAATGGCGGCGGTGCTGAAACGTTTGCCTACATCCCCGCCACGTCGATGGGCCACATGGGCAACCTGCTGTTCCCGCTGGATCCGAACAATCAGGCCTTCCAGAAGTTCTCCCACCGTTACTACGTCGATGGCCCGGTCGCAGTGTCCGATGCGCGCATCGGCAACAACTGGGGCACCGTGCTGGTCGGCACGACCGGTGCAGGCGGGCGCGGTGTGTTCGCTCTGGATGTGACCAGCCCGGGCAGCTTCGGCACCACCAGCCGCCTGTGGGAGATCAACGATCTCAGCGGGTCCGATGCGGTGAAGGCCAACATCGGGCATGTCCTGGGCAAGCCGGTCATCGTGCCGTTCAAGGATGCCAGCGGGACGGTGACGTGGAAGGCCATCTTCGGCAACGGCTACGGCAGCGCCAGTGGCAAGGTCGTGTTGTTCATGGTGGACATTGGTACGGGCACGCCGAACATCACGATGATCGAAGCGTCCGAGACCGCGGGAACCCCGCCGGCCGGCAAGAACGGCCTGGGCAACATCCTGGTGGTGGATCGCTGGTCCGGCAGCAACCGCGGGCGTGACGGCTATGCCGATACGGTGTACGCGGCCGATCAGAAGGGCGCGATGTGGAAGTTCGACCTGCGCAACACCAGTGCGACGGTGTCCACGCCGCTGTTCACCACACAGACCAGCACCCGGAATGGGTTGACCTACCGCCAGCCGATCACCGGCGGCATCAATGCCACCAACGGTGACCGCGGCGGCGTGATGCTGTTCTTCGGTACGGGTAGCTTCGTGTTCAACGAAGACGTCCGCGACGACTCGATTCAATCGCTGTATGCCGTCCTGGACGCCTCCGATGATGTACCTGGCGAGACCATGACCGCAGCCGATCTGCGCCCGTACACCGTCTCCGCCTCCGGTGATGTGCGCACGATGACACCGGGGACGGTACCGGCCAATGCGCGCGGCTGGCATGTGGACCTGCCGGCGGGTGAGCGTTTCGTGGCCTATCCCGCGCTGGCCTCGGGGGTGGTCTTCATGCCCACCTACGTGCCCAACCCGACCACCAAGAGCTGTGCCTCGGATGGCTCCAACTGGCTGTTCGGGTTGAGTGCACAGTCCGGCGCTCCCGCGTTGTCGAAGATGCGCGCCGGGTCGCCGACCGGCACCAAGTACGGTGCAGGCACGGCGGCGGTTCCGCTGTCGACGGGCGGCAACGCACCGGTGAAGGACGTCGGCGTGCAGGTGCTGCCGCGCCAGCAGCCGCCGGGCAGCATTTCCGGCGATGACCCGGGCGGGCCGGGTGGTGGTGGGCCGGGGTCGCCGGGCGGTGGCAAGCCGCCGCCGGTCGAACCGCCCGCCGAGCCCTGTCAGATGCTCGTGACCGCAGCCGGCGGCGTCCCGATGTACGTGCCTTATCCCTGTGGTCGCCAGTCCTGGAGGCAGTTGCAATGAGTCGTTCGTTTCCCGCCATGGTCCGCGCCCGGCGCGCCTCGCCCACTTTCGCGCGCGGGGTGAGCGGCTTCACGCTCATCGAGCTCATGCTGGTGGTGATCGTCATGGCGATCCTGGCCGGTATCGCCTACCCGAGCTACGTGGAGCAGACCCGCAAGTCCAAGCGTGGCCAGGTCAAGGCGGATCTGGTCGAGTATGCGCAGCTGGCCGAGCGCTACCACACTACGCAGAACACCTACGAGGGCTTCACGTTGCCCGGTGGCGGCTCATCGATCAGCTCGCCGCGCGAAGGCGGCACCGCGGCCTACAGTGTCGGCTTTGTTGGCACGCAGTCCGCGTTTACGCTGTCCGCGACCGCGCAGGGCAATCAGGCCAAGGACAAGTGCGGCGACCTCGGCATCAACCAGGCCAACGTCAAGACCAGTGGCGGCACGCTTTCCGAATGTTGGTAACGTGCTGAGCGAAACCTTGCGCCCGGGTGTTGCCCTCCGCGCGAGGGGCCCGTACAATGCGCCTCCCCGCCCGAATAGCTCAGCCGGTTAGAGCACTTGACTGTTAATCAGGGGGTCGTTGGTTCGAGTCCAACTTCGGGCGCCAGATTCTGCAGAAGCCGCGAGCAATCGCGGCTTTTGTCGTTTCTGACTGGCCGTCATGGCTCGCAGGGGATTGGATCCCGGAGGATCACCGAGCGGGCGCGCCCGCTGTTGCTGACGATCACTTTGCTGTGCTGGCGGCCGCGCGCGCAGATGATGACGCTCTGATTGACTCCCATGCTGCGACCGTCCGGTCGGAACCGCAGGCGAGGGCGCCCGGTCGAGGCCGGGGCCAGCAGGGTCAGGCCGGTCTGACCGGGGTAGTACTGCAGGATGTCCTTCTCGATAGCGGGTTGCCTGCTGCGCAGGGGATCGCGGTAGGTCATCCATCCCTTGCTCCATTCCGCGGTGCACCGCCGACCATCGTCGCTGGGGCAGACGCTGACGATTTCCCGGCGGGTCACCGCGGCCAGGCGCGCACCGGCGAAGGCCGAGTTCAGCTGCATCCGCAGCGCATCCGCGCGCAGATTGGACACCGTCTCGACGAGGCTGGGTCCTGCAACGGCAACCAGCAGCCCGAGAATCACCAGGGTGGCGATCAGCTCCAGCAGGGTCAGCCCGGCGCATCGGTAACGGGGAGTGGGCCGTAGCACAGGACAGGACATCCGTCAGCGGGGAAGCCCTGAGCTTGCCGCCCGGGGTGCAGCCTGAATATCAGCCTGACCAGTCCTGAAGCATCGGTGCAACCCTCAACCGGCCGTCACCAACCCGGCCGTTATACTGGAGGCTTCCCGGCAGTGGCGGCACCATGAGCGATCGTTTCCAACTTGAATCCCCGTATTCGCCGGCGGGCGACCAACCGGCGGCCATCGAGAAACTGACCGCCAACTTCGAGGCAGGCATCGCCAAGCAGACCCTGCTCGGCGTGACCGGTTCCGGCAAGACCTACACGGTCGCCAACGTGATCCAGCGGGTGCAGAAGCCGACGCTGGTGATGGCGCCGAACAAGACCCTGGCCGCGCAGTTGTACGGCGAGTTCAAGTCGTTCTTCCCGCACAACGCGGTCGAGTATTTCGTCAGCTATTACGATTACTACCAGCCCGAGGCCTACGTGCCCTCGTCGGACACCTTCATCGAGAAGGACAGTTCGATCAACGAGCACATCGAGCAGATGCGATTGGCGGCGACCAAGACACTGCTGTCGCGCCCGGATGCGATCGTGGTGGCCACGGTATCGGCGATCTACGGCCTCGGCGCGCCCGAGGACTATCTGTCGATGCGCCTGATCCTCTCCACCGGTGAGCGCATCGACCAGCGCGATCTGATCAAGCACCTGACCCAGCTGCAGTACACGCGCAACGAGTTCGAGCTGCACCGCGGTACCTTCCGCGTGCGCGGCGAAGTGATCGATGTGTTCCCGGCCGAGTCGGACAGCGAAGCGGTGCGCATCGAACTGTTCGAAGGCGAGGTCGAGCAGATCAGCATGTTCGATCCGCTGACCGGCGAGAGCCTGCGCAAGATGATGCGCTACACGATCTACCCCAAAACCCACTACGCGACCACCCGCGAGCGCGTGCTTTCGGCAGTGGATACGATCAAGGCGGAGTTGAAGGTCCGCCTGGAACAACTGTACGAACAGAACAAGCTGGTGGAAGCGCAGCGCCTGGCGCAGCGTACCCAGTTCGATCTGGAGATGATGGCCGAGGTCGGCTACTGCAACGGCATCGAGAACTACTCGCGGCATCTCACCGGCAAGAACGCAGGCGATCCACCCCCGACGCTGTTCGACTACCTGCCGCCGGACGCGTTGCTGGTGATCGACGAATCGCACGTGACCATTCCGCAGATCGGCGCGATGTTCAAAGGCGACCGCTCACGCAAGGAAACCCTGGTCGAGTTCGGTTTCCGCCTGCCGTCGGCATTGGACAACCGTCCGCTGCGTTTCGAGGAATGGGAAGAGCGTTGCCCGCGCAGCATCTATGTCTCGGCCACGCCGGGTCCCTACGAACTGCGCGAGACCGAAGGCGAGATCACCGAGCTGGTGGTGCGTCCGACTGGCCTGATCGATCCCGTGGTCGAAATCCGTCCGGTCGGCACCCAGGTCGACGATCTGATGTCCGAGGTCAACGAACGGATCAAGCTCGGCGACCGCGTGCTGGTTACCACGTTGACCAAGCGCATGGCCGAGAACCTCACCGAGTACCTGACCGAACACGGCATTCGCGTGCGTTATCTGCATTCGGATATCGACACCGTTGAGCGGGTGGAGATCATCCGTGATCTGCGCCTGGGCAAGTTCGATGTGCTGGTCGGCATCAACCTGCTGCGCGAAGGCCTGGACATGCCGGAAGTGTCGCTGGTGGCGATCCTCGATGCCGACAAGGAAGGCTTCCTGCGTTCGACGGGGTCGCTGATCCAGACCATCGGCCGCGCCGCGCGCAACCTGCGTGGCAAGGCGATCCTCTATGCGGACAAGATGACCCGGTCGATGCAGGCGGCGATCGACGAGACCGACCGCCGCCGCGCCAAGCAGGTCGAATACAACGAGCTGCACGGCATCGTGCCCAAGTCGGTGCTGCGCCCGATCACCGATGTGCTGGAGGGTGCGCGTTCGGAAGCGGCCGAAAAAGAGTCGCGCGGGAAAGGGAAGGGCAAGGGCAAGCGCGTGGCTGAAGAGTCCACCGATTACCGCACGATGGAGCCGGCCCAGATCGCCAAGCGCCTGCAGGCGCTGGAGCAGCAGATGTACCAGCATGCACGCGATCTGGAGTTCGAAGATGCCGCCCGTGTGCGCGACCAGATCCGGCAGTTGAAGGAGGCCAGCCTGGGCTGAACAACACATCGTGAAATATCTTCACAAAAGTGTTGCGCTTTCCCGGGGGCGTCCGTAATATACGCGGCCTGCACCGACGCATTCGCAGCGGGGCAGGAAAGCAAAACGGGCGGTTAGCTCAGCGGTAGAGCACTACCTTGACATGGTAGGGGTCACAGGTTCGAACCCTGTACCGCCCACCACTCTCAGGCCAGATACACCAAGGCTTGAAGTGGAAAAAGCAGATTCAGGGGTCACGCAAAGTGCCCCAATAGTGACCCCAAGTAGGGCACGCAGTCTTGAAATATCCTTCCCCAAATCCTCAATGATCTCGTTCAGCGCGGCGCGTACCGGGCCGATGTATGCCGGGTCGAATTTCGCGTAGGTATCCGTCGTGCCGCCGGCGTGGTGGCCGAGCAGGCCGGACACGTCCCATGCGGGCACGCCGCGCTGGCGCAGCCACGTCGCCAGGGTGTGTCGTAGGGTCTTTGGCACGAACCACGCCGGCAGCAGAGCGCGCTTGCGCAACTTCCGCCACGTGGTCTTGATCGACTTGATGTGGCTTCCGTGCCAGTGGACCAGATAGGCCTCGGGCTTGGCGGTGGCGAGGTAGGCCTCCAGAGCCGGCAGCAGCGGCACTGTCGGGCGGTACTTCTTCGTCTGCCTGCGGCCCGCCGGATTCAGGTGCACCAGGCGCGCTTCCACGTCGACCTGGAAGCGCTGCAGGTCGCGCGCTGCATCACCTCGGCACGCTGTGCACAGGCGCACCAGGAAGTAAGCCCAGATGTGCTCGGGCATTTCAGCGTTCAGCAGCCGCACGATCTGGTCGCGCGTTGCATAGTGCGGGTAGGCCTCGCCGGCCGGCGGCAATTCGACGAATGGAACCTGCGTGATCTCGCTGCGCCTCCATGCGCGGTTCATTGCGGACTTCCCCACGCCCAGCATGCGCCGCACGTACCCGTCGGAGTACTCGCGCTAAGCCAGCCATTTCAAGAAATCCTCCTGCCGCGGGATGGTCACGTCGGCAACGGTGGCGGACGGCCCGAAGAACTCGTTCCAGAGATCCGCCCCGCGGCTCGCGCTGTCCTTGCTGGCCAGAGCATCCCCATGCTGATGCATGTACCGCGTAAGCACCGTGCTCAGCATCACGTAGGACGGCGCCTGATCCTTCATGGCTGCGTTCTCAACAAACCACTGCGCCAGCGCTACCTTGGCTTCGTCAGGATCTCTTGTGCCAAGCGAAGCGCGCTGTTTGCATCCCGTGGCGTCGCGCCACGCGCGATACCAGACGGTTGAGCCTTTGCGCTGCTCGAGCCAGTAGTCGCCGAGACGGAAGCGGGTTGACACGTTTGCTGCTCCAGGTAGTTCAGAAGGTGCGTTTCGGTGTAGCGGGCTTGGCGCCGGTGAGCGGCTACGTGGGAATCTATGCGATCTATAACATCGCAACGGGTGCCGCCGCGCTGCTGGCAACGAACACTACTTCATCCGTCCAGGCCGAGGTTTACGGTGGAGCCAACATGCCACGGGCCTCGCTTTCACTCAGATGCCCTTCACCGACATTCCGCTGAGCGCCCCGCAGGTGATCTATTACGCGGCATGTATCTCGAGCGGGACCTTCGGGTCCGTGCAGCTGTTCGTCAGCTCTTACACCATCTAAGGACACCTCATGTTTGTACAGTTCGCCGACAACACGCAGGCCGTTATCATTTCGTCGTTCGGATCGGGGCAGGATCCGGATATCTACCCGAACCAGGGTGAGGTCGTACCCGATGACCCTCGCTACGTTGCCTTCCTCACGGCGACGAACCCGCAGCCTTCGATCGTGGACATCAACACGCAGCGGCGGAATGCGCATCCTTGATGCCGCGAACCGGGTGATCCCTGCGCTGCAGGACGCGGTCGATCTCGGCGACTCGTCGGCCAATCCTGATCTTCTGAAGGCGTGGAAGCAGTTTCGCGTCGCGGTGAATCGGGTGGTTGTGACGCAGGAGAACCCCTCGTGGCCGGTCGCTCCCCAGAGCGGATACGGGGAAGCGGTCCAGGTCGCACCGCAGGCGTCGTAAATGCGCGCGGTTCGGTACCCGGACGGGTGCCTGTAGACTTGTGCCCTCACTCGAGGGGGTCCGCTTCTGTGCACGTAGAAAAGCTGCGCCTGTTACCAGACAGTGTGAAAGAGCTGACAGGCCTAAGAGGCATAGCGGTCATATTCGTCATCCTCTACCACGGCGGCTTCCCGCATATGGTCGGGGCCTCTCTGGGGGTCGATATTTTCTTCGTCCTGAGTGGGTTTCTGATCACGTCGTTGCTCATACGAGAGCAGGCGGAGAGGGGAGCTATCGCGGTCGGGCAGTTCTATATGAGACGAGTGCTCAGGCTGATGCCTGCGCTCGTTTTCATGCTGGTCGGTTGCATCGCCTTCGACGGCCTCGCATCAAGCGGAGACGCCTTCCGGAAAACTGCCGGCGATGCCGTCGTAGCGTTGTTCTATATGACGAACTGGTCGCGTGCGCTGCACTGGTACGAACCCGCGCTGCTTGGTCATGCGTGGTCCCTGTCAATCGAAGAGCAGTTCTACCTGATCTGGCCAGCTATCTGGATATTCGTCAGCCGGCGCTTCGACAAGCGCACTCGGCTCTGGGCCACCGTGGCCCTCGCGGCCGTCTGCACGGTCGACCGCATATCTCTCCAGGCGATGGGGGTGGATCCTCTCCGGATCTACAACGGGACGGACACACGTGCCGACGCGATCCTTGTCGGGTGCGTCCTTGCGCAGCTTTTTGCTCTGGGCATGCTTGATCGCTTACTGTCGTCCCGGTCATTGCCCGCACTAGCCGGTGTCGCCATAGCCGTCCTATGCGTCCTCTCGGCCGTCATGGACCAGCTGTCGCCGATATCGAACTACGTCGGGCTGACGGTCATTGAAGCGTGCGCCGCCGCGCTTATAGTCGGGTCTCTGGCTGGCGTTGGCTCTGTCGCCAGGATGCTTCGAAGCCGAGTCGCGCAGTGGTTCGGTGCCCGCTCATATGCCCTCTACCTCTGGCACTTTCCGCTCTGCATCATCTGCCTGACCCGGGGCTTGACCCAGGCCCAAACGGCCTTAGTAGCTGGGCTCGGGGCGATGCTGCTCTCAGAGATATCAAGGCGTCTCGTTGAGAAGCCATTCTTGCGGATGAAGCATCGCTTTGAATCTGACCGGCGCGGACACCGCCTTTCTTCCGGTCTACACGACCCTGTCGAGGGCGTCCCCCCTTCACACTCCGTCCGCGAGGGCGAGCCCACATTGCGATAATGTGCGGACGCTACGCCACCTTCGGACCCGTATCGCTGAGCCGCGAGGCTAAGACAGTGCGGGACCAGCTCGAGCTGGATATCGTCAGCGAGATCAACCAGCGCGAAGACCATTTCAACATCGCGCCGACCCAGAGGGCGCTGGTGGTGTCCCGTGGCGAGAAGGGGTACGAGGCCAAGGCCTTCCGATGGGGACTGGTGCCCAGTTGGGCAAAGGATCCGAAGATCGGGGCAAAGATTATCAACGCCAGGTCAGACTCACTTGTCCCGAAGCCCAAGCCATCATTCCGGAATGCTTTCGCCAAGCGGAGATGCTTGGTGCCGGCGAGCGGCTACTTCGAGTGGAAGGGTGAATCGCCGAACAAGCAGCCGTATTTTATCCACGACCCCGCTGGCCATCTGCTGATGTTCTCCGGTCTGTGGGAAGGCTGGCGCGCCTCGCAGGACGAGGAATGGACGCAAACCTTCACCATCATCACCGGCAAGCCTGGAAAGGTCTCCGGCGACATCCATGATCGGCAGCCTGTCATCCTCCCGCCAGACCTCTGGCAGGTGTGGATCGAGGGCTCGCCCGACGAGGCCAGTGCAACGCTGGTGGCCGCCCCATAGGCCGAGCTCGTCTACCATCCCGTAACCAAAGCAGTGGGGAAACCCACGAACAAGGGCCCTGAGCTCGTTCAACCGATCTAGAGTGGCTGGACGCCGATCTTGTCCAGTTCCTCGGCGACGCGGAGCATGCCCTCGGCGAATCCACTTCGCGGCACACTTCCGAGTGGGCCGAGCCGGTCCATGACGAAGGCTGCGGCCAGCACCACGTCTTGGTGTCCGGAAGCGTCAGCCTTGGCCACGATAAGCTCCGCGCGGAATCGCGCGTCGTCAAAGTCGCCCGAGAGGGCAGCTTCGTTCATAGACATCGAGTCGATGACGATGCCTGCCACGGTCAGAATGGTCTCTTCGGTGCTACGCATGGAGGAAGTCTAGCCCCATGTATCGCTTGAACCTCGAGAGTCAGCAGAAAATCTCGAATCCTTGATGCCGCTCGCCGTTACAGGGCGTGACGGAGTGGCGGGGCTGTCGTAGCCGTCATCACCTACCGCCAGGTGACAGTGCCGTTGGGTCGCCGCGCAACAACGGCCCCGAGCTCGTCCAGCCGATTAGTAGCGGCTAGGCGGCGTCCGAGACTTTATGGGCGAACACATGGAGAGTCAGGTCGGTTCGACCCTCCACGGTGCCCGATCCATTTAGTGAGTCTCCGTCGCTGAATTCGCCGGAGAAATCGAGCTCATAGTCGTCTAGCCCGGAGAAAACGGATGTAGTGGCCAAGCTCCACTTCGACACGTGAATCCGGCCAGTCGTCTTCTCTTCACCTGCTTTCAAATGACCGCGATATACATAGGCGTGGTCGCCGCCGTTGATCGTTCCGTCCTTGATCGTAACGATGCCGTGGCCGAAATCGTGTTCCCGGCTAGGCGATGTCGAGAACGATACCTCGTAGATTCCGTCGTACATGATCTTCCTCCGGTGATTCGTGAAGGATGCACCACATGCAGATAAGGTCAAGGCCTGCCCCGTGAGATCCCCGCAGCTGAGACGCCCGGACGCTACCCTGAGCGAATGATCGTCTGGAGCCAAACCGCTAACCGCCTCGATGCCCGGTCGCCGTGCCAGGGTGGACCCTTCGCGTCTGTTGTCCTCGATGGCGCGCAGTGGGTGGTTGTTTGGTGGGTCGGCCCGCGTAGCCGCACCCTCGTGCCGTCGGAGGAGAGAGGCCGGGCATGGGTGGAAAGGTTCGCAGGTCGCCGCGTCGAGGCGCTCGGTCGCTTGGCTGCGAGCCCCGGTGTTGGACCTTCTGGGGCGTCAGGCGGCTATGTGCTGCCGACCGCAGAGTAGCAGGCGCGCTGCGACGCGTTCAATTCCTCTTGTTTACCGCCTAAGCGGACGCGGAGGCGATCGCGCTGATCCCCTGAGGCGACTCTTCGGCGTGCGTTAGGTGTTGAGATCCCGTCAAGGATGCACTCGATCGATGGCAAGCATATGATTACATTACGAAATGCGTTGACTTTCAGGCTGTTGTAGGAGCGGCATGCCGCAATCATCTTAGGCAGCCAAGGTCAATTACATGAGCGACGACTCAGCTTCTCTTTTCCCGTTTGTCCATCGCGACCTCAAGGTGCGCGGCGAGTACAGCGCCGCAAGTGATGCCTGGATTGCCCACTTCGACCTCCCGCGTGGCGAAGGCGGGTTCCAGACCGTAGTCCATCGAAACCTTCGCCGGTCACATGGCCCGGCCTCGGTTCAACGGCCGACCGCTGGCGAAGCGCGCACCGCAGCCGTCGCCGAGATCGATGCGTATCTGGATCGGGCGCACTAGGCGCTGACACGCACCTGGCACGCACCGGTGCCGCAGCCCGCATTCCTACGTCGTCAAAAGCGATTCTGAGAAAGGCTAAGTTGTTGTATTGCCTGATCTCCCCCGACCTTGACATGGTAGGGGTCACAGGTTCGAACCCTGTACCGCCCACCACTTCAGTCCCGGAGACTGTCGTGGCACAACAGAAAAGCCAGCCCTCGGGTTGGCTTTTTTGCTATGTGCGTTTCCTGACAACGGCCTGCATGGCGCACTGATACCCCGCACTGCGCCCGCCGTCGACACTCAAGGTTTCCCGGGTGCTGCACATGCGGCGAGCACTACACACCGGCGGCATGCCTGCACACGCGTCTCTTCCGATCTTCGGCAAGGCGTGTGCCGTCGCTTTGCTGGCAGGCATCTGCGCGATCGTCTTCTCGCCCCGGCTGCTGCCGCTGGGGTGGGGCGTTGCCGCAGCAGCGTTCGGCATCGTGTCCTGGATCCTGCCCGGCCGCTTCCGCCTCCTCGGCGCTGTCCTCTTCGGTATCGGCTGGGCCGCCGTGCACGGTCACGCCGGGCTGGCGCAGCAGCTGCCCCCCGGAGGCCCGGCGGTGGACCATGCGCTGCACGGGCGCGTGATCAGCCTGCCTCAGCATGGCCCCGGCGGTACCCGCTTCCGCTTCCGGGTGGACGCTGTTCCGGCGATGCCAGCCGACGTCCGCGGCCGTGACCTGGCACTGGGCTGGTACGACGGATTTCGTGGGGCGAGTGATGACCGTCGGCGCGCGGTGCGCGCAGGCGAACGCTGGGCGTTCAACGTCCGGGTCCGACCGCCGCGCGGTCTGGTGAACCCTGGCGGGTTCGACGCCGAGGGCTATGCGTTGCGGCAACGAGTGGCTGGCAACGGGTACGTGCGTGAGCCTGCGCAGGCGCACCCGTTGGGTGAGCCGACCGGATGGCCCGCATGGCGCGAGCGGATGGCCGACGCGATCGCCAGGGCGGTCCAGGGCGACGGCCGTCGTTTCGTCCAGGCGCTGGCACTGGGCGATACCCGCGGCCTCGATCAGGAAGACTGGGACGACCTGCGTGCGCTGGGGGTGACCCACCTGGTCGCGATCTCCGGCTTCCATGTCGGCGTGGTGGCTGGTGTGGCGGCTCTGTTGGCCGGCGGGCTCTGGCGCTGCGTACCGATACTCGGTCTGTACGTGCCGCGCCCGATGGGCGCTGCGGCCGCGGCCGTCGCAGGCGCGGCGCTGTACGCCGCAGCGGCGGGGTTCGCGCTCCCCACTGTTCGCACGGTACTGATGATCGCGGTGGTGGCCGCTGCGCGCTGCAGCCGGCGGCGGGCGACCGTGGCGCAGTCGCTGTCCCTTGCGGCGCTGGCGATGCTGTTGTTCGACCCACTTGCTGTCCTTGCGCCGGGCTTCTGGCTCAGCTTCGCCGGCGTGCTGTGGTTGATCTGGTGCCTGCCGGGGCGTGAGCAGGGCTGGTTGCGAGGCTTTCTGAGCGCGCAGGGCGTGGCCACCGTGGCGCTGCTGCCGCTGACCGTGGCGCTGTTCGGGCAGGCCTCCCGGGCTGGACCGCTGGTGAACCTGGTGGCGATACCCTGGTGGACGATGGTGGTCGTGCCGCTGGCCCTGCTGGGCACTGCATTGGAGGCGCTGATCGACGGGGCTGGACGCTGGCCGTGGCAGCTGGCCGCGTGGTGCTTCGAGGCGAGCTGGTGGCTGTTCGGGTTCGCCGCGCGCAGCGAGCTGTCGCTGTGGTGGCTGCCCCAGTCAAGCCGCTGGGCATTGATCTCGGCCCTGTTCGGGGTGTTCTGGCTGCTGCTGCCGCGCGGCAGCGGTGGCCGGGTTCCCGCGCTGCTGCTGTGCCTGCCGCTGCTGTGGCCGGCGCGTCATGGGCCGGCCGAGGGCGAAGTGGAACTGCTGGTGATGGATGTGGGGCAGGGCCTGGCGGTAGCAGTGCGCACGCGCCGCCACACGCTGCTGTACGACACCGGCCCGGGGGCCGACGATGGCTTCGACGCGGGCGAGCGGATCGTGCTGCCCACCCTGCGTGCGCTGGGGCAGGGGCGGCTGGACCGGATCATGATCAGCCATGACCACCGCGACCATACCGGGGGGCTGCGCGGTGTGCGCCGCAGCTTTCCGGACGCCCTGTTGCAGGCGCCATCTGATGCCCTGCGCGGCCGCGCGTCGGCCTGCCATGCGGGGCAATCCTGGCAATGGGACGGGGTGACGTTCCGGGTACTGCATCCACCGCGCGACGAGCCGCAGTCCATCAATGACAGCAGTTGCGTGCTGCGGCTGGAAACCAGCCAGGGGGCGATCCTGCTGGCCGGCGACATCGAAAAGCGCAGCGAGGCCCTGCTGGTCCAGCACCATGCGGCTCTGCTGGCGGCCGAAGCGGTGCTCGTCCCACACCATGGCAGCGCCAGCTCGTCCACGCCGGCGTGGGTGGCAGCGGTCGCGCCCCGGCTGGCGATCGTCTCGGCGGGTCACCGCAACCGGTTCGGCCACCCGCGTGCGGAGGTGGTCGCGCGCTGGCAGGCGATCGGCGCAGAAGTGCTGAGCACTGCCGACAGTGGCGCGGTTCGCGTCTGGCTCGGGCGTGAAGGCCTGCAGGTGCGTGAACAACGGGTTTTCGAGCGGCGTTGGTGGGATGCCGCGGAGCGGAGCCGGTCGGCTGCTATCCTATCGGCGATCAAACAGGCGGCCGCTGGGCCGGAGGATTGAAACGTGTGGGAACTGGTCAAGGCCGGTGGCTGGCCGATGCTGCCGCTGCTGCTGTTGGGCGTACTGGCTTTGGCAATCGTCCTGGAGCGTTTCTGGACCCTGCGGCGCAATGAAGTCCTGCCCCCCGGGCTGGGCCAGGAAGTGCGCAACTGGGCCGCGCGCGGCAAGCTCGACCCGAGTCACATCCAGTCGCTGCGCGGCAACTCGCCGCTGGGCGCGCTGCTGGCGACCGCGCTGGAAGCGCGCAACCGCCCGCGTGACCAGATCCGTGAGCGCATCGAAGATGCTGGTCGACATCTGGTTCACCGCATGGAGCGGTTCCTGAATGCCCTCGGCACGATCGCCTCGGCCGGTCCGCTGTTGGGCCTGCTCGGTACGGTGGTCGGCATGATCCAGATGTTCATGGGCATCCTCGACCACGGCGTGGGTGATGTGAACCAGCTGGCCGGCGGTATCGGCAAGGCGCTGGTCTGCACCGCCACCGGCATGATCGTGGCCATTCCGGCGCTGATGTTCCATCGCTATTTCAAGGGCCGCATCGCCGGCTACGTGATCGAGATGGAGCAGGAGGCGTCGGCGCTGCTGGATGCGCTTGATGGTCGCCCGGGCGTGATGAACAACGCGCCGCGCGGTGCGGGTGCGCCCTCGGGTGCGGCACCGGTCACGGTCAAGGGCTGACGGATGCGCATCCGCAATGACCGGATCCAGGACGAGCCGCAGATCGATCTGGTTCCCCTGATCGATGTGATCCTCGTCCTGATCATCTTCTTCGTGGTCACCACCACCTTCGATGCGCGCTCCACACTGCAGCTGCAGTTGCCGACCGCCAGCCAGCAGGACACCACCGAGCCGCCGCGCTCGCTGAGCGTTTTGGTCAATGCCGAGGGGCGTTACTTCATCAACGACCAGGAAGTGCTGCGCACCGACGTCGAGTCGGTCAAGCAGACCATTGCCGCCGTCGCCGGCAGCGATCGGGAACAGACCGTGCTGTTGCGCGCCGACGCGCGCACGCCTTACCAGGCTGTCGTCACGGCCCAGGATGCTCTGGGCCAGCTGGGCTTCCGCCGCATCGCCATCGCTACCGCGCCGGAGGTGCGTCCATGAGCAAGAAACATTCCCCCGTCTGGCCGATCTACAAGCGCCTGCTCGGGTATACCGGTGCCTATTGGGTGTTCATGGTCGCCGCCGTGGTCGCGATGGTGGTCGAGGCCCTGGCCGGTTACAGCTTCACCAAGCTGATGGAGCCGCTGGTCAACCGGGGCTTCGTCAACCCCGAGCCGCGCATGGCGGTGATCCTGCCGCTGACCATCCTCGGGTTGTTCATGATGCGCAGCCTGGCCACCCTGGTCAGTGATTACGCGCTGGCCCGCACCGGGCGCAGCGTGGTGCGCGACCTGCGTGAGCAGGTGCTGGAAAAGTACCTGCATCTGCCGTCCTCGCATTTCGATGCCGAGGCCACGCCGGTGATGGTCAGCCGCCTGAACTTCGATACCGAGCAGGTCACCCAGGCCAGCGCCGATGCGCTCAAGACCCTGGTGGCCGATACCCTCACCATCATCGCGATGCTGGTGGTGATGCTGCAGATGAGCGTCAAGGTCACCATGGCGATGCTGGTGGTGGTGCCGCTGATCGGCGTGATCGTGTCGATCGTGGGCAAGCGCTACCGCCGGATCAGCCGTGGCATCCAGGATGGCATGGGCGGCATGGCGCAGACCGCCGAACAGTCCCTGGCCGCGCAGCAGGAAGTGAAGGTGCATGGCACCCAGGCGCACGAAATCTCGCGCTATTCCCGGCTTGCCAACCGCATGCTCGGCCTGAACATGAAGGTCGAAACCACGCGCGCGCTGGCCTCCAGCACGGTGCAGTTCCTGGCGGCCCTGGCGCTGGCGGTGATCGTGTGGGTGTCCACCCGCGAGGCGTTGGCCGGCAAACTCAACGCGGGCCAGTTCATGGGCCTGATGACCTCGATGATGGCGATCATTCCATCGCTGCGTCGCCTGACCAGTGTGCAGACCTCGATCTCGCGCGGTGTGGCGGCGGCCGAGCGCCTGTTCGGGATTCTGGACATGCCGGTCGAGCGCGATGAAGGCATCCAGCGGATCGGCCGTGCACGTGGCGAGCTTGCGTTCGAGCACGTGATGTTGCGCTATCGCGAAGATACCGGCATCGCGCTGGATGACATCAGTTTCACCGCCAAGCCGGGCACCGTGACCGCGATTGTCGGCCGTTCCGGCAGCGGCAAGACCAGCCTGATCCGGTTGGTGCCACGCTTCTACGAACCCAGCGGTGGCCGCATCACGCTGGATGGGGTGGCGCTGGACGATTATCCGCTGGCCGACCTGCGTCGCCAGGTGGCGATGGTCGGGCAGAAGGTCATGCTGTTCGATGACACCGTGGGCGCCAACATCGCTTACGGCATGGATGCGACCGAAGAGCAGATCCGCGCTGCCGCCGAAGCGGCCAATGCGTGGGAGTTCATCGCGCGCATGCCACAGCAGCTGCAGACCCCGGTCGGCGAAAACGGTGCGCTGCTCTCCGGCGGCCAGCGTCAGCGCCTGGCGATCGCCCGTGCGATCCTGCGCGACGCGCCGATCCTGATCCTGGATGAAGCCACCGCCGCGCTCGACAACGAATCCGAGCGCCTGGTGCAGGATGCGTTGCAGCGTCTGATGCCCGAGCGCACCACGCTGGTGATCGCGCACCGTCTGTCCACCATCGAACATGCCGATCAGGTGCTGGTGATGGACCATGGCCGCATCGTCGAGCGCGGCACGCACAACGAGCTGCTGGCGCTGGGTGGCCTGTACGAGCATCTGCACAAGATGCAGTTCCGCGAAAGGCAGCCTTGATGGCAGGCAAGGGCACCCACACGCCGTCGTACTGGTATGACGGCAGCGCCATCCCGTTCCTGGCACGCCTGGCGTCGCCGCTGTACGGCGCGGCGATCGCGCTGCGCCGGATGGCGTATCGCCGTCGCTGGCTGAAACGGCATTCACTGCCGGTGCCGGTGGTGGTGGTCGGCAACGTCACCGCCGGTGGCACCGGCAAGACCCCGCTCACGATCGCCCTGGTGAACCGCCTGCGCGAAGCGGGCTGGAAGCCGGGGGTCGCCAGCCGTGGCTATGGTCGCGACGATGCAGGCACACCGCGCTGGGTGCTGGCCAGTACCGATACCGCCGTCGGTGGCGACGAGCCGGTGCTGATCGCCTGGAAAACCGGCGTGCCGGTGCGGGTGGATGCGGACCGTGTGGCGGCCGGCAAGGCACTGGTCGAGGCGGGCTGCGACATCATCGTCTGCGACGACGGGCTGCAGCACTATCGGCTGGCGCGCGACATCGAAATTGAAGTGGTCGACGCCCAGCGTCGCTACGGCAACGGTCGGCTGATTCCCGCCGGGCCGCTGCGCGAGCCGGCCAGCCGTGCGCGCGACTGCGATTTCCGCGTGGTCAACATGGGCCAGGCCAGCGATGGTACCGAGGCACAGACCGCCTGCGGCTTCGGCGAATGGCCCATGCAGCTGCGTATCGACAGCGCACAGCCGCTGCAGGGCGGCCGCGCGCGGCGCCTCTCGCATTTCCAGGGCCAGCGCGTGCATGCGGTGGCCGGTATCGCCAATCCGCAGCGCTTCTTCGACATGCTGCGTGCGCATCGCATCGGTGTGGTGCCGCATGCCTTCGCCGATCACCATGCCTACCAGCCAGCGGATCTGCGCTTCGGCAGCGAACTGCCGGTGCTGATGACCGAGAAGGACGCGGTCAAGTGCAAGGCCTTCGCGACCGAATGGCACTTCGCCGTGCCGCTGTCGGCCGAGCTGCCGGCTGCGTTCTGGATCAGCCTGCTGGACCGCGTCGAGAAGCTCGGCAAGCGTTGACGGGCCCGGTGCCGGTTGCGGCACACTGCGTCTCTGACTGCATTCCTTTCGTACAGGTCATCCCCCATGAGCGCTTCCGTCGAGTTCGTCGTCGCCATTCCCGCCCGTTATGCCGCCTCCCGGCTGCCGGGCAAGCCGCTGCGCCTGCTCGGCGGCGAGCCGCTGGTGCTGCGCGTGGCGCAACGCGCGCTGCTCGCGGGCGCGCGCGAGGTGTGGGTGGCCACCGACGATCAGCGCATCGCCGATGCCCTGCAGGGCCTGGCCGAGGTGCGCGTGGCGATGACCTCCGCCGAGCACGCCTCCGGCACCGATCGGCTGGCCGAGTGCGCCGCGCAGGCGGGCTGGTCCGATGACACCCTGGTGGTGAACCTGCAGGGCGATGAGCCCTTTGCCCCGGCCGAAGGCATCCGTGCGGTGGCCGAAGCCCTGGTCTACAGCGGTGCGGAGATGTCCACGCTGGCCACGCCGGTGGACGACGCTGAAACCCTGTTCGACCCGAACGTGGTCAAGGTCGTGCGCAAGCAGAACCTGGACGCGCTGTACTTCAGCCGCGCGCCGATTCCATGGCACCGCGATGCCTTCGCGCGCTCACGCGACACGCTGCCCGGCCCGCACTGGCTGCGCCATATCGGCATCTACGGTTACCGCGCCGGATTCCTGCGCCAGTTCGCCGCGTTGCCGGCCGGCACCTTGGAGCAGCTGGAGTCGCTGGAACAGCTGCGCGTACTGGAAGCGGGGCACCGCATCAGTGTGGCGCTGACCCCCGCCGAGTTCCCGCCCGGCATTGATACCCCGGACGATCTGGCGCGTGCCGAGGCCTGGTGGGCAGCACACCCGTGACCGTGGCACGACGGTGGCATGACGCGTCGTCCGGCATAATCGGGGCATGAACGTCCAGCCCGTCCAGGATCTGCCCGAGTTCGCCACCTGGCTCAACGCCACACCGACCACCCTGGCCGAGTTGCAGGGGCGGCCGGTGGTGTTGGCCTTCGTCAACGCTGCCTCGGTATGGTGCGCGCAGCGGCTGGCCGAGCTGGCCCAGTGGCAGTCACGCCACCCCGGCAAGCTGCAACTGCTGGTGCTGCAGGTGCCACGTTTTGATGGCGAGCGCGATCCTGATCAGTCCCTCAAGCTGCTGCGCCGCCAGGGGCTGAACGCGCCGGCCCTGCTGGATGCGGACTGGGATGGCTGGCGCCGGTTCGGCGTGACCGCATGGCCGACCCTGGTCCTGCTGGATGCGCAGGGGCGCGAGCGCGAGCGTCTGGTCGGTCTCGGCGGGGAACTGGAACGCTCCCTTGCTGCGTTGTGCGAAGGCAGCTCGCGGCCGTCCGATGAGGATCTGCACGGCGCCCGTGAGCTGAGCCCCGAGCCGCGCCTGCCGCTGCGCTTCCCGACCGGGTTGGCGGTGACCACCGAGCGCCTGTACATCGCCGACACCGGCCATCACCGCGTGCTCGAGTGCAGCCATGGTGGCCGCGTGCTGCGGCAGTTCGGCATGGGCACCGCCGATTTCATGGATGGAGACCAGGCCCAGGCGGCCTTCCACCATCCGCAGGGCCTCGCGCTGGAGCGCGAATGGCTGTACGTGGCCGACACCGGCAACCATGCCCTGCGCCGCATCCATCTGCTCTCCGGCCAGGTCGACACGCTGTGCGGCACCGGCCGCCCCGGTGAGCCCATCGAAGGGCCGGTCGCCGACCCACGTTACACCGCGCTCAACCATCCGCAGGGGCTGGCGGTCGCCGACAACCAGATCCACATCGCGATGGCCGGCGACAACCGCATCTGGAGCTATCACCTTGGCCAGCGCAGCCTGCAGTGGCGCGCCGGCAGCGGGGCGATCGACGAGCGCGATGGCAGTGGGCACATGGCCGCGTTCGCGCAACCGTGCTCGGTCGCCGCGGTCCAGCAGGTGCTGTACGTCTGCGACGCGCTGGGCTCGTCGATCCGTGCCATGCAGCTGCGTGGCGATCTGGTGCAGACGCTGGTCGGGCAGGGCATGTGGACCTTTGGCGAGCAGGACGGCGCACGCGCGTCGGCGCTGCTGCAGTACCCGCAGGCAATTGCCCTGAGTCCGGATGCACCGCTGCTGTGGATCGCCGATGCCGGCAACGGCCGCCTGCGCACGCTGCGCCTGGGCGGCGGTGAGCTGAGCACGCTGGAGTTGCCGCGGCGCCTGCATGGCCCGGCTGGCCTGGCATTGGGCGGTGGCGCGGTCTGGATCGCCGAGACCGATGCCCACGCCGTGCTTCGATTCGACCCCGTCAGTGGTGTCCTGAGCGACGTGCCGATCAACGAATGACTGTTTCTTCCGCCCCCGCCTTCGATGGCAAGGCATTTGCGGCCCACCTGAGCACCGCCCCCGGCGTGTACCGCATGTACGCCGCCGACGACACCCTGCTGTACGTCGGCAAGGCGCGTGCGCTGCGCAACCGCGTGGGCAGCTATTTCAACGGCACGCCCAAGACCACGCGGATCATGTCGATGCTCTCGCAGGTCGCGCGCATGGACGTGACCGTGACCCGCTCGGAGGCCGAGGCGCTGCTGCTGGAAAACCAGCTGATCAAGTCGCTCTCGCCGCGGTACAACGTCTCCCTGCGTGACGACAAGACCTATCCGCACGTGCTGCTGACCCGCGAGCAATGGCCGCGCATCGCGCTGCACCGTGGCCCGCGTGCGGTGCCGGGGCGGTACTTCGGTCCGTACCCGGGCGTCACCGCCGTGCGCGAAACGCTCAACCTGATGCACAAGCTGTTCAAGCTGCGCAGCTGCGAAGACAGCGTGTTCCGCAACCGCTCGCGACCCTGCCTGCAGTACCAGATCGGCCGCTGCAGCGCGCCGTGCGTGGAGCTGGTCGCGCCGGACGATTACGCCGAGTCGGTACGCCGCGCCTCGATGTTCTTGGAAGGCAAGAGCGATCAGCTTGCGCGCGAGCTCGGCACCCAGATGCAGGCCGCCAGCGAAGCACTGGAATTCGAGCAGGCCGCGCGCCTGCGCGATCTGATCGCCTCGCTGCGCAGCATGCAGACCCGCCAGTACGTGGACGGCCGCGCGGCGGATCTGGACGTGCTGGCCTGCGCCACCCAAGGCGCCAGTGCCTGCGTGCTGCTGCTGGCCTTCCGTGATGGCCGCAACATGGGCACGCGGCCGTTCTTCCCGCGCACCAATGGCGAAGAGAGTGCCGATGAAGTGCTGGGCGCGTTCGTGTCCCAGTACTACGCCGAGCACGCGCCACCGCGCGAGATCCTGCTCGATCGCGAAATCCCGGATGCCAGCCTGATCGAATCAGCGTTGAGCGCCTCGGCCGAGCACAAGGTGCAGCTGCGCTGGAACGTGCGCGGCGAGCGCGCCGGTTATGTGGAACTGGCCGCACGCAATGCGCAGATCACTCTGGTGACCGAGCTCGGCAGCCGGACCGCGCAGCACGCACGCAGCGAAGACCTGCGGCAGATGCTCGGCCTGACCGAGCAGGTCAAGCGCGTGGAGTGTTTCGACATCAGTCATACCATGGGCGAAGCCACCGTGGCCTCGTGCGTGGTGTTCGATGCGGCCGGCCCGGTGCGCAGCCAGTACCGCCGTTTCAACATCAGCGGCATCGAGCCCGGCGATGACTATGCGGCCATGCGCCAGGCAATCGAGCGGCGCTTCCGCCGCGCGGTGGAAGAGGACGGCGTACTGCCGGATCTGCTGCTGATCGACGGCGGCGCCGGCCAGCTGGCCCAGGCGCAGTCCGCGCTGGCCGATCTGGGCGTGGAAGGGGTGATGCTGGTCGGCGTGGCCAAGGGCGTGGAGCGCAGGGCAGGGCATGAAGCCCTGGTCATGCCGGACGGCCGCGAACTGCGCCCGGGCGCGGCCTCACCGGCGCTGCAGTTCATCCAGCAGGTGCGTGACGAGGCCCACCGCTTCGCCATCACCGGCCACCGCGGTCGCCGACAGAAGGCCCGGATGACCAGCAAACTCGAGGATATTCCTGGGATCGGCCCGCGCCGGCGCGCCAGCCTGCTCAAACATTTCGGCGGCCTGGTCGGCCTGAAAGCCGCCGGCGAAGCGGAAATCGCGAAAGTGGACGGCATCAATGACGCCCTCGCTGCGCGTATCTACGCTAACCTTCATGGACTGCCCACGCCCGACGCGGCGGGCGAGTAGAGAGACGCAATGAAGTTGACCCTCCCCACCTGGCTGACCCTGCTGCGGATCGTGATGATCCCCGTCCTGGTGCTGGTGTTCTATCTCCCCTACAAGTGGACCAATTTCGCCTCGGCGGCGATCTTCGGCCTGGCTGCGCTCACCGACTGGCTCGACGGCTGGATTGCCCGCCGCTATGACCTGCAGTCCGCATTCGGCGCCTTCCTCGACCCGGTCGCGGACAAGCTGATGGTGGCCGTGGCGCTGTTCCTGATCGTGCAGGGCCATCCCACCGCGTGGATGGCGGTCTGGGCGGCCGTGATCGTCGGCCGTGAAATCGCCGTCTCGGCACTGCGCGAATGGATGGCGGAAATCGGCCAGCGTGCCAAGGTGCGTGTGGCCGTGATCGGCAAGGTGAAAACCACCGCGCAGATGGTCGCGCTGCTGTGCCTGCTGTATTCGGTCGCACCGCACACCCCGATGCAGGACATCTGGATGGGCACCGAGGTCTTCCACATCGGCGACTGGACCCTGGCGATCGCCTCGATCCTGACGCTGTGGTCGGGCCTGCAATACCTGCACGCCGCGTGGCCGAGCCTGCGCGAAGACGAGCGCCTCGCGCGTGAGAACGCCAAAGCGAAAAAGAATGCGTGAGGGCTGTTGACAGGGATGCATTTGGCTGTAGAATTTCGCCTCCCAAGCGGGAATAGCTCAGTTGGTAGAGCGCAACCTTGCCAAGGTTGAGGTCGCGAGTTCGAGTCTCGTTTCCCGCTCCAGATACCGCATTCCATCGTGATTCGTCCCGATGCGATGCAGCGAAAAAAGCGACCTTCCGGGTCGCTTTTTTCGTTTGTGTGCTTCGACAGTTAGTGGCGCTTCCCGATCCGGACGTTGCACCAGGTGTGGATGTTCCGCTGATCGAACCCGGGGCATGTATTGCTGACAGGCACGTACACGTAGAGCGCCTGCTCCGTATGTGCGAAGTGGTAGTAGTTCGTGCGGTCTTTGCCGTACACCCAGTAGTTCGATGAGCCCTGGTTGATGACGTAGGGTTCGAACGACACGATCGACGATTCAGCAGGAAGGATGTTGCTTCTGTCGGTCAGCATCAGCCAGGCGTTGGATAAGGCAGGGGTGGTCGTGCCGACGACAGCGAAGGCTGCGATCGCGAAGAGGGCACCGGCGATGGCAAAGCGGGCGATGCGGAAATGGTGTGGCATGGCGGCGAATTCACAGGGGGCGAGGGGCTGAGCTGGTGCTGCCGCGGGCCGTTGGGCGTGATGCGGCAGCGCACTGACAGGGTGCGAAAAGGATGTTGACGACGTGAAGGAATTCCGACAGAATAGCGCTCCTTCGACGCAGGTCGAGGGGCCGACAGCCTCCAGCGCCTCAGGGTGCGGTGCCGTCGGGGCAAGCGAAAGTCTGCGGGAATAGCTCAGTTGGTAGAGCGCAACCTTGCCAAGGTTGAGGTCGCGAGTTCGAGTCTCGTTTCCCGCTCCAGATTTCGACAGGGCCCCCTTGGGGCCTTGTTTTTCTCCGCGATGGCACGCGGGCATCCGGTCCGGACGCATCGGCCGGGATGTGAAAAAAAGTGTGAAAAAGCTGGTGTGTTTCGAGTGGTTTCGGTAACATACACGCTTGATTTTGCGGGAATAGCTCAGTTGGTAGAGCGCAACCTTGCCAAGGTTGAGGTCGCGAGTTCGAGTCTCGTTTCCCGCTCCAAATCCTGACCAGGCCCCGTTCTCGGGGTCTTGTTTTATCGGGGCACGCAACATGCCTTCGATGATCGTAGGGTCACCGGCCTGGTGGCAGAGTGGTCATGCAGCGGACTGCAAATCCGCGTACGCCGGTTCAATTCCGACCCAGGCCTCCAAATAGAAAGTAGCCCAGAGCCCGCGAAAGCGGGCTTTGTGCGTTGTGGGCCTCCATTCAGTTTCGGAGGCCATAGCCGACAGGGCCTACACAACGGGCTTCGTATGCTGCGGCCGTCCACTTTGGCAGCCTTATGCAGACACAAAAAGCGCGCGTAGCAACCGGGATCGAAGGGCTCGACAGCATTCTTGGCGGAGGCTTTCCCCAGGGGCGGCTTTACCTGCTCGAGGGGCCACCGGGATCGGGCAAGACCACGCTGTCCCTGCAGTTTCTGCTGCATGGCCTGAGCAAGGGGGAGCGCTGCCTGTACATCACGCTCTCCGAGACGGCTGACGAGCTGCGCGAAGTTGCCAATGCGCACGGCTGGTCCCTGGATGGGCTGGACCTGTTCGAGCTGGCCTCGGCGGAAGAAGCGCTGGGCGACGGTCGCATGCAGTCCGTGCTGCATTCCTGGGAGGTGGAGCTGGACGAGACGGTCAAGCTGATCCTGGGCGAGGTCGAGCGCATCAAGCCGCACCGGGTGGTGTTCGATTCGCTGTCCGAGTTGCGGCTGCTGTCGCAGGATCCGCTGCGGTACCGTCGCCAGATTCTGTCGCTCAAGCAGTTCTTCGCCCCGAAGAGTGCAACGGTCGTACTGGTTGACGACATGACCGCCACCGGTGAAGAGCGCGATGGCCAGTTGCACAGCCTCTGCCACGGCGTGGTGTCCCTGGAACGCCTGACGCTGGATTTTGGTCCCGCGCGGCGCCGCATGCATGTGCAGAAACTGCGCGGGGTGAATTTCACGGCCGGCTATCACGACATGACCATCCGCGAAGGCGGCCTGGAGGTCTTCCCGCGGTTGGTTGCTTCGGACCACCATGCCAAGTTCGTCGGTACGCCCATCAGCAGCGGGGTGGCCGAGATCGACAGCCTGCTCGGTGGCGGGCCGCTGCGGGGCACCAGCACCCTGCTCACCGGCCCCGCCGGCAGTGGCAAGACCAACGTGGCGCTTCAGTATGTCTGGGCCGCCTGCGAGCGCGGTGAGCACTGCTGCATCTTCGAGTTCGATGAGCGCATCGGTACCCTGCTGGCGCGCGCGGAATCGCTGGACATCGATCTCAGCAAACACTTGGCGTCGGGTCTGCTGGAGATCCAGCAGGTCGATCCGGCCGAAATTTCGCCAGGTGAGTTCGCCTGGAACATGCGGCGTGCGGTCGAGGAGCGTCAGTGCCGGCTGCTGGTGATCGACAGCCTCAACGGCTACGTCACGGCGATGCCGCAGGAGAAGCAGCTCATGCTCCAGCTGCACGAGATGCTCTCGTATCTCAACCAGAAGGGCGTGGCGACCATTCTGATCAATCCGCAACACGGGTTGGTCGGCACCATGTCGACCGGCAACCTCAACGTTTCCTACATCGCCGATTCGGTCGTGCTGTTCCGCTTCTTCGAATCGCAGGGGCGCATCCGCAAGGCGATCTCGGTCATCAAGAATCGCGGCGGTGCGCACGAGAACACGATCCGCGAGCTGAAGATCGACGGCAAGGGCATTTCGCTCAGTGCGCCACTGAATGAGTTCAAGGGAATCCTGACCGGCACGCCAGAGTTCGTCGGCAACACGGCGCACCTGCTGGGCCACACCAGTGCGCAGTGACTCCGTTTCCGGCGTGGTCCACATCTTTGCGCCGTTTGGTCGTGATGCGCAGAGCATCGCCACCGTGCTCAACGCCTCCGGCCTGAGGACCACGATCCAGGACAGCCTGTCGCGGTTGGCCGATGCGCTCGACGATGACGTGGGCGCGGTGGTGATGACCGAGGAGGCGGTCGCCAAGGGCGCAGGTGCGTTGCTGGCGCCACTGGCCCGGCAGCCGTCCTGGTCGGACATACCGTTCATCCTGCTGCGGTCGCCCCGCTCGAAAAAGCGGCCGCTGGCCGACCCCGACCTGCAACTGGCGATCAACACCATCGAGCTGGATCGCCCGCTGGGTCGCAGTTCGCTGCTCAGTTCCGTGCTCAGTGCACTGCGTGCGCGCGACAAGCAGTTCCTGGTCCGTGATCAGATGCGGGCGCTGGCCGACAGCCGTGCAGCCCTGGAGCGCAGCGAAGCCGAACTGCGCCTGGTCGCCGACGCGATGCCGGTCCTGATCGCTTTCATCGACCGCGATCTCCAGTATCGCTTTGCGAACAAGGCGTATGAATCCTGGTTCGAGCGTCCCGTCTCGGAGGTGATCGGCAAGCGCGTGCCGGAGGTGTTCGGCGAAGAAGTATGGGCGACGCGCCGGCCGATGATCGAGCGTGCGATGGCGGGCGAACACATCGTCTTCGAGGTCAATTGGCCCTTCAGTGACGGCCGCCGGCGCGACAGTGAAATCCGCTACTCGCCGCGCTTCAACACCGCAGGCGAGCCCGACGGCTTCCATGTGTTCGTGACCGATATCACCGCGTCCAAACTCGCCCTGGAGACCAGCCAGCAGCACGCGCAGGATCTGGAAGCGATGGTGGCCGAGCGCACCGCCGAGCTGGAGCGCCAGATGGCCGCACGCGAAGCCAGCGAAGCAGCCCTGCGTCAGTCGCAGAAAATGGACGCGATCGGACAACTCACCGGCGGAATCGCGCACGACTTCAACAACATGTTGACCGGCATCCTGTCCTCGCTGGATATCGTGCGCATGCGCCTGGAGATGGGACGGATGGATGGCCTGGAACGTTTCCTGGACGCGGCCACCGCTTCCAGCCAGCGTGCAGCCGCCTTGACCCAGCGGCTGCTGGCCTTCTCCCGCCGGCAGTCGCTGGATTCCAGAACGGTCGATCTCAACGAGCTGGTCGGCTCTACGCAGCATCTGCTGCGCAGCACGCTGGGCGAGACGATCCGCATCCGCACCGTACTCAGCGACACGCCGTTGCGCGCCCATCTGGACAGCAATCAGTTCGAGAGCGCGCTGCTCAACCTGGCCATCAATGCACGCGACGCGATGCCCGATGGCGGTGAGCTGATCCTGCGGACCTCGCACGTGCACGTTGCAGAACACCAGCTTCTTGCGGTGCCGGCGGGTGAGTATGCCGTCGTCGCCGTGTCCGACTCCGGCACCGGTATGCCGCCCGAAGTGGTCGAACGGATCTTCGAGCCGTTCTTCACCACCAAGCCGATCGGCAAGGGAACGGGGTTGGGCATGTCGATGATCTACGGCTTCATGCAGCAGTCCGGCGGTCACATCACCGTGGATTCCACGCCGGGGCAGGGCACCACGGTGTCGCTGTATATGCCTGTGGTGCACGACGCCGCCACCGATGAAGAGGTGGCCTCTGTGCAGCCGGTATCGCTGGGTGCGGGTCAGTCGATCCTGGTGGTGGAGGACGACGAGCAGGTGCGGATGCTGGTCACGGTGGTGCTTGAAGACCTGGGCTACACGGCCGAGGTGGTGGAGGACGCCGATGGCGCCATTCCCATCCTTGCTTCATCGAAGAAGATCGATCTGTTGATCACCGACGTCGGACTGCCGGGGCTCAATGGCCGCCAGTTGGCAGAGATCGCGCGCCAATCCCGCCCGACGTTGCCGGTATTGTTCATGACCGGCTATGCGGAGAAAGCCCAGGAGCGGTCCGCCTTTCTCGACAACGGCATGGCGATGATCGCCAAGCCGTTCCTGCTGGATGCCTTCAGCGAGGCGGTCCGCAGTGCGATGGCAGCATCGCGGCCGTAATCTGCGGACCGGAGCTGGCGCACGCAGACGAAACAAAGTGGCGGGGTTCCTTGCGATTGCCCGTTAGATTCTGAACGCTTCAGGCAACGCATTTTATTTATATACCTGAAAGTGCCAGCATATTCACTTTGCACCCGTTGGAGTTTGTCCCATGCCCCTCTGCGCAGTCGCGTATGTCAGCGACGTTGCGGGCCCGCTGTCCGCCGAACAACTCGATGCACTGGTCGATGATGCGGTGAGATTCAACAGCCTGGCGGGTGTCACCGGCGTGCTTCTCTTCGATGGTGGCCGTTTCCTGCAGTACTTCGAAGGGCCTGATGACGGCGTATCGGCGGTGCACGAGCGAGTGCTGCAGGCGCGCAGCCACCGAGCCATTGTGGCGTTGGGTCACGCGCGCGTGCCCAAACGGTATTTCCCGTATTGGAGCATGCGCTGGCTGGGCGTGGAGCCGGCAATGATCGAACAATTGGCGTCCGGCGATTGGCAGGCATTTGCCGATCCGGTGCAGGGCGGCCCACCTGCGCACAGCGGGATGGACCGACTGCTGCGATTTGTGGCGCCCCATCAGCCTTCGATCAGTGCAGGCGACGCCACGGAACGCCTGACATAACGCCTGACATAGTGCTGTCATCACCGCGATCGCATGATGCGATTGAACAAGCAGGGTTTTGCTGAACAATTCAGCATGAGTTGAATGCGGGTTGTTTCAGTAATTGACTTACTGCGAAGACCGTGCAAATTTTAAGTGAACCCGAAGTGAATCATTATCACCGAGGGTGTCTGTCGTCCCTGAAGCAGAGCAAGTCCCACGGAGGTCGTATGGAATACGGCGAACATGACTTGGCTGACGGAGTGCGAACCGAGCTGGAAGCCAGTTACGTGAAACATGGCTGCGGCCCGGAATTCTGGTCCACCTACCAGCGTGTGCTCGAGCGGTTGGTGCCGCCTGCTCAAGGCACCGCGCGAACGCGCGTCACCAATGAGCTGGCCCTGGTCATCGAACAGCTCGGCATCGTGCGGCGTGCGCAGTTGGTGCCGCCCAGGAGTGCCCGCACCCGCATGCGCTGAGACCGGTCGGGGGACCGGGTAGCGGAAGGGCGCCGTTGGGGACACCGGCATTACACGATGTGATGGACACCAATACCCAGCAGCACCAGCAGGGTGCCGGCGGCTGCGAGTGTGCGCGGCCGCAGCCAGCGGCGAGGGCGCTGCTGCAGGGCGTTGTCGCTGGCGTAGCGCAGCAGCCCCGTCGGGAACTGCCAGGCCTGCAGACGCGCATCGCAGGCCTCCACGCAGGCACCGCAGCCGATGCAGTCCGGGTACGGCCCTGCGCGCACGTCCAGGCCCATCGGGCACGCGCTGGCGCATGCGCCACAGTCCAGACAATCGCCGAGGCGATCAGCGCTGAAGTGCGGCATCGGCCCCGCGATATCTTCGTGCGCGGCACGGAAGGCGTAGTCGTTCGCACTGGTCGGGTCGAGCAGGCCACGCCCCCGCGCATCGATCCCGCCGAGGCCGGCCACGCGCGGACCGCGCGGCTCGCCGCGCCGGGCGTGGTACTGCATGCGCGGCGTATCGCTGTCGCAGAACGCGCCGTGGATGCGCGCATACGGACAGAGATCGCGGCACACCTGCTCGCGCAGGAAGCCGGCATTGCCCCAGGTGGCCGCCGCGTAGAACACGATCCAGAACGTTTCCCAGCCGCTCCAGGCCAGGGGCCAGAGGTTGCCGACCAGGCTGTGCATCGGGCTGAAGAAGCCGACGAACGTGATGCCGGTCCATCCCGCCACGAGTGCCCACAGCGCGTGCCTGGCCAGACGGGCGGCACCGGGCGAGGGCAGCCAGCGCGTGGTGCCTTGCTCAATCCAGCGGAACAGCCGGCTCCACAGCGTCTGCGGGCATCCATACCCGCACCACACCCGGCCGGCGAGGTTGGTCAGCAGCACCAGCGCGGTGGCCAGCACGGCGATCAAGCCCAGCAGCACGCCCACATCCTGCGGCCACAGCGTCCAGCCGAACAGATCGAAGCGGCGTGCCGACAGATCAAACAGCAATGCCTGGCGGCCGTCCCAGCGCAGCCACGGCAGCGCATAGAAGCTGGCCAGCAGCACGGCGGACAGCCACGCTCGCCAACGCAGCACGCGTCGCTGCCGGGCAGGCTGCGGAGGCAGTGGTGGAACCAGATGCAGTGACAGACGATCCGCCATGCTCAGCCCAATGGCACATCGTCATCATCACCGGGCATCGGGCGCAGCAGATACCAGGTGATGGTGCTGGCGGCGGCGGTGACGCCCCAGAACATGAAGAAGCCGAGCGTATAACCGATCTCGCGACTGATCGCATGCTGCGGGAAGCTGATGTCGCGCAGGCGCAATGGATCGACGAACGCAAAGAACACCACGCTGGCCAGGCCGGCCGCGACGAAGCTGGGCCACAGAATGGCGCCCCATTGCTGGATCAGCCGTCGGCGGCTGCCGTCGGGCGGGTCGTGCAGGTCGTTCATTGCGGCCACGGTCAGGAGGAAGGGGCAGGGCGCAGCTATACTTCGCGCCGACCGGGGGCCGGAATCGCGGGTGCGCACGTCCTGTCGAGCGCCCAGACTAGAAGGCTTCGCCACCGGCTTCATTGATCCTGATCAAGGCAGCGGCAGGCGCTGCCGCCGATGCTGGGCATTGCCGCCCGAGGATGTTCATGCCCGATCCCATCGACAACGCGCTGCCGCTCCCCGCACCTGACCTGTGCAGCGAAGACGAGGTCACCCGGCTGGTGCACGACTTCTACGCGCGGGTGCGCGAGGAGCCGCGGCTGGGCCCGGTGTTCACGGCGCGGATTCACGACTGGGAGGCGCATCTGGCCCAGCTGGTCGACTTCTGGTCGGCGATGCTGCGCGGCACGCGGCGCTTCAAAGGCGCGCCCATGCCCAAGCACATGGCCATGGACGAACTGGACCGGGACCTGTTCGACCGCTGGCTCGCGTTGTTCCGGCAGACCACGGCCGAAGGCGACAACGTGCCGATGCAGCGGCTGGCCGACGACGTCGCCGAGCGGATCGCCGATACCTTCTGGCGCCGCTTCCAGATGTTGCGCTGGCCGAGCCTGCCAATGGCGGGACGCCCGGGCCTGAATTGATCTGACGCAATGCGCGCGCGCGCATGCACGCGCAAGCTGGCGTCATGGATACCTTCTCGCCTGCCGCCGCCGGGCTCGCCTGGCACTTCGATCCCGAGCTGCTGCGTCGGCACGACCGACCCGGCCCGCGCTACACCTCCTATCCCACCGCGCCGCACTTCCATGACGGCTATGGTGAGCCTGCGCTGCGTCAGGCGATTGCGGACAGCAATGAGGTGGGCCGGCCGCTGTCGCTGTACGTGCATGTGCCTTACTGCAGCAGCCCGTGTTTCTACTGCGGCTGCAACCGGGTCATCACCCGCGACCACAGCAAGGGCATCGGTTACGTGGCACGCGTGCTGAGCGAGGCCGACCTGATGGCCCCGCAGTTTGATCCGGCGCGCGAGGTGATCCAGCTGCACCTCGGCGGCGGTACACCGAATTTCCTCGCCCCGGCGCAGATGCGCGAGCTGATCGATGGGCTGCGCCGGCGCTTTCATTTCAGCACGGCTGCCTCGCGCGATTTCTCGATCGAGCTGGATCCGCGCTTTGTCACGCGCGCGGACATCGCCGTGCTCGCCGAGCTTGGCTTCAACCGCGCCAGCCTCGGCGTTCAGGACTTTGATCCGGACGTACAGAAAGCGATCAACCGCGAGCAGGGCGTGGAAGCAACGCTGGACATCCTGCGTGCGTGCCGCGAGTACGGGCTGCGGTCGGTCAATGTCGATCTGATCTATGGCTTGCCCAGGCAGACGCTCGCCGGGTTCGCGCAGACGTTGGAGACGGTGTTGCGCGAGCGGCCGGATCGCCTGGCGGTGTATGGCTATGCGCATTTGCCGCATCTGTTCCGCGCGCAGCGCCAGATCGCCGATGCGGACCTGCCCAGCCCCGAGCAGAAACTGGCGCTGCTGGGCCTTGCGGTACAGCGTCTGTCCGATGCCGGGTATCAGTACATCGGCATGGACCATTTCGCACTACCCGAAGAGGACCTGTCGCGCGCGCAGCGTGCCGGGCAGCTGCATCGCAATTTCATGGGGTACACCACCCACGCCGACACCGATCTGGTCGGCCTCGGTGCCAGTGCGATCAGCCATATCGGGAGCACCTACAGCCAGAATCCACGGGAACTGCCGGCGTGGGAAGCGGCGGTGGATGCCGGCCGGTTGCCGGTCTGGCGGGGGCTGCAACTGGACGAGGATGATGTGCTGCGCGCCGAGTTGATCGGCCAGTTGATGTGCCAGGGCGAAGTGGACGCTGTCGCATTGGCAGCGCGCCACGGTGTGGAGTTCGAGCACTACTTTGCCGACGCGTTGCCGGCGTTGGCGGCCCTGCAGGCCGACGGCCTGGCCGAATACGAACACGGTGTGGTGCGCGCGAGTGCGCACGGACGGCCGCTGCTGCGCCTGTTGGCGATGTGCTTTGATCGGTATCTGGCCCGTCCTGACCAGCCGGTGCGCTACTCCCGCGCGATCTGAGCGGCGCGCGCGGGCCGCGTGCGCATTCCATATTCGGGCGCGATCAGGCACCCTATGCCCGCCGTTGCCCGGGTGGCGAAACTGGTAGACGCATCGGACTTAAAATCCGCCGGGGGCAACCCCATGCCGGTTCGATTCCGGCCCCGGGCACCAACGGCCGCTGTGACATCTCCCCGCATTGGCGGGTCGAGCGAGTGCAGCGCAGACGCGTAGCGCCACATCTTTCCGTCCTCCAGGCTGCCGATCACCAGGGCGGCACGCCACCGCGCGCGTTTCTTCAGCGCACTGCGTTGATGTCCGCGCGGCAACGTGTCATCGCAAGGCATGGCGGCTACGCACATCGCGGTCATCGGCATCCAGAGCCACTGTTTTTCAGTCTCCCCATTTCCGGTACTCCGTCACAGAAATGAGATGTCGTCGATGTCTTTGTCTCAGATCGGGGTGGGGACGGGCGTCACACCGCCAGGGGATTGGCGCTTAGGTCGTTGCGGCGACATGTTGCTGCTATGCAGCACGGAATCGACGCTGTCGAAGACTGTCGGAACTTTGGCGTCTCGCTCGCGAAGATCGCTGAAAAATAAGCAAATTTCGCAGTATGCGATCACGGAATGAGGCAGTCGCCACGCTACGTCATTGACTCAAGCTATCAATCATGCCGCCGTCATTGGGTTCCGGTGTCACAACGTGACGATATAGCGGATGCAACGAAATGGAATACTTCAAACATATGCGCGTCGGCAGCAAGCTCGCCGTGGGCTTCGGGATTCTTCTGATTCTGCTGATTTCCTCGTCCTCGCTGGCGCTTTACCAGGCCGCCCGGATCGGCCAACAAGTGAGCGAGATTGAGACGAACGGCAAAAAGATGTCGCTGCTCACCACCATGCGCGGCAGCAATTACCAGAACGAGCGCAACCTGCGCGACCTGATCCTGGACGGCGAAGAGAACGGCCCGGCGATTCTGGAGCGCATCCAGCAGACCCGCGCGGCCTACGCCAAAGCGCGGGAGGACCTGGACGCCATTCCCCACAACGCCGAAGGCATGCAGGCCAAGCAGGCCATCGGGGACGCGCAGAATGCGGCAGTGGCAGCGCACAACCAGATCATCGAGCGGGCCACGGCCAATGATGATGTGGCGGCGATCGGCCTGCTCTATGGCGAGGCCGAGCCGCTGATGGCGGCCCGCTCGGCGGCCATCCAGGCGGCGGTGGAGCTGCAGGAGCGTCGCAGCGCCGAAAGCGCGGCGATCGTCAACACATCCATCCAGACCTCACGCAGCCTGTTGATCACCTTCGCCTTGGTGGCCCTGGTAGCGGGTGGGTTGCTGGCGTGGTTGATCACGCGCAGCCTGGTGGGGCCGTTGCGGCGCGCGATGGATGTCTCCCGGTCGATCGCCGACGGTCGGTTTGATACCACGGTCGGCAACACCAGCCGTGATGAAACCGGGCAGCTGCTCGCCAGCATGGACGCGATGACCCAGCGCCTGCGCGCCTTCTCCAAAGCACAGCAGGACATGGCGCACCGTCATGATCTGGGTGAACTGGCCTACCGTATCGATGCCTCGGCCTTCCCCGGTGATTTCGGGCGCATCGCTGCGGGCACCAATGCACTGGTCGGCAGCAGTATCGAGCTGACCCAGAAGATCATTGATGTGGTGCGCAACTATGCGGTCGGCGATCTGGCCGAGGACCTGGAAGCGCTGCCCGGTGAGAAGGCGCGCTTCACCGAAGCGATGGCCATCACCAAACAGAATCTGGCGGCGATCAACGGCCAGATCCACCGGTTGGCCTCTGCGGCTGCGGCAGGTGATTTCAGCCAGCGAGGCGATGCGGGTGCCTTCGATCACGAGTTCAAGGTGATGATCGAGCGCCTGAACACGATGATGCAGATCAGCGACGAGAATCTTCGCCAGCTTTCGGAACTGCTCAAGGCGATTGCCTCGGGCGACCTCACCGTGCGCATGGAAGGCGAGTTCCAGGGCGTGTTTGCCCGGATGCGCGACGATGCCAATGCCACGGTCGGCCAGTTGACCGGCATCATCGGCAGCATCCAGGTCGCGGCGGGCAGCATCAACACCGCGGCGGTGGAGATCGCCAGCGGCAACAACGATCTATCGCGGCGTACCGAGCAGCAGGCTGCCAACCTCGAGGAGACGGCGGCTTCCATGGAGGAGCTGACCTCCACCGTTCGGCAGAACGCCGAGCATGCGCGCCAAGCCAACCAGCTTGCGATCGGCGCCGGTGCGGTGGCCTCCGAAGGCGGCCAGGTGGTGCAGGACGTGGTCGTCACGATGCGCGGCATCGAAGCCTCGTCGAAGAAGATCGCCGACATCATCACGGTGATCGACGGCATCGCGTTCCAGACCAATATCCTGGCCTTGAATGCTGCCGTGGAAGCGGCACGCGCCGGGGAGCAGGGCAGGGGCTTTGCGGTGGTCGCCAGTGAAGTGCGCACGCTGGCGCAGCGCTCGGCCGGCGCGGCCAAGGAGATCAAGGAGCTGATCGAGGACTCGGTGGACAAAGTGGCCATCGGTGCGGGCCTGGTCGACAAGGCCGGCGTGACCATGACCGAGATCGTCACCTCGGTGCAGAAAGTCACCGACATCATGGCCGAGATTTCGGCAGCGTCGCAGGAGCAGTCGGCCGGCATCGAGCAGGTCAGCCAGACCGTGGTGCAGCTGGACGAAACCACCCAGCAGAACGCGGCGCTGGTGGAAGAGGCAACGGCCGCGGCGCGCTCGATGGAGGAGCAGGCCATGGCCCTGACCGGTGCGGTGGCGCGCTTCCGCCTGGCAACCCAGAGCGGCGTGCAGACGCAGCCGATGGCCGCACCGCGTGGTGCCGCCTCGCCACTGAAAGCATCGATGCCCGCGGCCGCCAAGCCGCGTTCCGGCAGCGGTACGGTGACCCCGCTGCGGCAGGTGCCGGCAGCCACGGTAGACGGCGACTGGCGCGAGTTCTGAGCAAGCGGCTCGCCTGATCAAGGTGAGCGGCGATGAGACGGGGGCAGCCATGGGGCTGCCCTCGTTCGTTGTCGCTGCCGGAGCGGTGATCCGGGCAACGCAAACTTTACGCATTTCTTTGCGCGCCGCCCTACGCTGCGCCCCATCCCGGACAAAGACAAGTGACATGGCGAACTCGGTACGTGCACGGACAGCACTGATGGTGAGCATGGCGCTGCTGCTGAGCGGCGCGGCACAGGCGCAGGCGCAGGCGCCGACGCCGACGCCGACGCCGACGCCGACGCCGGCGTCCGCGGCGGGGGACGTGATCGATCTGGCCCCGGTGGTGGTCTCCGGCGAGCAGCCCGGCCCGGGCATGTGGCAGGTCCGCAACAGCGCCGGCCACACGCTGTGGATTCTGGGCACGGTGTCGCCGCTGCCGGCCAAGCTGGAGTGGCGGGCCGACGAAGTGCAGGCCGTGATCGGCAGTGCGCAGCAGGTGCTGGGATCACCCGGGTGGGGCTTGGATGCTGATGTCGGCTTCTTCGGTCGGCTGACGCTGGTGCCTTCGGCGTTGAAGGCCGCCCGCGATCCGGACGGGCGAACACTGCGCGAGGTGCTGCCGCCGGATCTGTACGCGCGTTGGGCGCAGCTCAAGCAGCGTCATATCGGTCGCGATGGCGGCATCGAGAAGGACCGTCCGCTGGTGGCGGCCACACAGCTGTATGCCGCCGCGCTCAAGGATGTCGGCCTGGGCCGTTCCTCGCCGGTGTCCAAGGTGGTGGAGAAGGCCGCCAAGGCACATGGCCTCAAGCCGGTGCCGACCCGGGTGGAGATCAAGATCGCCGACCCCCGGCAAGCGCTCAAGGAAGTGCGCGGTACCGCGCTGCAGGACCTGGAGTGCTTCCGCCGCACGTTGGACGTGGTCGAGCACGGGCTGCCGCTGCTGGCCGAGCGCGCCAACGCCTGGTCGGTGGGGGATGTGGACGCACTGCAGCGTCTGGCCGTGGAAGGGCAGTACGTGGCCTGCGTGGATGCGATCGCCAACAGCGCGTTCGGTCGCCGGCGCGGGCTGACCGACGTGGACGCTCAGGCACAGCGCAAGTGGCTGGCCATGGCCAGCGATGCGCTGGGGCGCAATGCAGTGACCTTCGCCACCGTCCCTGTGTCATCCCTCGTCTCTCCAGGCGGCTACCTGGAGCAGCTGCGCGCGCGGGGCTATGAGGTGCAGGCGCCTGATTGAGCAGTGAGTCACACTAGACGGCGGAAGGCACTGCAGCCTGACGCTGCGGCTACCCACTGCAATGCCTTCATGGCATAGTCAGTTCCGGTTCACTATGGAAAGCCTTCATGCCGCTGCATGCGGTCGCTTACGTCAGCGACGCTATCGAAGGAATCGAGACGTCTGACATTGATCAGATTCTGCGTGCGGCAATGGGCTTCAACAAAGTGGCCGGCGTGACCGGCGTGTTGATGTTCGACGGGCGTCGTTTCCTGCAGTACTTCGAAGGCCCGGAAGACGGGGTGGATTCGGTGTTCCAGCGCGTGCTCAATGCGCGCATCCATCAGGGTCTGCGTGAGCTGGCCCGCGATAAGGTGGAAGTGCGGCATTTCGCACGCTGGACGATGGCGTCAGCCGCCGTGGAACCGGACGCGCTGGCGCGACTGATCGATCTGCCGTGGGACGGCTTCGCCTTGCGGTCGTCGCTGGACGGTACGTCGCCCACCGGATTTGCGGCGCTGCTGGATGCGTGGACCGGTGTGTCAGGCGAGTTGGAACCGGCCGCAGTCACGTTGGGTTCGTAACGCAAAACACCGTTGGCCGTAACACAATGATCACGGTTGCCCGCCTATTCTTTGTCTACCAGCTGTGACCAGTCTTGCGGGGTTTGCCCTTGGAGGCTGTCTGAAAGGGTAGTAACCGCAGCTGGACCATCATTCCTTTGGCCGTCGTCCGTACTCTCCGCGGGCGGCGGCTTTGTTCTTTGTGGGGCAGCGCCCGGCGCGTTAGGCTTGCAACACCTGTATCCCCGGCGCCTGTATCGCATGAAGCCCTCCCTGATGACGCCCCGCCTGATCGCCGGCCCGGTTCCGCTGCATGGAGCGCGGCGATGACGCGCGCCATTTCCGCATCGGCAACGCCGCGCATCGGTGTGATCGGGCTGGGGTACGTCGGGCTGCCATTGACGGTGACCTTTGGCCAGCAGCAGCCGATCCTGGGCTATGACATCGACCAGGCGCGCGTCGCCGAGCTGCAGCGTGGGCATGACCATACGCTCGAGCTGGATGCCGCCGAACTGGCTGCCGCCGTGCATGCGCGCTACAGCGCCGACCCCTCGGATCTGGCCGAGTGCAATGTCTACATCGTGACCGTGCCGACGCCGATCGATGCGCATGAGCAGCCCGATCTGGGGCCCCTGCGCAGTGCCAGCACGCTGATCGCCGGGCTGCTGGCGCCGGGCGATCTGGTGATCTACGAATCCACCGTGTACCCCGGCACCACCGAGGAAGTCTGCGTGCCCTTGCTGGAGGCTGGATCGGGGCTGCGCTTCAACGAAGATTTCTACTGCGGTTACAGCCCGGAGCGGATCAACCCGGGCGACCGCGAGCGCCGGCTGCCGGACATCCGCAAGATCACCTCCGGCTCGACGCCCGAGGCGGCGGCCGTGGTGGATGCGCTGTACCAACGCATCATCACCGCCGGGACCTGGCCGGCGCCGTCGATCCGCGTGGCCGAAGCGGCCAAGGTGATCGAGAACATCCAGCGCGACGTCAACATTGCCTTGGTCAACGAACTCGCGCTGATCTTCGATCGGCTTGGTATCGATACCCAGGACGTGTTGGCTGCGGCGGGCAGCAAGTGGAACTTCCTGCCGTTCCGCCCCGGCCTCGTCGGCGGCCACTGCATCGGGGTGGATCCGTACTATCTGCTGCACAAGTCCGAGAGCATGGGGTATCACCCCGATCTCATCCACACCGCGCGCCAGGTCAACAACCGTGTCGGCGAGCACGTCGCACAACGCGTGCTGGCGCTGCTGGCATCGCGCAACATCGCCATCGCCCAGGCACGCGTCCTGGTGCTGGGCGTGACCTTCAAGGAGAACTGCCCGGACCTGCGCAACAGCCGCGCGCTGGAGCTGGCGCAGCGCCTGCAGGCCACCGGGGCGCAGGTGGACGTGCAGGATCCGTGGGTCGGGCCGGCGGCGCTTGCCGATGCCGATGTACGGTGGGTCGCCTCGCCCGATCCGGACGGCTATGACGCCGTGGTGCTTGCGGTGGCGCATGATCGTTTCCGCGCCTTCGATGCGGCGCAGGTGCGCGCGCTGCTCAAGCCTCAGGGCGTGGTGTACGACGTCAAATCCGTGTGGCCCCGGGAAGTGGTGGACGACCGCCTGTAGACTCGGGGGCAGCTATTGATTGAGGAAAGCCATGCATCGCTATCTCGCGTATCTGCTCGCCATCCTGTTGTTCCCGGTCTGCGTGTGGTTGGCCACGATCTGGCCCGCCTGGTACTGGGGCGTCGGCGTGACGGCGTTGCTGGTCGTGCTGGGCACCTGGGATCTGCTGCAGAAGCGCAGCACGCTGCGACGCAATTATCCGGTGATGGCGCACTTCCGCTACGGACTGGAATCGATCGGGCCTGAGATCCGCCAATACTTCGTGCAGAGCGATCTGGAAGACGTGCCGTTCTCGCGCCAGCAGCGCGCGCTGATCTACCAGCGCTCCAAGAATGAAATGGACGTGGTGCCGTTCGGCACGCTGCGCAGCACCTATGCGGTGGACTACGAGTGGATCAACCATTCGCTGGCGCCGACCGAGATCGGCCACCACGATTTCCGCATCCAGATCGGGCCGAACTGCGCCAAGCCGTATTCGGCCAGTGTGTTCAACATCTCCGCGATGAGCTTCGGCTCGTTGTCGGCGAACGCGATCCGCGCCCTCAACGAAGGCGCGCGCCGTGGCAGCTTCTATCACGACACCGGCGAAGGCTCGATCTCGCCGTATCACCGCGAAATGGGCGGCGACCTGGTCTGGGAAATCGGCTCGGGCTACTTCGGGTGCCGTGACGATGCCGGTGGTTTCAGCGAAGAGAAGTTCGTCGCCAACGCCACCCATGATCAGGTCAAGATGATCGAGATCAAGCTCTCGCAGGGCGCCAAGCCAGGCCACGGCGGCGTGCTGCCGGCGGCCAAGGTGAGCGAGGAGATCTCGATCACCCGTGGCGTGCCGATGGGCGTGGATTGCGTATCGCCCTCCAGGCACAGCGCGTTCAATACGCCGGTGGAGCTGCTGCAGTTCGTCGCGCGGCTGCGGGAGCTGTCCGGCGGCAAGCCGGTCGGGTTCAAGCTGGCCATCGGCCATCCCTGGGAGTGGTTCGGTATCGCCAAGGCGATGCAGGAAACCGGCCTGCTGCCGGATTTCATCGTGGTCGATGGCGCCGAGGGCGGTACCGGTGCGGCGCCGGCCGAGTTCATCGACCACGTGGGTGTACCGATGCACGAAGCGCTGTTGCTGGTGCACAACACCCTGGTCGGACTGGACCTGCGCGATCGCATCCGTGTGGGTGCGGCGGGCAAGGTCACCAGTGCCTTCGAGATCGCACGCACCATCGCGCTGGGCGCGGACTGGTGCAATGCCGGACGTGGCTTCATGTTCGCGCTGGGCTGCATCCAGTCGCTGAGCTGTCACAGCGATAAATGCCCGACCGGCATCGCCACGCAGAACCCGCATCGCTGGCGTCACCTGGACGCGGCCGACAAGGCCACGCGCGTGCACAGCTACCACGAGAACACCCTGCGCGCGCTGCGCGACCTGCTGTGTGCGGCCGGCTTGAACGATCCCTCCGAGCTGGGCCCGGAGCACATCCTGCGCCGCGTCTCGCCGGTGGAGATCCGCTCACTGGCCTCGCTGTACCGCTATCTGTCCCCGGGCGAGCTGCTGCGCAAAGTGCCGGACCACGCGGTCTTCCACGACTACTGGGCGGATGCGCGCAGTGATTCGTTCCAGCCGCCAGCGCGCATCCAGGCGCTGCGGTCGAGCAAATCGCGATGACCGGTGCGCGCGACGTGCGCTTGCGCGTTGGCCGTGTCGAGGAGGCGGACAGACTGTGGCAGCTGCGCACGCGTTGCGTTCGTGAGCTGTGCAGCGCGGCCTATCCGCCGGAGGTGATCGCGCCGTGGTCGGCCTCACCGCCGCCGCAACACTACCGCGCGCTGCTCGCCGCCGGTGGCTGCGTGATTGCCGAAGACATCGACGGCGTGCTGCTGGGCTATGGCGTGATCGATCTGGCCGGCAACGAGATCGATGCGTTGTTCGTCGATCCGGACTGTGGCGGCCGTGGCATTGGCCTGACCGTGATGCAGGCCATGCAGGCGCTGGCGGATCCGGCGCGGCCGCTGGTGCTCTCGGCCTCGCTCAATGCGGTCCCGTTCTATCGTCGCTGTGGCTTTGAAGCGCTGCGCGAGGAAAGCTACCCACACCCCAGCGGGGTAGCGCTCGCCTCGGTGCGCATGCAGCGCAGGCGCTGATGCCGGCCAGCGGCCGGCACTACCGATTGCATGTCCTGACAGGCGGTCCGGCACGCCACGGTGCGCACTACCTCGGTAGTGCCGGCCGCTGGCCGGCACCGCGTGATTCACGCCTGCGCCAACCACGCCACCACGCCACGCCCCGCGCGCAGCCCGCTGGCATAGCAGGCCGTCAGCAGATAGCCGCCGGTCGGTGCTTCCCAGTCCAGCATCTCCCCGGCGCAGAACGTGCCGGGGCGCTCGCGCAGCATCAACTGCGCGTCCATCGCCTCCAGCCGCACGCCACCGGCGGTGCTGATCACTTCATCGATAGGACGGGCTCGCTGCAGAGCCAATGGCAGTCGCTTGAGCGCATGCGCGATCTGGTCCAGCGGTAATTGCCCGGCCTCGCGACCCAATACCTCGAACAGCAGGGCCGACTTCACGCCACCCAGGCCCAGCTGGCGGCGCAGGACCTCGCCGAAGCTGCGGCCTTGGCGCGGCTTCTGCAGCTTCTCCAGTACCTGCGCTTCGGTCTGGCCCGGCAGCAGGTCCAGCTGCAGGGTCACCCGGCCGTCGCGTGCCAGGCTGTCGCGCAGATCGGCCGACAGCGCATAGATCAGGCTGCCTTCGATGCCGGTCGCGGTGATCACGCACTCGCCCTGCAGCGAGCGCGGCTGACCCTGCAGGTCGGTCCAGTGCGCCACCACCGGCTTGAGCGGGGCGCCGGCCTGGCGCTCGCTGAAGTAAGGGGTCCAGCCGATGTCGAAGCCGCAGTTGGCCGGCTTCAGCGGGGCGATGTCGATGCCGCTGGCGGTCATCGGTGCCACCCACGCACCATCCGAGCCGAGCTCCGGCCAGCTGCCACCGCCGAGCGCGAACACCACCGCATCGGCCGTGATCGCGGTCGTGCCCTCGAGGGTATCGAAGCGCAGCGCGCCCGCGTCATCCCAGCCGGTCCAGCGGTGCTGTACGTGGAACCGCACCCCCTGTTCCTTGAGCCGGCGCACCCAGCCGCGCAGCAGCGGGGCGGCCTTGCGGTCGACCGGGAAGACCCGTCCCGAACTGCCCACATAGGTGTCCACGCCGAACGCCAGCGCCCAGGCACGCAGCGCCTCGCCATCGAAATCGGCCAACCAGCCACCTACTGCCTCCGCGCGCTCGCGGTAGCGCGAGACGAACACCTCACGCGCATCGGAGTGGGTGAGGTTGAGGCCGCCTTTGCCGGCGATCAGGAACTTGCGGCCGGGCGACCCCTTGGCTTCGTACAGATCGACGGTGTGGCCGGCAGCGCGCACGGTCTCCGCCGCCATCAGGCCAGCGGGGCCGCCGCCGATGATCGCGACCCGGCGTGGGGTGTTCAGGGCAATACTCATGCAGGCAGGATCAACGCGGCTTGACGTCGAGCAGTTCGACATCGAACACCAGCGAGGAATTCGGTGCGATCGGCCCTGCGCCACGCGCGCCATAGCCATACTCGGCCGGAATCATCAGCGTGCGCTTGCCGCCCACCTTCATGCCGGCAAAGCCTTCGTCCCAGCCCTTGATGACCTGGCCCTGGCCGAGGTTGAAGGTGAAGGGCTCGCCGCGGTCGACCGAGCTGTCGAACTTGTCGCCACGCTTGTCGGCGGTGCGCTCGTCATAGATCCACCCGGTGTAGTGCACGGTGACCTTGCTGCCGGGCGTGGCCTCCGCGCCGGTGCCCGGCTGGGTATCGATCTTCTCGAACTGCGCGATGCTGCCACCGGGCGGCGGGCCGGGTGGGGTGCAGGCGGCCAGCAGCGACAACATCAGGGGGGCGAGCAGGTAACGCGGCAGACGGCGCATGGGCGGGCTCCGGATCCAAAAAACGGGGACGCAAGGGTAGCGCATCGCCGGGCGCTATCATGGGTGCATGTCGAAACTGCTGCTCAACCTGCGCAATGTCGCGGACGATGAAATCCAGGATGTCACCGCCCTGCTGGACAAGGCGGGCATCGCCCACTACCGCACCGAGCCCAGCCCCTGGGGAATCTCCTTTGGCGGGATCTGGATCCGCGACGACGCCGATCACCCTCGGGCCAAGGACCTGATGGGCGAGTACCAGCAGGCACGCGGCGAGCGCGTCCGCGGTGAGCGTGAGGCCGCGCTGCGCGACGGCACCGCCGAGACCTTCGGCAGCCTGATCCGGCGGCGCCCGGTGTTCGTGGTCGCGGTGCTGCTCGGCATGGCCGTCGCGACCGCGCTGGTGCTGCTGCCGTTCGTGCTGCTGCGCGGCTGATTCCTGGGCCGGTCAGGCGCAGCACCGGCCCTGCGGCTAAAATGGCGGGATGATCGCCAATACCGCTGCCTACCATTTCACCCCCGTCGCCGACCCGGACGCGCTGTGCGCGACCCTGCTCGAGCGGGCGACCGCCGCGCAGCTGCGCGGCACGATCCTGGTGGCGGGCGAGGGCATCAACCTGTTCCTCGCCGGCCCCGAGCCGCAGATCGACGGCTTCTATGCCGCCCTGCGCGCCGATGCGCGGTTTGCCGGGCTGCGCGTGAAGACCAGCTACAGCCAGATGCAGCCGTTCGCCCGGCTCAAGGCCAAGGTCAAGCCGGAGATCATCAGTTTCCGCATCGACGATGGCCAGCCGCTGGCCTACCCGCGCGCACCCTCGATCGATCCGGCCACGGTGCAGCGCTGGCTGCGCCAAGGGCACGACGACGCCGGCAAGCCGGTGGTGATGCTGGATACGCGCAACACCCAGGAAATCGAGTACGGCACCTTCCAGGACGCACTGGTGCTGCCGATCACCAAGTTCACCGATCTGCCCGAAGCCCTGGCCCCGCACCGCGAGGCGCTCAAGGACAGCACCGTGGTCAGCTTCTGCACCGGCGGCATCCGCTGCGAGAAGGCCGCGCTGTGGATGCGCAACGATGGCATGGACAACGTCCTGCAGCTGGACGGCGGCATCCTGGGCTATTTCGAGGCCGTGGGCGGTGAGGGCTATGACGGCCGCTGCTTCGTCTTCGATGAGCGCGTGGCGCTGGATGCGGCCCTGCAGCCGCTGGTCGACCAGGACGCCGACGCCGCCTGAGCCGTCTTCACGGCCTGGATTGTCCTGAATCGTCGCGAGACGGAAATCAGCGTCTTGCCACCTGCGCCTTGTGGGCGGTGGCAAACCGGCCGGCCAGCCCCATCTCAGTGGGATATCTCCTGGTTGGAATGAGCATTCATGATGCAGCTGTCGATTCTTGATCTGGCGCCGGTCTGCGAAGGCAGCGACACCACGCAGGCCTTCGCCAACATGCTGGACCTGGCCCAGCACGCCGAAGGTTGGGGCTTCCACCGCTATTGGCTGGCCGAGCACCACAACATGCCCGGCATCGCCAGCGCCGCGACCGCCGTACTGATCGGCCATGTGGCCGGGGGCACGAAGCGTATCCGCGTCGGTGCCGGCGGCATCATGCTGCCCAATCACTCGCCGCTGCAGGTGGCCGAGCAGTTCGGCACGCTGGCCTCGCTGTACCCGGACCGCATCGACCTCGGTCTGGGCCGCGCGCCCGGCACCGACCAGCCGACCGCCCGCGCATTGCGTCGCTACTTCGACAGCGCCGACCAGTTCCCGCAGGACGTGCGTGAGCTGCTGCATTACTTCGAGCCGGCCCAGAAGGGCCAGGCCGTGCGCGCCGTGCCCGGTGCGGGCATCCCGGTGCCGGTGTGGCTGCTCGGCTCCAGCCTGTTCAGTGCACGGCTGTCAGCGGCGATGGGCCTGCCGTTCGCCTTCGCCTCGCACTTCGCCCCGGACGCGATGGATGAAGCGCTGGCGGTCTACCGCCGCGAGTTCCGTGCCTCGCAGTATCTGCAGTCGCCGTACGCGGTGCTGGGCTTGAACGTGGTCGCCAGCGATACCGAAGCCGAGGCCAAGCGCTTGTTCACCACCCAGCAGCAGAGCTTCGTCAATCTGCGTCGTGGCCTGCCGGGTCTGATCCCGCCGCCGATCGACGACATCGAAGCGTTCTGGCAGCCGCACGAAAAGGCCGGCGTCCAGAGCGCGCTGGCCTGTGCGGTGGTCGGTGACGTGCAGCAGGTGCAGGAAGGCCTCGCCGCGTTCGTGGCACGACACAAGCCGGATGAAGTGCTGGTCACCGCCAACATCTACGATCACGCCGCGCGCAAACGTTCGTTCGGGCTGGCAATGCAGGCTTGGCGCGCACTGCAGGTGTGACAGCGGCGCGGCGTGCGAAGAAAGTGTGACCGCGCGGTTCACGTCGCCGTAGCTGCCGATCGGCTGTGATGGGGCTCCCCTTACAGGAGCCACCTCATGGCCGAACTCGATCGCCAGCAGCACATCAAACAACTGGCTGAACTGATCCGCGATGTGGACATCGCGATGTTCACCACGGTCGGCGCGGACGGGCGCTTGTTCAGCCGTCCGCTGGGTACGCAGGAAGTCGAATTCGATGGCGACCTGTGGTTCGCCACCGGGGCCGACAGCCCGAAGATCGCGGAGATCACCGCCAACCCGCGCGTCAACGTGGCCTATGCCTCGCCGTCGGGCAACACCTATGTGTCCGTCTCGGGCACCGCGCGTGTGGTCCATGACCGCGCCAAGATCGATGAACTCTGGTCGCCGGCGATGAAGGTCTTTTTCCCCGGCGGCAAGGACGATCCGAACCTGCGCCTGATCCATGTCAGCGCCGAATCGGCCGAGTACTGGGATGGCCCCGGTGGCCTGCTCGGCAAGGCACTGTACTTCGTGCTGTCGGCGGTGACCGATGATCCGGGCGCCATGTCCGACACCGGCACGGTGGATCTCAAACCCGGCGCGTAGGACCGACTCGGTAGCTCGGTAGGTACCGACCGTTGGTCGGTACTTCAGCGGCAGGTACCGACCGTTGGTCGGTACTTCAGCGGCAGGTACCGACCGTTGGTCGGTACTTCAGCGGCAGGTACCGACCGTTGGTCGGTACTTCAGAACCAGCGCTGGAACAGATCCACCGTATAGCCCACCAGCTGCCCCGAACTGACGCCGAAGAACAATATGGCAGCGACCGCGCCGATCCAGTTGAGCAGCATCAGCACGCCATCGCGTTCCAGCAATGCCAGCGCGAACAGCAGCAGCTGGAAGCCGAACAGATAGTTGGTGAGCGGGATCGGCAGCGACAACAGGACGCCGATCAGGATCAGCAGCAGCCCGCTGAACGCATGCGCGGGCAGCGGTACCAGCAGGCCGGGCATCCGCGGCTTGAGCAGGCGGTCCAGCCGCCGTAGTGGACGGTCGATGCGCTCCAGGAACCGATGCATGGTGCCGCGCTTGGGTCCGCGGTTGCGGATGAAGCCGGGCAGCCAGGGCCGGCGCATGCCGCACAGCATCTGCGCGCCGATCAGCACCACCAGCGGTCCACTGACCGCGCCGCCCAGCCCGGGGATCGGGATGAAGGCCGGCAGGATCGCCACGAACAGGAACACACCGAACGCGCTCTGTTGCAGATCCTGCAGGATCTGGCCCAGCAGCAGCCGTTCCTCCGGGTCACCGTGGTCGAACATCGCCAGCAGGGTACGGATACCCTCATTGCGGTACTGGGGCCGCGTCGGGTCCGGCGGCGTCGGCTCAGCCGGTGATGTCATCGGTCTCGTCTTCGCTCAGGGTGCGCAGCAACAGCTTGTCGACACGGGCACCGTCGAGATCGACGATCTCGATGCGCCAGCCGGCCCAATCGAAGTACTCGCCCGCATGCGGGATGCGGCCGAAATAGTGGATGCACATGCCGGCCAGCGTGTAGTAGTCGCCATCATCGGCATCGGGCAGCTCGGCGTTGCCCATCAGTTCGCGCAGGTCTTCAATCGAGAGCGAGCCATCGACCAGGAACGAGCCGTCCTCACGGGTCACGACCAGCGCGTCCTCGTCCACGTTCTCCACCGACTGCAGGCGGCCGACCACCGCGCCCATCAGGTCGCTGATGGTGACCAGGCCCTGGATCTCGCCGTACTCGTCCACCACCAGCGCCATCGACTGCTGTTCCTCGCGGAAAATCTCCAGCAGCTTCATCGCATGGGTGGACTCGGAGACGTACAGCGGCTCGCGCAGGTTCTGGAACAGCGAATGGTCGTCGCGCACCAGGCGCGTCACCAGGCTCTTGACCTCCAGCACGCCGACGATGTCCTGGTCGTTGTCGCGGAACACCGGGTAACGCGAGAATTCGTTCTCGCGCATGGTCGCGATGTTCTTCTCCGGATCGGCCTGCGTATCCAGCCACGCAATCCGGTTGCGGGGGGTCATCAGGCTGTCGGCGGTGCGGTCGCCCAGGCGCATGACGCGGTTCATCATGTCGCGCTCATGGGCATCGATCACGCCGGCCTCGTGGCTTTCGGCCACCAGCATGCGGATTTCCTCTTCGGTGACCGAGGCGGCCTCGTCCTTGCCCAGGCCCAGCACGCGCAGCACCAGTCGGGTGCTGTGCGAGAGCAGCCACACCGCCGGGAAGGCGATACGTGACAGCCAGCCCATCGGCCACGCCACCAGCCCGGCGATATCCTCCGAACGGGTGATCGCCAGGCGTTTGGGGACCAGTTCGCCGAAGATCAGCGTCAGGAAGGTGATCAGAGCGACCGCAAGCGCCTTGCCGACTTCCGCGGAATAGGCGAAGGCCGGCACGATGCCGTGCAGCCACTCGGCGATGGCCAGGCCGATCGCCTCACCGCCGAACACACCGGTCAGGATGCCGATCAGGGTGATGCCGATCTGGACCGTGGACAGGAAGCTCTCCGGCTTCTCGGACAGGGCCAGGGCGCGCTCGGCGCGCTTGCTGGACCCTGCCATCTGCTTCAGGCGGCTCTTGCGCGAGGTCATGACCGACATCTCGGACATGGCGAAGAAGCCGTTGAGCAGGATCAGGGCGAGGACAATAATCAGTTCAAACACGGGCGGCTTCCCCGGTTGGTGGCAGGGAGGGCGTGTTCAAGCGATGTCGGCTACCGGAGGGCGCGTAAGCGCGGCGGTGCGGCGGGGGGTAAGGGTCGTCGTCCATAGAGTGCACCCGAAGGTGCCCGCGCATCTTAACAAAAGGCCGGGGCAGGGGTGCAAACAGAGTCGTTCAGACGGGGCCGTCCCAGCGTGAAGAAGGGGGGGAGTACCCGGAACAGACATCAAACCGTCATAATTCCGCCCGGTGCCGTCCTTCCTCGACGGCGAATAGGTTTCTCAATGTTCTCTCTGCAGACCATTTTTGGCTCCGGCAAACAGTTCTATACCCTGCTGGACGAGGCTGCCCAGGCCGCCCAGGACAGTTCCAAGGCGCTGCACTCCATGCTGCGCGAAGCGGACCGCCAGCCGGCGCTGGACGCCTTCAAGCTGGCCCGCCTGCGCGAGCGCGCGGCCTCGGACAAGATCAGCCAGGCGCTGGTCGACAGCTTCATGACCCCGATCGAGCGCGAAGACATCGAAGCGCTGGGCTCGGCGCTGTACAAGATTCCCAAGCAGATCGAGAAGTTCGCCGATCGCTATTCGCTGGCCACCCAGCATCTGGAACACATCGATTTCGCGCCGCGCGCGGCGATGCTGGAACAGGCGGCCAGCGTGGTGGTGGAGATGGTCAACGACCTGCGCCACATGAACCTGGACCGGATGACCGCGCTCAACGAGAAGCTGCGTTCGCTGGAAAACGAAGCCGACCGCCTGATGCTCGAGCTGTACCGCGACATCTACTCCGGCCGCCTGGACAGCCTGCAGATGTTCCTGCTCAAGGAATTCTTCGAGATCCTGGAAAAGGCCATCGATCGTTGCCGCGAGGCCGGCGTGGTGGCGTACCAGATCGTGTTGAAGAACAGCTGACGGACGCCACAGCATGCTGACCCTTGTCCTGGTGGTGATCCTGGCCGCGCTCGTTTTCGAGTTCATCAACGGCTTCCACGACACCGCCAACTCCATCGCCACCGTGGTGGCGACCAAAGTGCTCTCACCCGGCTGGGCGGTGATGCTCGCCGCGTTCATGAACTTGATCGGCGCGCTGACCGGCACCGCCGTCGCGCTGACCATCGCCTCGGGCCTGCTCAACACCAACGTGGTCGATGTGACCCCGCAGGTGATCCTGTGCGCGCTGCTGGGCGGCATCATCTGGAACCTGATCACGTGGTGGAAGGGGCTGCCTTCCTCGTCCTCGCACGCCCTGATCGGCGGCCTGTGCGGCGCCGGCCTGGCCGCCGCCCACAACAACTGGGATGCCCTGATCTGGTCCGAGCGCATCGGCACCTGGGCCCAGAACAAGGGCCTGCTGTGGAAGGTGTTCCTGCCGATGATCACCTCGCCGATCGCCGGCTTCCTGCTCGGCGTCGCGGTGATGCTGCTGCTGTGGGGCATGATCGCGGGCATGGCGAAGATCGGTGGCTTCCTGGGCCGTCTGGCCCGCCCGCGCATCGTCAATGCGTTCTTCGGCAAGGCGCAGATCGTGTCGGCGGCCTACATGGGCTTCGCCCACGGCCACAACGATGCGCAGAAGACCATGGGCATCATCGCCATGACCCTGATCGGTGCCGAGGCAACCGGTGCACTGAACGACCTGCCGTCCTGGCTGGCCTTCATGCACCCGGACGCGAGCGCCGGTGACGGCATCGCGATGTGGATCGTGCTGACCTGCGCCGTGGTGATGGCCGCCGGTACCGCCTCGGGCGGCTGGAAGATCATCAAGACCCTGGGCCACAAGATGGTCAAGCTGCATCCGATCCACGGCTTCGCCGCGGAAACGAGCTCGGCCACGATCCTGACCGTGGCGGCGCACTTCGGCATGCCGGTCTCGACCACCCACAGCATCTCCACCGCGATCATGGGCGTGGGCTTCGCCAAGAACCCGCGCTCGCTGCGCTTCGGCGTGATCGAGCGCATCGTGTGGGCGTGGATCCTGACCATCCCGGCTGCCGGCGGGTGTGCGTACCTGATCCTGCGTCTGTTCGAAATGTTCGGCTGGGCCTGATCGGTCCGCACGGTTGAACATCGAAAAGCCCGCCGAAAGGCGGGCTTTTTCGTGGAGCAAGGCGGAAGCATGGGCCGGGATGGCCAGCGGTGTTTCGTGCGGCGCTCATCCCGAGGCTGCGCTTCCTGGCCCCTGCCACTCCCGTGCCAGCAGCCCATACACGGCAGAATCGGATAGCTCGCCGGCGACCCGCCAGCGCTCGCGCAGCAGCCCCTCGCGCAGGAAGCCGAGCCGCTCCAGCACCTTCGCCGAGGGCACGTTGCGCGGATCGATCTCCGCCTCCAGGCGCCGCAGGCGCAGCACATCGAACAGATACGCCACGAACCGTGACAGCGCCTCGTGCATGTAGCCCTTGCCCTGTGCCGACGGGGCTAGGTGATACCCGATCTCCGCGCGCCTGGACGTTTCGTCGATCGCGAACACCACTACGATCCCCAGCAGCGGCCCGTCCGCACGTTCACGGATCGCCAGTTTGAGCTGCGTGCCGGCATCGATCGCGGCCAGATCGTCGAGGATCTGCACGTAGGCCTGTTTCAGGTCGGTCCACGCAGGATGGTTCCAGTAGCGCATTACCGCACGGTCGGACTGGATCGCAAACAACGCCTGGGCGTCTGTCGCGCAGATCGGGGTCAGCACCAGGCGTTCGCTGTCCAGCTGCAGGGGCGGGTCGAACGGCATGCGGGTTCCCGTGATCGTGGTGCGGCCAAGGTAGCCGCTCCTACCGCGTGCATCCATGCCTGGCGTGTTCCCGCGCCAAGAAAAAACCCGCCGGAAGGCGGGTTTTTTCAGTGTCACAACCGGCCGATCAGACCTCCAGTGAAGCCAGATCGCCCTTCTTTTCCAGCCAGCCCTTGCGGTCGCTCGCACGCTTCTTGGCCAGCAGCATGTCCATCAGCGAATGGGTCTGCTCGCCGTCATCGATGGTCAGCTGCACCAGGCGGCGCGTATCGGGATGGATGGTGGACTCACGCAGCTGCTGCGGATTCATTTCACCCAGGCCCTTGAAGCGGGTCACGCTGATCTGGCCCTTGATCTTCTCGCGCTCGATCTTGTCCAGCATCGTGCGCTTCTCTTCCTCGTCCAGCGCGTAGAACACCTGCTTGCCCACGTCGACACGGAACAGTGGCGGCATCGCCACGAACACGTGGCCGGCATCGACCAGCGCCGGGAAGTGCTTGAGGAACAGCGCGGTCAGCAGGGTCGCAATGTGCAGGCCGTCCGAGTCGGCGTCGGCCAGGATGACGACCTTGCCGTAACGCAGGCCGGCGATGTCGTCCTTGCCCGGGTCGCAGCCGATCGCGATGGCCAGGTTGTGCACTTCTTCGGAGGCCAGCACGCTGCCCGAGGACACTTCCCAGGTGTTGAGGATCTTGCCGCGCAGCGGCAGGATCGCCTGGAAGTCCTTGTCACGGGCCTGCTTGGCGCTGCCGCCTGCGGAGTCGCCTTCGACCAGGAACAGCTCGGTGCGCGACAGGTCCTGGCTGATGCAGTCGGCCAGCTTGCCGGGCAGGGCGGGGCCCTGGGTGACCTTCTTGCGGGTCACCAGCTTTTCGGTCTTCAAACGCGCGCTGGCGCGCTCGATGGCCAGCTGCGCGATCTGCTCGCCCAATGCGACGTTCTGGTTGAGCAGCAGGCTGAAGGCATCGTGCGCGGCGCCTTCGACGAACCCGGCGGCCTGGCGCGAGGACAGGCGTTCCTTGGTCTGGCCGCTGAACTGCGGGTCGGTCATCTTCAGCGACAGCACGAACGACACGCGGTCCCAGACATCTTCCGGGGCCAGCTTGACGCCACGCGGCAGCAGGTTGCGGAAGTCGCAGAACTCGCGCAGCGCCTCGGTCAGGCCGGTGCGCAGGCCGTTGGCGTGGGTGCCGTGCTGGGCGGTCGGGATCAGGTTGACGTAGCTTTCCTGGACCAGTTCGCCCTCGGGGATCCAGGCCAGGGCCCAGTCCACGATCTCGTTTTCTTTCTTGAGGTGACCCACGAACAGGTCGGCCGGCAGCATCTCGCGCTCGCCGAGTTCGGCCTTGAGGTAATCGCTCAGGCCATCCTCGTAGTACCAGGTGTCCTGCTCGCCGGTGGCTTCATCGAGAAGCTTCACGGTCAGGCCCGGGCACAGCACGGCTTTGGCGCGCAGCAGGTGGCGCAGCCCACGCAGGTTGTACTTGGGCGTGTCGAAGTACTTCGGGTCGGCCCAGAAGCGCACGCGGGTACCGGTGTTTTTCTTGCCGACGCTGCCGACCACTTCCAGCGGGGTGGCGCGGTCGCCGTTGCGGAAGGTGATGCGGTGTTCGCTCCCCTCGCGCTTGATGTGCACTTCGACCAGGGTGGACAACGCGTTGACCACGCTGACGCCAACGCCATGCAGGCCGCCGGAGAAAGTGTAGTTCTTGTTGTTGAACTTGCCGCCCGCGTGAAGGCGGGTCAGGATCAGTTCGACGCCGGGGATCTTCTCCTCGGGGTGGATGTCCACGGGCATGCCACGGCCGTCATCGCTGACTTCGCAGCTGCCGTCCTTGAACAGCGTGACGTCGACCGTGTGGGCGTGTCCGGCCAAGGCTTCGTCGACGGCATTGTCGATGACTTCCTGCGCCAGATGGTTGGGGCGCGCGGTGTCGGTGTACATGCCGGGGCGGCGCTTGACCGGGTCCAGGCCGGACAGGACTTCAATATCGGCGGCGTTATAGCGGGCGTTCATCTGTCTTCATAAAGCGCAATGCGACGGCGAAGTTTGCGGTCTGGACGGGTTTTTTGCACGCCACACGTTCAGGGGGCGGCCGACCGGGGCGCGATAGACTGTGCTGGATGGGAAACCGGAGCCTCCGGCGCCCCATTCCATGCCATACCGCGAGGAGCACCCCATGAAGAAGTTGCTGACCATCGTTGCCATCGCCGCCGCCGTCGTGGCCGTGCCCATGGCACTGGCCCAGAACGCCGGACAGGGCCAGCCCACGCCGCAGCAGGGCGAACAGGCCGACAAGGCACAGGCTGAGGCGGATGCCAAGGCCAAACGCCGCGCCGCCGCCACGGCCGAAATGAAGGCCAAGGGCGAGCAGGCCCCGCAGAAGGAAGAGGAAGAAGAAGCGCGGAAGAAGCGATAAGCGCTTCGCGCTGACGCTTCCCCACGGTTTGCGCGGCAAACCGTGGGCCCCGCTCACCCTCTCCTCCACATCCCCGCGCCTGTCGGCGCGCCCCCTTGAACTCCAAGGGGGCTCTCCACCAGAGAGACCTGGGGATCTGAAAAAGTATCCAACATGAGCCCCGGTATCGCGCCGGGGCTCTTCTTTTTATGTGAAGACCGTCATCCGCCCCTTGGGCTGGAGGCCGTCAATCTGTAAACTATGGCTTTCCGGGAGTAGTGCGTGTCATCCATCAGCGAATGGACTGGCCTGATCGTGCGCGATCGCCAGCAGGGTAGGCAGGAGGTGACGGTCCAGACAGCGGCCGGCACGGCTGACCCGACGTCGCTGACCCACTCCCGCACCGTATCCCCCCTGATCCCGGTCCTGGCGCGTGAAGACGCCGCCGCCAGTCGGATCCTTTCGATTTCCCCCTTTACGTCGTCCGTCGCCCCGCGCGCCGGCGCCGTTTCCCCCTTCCTGACAGGACACCCCCAGCCATGACTCCCTTGATCTTCGTAACCGGCGGCGTAGTGTCCTCGCTCGGCAAAGGCATTGCCGCGGCGTCGCTTGCCGCCATCCTCGAGGCCCGCGGCCTGCGGGTGACGATGATGAAGCTCGATCCGTACATCAACGTCGACCCGGGCACCATGAGCCCGTTCCAGCACGGTGAGGTCTATGTCACCGACGATGGCGCCGAGACCGACCTGGACCTGGGCCATTACGAGCGCTTCGTGCGCACCCGCCTGAGCCGCAAGAACTCGGTCACCACCGGCCGCATCTACGAGAACGTGATCCGCAAGGAGCGCCGCGGCGACTACCTCGGCGCCACCGTGCAGGTCATCCCGCACATCACCGATGAAATCCGCCGCTGCATGGACGAGGCCACCGAAGGCTTCGACGTGGCGCTGGTGGAGATCGGCGGCACCGTGGGCGACATCGAGTCGCTGCCGTTCCTGGAAGCGATCCGCCAGGTACGCACCGAGCGCGGCCCGGAGAAGGCGCTGTTCATGCACCTGACCCTGGTGCCGTACATCGCCGCCGCTGGCGAACTGAAGACCAAGCCGACCCAGCACTCGGTCAAGGAACTGCGCTCGATCGGCATCCAGCCGGACGTGCTGCTGTGCCGTTCCGAGCAGGTCGTGCCAGATTCGGAGCGCCGCAAGATCGCCCAGTTCACCAACGTCTCCGAGCGCGCCGTGATCAGCGTGCCAGACGTGGACGTGCTGTACCGCATCCCGATGGGCCTGCACGCGCAGGGTCTGGACGACATCGTCGTCAACCAGCTCAAGCTCGGCGACAAGGCCGGTCCGGTCGATCTGGCCGAGTGGGAAGCGGCGGTGGATGCCACGCTGCACCCGCTGGACGAGGTCACCATCGCGGTGGTCGGCAAGTATGTCGATCACCAGGACGCCTACAAGTCGGTCGGCGAGGCGCTCAAGCACGGCGGCCTGCGCCAGCGCACCAAGGTCAACCTGAAGTGGCTCGAAGCGCAGGAGCTGGAAGACAGCGACCTGGCCGCACTCAAGGACGTTGACGGCATCCTGGTGCCGGGCGGCTTCGGCGATCGTGGCTTCGAAGGCAAGGTGCTGAGCTCGCAGTTCGCCCGTGAGCAGAATGTGCCGTACTTCGGCATCTGCTACGGCATGCAGGCCGCGGTGGTCGATTTCGCCCGCCACGTGGCCGGCCTGGAAGGCGCCAACAGCACCGAGAACGATCGCCAGTCGCCGAACCCGGTGATCGGCCTGATCACCGAATGGCGCACCGCCACCGGCGATGTCGAGAAGCGCGACGACAAGAGCGATCTGGGCGGCACCATGCGCCTGGGCCTGCAGGAGCAGCGCCTGAAGCCGGGCACGCTGGCCCGCGAGCTGTACGGCAAGGATGTGGTCTCCGAGCGTCACCGCCACCGCTACGAGTTCAACAACCGCTACCGCACCCAGCTGGAAGATGCGGGCCTGGTGATCGCCGGCAAATCGATGGATGACACTCTGGTGGAAGTCATCGAACTGCCGCGTGATCAGCACCCGTGGTTCCTGGCCTGCCAGGCGCACCCGGAGTTCCTGTCCACGCCGCGCGAGGGCCACCCGCTGTTCATCGGCTTCATCCGTGCCGCGCGCGAGCGCAAGGCCGGTGGCAAGCTGGCGCAGGACGCAGCGGCCTGATCGCCGCCTCATTAATCACCCACGGCGGCTGGCCTGGCCAGCGTTCGCCGGACAACAAGGAAATGCCATGAAACTGTGTGGATTCGACGTCGGGCTGGACCAGCCCCTGTTCCTGATCGCCGGCCCGTGTGTGATCGAGTCGATGCAGCTGCAGCTGGACGTGGCGGGCAAGTTGAAGGAAATCACCGATCGCCTCGGCATCAACTTCATCTTCAAGTCGAGCTTCGACAAGGCCAACCGCACCTCGGGCACCGCCTTCCGCGGTCCGGGCATGGAAGAAGGCCTGAAGGTCCTGGCCGAAGTGAAGAAGCAGATCGGCGTGCCGGTGCTGACCGACGTACACGAATACACCCCGATGGACGAAGTGGCCTCGGTGGTGGACGTGCTGCAGACCCCGGCGTTCCTGGTGCGACAGACCGACTTCATCACCAAGGTGTGCGCGACCGGCAAGCCGGTGAACATCAAGAAGGGTCAGTTCCTGTCCCCGTGGGACATGAAGCCTGTCGTGGAGAAGGCCAAGGCCACCGGCAACCAGGACATCATGGTCTGCGAGCGCGGTGCCAGCTTCGGCTACAACAACCTGGTCAGCGACATGCGCTCGCTGTCGGTGATGCGCGATACCGGCTGCCCGGTCGTGTTCGATGCCACCCATTCGGTACAGCTGCCGGGCGGGCAGGGCAACAGCTCCGGTGGCCAGCGCGAGTTCGTGCCGGTGCTGGCGCGTGCGGCGGTCGCTGTCGGTGTGTCGGGCCTGTTCGCCGAGACCCACCCGGATCCGTCCAAGGCGCTGTCCGATGGCCCCAACGCATGGCCGCTGGACCGCATGGAAGAGCTGCTGGAAACCCTGATGGAGCTCGACGCGGTCACCAAGAAGCACGGGTTCTCGCGCTTCGCATGATGGGTGACGTTCCGGCGTCACCCGCGGTGCGCCGCGGCTGGCGTGGCTGGGCCTGGGGCTGGATCGCGCTGGGCGCGGCGATCGCGGTCTGGTGCGGGGTGTTCCTGCAGGTCGTGCTGATGTTCGCCAGCGTCGGTTCGCCCGGCGATGGCGACAACGCATTGCGCTCGGTGATGCCGATGCTGCTGGTGACGCTGTCGCTGACCGGCACCGCCGCGCTGTCCTGTGTGATCGCCAGCGTGCTGGCGTTCCGGCTGCGCCGGCAACCGGCCGGTGGCGGCGTCGCGCTGGCATTGCTGGCGTTGCTGCTGGTGGTGTTGGTGATCCCGTCGCTGGTTCCGAGCAACTCCAGTGTGGTTGGCAGGCTGTCCGCGCCCACGCCGATTTGGCAAGTGACGGGTGTGCAGGGATAATCACGCGGCATGTTTGTTTCGGCGCTGCATTGGCGGCGCCTCCCCTCTCTGACTGGTAACCGGCCCGCTATGACCACGATCCGCAGCATCCACGCCCGTGAAATCCTCGACAGCCGTGGCAACCCCACGCTGGAAGCCGAAGTCATCCTCGAGGACGGCTCCTTCGGTCGTGCCGCCGTGCCCTCGGGTGCCTCGACCGGCACCAAGGAAGCCGTGGAGCTGCGTGACGGCGACAAGACCCGTTACCTGGGCAAGGGCGTGCGCAACGCCGTGTCCAACGTCAACACCACCATCGCGACCGCGCTGAAGGGCTTTGATGCCGCCGACCAGCAGGGCCTCGACCGCCGCCTGATCGATCTGGATGGCACCGAGAACAAGGGCCGCCTGGGCGCGAATGCGCTGCTGGGGGTTTCGCTGGCCAATGCCCACGCCGTGGCCGCCTCGAAGAAGCAGGCGCTGTGGCAGCACCTGGCCAACGGCCGCGACGTCACCCTGCCGGTGCCGATGATGAACATCATCAACGGCGGCGCGCATGCCGACAACAACGTCGATTTCCAGGAATTCATGGTGCTGCCGGTCGGCTTCACCTCGTTCTCCGAGTCGCTGCGTGCCGGTACCGAAATCTTCCATTCGCTCAAGTCGGTGCTCAAGGGCCATGGCCTGAGCACGGCGGTGGGCGACGAAGGCGGCTTCGCGCCGGACTTCCGCAGCAACGTCGAGGCACTGGACACCATCCTGGAAGCCATCGGCAAGGCCGGCTACACCGCCGGTGAAGACGTGCTGCTGGGTCTGGACGTGGCCTCCAGCGAGTTCTACGAGAACGGCAAGTACAACCTGGTCGGCGAGAACAAGCGCCTGACCTCCGAGCAGTTCGTCGACTTCCTGGCCGACTGGGCCGCGCAGTACCCGATCGTGACCATCGAAGACGGCCTGGCCGAGAACGACTGGGCCGGCTGGAAGCTGCTGACCGACCGCATCGGCAACAAGGTGCAGCTGGTGGGCGACGATCTGTTCGTCACCAATCCGAAGATCTTCAAGGAAGGCATCGAGTCCGGCACCGCCAACGCGATCCTGATCAAGGTCAACCAGATCGGCACCCTGACCGAGACTCTGGAAGCGATCGCCATGGCGCACGCGGCCAACTACGCCTCGATCGTCTCGCACCGTTCGGGCGAAACCGAAGACACCACCATCGCCGACATCGCTGTGGCCACCACCGCCACCCAGATCAAGACCGGCTCGCTGTGCCGCAGCGATCGCGTGGCCAAGTACAACCAGCTGCTGCGTATCGAGGAAGCCCTCGGTGCCGGCGCGCGTTACGCCGGTCGTGACGCGTTCGTGTCGCTGAAGCGCTGATCCCATGCGCAACTGGCGCTGGCTGCTGCTGGTGCTCGCGCTGCTGCTCGCATGGCTGCAGTACCGCTTCTGGTTTGGACCGGGCAACTCGGGCGAAGTGATGATGCTCGAGGCCCAGGTCGAGAACCAGAAGCGGGACAACGCCGGCCTGCAGCAGCGCAACGATGCGCTCGCTGCGGAGGTCAAGGACCTCAAGGAAGGCGAGGCCGCCATCGAAGAACGCGCGCGCAGCGAGCTGGGCATGATCAAGCCCGGCGAGAAGTTCTACCGCGTGGTCGAAGACGCGCCGGTACCGCCGCCGCGTGCGCCGACGGCCGTCACCGATGCGGATGCGCCACACCAGGATGTGCCCTGATGGCGGGCATCTGGGCGGTGGTGCCTGCTGCTGGCCGTGGCACCCGCTTCGGCGGGCCCACGCCCAAGCAGTATCTGCTGGCCGGCGACCGCGTGTTGCTGGCCCATACTCTCGAGGCGCTGCTCTCGCACCCGGTCGTGGCCGGGGTGATGGTGGTGGTCGCCGAGAACGACGCCGACTGGCCGGGCTGGCAGTCACTGGCGGACAAACCCATCCTGACCTGCATCGGCGGTACGACACGCGCCGGCTCGGTGCTGGCCGGCCTGCATGCGTTGCCCGATGACGTGCGCGCCGATGATTTCGTGCTGGTGCACGACGCCGCACGCCCGAACCTGGCCGCTGCCGATCTCGGTCGCCTGCTGGAAGTCGGCCGTGCCGACCCGGTCGGGGCGATCCTGGCCGCGCCCGTGCGCGACACGCTCAAGCGTGCCGGCGATGACGGCGGTATCGATGCCACCGAGCCGCGTGAACGCCTGTGGCGTGCGCTGACCCCGCAGCTGTTCCGCCGCTACCAGTTGGCGCGCGCGCTGCAGGAGGCGGCCGACGCCGGCGTGGAGGTCACCGACGAGGCCATGGCCATGGAGCGCCAGGGGCTGCGCCCGCTGCTGGTGGAAGGCAGCGAAGACAACTTCAAGGTCACCACCCCGGCTGACCTGTCCCGTTTCGAATTCGTGTTGTCGCGTCGCGACCCCTGACGTCCGCACGCACCGCACCCAACCGCAGGTTCTTGCAATGACCACGCCCCAGTTTCCTCCCTTCCGCATCGGACAGGGCTACGACGTCCATGCCTTCGGCGAGGGCGACCACATCATGCTCGGCGGTATCCGCGTCGCGCACAGCTGCGGCGTGCTTGCGCACAGCGACGGCGATGTGATCCTGCATGCGCTGTGCGATGCGATGCTCGGTGCGCTGGCACTGGGCGACATCGGCGTGCATTTCCCGCCGACCGACATGCGCTGGAAGGGCGCGGACAGCGCGCACCTGCTGGATCATTGCAACGGGCTGCTGCGCGAGCGCGGCTGGCAGGTCGGCAATACCGACATCACCGTGATCTGCGAGCGGCCCAAGGTCGGTCCGCACGCGCTGGCCATGCGTGAGCGCATCGCTGGCGTGCTCGGCATTGCGTTGGACTGCGTGAGCGTGAAGGCCACCACGTCCGAGAAGCTGGGCTTCACCGGCCGCAGCGAGGGCATCGCCGCCCAGGCCAGCGTGCTGTTGGTGGCCCTGTGATCCCGTTGCCGCTGGCGTTCGGTGCGCCGCTGCTCAGCGCGAAGATCCGCACCACGCCCGAGGATTTCCAGGTCGACGAACTGCCGGCGTTCGAGCCGAGCGGCGAGGGCGAGCACCTGCTGTTGACGATCCGCAAGCGCGGGGCGAACACGGTGCACGTGGCCAAGGTGCTGGCCAAGTGGGCCGGCCTGCCGGACATGGCGGTCAGCTACGCGGGCATGAAGGATCGCCACGCGGTCACCACGCAGCGCTTCAGCGTGCACCTGCCCAAGCGCGTGGCGCCGGATCCGGCGCTGCTGGCCTCGGATGAGATCGAGGTGGTCGAGTCGACCTGGCACAACCGCAAGCTGCAGCGCGGTGCGCTGGCTGGCAACCGCTTCAAGCTGGTGCTGCGCGATGTGCGCGGCGATGCCGCGGCCATCGAAGAGCGCCTGTCCCATATCGCCTCGCGCGGCCTGCCGAACTGGTTCGGTGAGCAGCGCTTCGGTCGCGATGGTGGCAACGTACCGGCCGCACTGGCGATGTTCGGTGGCCGCCGCATGCGGCCCGATCAGCGCTCGCTGCTGCTCTCGGCCGCGCGCTCTGCACTGTTCAACCAGGTGCTGGCGGCGCGCGTGGAGCAGGGCAACTGGGACACCCCGCTGGACGGCGAGGTCTGGATGCTCGATGGCAGCCGCAGTGTCTTCGGCCCGGAGCCGTGGACCGATCTGCTGGCCGATCGCCTCGGTCGCTTCGACATCCACCCCAGCGGCCCGTTGTGGGGCGAGGGTGAGCTGCGCAGCACCGGTGCCGCCGCGGAGCTGGAGCTGGGCGCCGTCGCCGATGAACAGTCGCTTGCACTGCGTGCCGGCCTGGAAAGCGCCCGCCTGAAGCAGGAACGGCGCGCGCTGCGTCTGCGTCCGGCCATGCTGCAGCACCAGTGGCTGGCCCCGGACGTGCTGGAACTGAGCTTCGCGCTGCCGCCGGGCTGCTATGCCACGGCGGTGCTGCACGAGCTGGGTCCGGTGGACGACGCCAGCCAGGCCGCACCGGAGGCATAGAGCCACGCCATGCGGGTGTGCGGGTGGCGCTACCGGTTCGCCAGCAGCACCAGCACCGCGCCCGTCCCGCCTTGGCCGGCGGGCGCGGAATGAAACGCCAGCACATCGTTGCGCAGGCGCAGCAAGCGATCGACCAGATTCTTCAACACCGGTGCGCCGCCATCGGACTGCAGCCCCTTGCCGTGGATGATGCGCACGCAACCGTACTCATGGGCATGCGCTTCCACCAGGAACTGCCGGACCAGCGCCTCGGCCTGGGCCACGGTTGCACCATGCAGGTCCAGTTCGTCCTGCACGGAATACTGGCCGCGCTTGAGCCGCTGGAACATCCGCGGCGGCAGATTCTCACGCCGGTAGCTCGCCGTATCGCCAGCCTCCAGAGGGCTGCTGTCGCGCAGCAGCCGGGCGAACTCCCCGCGCGCCTCCTGTTCATCCTGCTCGGCCATCCGCGCGCGCGGCTTCGGCCGCGGCGTGGCCGGCGGCGGGGTGACCACCTTGCGCAGGGGCGTGACCTCGCCGATTGCGGCCCGGAACAGGGCAGCGGGATCTTCGTCTTCAGGATGTGACATGCGTACAGCCTAATGGGCAGGAGGGGCGATGCCTACCGTTATCGGGGTAGGACGATCTGTCCGCTTGCGGCACAATAGCTGACGCACTTGCGCGGTCGTCATTCCCCGGAAGGGGCAGGGCCACCGCCGCCAACAGTGGGAAGTGATGGAATCGAAGTCTTGAAAAATCAAGCGGTTAAATCGCAGATGCGGATTCTGGTCAGCAACGACGACGGTGTCGATGCGCCGGGCATCAAGATGCTCGCCACGGTATTGCGTGACGCTGGTCATGAAGTGACCGTGGTCGCGCCGGATCGTGATCGGTCCGGTGCCAGCAATTCGCTGACTCTGGACCTGCCGATCCGCATGAAGCGCATCGACCACTACACCTGCTCGGTGGCCGGCACGCCCACCGACTGCGTGCATCTGGCCTTGACCGGCATGCTCGAGTACGAGCCGGACATGGTGGTGTCGGGCATCAACAATGCGGCCAACCTCGGCGACGACGTCATCTATTCCGGCACCGTTTCGGCGGCGATGGAGGGGCGTTTCCTCGGGCTGCCGGCGGTGGCCATGTCACTGGTGACGCACAACCACGAGCCGCGCCATTTCGAGACCGCCGCGCGCGCCGCGGTCGAGATCGTGACCCGCCTCAAAGCCGATCCGCTGCCCGCCGACACCATCCTCAACGTCAACGTGCCGGACCTGCCGTGGAGCGAGGTGCGTGGTTTTGAAGTGACCCGCCTGGGCAACCGGCATCGCGCCGAAGGCTGCATCGCCCAGCGCGACCCGCGCGGCAACCAGGTGTTCTGGATAGGCCCTGCCGGGCGCGAGCAGGATTCGGGCCCCGGCACGGATTTCCATGCCGTGCGCAACGGCTACATCTCGATCACCCCGATCCAGGTCGACCTCACCCGCTACCAGGCGCTGGAGAAGGTGGCCAGCTGGGTCGGGGGGCTGACCGCCGCACTGGATCGACCGGCATGAGCCCACGCCTGCGCCTGCAGCCCGAAGCGGTCGGTATCGGCATGACCTCCCAGCGTGTCCGCGATCGTCTGGTCGACCGCCTGCGCGACGCCGGCATCACCGACGAAGCCACCCTCAATGCGATCCGTGTGGTGCCGCGTCATCTGTTCATCGATGAAGCGCTGGCCTCGCGCGCTTATGAAGACACCGCGCTGCCGATCGGCCACGGCCAGACCATTTCGCAACCGTGGGTGGTGGCGCGCATGACCGAAGCAGTGCTGCAGTCCGCGCCGAAGACGGTGCTGGAAGTGGGCACCGGCTCGGGTTACCAGGCCGCCGTGCTGGGCGCGATCGGGCTGGAGGTCTACACGGTCGAGCGCATCGGCGATCTGCTGCGCCAGGCGCGCAAGCGCTTCCGCGCGTTGGGCATGAACATCCGCAGCAAGCATGACGATGGGCGTGTCGGCTGGGCCGAGCACGGTCCTTACGATGCGATCGTGGTGACCGCGGCCGCACCGGCGCTGGTCGATGCGCTGGTCGAACAGCTCGCCGTCGGCGGCCGCCTGGTCGCCCCGGTCGGTGGCCCCGGGGCGCAGTCGCTGATCCAGTTGACCCGTCGCGAAGACGGCAGTGTTGAACAGCAGGTATTGGCACCGGTCACGTTCGTGCCGTTGCTGTCTGGCATGCTGGACTGATTCCAAGGAGCGTTGCGTCATGAAGATTTTTGGTCCGCTGTACGAGCGGGCAATGAAGTGGGCCGCGCACGAGCGCGCCCCGACCTATCTCACCGTCTTGAGTTTCATCGAGGCGATCATCTTCCCGGTAATGCCCGAGGTGATGCTGGCGCCGATGTGCGTTGCCCAGCCCAAACGCGGCTGGTGGTTCGCCACCCTCAGTCTGACCGGCTCGATGGCCGGTGCGCTGGTGGGTTATGCGCTGGGCCATTTCGCCTTCGAAGCGCTCAAGCCGGTATTTGCCGCGCTGGGCATGCTGGGCAGCATCGAAGGCGGCATCGCCATCGTGCAGGCCAAAATGGCCGAGTCGCCGTGGGCGGTGTTCACCTTCCTGGTGCTGGGCGGCTTCATGCCGATCCCGATGAAGGTCTTCACATGGGCATCGGGTATCGTCGGCGTGCCGTTGCCGCAGTATTTCCTGAGCATGTTGATCGGCCGTGGCAAGCGCGTGTACGTGCTGGCGGCGGTCATTCGTATTGGCGGGCCGCGCGCGGAAGCTGCGCTGCGCCGTTGGATTGAACCGCTGGGCTGGATCGCGACCGCGCTGGTGGTCGTGCTGGTGGCCTGGCTTGTATGGAGAGCGAAGTTCGCATGAGTGCTGATCGTTTGAGCAAGGGAGTGCGCACCGGCGCGCTGCTGCTGGTGGTGTCGGCGCTGAGCGCCTGTGGCACCGCCACCGTGGTGCGGCCTTCGGGCTCGGGCGGCAGTGTGGCCCACAGCACCCCGCAGACCTCGGTGGCCAAGCCCGGCCAGACCGCTGTCGTCCGTCGTGGCGACACGTTGTATGCACTCGCGCGCATCCACAACATCACCCCGCGCGATCTGGCCGCGTGGAACGGGCTGGCCGAGCCGTACACGATCTATCCGGGGCAGTCGCTGCGGCTGTTCCCGGGCGGCAGTGGTGGCAGCCCGGCCCGCGCGCCGACCACCGTGGTCACCGCGCCGCGCCCGGGCAGCACCGCGCCGGCCGCAACCCCGTCGCCGACCACGGCGATCAAGAGCAACATCAGCTGGCGCTGGCCCGCGGACGGCGCGATCGTCGGCCGTTTCGTCGCCGGTGAGGCGACCAAGCAGGGCGTGGACATCGCCGGCACCAGTGGCCAGCCGGTGCGCGCGACGGCCGCTGGCGTGGTGGTGTATTCCGGTGCCGGCCTGGTCGGTTTCGGTGAGTTGATCATCATCAAGCACAGCGACCAGTGGTTGTCGGCGTATGGCCACAACCGCAAGCGCCTGGTCAATGAAGGCCAGAGCGTGAAGGCCGGCGAGCAGATCGCGGAGATGGGCCGCACCGGCGCCGCACGCGACATGCTGCACTTCGAGATCCGCTACAACGGCAAGCCGGTCGACCCGCTGCTGTACCTGCCGCCGAAGTAAGAACGAAAAAGGCCGCCTCAAGGGCGGCCTTTTCTGAACGGAAATCCGGATCTCACCCCTTCAGGATGAACGCCGCCGCCACCTTGCGACCCTCGCTGGCGAGGATGTTGAAGGTCCGCGCGGCCGCCGGGTTGTTCATTACTTCCAGGCCGATCCCGCGGGTCAGGCACGCGGCCATGACCGCCGCCGGCGGGAACACCTGGGTGTCGCCCGTGCCCAGCACCACCAGCGCCGGATTCAGCGCCAGCACCGGCTGCAGGTCTTCCGGGGTCAGCTGGGCGATATCGGCCACCGGCCAGGCTTCGATCAGCGTGTCCGGGGCCAGGATGAAACTGGCGGCCAGGGTCCGGTCATTCACCTTCGCGCTGCGGCCATCGGCGGCACGCAGGGCGTAGGCGTAGTCGGGGATTTCGTGGCTCAGCTGCATGGGCGTTCCGGGATCAGCCGCGCGGCAGGACGATCTGGCGCTGTTCCTTGCTCGGGCGGTACAGCACGGCCACGTGGCCGATACGCTGCACCAGCGCGCTCTCGCTGGCACTGACCAGCTCGGCGATCAGGGCGTCACGGGCGTCGCGGTCTTCGGCGGCAACCTTGACCTTGATCAGCTCGTGGCGCTCCAGCACCTCTTCCAGTTCAGCCAGGAAGGCCGGTGTCACCCCCTTGCCGCCGATCTGGAGCAGGGCTTTCAGATCATGCGCGTGGCCGCGGAGGAAACGGGTTTGGGAAGAAGTCAGGGCGATAGCCATTCAGGAACAAGCGGTTAACTGGGGCGATCAGGGTATCATGACCTCCCCATCCGACCCGCATCTCAATGGCAACCCGTAGCAAAAGCAGTCAACGCTGGTTGAAAGAGCACTTCGCCGACCCCTTCGTGAAGAAGGCCCAGGCCGAGGGCATGCGCTCGCGCGCGGCCTACAAGCTGGAGGAGTTGCTGCAGCGTGATCGGCTGCTGAAGCCGCACATGGTCGTGGTCGACCTGGGCGCCGCCCCGGGCGGCTGGTCCCAGCAGGTCCGCCGCCAGATCGGGGATACCGGCCGGGTGCTGGCCCTGGACATCCTGGAGATGCCGCCGCTGGCCGGCGTGGAGTTCCTTCACGGTGACTTCAGGGAGCAAGCCGTCCTATCGGAGTTCGAAGCCATGGTGGGGGATCAGCCGGTAGACCTTGTGCTCTCGGATATGGCCCCCAATAAGAGTGGAATGGACGCGGTGGACCAACCGCGGATGATGCACCTGGCGGAGTTGGCGTTGGATTTTGCCGACAACCATCTCAAGCCCGGTGGCGCGTTCCTGATCAAGCTGTTCCAGGGCGTGGGCTTTGACGACTACGTGCGCGAAATGCGCCGCCGGTACGACAAAGTGGTGATCCGCAAGCCTGAAGCGTCCCGCAAGCGCTCGCCCGAGGTGTACGCCTTGGGGCAGGGAAAACGCGCGCAGATCAAGTAAGCTCAACCATACGAATCGCGTCAGGAATTAGAGGAACACCGGAGCCAATGAGGATGAACGACTTGACCAAGAACCTCCTGCTATGGGTGGTCGTCGCCGTCGTGCTGATGGTGGTCTTCCAGAGCTTCTCGCCAAAGAGCAGCGGAGCCGGCGCGCAGGGGGCGACGTACTCGCAGTTCCTGGACCAGGTGGACAGCGGCAACATCCAGAAAGTAGTGCTGGGCGAAATGCGCGGCGGTGCCAATGATGTGACCTACACCACCCGCAGCGGCCAGACCAGCACCATCACCGCGCCCTACGATCGCGACCTGATCAATGTGCTGCGCGGCAAGAAAGTGGAATTCGAGCAGGCGCCGCCTTCCAGCGGCATCTCGCTGGGTGCGATCCTGATGAACTTCCTCCCGGTGATCCTGATCATCGGCTTCTGGATCTTCATCATGCGCCAGATGCAGGGCGGTGGCGGCGGTGCCAAGGGCGCGATGTCCTTCGGCAAGTCGCGCGCCAAGCTGCAGGGCGAGGACCAGATCAAGGTCACCTTCGCCGACGTCGCCGGCTGCGACGAAGCCAAGGAAGAAGTCGGCGAGCTGGTCGACTTCCTGCGCGATCCGACCAAGTTCACCAAGCTGGGCGGCAAGATCCCCCGCGGTGTGCTGATGGTCGGCCCGCCGGGTACCGGCAAGACCCTGCTGGCCCGTGCGATCGCCGGTGAAGCCAAGGTCCCGTTCTTCTCGATCTCCGGTTCGGACTTCGTGGAAATGTTCGTCGGCGTTGGCGCAAGCCGCGTGCGCGACATGTTCGAGCAGGCCAAGAAGCAGGCGCCGTGCATCATCTTCATCGATGAAATCGACGCCGTCGGTCGCCACCGTGGCGCCGGTCTCGGCGGCGGTCATGACGAGCGCGAGCAGACCCTGAACCAGCTGCTGGTCGAAATGGATGGTTTCGAGGGAGGCGAGGGCGTGATCGTCATCGCTGCGACCAACCGTCCGGACGTGCTCGATCCGGCGCTGCTGCGCCCGGGCCGTTTCGACCGCCAGGTCGTGGTCGGCCTGCCGGACGTCAAGGGCCGCGAGCAGATCCTCAAGGTGCACATGCGCAAGCTGCCGCTGGCCGACGATGTCGAGCCGATGGTGATCGCGCGCGGTACCCCGGGTTTCTCCGGTGCGGACCTGGCCAACCTGGCCAACGAAGCGGCGCTGTTCGCGGCGCGTGGCGGTGAGAAGGAAGTCCGCATGGACCACTTCGATCGTGCCCGCGACAAGATCCTGATGGGTGCCGAGCGCCGTTCGATGGCGATGAGCGAAGAAGAAAAGACGCTCACCGCGTATCACGAAGCCGGTCACGCCATCGTCGGTCGCCTGGTGCCCGAGCACGATCCGGTCTACAAGGTCACCATCATTCCGCGCGGCCGTGCGCTGGGCGTGACGATGTACCTGCCGGAAGGCGACAAGTACTCGATGAACCGCGTGGCGATCGAATCGCAGCTGTGCTCGCTGTACGGCGGCCGTGTTGCCGAAGAGCTGATCTTCGGCACCGACAAGGTCACCACGGGTGCCTCCAACGACATTGAGCGCGCCACCAAGATGGCCCGCAACATGGTCACCAAGTGGGGCCTGTCCGACGAGCTCGGCCCGATCGCCTACGGCGAAGAGGACGATGAAGTGTTCCTCGGTCGTTCGGTGACGCAGCACAAGAGCGTGTCCGACGACACTGCCCGCCGCATCGATGAAGTGGTCCGCAGCATCCTGGACAAGGCCTATGCCCGTACCACCGAGCTGCTGACCGCCAACCTGGACAAGCTGCACACGATGTCCCAGCTGCTGCTGCAGTACGAGACCATCGATGCGCCGCAGATCAACGCCGTGATGGAAGGCCGCGATCCGCCGCCGCCGATGGGCTGGGACAAGTCCGCCAGCAACAAGGATGGCGGCAACAACAACGACAAGGGCGGCGATGCCCGTCCCGTGTCGCCGATCGCCGGTCCCGCCGAGCAGATCTGAGTGTTGCCCACGTAAGTGACGAAGGCCGGGGAAACCCGGCCTTCGTCGTTTCCGGCAGGTCATAATGACGCTCCGTTTTCGTTCCTGTTCTGGAGTCGCCATGTCCGCACCCCCACCGCCGCCGGTCTCGCACACCACCGAAATGGTGATCGCCACGATCGTTGGCGTGGCCATCGGCCTGACCCGCGACAACTTCCTGCTCGGCGCCGGCATCGGCATCGCGGTCGGCGTGCTGATGAGCATCGCCAAGACCGTCTACGTGGAGCGCAAGCGCCGCCAGCGCTGAGTGCTTGCGCGCGCGGCCGGCAATGGGCACGATGCGCTTGCCCGCGCCGCATGCTGCGGTGGGGCATGGCCGGGGGATCGGCCGCCACACTTTCCAGGGGGATTTTCATGCGTCATTCGATGCGCGCAGCCGTTGCTGCGCTGCTGTGCTGTGCCACGCCGGTCATGGCGGCCGAGATCCACGTGCAGGATCCAGTGCCGTTCAATGAATCGGCGATCATCGCCGAGAACATCAAGGCCGAGTGCCGGATGGGCGCGCAGCTGGCGACCGCGCTGGGCAAGAGCGCCCCGGCCCATGGCAACACCATCGTCTTCGGCAGTGATCCGGTGAACACCGGCAGTGGACACGCGTTGAAGCTGGAGCTGGTGGAGGCGCAGAGCGCAGGCAATGCGTTCACCGGCCACTTCAAGTCGGCCGCCGTGCGCGGCGTGCTGTTCGAGAACGGCCAGCAGGTGGCCACGGTCACCGCACGCCGCGTGTCGCGCGGTGGCGCGTTTGCCGGCTTCAAGGGCTCCTGCGACGTGCTTGAACGCACCGTCAACGCGATCGGCAACGATCTGGCGATCTGGCTGGCCAAGCCGGTCGATGGGGCCCGCCTCGGCGACCTCTGACGGCCGGTCCGGTGCGCCAGCGTAAACTACGCGCTGGCGTACTTCGTGGATCTGCCCATGTTCGATATCTCCCCCCAGCTCGATTGCGGCGGCCGCCTGCTGCGGCTGGATCGCCCGCGGGTCATGGGCATCGTCAATGTCACCCCGGATTCGTTCTCCGACGGCGGTGACCACGACAGCGTCGAGGCCGCGGTCGCACACGGCCTGCAGCTGGTAGCCGAGGGTGCCGACCTGCTCGACATCGGCGGCGAGTCGACCCGGCCTGGCAGTGCGCCGGTGCCGCTGGACGAAGAACTGCGCCGGGTCATCCCGGTGATCGAGCGCCTGGCACGCGAAACCACCGTGCCGATCAGCATCGACACCTTCAAGCCCGAGGTGATGCGTGCCGCTGTCGCCGCCGGTGCCGGCCTGATCAATGACATCCAGGCGCTGCGCCGGCCCGGTGCGCTGGACGCCGCTGCCGACCTCGGCGTGCCGGTGGTGCTGATGCACATGCAGGGCGAGCCCGGCAGCATGCAGGACACCCCGCACTACGATGACGTGGTCGCCGAGGTGCATCGCTTCCTCACCGAGCGCATGTTCCAGGCCGAGATGGCCGGCGTTGCCAAGAAGCACCTGATCATCGATCTGGGCTTCGGGTTCGGCAAGACCACCGAACACAACATGATCCTGCTCGCACGCTCGGACCGCTTCCTCGAGCTGGGCGTGCCGATGCTGGCCGGCCTGTCGCGCAAGCGCAGCATCGGTGAACTGACCGGCCGTGAGCAGCCGCGCGATCGCGTGGCGGGTTCCGTCGCCGCGCACCTGATCGCCGCACAGCGTGGTGCGATGTTGCTGCGCGTGCACGATGTCGCCGCCACGGTCGACGCCTTGAAGGTGTGGGCCGCGGTCGATGCCGTGCCGATGCCGCGGGTGTCGGCGGCCCCGGCGATGCCGCGCTGGCCGGACGAGGACTGATGGCCGTCGATCAGCGCCCGCTGGCGATCGCGGTGATGGGCCCGACCGCCTCGGGCAAGACCGCCACCGCGATCGCGCTGGCCCAGCAGCTCGACGGCGAAATCGTCAGCGTCGATTCGGCCCTGGTCTACCGCGGGCTGGATATCGGCTCGGCCAAGCCCGATGCGGCCGAGCGCGCGCAGGCGCCGCACCATCTGCTCGATGTGCGCGACCCGTGGCAGACCTATTCGGCGGCGGAGTTCGCCAGCGACGCGGCACGGGCTGTGCGCGGCATCATCGCGCGCGGTCGCACGCCCATTCTGGCCGGTGGTACCGGGTTGTATTTCCGCGCCCTGCTGCAGGGCCTGTCGCCGATGCCCGAAGCCGATCCGGCGGTGCGCGCACGGATTGCCGCCGAGGCGGCCGAGCAGGGCTGGGCGGCGATGCATGCCCAACTGGCCGGCATCGATCCGGCAGCGGCGAAGCGCATTCACGGAACCGACCCGCAGCGCATCCAGCGGGCGCTGGAAGTCCATCGGCTGACCGGCACCCCGATCAGCGAATGGCAGAAGCTGCCCGGCGTGGACCGGCTGCCGGTACGGGCGCTCAAAGTGATCCTCGCGCCGCGCGAGCGCACGGTGCTGCACCAGCGCATCGAAACCCGTTTCGACACGATGCTGGCCCACGGGTTCCTTGACGAAGTCCGCACGCTGCGGGCCCTGCCGGCGATGGCCGAGGTGGCCGCGCCGCTGGATCTGCCGGCCGTGCGGGCGGTGGGTTACCGGCAGGCCTGGGAGTATCTGGACGGGCAGGGCACGGCCGAGGCCTTCCGTGAGCGCGGCATCCAGGCCACCCGCCAGCTCGCCAAGCGCCAGCTGACCTGGCTGCGCGGGGAGCTTGATGCGCGCTGGTTCGATCCCCATCTAGACAGGGCTTCCCTGGCGGATGCGGTGTCGACCTTCGTCGCACGCTGAGTCCACGCCTTCACCCGCCCACCCCGTGTACCATCAAGGGTTCCGGCGGGCGGCGGGGGCCGTGGCAACTGCCGGAAAACCATAAAAACAATAATGAGGAGTGTGCAATGTCCAAGGGGCAATCGCTGCAGGATCCGTTTCTGAATGCACTTCGGCGCGAACGTGTGCCGGTGTCGGTGTATCTGGTCAATGGCATCAAGCTGCAGGGAACGATTGAATCGTTCGACCAGTTCGTGGTGCTGCTGCGTAATACGGTGAGCCAGATGGTGTACAAGCACGCTATCTCGACCGTGGTGCCGGCGCGCAACGTGAAGGTCGGGCCCGGAGGTGGTTATGTGCAATCCAATGATGGCGCCGATGGCGTCCAAGGTGATGACGACGTTGAGTGACTGCGTGAAAAATTCTGGAGAACTGCGTGTTTGACCGTTCCAAGCGAGGCGAACACGCACTCCTGATCCAGCCGCATGCCGGCCGGCTCGAAGATGACGTGCTTGAAGAGTTCACCGATCTGGCCCGCTCCGCCGGGGCCAGCATCGCGGCCACGCTGACCGCGCGCATCGATCGGCCCAATCCGTCGATCCTGATCGGCAGCGGCAAGCTGGATGAGGTCAAGGCGGCGGCCGATGCCACCGGCGCCGACCTCATCCTGGTCAACCACGCGCTGTCGCCGGGGCAGGAGCGCAACCTGGAGCGGTTCCTGGAGCGGCGCGTGATCGACCGTACCGGGCTGATCCTGGACATCTTCGCCCAGCGTGCGCGCAGCCACGAAGGCAAGCTGCAGGTGGAGCTGGCGCAGCTGCGCCACATGTCCACGCGGCTGATCCGCGGCTGGACCCATCTGGAGCGCCAGCGCGGCGGTTCCATCGGCCTGCGCGGCCCGGGTGAAACCCAGCTGGAAACCGATCGCCGCCTGCTGCAGAAGCGGGTCGAGCAGCTGCAGAAGAAGCTGGAAAAGGTGGAAGTGCAGCGCACCCAGATGCGCCGTGCCCGCCTGCGCAGCGAGCTGCCACGCGTGGCGCTGGTGGGCTATACCAACGCCGGCAAGTCGACGCTGTTCAATGCGTTGACCGGCGCCGAGGCCTATGCCGCGGACCAGTTGTTCGCCACGCTGGACCCGACCGTGCGCCGCATCGCACTGCCGGGCGGCAGCGTCGTGCTCGCTGACACCGTCGGCTTCGTCCGCGACCTGCCGCATGATCTGGTGGCCGCGTTCCGTTCGACGTTGTCCGAAGCCCGCGAAGCGGACTTCCTGCTGCATCTGGTCGATGCTGCCGATCCGCACCGTGAGGAGCGCATCGCACAGGTGGATGAAGTGCTGACCGCCATCGGCGCGGGTGATCTGCCGCAGTTGCTGGTGTTCAACAAGATCGACCGCATCGACGGGGCCGAAGTACGTCACGATGGCCAGGACGGCATCCCGGACAGCGCGCGCCGCGAGCGGGTCTGGATTTCCGCCCGCGACAATGTCGGCCTGCCGCTGCTGCAGTCCGTCCTGGGCAAGCGCCTGGGACTGCAGCACGTCAGTGGCGAGCTGCGGCTGCCGCCGAGTGCCGGTCGCCTGCGTTCGCGCCTGCATCAGCTGGAGGTCGTGCGCAGTGAAGCCACCGACGAAGACGGCTGGCTGCTGCAGGTCGAGATCCCGATCGCCGAGGCCGAGAAGCTGGCGGCCGGCGAGGGCGGGGAACCGATCCGCGCGATGCTGCCGGAGAAGCTTCCGGAGTGGTGAGGGGTGTGCCGGCAATACACGACATCAGCCACGATTTCGGCTAAAACAGGGGGGCGTTCGTCCCCCCGTTGATCCAGGATTCCCCATGACCGTTCCTTCCGACGCCGAGCTGGGCGCCCTTGCCAGTGACGTGGGCCAGCGCCTGCAGCAGGCCTCACTGCAGCTGGTGACCGCCGAAAGCTGCAGTGGCGGCTGGATCGCCAAGGCGATGACGGATATCGCCGGCTCCTCGGCGTTCTTCGATTGCGGCATGGTGGTCTACAGCTACGAAGCCAAACAACGCCTGCTCGGCGTGCGCGCACAGACGCTGGAACAGTTCGGCGCGGTCAGCCGCGAGACCGTGCTGGAAATGGTCTCCGGTGCGCTGATCAATTCCGGCGCCGGCATCGCCGTGGCGGTAACCGGCATTGCCGGGCCGGGCGGTGGCAGCGAGGACAAGCCGGTGGGCAGCGTGTGGATCGGCTGGAAGGGGCGGGGCGGCTATGCCCGTGCGCAGCTGTTCCAGTTCGATGGCGACCGCGAAGCCATACGGCGGCAGACCGTGCAGCAGGCGCTGACGGGAATCTTCCCGCTGTTGTGACATCCTGACCGGGTGTGCTGACAGGAGAGTGGGCCGATGTGGGAAACGCTGGGTACCGTGCGTGACCTGGGGCGATTGCAGGAAATCGCGTCGGTCCTGATCCGCTATGGCTTCGGCGACCTCGTGCGCCGGATCGGCCTGGCCGATGTGCTCGAGCGTGCCGGTCGGCTGCTGCACTGGAACGACACCCAGCAGATGCTGCGGATGACCGCGCCGGTGCGCGTGCGCCGGGCGATGGAAGACCTGGGCCCCACCTTCGTCAAACTGGGCCAGGTGCTGGCCACCCGTGTGGATCTTTTCCCGCCGGATTGGATCGCCGAGTTCTCCGAACTGCAGAATGCCGTGCCTGCGCTGCCCTACGCACAGGTGCGTGATCAGCTCGAACGCGATCTGGGCGCACCGGCGACCGAGGTGTTCGCGTGGCTCGATGAAACGCCCATGGCCGCCGCCTCGCTGGCACAGGCGCATCGCGCAACGCTGCATGACGGCACCGCCGTGGTGCTGAAGATCCGTCGTCCGGGCATCCGCGAGGTAATCGAAGCCGACCTGCGGCTGCTGGCGCGGCTGGCTGAAATCGTCGAAGCGCGCTTGCCCGACATGCAGCGCTACCGCCCGGCCGAGGTGGTACAGCAGTTCCAGGTGTCACTGCGTCGGGAGTTGGATTTTGCCGCCGAATGCCGCAACGCAGAGCGCATCGCGCGCAACTTCCAGGGCCGCGACGACATCCTGATTCCCAACGTGCACTGGCAGTGGACGTGCGAAAGCCTCAACGTGCAGGACTTCGTCGACGGCATTCCCGGCCGTGATCTGACCGGTGTCGATGCGGCCGGTCTTGACCGCGTGCGGCTGGCCCGCACCGGCGCGCGCATCGTGCTGAAGATGGTGCTGGAGGACGGCTGCTTCCACGCCGATCCGCACCCCGGCAATATCATCTACCTGCGTGACGGCCGCATCGGCGTGATCGATTTCGGCATGGTCGGGGCGATCTCCGAGCAGCGCCGTTTCCAGGTCGCCCAGCTCCTGCATGGTCTGGTCACCCAGGAGCCGGAGCAGGTGGCCGACGTGCTGCTGGACTGGGCCGGTGGCGTGGAGGTGGACGAGTCGCGGCTGCAGCAGGACATCAGCACCTTCGTGGACCAGTACCGCGGGGTGCCGCTGAAAGACCTGCACATGGGCCTGATGCTGGGCAACATCACCCAGCTGCTGCGCCAGTACGCGCTGACCCTGCCGGCCGATCTGGCGCTGATGATCAAGACCTTCCTCACCCTGGAAGGCATGGGCCGCCAGCTCGACCCGCAGTTCGACATGGCCAGTGCCGCGCGTCCGTATCTGGAGCGGGTGATGTGGCAGCGCTACTCGCCCGGCGCGATGCTCAAGCGCGGCAAGCGCAGCCTGGTCGGGGTGATGGATCTGGTCGGCGACCTGCCGCGCGACGTGCGTAGGCTGCTGCAGATGGCGCGCCGCGGCCGGCTCCAGCTCAAGATCGAAACCACCGCGCTGCAGGGCTTCGGCGACCAGGTCAACCGCGCCGCCAACCGGCTGGTGATGGGCATCGTGACCGCCGCGCTGATCATCGGCTCCTCGATCGTCATGCACAGCGTCGGTGGCATCTCCAGCCGCTGGCTGCTCGCGCTAGGTGTGGCCGGCTTCATCGGTGCCGGCTTCTGTGGCGTGTGGATCCTGTTTTCGATCTGGCGCAGCGGCAAGAACCCGTAGGGTTCTTACCGCTGGGATCCGAAGGATCCCCGGAATCTCCCGCTCAAGCGGGGGATCCCGTGTAGGTCCGACCGTTGGTCGGACGCTCCTTCCTGACCGGCCCGTCACCGCTGCCACGGGTAGAGCCACGCCATGCGTGTCTGCTCCGGTCCGTCACCGCTTCCACCGGTAGAGCCACGCCATGCGTGGCTGCCCCTCATCCGGCCCCCACGAATGCCTGACCCAAGAGATGGCAGAGGCTAAACGCCGGAGAGATGGCCGCAAGCGACATACGCCCGCGCCGTCAGGCATTGCCGCGCTGCGCGCGGTCACCGACCAACGGTCGGTGGCTACAAGCATTGCTGACGGCTTCGGTCGGGCGTGGACCACCCTTCTTCTATCTGCTCTTCCTCTGCGGGCACTTGCGTGCCCGCATCGTTAGTAGTAATACTACTAACCATGGACCTGACCGATACCCAGCAGGCGATCCTGCAGTTGATCGCCGAGCGTATAGAGACCGATGGCGCACCGCCGTCGCAGACGGAAATCGCCCGTGCGTTCGGCTTCAAGGGCGTCCGCGCAGCCCAGTACCATCTGGAAGCGCTGGAGCAGGCCGGGGCGATCCGTCGCATCCCGGGCCAGGCCCGCGGCATCCGGCTGGTCCAGGCACCGGCGCTGCAGAACGGCCTGCCCGGATCGCTGCCCGCCTCGGCGCTGCCGGACCACGTCCTGCGCCTGCCGGTGCTGGGCCGGGTCGCGGCCGGCCTGCCGATCGGCGCGGATATCGGCTCGGACGACTTCGTGGTGCTCGACCGGGTGTTCTTCTCGCCCGCGCCGGACTACCTGCTGAAAGTGCAGGGCGACTCGATGATCGACGAGGGCATCTTCGACGGCGACCTGATCGGTGTGCATCGCACCCGCGACGCCCGCTCCGGCCAGATCGTGGTGGCCCGCATCGATGACGAGATCACGGTCAAGCTGCTGAAGATGGGCAAGGACCGGATCCGCCTGCTGCCGCGCAACCCCGATTACAAGCCGATCGAAGTGCTGCCCGACCAGGACTTCGCCATCGAAGGCCTCTATTGCGGGTTGCTGCGGCCCAACCGCTGACCCTGTTCCCCCTTGAATCACGCGCGGTCTTTTGTGGCACATCTCTGGTTTTGCTGAGGTTGGTACGGATGTCCGATAATTTTTTTCCGAACGCCGGGCAGAATCTCAGCCCGTGCGATACGCCAGCCTTAAAGTGAACCCATGGCCAAGAAGACTTCCAAAGACAGCACCTCCACCGATACGACCTCTGCAAGGACCACTCCGATGGACGAAAACAAAAAGCGCGCCCTCACCGCCGCGCTGAGCCAGATCGAAAAGCAGTTCGGCAAGGGCGCCGTGATGCGCATGGGCGACCGCGTCGTCGAAGCGGTCGAGGTCATCCCCACCGGTTCGCTGATGCTGGATATCGCTCTCGGTATCGGTGGCCTGCCCAAGGGGCGTGTCGTGGAGATCTACGGTCCGGAATCCTCGGGCAAGACCACCCTGACCCTGCAGGCGATCGCCGAATGCCAGAAGAAGGGCGGTACTGCGGCCTTCATCGATGCCGAGCACGCGCTGGATCCGATCTACGCCGCCAAGCTGGGCGTCAACGTGGACGACCTGCTGCTCTCGCAGCCCGATACCGGTGAGCAGGCGCTGGAAATCGCGGACATGCTGGTGCGTTCCAGCTCGGTGGACATCGTGGTGGTCGACTCGGTCGCCGCGCTGACCCCCAAGGCCGAAATCGAAGGCGAAATGGGCGACCAGCTGCCGGGCCTGCAGGCCCGTCTGATGAGCCAGGCGCTGCGCAAGCTGACCGGCAACATCAAGCGCTCCAACACCCTGGTGGTCTTCATCAACCAGCTGCGCCACAAGATCGGCGTCATGATGCCGGGCCAGAGCCCGGAAGTGACCACCGGCGGTAACGCGCTGAAGTTCTACGCCTCGGTCCGCCTGGACATCCGCCGCATCGGCGCGATCAAGAAGGGCGACGAGATCATCGGTAACCAGACCAAGATCAAGGTCGTCAAGAACAAGCTGGCGCCCCCGTTCAAGCAGGTCATCACCGAGATCCTGTACGGCGAAGGCATCAGCCGCGAAGGCGAACTGATCGACATGGGCGTGGAAGCCAAGCTGGTCGAGAAGGCTGGCGCCTGGTACAGCTACGGCGAAGAGCGCATCGGCCAGGGCAAGGACAACGCCCGCGGCTACCTGCGCGACAACCCGCAGATTGCCCAGCGCCTGGAAGCCGAGCTGCGCGAGAAGTTCCAGCCGGAAGAAGCCGTGCGTGAAGGTGGCGACGAGGCGGAAGACGACGCCGAGTGAGTTTCCTGCGGGGCAGGGCAGCGCCGTCAGTGACGCTCGCCCTGTCCTGCAGTTTCAAGAATCCCCGACGGGATGGCGCCAAGGACGGCGCACTGTAATGGACCGCTGCCATGCAAGACTCCGAAGCCCCCGCACCCCGGCGCAAGCGCCGTGTCCAGGAACAGACGCCGGTCCAGCGGGCGTTGGGGCTGCTGGTGCGCCGCGAACACTCGCGTAAAGAGCTGACCCGCAAACTGCAGGCCCGCGGCATCGAGAACGAGGCCGCCGAAGCTGCGGTCAGCAAGCTGGCCGAGGCCGGCTGGCAGGATGACACCCGCTTTGCCGAGAATCTGGTCCGGATCCGGGCCAACACCGGCTATGGGCCGATCCACATCCGCGCCGAACTGGGCACGCATGGCCTGGACAGCGACCAGATCGCTGCCGCCATGGATACCTTCGAAGGCGATTGGACCGAGAACGCCCGCGACCTGGTCTGCCGCCGTTTTGGCGAGGCCGGCCCGCAGGAACTGCCTGCACGGCGCAAAGCCGCCGATCTTCTGGCCCGCCGGGGGTTCCCCGGCGACAGCATCCGCCAGGCCACCCGTTACGACCCTGAGGACTGAGCGGCCCGGGCCTGATACCCTTTGTGGTTTCGGCGGTCCTGCAATTGACACCCGGCCATTGGGGCTGCGTGCCAGGGACTGACCGGCCCGCACAAAGCCAGCCCCCCATGAACGCATCCGTCAAATTCACTACCTCCCAGATCCGCAGCGATTTCCTTGAGTTCTTCAAGGGCAAAGGCCACACGATCGTGCCGTCGGCGCCGCTGGTGCCGGGCAATGATCCGACCCTGCTGTTCACCAACTCCGGCATGGTGCAGTTCAAGGACGTGTTCCTTGGCGCCGAGAAGCGCAGCTACGTGCGCGCGGCCGACGTCCAGCGCTGCCTGCGCGCCGGTGGCAAGCACAACGATCTGGACCAGGTCGGTTACACCGCGCGCCACCACACCTTCTTCGAGATGCTGGGCAACTGGTCGTTCGGCGATTACTTCAAGAAGGACGCCATCGCCTGGGCCTGGGAGCTGCTGACCCAGGTCTGGAAGCTGCCGGCCGAGCGCCTGCTGGTCACCGTGTACCAGACCGATGACGAAGCCTACGCGCTGTGGCGCGACATGATCGGCATTCCGGAAGAGCGGATCGTGCGCATCGGCGACAACAAGGGGGCACCGTTCGCGTCGGACAACTTCTGGCAGATGGCCGAGACTGGTCCGTGCGGCCCGTGTACCGAGATCTTCTATGACCATGGCGACCATATCGCCGGTGGTCCGCCGGGCTCGCCGGATGAAGACGGTGATCGCTTCATCGAGATCTGGAACCTGGTCTTCATGCAGTTCGACCGCCAGCCCGATGGCACGCTGGTGCCGCTGCCGGCGCCGTGCGTGGATACCGGCATGGGCCTGGAGCGTCTGGCCGCGATCCTGCAGCACGTCCACACCAATTACGAAATCGACCTGTTCCAGGCGCTGATCCGCAAGGCCAGCGAACTGACCGGCATGGCCGATCTGGAGAACAAGTCGCTGCGCGTGATCGCCGATCACATCCGCGCCTGCTCGTTCCTGATCGTCGATGGCGTACTGCCATCCAACGAAGGCCGCGGCTACGTGCTGCGCCGGATCATCCGCCGCGCCCTGCGCCATGGCTGGATGCTCGGTGTTCGCCAGCCGTTCTTCAGCAAGCTGGTGCCGACGCTGGTCGAGCAGATGGGCGTGGCCTATCCGGAATTGCCGGCGCAGGTCGACACGGTTGTGCGCGCCCTGCAGGCCGAAGAAGAGCGTTTCGCGGAAACGCTGGATTCGGGCATGAAGATTTTCGACGACGTGGCCGCAAAGGTGAGCAACGGCGTGATCCCGGGCGCGGATGCGTTCCGTCTGTACGACACCTACGGCTTCCCGGTCGATCTGACGGCCGATATCGCCCGCGAACGCGATATGACGGTGGACATGGTCGCCTTCAACGCCGCGATGGACACCCAGCGCGAGACCGCGCGCGCGGCCGGCAAGTTCGGCGGCGGCGTGACCCTGTCGGCCGATCTGGTCGCCACGCTCAAGCCGACCGTGTTCCTCGGGTATGACCGCCTGCAGGCCGACGACCTCACCGTGGTCGCCATCCTCAAGGACGGCCGCCCGGTGGAGAGCGCTCAGACTGGCGATGACGTCATCGTGCTGACCAACCAGACCCCGTTCTACGCCGAGTCCGGCGGCCAGGTCGGTGACAACGGCACGTTGTCCGGCGCGGGCGTGCAGGTGGACATCAGCGACACCCAGAAGTTCGCGGGCCAGTTCCACGGCCACGTGGGCAAGCTCACGGCGGGCAGCCTGAAGGTCGGCGATGTGCTGTCCGGCCAGGTCGATGGCCAGCGCCGTGGCGCGACCATCCTCAACCACTCGGCCACCCACCTGCTGCATGCCGCCCTGCGCGAAGTGCTGGGCACCCACGTGCAGCAGAAGGGTTCGCTGGTCGCGCCTGATCGCCTGCGCTTCGATTTCTCGCACTTCGCGCCGATCAGCGCCGAGGACCTGGCGATCATCGAACGCAAGGTCAACGAGCAGGTGCGTGCCAACAACGCCGCTGAAGTCCACAACATGGGCATGCAGGAAGCGCTCGACTTCGGCGCGATGGCGCTGTTCGGCGAGAAGTACGGCGAGCACGTGCGCGTGCTGAAGATGGGCGATTACTCCACCGAACTGTGTGGCGGTACGCATGTGTCGCGCACTGGCGATATCGGCCTGTTCAAGATCACCTCCGAAGGCGGCGTGTCCTCGGGCGTGCGTCGTATCGAAGCGGTGACCGGGCAGGGCGCGTTGGATTACGTGGCCCACGAAGAAGCGCAGCTGGGCGAAGCCGCTGCACTGCTTGGCGGCAATGCCGGCGACGTGGTCGACAAGATCCGTCAGCTGGGCGAGCGCCAGAAGAAGCTCGAGCGTGAGCTGGAATCGCTGAAGGCCAAGCAGGCTGCCGGTGCGACTGCCGATCTCGGTGGTGCCGCCGTCGAGGTCAACGGCATCAAGATCCTGGCCGCGCGCCTGGAAGGCTTCGATGCCAAGGCGCTGCGTGAAGCGATCGACCGCCTCAAGCAGCAGCTCGGCGATGCGGTGATCGTGCTGGCCGGTACCCAGGACGGCAAGGCGGCCCTGGTCGCGGGCGTGAACGGCAGCGCAATGGGCAAGGTCAAGGCCGGGGAACTGTTGGCCCATATCGCCAGTCAGATCGGGGGCAAGGGCGGCGGCCGCCCGGACCTCGCCCAGGGTGGTGGTGAGGACGGGCCCGCCCTTGCTTCTGCACTGGCCGCGGTCGTCGACTGGGTCACCCCCCGTATCTGAACAGCCTGAGGCCTTCTGCTCCTTGAAGGGGCGGGAGGCCTGACGGTACTATGGCGAATCTTTTCCCGTTGTCGTGGGGCGCTCTTGCCGGGGCGCCAAGCCGGTGGGGAAATGCCACCACCGGTTCCCCTGGAGACTTGAACAAATGTTGATCCTGACTCGCCGTGTAGGCGAAACCCTGATGATCGGTGACTCGGTCAGCGTGACCGTGCTCGGCGTCAAGGGCAACCAGGTGCGTATCGGTATCACCGCTCCGAAGGACGTGGCCGTGCACCGCGAAGAGATTTACCAGCGGATCCAGCGCGGTGATGAGCCGAATGCATCCGGAAGTGAAAATTCTTCGGATTAAGGCTTTACCTGAGGGCGCGGAAAACGTTATTATTCGCGCCCCCGCTGAGATGATTCATCGCAGCGGCGGACCAAGAACACTGGAGCGGTGCCCGAGTGGCTGAAGGGGCTCCCCTGCTAAGGGAGTATAGGGCTTAAAACTCTATCGAGGGTTCGAATCCCTCCCGCTCCGCCAGTTGTAGAAAAGGCCTTCGTACGCAAGTACGGAGGCCTTTTTCTTTGTGCGATCCGGGTCAAACGACCGACTTGCACACCGCTTCGATCCGATGCCCATCCGGATCGATCAGGAAGGCGGCGTAGTAGTGATCGCCATAGTCCTCGCGCAGCCCCGGCGCCCCGTTGCAGGTGCCGCCAACCGCCAGTGCGTTGCGATGGAACGCGTCCACGGCCTGGCGCGAGGGTGCGCCGAACGCCAAGTGGAATCCCGCGCCCGGCGGCGACGCATCGGCCCGCAGCTTCAGGCACAGCAGATCCTCGTCCTCGACATAGCCATAGCCGATGGCCTCGTCGTCTTCGAAGACGCGGCGCATGCCCAGCGCACCGAGCGCGGCATCGTGGAAGGCGGCGGCACGCGCAAGATCGCGCACGCCCAAGGAAATGTGATGCAGCATGGTGAGGTGCGTCCGTGTCGAATGTCGCGCGCAGCGTCGCATGAAACAGGCGGGCGGCGCTGCGGCCGACGCATTTGGATGGCGCATGCAGTCGATCCCCAATCTTCATTGGTGCCGACGCGGCGGCTCGGCTACGGTCGTTGTCCAGCGGCGTCCCACCGGGCGCCATCCGTGTAAGGAGCAGGAACATGTCGATGGGACGGAGGTCACTGCGTGGCTGGTTGGTCATGAGCATGCTGATGGGCATGGTCATGCCGCTCAGTGCGGCGTCGTTGGATGAGCGCCTGCATCGTGCGGCGGAAAAGGGCGATGCCAGCGCGGTGCGCACGCTGCTGGGGCAAGGTGCACAGGTGGATGCGCGCGGCGCGGCGAAGGCGACCCCGTTGCTGGTCGCGACCCACCGCAACCACGTAGAGGCCGCGCTTGCGCTGATCCAGGCCGGTGCCGACGTCAACGCCAAGGATGCGATCCAGGACAGCCCCTACCTCTACGCCGGTGCCCGCGGGCATCTCGAGATCCTGCGCGCAATGCTGGCGGCGGGTGCCGACCTGAAAACCACCAACCGCTACGGTGGCACCGCCCTCATTCCGGCGGCCGAACGCGGGCATGTGGAGACCGTGGCGACGCTCATCGCAGCCGGTGTCGAGGTGGATCACGTCAACAACCTGCAATGGACCGCGCTGCTGGAGGCGATCATCCTCGCCGATGGCGGCCCACGGCATGTCGAGATCGTCCGTCAGCTCATCGCGGCAGGTGCGGACGTGAACCTGCCCGACGGTGAAGGCGTGAGCCCACTGCAGCATGCACGCCAGCGCGGCTACCGCGAGATCGAGACGCTGCTTCTCAACGCAGGCGCTGGGCAGGGCTGATCATCCGCAGGGTGGGAAAGGGCACTGTTGCCGCCGCCTTGACGCGCCACAGGCATGCTCTGCACCGCCCCTCTGCGAAGGTGTGTGCTTCCCCCGCAGAAACAGGAGTCGCCGTGAACACACGTCGCCACTTCCTCTCCGTTGCCGCCGCCGGTACCGCCGCGTTCGCCGCCTCGCCGTTGATGGCGCAGTCGGCTGGGCCGGGCAGTGTCCTGCCCACCCGCGGCCAGGCCTCGGCGAAGCCCTTGCCGGGCAACCCCGCACAGCAGGGCAGGCGCTATCGTCCGCAGACCCGTCTGGGCCTGGGCGGTGTCGCGATCGGCAATGGTTTCGCGGCCGCGACCGATGCGCAGAGCGAAGCCACCCTCGCCGCCGCCTATGCGGCCGGGGTGCGCTGTTTCGATACGTCGCCGTGGTACGGGCTTGGCCTGAGCGAGCGCCGTTATGGCCACCATCTGCACAACCATCCCGCGCGTGAGTACACGCTGTCGACCAAGGTCGGTCGCCTGCTGACGGCCACCGCCGGTGAGCTGCAGGAGGTGATGTGGAAGGACCCGTCGCCGTTCCATTACCGCTACGACTACTCTGCTGACGGCACGCGGCGCTCGGTGGAGGACAGCCTCAACCGGCTCGGGGTGTCGCAGCTGGACGTGGTCTTCATTCATGATCTGTCGCCGGACAACGAGAAAGACCTCGGCATGCCATGGGAGCAGCGTTTCGCAGAGGCCGCGAAAGGCGCGATGCCGGCGCTGACGCGCATGCGTGAGGAGGGGCTTATCAAAGCCTGGGGGTTTGGCGTCAATCGACCCGAGCCGGCGCTGCGTGCGGTGGCCGAGTCCGACCCGGACATCTTCCTGCTGGCCTGCCAGTACTCGCTGCTGGATCACGAGCAGGCCTTGCATGACACCTTCCCGAAGATCGCCGCGCATGGCGCGTCGGTGGTGGTCGGGTCGCCGCTGTTGGCGGGCTACCTGGCCGGGCGGGACCGGTATCTCTATGACGGCAAGGTGCCGTCCTGGGCGCCGGAAAAGCGCGCCAGGGTGCAGGCCATCTGCGATCGCCATGGTGTGGACCTGCGCACGGCGGCGCTGCAGTTCGCCGATGCACCCGAGGTGGTATCGGCGGTCATTCCGGGTGCGCGCACGCCCGAACAGGTCCTGGCCAACGTCGCGTCGATGTCGGTGGCGGTGCCGGGGGCCTTCTGGGCCGAGCTCAAGCAGGAGAAGCTGATTGCCTCGGATGCGCCGGTGCCGCGTGGCTGATCCGGTCAGCGGACCGGCGGATCACCTGACCTGATCGCCACCGGCCAATGACCTGCGGCGCCCCGGCTGCAGCCGGAGCGTCGCCTGTCTGCAGGGCTCTCCACCCGGTTGCCTGCCGCGATAGCCTTTCGCTATAGCCCCGGATGCGGCATCATGCCGCCCATTCGTTCCCTCCAGCCGCCGCCAGAGGAGTCCCTTCCTGCCTGGAGGCATTGCCGTGTCCGTCGTTCCGTTCCGTGTTGCCCTGATCCACTCGGGTCGCCGTCGTGCTGTTCCCGCGTTCTCCCCGTTGATGCAGGCGATGTCCTGCGTGCTGGGCTTGGCCCTGTCCGCCTCGTCCGTGCAGGCCGAAGAGGCGCCGGCGGATGACACACCTGTTAAGGACGGCGCACAGACCCTGCAGACCGTGCAGGTCACCGCCAACCAGCTCGGCACCGTGACCGAAGGCAGTGATTCCTATACGCCCGGCACGATCGCCACGGCCACCCGCCTGGTGCTCAGCCCGCGCCAGACCCCGCAGTCGATCAGCGTGATCACCCGGCAGGAAATGAACGACTTCGGGCTCAACGGTATCGATGACGTCATGAAGGTCACGCCCGGCGTGAGCATCGTCACTTACGACAGCGAGCGCACCGAGTACTACGCGCGCGGCTTCGCGGTGCAGAACTTCCAGTACGACGGCATCCCGATGGCGCGCGATTCGGCGTACTCGGCCGGCAATACGCTCAGTGACATGGCCATCTACGATCGCGTGGAAGTGCTCAAGGGCGCCACCGGGCTGCTGACCGGCATGGGCGACCCGGGCGCGACCATCAACCTGGTGCGCAAGAAGCCTACTCGGGAGCTGGCCGGCAGCGCCACGCTGGGTGTCGGTTCGTGGGACAGCTATCGCGCCGAAGTCGATGTCGGCGGGCCGTTGACTGAGAGTGGCCGCGTGCGCGGCCGCGTGGTCGGCGCCTACCAGGACAAGCATTCCAATGTCGACCACTACCAGCGCAGCAATGAGGTGTTCTACGGCATTCTGGAAGCCGACCTCGGCGAGAGCACGCTGCTGACCGTCGGTGCCGATTATCAGGACAGCGATCCGGAAGGCTCCAGCTGGGGCGGTATTCCCCTGCTGGACAGTGCAGGCAACTTCAACGACATGCCGCGCTCGTTCAACAACGGCGCGCGCTGGAGCCGCTGGGGCCAGTACGCCCGCACCGGCTTCGCCACGCTGGAGCACACCTTCGCCAATGACTGGGTCGCCAAGCTGCAGCTCAACCACCAGGTCAACGGCTATGACGCCTCGCTGGGCGCGGCGGCCGGTGGCAATCCGGATCCGGTGACCGGTGAGGGCGTGAGCATGTGGCTGGGCCAGTACATCGGCAAGACCACCAGCAACGCGGCCGATCTGTACGTCAGCGGCAAGTTCGAGTGGTTCGGCCGCCAGCATGAACTGGTGGTCGGTGGCAGCGTGTCGCGCAAACGCTGGGTCAACAACGGCTACTCGCCGCAGCCGGGCTACGTGAGTGACGTCGCCAACTACTACGCCTGGACCGGTGATGTGCCCGAGCCGGACTGGCAGTGGGGCTACGGTGACAACCAGGTCACCCGCGAGAGTGGGGCCTACGTGGTGGGCCGTTTCGACCTGGCCGATCCGCTCAAGCTGATCGTCGGCAGCCGCATCGCCAACTATAAATCCCCGGACACCGACGAGAGCGGCGTGGTCGTGCCGTACGCCGGCGTGGTGTACGACCTCAACCGCAATTTTTCGGTGTTCGCCAGCTACAGCACCATCTTCAAGCCGCAGGGCAACCAGGACGAACAGGGTCGGGTGCTGGATCCGTTGGAAGGGCGCAGCTACGAAGCGGGCCTGAAGGCGGAGTTCTACGACGGTCGCCTCAACGCCAGTGCGGCGGTATTCCAGCTGGAGCAGGACAACTACGCGCAACCGACCGGCGGCAGGACGCCGAGCGGCGGGATCGCCTATAAAGGCCTGATGGGGGTGCGCACCAAGGGCTATGAGCTGGAGGTATCCGGTCAGCTTGCGCCGGGCTGGCAGATCCAGGGTGGCTACGCGCACAAGATCGCGCGGCAGCAGTCCACCAAGGTCTCCACGCTGGAACCGGAAGATCAGTTCAGCGTGCACACCAGCTACCGCCTCACCGGTGCGGCTGACGGCTGGAGCATCGGCGGCGGCGCGCGCTGGCAGGGCAGCACGTTCGGCACCATCACCAACCCGGCCACTGGCGGAAGCCAGATCCATCGTACCGAACCGTACTGGCTGCTCGATGCCATGGCGCGTTACCAGTTCAACGACCAGCTGTCGGCAACGCTCAACGTCAACAACCTGCTGGACAAGCATTACTACACGATCTTCAGCTGGTACAGCACCTACACCTGGGGCGAGCCGCGCAACGTGCGGCTGACGCTGAACTACCGGTTCTGATCCACGCAACGAACGACACCCCGGGCAACCGGGGTGTCTGCGTTTGAGGCCGGGGGGTTACAGCGCCAGCTCGAACACGATGACTTCCGCGTCGTTGGCGTTTTCCAGCGTCAGCTGCGCCTCGTCACTGACCTGCAGCGCATCGCCGGTCTCCAGGGTGATGCCGTTGACCTGCAGCTGCCCGCGGGCCACCTGTACATAGGCGCCGCGGCGCGGGGCCAGCGGCAGGTGGACGCGGTCGTCACCGTCCAGGATCGTGGCGTAGATGTTCGCGTCCTGGTGGATCAACAGCGAGCCGTCATGGCCATCGCGCGAGGCGATCAGGCGCAGCTGGCCGCGCTTGGTCTCCGGGGCGAAGTGGGTTTCCTGGTAGCTCGGGGTGATGTTCTCCTGATCGGGGAACAGCCAGATCTGCAGGAAGTGCACCGCCTCGTCGGCCGAGTGGTTGAACTCGCTGTGGCTGACGCCGCTGCCGGCGCTCATGCGCTGCACATCGCCGTAGCGCAGCACCGAGCCGGTGCCCATCGAATCCTTATGCTCCAGCGCGCCGCCGAGCACGTACGAGATGATCTCCATGTTGCTGTGGCTGTGCGTGCCGAAACCCTGGCCGCCCTGCACGCGGTCTTCGTTGATCACGCGCAGCGGTCCGAAGCTGGTATAGCGCGGGTCGTAGTAATTGGCGAAGGAGAAGGTGTGCATGGAGTTCAGCCAGCCATGGTCGGCCTTGCCACGGGTGTTGCTCTTGCGGATCTGCAGCATGGTGAATCTCCTTGGTGTTCGATGGTTTCGATGACGGTCCGGGGCGGCCGCTGCCGTTCCCTTTCCTGTTGCGGCCAGTATCCGCTTGCTCCGGCGGGTTGAAAAACGGATAGTTTCGCAAGCCATCATCGAAAAATTCGAATGCTCAAGCTCAGCCTCGACGCCCTGCAGATCCTGGATGCCATCGACCGCCGGGGCTCGTTCGCCGCGGCTGGCAAAGCGCTGCACAAGGTGCCCTCGACCATTTCCTACACGGTCTCCAAGCTGGAAGAGGACCTGGGCGTGCAGCTGTTCGATCGGGTGGGCCCGCGCGCGCACCTGACCCCGGCCGGGGAAGCGTTGCTGGAGGAGGGCCGCCATCTGCTGCGGGCGGCGCGGGAGCTGGAGATGCGGGTGCGGCGGGTGGCGTCCGGCTGGGAGGCGGAGCTGACCGTGGCGGTCGATTCGATGTTCGTGCCGGCGCTGCTGGCCGAGGATGTGCGCGCCTTCAATGCGGTGGCCGAACAGACCCGGATGCGGCTGATCAGTGAATCGCTGTCCGGCACCTGGGAGGCGCTGCTCGACCGGCGCGCGGACCTGCTGGTCGGCGCGGCGGGCGAGGGCCCCAGTGGCGGGGGCTATGTGGTCGAGCCGATGGGTGTGGTGCGTTTCGTGTTCGCGGTGGCGCCCTCGCATCCGCTGGCGGCCGCGTCCGAGCCGCTGGGCCGTGAGCAGCTGGCCACCCACTGCGCGATCGCCGTGGCCGATTCGGCCCGGCGGATGCTGCCGCGCACGGTCGGGCTGCTGATGGGGCAGGAGACCGTGACCGTGCCGGACATGGTCAGCAAGTTCCGCCTCCAATGTGCCGGGCTCGGCTTCGGTTTCCTGCCCGAGCCGTACGTGCAGCAGGCGGTGCGCGATGGCCGGCTGGTGATCAAGCAGGTCGAGGAGCCCAAGCCGGACGAGACGTTCTGGTTGGCCTGGCGCACTGGCGAGGAGGGGGGCGCGCTGAAATGGTGGCGTGAGCGCATGCAGCGGCCGGCGGTGTTGGCGGGGTGGTGGCCGACCATGGAAGGCTGGCTGGGCTAGCCAGCCGCCGGGGCCAACCTGAATCCTGGCCTCGCTGTCATCGGATGGTCATACGGATGCGATAGAGCGGCGCGGAGCGGATCGGTAACCTGCCCGACTCGATTGGTTTTTCCGACTCTGCCCATGAAGCGCTTGCTGCTGTTGCTGCTGGCCGGGGCTGGCCTGTGGCTGGCTGCCTGCTCCTCCTTGACCTCCACCGCCGCCTCGACCTCGTTGAGTGATCGGCTGATCGCGCCCGGTGGTGTGTCCACCCTGCTGGACATGCCGCGCATCGCCGAAGCGGTGGACAGCGTCCCCAACCGGCATGGGCGGGTGACCGGCCGCGCGGGCGTGCCGATCTTCTGGCGGGCCTTCGACCCGGGCCAGTACGGGGTGCGCTACCACTACCTGCCCCAGCACCATGACAACGGCGAGCCGCTGCGCACCGGCATGGCGCTGGACCTGCCGCATCCCTTCCAGCCACAGGCGCCGCGCGGCACGGTGGTGCTGTTGCACGGCTGGATGATGAACGGTGATGCGATGCTGCCGTGGTCGCTGCAATTGGCGCAGTCGGGCTACCGCGTGGTCACCATCGACCTGCGCAATCACGGCCATTCCGGCGCCGGCCCGTCCGGCTACGGCACGTTCGAATCGGATGATGTGGTCGATGTCATCGCTGCGCTGAGGGCACGCGGGGAGGTGGTCGGGCCGCTGTATCTGTTCGGCGTTTCCTACGGCGCAGCCACCGCGCTGTTCGCCGCCGACAAGCTCGGCGACCAGGTCACCGGCGTGGTGGCGATGGAATCCTTCGCCAATGCCGGCGATGCGATCCGCAGCATGATCCCGCACCTGATGTCGCTGCAGCCGACGGCGTGGAAGGCGCAGGCCATGGCCGCCTATGGGCGCTGGCGCTACGGCGGGCAGGATATCGACCAGGTGATCGCCGCCGCCAGCCAGCGTCTGGATCTGGACCTGGATCGCGTCGACGTCACCCGCGCGCTGGCCGACAGCCGTACCTGCGTACTGCTGCTGCATGGCCAGGATGATCAGCATGTGCCGGTCGGGCAGGGCCGTCGTCTGGCTGCCGCCAGCCCGCGCGTGCATTACATCGAAATGCGTGGCGAAGACCACATCACCCTGCCGCTGCGCGTGGATCTGCTGGGCGGCGTGGTGGATGACTGGTTGGCCCATGACGCCCATGCCGGTGGCGACTGCCCGGCGCCGGAACTGCCAGGCGAAGCCGACCTGGTGGCGATTCAGGCAGCCCAGGCCCACGCACCGCAGGGATGACCTCCCGGTCGTGCCGGCCGCTGGCCGGCGCCACGCGATCGTCCAGCATCCATGAGAGCCGGCCAGCGGCCGGCACTACCTGGTGACAGCTGGCGCCAACGCAAAAAAAAACAGCAACCGGGGTTGCTGTCTTCGTCGATGCAATGGTGCGCCCGGAGAGATTCGAACTCCCGACCGCCTGGTTCGTAGCCAGGTACTCTATCCAACTGAGCTACGGGCGCATTTGCATTGTCTGGTTGTGTGTCCTGCCGCGCGTGTCGCCACGTTCGACGGGAAGGCAAGCAGGCTTGCCGTTCGATGTAATGGTGCGCCCGGAGAGATTCGAACTCCCGACCGCCTGGTTCGTAGCCAGGTACTCTATCCAACTGAGCTACGGGCGCATTTACATCGAATTTTCATTACTGATACCGACGGCGAAATCGATACCCTGTTGATGGTGCGCCCGGAGAGATTCGAACTCCCGACCGCCTGGTTCGTAGCCAGGTACTCTATCCAACTGAGCTACGGGCGCGTCAACAGGAGCGGAATTATGCGGATCGGCGTCGCATTCGTCAACGGTTTTTGTGAAGGTCTTCATTCAAATGAACGAAGAAGCTGCTCCACCACGGCTTCCGGGGTTTTCATCCAAGCGAAGTGATCGGCACGCGCACCCAGCATCTGCGCACTGACTACGCTGAGCTGCGCACGCATGCCCGGCATCTTGGCCAGCAGGCCCTGCATCGAGCCCGTCGGTGCCAACCAGTCACGGTCCATCACCACGGCGGTCGCCTGGCCGCGTAGTTCGCGCATCCCGGCCTCCAGATCGGTCGCCATGCCAGCGGCCGCGTAGTGGTTGTTGAGGCCCACGCGCGACCAGTCGCGGATCAACCCGCGCGCCTCGGTGCCACCGAAGCCAAGCTTCCTGCCGTGTAGGACCCCTTGGCGCTGGGCCAGCCAGGGCAGGAAGCGATACACCAGCGGCAGGGTCCAGCCACGCGGGGCCGGGAAGGTGCGCCAGTACGGCGTGCCACTGGCGACCAGCCACACGCGGGCGAAGCGCTGCGGATGCAGCCCGGCGAAGCAGCAGGCCAGCTGGCCGCCGAGACTGTGGCCGCCGATGATCACGGGTGTTTCAGCGTCTGCGGGCATGTTTGCCAGGCTCGCCGGCAGGTCCTGCTCAAGGATGTCGCGGTAGCCCCAGTCCTGCGTGCGCGACGGGCGCAGGCTGCTGCTGCCGTTGCCACGCCACTCGTGCAGGTACACCGCGATGCCGCGCGCAGCGAGCGCCTCGGCGAACGGCAGGTAATGGCGCGCGGCCACGCCCAGCGCCGGCAGCCACAGCAGACGTGCGCGCGGGTGTGTCGGTACACGCGCCAGCAGTTCGACGCGATGGCCATCGCCGGTCTGCACGGGCAGGGGCGAGGCGTCGATCATGCCGGGCGTGCCGCGCCGAAGTGGTCGATCACCAGTACTTCGCTGCGGCCCGGGTAATAACCGCTCTGCAGGCCGCGCGCGACGTAGTCGATGGCCGCTTCGCAGGCATTGGGCAATGACAGCCCCTGGCACAGCTGTGCAGTGATCGCCGAGGCCAGCGTGCAACCGGTGCCGTGCGCATCCACCGGCAGGCGGGTATGGATGAATTCTTCGCGGGTCACGCCGTCGAAGTAGCGATCGATCACGCGGTTGCCTTCGTCCATATGCCCGCCCTTGAGCAGGACCGCGCCGGCGCCCAGTTCAAGCAACGCGTCGGCGGCATCTTCGGCATCCTCGGCGTTGATGATGCGGCGGCCGAGCAGCAGTTCGGCTTCGGGTGTGTTGGGCGTCAGCAGCGTGGCCAGCGGGATCAGGCGCGTGCGCATCGCCTCCAGTGCGCTGGCTTCGAGCAGCCTGGCGCCGCTGGTGGCGACCATCACCGGATCCAGCACCACGTGCGGTGGGCGGTGCTTTTCCAGCGCGTCGGCGACCAGGCCGATCACCTCGGCATTGGCCAGCATGCCCAGTTTCACCGCATGGATATCGAAATCGGCGAAGCAGGCATCGATCTGCGCCTGCAGGAAGGCCAGCGGCGGCACGTGTACGGCGGTAACGCCGCGGGTGTTCTGTGCGGTCAGGGCGGCGATCGCGGACAGGCCATGCACGCGATGGGCGGCGAAGGCCTTCAGGTCGGCCTGGATGCCGGCGCCACCGCCGGAATCGGAGCCGGCGATGGTCAGGGCGGAAACGGGGCTGGAGGGCGTCATAGCCCGATTGTGCAATGTTTGCCGCGGCAGTGCTGCCGCGCCGTCAGCGCGCCCGCAGCAGCAGCCACTGCCGGTACAGCACGTAGCCCAGCCCGGTGCCGCCGGTCAGCAGCGCGGGGGCGAGCAGGGCGTCGTAGCCGAAGCGCAGGAACAGCAGGGCGCCGATCACGCCGCCAGCCAGGAAGCCGCTGACGATCAAGCCGCTCAGGGTCAGCCGTCGGATCGGCAGTGGCAGCCCGCGCAGCAGATGGCCCAACCCGATCCCCAGATCGGTGAACATGCCGCTGAGGTGGGTGGTGCGCACCACTGCGCCACTGAAGGTGGTGGCCATTGCGTTCTGCAGGCCGCAGGCCATCGCCGCGGCCAGTGCGCCCCAGATCTGCTGCTGTTTGAACAGGGGAATCGCGATCAGCAGCAACAGCGATTCCAGCGCCAGCACCACGCCATAGCGACGGCCCAGCTGCAGGCCGCTGTCCTGGATGATCACGCCGCTGAGCGTGGCGCCCACGCAGAACGCGATCAGCAGGCCCCACAGGTGACCGACCACGCGCCAGTCGCGCTGGGCCAGGGCCATCCCGAGCTGGCTGGTGGTGCCGGTCATGTGGCTGACCGCCTGGTGTTCGAAGCCCAGGAAGCCGACCACGTTGACCATCCCGGCCACGCAGGACAGGGCGATCGCCCCGATCCAGACCCAGGTGGGCAGCCGGATGCTCATCCGGCGTGCGTAGGGGGGGTCACGGCACGATCAACGACCCGCGGGCGGGCCGTTGAACTGCACATCCGAAAAACTGCCGCTGCCCGGATCGAACACCGCGCCCCAGAACTGCGCGCCCCCATCGCAGACCCGGATCGCATCACGCGCTGGATCGATGTCGGCATCGTCAGGCAGATGGAAGGCGTTGAGGTAGATCAGCTTGCGCGCGTTCATCTCGATGCCGACGTACTGGCGATCGAAATCGGCGGCCTTTGGCACCTGCGCCTCCAGCGTCGGCAAGGCGGCTTCGAGCTGCTCGACATCCTTGCGGCTGGGCGCCCAGTAACCGGTGACCCGTCCGGCCTCGCGGCCGGGACTGTCGCGCGAGCAGGTATCGAGGACCTGGGCGGCGACGATCGGTCGCGTCACCACCCAGGACTGGCCGGTCTTGATTGCGGTCGGGACGCTGGCGCCCGGACGCGTGTTGGCGGGCGTGCAGGCCGCCGCCAGCGCAGCAAGCGCCAGCAGCAGGACGGCACGGGACAGGGAACGGCTCACAACACCTCCGAAGCGTAATCGGCCAGGCGCGAACGCTCGCCACGGCGCAGCGTGACGTGCGCGCTGTGCGGCCAGTTCTTGAAACGGTCCACCGCGTAGGTCAGGCCCGAGGTGGTCTCGGTGAGGTATGGAGTATCGATCTGTTCGACGTTGCCCAGGCAGACGATCTTGGTGCCCGGGCCGGCACGGGTGATCAGGGTTTTCATCTGCTTGGGGGTGAGATTCTGCGCTTCATCCAGGATCAGATAACGCGACAGGAAGGTGCGGCCACGCATGAAGTTCAGCGAGCGGATCTTGATCCGGCTGGCGATCAGGTCGTTGGTGGCTGCACGCCCCCATGCGCCGCCTTCCTGGGTATGCGTGAGCACTTCCAGGTTGTCGGTCAGCGCGCCCATCCACGGGGTCATCTTTTCTTCTTCGGTACCGGGCAGGAAACCGATGTCCTCGCCGACGCTGACCGTCGCACGGGTCATGATGATCTCGCGGTAGCGCTGCTGGTCCATGGTCTGGGCCAGGCCCGCGGCCAGCGCGAGCAGCGTCTTGCCGGTGCCGGCGGTGCCGAGCAGAGTGACGAAATCGATCTCCGGGTCCATCAACGCATTGAGCGCGAAGTTCTGCTCCCGGTTGCGCGCGCTGATGCCCCACACCGCGTGGCTGCCGTGGCGGAAATCGTTGACCAGCGACAGGGTGATCTTGTCGCCGTCCACCTTGGCCACGCGCAGTTCGACTTCATCGTCGCCCGGCAGGTAGGCGTACTGGTTGGGGTGCCAGTTCTCGTCTTCGCTGGCGATGATTTCGTAACTGGTGCGGCCCTTGTCGCTCCAGCTGCGCAGGCTGTCGGTGTGCTTCTTCCAGAAGTCTTCCGGCAGCTCGGTGGCGCCGGTGTAGAGCAGGCTGAAATCGTCCAGCGCGCGGTCGTTCTCGTAATCCTCGGAAACGATGCCGGCAATCGCCGCCTTGATCCGCAGATTGATGTCCTTGGACACGAACACCACCGGAATCTCGGGCACCTGTTCCTTCAGCGCCAGGATCGCGCCGAGGATGGCGTTGTCCGGAATCACCGCGCCGAAGCTCTTGCCCGCATCGAAGTGACTGGTCTGGAAACGCAGCAGGCCCACGCTCTGCTTGCCACGCAGCTGCAGCCCGTTCGGGCGCTGCAGCGGGATGCCATCGGCCAGGTTGTCCAGGCCCGAGGCCTGCACCAGCTCATTGAGGAAACGGCTGACCTGGCGCGCATTGCGGCTCGCCTCGGTGGTGCCCTTCTTGCCGTTGTCCAGCTCTTCGATCACCTGCATCGGCAGGTAGACATCATGCTCCTCGAACTTGAACAGCGCGGTCGGATCGTGCATCAGCACGTTGGTATCCAGTACGTAGATGCGCTTGCCTCGGGTCATCGTCAATTCCTGGTGGCAGAACAGGGACAAGCCATCACAACCTGCGGGGCAGGGTGATGGCCATTGGGGGTGCCGGGTTGATCACTGGGTTTTCGCGGCCTTCAGGGCTTCAAGGACAGTGTCTGCGTGGCCGGCCACTTTGACCTTGCGCCACACCTGCACGATACGACTGTCCGGCGAAATGAGGAAGGTGCTGCGCTCGATGCCACGCACCTGCTTGCCGTACATGTTCTTCAGCTTGATCACGTCGAACGCGGTGCACAGCGCTTCATCGCCATCGCTGATCAGCGGGAAGGCGAAGCCCTGCCTGGCGCAGAAATTGTCGTGGGATTTGACCGAATCGCGGGAGACGCCGAAGACGCGGGCGCCGGCCTGGGTGAACTGCGGGAGCAGCGCGTTGAAATCGATGCCCTCGGTGGTGCAGCCCGGGGTGCTGTCCTTGGGGTAGAAGTACAGCACCAGCCACTGGCCGGCCAGATCGCCGAGGGTGGTGGTCTCGCCGCCGGACAACGCCAGCGGCAGTGCGAGGGTGGTGCTGTCCAGGGTGTCGCCGTCGTTCATGGGTTCCTTTCCGGATCCTGGGGTAGATCTACTACAACTGCATGAAACCCCGCGCGCCCGTGACGAACGCGCGAAACATCAGAATTTCATCGGGTCCATGATCGCATCGAGGTTCAGGTGATCGCAGAACTCGAGGAAATCATCGCGCAGCGCGGCAATGTGCATGTTCGCCGGCACCCCGATCGTCACCTGCGCGGAGAACATTTCCGCACCGGTCTGCATCGCGCGGTAACGCGTGCTCTGCAGGTTTTCGATGGTGATGCCCTGGCGGTCGAAGAAATCGGCCAGCTGGAACAGGATCCCCGGCTTGTCGGCCGCGATCACTTCCACGATGTAGGGCAGCAGGTTGGACTGGGCCTGCTTGGCACCGGTGCGATACCAGACCAGCTTCAGGCCTTCCTCGCGCTCCAGCCGGGTCAGCATCGCTTCCAGCTTCGCCACCGAGTCCCACGAGCCGGTGGCCAGGGCGGTGACGGACACGTCGCGACCGACCGTGGCCAGGCGGGCATCGACCAGATTGCAGCCACTGTCGGCGATACGCCGGGTCACAGGCAGCAGGGGGGACTCCGGATGCGTCGTATAGGCGTTGATCAGGAGGTGGTTTTCGGTCGGCGCAGGCCGCGGCGTGGTGTCGGTCAAGATGGTTCCGGGTGATGCAAGGTGAGTCTGAACGGCCGGACGACGGCACGTTCGCCGGAGTCCAGCATACTTGCCCGCGCTTTCGACCCGCAAGTAACATGCAACGTACATCTGGCCGGCGTTTACGCAGGCGGGGTGCCCCCTTTCTTCCGAGCACGATGTCCTTGTCCCTTTCCGGTCTCATCACCGCGCTGGCGACGCCCTTCCAGGCGAACGGCGCATTGGATCCCGACGGTTGGCAGCGCCTGCTGCACCTGCAACTGGAGGGTGGTGTTCACGGGGTGGTGGTGGCCGGTTCGACCGGTGAAGCCGCGGCCCTGTCCGACGACGAATACGACCAGTTGCTGCGCAGTGCGGTCAAAACCGTCGCCGGGCGCATCCCGGTGCTGGCCGGGACCGGGCTGTCGGGGACGGCCAAAACCATCGAGCAGACCCGCCGGGCGGCCGCCAATGGCGCCACCCATGCGCTGGTGGTGACCCCGCCGTACGTGCGCCCCACGCAGGCTGGCCTGATCGCGCATTACCGCGCCGTGGCCGACCAGGGCGGCCTGCCGGTCATCCTGTACAACGTGCCCGGCCGCACCGGCTGCGACATGCTGCCCGAGACCGTGGCCGAACTGGCCCGGCACCCGAACATCGTGGGCATCAAGGAGGCGGTCGGCGATGTGGGCCGCGTCAATGCCCTGCTGGCGCTGCGTTCGCCGGATTTCGCCATCCTCAGCGGTGACGACGGTACGGCCGCGCGCTCGATCCTGTCCGGCGTGGATGGCCTGATCTCGGTGGGCTCCAACGCCCTGCCGGGCGCGTATCGCCGGATGTGCGATCTTGCGGCGGCCGGTGAGCGCGAGGCGACCGAGGCGTGGGATGCGCGCCTGGAACCGTTCCATGAATTCTGCGGCGTGGAGTCCAATCCGATTCCGGTGAAGGACCTGCTGCGCCGGATCGGCATTGGTGACGGCCTGCGCCTGCCGCTGCTGCCCTTGTCCGCGGCCCATCACGCCGCTGCCGAACACCTGGCCACCGATATCGGTGCGCTGGAAGCACTATCCAACCACTGATCACAGTGGTCACTCAGGAGATTCCCATGCGTCAATCCGTTTCCGCCTTCCGCGTGCTGTCCTTCGCGATCCTGGCCACCGCCACCCTCGTCGGCACCACCGGTTGCTTCAAGCGTGGCGCCAAGGGCGACTATGCCCTGGCCCCGGAAGTGCGTCCGCTGGAAGTGCCGCCGGATCTGAACGTCCCGGCTGGCCAGGCCGCTGCCACCGCCGCCGTCGCCAGTTCGACGCTGGCGTCGCAGGCCGCGCGTCCGGCCCCGGCCGCGAATCCGGCCGCCGCCAACAACGCCGGCTTCACCGTGCCGGGCACCAAGGAAGAGGTGTTCGCCAAGGTCGGCACCGCCCTGGAGACCGTTGACGGCGTGAAGATCGCCAGCAAGGCCCAGCTGCTGGGTTCCTACGACGTGGCCTTCGAAGGCAGCGACTTCCTGGTCCGCGTCGTTGCGGTCGATGCCGGTGCATACGTCTCGGCCGTGGATCCGCGTGGCATGCCGGCCACCGCCGCCGCCCCGACCAAGCTGCTGGGTGAGCTGAAGGCGAAGCTGGCTCCCTGAAGCGCCAGCGGTAAGGCCCGGCCGCTGGCCGGGCAGGCGCGCACAGCGTGCCGTCCAGGTGCGACCTGGATGGCGTTGGAGCGGGCAGCAGCCGGCCAGCGGCCGGCACTACCGAAGCTGCGGGTCAGAGAAACAAAAAGGGCGCCCTCGGCGCCCTTTTTCGTTGCTGCAAGAGCCGGGAGGCTCAGCGTTCCAGAAGCTTCAGCTTGTCCGGTTTGCCGTCCCATTCGCCGGCATCGGCGGGCGGGTCCTTGCGCACGGTGAGCACCGGCCAGGCCTGGGCCAGCTCGGCGTTCAGGGCGACGAATGCTTCCTGCCCGGCGGGCACGTCGTCTTCGGGGAAGATCGCGTTGACCGGGCACTCCGGTTCGCACAGGGTGCAATCGATGCACTCATCCGGGTCGATCACCAGGAAGTTGGGGCCTTCGTGGAAGCAATCCACGGGGCACACTTCCACGCAATCGGTGTGTTTGCACTTGATGCAGTTTTCGGTGACGACGAAAGGCATGGGGAAATCCGGCGTTAAGCCGCGTAATTCTAGAACAGGTTGTGCCTGAATGCTGGAGCGGTGCGCTCAGTCGAGCAGGCCGCGCTGCCGCGCAAGGCGGTACAGGCCCCGTGCTGCAAGGTTTTCAGGGGCATTCACCGGGGTGATGCCGAGCAGCTGGAGGGCGTGGCCATAGCGCGCCGTCAGCGCGGCACTGCCCACCAGGTGGACCTTGGCGCTGGCATCGGCGAGCGCACGGATTTCATGGCCGAGCAGCACCCCGGAGAGGTAAGAAGGCGCTGCGAGGGGGGACAACCGCTCGAACAGGCCCAGCGCACGCACGCCGAACAGATGGTGCAACAGGCCCCCCGCGTCCCCGCTGCGCTGCACGCCCTGCGCGAAGGCGGTGGCGTCGACGCTGTCGCCGTGGTCCATCAGGCGGCCAAGCAGGCTGTGCTGGCGCAGCAGGGCGAACAGCTCGCCGGTCATGGCGGTCGCAAAACCGGTGATCGCGCCCTGGTGCAGCGTTGCCCACTTGCTGTGCGTGCCGGGCAGGCAGACCTGTGCAGGGCCTGCGCTGCTATCCAGACCGAACAACTGCGTCTCTTCGCCGCGCATCACGTCGGGTGTATCGCCGGCGCTTTGTACGGCCACGCCAGGCACGAACCACAGTGCATGATCAGGCAACTGCTCAACAGAGTGCGGCTGCAACGCGGCGGCCAGGTCGGCCAGGCTGGCCGGGCAGGGCAGGTAGGCCTGCTCGACCCAGCCATTGCGGCTGCCGATCATGCCGCTGAGCAGCACCGTGCCGCCCGGCCAGCCCTGCACCAGCTCGGCCAGCACGCCGGCAAAGTCGCCGTCGCAGTGCAGGATCCCGCGCGCGCTGGCGCGTTCGTCGAGGATCGCGCCGTGCGCGTCCAGCCAATAGCCGCGCAGGCTGCTGCTGCCCCAGTCGACTGCGATCATCCGCGGATCCGGCTCTCGGGCAGGCCCGGCTGCGCCTGGCGTGCGCTGAACAGGCTGCCGGCGTGCGTGCTCGCAGCGAGTTCCTCCGGCGTATGGTCCAGCCGTGAGCTGATGACATACAGCGTGCGCAGATCGCTCCCGCCAAAGGCGACGCAGGTGGGGTGTTTGACCGGGACCGGCTGGATCTGCAGCAGCGTGCCATCGGGTGCATAGCAGCTCACCTGGCGTGCGCGCCATTGCGCGTTCCACACGCGTCCGGCGGCATCCACGGCCGAGCCATCGGGTTCGGCGGCGGTATTGGCCAGCGCGGTGAATTCGCGCACGTTGGTGGTGCGGGCCTGCTCGGGATCGTAATCGCAGGCCATGATCCGCGGCGATACCGAGTCGCACCAGTACATCGTGCGGCCATCGAGGCTGAAGCTGATCGCGTTGGAAATGACGATGCCCGGCAGCGGTAACTCGCGCAGGCCGTGGCGGGTGGAGTACTGGTAGAAGCGGCCATCGGCAGCGCGTCCGGGGTGCTCGTTCATGGTGCCGAACACGAAGTTGCCGTCGCGGTCGGCGCGGCCATCGTTGCTGCGCGTGTAGGCGTTGAGTGGGTCCACGTCGGCCAGCCACTGCAGCGGCAGCGCATCATCGGTGGCCGTGGCCAGATCGGCGCGGTGCAATGAACTCACCAGCGCCACCAGCAGCGTGCCATCCTCGAACAGGCCGATGCAGCCGGGCCGGTCCGGCAGCGTCCAATGCCGGGTGGTGCCACGCTCGGGGTGGTGTTCCCACAGCCGGCGTTCGGCGATGTCGATCCACAGCACGCTCTGCCGCTGTTCGCACCAGAGCACGCCTTCGCCATGGGTGCAGCGGCTGTCCACCGCCAGCGTGGCCGGGGCCAGTTCAACGCTCATCGCGGCTCACCACTCGGCAACGGAGCCATCGGCGTGGCGCCAGACGGGGTTGCGCCAGTCAGGCGGATTCTCATGGGCATGGCGCAGGCGCTCCTCGTCGATTTCTACGCCCAGCCCGGGTTTGGGCAGGGCGGCGATGCTGCCATGGTCGCAGTGGAAGTCGTCCTTGTTCAACACGTAATCGAGCAGGTCGGCGCCCTGGTTGTAGTGGATGCCGATGCTCTGTTCCTGCAGCACCGCGTTGTGCGAGACGAAATCCAGCTGCAGGCAGGCGGCGAGTGCGACCGGGCCGAGCGGGCAGTGCGGTGCGAGCGCGACATCGTAGGCCTCGGCCATCGCGGCGATCTTGAGGCACTCGGTGAGACCCCCCGCGTGCGAGAGATCAGGCTGCAGCAGCGAGAGCCCACCGTTGGCGAGCACCTGCTTGAATTCGAAGCGCGAGTACATGCGCTCACCGGCCGCCAGCGGAATCGAGGTGGCCGCGGCCAGGCGCGGGTAGTACTCGGCCTGTTCGGGCAGCACCGGTTCTTCCACGAACAACGGGCGGTACGGCTCCAGTTCCTTGAGCAGCACGCGCGCCATCGGGGCGCCGACCCGGCCGTGGAAGTCCACGCCGAAATCGATGCTGTCGCCGAATGCATCGCGCAGCGCGGCCACCTTGGCGATGGCGGCATCCACGCGGCGCGGGCTGTCCAGCAGCTGCATCTCTTCGGTGCCGTTGAACTTGAACGTATCAAAGCCGAGCTCGCGGTAACGATGCACCTGCTCGACCAGATCGGCCGGGCGGTCGCCGCCGACCCAACGGTAGGTCTTCATGCGGTCGCGCACCAGACCGCCGAGCAACTGGTACACCGGCACGCCGAGCGCTTTGCCCTTGATGTCCCACAGCGCCTGGTCGATCCCGGCGATGGCACTCATCAGGATCGCGCCGCCGCGGTAGAAGCTGCCGCGATACATCGTCTGCCACAGGTCGTTGATCCGGGTCGGGTCCTGCCCGATCAGATACTCCGACAGCTCATGCACGGCCGCGTCCACGGTGCGCGCGCGGCCCTCGATGACCGGCTCGCCCCAGCCGGTGATGCCCTCGTCGGTCTCGATCTTCAGGAACAGCCAGCGCGGTGCGGCGTGATAGGTAACCAGTCGGGTGATCTTCATCCGTGCGTAGTCCGGTAGGCCTGGAGGAACGCCTGGGCCTGCTCGCGGGTACGCTGCAGCGGCTGGGCGGGTTGATAGAGATCGCCCCCGATGCCGGCACCGACCGCACCGGCGGCGAGGTAGCTGGCGAGGGAATCCGGGGTCACGCCGCCGACCACGTACAACGGCAGCTCGCGCGGCAGCACCGAGCGCAGGGCGCGCACGTGGCCGGGACCGTAAGTGGCGGCGGGGAACAGCTTGAGCATCTGCGCGCCGGCGTCGATCGCATCGAACGCCTCGCTGGCGGTGGCGAACCCGGCCATCACCTGCAGGCCGCGATCCACCGCGTGGCGGATCAGTGCGGGCCGGGTGTTGGGGGTGACGATGAAGCGTGCACCGATCTCCACCAGGGCATCCACCTGCTGCTCGCGCAACACCGTACCGCCGCCGATCCAGGCGTGCGCACCGAAGGCCTGCTGCGCGCGGGCGATGCTGTCTTCCCAGCGCGGCGAGTTCAACGGGACTTCGATCGCATCGAAGCCGGTCTCCACCAGCGCGCCGACATGGGCGAGGGTGTCATCGGGGGTGATGCCGCGCAGGATCGCGACGAGGGGCAGTTGGAAGATCGGGGCGCTCATGATTACTCGTGGTAAAGCTGGGAACGGCCACCGTCGATCAGAATGTCGGTGGCATTGATGAAGCGGGCTTCGTCGCTGGCCAGGAACAGCGCGGTATGCGCCACTTCGCTGGGCTCACCGATGCGCTTGCAGGGCAGCAGCTGCTCCTGCGCGTGGCGCGTGGCGGCCGGATCGGCGCTGTTGGCGAACCAGGCCTCGATGCGGGGTACCAGGATCAGCCCAGGTGAAATCGAGTTGACCCGGATGCCTTGCGCCGCGTACTCGATGCCGAGTGCTTTGCTCAGCCCGATCAGGCCGTGCTTGGCGACCGGGTAGGGGAAGGCATGCGGGATGATCCGGTGGCCATGCACCGAGGCGATGTTGACGATGGAACCGGCCTGCTGCGCCAGCATCGCCGGCAGCACCGCCCGGCACACGTTCCAGGCGCCCTTGAGGTTGAGATCCAGGCAGCGTTCCCACTGCGCGTCTTCCAGCTGCAGCGGGTCGGCGAAGACATCGGCGCCGGCGTTGTTGACCAGCACATCCACGCGGCCATGCTCGACGCGTACCGTTTCCACGAGCGTGCGAATCTCCTCGGCATCGGTGATGTCGGCCAGGCGGTGGTCGATCCGCACGTCAGGCGCACGCGCCGGGTTCAGATCCAGCCCGATCACCCGGGCGCCATGCTCGGCGAACAGTGCGGCGGTGGCCGCGCCGATGCCGCTGGCCGCGCCGGTGACCAGCGCGATCTTGTCCTGCAGTCGTTTACTCATCGAACAGTGTGTCCAGGGACGGAGCCAACGGCAGACGGTACGACAAAGCGGATGCGGACAAAGCAGGCTCCAGAAATCGGCGGGCGCGGCGGGCGCTGGCGGGCTGGCAGCCGGGGGCGGCGCAGCCATACGGTCAGGGTTGCGTGCGAAGGTATTCTTATCAAATGAAATTTTTCGGGATATCTATTCCCCCGGCGAATACCGTGATTCAATGCGGCGATCAACGCAGAACGGATGTGTGATGACGACCGCACCTGGCCCTTGGACAAATGCCTCCCGGCTCAAGACCCGGCATTTGATGTTGTTGTTGCACCTGCACGAACACGGCTCGGTGCTGCGTGCCGCCGAAGCCGCCGCCATGACCCAGCCGGCTGCCTCCAAATTGCTGGCGGAGATGGAGGACATGCTCGGGGTGAAGCTGTTCGAGCGGCACGCCCGCGGCGTGGAGCCGACCTGGTACGGGCAGGTGCTGATCCGGCGCGCGCGCTCGGCGATGTCGGAGATCGGCCGGGCGACCGAAGAAATCGCCGCGCTGCGCAGCGGGCATATGGGGCAGGTCTCGATCGGTACCGTGGTCAACCCGGGCACCAACCTGGTGCCGCAGGCGATCGCCGAGGTGAAGCGCGAGTTTCCGGACATCCTGGTCCGGGTCGAGATGGACTACAGCCGGCCGCTGGTGGCGCGACTGCTGGATGGCCAGCTGGATCTGGTGATCGGCCGCATCCTGGGACCCGAGGGCGCTGCGGACCTCACCTTCGAAGCGCTGGCGGACGAGCCGCATTCGGTGATCGCCCGTGCCGGCCATCCGCTGGCCAGTCGTGACGACCTGCACTACGCCGATCTGGCCCGGCATGGCTGGATCCTGCCGCCGGCTGACAGCGTGCTGCGCGCGCGGCTGGATGCGCTGTTCCTGGAGCAGGGCCTGCCGATTCCGCAGAACATCATCGAGACCAGCTCGCTGCCGGTGATGACCAGCCTGCTGCGCGGCAGCGATCTGCTGGCCGCGTTGCCGGTGGAATCGGTGGCGCCCTACATCCAGGCCAAGCTGCTGACCGTGCTGCCGATCGATGTGGGCGTGCGCATGGAGTCGTTCGGGATCATCTATCGGCGCGGCCACGTGTTGCCGCCGGCCGCCGAGCGCATGCTGCTGGCCCTTCGAACGACCGCGCGCTGGCTGTATCCGGGGCTGCGCGGCAGCGGCTGAAGCGGGCCGGGCCACGGCTGGTATGGGCGGCGTGAATGGTATTCTCCGAAGGAATACATCCTGCCCAATATTTTATTGGCATGGAATGGCTGCCGCTGCCTAAGCTGCCCGCCAGCCGACCGGAAACGACCGGACGCGTTGTACCCCGCCCCGGCATCCCGGTGGTGGGCATGACCTTACAACCTGATTGTTACAGGCGGCGCCGAACGGCGTCGTCCACCGTCAGCACATGTGTCCTGGGAGGGAAACATCATGTCAGTACGTTGTTGCCGTGGGGCGACAGGCGCATCCGTGCCTGCACGTACCCCCACCGCGTTGCGCCGCCGTGCGCTGGCGGTCTGTGTTTCGATGCTGGTCGCCGGGCAGGTGATGGCCCAGCAGAGCGATATCCAGGACACGAATGCCGCGACCCAGCTGGACACCGTCCAGGTGACGGGTACCCGCAGCAGCGTGACCCGTGCCCAGCAGATCAAACAGAATGCCGAGCAGATCGTCGATTCGATCGTGGCTGAGGACATCGGCAAACTGCCCGACAACAACGTCGCCGAAGCGCTGCAGCGCATCTCCGGCATCCAGATCACGCGCAACTACGGCGAAGGCAGCACCATCGCCATCCGTGGCCTGACCCAGGTGCGCACCGAGCTCAATGGGCGTGACATCTTCACCGCCAATGACGGCCGCGGGCTGAGCTTCGAAGACGTGTCGGCCGAGCTGCTCGGTGGCGTCAACGTGTACAAGAATCCCTCGGCGGAGATGATCGAAGGTGGCCTCGGCGGCACCGTCGATCTGCGTACGCGCCTGCCGTTCGACTATGACGGCCGCAAGTTCGCCGGCAGCCTGCAGTACAACCACTACGATCTGGCCGATGACAGCAAGCCGGCCTTCTCGGGCATGTTCAGCGACCGCTGGCAGACCGGTATCGGCGAGGTGGGCCTGCTGGTGAACTACTCGCAGCAGACCAGCCCGTTCCGCCAGGACACGATTTCGCTGGAGCCGTGGTATTCGCAGACCGATCTGCCCGGTTTTGAAGGCACTGAGGTGTTCGTGCCGCACGGCGCCGGCATCAATACCACCGTGGGTGAGCGCAAGCGCCGCACCGGTGCGGTGGCGCTGCAGTGGCGCCCGCGCGACGACATCGAAGTGCAAGCGCAGGTGCTGCGCTCGGACTACGATTTCCGCTGGCAGGATTACTCCTTCTTCGCCTACAGCGGCGGCGACGCCATGCAGGGCGCGCGCGACATCGTGGTCAACGACCGCAACGAACTGGTCAGCGGCGTGTTCCAGAACACCCCGGCCGATTCCAACACCAGCCTGACCCAGCGCAAGTCGATCACCACCGACTACTCGTTGGGGGCCAAGTGGACGGTGACCCCGAACCTGACCTTGAGTACTGATTTCCAGTACGTGGATGCCACCACCAAGGGCACGCGCTACATCGTGGGCACCGGCATGAATGCCACGCCCTTCTACACGATCGACCTGGGTGGCGACCTGCCGTACCTGGCCGTGACCGATGCCGCAGGCAACCAGGGGTATCTGACCGATCCAGCCAACTACGTCGGCTGGAAATTCCATCTGGACAACAAGGACGACAACAAGGGCACCGAGTTCGCCTGGCGTTCGGACATGGATCTGGCGTTCGACGATGGCTTCGCCCGCAGCTTCAAGGCCGGCGTGCGTTACACCGATCGCAAGGCCGAGAACCAGGGCAACGTGTGGCGCTTCATGTGGCTCGGTGCGCCGTTCGCCGACTTCCCGAACGTGGGCCTGGTGCCTAACCCGATCACCGACTTCTTCCGCGGCAAGAGCTATACCTTCGGCCCCACCCTGAGTGCGGCCGACGCGGCGGTGGAGAACTACGAGCAGACCCTGGCGGCGTTCGGCGCCGATCCGCTGGAATTCTCGCCGAACAACATCAACAACCAGCGCGAGAAGACCTACGCAGCGTATGGCGTGCTGCGGTTCGGCGCGGACGATTGGGGTGTTCCGTTCGATGGCAACGTCGGCGTGCGCGTGGTGCGCACCGAGGTCACCTCCGACGGCGTGCGCACCGGCACCGACATCGAAGGTGGCGGCCTGCTGCCGGTGAATGTGGCGCAGTCCTATACCGACGTGCTGCCCAGCCTCAATCTGCGTTGGATGTTCACCGATCAGCTGCAGCTGCGCTTCGCCGCGTCCAAGGGCATCTCGCGCCCGGGCTTCGACAAGCTCAACCCGAACCTGAGCCTGAGCGCGGCCGATGCCGGTGGCGGTGTGACCCGGCGGACCGGTTCGGCGGGCAACCCCAACCTCAAGCCGATGGAAGCCACCCAGTTCGACACCTCGCTGGAATGGTACTTCGGCCAGGGCTCGATGATGTACGGCACCGCGTTCTACAAGAAGGTTGACGGCTTCATCGCCAACGCCGTGTTCAACGAGGTGTACGCCGGCGAGAACTGGGAGATCACCCGCCCGGTCAATGGCGATGACGGCAAGATCAAGGGGGTGGAAGTGGGCTACACCCAGTTCTTCGACTTCCTGCCGGGTTGGATGAGCCATTTCGGCCTGCAGACCAACTACACCTACGTCGATTCCAAGGCGCCCAGCCCGAGCGCCACCGATACCAACGGCAGCCAGCTGGTGGTGCCGCTGGAGGGGCTGTCCAAGAACAGCTACAACGTCATCCTCAGCTACGAAGTGCCGCGGTTCCAGGCGCGTGTGGCCTACAACTGGCGCAGCGACTGGCTGATCACCACCGCCGGCAACGGGACCGGCAACCTGCCGGTCTACAACAAGGGCTTCGGCCAGCTGGATGCCTCGCTGCGGTTCAACATCAACGACGTGTGGTCGGTGTCGCTGGATGGCATGAACCTGCTCGATACCCGCAACGAGAGCTACCTGGGCTACACCACGCGCTACCGCGATTTCGTGATCAACGACCGTCGCTACGGCATCACCCTGCGCGCGAGCCTGTAACGCGCGTGATCGTCTGTCGGCCTTCCTGCTTCGTGGATCTTCCTCTCCACCACGAAGCGGGCAGGGCCGCAGTTCCTGCTCCAGGCGTGCGGCCGCGATGCCGCACGCCGCTCCACCGGGAGGCCCGTGCATGACCCCCGCCGATTGCCTGATCTGGACGTTGCGTGCATCGGCCCATCCTGGCCGCTGCCGGGCAGGGTGGCTCGTGGTGTTGCTGGCCGTGTTTCCGCTCCTCGCCGCGGCAGCCCCCTACCAGTGGCAGAACGTGGCCATCGGTGGCGGTGGCTTCGTGACCGGGCTGGTGTTCCATCCGACCGAGCCGAACCTGCTTTACGCACGCACCGATGTCGGCGGTGCCTACCGGTGGGACCAGACCACCGGCCGCTGGAACGCGTTGACCGACTGGCTCGGCCGCGACGATGCCAACCTCACCGGCATCGAAAGCCTGGCCGTGGACGCCAGCGACCCGCAGCGCGTCTATCTGGCCGCGGGCACCTATACCAATCCTCGCGTCGGCAACGGCGCGATCCTGCGCTCGTCCGACCGCGGGACCACCTTCACCCGCACCGATCTTCCGTTCAAGCTCGGTGGCAACGAGCTTTCGCGCGGCAATGGCGAACGGTTGGCGGTGGATCCGCATCAAGGCCGCATCCTGCTGCTGGGCACGCGCAGCAACGGCCTGTGGCGCAGCGACGACCATGGCGCCCACTGGCGGGAAGTGACGAGCTTCCCGGCGATCGCGCGCAGTGCGCAGGCCAGTGCGCCGGCCTGGAACGGCACGCAGCAGATCGGCATCGTATTCGTGCAGTTCGATGCGCGCAGCGGCCGTGCCGGACATGCCACGCCGGTGATCCATGCCGCTGTGTCGACCACGACCGGCCCCGCGCTGTACCGCTCCGACGATGCGGGACAGACGTGGCAGCCACTGCCCGGGCAGCCGCGTGGCCTGCGCCCCACCCGCATGGCGCAGGGCAGTGACGGACGCCTGTATATCGCCTATGCGGATCTGCCGGGCCCGGACAGCATGGGCAACGGCGCGCTGTGGCGGTTCGATCCCGCGCAGAGGCGCTGGCAGGACATCACGCCGGTCCCACAGTCCAGTGACACCCAGGGCGATGGTTTCGGGTGGGGCGGCGTCAGCGTGGAGGCCGGTAATCCGGACGTGGTGATGGCCAGCACCTTCAATCGCTTCGGCCCGCACGACGATATCTTCCGCAGTACCGATGGCGGTCGCAGCTGGGCGCCGGTCATCGCAGGGGCGAGGTTCGAACACGACAACGCGCCCTGGACCGCGCACGCCTCCCCGCACTGGATCGCCGATGTGCAGATCGATCCGTTCGACCCGCGCCGGGTGCTGTTCGTCACTGGTTACGGACTCTGGGCGAGCCGCGATATCCGCGCCGCCGACGATGGCCAGCCGGTGCAGTGGTGGTTCCAGAATGATGGGCTGGAGGAAACGGTGCCGTTGGATCTGGTCAGCCCGGTACAGGGCGCGCACCTGCTCAGCGCACTGGGCGACATTGATGGCTTCCGCCACGATGACCTGGCGGTGTCGCCGTTGCAGTACGCCGGCCCCCGTCTGACCAACGGCGAGAGCATCGACGCTGCGGCGCTGGCACCCTCGCACGTGGTGCGTAGCGGCACCGTGCGGCATCGCCTGCACAACGAGGTCCGTGCAGCCTGGTCGGAGGATGGCGGGCGCACGTGGCAGACGTTCGTGAGTGAACCGCCGGACGGCGAGGGCGCCGGCCGCATCCGCATCGCCAGCGATGGCGGCCGGGTGCTGTGGCACACGCTGCGCGGCAGCCATTGGTACACCGATGACCATGGCCGGCACTGGCACGCCGTGCGCGGCCTGCCCGACAGTGCCGTGGTGATCGCGGACACCCGCACGCCTGCGCACTGGCATGCGTACGACGCCGCCAGTGGCGCGTTGCTGGGCAGCGACGATGGGGGTGCCTCGTTCGTGGCCGACCACGTACGCCTGGCGCCGGCCCCGGCGCTGACGGCCGAGCTGCGCGCCGATCCGCAGCAGCCTGGGCTGGTGTATGTCGCTGCCGGTCCGCAGGGGCTGCTGCGCTGGCGCGAAGGAGAGCTGCAACGCGTGGCGGGTGTGGACGTGGTTCACAGCCTTGGCGTCGGCAAGGGCGCCCCCGGTGGTGAGGTTGCCAGCGTGTTCATTGCCGGCACCATCGATGGCATCCAGGGGCTGTTCCGTTCCGATGACGGCGGTGCCCGGTGGCTGCGCATCGATGACGCCGCGCACCAGTTCGGTCAGATTCAACGCGTCACCGGTGATCCGCGCCTGCATGGGCGTGTCTACTTCGCGACCGGTGGACGCGGCATCGTCTATGGAGATCCACAATGAAACGAGCATGTGCGCTGGCGGTATCGCTGTCGATGTTCACCGCGGCCGTGCAGGCCGAGCCGGTCCTGCCGCGGTTGTTTGCCGATGGCATGGTGCTGCAGCGCGATCAGCCGCTGCCGGTGTGGGGCACTGCCACGCCCGGCGCACGCCTGCAGGTCGGCATCGACGGAATGCGCGCCAGTGCCACGGTCGGTACGGACGGCAGCTGGAACGTCGTGTTGCCGCCGCACGCGGCCGGCGGCCCGTTCCAGCTGGAGATCGCGGGCGACGGGCGCGCGCTGCAGGTGCGCGACGTCCTGTTCGGCGATGTCTGGCTGGCCAGCGGTCAATCCAACATGGAGTGGCCGCTGCACGATACGCAGGGCGCCGCGGTGGCCATCGCCGCAGCGAACGACACGCAGCTGCGGCATTTCAAGATTCCCAAATCCTGGTCCGGGCAGCCGGAGACGGCGCTGGCCGGTGGCCACTGGCTGCCGGCGACCCCTGCCAACGCGGGCAACTTCTCCGCGGTCGCCTACTACTTCGCGCGCGAGCTGCGGCAGCACACCGGGGTGCCGATCGGCATCATCGACAGCAGCTGGGGCGGCAGCGCCATCGAGGCCTGGATGCCGGCGGCGATCCAGGGCATCGACGCCGCCACGCTGGCCACGCGGATGCAGGCGCAGCGTGAGCGCGATGCCCGCACGCTGGTGCAGGTACGGCAGCGCCTTGCCCGCTGGACCACGTTCGATGAGCAGCCGCAGTGGTCGGCGGCGCCGTTCGATGACAAGGACTGGGAGGCCGCCACGCTTCCCGGCCTGTGGGAAACCGGCGGCTATGCCGGCATGGACGGTATCGGCTGGTACCGCGCCGAATTCACCCTGAGTGCCGCGCAGGCAGCGCAGTCCGGCAGCCTCGGGGTCGGGCGGATCGACGATTCGGACCGCACCTTCGTCAATGGCGTGCAGGTCGGCGCGACGACCATGGCCTGGAACACGCCCCGGGTGTATCCGCTGGCGGCCGGCCAGCTGCACGCCGGTCGCAACGTGGTCGCGGTGCGGGTCGAGGACCTGGGCGGTGGCGGCGGCATCCACGGCGAGGCGGCCGAGCTGTTCGTCCGCCTGGCCGATGGCAGCCAGCTGCCGCTGCAGCGCTGGCGGTTCCGCCCCGCCGCGGTCACGGTCGCGCTGGACGATGACAAGAACCAGACCCCGACGCTGCTGTACAACCGCATGATCCATCCGCTGCCGCCGTTCCCGATCAAGGGCGTGATCTGGTACCAGGGCGAGAGCAATGCGACCGACACCGGGGCGTTCGCTTACCGCGACCAGTTCAAGGCCTTGATCCAGCAGTGGCGGCAGGACTGGAACGCACCGGCGCTGCCGTTTGTCTGGGTGCAGCTGGCCAGCTTCGGCGCGGGCGCCGATCACGGAGACCAGAGCCCATGGGCGGTGCTGCGCGAATCGCAATCGGCGGCGCTGTCGCTGCCGCACACCGCGCAGGCGGTCAGCATCGACCTGGGCAATGCGACGGATATCCATCCGCGCAACAAGCGCGATGTCGGCGCACGGCTGGCGCTGGCCGCCCGGCACGCGGCGTATGGCGAAACGCTGGACTACAGCGGTCCGGTGCAGCGTGCCGTCCGCTTCGATCACGGCCAGGCTGTGATCACCTTCGACCTGATGGGCAGCACGCTGGCGGTACGCGGCGGTGGCACGCAGCCGCAGGGCTTCACCGTGGCCGGTGCCGACCGGCGCTTCCACCCGGCGAAGGCGCGGATCGACGGTGATCGCGTGATCCTCCACAGCGAGGCGGTCGCCACGCCGGTCGCCGTGCGCTATGCCTGGCGCGAGAATCCGGCCGACGCCGACCTGATCAATTCGCAACAGCTGCCGGCCTCGCCGTTCCGCAGCGATACCTGGTGACCACAAGGACCCCGTGCATGTCTCCGACCACATACCCGCTTCCGCTGTTCCCGCGCCGCCTGCTGCTGCCGGCCGCCTTGCTCTGCCTGCTGGCTGGGTGTGAGCAGGCACCGGCACCGACACCGGCCGAGGGCTCCACGCCGCCGGCTACGGCCGCGGCCGGCAAACCGGGGACGTCCGACGTCGCCAGGCAGGCGCCGATCCCGCAGTTCATCAGCAAGGACGGCAGGCACGCGCTGCTGGTGGATGGCGAGCCGTTCCTGGTGCTGGGCGCACAGGTCAACAACTCCAGCAACTACGCGGCCGCGCTGGATGCGGTGTGGCCGGCGGTGAAGATCATCGGCGCCAACACCGTGCAGGTGCCGATCGCCTGGGAGCAGATCGAGCCGGAGGAGGGCAAGTTTGATTTTTCCTTCGTCGATACGCTGCTGCAGCAGGCGCGCGAGCATGACGTGCGGCTGGTACTGTTGTGGTTCGCGACCTGGAAGAACAATGGCCCGGCCTACGCGCCGCGCTGGGTGAAGACCGACAACACCCGCTTCCCGCGGGTGGTGACCCGCGACGGGCGCAGTATCGGCTCGCTGTCGCCGCATGCGCCGGCCACGCTGGAGGCGGACCGCAAGGCGTTCGTTGCCTTCATGCAGCACCTCAAAGCGGCTGACCCCCAGCGGACGGTGATCATGGTGCAGCCGGAGAACGAGCCGGGCACCTACGGCAGCGTGCGCGATTTCTCGCCGATGGCGCAGCAACTGTTCGACGGCCCGGTGCCGGCCGAACTGCTGCAGAAACTCGGCAAGTCACCCGGCACCTGGGCACAGGTGTTCGGCGCCGATGCCGATGAGTTCTTCCACGCCTGGTCGATCGGGCGCTTCATCGATCAGGTCACCGAGGCGGGCAAGGCGGTGTATCCGCTGCCGATGTACGTCAACGGCGCGCTGCGCGGGCCGTTCAATCCCGGTCAGCCCGGCCAGTACGCCAGTGGCGGCCCGACCGACAACGTGCTCGATGTGTGGAAGGCCGCAGGTCCGCACATCGATTTCCTGGCGCCGGACATCTACATGCCCGAGTACCGCATGTACACCACGGTGCTGGAGCGCTATGCGCGGCCGGACAACGCGCTGTTCGTCGCCGAGACCGGCAACGCACCGCCGTATGCGCGCTACCTGTTCCCGACCCTGGGGCACGACGGCATCGGCTGGTCCACGTTCGGCATCGATTTCAGCCATTACAGCAACTACCCGCTGGGCGCGAAAAAGGTCGACGAGGAAACATTGGCGCCGTTTGCCACCGGCTTCCAGCTGGTCAGCCTGGGCATGCGCCCGTTCGCCAAGGCCTCGGCCGAAGGCAAGCTGCATGGCGTGGCCGAAGAAGCCGGCCAGGCCGTGCAGGACGTGCCGCTCAACGCGCGCTGGCGCGCCACCGTCACCTATGGCGTGCCGCAGTTCTGGTTCCAGGGCCAGCCGCCGGGCAATCCCGAGCCGATCGGCAGCGCGCTGATCGCCGAGCTTGGCCCGGACGAATTCCTGATCACCGCCCAGCACGCGCGGGTCACCCTGCACCCGGCCGGAGAGGCCACCGCGAACATGGTGCTCGACCGTGCCGAAGAGGGGTTCTACAAGGACGGCCAGTGGCAGTTCCAGCGCAACTGGAACGGCGACCAGACCGACTACGGCTTGAACTTCACCACTGCGCCGCAGCTGCTCAAGGTCACGCTGGCGACGTATTGAACCGGGGGTGTCCGCACCCGCGCAACGAATGAGAAGGGAGCACTGAATGCGTTACATGAGCGTACTGAGCGTGCCGCTGCTGGCATTGCTGGCCTCACCGGCGATGGCCCAGAGCCACCGCGTGCTGGACAACGGTGTGGTGGTGGTGCCGGCCCAGGCCGGCGCGGCCCAGGTCCGGCTGGAACTGGTGGACGACAACATCGTGCGGGTCAGCGCCGACCCCGACGGCGACTTCACGCGCACCCCGAGCCTGATGCGCGTCCCCGTACAGGGCAAGCCGCGCTTCACGGTGGAGCAGGGCGGTGGCAACGTGCGGCTGGTCGCGGCCGGCATCAGCGCAGAGATCTCCGAAGCCGATGGCCAGGTCAGCTTCCGTGACGCCCAAGGCAAGCCGCTGCTGGCCGAGCGCGCCGGTGGCCGCAGCTTCAGCCCGCTCACCGTGGAGGGCAAGGCGTACTACAGCGTGCGCCAGCGCTTCCAGTCGCCCGGCGATGAAGCGATCTACGGGTTCGGTCAGCATCAGCAGGGCTGGATGAACCAGAAGGGCCGCAACGTCGAGTTGCTCCAGGGCAACATCGACATGGCGGTGCCGTTCATCGTCTCCAGCCGCAATTACGGTCTGCTCTGGGACAACAACGCGATCACCCGGCTGGGCGACCCGCGCGGGCTGCAGCCGCTGCAGGCCTCGCTGCAGGTGTTCGATGCCAAGGGCGAGGCCGGCGCCTTGACCGCCCGCTACATCGTCGATGGCAAGACCCGCGTCGAGCGCCGCGAGCCGGAGGTGAACTACCAGTACATCAAGGACCTCACCGCGTTTCCGGCCAAGGGCAAGAACGGAGCTGAAGGGGGGCGCTCGCAGGTGGTCTGGGAAGGTGCGATCGAGGCGAAGACCGCCGGTCGCCATACCTTCTCCCTGTACGGCAGCGAGTACATCAAGCTGTATGTGGACGGCAAGCTGGTGATCGACCGCTGGCGCCAGAACTGGAACCCGTGGCATCACGAATTCGCGCTGGAACTCACGCCCGGCACCCGCCACCAGATCAAGGTCGAGTGGGACCTGATCGACCCCAGCTACATCGCGCTGCTGCACCGTGATCCGCTGCCGCAGGCCGAAGCCGCCGATCTCTCGCTGTGGTCCGAAGCCGGGCAGATGGTGGACTATTACGTGGTCGCCGGTGGCAATGCCGATGAGGTGATCGCCGGCTATCGCGAACTGACCGGCAAAGCCGTGATGCTGCCCAAGTGGGCCTACGGTTTCTGGCAGAGCCGCGAGCGTTACAAGAGCCAGGATGAACTGCTCGGCGTGCTGGACGAGTACCGCCGCCGCAAGCTGCCGATCGACAACATCGTGCTGGACTGGTCGTACTGGCCCGAAGATGCCTGGGGCTCGCACGACTTCGATCCCACCCACTTCCCCGATCCGGACGGCATGGTCAAGCACATTCATGACCAGCACGCGCAGGTCATGATTTCGGTGTGGCCGAAGTTCTACCCGACCACGGCCAACTACAAGGAACTGGACGCGGCCGGCTTCATGTACCAGCGCAACGTCGAGGTGGGCGAGCTGGACTGGATCGGCAAGGGCTACAAGAACTCGTTCTACGATCCCTATGCGGCAAAAGCGCAGCAGATCTACTGGCGCCAGATCAACGAGAAGTTGAACAGCAAGGGCTTCGATGCCTGGTGGATGGACGCCGACGAGCCGGATGTGCACTCCAACCTGGATATCGGCGAGCGCAAAGCACGTACCACGCCGACCGCACTGGGCCCGTCCACCGAGTTCTTCAATTCCTATCCGCTGCCGCACACACAAGGCGTATACGAGGGGGATCGCGCGGCCGATGGCCAGCGTGTCTTCATCCTTTCGCGCAAAGGCTATGCCGGCACGCAGCGCAATGCGGTGGCGGTGTGGAGTGGCGACATCGTGTCGCGGTGGGACGACATGCTCGAACAGATCTCGGCCGGCGTGAATACCGCCATGTCCGGCCTGCCCAACTGGACCTTCGACATCGGCGGCTTCTCCACCGAGAAGCGCTATTCCGAAGAAGATCCGGCGCACCTGCCGGAGTGGCGCGAACTCAACACCCGCTGGTTCCAGTTCGGTGCCTTCGTACCGCTGTTCCGCTCGCACGGGCAGTACCCGTTCCGCGAGATCTGGAACATCGCCCCGGAAGGCACGCCTTACTACGACAGCATGGTGTACTACAGCCGCCTGCGTTACACGCTGCTGCCCTACATCTACACCCTGGCCGCCGACACCTGGCACCACGACGGCAGCATCATGCGCGGCCTGCCGATGGACTTCCCGTCCGATCCGGCGGTCCGTGACATCAACGACCAGTACCTGTTCGGTCCCTCGCTGCTGGTCGCCCCGGTCACCACGTTCGGCGCGACCTCGCGCAAGGTGTATCTGCCGGCCGGCACCACCTGGCTGGATTACTACACCGGCCAGCGCCTGCAGGGCGGCCAGACCATCGATGCCGCCGCGCCGCTGGAACGCATCCCGTTGTACGTGCGGGCCGGCGCGATCATGCCGATCGGCCCGGTCCAGCAGTACGTGGATGAACAGCCGGACGCGCCGCTGACCGTGGTGGTCTATACCGGTGCCGACGGCAGGTTCTCGCTGTACGAGGACGACGGCCGCAGCTACGGCTATGAGAAGGGGCAGTTCAGCCGCATCCCGCTGGAGTGGAACGAGGCCACGCGTGAACTGCGCATCGGCAAGCGCGAAGGTCAGTGGAAGGGCATGCAGGCGCAGCGCACGATCCAGGTCCGCTTCGTGGAGGGACCGCGTGCCGACTCCGGTGCGCTGGCCCCGGCCATCGATCAGACCGTGCGCTATGACGGCAAGGCGGTAGTCGTGCCGCAGCGCAAGATGGCAGCCGCGCGCTGATCGCCTAGGATGATAATGACTACCGGTGGACATTTCGCCTTGGAGGGCGTTGAAGTGGCAGCAGGCAGCACAGGCACGCCAATGCAGCGCAGGGGAATGCCGTGGAGCTGAGCCGCCGCGGGCTGTTCAAGGCCCTTGGGGCCGGGCTGACCCTGTCCGCCACCGGCTGGTCGTCCCAGGCCGGTGCGGTGCCAGCGGCTGCAGGGCGGGGCGACGCGGCTGCGGCGCCGGGGGACGCCCTGCAGCTCTGGTACCGCGCGCCCGCCACCGAATGGGTGCAGGCCCTGCCGACCGGCAACGGCCGGTTGGGCGCAATGGTCTGGGGCGGGGTTGCGCATGAACGTATCGGCCTCAACGAAGACACGCTTTATGCCGGGGGGCCGTATGACCCCACCAGTCCGGACGCGCTCGCGGCGCTGCCGGAGGTGCGCGCGCTGATCTTCGCCGGACGCTATGCCGAGGCCGAAGCACTGGCCGACGCCAAGCTGCTGTCGCGGCCGGCCAAGCAGATGCCGTACCAGCCGCTGGCCGATCTGCTGCTGGATTTCGACCGCGCCGATCACATCGACGGGTATCGCCGGTCGCTGGATCTGGACACGGCCGTGGCGACCACTGAATTCCGCAGCGGCGGCGCCTGGCACCGTCGCGAGGTGTTCGTGTCCGAACCAGACCAGTGCATCGTGGTGCGGCTCAGTGCCGACCTGCCGGGGCGGATTTCGCTGCGGCTGGGCGTGGACAGCCCGCAGCAGGGGACGGTGCATGCGGACGCGGACGGGCTGCTGTTTGAAGGGCGCAACGCGGGCTTTGCCGGTATCGAGGGCAAGCTCCGCTTCGCGCTGCGGGTGCAGCCGCGTCTGCACGGTGGCGCGCTGCGGGTGGCGCGTGATCGCCTGCACGTGGAAGGTGCCGACGAGCTGGTGCTGGTGCTGACGGCCGCCACCAGCTTCCGCCGCTTCGATGATGTCAGTGGTGATCCGCAGGCGCTCGCTGCGGCGCACCAGGCGCAGGCCGATGCCCACGATTATCCGGCGCTGCTGGCGCGCCATCTGGCCGCGCACCAGACGCTGTTCCGTCGTGTGTCGATCAATCTCGGCAGCACGCCGGCCGCGCAGCTGCCCACCGATCAACGCGTGCACGCTTTCGCCAGCGGCAACGATCCGGCGCTGGCGGCGCTGTATCACCAGTACGGGCGCTACCTGTTGATCTGCAGTTCGCGGCCCGGCTCGCAGCCGGCCAACCTGCAGGGCGTGTGGAACGACCTCATGGCCCCGCCGTGGGAGAGCAAGTACACGATCAACATCAACACCGAAATGAACTACTGGCCCAGCGAGGCCAATGCGCTGCACGAATGCGTGCAGCCGCTGGAAGACATGCTGTTCGATCTGGCCCGTACCGGCGCGGTCACCGCACGGCGGATCTACGATGCGCCGGGTTGGGTGGTACACAACAACACCGACCTCTGGCGTCAGGCCGGGCCGATCGACGGCGCGCAGTGGAGCCTGTGGCCGATGGGCGGTGTCTGGCTCCTGCAGCAGCTGTGGGACCGCTGGGACTATGGCCGCGATCCGGCCTATCTGCGCCGTATCCATCCGTTGTTCAAGGGTGCGGCCGAGTTTTTCGTGGCCACCCTGCAGCGCGACCCGACCACCGGCGCGATGGTCACCAATCCCTCGATCTCGCCGGAGAACCAGCATCCGTTCGGTGCGGCGGTCTGCGCCGGGCCGGCGATGGACTCGCAGCTGCTGCGCGATCTGTTCGCGCAGTGCATCCAGATCAGCGCGGCACTCGGCGTCGATACCGCGTTCGCCGCGCAGCTGAAGACGCTGCGCGCGCAACTGCCACCGGACCGGATCGGCAAGGCCGGGCAGTTGCAGGAGTGGCAGCAGGACTGGGACATGGAGGCGCCGGAAATGCATCACCGGCACGTCTCGCATCTATATGCGCTGCACCCCTCCAGCCAGATCAACCTCCGCGATACTCCCGCGCTGGCGGCAGCCGCCAAACGCTCGCTGCAGATACGTGGTGATGAGGCCACCGGCTGGGGCATCGGCTGGCGCCTGAACCTGTGGGCCCGGCTGGGCGATGGCGAGCACGCGCTGCAGATCCTGAAGATGCTGCTCTCGCCCGAGCGCACCTACCCGAACCTGTTCGACGCGCATCCGCCGTTCCAGATCGATGGCAACTTCGGCGGCACCGCCGGCATCACCGAGATGCTGCTGCAGAGCTGGGGCGGGTCGATCTTCCTGTTGCCTGCCTTGCCGTCGGCCTGGCCTGACGGCGAGGTACGCGGCCTGCGCGTACGCAATGCCGCCGGCGTGGATCTGCAATGGCGCGATGGCCAGCTGCACTCGGCCCTGCTGCGCAGTGAGCGCGGGGGCACCTATCAACTCGTGCATGGCGAGAGCACGCTGACCGTGGCGCTGCGCGCCGGCGGCCAGCAGCGCATCGGCCTGCGCGGCAATCAACTGGTGAAGCAATGAGTCTGTACGTAGGGCTGGATGTCGGGACGCAAAGCGTCAAGCTGCTGGCCTATGACCCGTCGCTCGGCGAAGTGGTCGCCACGGTCGCCCGGCCGATGCAGCTGGTCAGCCACGACGATGGCACCCGGGAGCAGGAGGCGCAGTGGTGGATCGACGGCATCATCGCCTGCTTCGCCGAACTGGACCCGGCACTGCGCGGCCGCATCCGTGCGATCGGCGTCTCCGGTCAGCAGCACGGTTTCGTGCCGATCAACGCACGCGGGGAGGTGATCGCGCCGGTGAAGCTGTGGTGCGATACCAGCACCGCAGCCGACTGCGCGCCGATCATGGCCGCGGTGGGGGGGGCCGCGGCCTGCATCGCGCTGGCCGGCAATCCCATCCTCGCCGGGTACACCGCTTCCAAGCTGCCGTGGACGCGCCGCCATCGCGCGCAGGCGTATGCAGAACTGGACGGCATCCTGCTGCCGCATGACTACATCAACTTCTGGCTGACCGGGCAGCGCTACGCCGAGTACGGTGATGCATCCGGCACCGGCTGGCTGGACGTGCGCAACCGCTGCTGGTCGCGCGAGCTGCTGCAGGCGATCGACCCGGAGCGCGATCTGTCCGCGCTGCTGCCGCCGCTGGTGCCGCTGGAATCCACCTTCACGCTGCATCCGCGGATCGCCGCGCTGCTGGACCTGCCGGCCGACGTACAGGTCTCCACCGGCGGCGGCGACAACATGATGGCCGCGCTGGGCACCGGCAACGTGGCCGCGGGGCGGTTGACCATGAGCCTGGGTACGTCCGGCACGCTGTTCGCGTATGCCGATCACCCGGTGGTGGACGATGATGGCCGCTGGGCCGCGTTCTGTTCCTCCAGTGGCGGCTGGCTGCCGCTGATCTGCACGATGAACTGCACCGTCGCCACCGAGCGCATGGCCGCACTGTTCAACATCCCGCGCGGCGGTGGCGAGGCGCTGATGGCGCAGACCGAGCCAGGCGCGGGCGGCCTGGTGATGCTGCCGTACTTCAATGGCGAACGTACCCCGGACCTGCCCGACGCGCGTGCCTGCCTGCACGGCATGGACCTGCACAACACCACCCCGGCGCAATTCTATCGGGCCGCGATGGAAGGCGCCACGTACAGCCTGCGCAACGGCTACGACGCCTTCACCAGTGCCGGCCTGTCGTTCGACACCGTGTTGCTTACCGGCGGCGGAAGCAACAGTGCCGCGTGGCGGCAACTGATCGCCGACGTCTTCGATCTGCCGGTCAAGGTGCCCACCCAGGCCGAAGGCGCGGCCTTCGGCGCGGCCCTGCAGGCGCTTTGGGCGGTGCAGCGCGGGCAGGGCGGCGAACCGAGCCTGGCGGCGACGGTCGATGCGCACGTGCGCTTCGACGACGCGCTGTCGGCCACACCCGATCCCCGCACTGTGCCGCGCTACGCAGAACAGTACCGGCGTTTCCTACACCATCTATCCGAGGTTGGTCCGCTGCTGCGTACCGACCCGTCACCACCGCAAGGATCCGAGCAATGAGCACCTCCGTTTACATCGGCGCAAAGGAATACTTCCCCGGCATCGGCCGCATCCCGTTCGAGGGACGCGACTCGGACAATCCGCTGGCCTACAAGGTTTATGACGCAGACAAGCGCGTCGGCGGCAAGACCATGGCCGAGCACCTGCGCTTCGCCGTGGCTTACTGGCACAGCTTCTGCGCGACCGGCCACGATCCGTTCGGCCCGGGCACCCGGGTGTACCCGTGGGATGCCGGCAACACGCCGCTGGCGCGTGCCGAGGCCAAGGCCGATGCCGCGTTCGAGTTCATCACCAAGCTGGGCGTGCCGTATTACTGCTTCCATGACATCGATCTGGCGCCGGACGCCGACGACATCGCCGAGTACGAGGCCAACCTGCAGCACATGGTCGGCATCGCCGGCGAGCGCCAGAAGGCCACCGGGGTCAAGCTGCTGTGGGGCACCGCCAACCTGTTCTCGCACCCGCGCTACATGAACGGTGCCTCGACCAACCCGGACTTCGCCGTGGTCGCCCGCGCCGCGGTGCAGGTCAAGGCCGCGCTCGAGGCCACCGTGGCCCTGGGCGGCGAGAACTACGTGTTCTGGGGCGGCCGCGAGGGCTATGCCTGCCTGTACAACACCGACATGAAGCGCGAGAAGGACAACATGGCGCGCTTCCTCACACTGGCCCGCGACCATGGGCGCAGCATCGGCTTCAAGGGCAACTTCCTGATCGAGCCCAAACCGATGGAGCCGATGAACCACCAGTACGATTTCGACAGCGCCACGGTGGTCGGCTTCCTGCGCGAGCATGGCCTGGACAAGGACTTCAAGCTCAACATCGAGGCCAACCACGCCACGCTGTCCGGGCACACCTTTGCCCATGACCTGCAGGTGGCCTCCGATGCCGGCCTGCTTGGCAGCATCGATGCCAACCGCGGCAACCCGCAGAATGGCTGGGACACCGATCAGTTCCCGACCGACCTGTACGACACGGTCGGCGCGATGCTGGTGGTGCTGCGCCAGGGCGGCCTGGCCCCGGGCGGGTTCAACTTCGATGCCAAGGTGCGCCGCGAGTCGTCCGCGCCGGAAGACCTGTTCGAGGCCCATATCGGCGGCATGGATGCGTTCGCGCGCGGGCTGGAAGTGGCCCACGCCCTGATCGAGAGCTCGCCGCTGGAAGGCTGGCGCCAGGACCGCTATGCCAGCTTCAGCAGTGGCGCCGGTGCCGAGTTCGCCGCCGGTCGCAGCAGCCTGGAGGCCCTGCGCAGCCTGGCCCTTGCCCAGGGCGAGCCGCAGCAGCGCAGCGGCCGCCAGGAAAGGTATGAGAACCTGATCAACCAGTACCTGCTGCGCTGATCCGCAGCTTCCCTTCAACCCAGGGGTTCCCATGTCCAGTGCTTCGCTCAGCAGTACCCGCGCCGGCAGCGGCGAGAACACCGGCTTCATCGTCCTGATCAGCTGCGTGGCCACCATCGGTGGCTTCCTGTTCGGCTTCGACAGTGGCGTGATCAACGGCACCGTCGACGGCCTGAAGGACACGTTCCAGTCCAGTTCGGCCGGGATCGGCTTCGAGGTCGCCTCGATGCTGCTCGGCTGTGCGATCGGTGCGTTCTTCGCCGGCCGCCTCGGTGACCGGCTCGGCCGTCGCGGCGTGCTGATCATCGCCGCGGTGATGTTCCTGTTCTCCGCCCTGGGGGCAGGGGCGGCACACAGCTCCACGGTGTTCATCATCGCCCGGGTGATCGGTGGCTTCGCGGTCGGTGCGGCCAGCGTGATGTCGCCGGCCTACATCGCCGAGGTGGCGTCGGCCCGGTACCGCGGCCGTCTGGCCACGGTGCAGCAGATCGCGATCATCAGCGGCCTGTTCTGCGCCTTCCTGAGCAACTTCCTGCTGGCCAAGGCCGCCGGTGCCTCCACCCAGGAGCTGTGGCTGGGGCAGGCGGCGTGGCGCTGGATGTTCTGGATGCAGGCCATTCCCTCGCTGCTGTTCCTGGGCCTGCTGCTGGTGATCCCGGAGAGCCCGCGCTTCCTGGTGGTCAAAGGGCGCCGTGACCAGGCCCTGGCGGTGCTGACCCGTCTGTACGGCGCGGCCGAGGCGCAGGCCAAGATCACCGAGATCGAAGGCTCGCTGTCCCAGGACCAGCACCGCCCGACCTTCTCGGATCTGATCAGCAAGACCACCGGCAAGCTGCGCCCGATCGTCTGGATCGGCATCGGCCTGGCGGTGTTCCAGCAGCTGGTCGGCATCAACGTCGTCTTCTATTACGGCGCGGTGCTGTGGCAGGCGGTCGGCTTCTCGGAGAATGACGCGCTGCTGATCAACGTGCTGTCCGGCGCGCTGAGCATCGGTGCCTGCCTGATCACCGTGGTGCTGATCGACCGCATCGGCCGCAAGCCGCTGCTGTGGGTCGGCTCGGTCGGCATGGCGATCTCGCTGGCCCTGGTCACCATCGCCTTCGCCAGTGGCTCGCTGGATGCCGCCGGGAAGCTTCAGCTCACTGACAACATGGGCGTGCTGGCGCTGGTGGCGGCCAACGTCTACGTGATCTTCTTCAACATGTCCTGGGGCCCGGTGATGTGGGTGATGCTGGGCGAGATGTTCCCCAACCAGATCCGCGGCTCGGGGCTGGCGGTGGCCGGCGCGGCGCAGTGGACCTCCAACTTCGCCATCACCGTGTCCTTCCCGATCCTGCTGGGCAGCATCGGCCTGGCCGGCGCCTACGGCATCTATACGGTGGCGGCGGTGATCTCGGTGTTCTTCGTGCTGCGCTTCGTCAAGGAGACCAAGGGCAAGGAACTGGAGCAGATGGAGGGCTGAGCCGCTCCGGACGGCCCGGCGCGCAGGGCAGGGGCCGGGTCGGGGAGTGCGCTCCCCGGTCCGGGCCTGGCAGGGCAGGGCAGGCGCCGCAGGCTCTGGGCCCTGAACGCAAAAAACCCCGCCGTGGCGGGGTTTTTGGCTTTCTGCACCGCGACTGGTGCTCCCTAGGGGACTCGAACCCCTGTTTTAGCCTTGAGAGGGCCACGTCCTAACCATTAGACGAAGGGAGCAGGCTTTGTCGCGAACTGCGCAGCGCGCTAGTATATGGACCTAGATGCCATTGGGCAATCCCGAAAACTCAACCGGAAGCGCCAACATCAATTCCTCTGCTACATCACCGTTCAGCCTGCGCGTGATCCCGCGCGATCAGCACAACATCTCCCGCAAGGACATCAGCCCCAACGCCCTGCGCGTTCTGTACCGGCTGCGTGATTCCGGGTTTGCCGGCTACCTGGTCGGCGGCGCCGTCCGCGATCTGCTGGTGAACGGCCACCCCAAGGATTTCGACGTCGCCACCGATGCGACGCCCGAGCAGGTCAAGCAGTTGTTCCGCAACTGCCGGCTGATCGGCCGCCGCTTCCGCCTGGCGCACGTGGTGTTCGGCCGCGAGATCATCGAGGTCGCCACCTTCCGCGCCAACATCGACGATGGCAGCGGCGACCGTGAGATGGAAAACGGCATGCTCGTGCGCGACAACGTGTACGGCAGCATCGAAGACGACGCGATCCGCCGCGACTTCACCTGCAACGCCCTGTACTACGCGATCGAGGATTTCTCGGTCCGCGATTACACCGGTGGCTTTGAAGATGTGCAGGCGCGCCTGATGAAGCTGATCGGTGAGCCCGAGCAGCGCTACCGCGAAGACCCGGTGCGCATGCTGCGCGCAGTGCGTCTGGCGGCCAAGCTGGGCTTCCAGATCGAAGACGCGACCGCCGAACCGCTGCCGCGCCTGGCCAATCTGCTGGCTGAGGCCGCCCCGGCGCGCCTGTTCGAGGAAGTGCTCAAGCTGTTCCTGTCCGGGCACGGCGTGGCCAGCTTCGAGGGCCTGGAGCGCTATGGCCTGCTCGACGTCATGTTCCCGGAAAGCGCCGCGGCCCTGCGCAGCAACCGCAGTGGCGCGTTGCGCCGCATGGTGATCGAAGGCCTGCACAACACCGATCTGCGCGTGGCCAATGATGAACCGGTGTCGCCGTCGTTCCTGTTCGCGCTGCTGCTGTGGCCGGCCTTCTGCCGCGCCCTGGCCAGCCTGCAGAAGCAGGGCGTCGCACTGGAAGAGGCGCAGCGCCGCGCCGCGGACCGCGTGACCCTGCACCAGTTGAGCACGATCGCCCTGCCGCGCCGCTTCTCGCTGCCGATGCAGGAAATCTGGCTGCTGCAGGGCCGCTTCAGCTCGCGCCAGCGCAAGCGCGTGATCCGGACCCTGACCCATCCGCGCTTCCGCGCCGCCTACGACTTCCTGGTCCTGCGCCAGGTCGCCTCCAGCGAGCATGAGGCCGACGTGGCGTTCTGGCGCGAGGCCCAGCTGCAGTCCGGCACTGAACTGGATTCGGCGCTGGATGCCGCCCAGGCCGACGGTGAGGGCGAAGACGGTGCACCGCGCAAGCGTCGCCGCCGCCGCCGTCGTCCGGGTGGAGTGGCAGGCGAGTAAGCCGTGACCCTGGCCTGTATTGGATTGGGCGCCAATCTGGGGGACGCCGCGCAGACCCTGCGTGAGGCGTTCCAGGCGCTGGCGGCCCTGCCGCAGACCACACTGCGGGCGCGCTCGCAGCTGTACAGCACGCCGGCCTGGGGCAACGAAGACCAGCCGGCGTTCGTCAACGCCGCCGCCGTGCTGGAGACCGCGTTGCCCGCACCGGATCTGCTGGCGGCCCTGCTGGAGATCGAACGCCGCTTCGGCCGCGTACGCGATCCGGCCGTGCACTGGGGGCCGCGTGCACTCGATCTGGACGTGCTGCTGTATGGCGAAGAGGTGATCGATCTGCCGCAGCTGCAGGTGCCGCACCCGTATCTGCATGCACGTGCGTTCGCGTTGCTGCCCCTGGCCGAGATCGCGCCGGAGGCCGCGATTCCCGGCCATGGCCGCGTGCGGGATGCTGTGATGCGGGTCGACCCCTGCGGGATCTCCCCATTAGGAGGATAATGGGGGGCTTATCGCCACCGGTTATCAGCTCATGAGTACCCACGCAGACAGCAAGCCCTGGACCGTCCCCGCATTGGCGGAGGCCAAGCGCACGGGGCAGAAGCTGGTGATGTTGACCGCCTACGATGCCGGGTTCGCCCGCAGCTTCGATGCCAACGGCGTGGACCTGATCCTGATCGGCGACTCGCTGGGCATGGTGGTGCAGGGACACGATTCGACCCTGCCGGTGACCACCGACGACATGGTCTATCACACCCGCGCCGTGGCCCGGGTGCTGGAGCGTGCGCTGCTGGTGGCCGATCTGCCGTTCGGCGCCGATGCCACCCCGGAGCGCGCACTGGATGCCTCGCTGCGGCTGCTCCAGGCCGGTGCCGAGATGGTCAAGATCGAAGGTGCCGGCTTCAAGCTGGACATCATCCGTTACCTGGTCGAGCGCGAGATTCCTGTCTGCTCGCACCTGGGCCTGACCCCGCAGTCGGTGCTCCGCCTGGGCGGTTATCGCGTGCAGGGCCGTGGCGATGCCGCCCAGCAGCTGCGCGATGACGCCAAGGCCGCGGTCGCCGCCGGCGCCAGCCTGGTCGTGCTCGAATGCGTGCCCACGCCGGTGGCTGCCCAGGTCACCGCGGACATCAGCGTGCCCACCATCGGCATCGGTGCCGGCCCGCAGTGCGATGGCCAGGTGCTGGTGCTGCATGATTTCCTCGGTCTGGACAGCGGCCATCGCCGTCCCAAGTTCGTCAAGGATTTCCTTGCCGACGGCGGGTCGGTTGCCGGTGCGGTCCGTGCCTACGCCGACGCCGTGCGCGACGGCTCCTTCCCCGACGCAGAACACGCCTACGCCTCATGATCGATACCGTCACCGAACTGTCCCGCCTGCGCGCCGTCGTCAATGGCTGGAAGCGGGAGGGGCTGCGCGTCGCGCTGGTCCCGACCATGGGCAACCTGCACGCCGGGCACTACTCGCTGGTCACGCTGGCGCGGCAGTACGCCGACCGCGTGGTCTCCAGCGTCTTCGTCAATCCGACCCAGTTCGGTCCGAATGAAGATTTCACCCGTTACCCGCGCACGCCGGAAGCCGACACCACCGGGCTGGAGCAGGCCGGCTGTGATGTGCTGTGGCTGCCTACCGTTGAATCGATGTACCCGTTCGGCGTGGCGCTGGCGGCCAGCGTCAACGTGCCGGGCATCAGCGGACTGCTCGAAGGCGCGCACCGCCCGGGCCATTTCGATGGGGTCTGCACCGTGGTGTCGCGCCTGTTCAACCAGGTCCAGCCGGACGTGGCGGCCTTTGGCAAGAAGGACTTCCAGCAGCTGGCGGTGATCCGCCAGATGGTGGAAGACCTGGCCTTCCCGATCCAGATCGTCGGCGGCGACATCGTGCGCGAAGACGACGGCCTGGCGATGAGCTCGCGCAACCAGTACCTCAACGCCGAGCAGCGCAGCGTCTCGGCCACCATCCACCAGGTGCTGCTGGGCATGCGAGAAGGCTTCATCGCCGGCAAGACCCGCAGCCTGATCGAGGCCGAAGCGGCCGCGGCGCTGCAGGCCGCCGGCTTCCAGGTGGACTACGCCGTGGTCCGCCTGCCGGACCTGTCCGAGCCGGCCGATGCCAATGACGGCACCCGCGTGGCGCTGATCGCCGCCCGGATCGGCAACACCCGGTTGATCGACAACCTGGAGTTCTGAGGGCTGCGCTCCGCCGGGTAGGGCCACCCCCTGGGTGGCTGCTGGGCGATGCCGGACGTGCAGCCACCCATGGGGTGGCTCTACGCCGGGCCGGGTGGGGTCGTGACGATGCTGAACCGCTGGCAGCCCCCGGCATGGGCGCGCGCGCCAGCCGCTGCCGTCCGCCCCCCGGGTGCTAGAATTTCCCTTTCCTTTACCGTTGTCCCGTTGCCATGCATCTGTCCCTGCTGAAGACCAAGATCCACCGCGCCACCGTCACGCATTCCGAGCTGAACTACGAAGGTTCCATCGCCATCGATGACAACCTGCTGGCTGCGACCGGCATCCGTGAGTTCGAACAGGTGCACATCTGGGACGTCACCAACGGTGCGCGTTTCTCGACCTATGCCATCCGCGCCGAAGCCGGCAGCGGCGTGGTCTCGCTCAACGGTGGCGCCGCGCGTCATGTGCAGGTCGGCGACATCATCATCATCGCCGCCTTCGCCAGCATGAGCGAAGAAGAAGCTGACAGCTTCAAGCCGAAGTTGGTATATGTGGACGGCAAGAACCAGATCTCCCACACCAACGACACGATCCCGACACAGGCCGCATGACACAGCACAACGGATTCGACCCGCTTCATTCCCATGCCCAGCGCCTGCGTGGCGCGAGCATCCCTTCGTTGATCGCCGCCGAACCGGGCCGCGCACAATCGCTGGGGCTGCGGGTCGGTCCGTTGTACGTCAATTTCGCGCGGCAGAAGTACGACCGCGCGGCGTTGGACGCACTGCTGCAGCTGGCTGCCGAGCGCGATGTCGCCGGCGGTTTCCAGCGGTTGTTCCGTGGTGAAACGGTCAATGTGACCGAAGGCCGTGCGGCGCTGCACACCGCGCTGCGCGGCGATGCCAGCGGCGCGCCGGTGGCCGGTGAGGCATTCGCCACCGCCGCGCAGGTGCGCCAGCAGATGGGCGAGCTGATCGCCGCGCTGGAAGCAACCAACATCACCGATATCGTCAGCGTCGGCATCGGCGGGTCGGACCTGGGTCCGCGGCTGGTCGCCGATGCGCTGCGTCCGGTCTCCGGGGCGCGCTTCCGCGTGCATTTCGTGTCGAACGTGGACGGTGCCGCGATGCAGCGCACGCTCGCCACGCTGGACCCGGCGACCACGGCCGGCATCCTGATCTCCAAGACCTTCGGTACCCAGGAAACCCTGCTCAACGGGCAGATCCTGCACGACTGGCTGGGCGGCAGCGAGCGCCTGTATGCGGTCAGCGCCAACCCGGAGCGTGCGGCCAAGGCCTTCTCGATCGCCGCCGGCCGCGTGCTGCCGATGTGGGACTGGGTGGGCGGGCGCTACTCGCTGTGGTCGGCGGTCGGTTTTCCGATCGCGCTGGCGATCGGCTTCACGCGTTTCGAGCAGTTGCTCGAGGGCGCGGCGCAGATGGACGATCACGCGCTCACCGCGCCGCTGGCGCAGAACCTGCCGGTGCTGCATGCGCTGACCGATATCTGGAACCGCAACCTGCTCGGCCATGCCACGCATGCGGTGATGACCTATGACCAGCGCCTGGCGCTGCTGCCGGCCTATCTGCAGCAGCTGGTGATGGAAAGCCTGGGCAAGCGCGTGCAGCTCGATGGCAGTCCGGTCGCCAGTGACACCGTACCGGTGTGGTGGGGTGGGGCGGGCACCGACGTGCAGCACAGCTTCTTCCAGGCGCTGCACCAGGGCACCAGCGTGATCCCGGCCGATTTCATCGGCTGCGTGCACAACGATGATCCCTACGTGGTCAACCACCAGGCGCTGATGGCCAACCTGCTGGCGCAGACCGAGGCGCTGGCCAATGGCCAGGGCAGCGAGGATCCCCATCGCGAGTATCCCGGTGGCCGTCCGAGCACCCTGATCCTGCTCGATGCGCTGACCCCGCAGTCGCTCGGCGCGCTGATCGCCATGTACGAACACGCCGTGTACGTGCAGTCGCTGATCTGGAACATCAACGCCTTCGACCAGTTTGGCGTGGAGCTGGGCAAGCAGCTGGCCAGCCAGTTGCTGCCCGCGCTGCAGGGCCAGGCGCATGCCATCACCGATCCGGTGACTCTGGAACTGCTGGGCCGGCTCAAGGGCTGAGCATCGGCTCATGCCGTGCCATCACGAACCGCCGGCCTGTCCGGCGGTTCTGCGTTGTGGCCGCCGGATCGCATCGCGTTCTGCGCAGTACACGCGGCAGGGGATACTGCAGCGCAACACGGATTGCCGTGCCACTCGGCCCAGGTATGCCGTAAACCGCCGTGATTGCAGGGTGGGCCATCGGTTTTGGCTATAGCCCAATCCCATACCAGCCTGCGCCGACGGCATAGCCGCGCGGTGGATTGACAGCGTGGCCCGCAACGCCAAAGGTAGGCCGTCATGGCGCGGGGAGTCGTGCCATCCGTCTGCTGCCTGTGCAATACCTGGGAGGGTACATGCCGTTGCTTTCGCTTCGTTCCAACCGGCGGTCGATCCGCCACGCCCTTGCGCTGGCCACCTCGGCCACGGTGTTGCTGCTGGCCGGCTGCGGCGGCGACACGCCGGCCACGACCGCGCAGGCTCCGGCGCCGGCTGCTGAGGCCGATGCCAACGCCATCCACCCGCAGGACTGGCCGGAACTGACCTGGCCGCTGGCCGACGACCCGGCGCTGGAGAAGCGCATCGATGCGCTGATGGCGGGCATGAGCGTGGAGCAGAAAGTCGGGCAGACCGTGCAGGGCGACATCGCCAGCATGACCCCCGATGACGTGCGCCGGTATCACATCGGCTCGGTGCTGGCCGGCGGCAACTCGGATCCGGATGGCAAGTACGATGCGCCGCCCTCGGCGTGGCTGAAGCTTGCCGATGCCTACTACGCGGCCTCGATGGATCCCGCCAGCGGCGGCCCCGGCATCCCGATCATCTTCGGTATCGATGCGGTGCACGGCCAGAGCAACATCGTCGGCGCCACGCTGTTCCCGCACAACATCGGTCTGGGCGCGACCCGCAATCCCGACCTGATGCGCCAGATCGGCCAGGTCACCGCGGTCGAAACGCGTACCACCGGCATGGAGTGGACCTTCGCACCCACCGTGGCGGTGCCGCAGGATGATCGCTGGGGCCGCACCTACGAAGGCTATTCTGAATCGCCGGAGGTGGTGGCCAGCTTCGCCGGCAAGGTCGTGGAAGGCCTGCAGGGCGTGCCGGGCCAGCCGGGCTTCCTCGATGGCCACCACGTGATCGCCTCGGTCAAGCATTACGCCGGCGACGGTGGCACCACGCACGGCAAGGACCAGGGTGACACCCAGGTCAGCGAAGCGGTGATGCGCGACGTGCACGCCGCCGGGTATCCGCCCGCCATCCAGGCCGGTGCGCAGACCGTGATGGCCTCGTTCAACAGCTTCAATGGCGTCTCCATGCACGGCCACAAGCCGATGCTGACCGACGTGTTAAAGGGGCGCATGCACTTCGGCGGCTTCGTGGTCGGCGACTGGAACGGCCACGGCAAAGTGGCCGGCTGCACCAACGACAACTGCCCGGCCTCGTTCAATGCCGGCGTGGACATGCTGATGGCGCCCGACAGCTGGAAGGGCATCTATGAGAGCAATGTCGCTGCGGTGAAGTCTGGCGTGATCAGCATGGCGCGCCTGGATGAAGCGGTGCGTCGCATCCTGCGGGTCAAGCTGCGGCTGGGCCTGTTCGAGGCCGGCAAGCCGTCCACGCGCCCGCTCGGTGGCAAGTTCGAGCTGCTCGGCGCGCCCGAACATCGCGCGATCGCGCGCCAGGCGGTACGCGAATCGCTGGTGCTGCTGAAGAACCAGGACGGCGTCCTGCCGCTGGCGCCGAAGCAGCGCGTGCTGGTCGCCGGTGACGGTGCCGATGATCTGGGCAAGCAGTCCGGTGGCTGGACGCTCAATTGGCAGGGCACCGGCACCAAGCGTTCCGATTACCCGAATGCGGACAGCATCTGGGATGGGCTGAAGCAGCAGGTCACCGCCGCCGGTGGCAGTGCCGAGCTGGCGATCGACGGCAGGTACCGCACCAAGCCGGATGTCGCGGTGGTGGTGGTGGGCGAGAACCCGTACGCCGAGTTCCAGGGCGACATCGCCACGCTGGCCTACAAGCCGGGCGATGACAGCGATCTGCAGTTGATCAAGCGGCTCAGGAGCGAGGGCATCAAGGTGGTCACGCTGTTCCTCAGCGGCCGCCCGCTGTGGGTGAACCGCGAGATCAATGCGTCCGATGCCTTCGTTGCAGCATGGCTGCCGGGCTCGGAAGGGGCAGGCATCGCCGATGTGCTGCTGCGCAGGCCCGACGGCAGCGTGCAGCACGACTTCAAGGGAACGCTCAGCTTCTCCTGGCCGCGCACCGCCGTGCAGTACCAGAACAACGTCGGCCAGAAGGACTACGACCCGCAGTTCGCCTTCGGCTTCGGCCTGCACTATGCCGACAACGGCAACCTCGCCGCACTGCCGGAGGTCTCGGGCATCACCGGTGAGCAGGGCGATGCCGGTGTGTACTTCAACAAAGGCAAGCCGACCGCCGGTCTGGCCATGCGCCTGAGCGGGGTCAAACAGTCGGAACTGCCGGCAGTGACGTTCCCGGCCGTGCTCAGCGATGCCAGCCTCAAGGTGTCGGCGATCGATCACAAGGCGCAGGAAGATGCGCGTCGCCTGCAGTGGTCGGGCAGTGGCAAGGCGAACATGGCGCTGCTGTCCACGCGGTCGCTGGACCTCACCCGCGAAAGCAATGGCGATGTGCAGCTGCTGCTGACCGTGCGCCGGAGCGGCGCGATCGCCGGGCCGGTGGGGCTGGCGATCGGCTGCGGCCAGGGCTGCGAAGGCAGGGTCGATCTGGCCCCCACGCTGGGCGGCATCGCCGAGGGCGAATGGCAGACGATCGGCGTGCCGTTGAAGTGTTTCGCCACGGCCGGCGCGGACCTGTCGAAGATCGAGCGCCTGCCGGTGCTGGAGTCTTCCCACGCGCTGGACCTGTCGGTGTCGCGGATCGCGCTGGGCACCGGCAACGACGCCAAGACCGTGGTCGCCTGCGCGACCCGATGAAGCCACACGGGCTCCTGCCGCCGCGGCAGGGACTGATCGCCACCGCGCGCTGCGTTTGCCGGCGCGCGGGACGGTGCAATGTTGCATAAGGAGCATGACGTGGGATTGGCAACACTCGATGTGGCAATCGTGCTGGTGTACCTGGCCGGCATCTTCGTGCTGGCGCAATGGGTCTCGCGCGAGAAGGCCGGGCACAGCAAAAGTGCCGAAGACTACTTTCTGGCCGGGCGCTCGCTGCCGTGGTGGGCCATCGGTGCCTCGCTGATCGCGGCCAACATCTCGGCCGAGCAGATCATCGGCATGTCCGGCTCCGGCTATGCGATCGGCCTGGCCATCGCGTCCTACGAATGGATGGCAGCGCTCACCCTGCTGATCGTCGGCAAGTACTTCCTGCCGATCTTCCTGCGCAACGGCATCTACACGATGCCGCAATTCCTGCAGCAGCGGTACGGCAACCGCATCCGCACGCTGATGGCGGTGTTCTGGTTGGGGCTGTACGTCTTCGTCAACCTGACCTCGATCCTGTGGCTGGGCTCGATCGCGGTGACCGAGGTCACCGGCATGGACCAGATGCTGGCGCTGGTGCTGATCGGCGTGTTCGCGCTGCTCTACCAGTTGTACGGTGGGCTGAAGGCAGTGGCGCTGACGGACATCGTGCAGGTCTCGCTGCTGATCCTCGGGGGTCTGCTGGTGACCGCGCTGACCCTCAATGCGGTGGGGGGCGAGGCCGGCATCCTCGGCGGCTTCCAGAAACTGTGGGATCAGCATCCGGAGCACTTCCAGATGATCCTGCACCCGGACAACCCGTTCTACAAAGACCTGCCGGGTCTGAGCGTGCTGATCGGCGGGCTGTGGATCATGAATCTGAGCTACTGGGGCTTCAACCAGTACATCATCCAGCGCGCGCTGGCGGCCAAGGACATCGGCGAAGCGCAGAAGGGTGTGCTGTTCGCGGCCTTCCTGAAGCTGTTGGTGCCGCTGGTGGTCGTGGTGCCGGGCATCGCGGCGGTGGTGCTGGCGCCGGATCTGGGCAAGCCGGACCGTGCCTACCCGGCGATGATGAGCCTGTTGCCCAGCGGCATCCTCGGCCTCGTCTTCGCCGCGCTGGTGGCCGCGATCGTGGCGTCGCTGGCGTCGAAGATCAATTCGGTGGCGACCATCTTCACCCTGGATTTCTACGCCAAGGCACGCCCGCAGAGCAGCCAGACCACGCTGGTGCGCGTGGGCCGCATCGCCGCAACGGTGGCGGTGCTGGTGGCGATCGCCACGGCGCGCCCCTTGCTGGGCAGCTTCGACCAGGGATTCCAGTACATCCAGGAATTCACCGGCTTCTTCACCCCGGGCATCACGGTGATCTTCCTGCTGGGCCTGTTCTGGAAGAAGGCCAGCGAAGCCGGTGCACTGGCGGCGGCGATCGGGTCGTTCGCCTTGTCGATCGTGCTGAAGCTGGCGTGGCCGTCGCTGCCGTTCATCGACCGTGTCGGCCTGGTGTTCCTGCTGGCGCTGGTGCTGGCCGTGCTGATCTCGCTGTGGAAGCCGGCGCGTACCGGGCAGGATCTGATCCGTACCGATGACGTGCGCTACGCCACGCCGATGAGTTTCAACATCGGCGGTGCGGCGGTGATCGCGATTCTGATCGCGTTGTACACGGTGTTCTGGTAACCGCGATCAGCTGCATGCGGCAAACCAAAACGGCGACCTTCGGGTCGCCGTTTCTGCCTCATGCCGCGTGGTGCGAATGATGCTTCACCGGCTTGGATCACGCTCCGGGCTGGGCCGCTTGGCCAGCTTGCGCTGCAGCGAGCGGCGGTGCATGCCGAGCAGCCGCGCCGCGGCGGACACGTTGCCGCCGGTCTCATGCATCGCCTGCTGGATGTGTTCCCACTGCAGCCTGCTGATCGGAGTCATCGCATCCGGTGGCTCCATGTCACCATCATCGGCCGGGCCATCGTCTTCCTCGCCGAGCGCGCGCAGGATCATCGGCACCGTGGCCGGCTTGGGCAGGTAGTCATCGGCGCCAAGCTTGATCGCTTCCACCGCGGTGGCGATGCTGGCATAGCCGGTCACCAGCAGGATCCGCATGTCTTCGCGCAGGGCGCGCAGCGGCTGGATCAGCGCAAGGCCGGATTCGGTACCGAGCTTGAGGTCGATCAGCGCGTAGGCCGGCGGCTGCTGCCGGGCCAGCAGCAGGGCTGATGCGGTGTCGCTGGCGGTGACGGTTTCCAACCCTTTGCGGGCCAGGCTGCGCTGCAGCGTGCGCAGGTACAGTTCGTCGTCGTCGACCAGCAGGCCATGGCTGGCCTGGCCGGGCGTGGGGGTGAAAGCGGTCATGCGGAAGTCTCCCGTGGGGACAAGGGCAGGCGGAAGCCGACGCGCGTGCCGGCGCCATTGGCCGGGCGCATCCACAGCTCGCCGTCCAAGCGTTCGATGGTGGCGTGGGACAGGGCCAGGCCCACGCCCATGCCGTCGGTCTTGCCACTGTTGAACAAGGTGCCGGGCAGTACAGCCTGGCGGGCATCGAAGCCGTGGCCGTAATCGCGCACTTCGCCGATCAGGTCATCGCCTTCGATACGCAGCGACAGATCCACCTGTGGGCGGTCGGCTTTCTCGCCGGCGTCGGCGGCATTGTTGAGCAGCACCATCAGCAGGTGCCCGATACCCGGGTCCAGCGGCAGGGTGAGCGGGGCGTCCTCATTGCGCTTCAGCGCGATGGTCGGACGCACCAGCCGCCATTGTTCCAGCACCTGCGGCAACGTCACCGCATCGCGGCCGGGGGCGTCGCCGGCGGCCGGGCGGGCGAGGGCGAGCACGCGCTCCCGGCACTGCACCAGCAGCTCGCGCAGGGTTTCCACGTCATCGCGGACCTCGCTGCTTTCAGTCTGGTCGGCGATATCGTCGGCGAGCAGGGTCATGGTTGCCAGCGGGGTATTGAGTTCATGCGCCACCGAGGCGGCGTGGGTGGCCAGCGCGACGATGCCCTCGTTGCGCACGAAGCGTTCGCGCAGCATGGCCAGCTCGTGTTCGCGCTGGCGCAGGGCGATCGCCAGCCGCGTTGCGAACACGAGCACCACCGTGGCCGACAGCAGGAAGTTGCAGACCACGCCCCACTGCTGCATCTGCGCGCCGGTGAAATAGCCGCTCGGCAGCGGCAGGCCGAACACGCCGCTTGCCGCATAGCCGATCAGGCAGGCGGCCGCCACGGCGAGGGTCCAGCGCAGGGGCAGGGCGAGCGCGGCCAGTGCGATCAGGATCAGGAACAGCGAGCCGAACGGATTGGCGATGCCACCACTCCAGCCGACCATCCAGGTCAACACGATGACATCCACCAGGATGTGGCCGAAGGCCGTCACCGGGGCGGTGTCCGGGTCCTGCACGCGCAGCTGCGCGTACAGGTTGAACAGGGTCAGCGCAGCGACGCCAGCCCAGAGCGGCAGCTGCGGCAGCGCCAGGCCCAGCACCCAGGTAGCGACCAGGATGGTAGCGGCCTGGCCGGCCACGGCCAGCCAGCGCAGGCTGCACAGGGTGCGGAGAAAGGGGGCGTCGGTACCGGTCATGTCCGCACATCGTATGCGCTCCGGGCAGGAGCTGCCTGCGACAATAGGCCGCATCCGGGGTGGGCGGTGCGAGGGCGGCACTGAACATGAGTGCCAAGCAACGGTGGACACCTACCCGCACGCTGGGCGCGCTAAAATAGGCGGATGCATGACGCCGTGACCCGACCGACCCAACCCGCCGACTCCGCCGTGTGGGCCCGCCGCCAGACCCAGCCCGTCCGTATCGGTGGCGTGGTCGTGGGTGGGGGCCATCCCGTGGTGGTGCAGTCCATGACCAACACCGACACCGCCGATGTCGCCTCCAGCGTGAAGCAGGTCGCTGAACTGTGGCGTGCGGGCTCGGAGATGGTGCGGTTGACCGTCAACAATCCCGAGTCGGCCGCGGCCATCCCGCGGATCGTGGAAAAGCTGCAGATGATGGGGATCGATGTCCCCCTGATCGGCGACTTCCATTACAACGGCCATCAGTTGCTGACCCAGGAACCGGCCTGCGCCGAGGCCCTGGCCAAGTACCGGATCAATCCGGGCAACGTCGGCTTCGGCAAGAAGAAAGACACCCAGTTCGCGCAGCTGATCGAGTTTGCGATCCGCTACAACAAGCCGGTCCGCATCGGTGCCAACTGGGGCTCGCTGGACCAGTCCCTGGCCGCGCGCCTGATGGACGAGAACAGCAAGCTCGCGCAGCCGTGGGATGCCGGTCGGGTGCTGCGTGAAGCGCTGATCCGCTCGGCACTGGATTCGGCGGAGACCGCCGTGGAGCTGGGCCTGCCGCGCGACCGCATCGTGCTGTCGGCCAAGGTCAGTGGCGTGCAGGAGCTGATCGCGGTGTACCGCGACCTGGCCCAGCGCTCGGATTTCGCCCTCCACCTGGGCCTGACCGAAGCCGGCATCGGCAGCAAGGGCATCGTCGCCTCCTCGGCGGCGCTGGCGGTGCTGCTGCAGGAGGGTATCGGCGACACCATCCGTATTTCGCTGACCCCCGAACCGGGCCAGTCGCGCACGGCCGAAGTGATCGTTGCGCAGGAGCTGCTGCAGACCACCGGGCAGCGGGCCTTCACGCCGCTGGTCACGGCCTGTCCTGGCTGCGGCCGGACCACCTCGGAGTTCTTCCAGGAGCTGGCCAAGGTCGTGCAGAACCACGTGCGCGAGAAAATGCCGGTCTGGAAGGTGAGCCACCCGGGTGCGGAGAACATGACCCTGGCGGTCATGGGCTGCATCGTCAACGGGCCGGGCGAATCGCGCCATGCCAACATCGGCATCTCGCTGCCGGGCACGGGTGAAACGCCGGCCGCGCCGGTGTTCGTGGATGGCGAGAAGACGGTCACCCTGCGCGGCGAGAACATTGCCCAGGACTTCGTCACGCTGATCGATGAGTACGTCGAACGCACCTATGTCCGACGCGTTGGATAAGCCGGCGGTGCTGGCCGCGCCGGAGCCGGCCGCCGGCGTCCGCCACTGGATGGGCCGCAACGCATGGCGCTTCGTGCTGCTGTTCGTGGGCGTGCTGCTGCCGTTGGCGGGCTTCGTGGCCCTGGCCGATGAAGTGCACGAGCTGGAGGCGATCTACTTCGACGACCTGTTGTTGTGGAAGCTGCACGCGCTGCATTCGCCGGGCCTGGACCGCTTCTTCGTGCTGCTGTCCAAGCTGGGCTACGAGTGGTTCCTGATTCCGGCCGACGTGCTGATCGTGGGCCTGCTTGCCTGGCGCAGACGCTGGCGCGAGGCCAGTTTCGTCGCGATCTGCTTTGCCGGCTCGGCCCTGTTGAACCTGGGCAGCAAGCGCTTCTTCCAGCGCGACCGGCCCAGCCTGTGGGAGTCCATCGCCCCGGAAAGCACCTTCAGCTTCCCCAGCGGCCACGCGATGGGCTCGATGACCTTGGCCGTCACGCTGATGCTGTTGGCCTGGAACACCCGCTGGCGCTGGCCGGTGGCCCTTGCCGCACTTACCTTTGCGGTCCTGGTGAGCGTCTCGCGCATGTACCTGGGGGTGCATTACCCCTCCGACATCCTGGCCGGCTGGTGTGCTGCCCTGGTGTGGGTGGTAGGGTGCTTCCTGGTCATGTTCCGCCGCCGGCATCCGTGGCGGCACCGCCACTGAGGGCATTACGGCGGTAAACTGGCCGAAAACGGCATGAAGGCCGGCCGCATCGATAGGCTGTCCCTTTGGAACAGGCTAGGATGAGAGGCGCAGGGGGAGGGGCAGGACAGCATGTCTGTGATGCGCGGACCAGAACGCGATGATGGGGAACCCGGTTCCTTGTGATCGACACATCCCGCGGCTAGGCTTGCCCCCGTTCACAGTGTTTGACGAGGTTGGCGGATGACGATTCGAGTGTATCTGGTGGACGATCATGCTCTGGTGCGTACGGGCATGAAGATGATCCTCTCCAACGAGACCGACATCGAGGTAGTCGGTGAGGCGGAGAGCGGTGAAGATGCGCTGCCGGATATCCGCCGCCTGCGGCCCGACGTCGTGCTGTGCGATCTGCACCTGCCGGGCGTGAGTGGCATGGAAGTCACCGAGCGCGTGGTCCGTGGCGATCACGGCACCCGCGTGGTGATCGTCTCCGTGCTTGAAGATGGCCCGATGCCCAAGCGCCTGCTCGAAGCCGGCGCGTCCGGTTACATCGGCAAGGCCTGCGATGCACAGGAACTGCTGCGCGCGGTGCGTGATGCCGCACTCGGCCGCCGTTACCTGGGCAACAGCATCGCGCAGAACCTGGCGTTGTCGAACGTGGAAGGCAACCATTCGCCGTTCGACACCCTGTCCCCACGCGAACTGGAAGTGGCGCTGCTGCTCACCCAGGGCCTGCGCCAGGAAGACATCGCCAAGCGCCTGAGCCTGAGTGCGAAAACCGTCAACACGCACAAGGCCCGCCTGTTCGAGAAGATGGGCATCAACGACAACATCGCGCTGGCGCGCATGGCCAGCCAGTATGGCCTGGTGAATCCGGCACGCCCGATGTAATCCGCGCACGCGATGGCCGACAAAAAAAACGCCCGGGCATGCCCGGGCGTTTTCGTTCAGTGCGCGCGCACCCGCGCCACGATCTTCGCGGCCTGGGCCGCACTCTCGCGCACCTTGTCCCACTCACCGCGCTCGATCCAACCGCCCGGCACCATCCACGAACCGCCGATGCAGACCACGTTCTTCTGCTCCAGATACTCGGCTGCCGTGTCTTCGGTGATGCCGCCGGTCGGGCACAGTTTCAGGTCCGGAATCGGACCGGCCAGACCCTTGATCATCGCCAGCCCGCCCACGGCCGAGGCCGGGAACAACTTGCAGACCCGGAAGCCGCGCGCATACAGCGCCAGCATTTCCGTCGGCGAGGCCGCGCCCGGCACCACCGGCAGCGGTGCCTGCGCCAACGCATCGGCCATATGCGCCGGCGTACCCGGCGTGACCAGGAAATCCGCACCCGCATCGATCGACTGCTGCATCTGCGCCACGGTCAACACCGTGCCCGCACCCACCACCACGTCCGGCAGCTCGCGCTTGAGCATGGCGAGCGCGTCCATCGCCACCGGCGTACGCAGCGTCAGCTCGATCGCCGGCAGCCCGCCCTCCAACAACGCCGCACTGACCGCACGGGCCTGATCCAGCGTATGCACGGTCACCACCGGCAGAATGCCGGCAGCCTTCAACAGGGTTTCAGCGCGTTTCTGATGTTCGGCGATGCTCATGCGTTTCCAATCCTTCTATCAAAAAGTACGACGCCACTGACGCGCCGAAATGTGTCCAAGGGCAGCGGATAGCCCTGGCCGGGACCGTTGTGCGGCATGGATGCCGCTCACGAGCCCCCATGGATGGGTTTACGGCGCGTCCCGGCCAGGGCTATCCGCTGCCCTGGCCAAGGAATCCCACCGCTGCGTCAGCTCAGGCGTCTTTCGCCTCATGCGGCGCATCCGCCGCCGCCGCATCGTGCCCAAGCTCATATTCCGCATCGTAATTCCAGATGCTGCCGTCATCGGCCGCCGGCCCGCACGAAATCGACATCGCGCCCTGATCGGCCGGACCCACCAGGCGGCGGCTCATCGCGAACAGATTGCGGCCCAGATCATGCGCCGCCGGCGCGGTGTTGGGCGCCGGCTCACGTGCCGCGAACTCCGCCGCATCCACCAACAGCTCCAGCGTGCCGGCCTCACCATCCAGACGGATGATGTCGCCCTCGCGCACCCGTGCCAGCGGACCGCCACGCGAGGCTTCCGGCGTCATATGGATCGCCGCCGGGAACTTGCCCGACGCACCTGACAGACGACCATCGGTGACCAGCGCCACGCGACGGCCCTGGTTCTGCAGCAGGCCCAGCAGCGGCGCCAGCGAATGCAGCTCCGGCATGCCATTGGAGCGCGGGCCCTGGTAACGGACCACCGCCACGAAATCGTGCGGCAGTACACCGGCGGCGTGCAGCTTGTTCAGCACCTGCGGCGCATCGACGACCACCGCCGGTGCCTCGATCGTGCGGAACTCCGGCTTCACCGCCGACAGCTTGATCAGCGAACGGCCGAGGTTGCCGCGCAGCAGGCGCAGGCCGCCCTGCGACTCGAACGGATTGGCCACGCCGCGCACCACATCCGGATCGGCACTCTCGCGCACGCCATCGATGTAGGTCAGCTTGCCGTCGCGCAGTGCCGGCTCCTGGCCGTACTGGTGCATGCCGCCTTCGGCCACGGTCTGCAGGTCGGCATGCATCAGGCCGGCCTCCATCAGCTCGCGGAACACGAACGCGGTGCCGCCGGCCGCGGCGAAGCGGTTCACGTCGGCTTCGCCGTTCGGATAGACCCGGGCCAGCAACGGGATCAGCTGCGAGAGCTGGTCCATGTCGTCCCAGGTCAGCACGATGCCGGCCGCACGCGCTACTGCGATCCAGTGGATGGTGTGGTTGGTCGAGCCGCCGGTGGCCATCAGGGTGACCACCGCGTTGACGATCGCGCGCTCGTCGATCAGGCGGCCGAGCGGACGGAAGTCGTCGCCCAGGGCACTGATTTCCAGTGCGCGTACTGCCGCGTGGCGGGTCAGTGCATCGCGCAGCGGCGTATCCGGATTGACGAACGAGGCGCCCGGCATCTGCACGCCCATCGCCTCGAGCAGGGTCTGGTTGGAATTGGCGGTGCCGTAGAAGGTGCAGGTGCCGGCGCCATGGTACGAAGCGGCTTCGGCTTCCAGCAGTTCCTCGCGGGTCGCCTGGCCGGCCGCATAGCGCTCGCGCACTTCGGCCTTCTGCTTGTTCGGGATGCCCGGGGTCATCGGGCCGGCCGGCAGGAAGATCGCCGGCAGGTGACCGAAGGCCAGCGCGCCGATCAGCAGGCCGGGCACGATCTTGTCGCAGACGCCGAGGTAGACACTGGCGTCGAACATGTCATGGCTCAGGCCGATAGCGGTCGACTGGGCGATGACATCACGCGAGAACAGCGACAGTTCCATGCCGCCGCGGCCCTGGGTGACGCCGTCGCACATCGCCGGCACGCCACCGGCAACCTGTGCGGTCGCACCGAGTTCCCGCGCGGTCTCGCGCAGGATCTCCGGGTAGTGCTCGAACGGCTGATGCGCCGAGAGCATGTCGTTGTACGCGGTGATGATGCCCAGGTTGGGCGTCACGCCGCCGCGCAGGCGCGACTTGTCGGTCGGGCCGCACGCGGCGAACCCGTGGGCGAGGTTGCCGCAGCTCAGGCGCGAACGGAACGGACCGTCGCGCAGTGCCGCGTCGACACCGGCCAGGTAGGCGGCGCGGGAGGCGACGCTGCGCTGGACGATGCGCTCGGTGATGGCATGGAGTTTGGGATGCAGGCTCATTGGCTACCGGCTATGAGAAGGCGAACGGAACAACACCGGGGCAACTCAGTCACACCAGTGGACGCGCAGTTTCGCGCCGTCGAGATCGATCGCATTGAGGATGGGATACAGCTGCGGATTGTTGCTTTCCAGCGCGTGCTTGAGCACTTCCAGCTTCTGCTTGCCACGCAGCAGCAACAGGCGCTGGCGGCTCTGCTTCAAGCCATGCGGGGTGAGGGTGATGCGCAGCGGCCACTGATTGGCACCGGGGCAGCCGGTGGCGTCCAGCGCTGCGTAGGGCAGGGTGCTTTCCAATGCGCGGGTCAGATCCTTCGAACCCGGGAACAGCGAGGCGGTGTGGCCGTCGTTGCCCATGCCGATCACGCTCAGGCACGGCCGCTGGCTGTGCTGGGCCTGCAGGTTGGCGCTGTAGACGCATTCGGGCAGCGGCTTGCCGACCCGCACCAGCGGATCGAAATGCGCGCCTTCGGCACGGGTGAGGAAACTCTCCCGCACCAGCCAGGCATTGCTGTCGCGATCCTGCGGAGACAGCCAGCGCTCATCGACCAGGCTCACTTCCACCCGGTCCCATTGAACGTCCAGCTCGGCCAGTGCCTGGTAGATCGGCGCCGGCGTGGTGCCGCCGGAGAGCAGCATGCGCGCCCGGCCGAATTCGGCAATGTCACGGTTGAGCTCGGCGGCCATTTCAGCGGCCACGGCCTCGATCCAGCCATCGGCATCGCCATGGCGGATCAGGGTGAAACGATCGGACGTATCCAGGGTATTCATGCAGTGCCTCCCGGCAGATCGCGTTCCACATCCGCCGCATACGCGGCCGCGCCGAGCAGGCCCGGGCTGGGGTGCATCACGGCCAGTGACGGCACCTTGGACATGATCGAAGAGAAGCGGCCCTTGTGTTCAAAGCGCTGGCGGAAGCCGGAGTGCTGCAGTGAATCCAGCATCTTCGGCACCAGGCCGCCGGTCAGGAACACGCCATCCCAGGCGCCCTGCATCAGCACCAGGTCACCGGCGATCGCGCCGAACACCGCGCAGAACACATCCACGGTCCGCATCGCCTGCGGGTCGCCATGCAGCGCACGCGCGGTGACGTCCACCGGCTGCAGCTGGCCCGGGTCGATGCCGGCCATCTCGCACACCGCGCGATGGATGTTGACCAGCCCGGGGCCACAGATCAGGCGCTCATTGGAGACACGGCCGAACTGCTCGGAGAGGATCTCCAGAATACGGATCTCTTCCGGCGTGCCCGGCGGGAAGCTGACGTGGCCACCCTCGGTTTCCAGCGGATAGCAGCGGCCGTGGCGCAGGATCAAGCCGCCCACGCCCAGCCCGGTGCCCGGACCGATCACCGCATAGTTGCGCGGCTGGCCGGGCTTGCCCGGCACCCACGCTGCGCCGCCGACCTGGATCACGTCCTGCGGCTGCAGCAGCGAAATGGCCATCGCCTGGGCGGCGAAGTCGTTGATCAGGTGCAGTTCGTCGAAGCCGAGCATGTGCGCGGTGCGCATGCGCGAAATCACCCAGGGGTGATTGGTGATGCGCGCCTCGTCGCCGTCCACGCGGCCGGCCACGGCGAACACGCCGCGTTTGGCCTGCGCGCCGATCTCTTCCAGGTAATGGCGTGCCGCTTCACCCAGCGAGGGGAACTCGGCGACGCGGAACTCGCGGATGCTGTCCTGCTGCAGCGGGGCATCGAGTGAGGTATCGGCAAGCGCGAAGCGTGCGTTGGTACCGCCGATGTCCGCCACGAGGACCGGTTGGGACACCAGCGTCATGCCTGGCCACCACGGCCAGCCTCGGCATCCACATCGGCCGGCAGGAAGCCAGCCGCTTCCTGCGGTCCCCATTCACCAGCCGGGTAGGGCTGCAGCGGCAGGCTGGCCGCTTTCCAGGCATCGCTGACGCTGTCGATCCAGGCCCAGGCGGCGCGCACTTCGTCATCGCGCACGAACAGCGCATGGTTGCCGTTGAAGGCATCCAGGAACAGGCGTTCATAGGCGATGCGGCGATGCAGGCCGGTGGGTACGGACAGTTCCAGTTCCAGCGGGTGCAGTTCCAGCGCGCCCCATTCCGGGCCCGCCAACGAGCTCATCAGGCCCAGCTCGATGTTCTCCTGTGGCTGCAGCTGGAAGGTGATGCGGTTCGGCGTGGCGTTGCCGCGGGCTGGACGTTCGAACAGCCAATGCGTGACCGGCTTGAGGTTGACCACCACGCGCGTGGTGCGCTCGGCCAGGCGCTTGCCGGTGACCAGGTGGAACGGCACACCACTCCAGCGCCAGTTGTCGATATGCGCGGTGACCCCGGCGAAGGTTTCCACGTCGCTGCCTTCCGGCGGCTGGTAGGCCTGCGCAGGCTGCCCGTTGATGGTGCCGGCGGTATAGCGGCCGCGCACGCTGTCACGTGCGGCGTGCTTGGCGTCCAGCGGGCGCAGGGCGCGCAGCACTTTGACCTTTTCATCGCGGATGCGGTCGGCTTCCAGCGACGCTGGCGGTTCCATCGCGACCAGGCACAGCAGCTGCAGGATGTGGCTCTGGACCATGTCGCGCAGTGCGCCGGAGCGGGCGTAGTACGCGTCACGGCCATCCACACCCTCGCTCTCGGCGACCAGGATGTGCACCGATTCGATGTAGTTGCGGTTCCAGACCGCCTCGAGCAGCGTGTTGCCGAAGCGCAGCGCGATCAGGTTCTGGACCGCGGCCTTGCCCAGGTAGTGATCCAGGCGGAACACGCGGTCTTCGTCGATCCACTGGCCGATGGTGGAGATGATCTCCTCGGCGCTGGCGCTGTCGCTGCCGATCGGCTTTTCCAGCATCAGCCGGTGCGGTGCGGCCAGTGCGCCGCCCTTGGCCAGACCTTCGCAGGTGGAGATGTACAGGCCCGGCGGAATCGCCAGGTAGCTCACGCAGTGGCGGTCGACCAGGTCATGCACCGATTCGGCCACGGACTCGGGATTGCGCAGGTCCACCGAGCGGTAGTCGATGCGCTGCAGCAGCGAGTGGATGTCGTCCTGGCTGGCCATCGGCATGGCCTGCTGCAGGCGCGGCCGCAGGATCTCGCGGAAGGCCTCGGTGTCGTGCGGCGACAATGCCAGCGCACGGACCTTGAAGTCTTCGGGGAGCAGACCGTCGCCGAGCAATCGCAGCAGCGAGGGGAACAGATAGCGCTGGGCCAGGTCACCTGTGGCGCCAAACAGGAAAAGGGTGTCGTGCATCGCTCGAGTTTCAGATCCGGGTGACATCGTTGTCAATCGCTTCTCGTCTATGTTCTCGGGGGTCGGGCGGGGTAGCTTGTCTGCCCGACATGATGGCCTGCCGACCCGGTGTCGGGAGAGATTTCGCATCCTCCCCGGCAATCAGGTCACGGCCGACCATCGGATAGTGCCACGTGAAAACGTTTACATGGCAGAATGCGCAGACTGTATTCGATTGCAGTGGTCGCCGTCATGCGGCACCACGCCATCGACCTGCCATCGGGAGGGCCGAAGGCAGTTCCGCATAACAGCCCGGAGACCGGGCGGACTGGAATGGTGATATGGCAAAAGTGCAGCTGCAGGGCGTTCGCAAGGTCTATGACAACGGTCAGGTGGCCGTGCAGGGCGCAACCTTCGAAGTGGCCGATGGTGAGTTGATGGTGCTGGTGGGGCCGTCGGGGTGTGGCAAGTCCACACTGCTGCGCATGGTCGCCGGCCTGGAAGAGATCAGTGGCGGCACGCTGACGATCGGCGACCGCGTGGTCAACGACGTGGCGCCCAAGGATCGCGACATCGCGATGGTGTTCCAGAGCTACGCGCTGTACCCGCACATGACCGTGGCCGAGAACCTGGCCTTCGGCCTGAAACTGCGCGGCCACGACAAGGCGACGATCAGCAAGCGGGTCAGCGAGGCGGCCGAAACGCTGGGCCTGACCGACATGCTGGACAAGCTGCCCAAGGCGATGTCCGGTGGTCAGCGTCAGCGCGTTGCGCTGGGTCGCGCCCTGGTGCGTGAGCCGGCGGTGTTCCTGCTCGATGAGCCGCTGTCCAACCTGGATGCCAAGCTGCGCCACAGCGTGCGCACGGAAATCGCGCAGCTGCACCGCAAGCTGGGCACCACCATGATCTACGTGACGCATGACCAGGTCGAAGCCATGACCCTGGGCCAGCGCATCGTGGTGCTCAAGGATGGTGTCATCCAGCAGATCGATACGCCGATGGCGCTGTATGACCGTCCGGCCAACCTGTTCGTGGCCGGCTTCCTCGGCAGCCCGGCGATGAACGTGCTGCGTGGCACTCTGCAGCGCACCGAGAACGGGTTTGCGGTGCAGGACACGGCGCTGACCGCGCCGCTGGGCCAGGCGCGTATCGCGCAGGACTGGGTCGGCAAGGCGATTGCCGTGGGCGTGCGCCCGGAGCATCTGCAGCCTGCCGCTGCCGGTGATGCGACCGCCTTCGAGGCGATGATCGACGGCATCGAACCGGTCGGCAACGAGATCTTCGTCAACATGACCAGTGGCGGCCAGCCGTTGGTGATGCGCGTGGCGCCGCAGGCGTTGCCGTCCGTCGGTGAGCCGATCCGGGTGGCGATCCAGCCGCAGGGTCTGCACTTCTTCGACGCAGGCACCGGCGAGCGCTTGAACGACGCGTAACGCGCGGAGGGGGTTACGGGGTTCGCCGACCAGCGGTCGGCGCCTACCCGGGCGGCAGGTCACGACCGCTGGTCGTGACCGCGATGCTTACCGCGCCAGACCGTCCAGCAACGGCAGGTGGGCGGCTTCAACCCCGCCGACCGTCAACGGCTCCGGCGCGATCTCCAGCGGCAGCACGGCCAGGGCCAGGTCACCGGCCACCGAGGCCACCGTGCCGATCCCCGCCGCGTTCTGGTGCACCTGCGTGCCGCTGGTCGTGCCCTCCACGACCCGCAGCAGCTGCAGGGCGCGCTTGGCCTTGCCGAGGAAATGGGTGCGGGCCACGATTTCCTGGCCCGGGTAGCAGCCCTTCTTGACGCTGTACCCGTTCAGGCGGTCCAGCCCGAGCTGCTGCGGCGTCCACTGCTCGCGCTGATCGGCATCCAGGCGCGGCAGGCCGTAGCGCAGATCGGACTGGCGCCAGGCCAGCGCGATATCCGCGCTGTCGGCCGCGGCGGCCACGGCATCGGCCGCACCGATCCGCAGGCTGCGCGGAAGTGCATCGCTGCCCAGGTCCAGTTCGAGGTTTTCGCCGGCAAGTTGCGCAATCGCGGCGCCGGAGGCCGATTCCGGCGCGGTGAAGCTCGCCACCACGGCGAGGTCATCGCGCACCTCGATCCGCACCTTGCGGCGGAACACGAAACGCTGCAACTGCGACGCAATCGCATCGGCGTCACCATCGGCGAGCACCAGCACGATGCGCTCCTCCTCCAGCCGCAACAGCTGGAACACAGCAATGGTGCGGCCCTTGGCCGTCAGCCAGGCGCTCCACTGCCAATGCCGCAGGGGCAGGGCGGTGACGTCGCTTGAGAATTGGGCATGGGCGAACGCGGCCGCATCGGCACCGCTGAGGCTGAGCAGCTGGTGACCGGGGAGGCGCGAAAAGCCGGCGAAATCGGAGGGCAGGTTGTCAGGCACGTGAACGGGGTCTAAAATTTGTGCGTTGCGAGAACACCCATGATAGGCCAAACAACCCCCACTCCAGATTCTGAAGCTGAAGGCACGCTGGTACCGGAGGAGCAACCGCTCCCCGAGACGCCGGCAGTGCCTTTGGAAATCGGCGGCCGCGGCGGACTTGATCCGGTGCGGTACGGAGATTGGGAAAAAAACGGACGCTGCATCGATTTTTGATCAGCATTGAGCCAACGCGGCATTGTGCCGCCCAGCCGAGATAACGAGCCCAGCGAATGGCCGCCAGAGAACGTCCCCTTTCCCCGCACCTTCAGGTGTATCGCTGGCAGATTCAGATGGCCACCTCGATCCTGCATCGAGCGACCGGCATCTTTCTGTCTGTTGGAGCCCTGATCATTGCCGGCGGCCTGCTCGCCCTGATGATGGGTCCTGAATCCTGGAACTGCTTCACCGGCCACGCCGGCAGCTGGTACGGCAAGCTCTTCCTGTTCGCCTGGACCTGGTCCTTCGCCTACCACCTGTGCAATGGCATCCGCCATATCGTGCAGGACTTCGCGATCGGCTTCTCCATCCCCGCCTTCGTGCGCAGCAGCTGGGTCTCGGTCTTCGCCAGCCTGGTGATCACCGCCCTGATCTGGGCCTATGTCTTCATGGGAGCGGCCGCATGAACAAGTACCGTACCCCGCTGAAGAACGTGCGTGGCCTGGGCGCCGCCAAGACCGGCACCGAACACTTCGTGATGCAGCGCCTGACCGCCACCGCGCTGGTCGGCCTGACCATCTGGTTCCTGGTGTTCGTGCTGAGCCTGATCGGTGCCGATTACGTGACCGCCACCGACGCGGTGTCCAAGCCGTGGAATGCGGTGCTGCTGGTCGGCTTCCTGGTCGCGATGTTCTGGCATGCCCAGCTCGGCCTGCAGGTCGTGCTGGAAGACTACATCCACAATTCGCTGCTGGCCCTGGCGCTGCAGACGACGGTGAAGTTCATCGCCGTGCTCGGCGCGATCGTCAGTGTGTTTGCGGTCGCCCGCATTACGCTCGGCGTTGCCTGAGTCCAGGCACCAAGACAGGAATCCAGATTAGATGTCCGCTTACAAGATTACGGAACACAAGTACGACATGGTCGTGGTCGGCGCCGGCGGTGCTGGCCTGCGCGCTACGTTCGGTCTTGCCGCCAAGGGCCTGCAGACGGTCTGCCTGACCAAGGTCTTCCCGACCCGTTCGCACACCGTGGCCGCGCAGGGCGGTATTTCCGCCGCGCTGGGCAACATGGGCGAAGACGACTGGCGCTACCACTTCTTCGACACCATCAAGGGTTCGGATTGGCTGGGTGACCAGGACGCCATCGAGTACATGTGCCGCGAAGCGATCCCGGCCATCATCGAACTGGAACACTACGGTGTGCCGTTCAGCCGTACCGAAGAAGGCAAGATCTACCAGCGCCCGTTCGGCGGCATGACCACCAAGTACGGCGAAGGCCCGTCCGCGCAGCGCACCTGCGCCGCCGCCGACCGTACCGGCCACGCCATGCTGCACACGCTGTACCAGCAGTCGCTGGCGCACAACGCGCGCTTCATGATCGAGTACTTCGCCCTCGACCTGATCTTCGATGACGAAGGCGTCTGCCGCGGCGTGCTCGCGCTGGACATGGCCGACGGCTCGCTGCACCTGTTCCGCGCCCATGGCGTGGTGCTGGCCACCGGCGGCTACGGCCGCGCCTACTTCAGCGCCACCTCGGCCCACACCTGCACCGGCGACGGCGGCGGTCTGGTCATGCGTGCCGGCCTGCCGATGCAGGACATGGAGTTCGTGCAGTTCCACCCGACCGGTATCTATGGCGCGGGCTGCCTGATCACCGAAGGCGTGCGTGGCGAAGGCGGCATCCTGCGCAACAGCAACGGCGAGCGCTTCATGGAGCGCTATGCACCGCACTACAAGGATCTGGCCTCGCGCGACGTGGTGTCGCGTTCGATGACCATCGAGATCCGCGAAGGCCGCGGCGTCGGCGAGCACAAGGATCACATCCTGCTCGACCTGACCCATCTCGGCCCGGGCGTCATCGACGACAAGCTGCCTGGCATCGCTGAAAGCGCCCGCATCTTCGCCGGCGTGGACGTGCACAAGCAGCCGATTCCGGTCATCCCGACCGTGCACTACAACATGGGCGGCATCCCGACCAACTACCACGGCGAAGTCGTGCGCAAGGTCGGCGACAACCCCGATGCGGTCGTGCCGGGCCTGTACGCCATCGGCGAAGCGGCCTGCGTGTCCGTGCACGGCGCCAACCGCCTGGGCTCGAACTCGCTGCTGGATCTGGTCGTGTTCGGCCGTGCGGTGGCCAACCGCTGCGCGGACACCATCAAGTCCGGCGCACCGCACAAGACCCTGCCGTCCGATGCCTGCGACAAGGCCCTGGGCCTGCTCGACAAGCTGCGTTACGCGAACGGCGACACCCCGACCTCGGTCATCCGCGATCGCATGCAGCGCACCATGCAGAACGACGCGGCGGTGTTCCGTACCAGCAAGACGCTGGAAGAGGGCTGCACCAAGATGGCCGAGATCTTCGACTCCTTCCAGGACGTCAAGGTCTCCGACCGTTCGCTGGTGTGGAACTCGGACCTGATCGAAACCTACGAGCTGAACAACCTGCTGCTCAATGCGGTGGCGACGATCAACTCGGCCGAACAGCGCAAGGAAAGCCGCGGCGCGCATGCGCATGAGGACTTCCCGGACCGCGACGACGTCAACTGGCAGAAGCACACGCTGGTCAACGTCGACGAGAACGGCAAGTGCGAGTTCGACTACCGTCCGGTCCACATGTACACGCTGAGCAAGGACGTGGACGTCGTCCCGCCCAAGCCGCGCGTTTACTAAGAGACCTGCGGCATGACCTCCGTCCACGCAGCGCTCGCCACCGCCACCACCCGCACGGGTGGGGTGGTGCGTGCGCCGCGGGCCGGTGGTGTCGACTTCCTCATCTTCCGTGCTACCCGCGCCTGCCCTGCAGCGCGAGCCGCCTGAGCCAACGAGAACAGCCATGGCCGAGTTTTCCCTCCCCAAGAATTCCAAGATCGGAAAGGGCAAGCACTTCCCCGCCCAGACCGGTGCGAAGAACACCCGCACCTTCAAGATCTACCGCTGGAGTCCCGACGACGACAGCAATCCGCGCACCGATACGTATGAGATCGATCTGGACGCCTGCGGCCCGATGGTCCTGGACGCGCTGATCAAGATCAAGAACGAGATCGATCCGACCCTGACCTTCCGCCGTTCGTGCCGCGAGGGCATCTGCGGTTCGTGCGCGATGAACATCGACGGCACCAACACGCTGGCCTGCACCCGCGCGATTGCCGATTGCGGCAAGGCCGAAGTGCCGATCTACCCGCTGCCGCACATGAGCGTGGTCAAGGATCTGGTGCCGGACCTGACCCACTTCTACGCGCAGTACGCCTCGATCAAGCCGTGGATCCGCACCCAGACCCCGCCGCCGCCGGATCGTGAGCGCCTGCAGTCGCCGGAAGACCGCAAGAAGCTCGATGGCCTGTACGAGTGCATCCTGTGCGCGTGCTGCTCGACCAGCTGCCCGAGCTACTGGTGGAACGGCGAGCGTTACCTGGGTCCGGCGATCCTGCTGCAGGCCTACCGCTGGATCATCGACTCGCGCGATGAAGACACCGGTGCGCGCCTGGACGAGCTGGAAGACCCGTTCAAGCTGTACCGCTGCCACACCATCATGAACTGCTCGCGGACCTGCCCGAAGGGCCTGAACCCGGCGCTGGCCATTGCTGAGATCAAGAAGCTGATGATGGCGCGTCGCGCCTGATCCAGACGTGCCCTGTAGCGCCACGCCATGCGTGGCCCTGCAACAAAGGATCGAAACGGTAGAGCCACGCCATGCGTGGCTTTGCCTTATCTGGAAACGTAGAAAAATGGACGAAGCAACCGAACTGAAAAAGCTGCGCTGGCGTTGCCGCCGCGGCATGCGCGAGCTGGACCAGCTGTTCGGCCGTTACCTGGACCGTTGCTGGCTGCAGGCACCGACAGACGAGCGCGAGGTTTTCCTGTTCCTGCTCGAGAGCGAGGACGATAAGTTGTGGCGCTGGTTCATGGGTTACGAGGAGTGCCCGCATGCCGCGCCCGCCGCCCTCATCGCCCGGATCCGCGCCCTTCCTGCGTGAGTGGCATCCCTCGCGCTGGCAGTGCCGCGCGCTGATCGCCATGGGCGTTGTGATGCCCTGGGCGTTGTGGGCGACCGATCTGCCCGCGCCGTGGGGCCTGGCGCTGGGCGTGGTGGCGATGGCCGGCACCTGGTGGGAGGCATGGCGGTATGCGCGCCGCCCGGGCTGCGTCTTTGTGATTCCGGCGGACGAAGACCCGGCGCAGGTGGATGGCGAACCCGTCGAGGCACTGCAGATGCGGCGCCGTGGCCCGCTGGTGCAGCTGGGGTGGCGGCAGGACGGGCGCCGCCACTGGCGCCTGTTCTGGCCCGATACCCTTCCAGCAGGGCAGGCACGTGAACTGCGACTAGCCGTCCGGGCACACTGCATTTCCCGTTCACCCCCTGCAGTGGCACCATAGCCTGAATTGTCCGGCGTACCTGCATGTTCAAACCCATACCTGTCTCGATTGGCCTGCGCTACCTGCGGGCCAAACGCCGCAACGGCTTCATCTCCTTCATCTCCATGGCCTCGATCCTCGGCATTGCCCTGGGCGTGACCGTGCTGATCACCACGCTGGCGGTCATGAGCGGTTTCCAGAAGGAGATCCGTGATCGCCTGCTGCAGATGACCGCGCATACCACCATCACCACCGACGGCGCCCCCATGGCCGATTGGGCGCATGCGGTGGAGGTGGCCAAGAAGGATCCGCGGGTTGCCGGCGCGGCGCCGTACATCGAAATCCAGGCCATGCTCAGCGGCCCCCGCGTGCAGGGCGCCATCGTGCAGGGCATCGACCCGGCGCTGGAGCCGAACGTCTCGGTGATCAACCAGAAGGTCAAGAAAGGCAGCTTCGACAGCCTGACCGCGGGCAGCTACAACCTGCTGGTCGGCCAGGAGCTGGCGATCTACCTGGGCGTCGGCGTCGGCGACACCGTGCTGGTCACGTTGGCCGAAGTGCAGGGCACGCCGATCGGTGCGATCCCGCGCATGAAGCGCTTCACCGTGAGCGGCATTTTCGAAGCCGGCTACAACGAGGTCGACCGCGGCGTGGCCTACGCCAACATGGCCGATCTGGAAAAAGTACTGCGCATCGATGGCGTCACCGGCGTGCGCCTGAAACTGCATGACATGGACAAGGCGCTGGAGGTCGGCGTCGATCTGGCCCACAACCTGACCGGTGCCTACCGGGTCAGCGACTGGACCCAGCAGAACGCGAACCTGTATCACTCGCTGCGCATGGAGAAGGTGGTGATGGGCATCCTGCTCTCGCTGATCATCGCCATGGGCGCGTTCAACCTGGTCTCGTCGCAGGTGATGCTGGTCACCGACAAGCAGGCTGACATCGCGATCCTGCGCACCCTGGGCCTGACCCCGGGTGGTGTCATGCAGGTGTTCATGGTGCAGGGCTCGCTGATCGGCATCTTCGGTACCGTGCTCGGCGTGATCGGTGGCATCACCCTGACCTTGAACCTGGAGCGCATCCTCGGCGCGATCGAGACGCTGTTCAACGTCAAGCTGCTGCCGGAGGACGTGTACTACATCACCGGCCTGCCGACCGACATGCAGACCCCGGACATCATCGTGATCACCGCCGTGGCGCTGATCATGAGCTTCCTTGCCACCCTGTATCCCGCCTGGCGCGCGGCACGTACCCAGCCGGCGGAGGCCCTGCGTTATGAATGAAGCACTCACCCTGGGCCAGGAAGTCATCCGCGCCGAAGCCCTGGCCAAGACCTATGCCGAAGGCCGTATGCAGACCCCGGTGTTCAACGGGCTGGACCTGCGCGTGGCGGCCGGCGAGACCGTGGCCATCATCGGTGCCTCCGGTGCCGGCAAGAGCACCCTGCTGCATCTGCTCGGTGGGCTGGATACGCCGACGGCGGGCGAGGTCTACGTGGCCGGCCAGCGCATGTCCGGCCTGTCCGACAGCCAGCGCGGCCAGCTGCGCAACCGCGCGCTCGGCTTCGTGTACCAGTTCCATCACCTGCTGCCCGAATTCACCGCGCTGGAAAACGTGATGATGCCGGTGCTGCTCGGCGGCGAAGAAGTGGTCGACGCGCGCACCCGTGCGCAGGCGCTGCTGGAATCGGTCGGCCTGGGCCATCGCCTGGACCACAAGCCGGGCGAGCTGTCCGGCGGTGAGCGCCAGCGTGCGGCCGTAGCCCGCGCCTTGGTCAACCGCCCGGCCTGCGTGCTCGGTGATGAGCCGACCGGCAACCTCGATGACAAGACTGCCGCGACCGTGTTCGAGCTGATGCTCGAGCTCAACCGCGCGCACCACACCAGCCTGGTGCTGGTGACCCATGACCGCTCCCTGGCGCGCAAGCTGGACCGCGTGCTGGAGCTGCGCGAAGGGCGGTTGCACAGCCTCGCGCACAGCGAGGTCTGAGTAGGCATCGCTGCCCGCCTGATCGCTGAACACCCGGCGGGGTCCTCTCGCCGGGACCACGCCGGGCGGCGCATGATCGCCGCACAGTCCCCAGCAGGAGGCGTCATGAAGCAGACCCTTGCCATCGCGGCCCTGTGCCTCGGCCTGGCCGCGTGTGCCAGTACCGGCCGGTTGTCCACCGCGCAGAAGCTCGACCTTTATCGGGCCCATGCCGGGCCGCCGCAGCAGGACATGCCGTTGTATGGCTCGCTGTCGGGCTGGAACGAGCTGGGTGACAGCGCGCTGGCGGTGTGGACACGCCCGAGCGAGGGCTATCTGCTGGAACTGGCCGGGCCGTGCCAAGGGCTGGACTACGCCCCGGCGATCGGCCTGACCAGCCGCGTCGGTCGTGTCTCGGCGCGCTTCGACAAGGTGCTGGTGCGCGACCCCACGCCTGGCCCGATGAACATGCCGTGCTTCATCAGCAGCATCCGCAAGCTGGATACCAAGGCCCTGCGCAGCTCGGAACAGGCGCTGCGCCAGGCACAGGTGCAGGAGCGCGAAGAGGGCCAGCAGCCACCGACCCGGTAGTGCCGGCCGCTGGCCGGCCAAGGTATATCGACGAGGGCACCGCGATCTGCCGGACGCCACATCCTCGCTGTCGCTACGACCTCGCGGTCGTCACAACCTCACGGTCGCCCCAACCTCGCGGTCGCCCCAACCTCGCGGTAGATACCGACCGTTGGTCGGTATCAGCAACGATCAGGCCTCCGGTACGAACCCGGCCGGCTTCTCCGCGCCACCGCTGAACAGGTACTTCACCAGCTCCTCTTCCAGGAACGCGCGGTGCTTGGGATCGCGCGGCGACAGCCGGTTTTCGTTGATCAACATGGTCTGGTGCGCCAGCCACGCGGCCCATGCCGGCTTGCCGATGTGGCTGAAAATGCGCTGGCCCAGTTCGCCGGGGTAGGGCACGAAGTCCAGGCCTTCGGCGTCGCGTTGTTCGTACTGGCAGAAAACGGTGCGGGGCATAGCGTTACTCGATGTCTTGGGATGTTGCTGCGCGCCGCATTGTACGGCGCTTGGGCTGAGCGGGCGGTGCACCGGTCTCCAGCAACTTGCGGATCGGTGCGGGCAGGCCCAGCGTGGCCAGCGCCTCGGCAGCGACCCAGCGCAGGTCAGCCTTCTCGTCGCGCAGCCCCTGTACCGTTGCCTTCAGCACCTGCAGATGCAGCCGGTAGTGGCTGAAGGTGTGCTCCAGCACCGGCAGCGGCTCGGCGTCGTCCAGCGAGCCGTCGATGTGCGCGTCGAACCAGTCCTGCAACGCGATCCCGCTGTCGGCCTGGGGCAGGGTCCACAGCTGCGCCCAGATGCCGGTGTCAGGCCGCTTCTGCAGCAGCACCCGGCCGCGCGCATCGCGCAGCAGCAGCGCCACCGCCTCGCGCTCGGGCAAGGTCTTGCCGGGCTTCGGCGTCGGCAGCTGATCGGTGCGCCCCTCGCGACGGGCGACGCAGGTGGCCTGCAGCGGACAGATCACGCAGGCAGGCTTGCTGCGGCTGCAGACACTAGCGCCGAGGTCCATCTGCGCCTGGGTGTAATCGACCATGCGCGTGTCAGGCACATGCTCGGCGTGCGCCTCGGCCACTGCCCACAGCTGCTTTTCGACGACCGGCAGGCCGGGAAAGCCCTCGATGCCGTGATAGCGGGTCAGTACGCGTTTGACGTTGCCATCCAGGATTGCGAACCGATCATTCCAGGCCTGGCTGAGGATCGCGCCCGCGGTGCTGCGGCCGATGCCCGGCAGCGCATGCAATGCATCGAAATCGCGCGGCAGCTCGCCGCCATGCAGGTCCACGCAGCGCTGTGCGGCGGCATGCAGGTTGCGCGCACGAGCGTAGTAACCCAGCCCAGCCCACTGCGCCATCACCGCATCGTTGCTGGCCGCGGCCAGGTCGGGCAGGGTCGGGAACGCCGCGAGGAACTTCAGGAAATACGGGATGACCGTGCTGACCTGGGTCTGCTGCAGCATGATCTCCGACAGCCACACCCGGTACGGCGAGCGCGGGTGCTGCCACGGCAGGTCATGCCGGCCGTGATCGTCGAACCAGTGCAGCAGCCGCGCGACGAAGACATCGTCGGTCGGCAACGTGGCGCTGGCGGGAGGCTGGCGGGTCATGCAGGTTCCGGAGGAGGGCTGGTGCCACGCCATGCGTGGCTGCATCAGCTCAGGCGCCGAGTGCTTCGGGCAGCAGTGCGTCGACAAAGGCTTCCGGATCGAACACGCGCAGGTCTTCGGGGCGCTCGCCGATGCCGCAGAAACGGATCGGAATGCCGAATTCACGCGCCAGCGCGAACACCACGCCGCCCTTGGCGGTACCGTCCAGCTTGGTCACCACCAGGCCGGTCACGTTGACCGCGGCATGGAACTGACGCAGCTGCGAGAGCGCGTTCTGGCCGGTGGTGCCATCGATGACCATCAGCACTTCGTGTGGTGCATTGGCATCGATCTTGCCGAGCACGCGGCGGATCTTGCCGAGCTCGTTCATCAGGCCGGCCTGGGTGTGCAGGCGGCCGGCGGTATCGGCGATCAGCACCTCGGTGCCGCGTGCCTTGCCGGCCTGCAGTGCATCGAAGGCGACGGAGGCGGCATCGGCGTTCTGGCCCTGCGCAACCACGGCCACGCCGTTGCGCTCGCCCCAGGCCTGCAGCTGCGCGACAGCAGCGGCACGGAAGGTATCGCCGGCGGCCAGCATCAGGCTGTGGCCGTCGTCCTTGAAGCGCTTGGCGAGCTTGCCGATGGTGGTGGTCTTGCCGACGCCGTTGACGCCGACGGTGAGCACCACGAAGGGCTTGGCGGTGCGGTCGATCACCAGCGGCTTGGCCACCGGCTGCAGGATCGCGATCAGCTCGGCGCGCAGCGCGGTGAGCAGCGCGTTGGCATCGGTGAACTCGCGCGCCTTCATGCGCTTGCGCAGGCCTTCGACCAGCGCCGTGGTCGCGCCGACGCCGACATCGGCGGTGATCAGCGCGGTTTCCAGTTCGTCGAGCAGGTCGTCATCGAGCTTGGGATTGCGCGAGAACAGACCTCCGAAGCTGCGTGCGATCACGCTGTTGCGCAGGCGCTCGCGCCAGCCGCTCTTGCCGGCGGCGGCGGGGGCCATGTCCTGGGAGGACGGGCGCTCGGTCACGATGGTGGGGGCGACCGGGGCAGCCGGGGTAACTGGAGTGATCGGAGCTGGAACAGCCGACGGCGCAACGACGGCCGGCGCCGGGTTGCTCACAGGAGCGGCCGGAATCGGGGTGGGCGCGGCGGGCGCGACACGGGCCTCCAGCGGAGGCGCTTGAACCGGTGCAGCCACCGTCGGGACGGGGGCGATAGGCTCCTGAACAACTGGCGCGGCCACCGCGTCCACCGCGGGTGCAGGGGCTGCCGGCGCCGGGGTCACCGGAGCAGGCACCACAGGTGTAGCCACCACGGGCGCGGGAATGACCGGGGCGGGAACCACGGGGGTCGGCGCGATTACCCGCTCGGCCGGCGCGGCAGCGGGAACAGGCGTTTCCACCGCGGGCGGCATCGGCTCAGGCGCTGGCGGTGCAGCGGGCTCGGCCCTGGCCTGCGGGAACGCGGCAGCCAGCTCCTCGGCGGAGTAATGCTGGGTCTTGGCCGCCTCTTGCGGGGCGTCCTGGGGCTTTTTGCGACGGAAGAAGCTGAGCATTGGCAAAAGACGCTGAAATCAGAGGGCTATGCTACCACTGCGCCCCGAATGCCCATGGGCGTGCAGGTGCGGTGGGGCGGGACTCAAGTAATGGCCGATGCGGCCGTTACCGGTTGTGAAGGGCTGCGCCATGCGGGCGCGGCCGGGACGGCGAAACGGGAAACGGTGAACGATGAGCGTGATGTCCATTGCCAGCGCCGGCATGCGTGCCGCCTCGCTGGGCGTACAGGCGGCCGCCTCCAACGTGGCGCGATTGCCGGTGGCTGATTCCACACGCCTGGGTGTGGCGCAGGCCGCAACGGCAGGCGGCGGAGTCACCGCCACCGTGGTCGCCGCCCCCGACGATGCCAACGCGCCGATCGCGGATATGCTCACGGCCAAGCAGGCTGCGCTGGCGTTTGCCGCCAACGCGACCGTGATCCGGCGTCAGGACGAGATGCTCGGCACCTTGCTCGACCGCTGGGCCTGACCCTAGCGCGCGCGGTGTCCGCCGTGCGGCGCCATGCATCATCAACCGCGGTGGGCGCCGACCGATGGCCGGCGCCCCTCTGCCGCACGACTTACGCCGACAGCTCCAGCAGCAGCTTGTTGAGCCGGCGCACATACGCCGCCGGGTCCTTCAGCGTGTCGCCCGCGGCCAGCGCGGCCTGATCGAACAGAACGCGGCTCAGGTCGTCGAAGCGTGCGGCATCGCCTTCCTGGTCCAGCTTGCCGATCAGCGGATGGGCCGGGTTGAACTCGAACACCGGCTTGCTGTCCGGCACCTTCTGCCCACTGGCTTCCAGGATCTGGCGCATCTGCAGGCCCAGATCCTGCTCGCCGATCGCCAGGATCGCCGGGGAATCGGTCAGGCGGTGCGAGACGCGCACGTCGGCGACGTCCTCCCCCAGTGCGGACTTGATGCGGTCCACCAGTGCCTGCTTGTCCTTGGCGACGGCTTCCTGGGCCTGCTTGTCTTCGGCGCTTTCCAGCGCGCCCAGGTCCAGATCGCCACGCGCGACATCGACGAACGACTTGCCGTCGAATTCGGTCAGGTACCCCATCAGCCATTCGTCGATGCGGTCGGTGAGCAGCAGCACTTCGATGTTCTTCTTGCGGAAGACTTCCAGGTGCGGGCTGTCCTTGACCTGGGTGTGGCTGTCGCCGGTCAGGAAGTAGATCTTGTCCTGGCCCTCGATCATGCGGCCCACGTAATCGGCCAGCGAGACGCTGGGCTCGCCACTGGCATCATGGGTCGAGGCGAAGCGCAGCAGGCCGGCGATCTTTTCGCGGTTGTTGAAGTCTTCGGCCGGACCTTCCTTGAGCACCTGGCCGAACTGCTTCCAGAAGCCGGCATAGATCTCCGGCTTGTCCTTGGCCAGCTTTTCCAGCATGTCCAGCGAGCGCTTGGTCAGCGCCGACTTCATCGAATCGATGACCGGGCCGGACTGCAGGATTTCGCGCGAGACGTTCAACGACAGATCGTTGGAATCCACCACACCCTTGATGAAACGCAGATACAGCGGCAGGAACTGCTCGGCCTGGTCCATCACGAACACGCGCTGCACGTAAAGCTTCAGGCCCTTGGGCGCGTCGCGGTGGTACAGATCGAACGGCGCATGGCCGGGGACATACAGCAGCGAGGTGTACTCGAGCTTGCCTTCCACCTTGTTGTGGCTCCACGCCAGCGGGTCCTGGTGGTCGTGCGCGGCGTGCTTGTAGAACTCCTGGTACTCGGCGTCGGTGATCTCGGTGCGCGGGCGCGTCCACAGGGCGCTGGCACGGTTCACGGTCTCCCATTCGATCTCGGCCGGGGCGTCTTCACCGTGGTGTTCCTTGACCATCTGGATCGGCAGGCCGATGTGGTCGGAGTACTTCTTGATGATGCCGCGCAGGCGCCAGCCATCGGCGAAGTCGCGCTGGTCGTCCTTCAGGTGCAGCACGATGCGGGTGCCGCGCTCGGGCTTGTCGATGCCTTCCACGTCGAACTCGCCTTCGCCGCGCGAAGACCAGTGCACGCCCTCGCTGGCGGGCAGGCCGGCGCGACGGGAATAGACATCGACCTGGTCGGCGACGATGAAGGCGCTGTAGAAGCCGACGCCGAACTGGCCGATCAGCTGCGAGTCCTTCTTCTGGTCACCGGAGAGCTGGCGCAGGAAGTCGCCGGTGCCGGACTTGGCGATGGTGCCCAGGTGCGCGATCGCCTCGTCACGGCTCATGCCGATGCCGTTGTCGTCGATGGTCAGGGTGTTGGCGGTGGCGTCGAAGCTGACGCGGATGCGCAGGTCGCCGTCGTTCTCGAGCAGGGCCGGCTGGGTCAGCGCTTCGAAGCGCAGTTTGTCCGAGGCGTCGGCGGCGTTGGAGATGAGCTCGCGAAGGAAGATTTCCTTGTTGGAGTACAGCGAGTGAATCATCAGCTGCAGCAGCTGTTTGACTTCGGTCTGGAAGCCCAGGGTTTCTTTTTGGGTCTGCACGGTCATGGGTCGTGTTGCTCCTTGGGGCATTGCCGCGCCCGGCGCGGCGGCTGGCTCAAGGGGTAGGGGTGGATTGTCCCGAATTCAAGAGTGTCGGCAGCCTCGGGGGCTGAATCGCAAGCAGGAGCGCGGCGCCTGCATGTCCGTGTGGGAGGGCGGCGGGTACGGGGGGCCGGGACGCGGCGTGAACCCATCCATGGGGCCTCGTGGGCAGCATCCATGCTGCCCAACGGTCCCGGCCCCCCGTACCCGCCACCCTCTACAAGGTGGGTCGGACGTGCGACAGGTAGAGCCACGCCATGCGTGGCTGCATTTCATTCCAGCATCGGGATGCCTGGCGGAGACAGCGACCGGACCGCCTAGAATGTCGTCCTGAACCGCCTGCCATCCGTGCCCATGACTCTCTTCCGCCCGTTCGCCCATCCCGCTTCCATCTGCCTCCGGAGCCACGCATGAAGCCGCGTCAGCCGGCGGGCGCCGTGGGCCAGGTGCGGATCATCGGGGGCAAGTGGCGCAATACGAAGCTGCCGGTGCCGCTGTCACCGGGGCTGCGGCCCAGCAGTGACCGGGTGCGCGAGACGCTGTTCAATTGGCTGATGCCGCGGCTGGGCGGGGCGCGGGTGCTGGATCTGTTCGCCGGCAGCGGGGCGCTGGGGCTGGAGGCGGTGTCGCGGGGGGCAGCGCAGGCGACGCTGGTGGAGCGGGATGTGGCGTTGTCCCGGCAGCTGCGCGAGTCGGTCGCCAAGCTGGGGGCGCAGGACCAGATCGCGGTGGTGCAGGCCGATGCGCTGCAGTGGCTGCGGCAGCCGGCCGGGGCGCTGGCGGATATCGTGTTCATCGATCCGCCGTTCGCCGATGGGCTGTGGGAGGCCGTGATCGCCGGGCTGCCGTCGCATCTGGCCGCCGAGGCCTGGCTGTACGTGGAGTCCCCGGCCGATCAGGCGCCGAAGATGCCCGCGCCGTGGCTGCTGCACCGTGAGGGGGGCACCCGGGAGGTCCGTTTTGCCCTGTATCGGCGCGCCACTGCTACACTTTCACCAGACCAACACGCGTAGCTGACGTATGACCGTGGCCAACCGCCGCATTGCTGTCTACCCGGGCACCTTCGATCCGATCACCAACGGTCACATCGATCTGGTGAACCGCGCTGCACCCCTGTTCGAGAAGGTGGTGGTGGGCGTGGCGCAGAGCCCGTCCAAGGGGCCGACCCTGCCGCTGGAGCAGCGCGTGCAGCTGGCTCGCGATGCGCTGGGCCACAACCGCAACGTGGAAGTGCGTGGTTTCGACACCCTGCTGGCGCATTTCGTGCGTTCGGTCCAGGGCGGCATCCTGCTGCGCGGCCTGCGCGCGGTGTCCGATTTCGAGTACGAATTCCAGATGGCGAGCATGAACCGCCATCTGATCCCGGAGGTCGAGACCCTGTTCCTGACCCCGGCCGAGCAACACAGCTTCATTTCGTCTTCGCTGGTCCGCGAGATCGCCCGTCTGGGCGGCGACGTGTCCGGCTTTGTGCCGTCCGCTGTGCTTGAGGCGCTGCGCAAGGTCCGTGAAGCGAAGTCGGCCCAAGCGTAGTACCTGCAAGACCCATACATACCAAGAATCACCAAGGGAGGAATTCCATGAACAACACCATGCGTGCCATGTTGATCGCGTCGTTCGCGCTGGCCTTCACCGCCTGCAAGAAGGAAGAGGCCGCGCCGGTCGTCGAAGCCCAGCAGGCGCTGGTCGCCCCGGCTGCCGATGACGATGCCGGCTGGAAGAAGTACCTGCAGGCCGTGGCCGTGCAGAACATGGGCAACATCAGCAACAGCCCGTACCTGTACTACCTCGCCCCGGAATCGGATCCGGAATTCGCGGCCAAGTATGAGCGTCAGGTCGAAAGCGCCACCCAGGCCGTGGGCCGTGGCGTGCAGCCGGGCAACATGCTGGCCTTCGGTTCCTCGGCCTCGGCCAAGATGGCCGACATGATCCAGGCCGTGTTCAAGGACGTCTCGCCGGACTCGATGAAGGGTGTGCGCGTGGTGTTCATCGGCAAGGCCGCCGACAACGCCCGCGTCCAGTCGATCATCCAGCCGACCGGCGCCGAGTACATCTTCGTCGAAGCCAAGTAACCCGTGCAGTGGCGGCTGCGCCGTGTGCGCAGCCCGGGTGGCGCCCGCAGGGGCGTCACCGATGACCGGCCCGCGCGCCCGCGTGGGCCGGTTCTCATCCGCCGGCGCGGGCGTGGAGTAACGCCATGTCGCTGAAAATCAATGAGCTCTGCGTCAATTGCGACGTCTGTGAGCCGGCCTGTCCCAATCAGGCCATTTCGATGGGTGAAACCATCTACGTGATCGATCCGGCCCGCTGCACCGAGTGCGTGGGGCATTTCGACGAACCCCAGTGCGTGGTCGTCTGCCCGGTCGAATGCATCGATCCCGATCCGGACATTCCGGAAACCCAGGACGCTCTGCTGGCCAAATTGCATGGGCTGCAGCGCGATCATCCCGAATTGTATGTCACGGAGTTTGTGCCCAAATGAGAACGCTGTCGCGTCGCTGGTTGCTGCTTGTCCTGCTGGTGGCCCCGGGTGCCTGGGCCGCGGAACCCGCGCAGGCGGCCCTGGCCAAACATCCTGACGGTGCCGCCGTCGCCAGTGGCCATCACCTGGCTACCGAAGCCGGCATGGAAATCCTGGCCAAGGGCGGCAACGCGTTCGATGCGGCCGTCGCGGTTTCGGCCACGCTGGCGGTGGTCGAGCCGATCAGTTCCGGCCTTGGCGGCGGCGGCTTCTTCCTGCTGCACGATGCGGCCACCGGCAAGGATGTGATGCTGGACGCGCGCGAAACCGCGCCGCAGTCCGCCACCCCCGAAGCCTTCCTGGACAAGAAGGGCGAGCTGGACCGCGACCGTTCGGTCAATGGTGCCTGGTCGGCCGGTATCCCGGGCCTGCCGGCAGCACTGGTGGAGCTGTCCTCCAAGCACGGCAAGCTGCCGCTGAAGACCTCGCTGGAACCGGCCATGCGCATCGCGCGCGAGGGCTTCCCGGTGTATGCACGCATGGCCAAGGGCTATCAGTCCCGGCGTGAGGTGATGCAGCGCTACCCTGGCACGCGCGAGGTGTATGAGCGCAACGGCAAGCCGATCGCCGAAGGCGACGTGTTCCGCCAGCCGGAGTTGGCCAGGACCATGGAGCGCCTGGCCGACCAGGGCTTCGATGGCTTCTATCGTGGCGAGACCGGCAAGCTGCTGCTCAAGGGCGTGAAGCAGGCCGGTGGCCAGTGGACCGCCGAGGAACTGGCCGGCTACCGGGTCAAGCTGCGCGAGCCGATCGCCTTCAAGTACCGCGACTGGACCATCACCACCGCCTCGCCGCCGTCTTCCGGTGGCATCGCGCTGGCGGCCATGCTGCAGATCCTGGAAGGCTGGGATCTGAAGTCGATGGACCAGGCCCACCGCACCCACCTGGTAGTGGAAGCGATGCGCCGCGCCTACCGCGACCGCACCTTCTTCCTGGGGGATCCGGACTTCGTGGATATCCCGCAGAAAGTGCTGACCAGCAAGGATTACGCGCAGGGCCTGCGTGCCACCATCCATCCGGAGAAGGCGACGCCGAGCGATCTGCTGTCGGGCAACCCGACCCCGCTGGAAGATGATGAGACCACGCATTTCTCGATCATCGACCGCGAAGGCAACCGCGTCGGTGCGACCCAGACCGTGAACCTGCTCTACGGCTCGGGCCTGATTCCGTCGGGTACCGGCGTGCTGCTGAACAACGAAATGGACGATTTCGCGCTGAAGCCGGGCACCCCCAACGCCTTCGGCGTGATGGGCTATGCGGCCAATGCGCCGAAGCCGGGCAAGCGCATGCTCAGCTCGATGACCCCGACGTTCATGGAGTCCGCCGACAAGGTCGTGGTGCTCGGCACGCCCGGTGGCAGCCGCATCATCACCATGGTGCTGCTGGGCATCCTCGGCTACGACGACGGCCTGACCGCGCAGCAGGTCGCCGCGCTGCCGCGCTACCACCACCAGTGGCTGCCCGACCGCATCGAGGCCGAGGACGGCACCTTCGATACGGACACCATCAAGCAGCTGCAGGCGATGGGCCACAAGATCGATCTGCCCGGCGATACCGCCGCGGGCGGTCGCGGCTCCAGCCATGTCTGGGGCAACCTGCAGACGGTGGAATGGGACCGCCGCAGCAATGTCCTCAGCGGTGGCAGCGACCCGCGCAACCCGGTCGGCAGCGCCGCGGTCAGCCAAGCGCATTGATTGATCGCAGCAACGAGAAACCCCGTCCCAGTGGCGGGGTTTTTTCATGGGCGACGGCTAGCGAATATTTAACGTGCGCCGCCGGATAATTTGCGAATGAAACTATGGTCCATCCGCGGTAACTCCCAGAAACTCGACGGCGGCGCGATGTTCGGCAATGCGCCGCGCGCGGTCTGGGAAAAATGGGCGGCACCGGACGATCTCAACCGGATCGAACTGGCGTGCCGTGCATTGCTTGCCAGCCCGCTGGCCGGCAAGACGGTGCTGTTCGAAACCGGTATCGGCGCGTTCTTCGAGCCGAAACTGCGGGACCGTTACGGCGTGCAGGAACCCAGCCACGTGCTGATCGAATCCCTGCGCGAGGCCGGGTTCGAGCACGAAGACATCGACGTGGTGGTGCTGAGCCACCTGCACTTCGATCATGCCGGCGGCCTGCTGGCACCGTGGAGCGAAGGGCGCTCGCCGGAACTGTTGTTCCCGAATGCGATCTTCCTGGTCGGTGCCGAACACTGGGCGCGTGCGCTGCATCCGCACCCGCGCGACCGGGCCAGTTTCATTCCGGAGCTTCCCGGCCTGCTGGAGGCGAGTGGGCGACTGGAAATCGTCGAGGGCCCGTACTCGACCACCCTGGGTGACAGTGTGCGTTTCAGCTTCAGCGACGGGCATACCCCGGGCCTGATGCTGGCCGAGATCATCGGGCCCGAAACAGTGGACGGCCAGGCGCGGGGTGGCGTGGTGTTCTGCGCGGACCTGATCCCGGGCCGGTCGTGGGTGCATGTGCCGATCACCATGGGTTACGACCGCAATGCCGAACTGCTGATCGACGAGAAGCGCAGCTTTCTGGAAGACAAGCTGGCCCGCAACGTCCATCTGTTCTTCACCCACGACCCCCAGTGCGCGCTGGCGCAGGTGTCACGCGATGAAAAGGGCCGCTTCGGCACCGTGCACGAACAGGGCGAACTGAAGGCCCGCGCGCTGGCGTAACGCCTGCGCAACCACACCGGTAGGTGCCGACCGTTGGTCGGTACGCGATCACGGGCACGGCCGACCGTCGTTCGGCACGTCATGACGGGTAGTGCCGGCCGCTGGCCGGCTCCACGTTACGCGTCCGAGGTTCATGAGGAGCCGGCCAGCGGCCGGCACTACCGTGGGGCGTCCGTCCAAGCAAGCCGGTAGGTGCCGACCGTTGGTCGGCACGGCACCCCACGGCACCGGGCATGAACCCGGTCCGAGGCGTCAATGCGCCTTCAAACACCCACTCATGAACGTCTTGCGCGCATCGCCGGCCAGCTTCTTCGCGGCCGCATCGGCGTTGCAGGTCTTCATGCGCTCCTGCGGGGTGCTCGCCATCGGGGCGGGGCCACTCAGACACGCCTTCTGCGCGGTCTTGTAGTCCTCGCCGGTCTTGCCTTTGTTCTTGGCCGAGCAATCGGCCATGCGCTGTTGCTGCGGCGTCGCCGCACTGACAACGGCCGGGCCACCCAGAAGCAGCAGACAAGCCAGCAGGGACAGGGTCTTCATGAGGCAGCTCCACGCACGGGGTGAGGATGCGCGCAGCTTCTGCCCGGGCCTGGCTAGGCCGTGTGAAGCACCGGCGGCTGGTGGTGGCCGCCGGTCAGAACGACGGAATCAACCGACCACGCGGGTCCCGAAAATCCGGTCGCCGGCGTCGCCCAGGCCCGGCAGGATGTAGCCCTTCTCATTGAGCTGGGCATCGATGGCGGCAGTGAAGATCTCCACATCCGGATGCACGGCCTGCACGGCCGCGATGCCTTCCGGTGCGGCGACCAGGAAGATGCCCTTGATCCGGCGTGCGCCAGCGCGCTTGAGCATGTCGATGGTGGCGATCAGGGTGCCACCGGTGGCCAGCATCGGGTCCAGGATCAGCGCATCGCGCTCTTCCAGGCGGCCGGTCAGGCGCTCGAAGTAGGGCACCGGTTGCAGGGTTTCCTCATCGCGCTGCAGGCCGACCACGCTCACGCGCGCGGCCGGAATCAGCGACAGCACGCCACTGAGCATGCCCAGGCCGGCGCGCAGGATCGGCACCACGGTGATCTTGGCGCCGGCAATGCGCTGCACCGTCACCGGGCCCGCCCAGCCGGCCATGGTGTGGGCTTCGGTATCCAGATCGGCCGTGGCCTCATAGGCCAGCAGCCCACCGAGCTCATTGGCCAGCTCGCGGAAGTCCTTCGTGCTCAGCGACGCATCGCGCATCAGGCCGATCTTGTGCTGCACCAGCGGATGGCGCACTTCGACGATTTTCATGGGGGGAATCAGGCGAGAGAAGAGACCGATAGTGTGCCGCAACACCCCACCGAAGCCAAAAGCCGACGCCGCCACCGACCGTTCGATGTCCCCGGTGTCATCCCCATGCAACCTCCCGGACATACCGTGCTGACCCATTCTTTACACAGATTGGGGAAGGCAGTGCAGAAGAAGCGTCCGTTGGGCCTGGCGATCAGCCTTTCGTTGCTGGCGGTGATCACCCCGTCGGCCCATGCCGCCGATACGCCCGATGGCGGCACGGTGGCCGGCAGCGCCGCCGCCAGTGCCGCCGCGATCGATCTGGACCGGGTCGAAGTCCGCCCGCAGCTGGAGTCGCAGACCCGGGCGGTCGACCTCAAGCGCAGCAGCGATGCGATCGAAGATGCGGTGTCTTCCGATGCCATGGGCGTCTACCCGGACCAGAACGTGGCCGAATCGCTGCAGCGCCTGCCGGGCGTCAGCGTTACCCGTGACCAGGGCGAGGGGCGCTTCGTGGTCATCCGTGGCCTGGATGCCAATCTCAACAGCGTCAGCGTCGATGGCATCGCGATTGGTACCCCGGAAGACTCCAGCCGCGCGGCCCCGCTGGACGTGATTCCCTCCGACTCGACCGAGCGCCTGCGCGTGGTCAAGTCGCCCACCCCGGACATGCCCGGCGACGCTATCGGCGGTGCGATCCTGGTCGAGTCCGCCTCGGCGTTCGATCGCGAAGGCCGCAACCTGCGCGGCAAGATCGAAGCCAGCCATCAGCAGCTCTCCGGCAACACCAGCCCGAAGGCCGCGATCAACTACAGCGAAGTGTTCGCTGATACCTTCGGCGTGGCGCTGGGGGTGAACTACCAGAACCGCAAGTTCGAATCGGACAACACCGAAGTGGAGTACGGCGAGTTCGACGGCGGTGCCGAGGACGACCTGTTCGCCAACAGCCTGCAGCAGCGCAAGTACGAGATCGAGCGCAAGCGCATCGGTGCGAACCTCAACCTGGATTGGCGCCCGGATGACGACAACCGCTACTACCTGCGCACGCTGTACAGCCAGTTCGATGATGCCGAGACGCGCCAGCGCACGATCTTCAATTTCGGCGATGGCGACGTCACCGCGCTGGGCAGCAATCAGTACCGTGTCGATGACCTGCCGGCCGATGCCATCCAGAAGCGCATGCGCTACCGCACCAAGAAGGAAAACACCTTTACCACCAGCGCCGGCGGCGAGAACCGCCTGACCAATGCGGTGGTCGATTACAAGGTGGGTTACACGCGTACCGAAGAGCGCGTCAACGATGAGATGGAGGCGCGCTTCGAGTACAACGGCGACGACCTCGGCGCCCGCGTCGATCAGAACAGTGGCATCCCGCGCTACAGCCTGACCAGCGCGGAGTGGATGGATAACGGCAACTACGATTTCGATCGTTTCGTGGTGTCGCCCAAGCAGGTCAACGACAGCGAACGCAGTGCGCAGATCAACGTGCGCTTCGATGGCGATTCCTCCAGCATCAAGCTTGGCCTGCTCGGTCGCTGGCGCGATCGCGACGTCAATGTCGATGAGCGCGAACTGCGCGTCGGTCCGGACGTGGCGTTGTCCGACTGGACCACCTCCACCCCCGATCACCGTGGCGGCAGCCTCGGCCAGGGCATGAGCTCGGATGCCATGCGCCGCTACTGGGCACAGTCCGGCAGCCGCTACAGCGCCCGCCCGCAGGATGCCGGCGGTAACGCGCTGACCTCGCTGGAAGAGGATTACACCGCCAGCGAAGATATCTTCGCCAGCTACGTGATGGGCACCTGGGATGTCGGCGCGCTGCGCATCATCGGCGGTGTCCGCGTGGAAAACACCCAGTTCAGCGCCACCGGCAACAGCGTCGAGGTGGCCGGTAACGGCCGCAGCTTCACGGTTACCCCGTTGAGCGTGAGCCGCAGCTACACCAACGTGCTGCCCGGCCTGCACCTGCGCTACGACGCCGGTGATGACTGGGTGCTGCGCGCGGCCGCCAACAAGACCGTCTCGCGTCCGTCGTTCGGCGATGTGGCACCGCGTGTCGGCCTGAGCCGGGGTGACGAGGAAGTCCGGATCGGCAATCCGCAGCTGGATCCGTATGAATCCAGGAACATCGACCTCTCGCTCGAGAAGTACATCGGCAGCACCGGCATCGTCTCGCTGGGCGTGTTCCACAAGTCGATCGACGGCTACATCGTCAACACGGTGAGCAACAACGATCCGGCGTATCCGGGCTTCGAGGTCACCCGGGTGATCAACGGCAACAAGGCCACGGTCAAGGGCGCCGAGTTCAACTGGCAGCAGCAGCTCGCCTTCCTGCCGGCCGGCTGGGATGGCCTGCTGGTGGGTGCCAGCGGTACCTGGCTGGATACCGATTTCGACCCCGGCGTGGCTGGCCGCGAGGCCGACGACTTCATGCTGCCGCGCGCCTCCAAACACGTGTACAGCGCGCACATCGGCTATGAAAAGGCCGGCTTCAGCACCCGCGTGGCCGCGGTCTACCGCAGCGAGTACCTGGATTCACTCGGCGACAGCCGCGCCTATGACATCTATGTGGCGCCCAACACCCAGCTCGATTTCAGCATGGACTACAAGATCACCTCGAACGTCAGCGTTTACTTCGAAGCGCAGAACCTGCTCGACAAGCCGCTGGAGCTGTACCAGGGCGTGCGCTCGCGCACTCTGCAGAACGAGGAATATGGTCGCACCTACGCCCTTGGCCTGAAGGTGGCCCTGTGATGCGCGCGTCCCATGGCCTGAGCCTGCTCGCACTGGCGCTGTTGACCGCCTGCAGGCCGGCAGCCGCGCCCGACGCAGCGGCGCCGGCCCCGGTGGTCGCACCGACCGGCACCGACGCCTCCACGCCACGTGATGTGGCCACCGTCGCCGAAGCGTTCCTCACTCCGATGACCCCGGACGACAACATCGACTCGCCGGCCAGCTGGACCACGCCCGACGGCCAGGTCTGGCTGATCGCGACCGCCAAGGCCACCGACAAGCTGGTGGTCTACGACGGGCAGACCGGGGCGAAGCTGCGTGACGTCGGCAGCCTCGGCACCGCCCCGGGTCAGTTCGATCGCCCCAACGGCATCGCCGTGGTCGATGACCTGGTGCTGATCGTGGAGCGCGACAACCACCGCGTGCAGGTGCTGCAGCTGCCGGACTTCACCCCGCTGGGCGTGTTCGGCGCCGACGATCTGCGCAAGCCGTACGGGCTGTGGGTGAACAAGCAGGGCAATGGCTACGACGTGTACGTCACCGATTCCTACGATGCGGGCGAAGACGCGCAGGGCAACGATGTGCTGCCGCCGCTGGCCGAACTGGACAAGCGCGTGCGTCGTTACGCGGTCACCGTGCAGGGCGGCAAGGCGCTGGCTGCATTGACGGCCAGTTTCGGTGACACCACCGAGGCCGGCGCGCTGCGCGTGGTCGAATCGATCTGGGGCGACCCGGCCAACGACCGCCTCCTGATCGCCGAAGAAGACGAAACCTACGCCAGCGAGTTCAAGGTCTATACGCTGGAAGGCCGCTTCAGCGGCACCACGTTCGGCCGCGATGCCTTCCAGGCCCAGGCCGAAGGCGTGATGCTGCGCACCTGCGGCAAGGACGGCTGGTGGATCACCACCGAGCAGGGCAAGCAGCGCAGCGTGTTCCATCTGTTCGACCGGCACAGCCTGAAACATGTCGGTGCATTCCAGGGCAACACGGTGGCCAACACCGACGGCATCTGGTCGATGCAGGCACCGTCCGCGCGCTTCCCGCATGGCGCGCTCTATGCCGTGCACGATGACCAGGGCGTGGTGGCCTTCGACTGGGCGAGCATCGCCAAGCAGTTGTCGCTGCCGCTGGAGTGTGGCGCGTGAGCCGCGTTCCCGCCGCCCTGACCGCGCTGGCGATGGCGCTGCTGCTGTGCAGTGGCAGCGCCCTGGCAAAGAAGGACGCCGGGACCGGTGCCGAGCCCAACACCCAGGTGCCGGCCGGCAGCCGTCACTACGCGGCGACCGGCTTCCCGGATCGATTGGTCGCCTCGCCGGCGCAGGACGCGGCGCGTGGCTTCTCGGTTGCGTGGCGGACCGATACCTCGGTCAAGGCCCCGGTGCTGGAATGGGTGCTGGCCGGTGATTCGCCGGATGTGGGGACGCCCACCCGGATCACCGCCACCACGCAGGCGCTGACCACCGAGCTGGGCGGGTCCCATCATCACCGTGCCGATGTGACCGGCCTGCAGCCGGACACGCTGTACCTGTGGCGCGTGCAGGGTCAGAACACCTGGAGTGCCTGGAACCAACTGCGTACCGCCGGCCGCGCCGACCAGCCGCTCACCCTGTTGTATTTTGGCGACACCCAGAACAAGAACCTCAGCCACGTTTCGCGCGTCATGCGGGCCGGCATCAAGGCCGCCCCGGACGCACGCCTGAGCCTGTTCGCCGGTGACCTGGTCAGCGGCGGCGACGGGCAGGACGACAGCGAGTGGGGCGAGTGGTTCGCCGCCGCCGGCTGGCTGCCGCAGGAAACCGCCGTGGCCCCGGCGATCGGCAACCATGAGTACTTCGAGGAATTCGAAGACACGCCGCAGGAGCGTCGCGTGCTCGGTAGTCACTGGCCGGTGACGTTCGCGCTGCCGCGTAATGGTGTGGACGCCGCGGATACCAGCACCTACTGGTTCGACTACCAGGGCGTGCGCATCGCCGTGCTCGACGGCACCTCCGCACTCGATCTCGGCACCGCCAAGGCGCAGGCCGCCTGGCTGGACACGGTGCTGGCCGATAATCCTCACCCGTGGAGCATCGTGCTGCTGCACCAGCCGTTCTACTCCCCGCGCGAAGGCCGTGAGAACACCGAGCTGCGCGATGTGCTGCTTCCCGTGGTGCGCCGCCACCAGGTCGATCTGGTGCTGCAGGGGCATGACCACACCTATGGCCGCCGTGGCGAAGGGCAGGGCGCGACGCCGCAGTTCGTGGTCACCGTGGCCGGGCCGAAGCAGTACCGGCTTTCGGATGAAGCCCGTGCCACCATGGCCCCGGTCGGCGAGGACACCCAGCTGTTCCAGGTGTTGAAGATCGATCCGAGCCGCCTGCGTTACGAGGCGCGCACCGTCACCGGCCGCCTGTACGACGGCTTCGAGTTGACACGCGGCGCCGATGGCCGCAAACAGAGAGCCGAACTGACGCAGGGCCGCATCGCCCCCCGTGACTGCGCGCGCGCCCAGACCCTGAAGGGCCGCGCCGACCGTTGCTGGGAATGACCGACCGACCGGCTGGGCCGCTGCGGCGCGCCCGGCCTTCCGTGGAGATCAAGATGATCCATCGCCGTTCCATCGCGCGGGCCGCCTTGGCCACCTCGCTGCTGCTGCTCGCCGGTGCCAGCGTAGCCGGCAATGCCGTCCTGCACCCCTTCCTCGCCGCGCAGCCGAAGAACGCGCCGGACGAAGTGCATCTGGCCGTGGAGATCCCGGCCGGCAGCTTCACCAAGTACGAGATCAAGGAAGACGGTCTGGTCCATGTGGACCGCTTCCAGTCCATGCCGGTGGCGTACCCGGCCAACTACGGCTCAATGCCGCGCACCCTGGCCGGCGACAACGACCCGCTGGATGCGCTGGTGTTGACCCGCGAGCCGCTGCATCCCGGCGTCATCGTGCGGTTCCGCCCGATCGGCTTCCTGAAGATGGTCGATGACGGCGAGCAGGATGAAAAGGTCATCGGCGTGCCGACCGACAAGATCGATCCCACCTACGCCACCATCCGCGATCTGGACGACCTGCCGCTGATCGAACGGCAGCGCATCGAAGCCTTCTTCCGCGTCTACAAAGACCTGCCGGCCGGCCGTAATCCGGTCCAGCTCAACGGCTGGGGCAATGCCGCCGAGGCCAAGGCGCTGATCCGTGCGTCCATGCAGCGCTTCGATGCGCAGCAGCGGCGCGCGAAGGGCGACTGATCAGCCACGTGCCATCCCGGGCGATCACGCCCGGCCCGCAGTTGCCTTCTGCAGCCGCCGCAGGAACACGGCCATCTCCTTGACCGCCTGTTTGTCGCCGTTGGCCCCGGCGACAGTACTACCTTCCTGCCAAGCCTGTGCCGCCGCGTCGGTATCGCCTGCGGCCAGCTGCGCCTTGCCCAGCCATTTCCAGCCCGCCGAATAGCGCGGATCCTGCGCGACACAGTGCTGCAGATGGATGACCGCCTCCGCGGTGTCACCCGCGTCGAGCAGGGCCTTGCCCAGGCCGAAGCGGAGCAGGGCGCTGTCGCGACCCCGCTCGAGCAGGCGTTGCAGTGCGGGGATATCCATCGGATGCGTCTACCGTGCAGGGCCCGCGTCCATCAACGGCCGCCGGCGGCCTCGTAGCGGCGCGCGACTTCGGTCCAGTCGATCAGTTCGAAGAAGGCGGCGATGTAGTCCGGGCGCCGGTTCTGGTAGTTGAGGTAGTAGGCGTGTTCCCACACATCCAGCCCGAGGATCGGGGTACCGCCGGAGAGGCCCGCGAAGTCGCCCATCAACGGGTTGTCCTGGTTCGGGCTGCTCTCCACCAGCAACTTGCCATCACGGCTCAACGTCAACCATGCCCAGCCACTGCCGAAACGGGTCTGCGCAGCCTTGGTGAAGGCGTCCTTGAACGCTGCGTAGCCGCCGAGGTCGCGCTCGATCGCCTGGGCCACGGCGCCTTCCGGCGTGCCGCCGCTGGCGGTCAGCACTGTCCAGAACAGGCTGTGGTTGGCATGCCCGCCGCCGTTGTTGCGGACGACGTTGCGCACACCCTCCGGCAGAGCCCCGATATCGGCGATCAGCGCGTCGATGTCGGTGCCCTCGATCCCGGCATCGGTGAGGGCGGCATTGAGGTTGCTGACGTAGGTCTGGTGGTGCTTGGCATGATGGATTTCCATCGTGCGTGCATCGAAGTGCGGTTCGAGCGCGTCGTAAGCGTAGGGCAGGGCGGGGAGGGTGTAGGCCATGTGCATCTCCAGAGGGGAAGCGGGAGGGAGGACGCCACGATAGAACCTCAAGCATGATTGAGGTCAAGCGCGGCGATGTGGAACAGTGCGGGCCATCCACGCGCGATCGCTGCCTCTCCTTCACCTGCACTGGCTATCATTGCCCTTCGAATCTTCCGGGGTAGTCTCGTGTCGGTAGCGTTGGTGTGGTTTCGCCGTGACCTGCGGTTGCAGGACAACCCGGCCCTGCAGGCCGCTCTGGATGCCGGCCATGTGCCGGTGCCGGTCTACATCCACGCGCCACACGAAGAAGGCGACTGGGCGCCCGGTGGCGCGTCGAACACCTGGCTGCATCGCTCGTTGGCCGCGCTCGACACGGACCTCCGCGAGCGCGGCTCGTCGCTGGTGCTGCGCCAAGGCGACAGTCAGGCACAGCTGCAGCAGCTGATCGAGCAGACCGGTGCGGTCGCGGTGTACTGGAACCGCAAGTACGAGCCGGCCACGCAGCCGCGCGATGCGAAAATCAAACGGGAGCTGCGCGAGCAGGGCATCGAGGCCGAAAGCCACAACGGCAGCCTGATGTTCGAACCGTGGGACGTAGCGACCCAGCAGGGCGGGCCGTACAAGGTGTTCACCCCGTTCTGGCGCAATGCGCTGACCCGTCTGCAGTTGCCGGCCCCGACCCGCTTGCCCGAGCGGCTGCCCGCGCACAGCGCCAGCGGCGAGAGTCTCGACACGCTTGGCCTGGCACCGTCGATTCCGTGGGATCGACAGTTCTGGGACCATTGGCAACCGGGCGAGGCGGGCGCGCACGAGGCGCTGACCGTCTTCATCGATGGGGCGCTCAACGGCTATCGCGAGCAGCGTGATCTACCAGACCGGGTCGGCACCTCGCTGCTGTCGCCGCACCTGCATTTTGGCGAGATCGCCCCGTGGCAGATCGCGCGCCGGCTGCAGGGCGAGCGCAGTGCCAGCCGCGATGCCGATATCGACGGCTACATCCGCGAGCTGGGCTGGCGCGAGTTCTCCTACCACCTGCTGCATCACTTCCCGCAGACCCCGGAGCACAACCTCAATCCACGCTTCGATCAGTTCCAGTGGGCCACACCGGACCCGGCGGCATTGCAGGCGTGGCAGCAGGGCCGCACCGGCATCCCGATCGTTGATGCCGGCCTGCGCGAGCTGTGGGCCACCGGCTACATGCACAACCGCGTGCGCATGATCGTCGCCAGCTACCTGTGCAAGCACATGCGCCAGCATTGGCGCGAAGGTGCACGCTGGTTCTGGGACACGCTGGTCGATGCAGACCTGGCCAACAACACCATGGGCTGGCAATGGGTTGCCGGCACCGGTGCGGATGCGGCGCCGTACTTCCGGATTTTCAACCCGGTCACGCAGTCGCAGAAGTTCGACCCGCAAGCGCGCTACATCGCGCGCTGGGTGCCGGAACTGGAAGCGCTTCCGTTGAAGGCACGCTTCGCACCGTGGCAATCGCCGCAGTTGCTGGCCGAGCTCGCACCGGGCTACCCGGCATTGCCACTGGTGGATCTGAGCGAGGGTCGGGATGCCGCGTTGGCAGCGTATCGGCATACCGGCGGGGCGTGACCGGCGTCCCGGAAAGGTCGCTTTCGCCGTAACCGTTTACCTGAACAGGGAGCTGCCGGGCGTGCCATTCATCATGCCGGCATCGCGTTCGGCTGTTTATGCTCTTCACCGCCCGCACGCCGGCGCCGTCCGGTAACCAAGGAGAAACCTCATGATTCGACCCGCAACCCGCAACGTGGCCTTGGCCCTGATGACTGCTGCCGCCCTGACGGCCTGCGCCACCGGTGGCTCCTACGTGCAGAGTGACCAGTACGGCAACCCCGTCGAACAGCAGAACCGTACCGGCCGCAATGCCCTGATCGGTACCGCCGTCGGCGTCGCTGCCGGCCTGCTCAGCGGCAACAGCGCCACCGAACGCCGCCAGCACGCCATGATCGGTGCCGGTATCGGTGCACTCAGCGGCGCGGCCGTGGGCCAGTACCAGGACCGCCAGGAACGCGCGCTGCGCGAACGTACCGCCAACACCGGTATCGACGTCTCCCGTAATGGCGACAACCTGGTCCTGAACCTGCCGGACGGCATCACCTTCGATTTCGGCAAGTCCACGCTGAAGCCGCAGTTCTACGGTTCGCTCAACGGCGTGGCCAGCACGCTGGCCGAGTACAACCAGACCATCATCGAAGTGGTCGGCCACACCGACAGCATCGGCAGCGACGCGGTCAACAACCGCCTGTCCAAGGAACGCGCCGACTCCGTCGCCGCCTACCTGGCCGGCCAGGGTGTGCAGCGCGCCCGCATTGAGACCCTGGGTGCCGGCAAGGCCTACCCGATTGCCGACAACAACACCGATGCCGGCCGCGCGCAGAACCGCCGCGTCGAGATCCGTGTGATTCCCTTGCAGCAATAACAGCGCGCCAGCGCGCTGTTATTGCGTGTTGCGAGCCCAGGTTCGCAACACGAAAATGCCGCCCTTACAGGCGGCATTTTTTGTAGGTACCGGCCGCTGGCCGGTACGCCCGGAACAACTCCGTCCGCTCGCACACCCACACGACCGCACCGCCCAAACGACAACGCCGCCCAAGGGCGGCGTTGTCGTTCATACGGCACTTCGCTGATGAAGCATCGACAGCATTACCCCGCGGTCACCGTCTCCAGAATCCGCTTCCCGGCCGCCTGCAGCTCCGTTTCCACCTGGGTCTGCTGCTGCTTGGCCAGCTTCGCGGCCGGGCACTGGGCCAGCATGTAGTTGGCGTCGAAGTTCATCTTCTCGACCAGGAAATCGACGAACGCGCGCACCTTTGGCGAGACCAGCCGGCCGCCTGCGAACACCGCGTTGAAGTCCACTTCCGGCCCGGTCCAGCCGGCGAGCACGCGGCGCACCATCCCCGATTCAACGAACGGCTTGGCCATCACGTCACCGGTCAACAGCAACCCTTCGCCGCACACCAGTGCACCGTTCAACGCGGACGGATCATTGGCCACCAGCAGCGGATTCACCGGGAAATCGAGCAGCTCGCCCCCGTTCTCGCCCAACTGCCAGAAGAAGCGGTTGTTGTTGAGGTTGCGCGCTTTGCGCATGGCCAGGATGCGGTGGAACTGCAGCTCATCCGGATGCAGCGGCTCGCCGTAGCGTTCGATGTAGGCCGGGCTGGCGAATACCTGCGTGCGCAGGCTGCCAAGCTTGCGTGCGACCAGGTTGGAGTCGGGCAGGGTGCCCACGCGCAGCGCAAGATCCGCTTCACCGGCGATCAGGTCGAGCTTCTCGTTGCCAAGATGCATGTCCAGCTGGATTTCCGGGTACTGCGCATGGAACTGGCCGAGCAGCGGTGCAATCCAGGTGATGCCGATCGAGTAGGGCACGGTGAAGCGCAGCCAGCCGCGCGGGCCGGACTGCAGCTGGTTGACCGCGCCTTCGGCTTCTTCGAGCTCCCGTGCGATGCGCTGGCAATGCTCGTGATAGACCGAGCCCGCTTCGGTAAGGCCGAGGCGGCGGGTGGTCCGGTGCAGCAGGCGCGCGCCGAGGCGCGTTTCCAGTTCCTGCACTTTGCGGCTGACCGTCGTCTTGGGCAGCCCCAGAGCAGTGGCGGCGGCAATGAAACTGCCTTGCTCGACCACTTTGACGAAGATCAGCGTGTCGTTGAGATCGTGGGCCATGACGGGATCCAAGGTCGGGGGAGGAGAGAGTGCCGCAAATGATTGTGCCGGGCACGGGATGATTATTCCCCTAAATCCGGACTAATCAAGGGGGAGTTTGAGGACTAATCTGGCGCCATTCCAGATATGAAGGACGACAACCATGTGGTTGCGGAACATTCTTGGCCGCCTGCGTAGCGGCCCAAACGCCCCGCTGGACCTGGCGCTGACCGTGGAACCCCGCTTGGGGTCCCTGTCCCGCAAGGCTTTCCGGGAATTCACGCCGCCTGCCAACATGCAGCGTGGCGGCAGCATTCGCCTTGGCGCCCGTGGCGGTGACCGACTGGGCCGAATTGGGATTATCCCGGCGACGGGAGTGAAAGTCCCATGAATGGGACATTGGCCCCCGAAGTGCTGGTGCTCGGTGGCACCGGCAGCGTGGGCCAGGGCATCGTGGCTGCGCTGCTGGAGGCCGGAAGCCCCGTGCTGGTGGTCGGCCGCGATCCCGCACGGCTGACCGCGCTGCAGGAGCAGTTCGCCGATGAGCCCGGGCTGGAAGTGCTGCTCGGCTCGTTGGGCGATGACGGCTCGGCGCGCACCGTGGCCCAGCGCCTGGCCGGGCGTCGGCGCACGCTGGCGGCCGTGGTCGATGCGATGGGCGGCCCGTACAACCGCGGCCGCGTGACCGACCGCAGCGGCGATGCGCTGCTGCAGGCGCTGCAGGCCGATGTGATGCCACATGTGCACGCCGGTCGGCATCTGCTGCCGCTGCTGCGTGGTGGCGCGCAGACGCGACGCTATGTGCTCGTCGGCGGCCCGGCCGGGTTCAAGCCGTGGGCCGGGCACGGTGAATCTTCCATCACCATGTCGGCCACGCGCATGTACGCGCAGGTGCTCCACCAGGAAGCCCAGGCGCTGGGCGTGCGCGCGCAGATGCTGGAAGTGTCCGACCCGGTCTGTACTCCCGCCAATGCAGCCAAAGCCTGCATCGAATGGCCGAGCGCGCTGCTGGTCGGCCGTCGCGTGGTCTCCCTGCTCGACAACTGCGCCGACAACCGCGCCATCGTCCGCTGCGACGCGCGAGATGCCGAACTGCCGCGCGGACTGCTGCATCTGGATTGGCCTCCCTCGCTGTCGCGCAACACCGCCGGCACCGCTTGACCTTCACCTAGGTTCAGGTCCCAGGCTACGCCCCCACGTCGCCCCGTCTCTTCGATTTCCCTGTATCACCACCCCTACGTACGGATGCATGTCATGACTTCTTCCTCTTCCACCCCGCACCGTTTCACCCGACGGCTGGCCCTGGCCGGCGTGTCGATTCTTGCCGCCGCGGTGCTGACCGCCTGCAGCGGCAGCCATGCTGAAGAAGCCGGCATTCCGCCGCCGCCCTCGGTCAGTGCCGCCCCGGTCCTGGTCAAGCAGGTCAGCCAATGGGACGACTTCAGCGGCCGCGTCGAAGCGGTCGAAAGCGTTGAACTGCGCCCGCGTGTCTCCGGCTACATCGACAAGGTCAACTATGTCGAAGGCCAGGAGGTCAAGAAGGGCGATGTGCTGTTCACCATCGATGCCCGCAGCTACCGCGCCGAACTGGACCGCGCCACCGCCGAGCTCAACCGCGCGCGCACCCAGGCCCAGGTGAGCCGCAGCGAAGCCGACCGTGCCCGCCGCCTCTCCGACCAGCAGGCGATCTCCACCGAGACCTGGGAACAGCGCCGTGCCGTGTCCGAGCAGGCCCTGGCGCAGGTGCAGGCCGCTCAGGCGGCTGTCGATGCGGCCCGCTTGAACATGGAGTTCACCCAGGTGCGCGCACCGATCAACGGCCGCGCCGGTCGCGCGATGGTGACCGCCGGCAACCTCGTCACCGCCGGCGACAGTGCCAGCGTGCTGACCACGCTGGTCTCGCTGGACAAGGTGCATGTGTACTTCGATGCCGATGAAGGCACCTTCCTGCGCTACGCCCAGATGGCGCGCAAGGGTGAACGCCCGAGCGAGCGCGACAGCGAACTGCCGGTGAAGGTCGGCCTGTCCGGTGAGGAGGGCTTCCCGCACGAAGGCAAGGTCGACTTTCTGGACAACCAGGTGACCCGCAGCACCGGCACCATCCGCGTCCGCGCGCTGCTGGACAATGCCGACCGCGCCTTCACCCCGGGCCTGTTCGCCCGCGTGCAGCTGCTCGGCAGCGGCCAGTTCCAGGCCATGCTGATCGATGACAAGGCCGTGCTGACCGATCAGGACCGCAAGTTCGTTTACGTGGTCGACAAGGACAACAAGGCACAGCGCCGCGATATCGAACTCGGTCGCACGGCCGACGGCCTGCGCATTGTCGAGCAGGGCCTGAAGGCTGGTGACCGCGTGATCATCGACGGCGTGCAGAAAGTCTTCATGCCCGGCATGCCGGTCCAGGCCAAGGCGGTTGCGATGCAGCCGGTTGCCGCACCGGTAGCCGCGCCGGCTGTTGCAAAGAATTGAAGGGCTGCCGACTGACCGTCGGTTCTACATAGCAGCCGACCAACGGTCGGCTCTACCGTGACTGCCATCGCCCCGTGCAGGGGAACCCGCCACCGCTGTCGCCTGCGACAGCGGCCGGGGTCGTGCACGCCGGCGCTGGTGAAACCCCAGGAATCCACCCATGGACTTTTCCCGTTTTTTCATTGACAGGCCGATCTTCGCGGCGGTGCTGTCGATCGTGATCTTCGCCGCCGGCCTGATCGCGATTCCCATGCTGCCGATCAGCGAGTACCCCGAAGTGGTGCCGCCCTCGGTGGTGGTGCGCACGGTGTACCCGGGCGCCAACCCCAAGGTGATTGCTGAAACCGTGGCCACACCACTGGAAGAAGCGATCAACGGCGTGGAGGACATGATGTACATCAAGTCCGTCGCCGGCTCCGACGGCGTGCTGCAGATGACCGTGACCTTCCGCCCGGGCACCGACCCGGACGAAGCCGCGGTCAAGGTGCAGAACCGTGTGGCCCAGGCGCAGGCGCGCCTGCCTGAAGACGTGCGCCGCCAGGGTGTGTCCACCCAGAAGCAGTCGCCGACCTTCCTGATGGTGGTTCACCTGACCTCGCCGGACGGCAAGTACGACTCGCTGTACCTGCGCAACTACGCGCGCCTGCACGTCAAGGATTCCCTGGCACGCCTGCAGGGCGTCGGCGATGCACAGATGTTCGGTGGCGGTGACTACGCGATGCGTGCGTGGCTGGACCCGGACAAGATCGCCGCCCGTGGCCTGACCGCCAGCGACGTGGTGCGCGCGATGCGCGAGCAGAACGTGCAGGTCTCGGCCGGCCAGCTCGGCGCCGAACCGATGCCGAGCAGCGACTTCCTGACCCTGATCAACGCCCAGGGTCGCCTGCGCAGCGAGCAGGAGTTCCGCGACATCGTGCTCAAGGCCGGTGACGACGGTGAAGTGGTGCGCCTGTCCGATGTCGCCCGCCTGGAACTGGGCGCCGGTGACTACACGCTGCGCTCGCAGCTGGACGGCAAGAACGCGGTCGGCATCGGTATCTTCCAGGCCCCGGGTGCCAACGCGCTGGAGATCCGTGACTCGGTGATCCATACGATGGACGAGCTGACCAAGCAGTTCCCGGCCGGCGTGAAGTACGAAGCGGTGTATGACACCACCATCTTCGTGCGTGACTCGGTCAAGGCCGTGGTTTCCACGCTGCTGGAAGCGATCGCGCTGGTGGTGCTGGTGGTGATCCTGTTCCTGCAGACCTGGCGCGCCTCGATCATTCCGTTGATCGCCGTGCCGGTGTCCATCGTGGGTACGTTCGCGGCGCTGTACGTGCTGGGCTTCTCGATCAACACCTTGACCCTGTTCGGGCTGGTGCTGGCGATCGGCATCGTGGTCGATGACGCGATCGTGGTGGTGGAGAACGTCGAGCGCAACATCGAAGAAGGCCTGACCCCGCTGGCCGCTGCGCACCAGGCGATGCGTGAAGTGTCCGGGCCGATCGTGGCGATCGCGCTGGTGCTGTGCGCGGTGTTCGTGCCGATGGCGTTCCTGTCGGGCGTGACCGGTGCGTTCTACAAGCAGTTCGCCGTCACCATCGCGATCTCGACCGTGATCTCGGCGATCAACTCGCTGACCCTGTCGCCGGCGCTGGCCGCACGCCTGCTCAAGCCGCACGGTGCACCGAAGGATGGCCTGACCCGTCTGATCGATCGTCTGTTCGGCTGGATCTTCCGTCCGTTCAACCGCTTCTTCAAGACCAGCTCGGAGAAGTACCACGGTTCGGTCGGCCGCCTGCTGGGCCGCCGTGGCCTGGTGTTCGTGGTCTACGCGGGCCTGCTGCTGGCCACCGGTCTGATGTTCAAGGCGGTGCCGGCCGGCTTCATCCCGACCCAGGACAAGCTGTACCTGATCGCCGGTGTGAAGCTGCCGGAAGGCTCCTCGATCGCACGGACCGACGCCATGCTGGCCAAGGTCGCCGAGATCGCGCGCAACACCGATGGCGTGGCGCACACGATCCAGTTCCCGGGTCTGAACGCGCTGCAGTTCACCAATACACCCAACACCGGTGTGGCGTTTGTTCCGCTCAAGCCGTTCAGTGAACGCAAGGGCCGCACCGCCGCGCAGATCAATGCCGAGATCAACGCCAAGATCGCCGGGCTGCAGGAGGGCTTCGCGTTCTCCATGATGCCGCCGCCGATCCTCGGCCTGGGCAACGGCAATGGCTACCAGATGTTCATCCAGGACCGTGGCAACCTCGGTTACGGCGCACTGCAGACCGCGGTGAGCACGATGCAGGGTGCCGTCGCGCAGACCCCGGGCATGGCGTTCCCGATCACCAGTTACCAGGCCAACGTGCCGCAGCTGGATGCCGAAGTGGACCGCGTCAAGGCCAAGGCCCAGGGCGTGGAACTGACCGAGTTGTTCGACACCCTGCAGACTTACCTGGGCTCGTCGTACGTAAATGACTTCAACCAGTTCGGTCGTACCTGGCAGGTGATTGCCCAGGCCGACGGCCAGTTCCGTGACAGCGTGGAAGACATCGGTCGCCTGCGTACCCGCAACAACCGTGGCGAGATGGTGCCGATCGGCTCGATGGTCACCGTGAAGGAAACCTACGGTCCGGATCCGGTGCTGCGCTTCAACGGTTACCCGGCGGCCGATCTGGCCGGCGAAGCCGACCCGCGCATGCTGTCCTCGGCCGAGGCCATGGCCAAGCTGACCGAGATCGCCGGGCAGGTGCTGCCGGTGGGCATGCAGACCGAGTGGACCGACCTGAGCTACCAGCAGGCCACCCAGGGCAAGGCCGCCTTCATCGTGTTCCCGGTAGCGATCCTGCTGGCGTTCCTGGTGCTGGCTGCGCTGTATGAAAGCTGGTCGCTGCCGCTGGCGGTGATCCTGATTGTCCCCATGACCCTGCTGTCTGCGTTGTTCGGCGTATGGATGACGGGCGGTGACAACAACGTGTTCGTGCAGGTCGGCCTGGTGGTGCTGATGGGCCTGGCATGCAAGAACGCCATCCTGATCGTCGAGTTCGCCCGAGAACTGGAAATGGGCGGCAAGGGCATCGTGGAGGCTGCACTGGAAGCGTGCCGCCTGCGTCTGCGCCCGATCGTGATGACCTCCATCGCGTTCATCGCCGGCACCATCCCGCTGGTGATCTCGCATGGCGCCGGTGCGGAAGTCCGCTCGGTGACCGGTATCACGGTGTTCGCCGGCATGTTGGGCGTCACCCTGTTCGGCCTGTTCCTGACCCCGGTGTTCTACGTGGCCCTGCGCAAGTTCGTCAGCCGCAATGGCGGCGGGCAGCTGGTGACCCACGGCGAACCGACCATCCACCACTGATTCCTTCCCCCGCGAGGTTTTTCCTATGAATACCGCTACCCAAAAGATCGCCCTGGTCACCGGTGCCACCCGCGGCATCGGCCTGGAAACCGTCCGTCAGCTGGCCCAGGCCGGCGTGCATACGCTGCTGGCCGGGCGCAAGCGCGACGTCGCCGTGGACGAGGCGCTGAAGCTGCAGGCCGAGGGTCTGCCGGTGGAAGCGATCCAGCTCGACGTCGGTGATGCCGCCAGCATCGCCGCCGCCGTGCAGACCGTGACCGAGCGTCATGGCCGTCTGGACATCCTGGTCAACAACGCCGGCATCCTGCTCGACGACATCAAGCTGGCCCCCTCGGCGCAGACCCTGCAGACCTGGCGCGATACCTTCGACACCAACGTGTTCGCGGTGATCGCTGTCACCCAGGCGTTCCTGCCGCTGCTCAACGCCTCGCCGGCTGGCCGCATCGTCAACGTGTCCAGCATCCTGGGCTCGCTGACCCTGCACAGCCAGCCGGGCTCGCCGATCTACGGCTTCGCGGTGCCGGCCTACAACGCCTCCAAGAGCGCGGTGAATGCCTGGACCGTGCAGCTGGCCTATGAGCTGCGCGAGAGCACCACCAAGGTCAACACCGTGCATCCGGGCTACGTCAAAACCGACATGAACGGTGGCGAGGGTGAGATCGAAATCAGCGAAGGCGCGCGTTCCAGCGTCGGCATGGCACTGATCGATGCCGATGGCCCGAACGGCAGCTTCACCTACCTCGGCGAGGTGCTGCCATGGTGATCCGCCTGTTGACCGCGGCCGTGACCAGCGCGCTGCTGGCCGGCTGCGTCAGCGTCGGCCCCAACTACCAGGCGCCGCCGGCCGAGCCGGTGACCCTGCAGGGCGCCGCCGCGCCGGTGTTCACCACCACCTCGCCGGTGGCGAGCTGGTGGGCCCAGTTCGACGACCCGGTGCTGGAGCAGCTGGTGCACGAAGCACTGGGCACCAACCTGGACCTGCGCATCGCGATGTCGCGCGTGCGCGAGGCCCGCGCGGTGTTTGTCGAGCAGCGCCTGGACCAGTTGCCCCACGTGACCAGCGGCGGCAGCTACGACCGTCGCAAGCAGCCCGATGCAACGGTGGGTGGCGAGCGTGTCTTCAGCGAAAGCTATCAGCTCGGCTTCGATGCCGGCTGGGAACTGGATCTGTTCGGCCGCCAGCGCCGTGCCGCCGAAGCAGCGCGCGCGGACCTGGGCGCCGAGCAGGACAACCTCGCCGATGCACAGGTCACCGTCGCCGCCGAAGTGGCCCGCAACTACTTCGAACTGCGTGGTACCCAGAAGCGCATCGCGGTGGCAAAACGCACGCTGGTCAACCTGCGCGACACTCAGAAACTCACCGAAACCCGGTGGGAACTGGGCGCCGGCAGCGAACTGGATGTGCAGAGCAGCCGCGCGCGTCTGAAGGCGATCGAGGCCGACATCCCGCTGCTGGAAGTGGCCGAAGTGCAGTCGCGTCATCGCTTGGCGGTGCTGCTGGGCCAGCGCCCGGATGCACTGGACAGCCTGCTGCAGCCGCGCGAGATGCGGCCGTACGCCAAGGCGTTGCCGCTCGGTGACACCACCGATCTGCTGCGTCAGCGCGCCGATGTGCGCGTGGCCGAGCGTCGGCTGGCTGCGGCGACCGCGCGCGTTGGCGTGGCCACGGCTGACCTGTTCCCACGGATCAGTCTGAGCGGGTTTGTCGGGTTCCTGTCCGGTGATGCCAGTGGCCTGGTCAACGGCAGCAACAAGGCATGGTCGGTCACCCCGTCGATCAGCTGGGCCGCGTTCGATTTCGGCACGGTGAAAGCCCGGTTGCGCGCGAGCAAGGCGCAGGCCGACGGTGCCGCGGCCGAGTACGAAAAGGCCGTGCTGCTGGCACTGGAAGACACCGAGAACGCACTGACGCGTTACGCCAAGCAGCAGGCCCGCCTGGCGATCGTCGCCGAGCAGGCCCAGGCGGCAGGGCGCGCCGAGGAGTTGGCGCAGATCCGCTTCCGCGAGGGCTCGGAAGACTTCCTGACCCTGTTGGACGCACAGCGCACGCAGCTGGCTGCAAATGATGCGCTCGCCGAGGCCGAATCCACGGTCAACGTCAGCGTGGTCGGTGTGTACAAGGCCTTGGGTGGTTGGGGCCAGCAGCAGGATGCGGCCAACACCCCGGTCGCTGTCACGCAACGCTGACCGGCGCGTGGGTCAGGGGGCGGCGAGGGCGCCGTCCCGACAGCAAGAAAGGCAACAGCCGTCACATCCGCTGCGCAGTGCGTCGCGGTTGACGGCTTTGCCTCTGCACGGTTTCTGCGCACGGTGCTAAAAGCGTGGGTCGTTTTCTGGAGTGGCCCGCATGCAACCCAATCCGTGGCGTTCTGTCCGCCTGCATCTGCACGACCCGGGACCTGCATCCGGCGCGGGACTTTCCCGTGGCGTGATCGCGCTGTTGGTGGTGGCGATTCTTGCGGTGGTCACGGGATTCTGTTGCCTGACCGAAGGTCTGTTCGAGATCGGCCTGATCGCCACCGGTGTGTTCATCGCCATCGGCGCGCGGATCTGCCAGGCACGTGAGCAGCACCAAGCGCTGTACCGGCTGCTGCAGCAGATCGATGAGCGGCAGACGTGATGCGGTGATGGACGCGCATGGCCGCCGGGCGGCCATGCTGAAGCCGATGGACGGTGCTGTGACCGCCCATCGCGCGTTTCCTTACTTGCCCGTCGTCGTGCCCGCGGGGAACCGGAGTTCCGCCTGCACCGGGTAATGATCCGACGGCAATACGCCACCGGGCTTCTGGTCCAGCGTGCTGAAGCTGTCCACGCTGAAGCCGCGCACCAGGATCCAGTCCAGCTCCACCGTGGGCTTGCCGGTGAAATCATGGAAGGTCAGGCGCGGGCCATCGACCTTGCCAGCGAGTTTGCGAGCATCGCCCAACGCGGCGGTAAAGGCTGTGTAGGTGTCGCTGCCCGGCTCGCTATTGAAATCGCCGGTCACGACCACCGGGATGTCCTTGGGCAGTGCAGCCAGACGGGAGACGATCAGCTTGGCACCGAGCACGCGGCGTGGCTCATCCTCATCGCGGTAGGGCAGGTGGGTGTTGAACAGATAGAAACGCTGGCCGTCGGCCTGACGCTGGAACAGCGCCCAGGTCACCATGCGCGGGAACAGGTTGCCCCAGGTGATGCTGCCCGGCACGTCCGGTGTATCGGAGAGCCAGAAGTCGCCTGATTCGATCACCTTCAGGCGCGTCTTGTCGTACAGCACGCCCATGTGTTCATCGCCACTGCCGCCGCGCCGGTCCCTGCCGAACAGGGTATAGCCGGGCAGGTGCGAGACCAGATAGTCGCCCTGTTTTTTGACCAGTTCCTGGGTGCCGATGACCTCGGGCTTCTGCTCGCGGATCAGCGTGACCATCGCATCGCGGCGGTCTTCCCAGCGCTTGCCCGGATCGGTGTCGGCCGGTGTGCGTACGTTGAACGACATCACCTTCAACGCATCCGGTGCCTGCGCCCAGGCGCTGCCCAGCGGGGCGGCGAGCATCATCAGGGCCAGCAGCGCGGGCCGATGGAAACGAGACAGCATGTGGAATCCCTCCATTCCATGAAAACGTTCCCAAAGGGTCGCATGGAAGGGCGGGGGAAGGATATGCGGGACATGGCGGTTGGTCGGCAGTGGCGCCCTCAGCTCGAGAGCAGGATCACGCCGATCGTCATGTTGATCGCAGCGCCGAGTACCAGTACCCACAGGGTGGAGAGGATCGTGTTGAGCCACGAGCGCTGCAGCGCGACTTTCAGCCACCCGGCCTGGACCACCGCATACCACAGCGCGGCAAGCACGCCGACCGCGATGCCCAGCGTGGTCGACAGCTGGCCCGGCAGCCGCACGAACACCATGCTGGTGGACAGGGCCACCGCGAACGGTGCGGTCAGGTAGCACTGCATGAAAAACGGACGGCGCAGCGACTCGCGGGTCATCGGCACGTGCTTGCGCCGCAGCAGGTGCGTGGTGGTCACCAGCGGCCAGATCGCGAAGGTGATCGAGCGGTACAGCAGCAGGCTCTCTTCATTGCCGAAGATCGAGCGCGACAGTGCCCCGGTGCCAACCACCTGCTGGTGCAGCATCAGCTCCACCCCGTGCGCGACCAGCACCGCCAGCATCAGGAACATCGGCGGGCTGATCGCGTCGTCGAACTGGCGCTCCAGCTTTTCCTTCAGCTCGGTATCCACGTACTGGGCCATCCGACGCGGAGACACGATCACGCGGTACAGCGTGCGTGGGAAAAACAGGAACCAGGTGCACAGCTCGTAGAGGAACTCTTCCAGCGACCGTAGCAGTTTGAGGAAGTCCATCCCGGGGTCCTTGCGAGGGGGAAGCCAGCACCGCCGAGGATACCCGGGACAGGGCTCAGCGGATCGCGACCGTCAGGCTGTGCGGTGCCTTTTCGTTGCGACGCGCCTGGGCACGCATCTGGTAGACCTGCACGACATAGGTGCCGGTGGTCGGCAAGGTGCCGCTCCAGCGTCGCTTCTCGTCGTTGCTGCCCAGTGCCTCACCCTGGCCGGGCGTCACGCCGGGGGCAAACACATTGAAGTTGGCGTTGGGACTGCCGTCGATCGTCACCGCCATGGTCTGGCCGGCCCGTGCGGCGATGGTGTACCGAACGGTGTCATAGCCGGACACCGTGCCGCGCAGGGTGGCGCTGCTGGCGCCCTTGGTGAAGTGCACGGGCGTGGTGGTGACCTTGTCCGCTGCGGTGGCCAGCATCGGCGTCAGGGCGAGCAGGGTGGTCAGCAGCAGCGAGCGGAGCGGCGTCATGGCATGTCCTTGGTGGCCCCCGACCGGGGCGTTTCGTCACGAGCATGAGCGCGATCCGATCAAGGAATTGTCGAGGATCTCCACTTCACTGCCGACGGGTGATGAACGCAATGTGCTCTATCGGTGCCGTTTCCCAGTGTGTTCTGAATTGTTTACGCAGGTGCCCGGCGCGTGCATGCACAAGCGCCCATCACGCACACATGGGTAACGCCGGCAGGCCTAGCGTGGATTCACCGGCACCACTTCGATGCCGAACACCGGAGATACGGCAATGGCCAACACCCCGAACCCGCAGCAGGGTCAGAATGATCCGCAGCGCAACGCCCCGCAGCAGGGCCAGCAGGAGCAGCGCGATCGCGATGCCCAGAAGCAGCAGCAACAGCAGGACCAGGATCAGCAGGGCCAGCGCTCGGGCCAGCAGAGCGACCAGGAAGAATAAAGCGGGTCCGCACGCACCGTGGCCCGGCCGGGTTGGCCGGGCCGTTTGTGTTGCCGTCAGCGAGAAAGCAACGCGTGTTACTGAACGTCTTCCAGCGCTCGCCCGGCTGACCGGCTACCATGCCCGCATGAGCATCCCCGTACCAGATAGCAGCGTGCCGCGCCTGCTGGGTTTTGACGTCCCGACATTGCAGACCATTGTCGATCACGGCGCGGATGAGGCCATTGTCGCCATGCTCGATGTTGTGCCCGATGCCCACTGGTTGAAGCTGTTCGACGAACGGGTGGCCGCGCTGAAGGGCGAACTCGGGCTGGCCGGTGTCGAACTCGACGGCACCTCGATTCTGTTCTTCGGCTCCATCTCGGACAGCCGCCGCCTGGCGACCGCCGTGTCGGCCCTGATCAATGCCATCAACATGGAAGTGGCCGGCCACACCGATCCGTTCCAGCCGACGGCGCCCTAGCTCCTCACGAATCGATACGGCACGCGCGCAGCAGCGCACTGTCACTCAGGGCCGCATCTGCCGTGCGATACGGAGCCGGGCAGGTGCCGCGGATCTCGGTCACCCACATCACCATCATGCCGACGATGCGATGGGCCTCGGCAGGCCATTGCGCGATCAGTCGATCGTGGATCGCGTCATACGCCGCCCATCGCTCGGCGGCCGACACCCCGCCTGCCCAGCACTGCGCCAACTCGGCCTGCGCCATTCGAAAAGCGTCTTTCTGTCCGTCCATAGCGTTCCCCCGACACAATCCATACCGGGCAGGCGCCTGCCTGCCCGGGTGAGCCCCCTGCAATGAGGTAAACGCAGTTGGGGCGGCGCAGCGGCCAGCGCGCAGCGCGCAGAAGGTGCGTCGCCACAGGCTGAACGCGTCGGCGGTACACGGGTCAAACATAACAGGACGTCCTGTATAGTTACGATCCCGTTGACCCTCCTGACGCCCCATGACCCCGACCAAGACCCAGCGCTGGAGCCTGTTGCTCACCGTAGCCGCCGGCCTGTTGCTGATCACCCTCGACAACTCCGTGCTGTACACCGCCTTGCCCACGCTGACCAAGGAACTGGGCGCGACCCCGCTGCAGGGCCTGTGGATCATCAACGCTTATCCCCTGGTGATGGCTGGCCTGCTGCTGGGTGCCGGTACGCTGGGCGATCGCCTGGGGCACCGCCGCATGTTCCTGATCGGCCTGGCGATCTTCGGCATCGCCTCGCTGCTGGCCGCGTTCGCGCCGGATGCCAATCTGCTGATCGCTGCTCGCGCGCTGTTGGCCGTGGGTGCAGCGGCGATGATGCCGGCCACGCTGGCGCTGATCAGCCTGACCTTCGAGGACGAACGCGAGCGCAACCTGGCCATCGCGGTGTGGGGCTGTATCTCCATCATCGGCAGCGCCATCGGCCCGATCGTCGGCGGCGTGCTGCTGGCGCACTTCTGGTGGGGCGCGGTGTTCCTGATCAATGTGCCGATCGTGCTGCTGGCCATGGTCGGGGCGGTGCTGTTCGCGCCGCACGGCACGCCCGATGCAGGCAAGCCGTGGGATCTGATCTCCTCGCTGCTCAGCCTGGTCGCCTTGTCCGGGCTGGTGGTGGCGATCAAGGAGGTCGCGCATGCGCCGCCGAACGGGGTGCTGGCAGCCGGCGCGGCGCTGATCTTCGTTGTCGGTCTGGTACTGTTCCTGCGTCGCCAGCGCCGCCTGCCGTATCCGATGCTCGACGTGGCCATCTTCCGCAATGCGCCGTTCCTGGCCGGCGTGCTCTCGGCGGCGTTCGCGATGTTCGCCATCGCCGGCCTGCAACTGCTGACCACCCAGCGCTTCCAGCTGGTCGCCGACTACACCCCCTTGCAGGCGGGCCTGCTGGTGTCCGTGGTGGCGATCGGGTGCCTGCCCAGCGCCATTTTCGGCGGCATGTTCCTGCACCGCGTCGGGCTGTTGCCGTTGATCACCGGCGGGCTGGGCGTGGGCACCGCCGGTGTGGTGCTGGTCGCGGCCACCTTTGGCGGCCACCTTGGCTGGACCCTCGCCGGGCTGCTGCTGACCGGGCTGGGCATGGGCGCCACCATCTCCGTGGCTTCCACCGCGATCATCGGCAACGTTCCCCCGCACCGCGCCGGCATGGCGTCGTCGGTGGAGGAGGTGTCCTATGAGTTCGGGAGCCTGTTCGCGGTGTCCCTGCTGGGCAGCCTGATCGCCGCGCTGTACTCGGCCACCGTGACGCTGCCGGACGGCGTGGACGCCGGTGCGGGCCAGAGCATCCAGCAGGCGCTTGCACTGGCCGCACAACCTGGCGGCGACGCCGGGTGGCTGTCAGCGGCCAGCACCGCGTACGACGCCAGCTACGTTTGGGTACTGTATGTGATTGCCGGGGTGCTGCTGGTCGGCACCGTCACCACCGGCGTACTGCTGCGCCGCCATGGCCCCGGCACGGCCACCACCGTCTCCCACGCCCACTGAGCCCATGCGCCCGAGCAACCGAACCAACATCCTGGATGCCGCCGTCCGCGTGATCGAACGCGACGGCATCACCGCGCTCACTTTCGAAGCGGTCGCCACCGAATCCGGCATCGCCCGGGGCGGGTTGCTGTACCACTTCCCCTCGCGCGATGCGCTGCTGCAGGGCATCCACCAGCACCTGGCCGGCGTGTGGGAGGCGAGCATGATCGATGCGGCCGGCAAGCCGGGCGAGGCCGCGGCTGCGACTGAACGCTACCAGGCCTACGCACTCACCTGTGCCCAGACCGCGAGCCGGGCCGAGCTGCAGCTGATGTTCGATGCAGCCGCCACCGACGAGAACATGCAGCCCTGGACCACGGTGGTGGAGCGTTGGTCGCCGCCCACGCCGCAGGACCTGAGCGACCCGGCCGCGCTGGACCTGTTCATCGCTAAGCTCGCCGCCGACGGCATGTGGGTGTTCGAAGCGCTATCGCGCTCGCGGCTGGCGCCGGAGGTGCGGCAGGCCATCGCCGACCGGCTGGCGCGGATGATTGCCGCCGCCTCAAAGACAGCGTGATGCCCGCCATGCGGGTACCCTTGGCGGTTCACTTCTTGAACGACGGGAACGCCTGATGGATTACCAGCTTGTGATCAAGTTCTGGCGAAAGTCGCTGGACGACGAGGCCTTTCTGGCCACGCTGGAGGCCGAGCTGACCACCGCGCTCGGCAAGGCTGCCACGCTGGACGGCTACGACGTCAGCGCGAAAGAGATCAACCTTTTCATGTTCACGGCGGATCCGCGCCCGACGTTCCGGAAGACCAAGGACGTGCTGGAAGCGATGGGCGTGCTGCACAGTGTGTCGGCGGCGTACCGGCTGGTGGGTGGTGCGCAGTTCACTTCGGTGTGGCCGCTGCGGATGGCGCGGAAATTCACGTTGCCGTGATGGGCTGAGCGGCTGTCTTGCTGGCGGAAGACGGGCACAAAAAAGGCCGGGACCTTCGATTTCTCTAGGGTTCCAGCCTTTGATGCACCGTCGAAACGGCTATATGGTGGAGGTGGGCGGAATTGAACCGCCGTCCGAAGGCACTCCATCCCCGGTACTACATGCTTAGCTCACCGTTGAATCTCATCCTGTGGCAGCACGGTGTGCAAAGCGCACCCCAGGACCAGCCTGCTTTAGTTAAGTCGTGACTGACAGGCAGCCATCACAACCGGTTCCGTGATAATGACCCTACATCTACGAGCACGGGCACAAGTAGGTTCGGGGGTTCGCCTAAGGCGGCTGTAGAACTAAACGCTAAAGCTGTTTTTAGGCAGCGATTGCGAAGTCGTTCGAACCGTAGTTGTCGTCGTTGGCAACTAAAAGTTTGCTGCTGGATTAACGAGGAAAGCTGCCCCCTCGGCATGCACCAAGTAACTTCACAACCCCCGTCGAAACCAATGCACCCCCGGTTTCTTCAAGAACCGCACTTCATCCGGAGAACAGCACCGGAGCTCTACTTGACGGACTGGATGCTACTCCAATCCAGCTGAACAGTCACCTTGCCCGCCAAGGACTTACTTCTGCAGCTGGCGGCGGCTGTCGGCCTTGTGGCGGGCCTTTTCCTTCTTCAGGCGGTTGTGCTCGTTGCGCACGGTCATGGCCTGCTTCTTGGCCTGCGGCTCAACCCGGGCCATCAGCGATTCCACCTGGGCCACCAGGCGGCGGTGCTCCAGACTGTCGTAGCTCTGGGTTTCCGAGGCAACACGCTTGGCATTGCGGATCAGGTAGGTCAGCACCTTGAGCAGCGCGGCCGGGTCCATGGCGCGGGCGAGTTCGTCAAAGATGAACTCCAGCGCCGCCACGTCGGCGCGCAGGGTGGTCAATTCGTCCGCCGCCTGTGCGGGTGCCGGGGTAGTTTCAAGAGTCACGCGCGGATCCTTTCCGTATCAATGCGGGGATTCTGACAGCTGTGCGGGGTTGGCGGGGAAAGATCGTTTCCGTGCGGGGGGCGCGGGGGGGGCAGGCGAGGCGGACGTCCGGCCGGTAAGGCCGCCTGCCGATGGTGCCGGGGCGCAGCACTGGCGGCTGTCAGGCAGGGGCTACAGCCGCTTGCGCAGATACATGCGCTGATGACCAGGCGGAAAATCCTGCAGCCGGCCGAACACTTCATAGTCCTGCTTGAGATAGAAGCCCTCGGCCTGCCAGGAGAAGGTATCCAGCGTCACGGCGTGCGCGCCGAGCGCGCGGGCCTGCTGCTCGGCCTCGGCCAGCAGGGCCCGGCCCAGTCCTTCGCCACGGCGGGTATCGTCGACCCAGAGCGCATGCACCATCAGCCAGCCGCCACAGACATCGGCGGCGATCCCGGCCACGACCTGGCCGGCGTCATCGTGGATCACCCGGTTGACCGGGTGATCGTCCAGCGCATCACCACAGGCGGCCTGGTTGAAGGCCAACAGGCCGGCGAACACCGCGCGGGTGCCCTCGGCGCTGGCGGGCTGGATAACCGGGGCGGGCGACGCCGGCGCCATCAGGCGTCGCGGTTGTGCCGGCGCATGGTGCGCGACTTCTCGCGCGCCCAGTCGCGGTCCTTCTCGGCATCGCGCTTGTCGTGGGTCTGCTTGCCCTTGGCCAGCGCGATCTCGAGCTTGATGTTGTTCTTGCTCCAGTACATCGCGGTCGGCACGATCGTGTAGCCATCGCGCTGCACCTTGCCGATCAGCTTGTCGATCTCGCTGCGATGCAGAAGCAGCTTCCGCTCGCGACGGTCGTTGGCCACCATGTGGGAGGAGGCCTGGATCAACGGGGTGATCTGCGCGCCGATCAGGAAGATCTCGCCATCGCGCACGTAGGCGTAGGCATCGATGATGTTGCCGCGCCCGGCACGGATCGACTTGACCTCCCAGCCCTGCAGGGCCAGGCCGGCTTCGAAGCGATCCTCGATGTGGTACTCGTGACGGGCACGCTTGTTGAGCGCGATGGTTTTGTTGGCCGTCGCGCCCTTTGCTTTATCCTTGCCGCTGTTCTTGCTCATTTCCCTATTGTCTCCGATTCGGGCACGCCCGGTCGATTCATCCGACATCTGTATCGCATGCCAACTATCCGACGTAGTGCCCTGGTCGAACATTCGGCTGCCCGTATGTTCGACCTGGTCAATGATATTGACGCCTATCCGCGCCGCTTCCGCTGGTGTTCGGCCTCGCAGATCCTGGAGTCCGGCCCGGACCGACTGGTCGCGCGCCTGGACCTGGGCTTTGGGTCGTTCTCGACCTGGTTCATGACCGAGAACACGCTGCAGCGCCCGCACAGCATTGATATGCAGCTCAAGGACGGGCCGTTCAAGCGCCTGCACGGGCGCTGGGAGTTCCACGCGCTGGCCGAGGACGCCTGCAAGGTCACGCTGACGCTGGAGTTCGAACCGACCTCACGCCTGCTGGGTCCGGCTTTGGCGCTGGGTTTCCAGGGGCTGGCCGACCGCATGGTGAATGATTTCGTCCGCGTCGCCGACGCTCAGGACTGAGTCGTGATCACGGTCGAGGTGGTGCTGGCCTGGCCCGATCGGGCCGATACCCGGCGTTTGACCTTGCCTGAGGGGGCCACGGTCGCCGATGCCATTGAAGCGGCGGCCATTGACGGCAGCGCGCAATGCCCGGCCGTGGCCGTGCATGGCCTGCTGGCCAGGCCGGATCAGATGTTGCGCGAGGGCGACCGGGTCGAGCTGCTGCGTCCGCTGCTGGCCGACCCGAAAGACAACCGCCGCCGGCGCGCACGCGCCGGCAGCTGAGTGAAGAAGGCGGGCCTCAGCGGCCACGCTTCTTCTTGTCCTTGGGCAGGTTGCGGCCGAACTGGCGCAGCGTGCTGCGGGCCAGCTCGGCGTCGTCGCTGGCGAAGTACTCGCCGTCCCAACGGGTGACTGCGTCGTTTTCGAAGTAGACGGTGAAGTTCTTCACTTCCGTCTTGCCCACGCGGTTGACGCGCTGGCTGGCGGTGTAGTCCCAGCGCTGGGCGTGGAACGGGTCCGCGATGGAGGGCGTACCAAGCAGGGCACCAACCTGCTGCTTGCTCTGGCCCACCTGCAGCTGACCGACGGCCTGCTCCCGGATCAGGTTGCCCTGATAGATGGGTTGCTTGTAAATGATGCCGCAGCCCGTGGTGGACAGGGCAACGGCGGCGACCAGCAGGAGATTGCGCATCGGGGAATGGCGTTTGGGGAAATCGAGTCGATGATACACTCCTGACGTGTCGCCGCGACCCAATCCGAGGCAGCTGGCGCTAAATCGCCAATGAACGGAGAAGTATGGAAACCCACGACCTGCGCAAAGTCGGCCTCAAGGTGACCCATCCGCGTATGCGGATCCTGGCGCTGCTCGAGCAGCGCAATGCCAGCCACCACATGACCGCCGAAGACATCTACCGCCAGCTCCTGGAGCACGGCGACGAGATCGGCCTGGCCACGGTGTACCGGGTGCTGACCCAGTTCGAGGCCGCCGGCCTGGTGCTGAAGCACAACTTCGAAGGCGGTCAGGCCGTCTACGAGCTGGACCGCGGCGGTCACCACGACCACATGGTCGATGTGGACAGCGGCAAGATCATCGAGTTCGAAAGCCACGAGATCGAGGAGCTGCAGCGCAAGATCGCGGCCGACCACGGCTACGAGCTGGAAGAGCACTCGCTGGTGCTGTACGTCCGCAAGAAGCGTCGGTAACGGCCTGCAGGGCGCCCGCATGCGATCAAAAAACCCCGGGCGTGCCCGGGGTTTTTGTTTTCAGGGTGAGGCACCGGTTCGGGCGGGGCGCCGGCCAGCGGCCGGCACTACCTGTCACACCTGGAGCAGCTTGCGCGCCGCGGCCCGGGCTTCCTTGCTGACTTCCACGCCGCCCAGCATCCGGGCGAGCTCTTCCTCGCGGGCCTTGGTATCGAGCTTCTCGACTGCACTCTGGGTCATGCCGTCCACCGGCGCCTTGCTGACCCGGTAGTGGGCGTGGCCCTTGGAGGCGACCTGGGGAAGATGGGTGACGCACAGCACCTGACGCTTCTCGCCCAAGGCGCGCAGCTTCTGCCCGACGATGTCGGCCACGGCGCCACCGATGCCCGAATCGACTTCGTCGAAGACCATGGTCGGCACCGCATCCAGGCCCAGCGCGGCGACTTCGATCGCCAGCGAGATACGGGACAGCTCACCACCCGAGGCGACCTTGCGCAGGGCGCGCGGCGGCTGGCCGGCGTTGGCGGCGACCAGGAACTCGACCCGCTCGGCGCCGTTCGGGTCCGGCTTGACCGCGGTCTGCGGCTCGATATCGATCAGGAACTGACCGCCGCCCATGCCCAGCTCGCCGATCAGGGTGGTGGTGGTGTCCGACAGGGCCTTGGCGGCCTTCCGGCGGCTGGCGCTGAGCACCTCGGCCACGGTCTTCCACTGGCCGGCGGCACGGTCGATCTCGCCGGCCAGGGCCTGCAGGCGCTCGTCGGCACCGCGCAGCTGCTCGACTTCGGCTTCCATCGCGTCGCAGTGCTCGCCCAGCGCTTCCATCGGCACGCGGTGCTTGCGGGCGAGGTCGTGCAGGCGGCCGAGACGGCGCTCGATATCCTCGAACTGCTCCGGGTCGGCATCCAGGTCGTCATGCACGCGGTCGAGCAGGGACAACGCTTCGTCCAGCTGGATGGCGGCGCTGTCGAGCAGGGCATCGACCTCGCCGAGCCGGCTGTCGTGTTCGGCCACGCGGGCCAGGTCATGGCGGGTCTGCTGCAGCAGCTGCAGGACCGAGACCTCGTCATCCCCATTGAGGCGGCTCACCGCCACGTCGCAGGCGCCGATCAGCGCGCTGGCATGGGCCTGGCGGCGGTGGCTGCTGCCCAGGGTGGCGATCGAGGCCGGGTCCAGGTCTTCGCGCTTGAGCTCGCTGAGCTGGTGCTCCAGATAGCCGATCCGGTCGCTCACGTCGCCCTGGCGCGACAGCGCCTCGGCTTCATCGACCAGCGTCTGCCAGCGTGCCGCGGTCTGGCGGACCTGGGCGCGCTCGGCGTCGTTGCGGGCGAAGGCATCCAGCAGCGAGAGCTGCGAGGGGCGCGAGAGCAGGGCCTGCTGTTCGTGCTGGCCGTGGATTTCGACCAGCATGCTGGCCAGCTCGGTCAGCTGGGTCAGCGTCACCGGGCGGCCGTTGATGAAGGCGCGCGAGCCACCGTCGGCGCGGATCACCCGTCGCAACTGGCACTGTTCTTCGTCGTCGAGCTCGTTGTCGCGCAGCCATTGGCGGGCCGGGGCATCGGCCAGCGGCGCGAATTCAGCCGAGAGCTCGGCGCGCGCGGCGCCGTGGCGGACCACGCCGCTGTCGGCGCGCAGCCCGGACAAAAAGCCCAGCGCGTCCACCATCAGCGACTTGCCCGCGCCGGTTTCACCTGAGACCACGGTCATGCCGGCGCCGAATTCCAGCTCGGTGGCGCGGACGACCGCGAAATCCTTGATCGATAGATGTCTAAGCATGGTCTACGTTGTACACGAGGGGCGTCTCCAAGCCGCGCACGCTAGCATGGGCGGGGGGCGTCTCCAATGACTTGCCAACGCCCCGTGCAGCCATTATCTAAGTGGGCGTCTCACAGGCTGATTCCATGCATCCTTCCGCGTCCCATCTCGCCCCACGCGCCCGCCATCTGCTGCGGACGCTGATCGCGCGTCACATCCAGGATGGCGAACCGGTCGGCTCGCAGACGCTTGCCCGGCATGCCGGCCTGGACGTCAGCCCGGCCACGATCCGCAACATCCTGGGCGACCTGGAGGACCTGGGGCTGCTCAGCTCGCCCCATACCTCCGCCGGCCGGGTGCCGACCGCGCACGGCTACCGGGTGTTCGTGGACAGCCTGGTCAAGATGCAGCCGCCGGGCGAGGGCGAGCTCAGCCGCCTGCGCACCGAGCTGGCCACCGGCACTGGCACCCAGGCCCTGCTCGGCAGTGCCTCGGAGCTGCTCTCGGCGATGAGCCATTTCGTCGGGGTGGTCAGCGCCCCGCGCCGGGAGCAGTTCGCGTTCCGGCATATCGATTTCGTGGCACTGGACGCGCGCCGGGTGCTGGCGATCCTGGTGTTCGCCGACAACGAGGTGCAGAACCGGGTGATCGAGCCTCGCCGCGGGTTCAATCCCGGGGAGCTGGAGCAGGTCGCCAACTACCTCAATGCGAATTGCGCCGGTCGGCCGCTGGCCGAGATCCGGGCCCGCCTGCTGCTGGAGCTGCGCGATGCGCAGTCGGAAATGGAGCAGTTGCTGGCGCACAGCATCGAGCTGGCCGAGCAGGCGATGGTGCCGCCGGCCGATGACATGGTGCTGGCCGGGCAGACCCGCCTGATGGGCGTGCAGGATCTCTCAGACCTGGAGCGCCTGCGCGAGCTGTTCGACGTGTTCGCCAGCAAGCGCGAGATCCTGCAGCTGCTCGAGCGCACCATCCAGGCCCCGGGGGTGCGCATCTTCATCGGCGAGGAGACCGGGGTGATGCCGCTGGAAAGCGTCTCGCTGGTCACCGCCCCGTACTCGGCCGACGGCCAGGTGCTGGGCGTGCTGGGGGTCATCGGCCCCAAGCGGATGGCCTACGACCGCATGATCCCGCTGGTGGAGGCCACCGCCCAGGTGCTGGGGGCCGCGCTGGGCTCGCCCGCTGGCGGCGGATTGTCCCGCGATCGCGCATAAAGCGGCCCTGGACTCTTGAATCCCGTAGCCGCGCCCACATAGGGGTGGGTGGAGGCGGAGAGTCACCGCCAAGGATCCGGAAATGAACCAAGATCAGCCCGATATCGCATCCCAGAATCCCGCCGGCGAGCCGGCCGCTGAGCCGTCCCTGCAGCAGCAGCTGGACAGCCTGCACAACGAGGTGGCCCTGCTGCGTTCGGAGTCGCTGCGCGAACGCGCCGACCTGGACAACCAGCGCAAGCGCGTTGCCCGCGACGTGGAACAGGCGCGCCGCTTCGCCAACGAGAAGCTGCTCGGCGAACTGCTGCCGGTGTTCGACAGCCTCGACGCCGGCCTCAATGCCGCCGGCAGCGAGCCGAGCCCGCTGCGCGAAGGGCTCGAACTGACCTACAAGCAGCTGCTCAAGGTCGCCGCCGACAATGGCCTGACCCTGCTGGACCCGACCGGCCAGACCTTCAACCCTGACCACCACCAGGCCATCAGCCAGGTCGACGCGCCCGGTGCGGCGCCCGGCAGCGTGGTCCAGGTGTTCCAGAAGGGCTACCTGCTCAACGACCGCCTGCTGCGGCCGGCGCTGGTCGTGGTCGCCCGCGACTGATCCACAGGTCGGTCCGCCGGGCCAGGTCCGGCGGCTCGGCCGGACGCTGAACGCGTTGGGTCGCCATCGAACACTGTGTTTGATGGACGGCTTGAAAGTGTCCGCAGCGTCCCACACATCCCATTCATAACCCGGCAGCTGCCGGATGTACCCAGAACTTTCAGGAGTCTCCCTCATGGGCAAGATCATTGGTATCGACCTCGGCACCACCAACTCGTGTGTGGCGATCATGGACGGCGGCAAGGCCCGCGTCATCGAAAACGCGGAAGGCGATCGCACCACGCCGTCCATCGTCGCCTACACCAAGGACGGCGAAGTCCTGGTCGGCGCCTCGGCCAAGCGCCAGGCCGTGACCAACCCGAAGAACACCTTCTACGCTGTCAAGCGCCTGATCGGCCGCAAGTTCACCGACGCTGAAGTCCAGAAGGACATCGCGCACGTGCCCTACGGCATCCTGGCCCATGACAACGGCGACGCCTGGGTCCAGACCAGCGACGGCAAGAAGATGGCCCCGCAGGAAATCTCCGCCCGCGTGCTGGAGAAGATGAAGAAGACCGCCGAAGCGTTCCTGGGTGAGACCGTCACCGAGGCCGTGATCACCGTGCCGGCCTACTTCAACGACAGCCAGCGCCAGGCCACCAAGGACGCCGGCCGCATCGCCGGTCTGGAAGTCAAGCGCATCATCAACGAGCCGACCGCTGCTGCCCTTGCCTATGGCCTGGACAAGGGTGACGGCCGTGACCGCAAGATCGTTGTGTACGATCTGGGCGGCGGCACCTTCGACGTCTCGATCATCGAGATCGCCAACGTCGACGGTGAGAAGCAGTTCGAAGTGCTGGCCACCAACGGTGACACCTTCCTGGGCGGCGAAGATTTCGACAACCGCGTCATCGAATACCTCGTCGACGAGTTCAACAAGGACCAGGGCATCGACCTGCGCAAGGATCCGCTTGCCCTGCAGCGCCTGAAGGATGCCGCCGAGCGCGCCAAGATCGAGCTGTCCACCAGCCAGCAGACCGAAGTGAACCTGCCGTACGTCACCGCTGACGCGTCGGGCCCGAAGCACCTGAACATCAAGCTGACCCGCGCCAAGCTGGAAGCGCTGGTGGAAGACCTGATCAAGAAGTCGATCGAGCCGTGCCGCATCGCGCTGAACGATGCCGGCCTGCGTTCGAGCGACATCGGTGAAGTGATCCTGGTCGGCGGCCAGACCCGCATGCCGAAGGTGCAGCAGGCCGTGACCGAGTTCTTCGGCAAGGAACCGCGCAAGGACGTCAACCCGGACGAAGCCGTGGCACTGGGTGCTGCGATCCAGGGCGGCGTGCTGGGCGGCGACGTCAAGGACGTGCTGCTGCTGGACGTGACCCCGCTGTCGCTGGGCATCGAGACCCTGGGTGGCGTGTTCACCAAGATCATCGAGAAGAACACCACCATCCCGACCAAGGCCTCGCAGGTGTTCTCCACCGCCGAGGACAACCAGTCGGCCGTGACCGTGCACGTGCTGCAGGGTGAGCGCGAGCAGGCCCGCTTCAACAAGTCGCTGGCCAAGTTCGACCTCTCCGGCATCGAGCCGTCGCCGCGCGGCCTGCCGCAGGTGGAAGTGTCCTTCGACATCGACGCCAACGGCATCCTGCACGTGTCGGCCAAGGACAAGAAGACCAACAAGGAACAGAAGGTCGAGATCAAGGCCGGTTCGGGTCTGTCCGAGGACGAGATCGCACGCATGGTCGCCGACGCGGAAGCCAACCGCGAAGAAGACAAGAAGTTCCATGAACTGGTCCAGGCCCGCAACCAGGCTGACGCGCTGATCCACGGTACCCGTACCGCGATCACCGAGCACGGCAGCAAGGTCGGTGGCGACGTGATCGGCAAGGTGGAGTCGGCCCTGGCCGATCTGGAAACCGCGATGAAGAGCGACGACAAGGCACAGATCGAAGCCAAGTCGAAGGTGCTGGAAGAAGCCGGCCAGGCACTGTTCGCGGCCTCCGCGGCAGCCGAGCAGGGCGGCGCGGCACCGGGCCCGGATGCCGGTGGCAACAGCGGCGCGCACGACGATGTGGTCGACGCCGAGTTCACCGAAGTCAAGGACGACAAGAAGTCCTGATCCGGGCACGACACGGGACGTTGCGCAGGCAACGTCCCGTTGTCATATCCCCCTTCTGGTCCTGACAGCCGTATCCCGGCCTGTCGGGGCGCCCGGCGAAAGAGCGGACCTGGTGCCGCTCTTCCGCTTTGACGAATCCCGACTTCCGGAACCCGATTCAAGTTATGAGCAAGCGCGATTACTACGAAGTGCTGAGCGTGTCCCGCACCGCCAGCGATGAAGAACTGAAGAAGGCCTATCGCCGTTGCGCGATGAAGTTCCATCCGGACCGCAATCCGGGTGACAACGAGGCCGAGGCCGCCTTCAAGGAATGCAAGGAAGCCTACGAAACCCTGTCCGATGGCAATAAGCGCCGGATGTACGATGCGCACGGCCACGCGGCGTTCGAGCACGGCATGGGCGGCGGTGGCGGTGGTCCGGGTGGCCCGGACATGGGCGATATCTTCGGTGACATCTTCGGCAACATCTTCGGCGGTGGCGCCGGTGGTGGTGGTCCGCGCCAGGCCCGTCGGGGTGCCGATATCGGGTACGTGATGGAGCTGGACCTGGAAGAAGCGGTGATGGGCGTGGAGCGCCGCATCGAGATTCCGAGTCTGGTCGAGTGTGATGACTGCAATGCCAGCGGCTCGGAAGATGGCAAGGTCGAGACCTGCTCGGTCTGCCGTGGCCAGGGCCAGGTGCGCATCCAGCGCGGCATCTTCGCGATGCAGCAGGCTTGCCACCACTGCAACGGCCGTGGCCAGATCATCCAGAACCCCTGCAAGACCTGTCACGGCAATGGCCGTGTCGAGGAAGACAAAGTGTTGTCGGTCAAGGTGCCTGCGGGCGTCGACACCGGCGACCGCATCCGTCTGTCCGGTGAAGGCGAGGCCGGTCCGGCCGGCACCCCGGCAGGCGATCTGTACGTGGAAGTGCGGGTGCGCGAGCACGCCATCTTCCAGCGCGACGGCGACGACCTGCACTGCGAAGTGCCGATCCGCATCTCGCAGGCCGCCCTGGGCGATACCGTCCGTGTGGCAACGCTGGGCGGCTACGCCGAGATCCGCATCCCGGCCGAGACCCAGACCGGCAAGCTGTTCCGCATGCGGGGCAAGGGCGTGCGTTCGGTGCGCAGCCGCAGCGAAGGCGACCTGTACTGCCGCGTGGTGGTGGAGACCCCGGTCAACCTCACCCCGGAGCAGCGCAAGCTGCTGGAACAGTTCGAAACCACCTTCACCGGTGAGGAAGCGCGCAAGCATTCGCCGAAGTCGGCGACCTTCATCGATGGCGTGAAGGGCTTTTGGGATCGGATGACGTCGTAAGCGTCACGGGTTCCTGTGAACTACCGAAGGCCCCCTGGCGACAGGGGGCCTTTTTTGTACGCGGACGGCGGTGTAGAGCCACCCCATGGGTGGCTGCGCGGGGTCCTCGGTGGATCGACAGCCACCCATGGGGTGGCTCTACCGGGCGGCACCGGGCGTAAAATGTCGGCATGAACGAATCCCTCGAAAGCCACCTGGTCCACGGCCGCCGCCAGCGCCCGGACGGTCCGTCGCCGGTCGACGTCATCTCGGTCCAGTCGCAGCTGGTGTACGGCTATGCCGGCAACAGCGCGGCCGTGCCGCCGCTGCGCGCGCTGGGCGTGCGCGTGGCCGAAATCCCGACCACGCTGCTCAGCAACGCGCCGTTCTACGAGACCACGCGCGGCCGCGTGCTGCCTTCGGACTGGTTTGCTGACCTGCTGCTCGGCGCCGGTGAGCGCGGCCTGCCACAGCGGGCACGGATGCTGGTGTCCGGCTACTTCGGCAGCGTCGGCAACGGTGCGGCCTTCGCCGACTGGCTCGATGCGGTGCTGCCGTCCTCGCCGCAGCTGCGCTACTGCCTGGACCCGGTCATTGGCGACACCCACACCGGCCCTTATGTCGAGCCGGGCCTGGAAAACGTCTTCGCCGAACGTCTGCTGCCGCATGCCTGGCTGGTCACGCCGAATGCCTTTGAACTCGGCCGCCTGACCGGGATGCCGAGCCTGGCCCAGGACGATGCGATCGCCGCCTCGCAGGCGCTGCTGGCGCGTGGGCCGGAGTGGGTGCTGGCGCACAGCGTCGGCGGCGATCCAGGCCAGCTGGTCACGCTCGCGGTGAGCCGCGACGCGATCTGGCGCTGGTCCTCGCCGCATCTGCCGGTGGACGTGGCCGGCACCGGCGATGTGCTGATGTCGTTGCTGGTCGCCTTCCTGCTGCGCGGGGAAACCTTCGAACAGGCGATCTCGCGTGCCATCGCCGGCGTGCACGTCGCGCTGGAGACCACGCTGGCCAACGGCCACGAAGAGTTCGATGTACTGGCCGCGGCGCCGGCAGCGTTGGCGTTGCCGGATCGTTTCGTCGCCGAGCGCCTGGCGTGAGTCTGAAACCGGTGGTCGGCATCGTCGGCAGCGACGGTGCCTACGGGCGCTGGCTGCGCCGGTTCCTGGAACAACGCCTTGGGCTGGACGTGATCGGCCATGACCCGGCCGACGCATCGTCGGACAATCCGGAAACGCTGCTTGATCGCGCCGAGGTGTTGATCTTCTCGGCACCGATCCGGCACACGCCCGCGCTGATCGCCGAGTACGTGGCCCGCTCGGCCGGTCGTGAAGCCGGTCGCCTGTGGCTGGATGTCACCTCGGTGAAATCGGCCCCGGTGGAGGCGATGCTCGCCTCGCAGGCGGACGTAGTGGGTCTGCATCCGATGACGGCTCCGCCCAAGGCACCCACGCTGAAGGGCAGGGTGATGGTGGTCTGCGAGGCGCGCCTGTCGCGGTGGCAGCCGTTCGTGCAGCAGCTGTGCGAGGCACTGGAAGCGGAGTGCGTACGCGCCACGCCCGAGCACCATGACCAGGTCATGGCGCTGGTGCAGGCGATGGTGCATGCCACGCATCTGGCCCAGGCGGGTGTGCTGCGCGAGTACGCGCCGATCCTCGGTGCCCTGCCGGCGTTGATGCCGTATCGCTCGGCCTCGTTCGAGCTGGATACCGCGATCATCGCGCGCATCCTCTCGCTCAATCCGGCGATCTACGAAGACATCCAGTTCGGCAACCCGCACGTGGCACCGATGCTGGACCGGCTGCTGGCTCAGTTGCAGCAGCTGCGATCGCAGCTGGAGCAGGGCGATGACGCGGCGCGCGCGGCGTTCCGTCAGCAGTTGCTGCTGGACAATCGCGACAGCCTGGGAGCGGAGGTGCTGGCCGACGGAAATTACACCTTCGAGCGGGTCGGCTACCTGCTGGCCGATCTCACCGAACGCAACGCGATCAGTGTGCACCTGCCCGAAGACCGGCCCGGCTCGTTGCGCGAGTTGCTGCATGTGTTCGAACGGCACCGGGTCAGCCTGGCCTCGATCCATTCTTCGCGGACGCCGGCCGGTGAGGTGCACTTCCGGGTGGGCTTCGTGGCGGGCAGCGATGCCCTCGCGCTGCAGGCGGCGGCCATCGAGATCGATGCCTCCGGTATCGGCCGCGTGCTGGTCCGCTGACACGGTGCGCTGCAGCATTCATCCACAGGGGGTGTGGATGATCTGCGCACAAACATGTGGATAAGTGCGTACGCGCCTTGCGGTAAAAGGCTGTCAAGATGCTTGGTCAAAAATTGACCAACATCCGCGTAACTTTTTTTCAACGCGTCAGGTGACGAGGGTCAGCTCGCCGCCCGCCGTGCGGAACTCGCGGCCGTCGCGGATCAGATGGCGGCCATCGGCCAGCTCGTAACGCGCGCTCTGGCCGGTGCCTGCAGCAGCATCGGCCTGCTCATCTTTGAACTCGATGATCACGTAATCGTCGCCGTTGGCGTCGGTGGCGGGGAACTGTCGGAACGACATGAAACACCTCCTGCAGCGCATCCAGTGAGGGCTGCAGGATGCGATGGCCGGTGTTACCGGCCCGTCATCAATCGATGAATTGCAGACGCGCCAGCTCGGCGTAGAGACCGCCCTCGGCCAGCAGCTCGGCATGCGTGCCTTGGGCGACGATGCGGCCGTGGTCCATGACCACGATGCGGTCAGCCTTGAGCACGGTCGCCAGGCGGTGCGCGATCACCAGCGTGGTGCGGCCGGCCATCAATCGCTCCAGCGCCTGCTGCACCGCGCGCTCGCTTTGTGCATCCAGTGCACTGGTGGCTTCATCGAGCAGCAGGATCGGCGCGTTCTTGAGCAGGGCGCGCGCGATCGCGATGCGCTGCTGCTGGCCGCCTGACAGGCGCGCGCCGCGCTCGCCCAGCTCGCTGGCATAGCCCTCGGGCAGGGCCTGCAGGAATTCATCGGCCTCGGCGGCTTCGGCCGCGCGCTGCACCTCCTCATCGGTCGCCTCCAGGCGGCCGTAGCGGATGTTCTCGAACGCACTGCTGGCGAACAGGGTCGGCTGCTGCGGCACCAGCGCCAGCTGTTCGCGCAGCTGCGCCGGATCGACTTCGCGCAGGTCCACGCCATCGACCAGGATGCGGCCGGCCGCCGGATCGTGGAAACGCAGCAGCATCGACAGGATGGTGCTCTTGCCGGCGCCGGAGGGGCCGACCAGCGCGACCGTTTCACCCGGGCGCACGAGCAGGTCCACATGATCCAGCGCGGCGGTATCCGGGCGCTGCGGGTAGTGGAACACCACGTCCTCGAAACGGATTTCGCCGCGCAGTGGCTGCGGCAACGGGGTGGGATGGGCCGGGGCGGTGATCTCCACGTCTTCCTGCAGCAGCTCGGCAATGCGGCCCATGCCGCCCGAGGCACGCTGCAGTTCGTTCCAGACCTCGGCCAGCGCACCGACCGAACCGCCACCGATCAGCGCGTACAGGACGAACTGGCCCAGCGTACCGGCGCTCATGTTGCCGTCGATCACCTCGTGCGCGCCCAGCCACAGCACGCCGACGATGGCGCCGAACACCAGCACGATGGCGCTGGCGGTGACGATCGACTGGGCGCGGATGCGGCGGCGTGCGGCACCGATCGCATCGCCCAGCGCGGCATTGAAGCGGCCGCGCTCATACGGTTCGCGGGCGTGGGCCTGCACGGTGCGTACCGCGCCCAGGGTTTCCGAGGCCAGGCTGTTGGCATCGGCGATGCGGTCCTGGCTGGCGCGCGCGATGTTGCGCAGGCGGCGGGCGCCGATGATGATCGGCAGCACCGCCAGCGGAATGCCGACCAGCGACCACGCCGCCAGGTGCGGGCTGGTCACGAACAGCATCACCAGGCTGCCGACCACGGTGACGCTGCTGCGCAAGGCCACCGACATGGTCGAGCCGATCACGCTACGCAGCAGTTCGCTGTCGGCGGTCAGGCGCGAGACCAGCTCGCCGCTGCGGCTGCGGTCGTGGAAGCCGGCACCCAGCGTGATCAGGTGGGCATACAGGCGGCTGCGCAGATCGGCGACCACCTTTTCGCCCAGCAGCGAGACAAAGAAGAAGCGCGCGGCGGTGGCCAAGGCCAGCACCACTGCGACCAGGAACAGCAGCGCGAACGCCTTGTTGATCTGGCCGCCACTGGTGAAGCCGTGGTCGATCATCTGGCGCACCGCGACCGGCAGGCTCAGGGTGGCCACCGAGGACACCGCCAAGGCCACCAGCCAGGCGCTGAACAGCCCGACGTGCCGGCGCACGAATGGCCACAAGGTGTTCAAGCTGCCCAATCGGCGCATCGGCGTGTCGTTCGGAACGGGTGCGTCAGTCATTCGATGGGCCTGGTTCGATGCGGGATTCAATACGGACACGATCACGAGTGGCGTCGCGGAGGCGGTTTTTCAACGGTTCGACCTGATCGGCCGGCAAGCGCAGGTGCAGGTTCACGCCGTCGGCGGTGAATGCTTCGTCCACTTTCTCGGCCAGATGGGCGCCCAGGGCGGCATGCAGCGGGCCCAGATCCTCGAAGCCGGCCTGCACGTCCAGCTCGGCCATGGCGATCAGGGGCAGCCGCGGGGCTACCCGCAGGCACTCGGCGGCGGTGCCGCCATAAGCACGGACCAGGCCGCCGGCACCGAGCTTGATGCCGCCGTACCAGCGTGTCACCACGACCATCACGCGATCGAAGCCCTGGCCATCAATGGCGGCCAGGATCGGGCGCCCGGCGGTGCCGGACGGCTCGCCGTCGTCGCTGGAGCGGTACTCGTTGCCGTAGCGGTAGGCCCAGCAGTTGTGGGTGGCATCGGCGACGGCGACCTGCTGCAGGAAGTCCAACGCCGCGGCTGCATGCTGGATCGGCGCGGCATGGGCGATGAAGCGGCTGTGCTTGATCTCCAGGCTGTGGCTGACGGGGGTGGCGAGCGTATCGGGCATTCCCATCATTCTAGTGGGGATGCCTGATCACCGTACGCGCCGCATCAGTTCTCGAGCAGCTGGCGGAGATCGCGCGGGATGCGCACTTCCGGGTATTGCTGCAGGTAACGCTCCAGGCTGGCGCGTGCGGTATCCACATCGCCGGCATCGCGTCGCTCGCGGATGCGCTTGAGCCATTGCTTGCGCGGCAGGCTGGCGTCGGCAGCGACCGCCTGATGCAACGCGCGCACGGCGTCGTCTGCCGAGGTGGGGGCCCCCATCGGCGCGGCGGCGCGCCGCATCACGCCGGGGGCGCTGGGCGCAGGCTTGACCGGCGCGGCGCTTTTGAGCGCCCCACGCGGTGCTGCGCGGTCGATCGTGGAGCCGGTCACCACCACGCTGTCCAGCGCCGGTTCGTTCGTCTGCAGGGCAGCGGCCGATGCCGCCTCCGGTGCCGGGGCGGACATCATCGGCGCCGGTGCTGGCGGCGGTGCTGGTGCTGGTGCGGAAGCATGCGGCGCGGGTGCGGCGATCACTTCCGGGCGGGGCGGGGCGACCGCTTGCGCACGCTCGGGCGCAGGCGTCGAGGTTGGCGCAGTGGCGGCCGCTGTGTCGTTCGCAATGCGCTCTTGCTGGACCACGGGCGGTGCAGCGACCGGGGCCGGTGGCGGTGCGGCGTCCAGTGCCGGCGCAGCCTCCATCCTTGCCGTGCTCGATGGGGCGGCGCCCGGTACGGGTGCGGCAACCGGTTCGGCCAGCGGCGGCGCGGGCGGCTCTTCAGGCTTGAGCTGCCAGGCGATGCCGACCGCGAAGATCACCGAGGCGGCGAGGCCAAACACCGCCGGCAGACGCGAACGCTTGCGCGTTGCCCGCACCGGCGCAGCCGGCGGCAGCTTCCAGGTCGCCGCGTCGGCGGCCGGTGCTTCCACGGCCGTTCGCGCGGCCGCGAGCACGGCCGCGTCGATCGCCGGTGCGGGACCGGTCGCGCTCGGCCGACCCAGCAGCCGAGCCAGTTCGCGTTCTTCCGGGGTCAGCGAATCCGGGCGGTTCATCCGCTCAACCCCGCACGTAGTTTGTCCATGGCATAGCGCAGTCGCGATTTGACCGTCTCACGGCCGACGCCGGTGATCTCGGCGATCTCCTCCAGGCTCAGTTCCTGTTCCAGGCGCAGCTGCAGGACCTCGCGCTGCTCCGGCGGCAGCTGTTCCATCGCCAACTGCAGCTGGCGGCGTTGCTCGAAGTCGGACAGTTGGGTTTCCGGCGTCCGCGCATCGGCGATCGCCGCCACACGCTCATCGGCGTCGATCGGGGCCGACGGCCGGTGCCGTGCGGCGCGCCAATGGTCATTGAGACGGTTGTGGGCGATCCGGAACAGCCAGGTGGTGAAAGCAGCTTCGGGCTGCCAGCCGGCACGGGCGGCAATCACGCGTTGCCAGACATCCTGGAACATCTCATCGGCCAGCGCACCATCGCGCAGCTGGCGCAGCAGGAAGCTGTACAGGCGGCTGCGGTGCCGGCCGTACAGCGCCTCGAACGCACGCAGGTCGCCACCGGCCCAGGCCAGCATCAGTGCTTCATCGGTCGGCAGGGCAAGGGCGTCCACGCCGCACAGAGTAAGCGCTGCGGGGGTGTTCGCATAGTCGATGGGCAGCCGGGCGAGGTTGCTGGGGGGCATGGGGATGGCCTGGGAGACAACAGGAACAACGTCCATTGGCAGCCGATGGGGTTGATGCGCTTCCATTTCCCCCCGGTCGGCGCGTTATGCTCGCAGGCAGGGGAGGTGCCGGGCAGCCGGCACCCGTAGGGATGAGCAACGTGTCCAGTCAGATGGTGACCTCTGCAGTGCAACGCGATGGTGATGCGGTGATCCCTGCCGCCGTCGCCAGGGCGTTGTGCGCCCTGCTGCCGGGTGGCGCCGTGGTCGCGCTGGCCTGGTCGGATCCGGTCCTGGGCGAGGGCACCCAATGCCATCCGGACGGGGATTCCCACGGCGCGGACCCGCCCCCGGCACGCCGGCATGAGGCCGCTGCCGGGATGGCCTCGCAGCAATCCTGGACGCATATCGGCGCCGAGTTGACGCTGAGCGTGGCACTGCCCTGCGGCAACGCGCCTGCCGACAGCTGGTGGACGGCCGCGCGCAGTCTGTTCCAGGGCGAGTTGTCACTGGCCCGACAGCGCCGCGAGATCGCCTCGCTGGAGGAATCCAAACGCCTGCAGCAGGCCTTGTATGAAATCGCCGATCTGGCCGGTGCGGATCTGGAAATGGCCGAGATGCTTCGACATTTCCATCGCGTGCTCAATTCCCTGATGTACGCGCAGAACTGTTTCATCGTCGAGTACGACGATATCCGGCATCGGGTGCGGTTCCTCTACTTCGCCGACCAGAAGGACGACTTCGTCGCCGATCCGGACCGCAGTTACGAAGAACACGAAATGCCGCGCAGCCTGACCTTCGCGCTGCTGCGGCATGGCGAGCCGTTGAGCGGTCCATCCAGTGAGCTGCTGGCGGAAATGGAGGGTGAGCAGGGGCAGCGCGGGCCGGAAAGCCTGGACTGGCTGGGCGTGCCGATGCTCCGCGACGGCCGTGTCTGCGGTGCGATCGTGGTGCAGAGCTATGAGCACCGCGCGCGCTATGGCGAGGCCGATCGCACGTTGCTGGGCTATGTCGCCCAGCACATCCTCACTGCGATGGACCGGCGCCAGGCGCAGGTCCAGCTGGAGCGTCAGGTAGAAAGGCGCACGCTGGAGCTGCAGCGCGCCAATCGCAACCTGCAGGACGAAGTGGTCGAACGTCGCCGTGCCGAAAAGCTGCAGATGGCCCTGTTCAACATCGCCGAGCTGGCGATGAGCGCCGAGTCGCTGTCGCAGTACTACGGTCAGGTGCATGGCGTGGTCGGCACGCTGCTGGACGCCCGCAATTTCTATATCGCGCTGGTCAACGAGAACGGCGATGGGCTGGAGTTCGTCTACTCCGTGGACGAATACAACCCCTCGCGCGCGCCACGTCCGTTCAGCGAGGGGCTGACCGAATTCATCGTGCGCAACCGCCAGCCGCTGCTTGCCAATCGTGAGCGCATCGATGCGCTGCGCGACAGTGGTGTTGTCCGCGAGTTTGGCGCGCGTTCGCAGTGCTGGCTCGGCGTGCCGCTGCTGAGCGATGACGATGTGGTGGGCGTGATCGTGGTGCAGAGCTACTCCCCGGAAGTGGTGTTCACTGCACACGACCAGCGCCTGCTGACCTTCGTCGCGCAGAACATCGGCAACGGCCTGGCGCGCCAGCGTGACCAGGAGCAGCTGCGCAACGCGCATGCCGACCTGGAAAAACGCGTGGACGAACGTACCCGCGAGCTGGCCGACGTCAACGACAAGCTGCTGGGCCAGATCGGCGAGCGCCTGCGGGCGGAGCAGCGCCTGACCCACCAGGCCATGCACGATGCGCTGACCGGGCTGCCCAACCGGCTGCACCTGCTGGATCGGCTGGAAGATGCGATCGCGCGCGCGCGTGGCAGCGAGGGTCACGGTTTCGCGGTGCTGTTCCTGGATCTGGATCGCTTCAAGCTGGTCAACGACAGCATCGGGCATGCCGCTGGCGATCAGATGCTGGTCGAGGTGGCCAAGCGCATCGTGTCGATGATGTCCGCGCAGGACGTGGTCGCGCGGCTGGGCGGTGATGAGTTCGCGATCCTGCTCCAGTGTGGCGATGGCCTGGCGTCGGCGCTGGAGTTCTCGCAACGCATGCTGGTCGCACTGGAAGAATCGATGTGGGTGAAGGGGCGCGAACTGTTCCCGTCCGGCAGCCTGGGTATCGCGATGTGGAACCCGCGCTACCGCAACGGCGAAGAGCTGGTACGCGATGCGGATGCGGCCATGTACCGCGCCAAGGCGCAGGGCAATGACCGCTGCGCCGTGTTCGATGAGGCCATGCGCGAGCAGGCAATGCGCAGCCTGGATCTGGAGGCGGACCTGCGCCGGGCCATCATCAACCGGGATTTCGTGCCGTACTACCAGCCGATCATGCGGCTCAGCGACGGTGAGCTGGTCGGCCACGAGGCGCTGCTGCGCTGGCAGCACGAACGCCGCGGGCTGCTGCTGCCGAGTGCGTTTCTCGATCTGGGCGAAGAGAGTGGCCTGATCGAGCAAGTGGACTGGCTGCTGTACGAGCAGGTCATCACCCAGTTGGCCCGTGGCGGCCGCGGCTACCTCTCGGTCAATGTGTCGCCACGGCACTTCCGCTCGGCCGATTTCAGCACGCGGCTGTTCGGTCTGATCGAGGCGGCCGGTGCCGACCCGCACCGGTTGCGGCTGGAGATCACCGAGGTGGCGTTGCTGGACGATGGTCCACGCACGCTGCGTATCCTGCAGACGCTGCGCGAGCGCGGCGTGCTGGTGCAGCTGGATGATTTCGGCACGGGCTTCTCGGCGTTGTCCTACCTGCACCGGTTCCCGATTTCGACGTTGAAGATCGACCAGTCCTTCATCGCCGGTCTGCACGGCCAGGACATGCAGAGCACGCACGCGCTGGTACAGGGCGTGCTGTCGCTGGCGCGCACCCTGGGCATCGAAACGATAGGCGAGGGCATCGAGACCCAGGCCCAGCACGACACGCTGCTGCAGCTAGGCTGCGATTACGGCCAGGGCTACCTGCTCGGCCGGCCAGCGCCGATGGACACTGCCGCAGCGGTCTGAACCGCTACGGCAGCGGGTGGATCAGCGCAGCGCGTTGGCGCGCTTTTCGTCGATCCACTTGGAGGCCTGCGCCGGCTCGTAGGCGCGCATCCAGGCCAGCATCTCGTCGATGTCCGAGCCGTACCACAGGTCCGCGCGCTGGGCCGGGTGCAGGAAACGCTCTTCGACCATGCGGTCGATCATGCCGATCAGCGGGGCGTAGAAGCCGTCCACATCCAGGAACGCGCACGGCTTGTTGCCGATGCCCAGCTGGCGCCAGGTCAGCATCTCGAAGATCTCTTCCATGGTGCCGAAGCCGCCGGGCAGGGCGACGAATGCATCGGAGAGATCAAACATGCGCGACTTGCGCTCGTGCATCGAACCAACGATTTCCAGCTCGGTCAGGCCGCGGTGGGCGACTTCCCAGTCCGCCAGCTGCTGCGGGATCACGCCGGTCACTTCACCGCCACCTTCAAGCACGGCATTGGCCACGGTGCCCATCAGGCCGACGTTGCCGCCGCCGTAGACCAGGCGCAGGCCGTCGCGGGCGATGCGGTCACCCAGCGCGATGGCGCGCTCGGTGTAGACCGGCTTGCTGCCGGGGTTGGAACCACAGTAAACGCAAATCGACTTCATTGGATCTTCCTGTTGTCCGAATCTGTAGCGACCGGAAACGAAAAAGCCCCGCCGATGACCGGTGCGCTGGTCTCGTGACGGGGTGTCGTTCCGCAGGTGCGGTAGCGGATTATCGCGCGTTTCGGGCGCGGGGGCCAATCGGCCAGCGGTGACGGCAACCGACCCGTGGTCGGCTACCTCCGTGCGGGCTAACACCCGCACGGAATCCGGACTCAGGCCGCCTGCGACTGCTCCCGGCGCGGGCCTTCCTTCAGGGCGCGGCCGACCAGGCCGACCAGCAGGTCCAGCTCTTCGCCGTCCATCCCGAAGTGCGGGGTGAAGCGCAGCGAATTCTCACCGCCATGGATCACATTGATGCCGTGGTTGCGCAGCCACTCTTCGGTGGAGCCGGTGCCGTAGCACTTGAACTGCGGGGCCAGCTCGCAGGAGAACAGCAGGCCGGTGCCCTGGACCTTGGTGATCAGGCCGCCCAGCTCGGTCTTCAGCTGTTCCAGCTTGCGCACGGCTTCCTCGCCGCGCACGCGGATGTTCTCGCGTACCTGCGGGGTCAACAGCGAGAGCGTGGCGCAGGCCACGTCCAGCGCCCGCGGGTTGGAGGTCATGGTGTTGCCGTAGATGCCCTTGCGATACAGCTGCGCGGCGTGCTCGGTCACGGCCAGCACCGAGAGCGGGAACTGGGCCGCGTTGAGCGCCTTGGAATAGGTCTCCATGTCCGGCACGTCCAGGCCTTCAAAGCCCGGGTAATCCACGATCGAGAGCACGCCGTGCGCGCGCAGGCCCGCCTGGATCGAGTCCAGCAGCAGCAGGCTGCCGTGCTGGCGGGTCAGTTCGCGGGCCAGCGCATAGAACGCGGGCGGCACCGAGCGGCCCGGGTCGCCTTCGCCCATCACCGGCTCCAGGAACACCGCTTCGATGAACCAGTGGTTCTGCTCGGCCTCGGCGAACACCCGCTTGAGCGCGTCTTCGTCATACGGGGCGATCGCGATGACCGTGTCCTCGCCGCGGTAGCTGGCAAGGTGCTGCATGTAGGTCTTGCGGCTGGAATCGGAATACAGGCCCGGGCGATCGGTGCGGCCGTGGAAACTGCCCTTCACCACCACGCGCTTGATCTTCGCCCCGGCATGGCGCGCGCCCGGATCGGTCTGCAGCTTGGCGTTGACGTCGGCGATGCGGGCGGCCAGGCCCACGGCTTCCGAACCAGAATTCAGGCACATGAAGTGGCTGTACGGACAGCCGCCACGACGGTGGCCGATTTCCCTGCGCAACGCCTGGATGAAGCGCTGCTGGGAGAGGCTGGGGGTCATCACATTGGCCATGACCTGTGGCGCGGCCATCGCCGCCATCACCGCCTCGGGGGTATGCCCGAAGCCGAGCATGCCGTAGCCGCCGGCGTCGTACAGCACCGCACCCTTCAAGGTGACCACCCACGCGCCACGGGCGGCGAGGGCGACGTACGGGGTGACCGCATCATCGGCATAGAAATTGACGAAACCGTCCTGCATCGCCTCGATCTGGGCGCGTTCGTCCAGGGCCAGCAGATCGCCCAGATCGGCGCGCACGCGGTCGAACTCCGCAGCGGCAGCATCAATGGCGGCGACCAGGGCGGGATGACCCGCAGCCAGGCGTTCAAGGGTGGCGTCATCCAGGCCGGTGGTCAGGCGGGTGCCGGGCTGGGCGCGAAGGGGGGCGAGGCGTTCGATGAAGCTCATTGCAGATCTCCTGAAACGATTGGCGGCACGGCGGAAAAGCAAAACGCGCGTCTATTCGCGCGCGCTTCGGGCATTCCTGCTCGTGCATCAGACTTCCGGTTCGATGCTAGCACGCGGTTTTTCGCGCGATAACCCCGCAAAACGCTGTTGCATAGCAGCATTTTGCGCGACGTTTGCCGAATCCTGCGTTGCCACCGAGGGCCAGTCGTACAATGGCCGACATTGCCTACACGTTGCCGTGCGCTGCCTTGAAGAAGTCCGATTTCAACTACGAACTCCCGCCTGAACTGATTGCCCAGGCGCCCCTTGCCGAACGCTCGGCCAGCCGCCTGATGGTGGTGCCGCCGGCGCCGGCCGCCTTCGAGCACCGTCAGGTGCGCGACCTGCCTGATCTGCTGCGCGCAGGCGACCTGCTGGTGTTCAACGACACCCGGGTGATTCCGGCCCGTCTGTTCGGCCAGAAGGCCAGCGGCGGCCGTGTCGAGATCCTGATCGAGCGCCTGCTCGGTGGTCAGCAGGCCCGCGCGCAGGTCGGCGCGAGCAAATCGCCCAAGCCGGGCAGCTGCATCGCGCTCGACGCGGGTGGCGAGGCCGAGGTGCTGGGCCGCGACGGCGAGTTCTATGTGTTGCAGTTCCACGTGCCCGAGGCCCTGGAGCAATGGCTGCTGCATGCCGGCCGGCTGCCGCTGCCGCCCTACATCCAGCGCGAGCCGGGCGTGGACGACCGCGAGCGCTACCAGACCGTGTTTGCGCGCGAGATCGGCGCGGTGGCCGCCCCGACCGCCGGCCTGCACTTCGATGAGGCCCTGCTGGCCACGTTGAAGGACAGGGGCGTGGACTTCGGCCACGTGACACTGCATGTGGGCGCGGGCACCTTCCAGCCGGTCCGCGTGGACGATCTGAAAGAACACGTGATGCACCGCGAATGGCTGAACGTCGGCGCCGAGCTGGTCCAGCAGGTGCGCCGCACCCGGGCTGCCGGCGGACGGGTGATCGGCGTCGGGACCACCGTGGTGCGTGCACTGGAAAGCGCCATGCGCGAGGGCGAACTGCTGCCGTATGCCGGGGAAACCCAGATCTTCATCACCCCGGGCTACCGGATCCGCAGCGTGGACGCGATGGTCACCAACTTCCATCTGCCGGAAAGCACGCTGCTGATGATGATCTCCGCGTTTGCCGGCCAGGCCCGGGTGTTCGAGGCCTACCAGGCCGCGATCGCGGAGAAGTACCGCTTCTTCAGCTATGGCGATGCGATGCTGCTGTTCCCGCAGGGGGAATGACGGCAGCGGGGCAGGCGCGGCCGTTTTCGGCGACAATGGCAGACTATCTGCCCGAATGACCGCTCCATGTCCCGACTCCAGTTCCAGCTCCAGACCACCGACGGTCGCGCCCGCCGCGGCCGCCTGACCTTCCCGCGCGGGACCGTGGAAACCCCGGCTTTCATGCCGGTGGGCACCTATGGCTCGGTGAAGGGCATCCTGCCGGAGCAGATCCGCGCGCTGGGTGCGGAAATCATCCTGGGCAACACCTTCCATCTTTACCTGCGCCCGGGCCTGGACGTGATCGCCGACCACGGCGGCCTGCATGGCTTCGCCCGCTGGAACGGCCCGATCCTGACCGACTCCGGCGGCTTCCAGGTGTTCTCGCTGGCCCACCGCCGCAAGATCACCGAGCAGGGGGTGACCTTCTCCTCGCCGACCGACGGCGCCCGCGTGTTCCTGGGCCCGGAAGAGAGCATGCGCATCCAGAAGGTGCTCGATTCGGACGTGGTGATGATCTTCGACGAGTGCACCCCGTACCCGGCCACCGAGCCGGTCGCGCGCACCTCGATGGAACTGAGCCTGCGCTGGGCGCAGCGCAGCCGCAACGCGCACGATGAACTGGGCAACGACGCGGCGCTGTTCGGCATCGTCCAGGGCGGCGTCCATCACGACCTGCGCAGCCGCTCGGCCGAGGGCCTGCAGCAGATCGGCTTCGACGGCTACGCCATCGGCGGCCTGGCCGTGGGCGAGCCCGAGCACGAACGCAACGCCATGCTCGACCACATGCACCCGATCCTGCCGGCCGATCGCCCGCGCTATCTGATGGGCGTCGGGCGACCGGAAGACTTGGTCGAAGGCGTCGCCCGCGGCGTGGACATGTTCGATTGCGTGATGCCGACCCGGAATGCCCGCAACGGCCACTATTTCACCTCGTTCGGCACGGTGCGCATCCGCAACGCCCGCTACGAGCGCGACATGGACACCATCGAGCCGGGCTGCGGCTGCCATGCCTGCACCAGCGGCTACACGCGCTCCTACCTGCGCCATCTGGACCGCTGCAACGAGATGCTGGCACCGATGCTGGGCACCATCCACAACCTCTATTACTACGAGAAGTTGATGGCCGACATGCGTGCCGCGATCGCGGCGGGAACCTTTACCGCCTTCCGCGAGTCTTTCTACGCGGCTCGTGGAGCGGTCACGCCTGCGCTGTAAAGTGACCCCCGCCGGCCGATCCGGCGCGCCGACCCTGCCAAACGGCCCAAGGACGAACTCCCGGGGCCATGGCATACTTCGAGGCTGACCCCCGTTTCGCGGCGACTCCCTGACCCTTCAAGGGGCTGGGCGCCTCCCAACCCAAGGACACACTATGAACCTGCTCGCCTTCCTCATTCCCACCGCCAACGCCCAGGCCGCCGGTGGCCAGCCGCAGGGCATGGGTCTGACCACCCTGCTGTTCCCGATCATCCTGATCGCGATCATGTACTTCCTGATGATCCGCCCGCAGATGAAGCGCCAGAAGGAACACAAGGCCATGCTGGAGAAGGTCAAGCGCGGTGACGAAGTGCTGACCAACGGCGGCATCGCCGGCGTGGTCACCGACATCGGCGACAACTTCATCACCATCGAAGTGGCCGAGAACGTGCGCATCCGCGTGCAGAAGGGCGCCGTGGGCAATGTGCTGCCGACCGGCACGCTGAAGTCGGCCAACTGATCCACTCCCTTTCCGTTCAACCGCGGTGCCGGGACGGGCACCGCGCGGGACCCAAGCAATGCTCGAATTTCCACGCTGGAAGTATTTCCTCATCCTGATCGTGCTGGCGGTCAGTGCGCTGTACGCACTGCCCAACATCTACCAGAAGGACCCTGCCGTGCAGATCACCGCCAACCGTGGCGGGCAGATCGACGACGCCCTGCGCGACCGCGTGCTGGGTGACCTCAAGCAGGCCGGCGTGGAGCCGTTGTCGGTGGCCAAGGAAGGCGACAGCCTGATCGTGCGCCTGCCGACGCTGCAGGCGCAGACCGCCGCCAACGACGCCCTGCGCGACGAGATGGGCGAGGACTACGTGGTTGCCCTGAACCTGGCCTCCACCGTGCCGGAGTGGCTGAGCGACCTCGGCGCCAAGCCGATGGTGCTGGGCCTGGATCTGCAGGGCGGCGTGCACTTCGTGCTGCAGGTCGACCAGAAAGCCGCACTGGACAAGCGTCTGGATGCCTACGCCGAAGACGTGCGGACCAGCCTGCGCGATGCCCGCATTGCCTACCAGTCGGTCGAACGCCGTGGCGACAACACCATCGTGGCGAGCATCAGCCCGTCCGCCGGTGCCGATGCTGCCGCGCGTGCCCGCGAAGTGATGGTCAAGGCGCAGCCGACGCTGGGCTACGAGGTGGCGGGCAACCGCATCACTGTGAGCATGCCGGAGACCGAACTGACCGCGATCGCCAACGGCGCCATCGAGCAGAACGTCAACACGCTGCGCAACCGTGTCAACCAGCTCGGTGTTTCCGAGCCGATCATCCAGCGTCAGGGTGCCGACCGTGTGGTCGTGCAGCTGCCGGGTGTGCAGGACACCGCCGAAGCCAAGCGCATGATCGGTGCCACCGCGACGCTGGAATACCGCGCCGTGGTCGAGGGCAATGCCCAGGACGCGATCACCAGTGGCCGCATTCCGCCGGAGGCCAAGGTCTACCAGCGCCGCGATGCAGGTGGCCCGATCCTGCTCAACAAGCGCGTGATCGTGACCGGTGACCAGATGGTCGCCGCACAGGCCACCACCGACCAGAACGGCGCCGCGGCGGTGAGCGTGACGCTGAACAATGTCGGCGGCCAGCGCATGTTTGATTTCACCAGCGCCAACGTCAACAAGCCGATGGCGGTGGTCTACACCGAGCGCATCCCGACCGTGAACGTGGTCGATGGCAAGGAAGTGCGCAGCTTCCGCGTCAAGGAAGAAGTGATCTCGGTCGCCAATATCAACGGCGTGTTCGGCAAGAACTTCCAGACCACCGGCCTTGAGAAGACCGAGGCGGAAAATCTGGCCAAGCTGCTGAAATCCGGTTCGCTGGCTGCACCGATGGACTTCGTTGAAGAACGCATCGTCGGCCCCAGCCTGGGTGCGGAGAACGTCGAGCGCGGCGTGACCGCGGTCGGCTTCGCGTTCCTGTTCACCCTGATCTTCTTCACCGTGTACTACCGGATGTTCGGCGTGATCACCTCGGTGGCCATGCTGTTCAACCTGCTGATCGTGGTGGCGGTGATGTCGCTGTTCAGTGCGACGATGACGCTGCCCGGCTTTGCCGGTCTGGCGTTGTCGATCGGCCTGTCGGTCGACGCCAACGTGCTGATCAACGAACGTATCCGTGAAGAGCTGCGGGCCGGCATGCCGCCCAAGACGGCCATCGTGGCCGGTTACGAGAAGGCTTCCGGGACCATCCTGGACGCCAACCTCACCGGCATTCTGGCGGGTGTGGCGTTGTATGCGTTCGGTACCGGTCCGTTGAAGGGCTTCGCCGTGACGATGATCGTCGGCATCCTGGCCTCCATGTTCACTGCAATCACCGTCTCGCGTGCCCTTGCCGTGCTGCTTTACAGCCGCCGCAAGAAGCTCAAGACCCTGGCCATCTGACGGGAAGCGAATAGAAACCATGAAACTTTTCCCGTTGCATCTGATCCCGAACGACACCAAGTTCGACTTCATGCGCACCCGCTGGGTGGCCATCGGTCTGGCGGCGCTGGTGTTCATTGCCGCCATCGGCTGCATTGCCTTCAAGGGCTTCAACTACGCGCTGGACTTCACCGGCGGCACCGTGGTCGAAGTCCGCTTCGACAAGCCCGCTGACGTCGATGCCGTGCGCGAGCACCTGGAAGGCGCCGGTTATGCCGGTGCCCAGGTGCAGAGCTTCGGCAGCGGCAGCAACCTGCTGATCCGTCTGCAGCCGCAGGAGATGGCCGAAGGCGAGAACGCCGGTGAGGCCAACAACCGCACCGCCGAAGCCGTGCAGAAGGCGATCTCGATGGAGGGCAACCAGGCCGCCATCGTGGGTGCCGAGTTCGTCGGCCCGCAGGTGGGTAAAGAGCTGGCGCTGAACGGCCTGTACGCGGCGCTGTTCGTGCTGATCGGCTTCCTGATCTACATCGGTTTCCGCTTCGAGTGGAAGTTCGCGATGGTGGCGATCATCACCACGCTGTTCGACGTGCTGGTGGTGGCGGGTTACTTCTCGCTGAGTGGCCGTGAGTTCGATCTGACCGTGCTGGCCGGCCTGCTGTCGGTGATGGGCTTCTCGATCAACGACACCATCGTGGTGTTCGACCGTGTCCGTGAGAACTTCCGCAGCCTGCGTGTGGAGCCGCTGGAAGTGATGAACCGGTCGATCAACCAGACGCTGTCGCGCACGATCATCACCTCGCTGGTGTTCTTCCTGTCGGTGCTGGCACTGTATCTGTACGGCGGTGGTTCGCTGGAAGGGCTGGCGCTGAGCCAGATGATCGGTGCGGTGATCGGTACGCTGTCGTCGATCTTCATTGCCTGCCCGCTGCTGACGATGGGTGCGCTGGCGGTGACCAAGCAGGATCTGCTGCCGAAGGCGAAGGACGTGGAGGCGTTGGAGCGCCGTCCGTAAGGTTTCTGGTGGTATGAAACATCTGAGAGGCCGCGCATTGCGCGGCCTTTCTTTTTGTTTGGGGCCAGAGCCAGAGCCAGGGCCAGGGCCAGGGCCAGAGCCAGAGCCAGGGCGGCGCCTTGGGTGCTCACTGTTGGAGGGCGACGGATAGCGCTGTGCTGGACCCGCCGTAAACCCATCCCTGGGGGCTCGTGAGCGCCATCCATGGCGCTCCAACGGTCCTGCACAGCGCTATCCGTCACCCTCCAGACGGGCTGCTGGATGGCGGTCGGTAGGGCAGAGCGAAGCAAGGCAACGCAAGGCACAGCAAGGCACAGCAAGGCACAGCAAGGCACAGCAAAACAACGCAACCCGCGCTGGCGTGGATCTACGGGGTGCAAGAATCGGTCTTGGCATTGGTGACTCTCTGCACGCGCGATCCTGGTTCGGCGACAGTCGGCCAATCTCCAAGAGTCAGCATCCAATGCACTCGTCACAGCGTCAGGTGTGGCAGGTAGAGCCACGCCATGCGTGGCTGCTCTCCCGTCCGCAGCGACCCTGTGTCGGGCAGGGGCCGGTGAGGGCAGGGCGGGACCGACACCCGCATGGATGCGGGTGTCGAGCCTCCACGGACGGATTCACGGCGCGTCCGGTCCTGCCCTCACCGGTCCCAGGCCACAAGGAACATACACCCCCGTCGGTTGTACTAAGCAGCGCTGCGCACTACGATCCCTTGCGTTCCGCGCAGCCGCTCCGGTGGCGCGCGACCTCCCTTTTCAACGCGCCGGTCCGCCCTGCGCCAGTCCCCCTCGAGGTTTACATGGTCATCAAACCGCGTGTGCGCGGCTTCATCTGCGTCACCACCCATCCCGTCGGCTGCGATGCGGCCGTCAAGCAGCAGATCGATTACATCCAGTCCAAGCCGAAGATCACCCACGGCCCGAAGAAGGTGCTGGTGCTCGGCGCCTCCACCGGCTACGGGCTGGCCGCGCGCATCACCGCTGCCTTCGGCAGCGATGCCGCCACGCTGGGTGTGTTCTTCGAGCGCCCGGGCACCGAGACCAAGCCCGGCACCGCCGGCTGGTACAACACTGCCGCGTTCCACAAGTACGCCGAGCAGGCCGGCCTGTACGCCAAGAGCGTCAATGGCGATGCGTTCTCCGATGAGGTCAAGGCCAAGGTGATCGAGCTGATCAAGCAGGACCTCGGCCAGGTCGACCAGGTGGTGTACAGCCTGGCCGCACCGCGCCGCAAGCATCCCAAGACCGGTGAAGTGATCAGCTCCACGCTCAAGCCGATCGGTGCGCCGATCACGCTGCGCGGCCTGGATACCGACAAGGAAGTGATCACCGAGACCACGATCGAGCCGGCCAGCCCGGAAGAGATCGCCGGCACCGTCGCCGTGATGGGTGGCGAAGACTGGCAGATGTGGATCGATGCGCTGCTCGAGGCCGGTGTGCTGGCCGAGGGCGCGACCACCACGGCCTTCACTTACGTGGGTGAGGAAATCACCCAGGCGATCTACTGGAACGGCTCCATCGGCGCGGCGAAGAAGGATCTGGACGAGAAGGTCGTCGGTCTGCGCCAGAAGCTGGCCCCGATCGGTGGCGATGCGCGCGTGTCGGTGCTCAAGGCGGTGGTCACCCAGGCCAGCTCGGCGATCCCGACCATGCCGCTGTACCTGTCGCTGTTGTTCAAGGTGATGAAAGCCAAGGGCACGCACGAAGGCTGCATCGAGCAGCTCGATACGCTGTACGACATCCTCTACGGCGGCAAGGATGCGGGCACCGCAACCGAGCGCCTGCGCCACGATCTGGTCACCGATGGCGGCCGCAAGGTCGAGCTGATCGATGACGCCGGCCGCCTGCGCGCGGACTACAAGGAAATGGCACCGGAGGTGCAGGGCGAGGTGGTCGCGCTGTGGCCACAGGTGACCAACGAGAACCTGTACGAGATCAGCGATCTGGCCGGCTACAAGGCCGATTTCCTGCGTCTGTTCGGGTTTGGCGTGGAGGGCGTGGATTACGACGCCGATGTCGCCACCGACGTGAAGATTCCGAACCTGGTCGAGATGGCCTGATCGAAAGGAGGGATGCCGACCAACGGTCGGCATTTACTGGTGTGGCGCGTCCGTTGGTGCTTGGGCGGCGCGCCCCCTGATGCGGGGGAGGCGGTAGGTCACGACCGTGGGTCGTGACGCTTCCCCTCAGCTGAAATCGAAGTTCATCACCGGCCCCGCCGGGCCGACGAACTCACCCTGCACGTAATCCACGCCGGCACTGAAGAGCAGGCTCATCGAGTTGGCATCGGCGACGAACTCGGCGATGGTCCGGATGTTGGCGGCCTGCGCACGCGCGGTGATCTCGCTGATCTTCTCGCTGTGCTCGCGGGTGCGGGCGAAGTCGGACGTGAAGTCGCGGTCCAGCTTGAGGAACTGCGGCTGGAAGTGCGCCAGCAGCTGGAACGAATCCAGCCCTGATCCGAACTGCTCCAGACCGATCCGGCAGCCCAACGGGGCGACCGCGGCCAGGAACTGCTGGGCATTGCGCAGGTGGGTGAACACCTTGGCCTCCGGCGCGTGCAGCCACAGCTGTTCGCCCGGCACGCCCTGCGCCTCGAGTTCCCGCCGGAGCGTGGCGATCATCTGCGGGTCGTTGAACGACTCCGGGGTGATCTTGACCATCATGTGGGTGACATGGCCCTCGCGCTTGCGCGCGGCGAGCATGCCGATGGCGTGCGTGACCACCCAGCGGTTGATGTCGGCCAGCAGGCCATGGTCCTCGGCGATGCCCAGGAACGCGTTCGGGCTGAGCAGCTCGCCGTTGTGGTCCAGGCGCAGGTAGGCCTCGTACAACTCCAGTGCTTCGCCCTGCAGGCTGAGCACCGGCTGGTAATGCAGCTGGAAGCCATCGCCGTCCAGCGCCTGCCGGATGCGGGTCACCCAGTGCTGGATGCGCTCTTCTTCCACGCGGTCCACCGCGGCCGGATCGAACACGCGGGTGGTGTTGCCCAGTTCCAGTGCCGCCTGGGTGCACTCGGTCGCGCGCGCCAGCACCTGGCCGATGCTCGCGATCTTCTCGCCGACCTGCACACCGCCCACGCTGACGGTGACCGTGGCCGAGCGCTCGCCGATGCTGAACACCTGCGAGGCGAAGGCCTCCCGGATCTGGTCGGCCAGGGCGACGGTCTGCGCGTAGGGGGCCTCGGTCAGCACGGCAAAGCTGTGTTCGCCGAAGCGGGCCACCTGCGCGGTGTCGCCAACCGATTGGGCCAGCACGCGGGCGAGGGCGCCGATCAGCGCATCGGCCGAGTCCAGCCCGATCTCCGGCAGCAGGCGCGCGTAATGGTCCGGTTCGATCAGCAGCAGGCCGAACTGGCCCTCGCTGCGGCCGGCCTGGGCCACGGCATTCTCGACATGCAGCATGAAGGTCGGGCGGTTGAGCAGGCCGGTGACCTGATCGCGCTGGCGGAGGTCCTCGACCTCGCGCGCCAGTTCGGGATCGAACTCCATGCGCCGGCGGAACACCACCTGCAGGCAGGATTCGCCCTCGTAGCTGGCCTGGGTGAACTCCATGGTCGCGGCGAACACAGCGCCGTCCTGGTTGCGCGCGTCCACCTGGTACTGCGGTGGTGGGGCATCGCCTTTGCTCATGGATTTGAGCAGCTGTTTGAAGCCGTCCACGTGCTGCGGGGCGACCATGTCCAGCAGCGAAATGCCTTCCACATCGTCGAAGGTCTCGTAGCCGAACATCTCCAGGTAGGCCTCGTTGGCCCGGATGTGCATGCCTTCGTGGATGTAGGCGATCGGGTCGCGCGAGGACGAGATCAGCGCATCGCAGCGGCGCTCGGTCTCGCGCATCTGCGCCTCGATCCGGCGCAGCCCGCGGCGCGCGTGCAGATCGGTCCATTCGTTGCGGACCACCGCCAGCAGGTGCTCGGGGCGGTGGCGCAGGGCGATGGCGCGGATGCCGTTGGCGCCGGCCTCGACCCACTCGTTCTCATCGATCGATTCGGCCAGCAGGATCATCGGGATGTCCTTGCCACTGGCCGCGATCTGTTGGGTCACCTGCAGCAGCGGGATGCTCTGCGCGGCGGCGACCAGCACCAGGTCGATCGGCTGGGTGCCCAGTGCCTGGGCCAGTTCCTCGCTGTGCTGCGGGCGCATCGGGCGCACCGCGATGCCGCTGTTGCGCAGCGTGCTGACGATGGTCTCGGCGTTCTCGCCGCTGTCGTCCACGATCAGCAGGCGGACCGTCATGTCATTCGCGTTCTGCATTCACTACTCCCCGGACTGCAAACTTGATACACGATGCGTGTGACTACGTCCATGCGGCAAACGGTAGCCGATCACGGAACGTTCGTTCCGGCTCAGGCCACGCTGCCCGCGGCATGGCCACAGGCCCACGCCCACTGGAAGTTGTAGCCCCCCAGCCAGCCGGTCACGTCCAGCACTTCCCCAATGAAGTGAAGGCCGGGAACCAGCTGCGATTCAAAGGTACTGGAGGACACCTTGCGGGTGTCGACCCCGCCCAGCGTCACCTCGGCGGTACGGTAGCCCTCGGTGCCGCTGGCCACCAGCGGGAAATTCTGCAGTACTTCCGCGGCCTGGCGCAGCTGGGGCTCGTCGATCTGGCGCACCAGCCGGTCCGGCAGCCAGTGCTCGCACAGGCGCAGCGCCAACCGGCGCGGCAGCACCTCCGACAGCACCGTGCGCAGCTCGGCGGCACCGCGCTCGGCCTTCATCCGGCGCAGCCAGGCCAGCGCGTCCTGGCCGGGCAGCAGGTCCAGCCGCAGTTCATCGCCGGGCTGCCAGAAGGAGGAGATCTGCAGGATCGCCGGGCCGCTGATGCCGCGGTGGGTGATCAGCATGGAATTACGGAACTCGACCTCGTTGCAGCGCGCCGTGATCGGCAGCGCCACCCCGCTGAGGTCATTGAAGCGCTCCTGGTGCTTGCCACTCAGCGTCAGCGGCACCAGCCCGGCGCGGGTCGGCAGGACTTCATGGCCGAACTGGCGGGCCAGCTCATAGCCGAAGCCGGTGGCGCCCATGCTCGGAATCGACAGGCCACCGGTGGCCACCACCAGCGAGGCGGCATGGAAGTGCCCCTGCGCGGTGTGCACGTGGAAGCCGTCCGCGCCGCGCTCCACCTTCTGCACCCCGCAGTCGGTGCGGATCTGCACCCCGGCGGCCCGGCATTCGTCCACCAGCATCTTCACGATCTGCTTGGAGGAGATGTCGCAGAACAGCTGGCCCAGCTCTTTTTCGTGATACGCGATGCCGTGCCGCTCCACCATCTCGATGAAATGCCACGGCGTATAGCGGGCGAGCGCGGATTTGCAGAAGTGCGGATTGGCCGACAGGAAGTTGGCCGCCGTGGTGCCGGTATTGGTGAAGTTGCAGCGCCCGCCGCCGGACATCAGGATCTTCTTGCCAACCTTGTTGGCATGGTCGATCACCTGCACCAGGCGCCCGCGTTTGCCTGCGGTCATCGCACACATCAGTCCGGCAGCGCCGGCCCCGATGACCAGCACATCACAGCGGATCACACTCACGCCTGCGGCTTCTGCTTGCGCCAGGTGGGGATGACGCTGAGCTGCGCCTTGTCGGACGTCAACTGCACTTCGCCGTCCTGGATCTGCACGTCCCACTGCATCGTGCGTTCAATCTGCGCGCCCCATTCGGTGACGAACTCGCCCGGCAGGTCCATGACCTCCAGCGTGGACAGCTTCTTCAGCGCGGAGGCGTTGCGGTCCCACCAGATATCGGCGGCGCGGCCGCCGTAGGTGACCAGCTGCACCGCGCGCGCGCGGCCGGCGGCCTTGCGCAGGCGCGACTCGTCGGGCTGGCCCAGTTCGATCCACAGCTCGACATCGCCGGTGTAATCGCGGCGCCACAGGTCCGGCTCGTCGTCCACGCTCAGGCCGCGGCCGAACTCCAGCCGGTCATCGGCGTTCAGGGCGAAGGTGAGCAGGCGCACCATCAGGCGGTCGTCGGTCTCGGACGGGTGCTGGGCCAGCGTCAGCGTATGGCTGGCGTAATAGCCGCGATCCATGTCGCTGATCTGCAGTTCGGCCTTGCGGATGGTGGCGGTGAGGGCCATGGGGATACCTGAAACAAAGAGCGCCATGATAATGGTTCGCCATGAGCCCGTCCGATCCGATCCTCGCTGCCCCCGCACCCAGCCGCCTGCAGTTGCCCCCCGGCGACTGGCCAAGCCTGCTGGAGGGGCTGTGTGCGCGCTTTCCGCGCATCGACCGCGCGCAGTGGGCGGACCGCTTCGCCCGGGGGCGGGTGCAGGACGCGCAGGGCAGGGCGCTCGCGCCGGATCAGGCTTGGCAGGTGGGGCTGGAGATCGTGTACTTCCGTGAAGTGGCTGATGAGCCGGTGATTCCGTTCGTGGAGGCCATCGTCGATCAGGACGCGCACCTGCTGGTGGCCGACAAGCCGCACTTCCTGCCGGTTACCCCTGCCGGCGGCTACGTGCGCGAGACGTTGCTGGCGCGGCTGGTGGCGCGCACCGGTAACCGCGACCTGGTGCCGCTGCACCGCCTGGACCGGCTGACCGCCGGGCTGGTGCTGTTCTCGACCCGGCCCGATACCCGCGATGCCTACCAGCGCCTGTTCCGCGAGCGGCGCATCGAGAAGGTGTACGAGTCCCTGGCACCGCCGCTGCCGGATCGGGCGTTCCCGCTGGAGCGCCATACGCGGTTGGTCCCCGGCGAGCCGTTCTTCCGCATGGCCGAGGTGCCCGGTGAGCCCAATGCCAGGACCCGCATCGAGGTGATCGACGGCACTGGACCGGTCTGGCGCTACCGGCTGCACCCGGTCAGCGGCCGCAAGCACCAGTTGCGCGTGCACATGGCGGGACTGGGTGCGCCGATCCTGGGGGACGACCTGTACCCGGAGCTGCTCGCCGATGCGCCGGCGGACGCGCCGCTGCAACTGCTGGCGAGGGAATTGACGTTCGATGACCCGCTGACCGGGGAGCGGCGCACGTTCACCAGCGGGCTGTCGCTACATCTGTAGAGCCGGCCGCTGGCCGGCTGCCTGGAACTGTGGATTGATCCTTCAGCCTGAACGCTTGGCCAGCCAGCGGTCCAGCTGCGCAGCGAAGGCCTGCTTGTCGCGCGCGTGCAGGGGCGCCGGTCCGCCCGTCTGAACGCCGGAGCCGCGCAGTTCTTCCATGAAATTGCGCATCGACAGCCGCTCAGCCATGTTGTTCGGGGTGTACAGGTCGCCGCGCGGGTTCAATGCGACGGCCTTCTTGTCCAGCACCAGGGCCGCCAGTGGGATGTCCTGCGTGACGACCAGATCGCCTGGCTGGACCCGTTCGACGATCACGCTGTCGGCCACATCCAGGCCCGGTGGAACCTGGATCGAGCGGATGAAACGGGACGGAGGGGTCCGCAACCAGTGGTTCGCGACCAGGGTCATCTCGATCCCGGCACGCTCGGCGGCCCGGAACAGGATCTCCTTGATGACCGCCGGACAGGCGTCGGCGTCCACCCAGATGTGAACTTTAGGGGTCGGGGCATCTGTCATTTTGCTGATCTTAAGGTAGGAAAAATCTGAATGGGGGGTGCGATTTCGTGTAGGATCGCCCGACCCCTTGTCCTGTCAGGCGGGAGGGGGAGGATGGCTGAATCAACCAGCTATCGCTTTTTCGGTAAAACACGAGTATCGTCACCCACACTGTGTTTGCTAGGGTCACCGTGAATCGTGGCCTGGTGCAGTTGATCTCACGATCTGCTCATCGATCCGCTTTACCAACGCCTGCAACTCAGTCTCGGCTCCGATACGCGGCGGCCGCGATTATTTCAACTATTGTTTCAGGAGTTAGTACATGTCTGATCGTCAGCAGGGCACCGTGAAGTGGTTCAACGACGCCAAGGGCTTCGGCTTCATCACCCCGGAAAGCGGCCCGGACCTCTTCGTGCATTTCCGCGCGATCCAGGGCACCGGCTTCAAGTCGCTGCAGGAAGGCCAGAAGGTGACTTTCGTCGCCGTGCAGGGCCAGAAGGGTATGCAGGCTGACCAGGTGCAGGCGGTCTAATCGACCCCCCGCAACCGTAAGGTCGCCTAAAACGCCGGAAGCGAAAGCTTCCGGCGTTTTTTATTGGGCGGCATTCGGGCATTGCCACCGCAGAACACGTTGAAGACGTCATCGTGCCGGCCGCCCGGTTACGATGCCGCTTTGACCCTGCGGAACCCTCGATGATCAAGGTGCACCATCTGGACCACTCGCGCTCGCTGCGCGTGTTGTGGATGCTCGAAGAACTGGGCCTGCCGTACCAGGTCGTCAACTACCAGCGCGATCCCAAGACGTGGCTGGCACCGCAGGCGCTGCGCGACGTGCACCCGCTGGGAAAATCGCCGGTGCTGCAGGACGATGCGCTGGTCCTGGCTGAATCCGGCGCGATCCTGGAATACCTCGCCGACCGCTACGACAGCGGCCGCCAGCTCTCGCCCGAGCCGATGCCGGCCCAATCCCCCGAACGGGTGCGTTACCGCTACTGGATGCACTACGCCGAAGGCTCGGCGATGCCGCCGCTGGTGATGACGCTGGTGTTTTCGCGGCTGCGCAACGCGCCGATGCCGTTCTTCGCCAAGCCGATCGCGCGCTCCATTGCCGACAAGGCGCTGAACGGCTTCGTGCGTCCTCAGGTGAAGCTGCACATGGACTGGATGGAACGCGAGCTCGGCCAGTCGCCGTGGTTTGCCGGGGAACGCTTCACCGCTGCCGATATCCAGATGAGCTTCCCGATCCAGGCCGCCGCCGCGCGCGGTGGCGACATGACCGCCTACCCACGGTTGCAGGCGTACCTGGCCCGGATCGAGCAGCGCCCGGCGTACCAGCGTGCGGTGGAGCGCGGCGGTCCGTTGAACCTCGGCGGCGGTTCGCGCTGAACTTGCGGGGCAGCCGGTCTGCCCCCATTTCATGCCTATGAGCACCCAGCCCCTGCGTTTCGACAACCGTTTCATCCGTGACCTGCCCGGCGACCCGGAAACCGGCCCGCGCGTGCGCGAGGTGCGGGAGGCCGCGTGGTCCTCGGTCATGCCGACGCCGGTTGCCGCGCCACGGCTGCTGGCGTACTCGCCTGAGGTGGCCACGCTGCTGGGCATGGGCGAGGACCTGATCGAGAGCGAGGATTTCGCGCGGGTGTTCGGCGGCAATGCGCTGTATGCCGGGATGGCACCGTGGGCGGCCAACTACGGTGGCCATCAGTTCGGCCATTGGGCGGGGCAGCTCGGCGATGGCCGTGCGATCTCGCTGGGCGAGCTGCTCACCCCGGACGGTGCGCATTGGGAGCTGCAGTTGAAGGGCGCCGGGCGCACACCGTACTCGCGGGGCGCCGACGGGCGTGCGGTGCTGCGCTCGTCCATCCGCGAGTTCCTGTGCAGTGAAGCGATGCATCACCTAGGCGTGCCGACCACGCGCGCGCTGAGTCTGGTCGGCACCGGCGATGCCGTCGTGCGCGACATGTTCTACGACGGTCATCCTGAAGCCGAACCCGGCGCGATCGTGTGTCGCGTCGCGCCGTCGTTCATCCGCTTCGGCAGCTTCGAACTGCCGGCCTCGCGCGGTGACACGACGTTGCTGCGGCAGTTGGCCGATGTCTGCATCGCGCGCGATTTTCCTGCGCTGGCAGAGGCGGGCGAGGCGCGCCATGCACGCTGGTTCGCCGAGATCTGCGAACGCACCGCGGTGCTGGTCGCGCACTGGATGCGCGTCGGCTTCGTGCACGGGGTGATGAACACCGACAACCTCTCCATTCTCGGGCTCACCATCGATTACGGCCCGTATGGCTGGGTCGAGGACTACGATCCGGAGTGGACCCCCAACACCACCGACGCGCAGGGCCGACGCTATCGTTTCGGCACGCAGCCGCAGGTGGCGTACTGGAATCTCACCCGGCTGGCGCAGGCATTGGCACCGCTGTTCGAGGATGTCACCCCGCTGCATGACGGGCTGGCGCGTTTCCAGCAGGTGCACGCGGACTGCGAGCGCGCCGACATCGCCGCGAAGCTGGGGCTGGACACCTGCCGCGATGACGACGTGGCGTTGATGGCGGCGTGGCTGGAGATTCTGCACGAGGGCGAGATGGACATGACCCTGGCCTTCCGTGGGCTGATGGCGCTCGATCCCGCATCGCCTTCCGTGGCGGTGCTGGAGGAGGCGTTCTACAGCCCGGCCCGTCGCGACGCGGTGCTGCCGTCGCTGCAGGCATGGCTGCAGCAGTACGCGGTGCGCCTGCGCGGCGATGGCCTGAGTGCAAACGCGCGTCAGCAGCAGATGGGCCGGGCCAATCCGGTTTACGTGCTGCGCAACTGGCTCGCCCAGGAGGCGATCGAGCAGGCGGAGCAGGGCGACCTGAGCGGCGTGCATACGCTGCTGGAGGTGCTGCGGCGGCCGTATGAAACGCAGCCGGGGCGCGAACACTTCGCGGCCAAGCGGCCCGAGTGGGCGCGTGTGAAGGCCGGCTGCTCGATGCTGTCCTGCAGCTCGTAGAACATTGCGGGCGCTGCCCTGGTTGCCGCCCGCCATCGGACGTTTTCACCGTTGAATGCATGGGTACAGCCCCGTTGCGGCACGGCCGCAGGCATCGTCGTGCCTGCTTCTACGACAATGGTCGTAGGGCCGATGTTCGATAATCGCACGCATAGTCGATAAACGCACTTGAATGGTGCAGTGCGATAAACCTACTTTCAATCCCGTTCCAAGCGATCCACCTCTGGCGGGCGAGGGCGGTGCCGAAACGGTACTGAAGCCAGGTGCAGGGGAAGACCGCAGGAGTTCCCTTCCCTGTGCGGAGTATGCGCATGCGTTGCCGTCTGTCTGCTGTTTCCCTGTCCCTGCTTGCCGTGCTGCCGTCGCTGGCACAGGCCTTCCAGGCCGAGCCTGCGCGCACGCCACTGGAGGTGCTGAAGGTGGAGCGCTATGCCGATGATGCCAACCCGGGCTCGTTGCGCTGGGCGATCAGCACCGCCAACCAGGCACCCGGGCGCTACCGGATCGAGATTGCCGCGGTGGGCAACGCGCCGTACGTGATCCGTCCGACCACGCCGCTGCCGGAGATTGTCGGGCCGGTGCAGATCGTCGGCACGCCGTGGGCGCTCGATGGGCAGTACGTCGCCATCGACGGCTCGGCCTATGTCACCGGCACCGGCACCGATGCCTGCCCGGGGGCCGAGCCCGGCCAGTCCGGCACCAACGTGCGTACCACCACCCTGCCGGGGCTGGTGCTGCGTGACACCCGCGGCGTCGAACTGACCGGGCTGGAGATCCGCAATTTCTGCATCGGCGTGCTGATCAACCGCAGCAGCCACAGCGAGATCCATGACAACCGGATCGTCGCCAACAAGGGCGGTGCCGGGATCATGCTCACCGGCGATGACGGCAAGGGCCAGTCCACCGCCACCACCACGGTGCACAACCGGATCGTGCGCAACCAGTTCGTGGACAACGGCGATGGGCTGGAGCTGACCCGCGGCGCTGCCTGGAACCTGGTGGCCGACAACCTGTTCCAGTCCACCGCCGCCAATCCCGAACCTTCGCAGGGCATCGAGATTCTGTGGGGCAACGACAATACCGTGGTGCGCAACCGTTTCGTCGATTACTCCGATGGCCTGCAGATCAACTGGGGCAACCGCAACTACATCGCGGCCAACACGTTCACTGGCAATTCGATCGGCCTGAGCATCACCGGCAGCGGGAATGTGGTGGATGGCAACACGATCACCGGCAACGGCATCGGCATCGCAGTGCGACCGCAACCGGTCAGCGCACCGAATCGTTTCAGCGCCAACCGGATCTTCGACAACGGGCTGAAAATCGAGCGCTGTGAGGCCGGTGGTGCCTGCGCCCAGGGCCAGCCGCGCGGGGCCATCGTATTCGGCGTACCCGGGTTGGAACATGCGAACTTCGTGGGCTCGCGCGGGCGCGGGGTGGACAACGATCCGGCCAAGCGTGCGCGCATCTGTACCGCGCCGGGGCCGGCCGAGTGTCAACCGGCCCCCAATCTCGGCCAGACCGCCCCGACGCTGCAGGCAGTGCAGGGCAACGGTGCAGCGCGCACGGTGCAGGGTGTCTTCCAGGGCATGCCAGCGCAGCGCTATCAGCTGGAGCTCTTCGGCAACCGCGCCGCGCATGGTGGCGAAGCCGAACGCCTGCTCGGCACTGTCGAGGCGATCACCGATGCACAAGGGCAAGGCCGCTTCACGCTGGCGTTGCCGACCACCGGCGAAGCGGCTGACATCGCCACCGTGACCGCCACTGCGACCTCCGCGCTGGGCGCGACGTCGCCTCTCAGCGCACCGCTGTCGCTGCGCTGATCCCCCTTCGAGTGATGCCCATGGCCGTCCTGATCCGAACCTCCCTGTCCACGCTGGTCGCCACGGCGCTGCTGTGCCCGGCGCTGGCCGCCGCGCAGTCCGCCAACCGCTACGACGGCACCACCCTGACCGGCGATTGGGGCGGCACCCGCACCTCGCTGGATGAACGCGGCATCCGGTTCCGCGGCGACTATGTCGGCGAAGCGATGGGGGTGGTCGACGGCGGTTACGGCCGCACCGGCGCGCGCTATGCCCAACAGGTGCGCGTGGGCGTGGACCTGGACATGGGCACGCTGGCCGGTTGGAGCGGCGGTGCATTCCACGTCACGCTCAATGACCGCCGCGGCAACAGCACCTCGGCCGATCTGGTCGGCAACCGCTTTCCGATCCAGGAAGCCTACGGTGGCCAGTACACCCGCCTCACCGAAGCCAGCTACGACCAGACCTTCAACGTCGGCCAGTCGTATTTCAAGCTGGGCTATTACGCGATGGGCAACCAGTTCGGCCTGCACAGCCTGCTGACCCACTTCGTCAATGCGGCCTTCTGCGCGCATCCGCTGGCGATGTCCGGCAACAGCGGCTGGTACAACTACCCCACGGCACGCTGGGGCGGTGAAGTGGCCCAGCAGGTCAGCCCGGCGTTGAACGTGCGCACCGGGTGGTTCCAGGTCAACCCGAACCTCGGCGGCAACATCGAACGCAACGCGTTCCGCCCGTTCGTGTCGGGCACCACCGGCTCGCTGTTCCCGCTGGAAGTGACCTGGACGCCGGACAAGGGCGGCACCCATCCGGGCGTGTACAAGTTCGGCGGCTACTACGACACCTCGCGGGTCAATCAGCGTGGCCTGGATACCTCGCCGACCACGGGACGCCACGGCGCCTACGTGCTGGCCGAGCAGCGCCTGACCCGCGAAGCCGGTGATCCGCAGCGCGGGCTGACCGCGTTCGCGCAGTACATGGTGTCCGATACCGATACCGCGCAGATCCGCCGCTGGTACGCGCTGGGTGGCGTCTACCAGGGCATCGGCTCACGGGCGCAGGACAGCATCGCGCTGGGTTACGTCGGTGCGGACATCAATCGTCGCCTGGTCGATGCGCGCCGCGCCGATCTCATCGGCATGGGCGTACCGGGCGATTCGCCGCTGTACCAGCTCAGCCAGGCCGAAGAACTGTTCGAACTGTCCTACAGCATCCAGGTCACGCCCTGGCTGATGATCCGCCCGGACGTGCAGTACATCGTCAATCCCGGCACGTTCGCCTATACCCGCACCGACAACGCCTGGGCGTTGGGTGTACAGACCAAGGTCACCTTCTGATGCGCGCGCTCACTCCCTATCTGTTGGCCGCCGTGCTGGGCGGCGTGGCATCCGTTGCACAGGCCGCCCCGCCGGCGGTGACGCCGTTGCAGGTCGGTGCACTGCGCATCGGCGAAGGCGCGCCTCGCACCATCGTGCCGATCACCGGCGCCACCGCCGAACTGGCGCTGCAGCAGGCCGCGGCGATCGCCGCCAGCCCCTCCACCGACCTGGCCGAATGGCGCATCGATTACCTGGACATCGCCACCGATGGCACGGCGCTGGTCGCGCTCGGCAAGCGCATCGCGCGCACGCTGAACGGCAAGCCGATGATCGTCACCTTCCGTACCCAGGCCGAAGGCGGCAGCAAGCCGATCAGCGATGCAGACTACGCGGCGCTGTACAGCACGCTGCTGCACGGTGACTTCGCCCAGTTGATCGACGTGGAAATGTTCCGTGATCCGGCCCGGGTCGCGGCGCTGGTCGCGCAGGCGCACAAGGCCGGAGTGAAGGTGGTGATGTCCAGCCACGACTTCCACGCCACGCCCGCCCGCGAAGAGATCATCGCGCGGCTGCTGCGGCAGGACACGATGGGCGCGGATGTGTTGAAGATCGCAGTAATGCCGCAGGACGCCGGCGACGTACTCACCCTGCTGGAGGCCACCTGGCAGGTGCGCCAGCGCAGCAGCAAGCCCCTGCTGACCATGTCCATGGGCGGCACCGGTGTGGTCTCGCGGCTGGCCGGTGAGACGTTCGGCCAGGCGCTGACCTTCGGCATGATCGGCACGCCTTCGGCCCCGGGCCAGGTCGAGGTCGAACAGCTGCAGTCGGTGCTCCAGGTCATCCATGCCTCCAGCCAGGCCGGTCGCTGAGACCTCCCCGCCGGACATCTTTCGCATCACGTTGTCGCAGGATCCTTGTATGAGCCATGCCGCCACCTCCGCTTCCCCGCTCGTGCTCGAGCGGATGAGTCCCTTCCAGTGGACCGCCATCGCGATCTGCGTGCTGTTGAACATGCTTGATGGCTTCGATGTGATGGTGATGGCGTTCACCGCGCCGCACGTATCGGCCGACTGGGGGCTGTCGGGCAAGGTGCTGGGCATCATGCTCAGCGCCGGTCTGGTCGGCATGGCGCCGGGCTCGTTCCTGCTCGCACCGCTGGCCGACCGCTGGGGCCGCCGGCCGATGATCATGCTCTGCCTGGTGATCCTGACTGTGGGCATGGCCGCATCCGCGCTGGCTGCCAACGCCTGGCAGCTTGCCGCACTGCGTGTGTTCACCGGCATCGGCATTGGCGGCATGCTGGCCGGGGTAGGGGTGATCACGGCCGAGTATGCCAATGCGAAATGGCGCAGCACGGCGGTGGCGATGCAGGCGACCGGGTATCCCATCGGGGCCACCCTCGGCGGCCTGCTGGCGGCGTGGATGCTCCAGCATTTCAGCTGGCACAGCGTGTTCCTGATCGGTGCCGGTGCCTCGCTGCTGTGCATTCCACTGGTGCTGGCGTGCCTGCCCGAATCGCTGGATTTCCTGGTGGCGCGCCGGCCGAAGGATGCGTTGCCGCGGCTCAATGCCCTGCTGGCCCGCATGCGCATGCCGACCCTGCAGGCACTGCCGCCGGTGCCCGTGCGCGCCGACGGCCGCAAAGGGTACGCGGCGCTGTTCGTGGGTGACCTGCGCCGGGTGGCGGTGCTGATCGCGATGGCCTTCTTCCTGCACATGTTCGCGTTCTACTTCGTGCTCAGCTGGACGCCGAAGCTGCTGGTGTCCGCCGGGGTCTCGGCGCAGCAGGGCATCACCGGTGGCGTGCTGCTCAACTTGGGCGGCATCGTCGGCGGCAGCCTGTTCGGCTGGCTCGCTTCGCGCTGGGCGCTGTCGCGGCTGACTGCCGCCAGCCTGGTGCTGGCCATGCTGGCGATGCTGCTGTTCGCCGGCTTCAACACCCGTCTGGAGATCGCGTTCCCGATCGCCTTCGTGATCGGCGCGGCGTTGTTCGGCGCGATGGCCGGCCTGTATGCCGCCGCGCCGGTGGTGTTCGCGGCGGACGTGCGCACCACCGGGCTCGGCTGGGCGATCGGGATCGGGCGCGTCGGTGCGATTCTTTCGCCGTTGAGCGTGGGCCTGCTCGTCGATGCGGGCTGGTCGCCCGCGGCACTGTACGTGCTGTGCGCGCTGCCGCTGGCCCTGGCCGCGTGGGCCTGCCTGGGGCTGCGCGTCGGCGTTGGCCAGACGCGTACCTGAGCCGGCCGGGAGAACCGCAATGATGTGCGATTATCGAATCAAGTGGCCGAATATCGGATTGACCGCGCTGAGCGCGCTCCGCACCATGGTCCCTTCCAGAGTCTTCCCGCACGTGGCCGCGCATCGCAGTGCGTGGCAAGGAGCAATGCAGTGATCGACAAGACCGTGGCCAGCGCTGACGCAGCGGTGGCCGATATCCACGACGGCGCAACAGTGATGATCGGCGGGTTCGGTACCGCCGGCATGCCTGATGCGCTGATCGATGCCTTGATCGCGCAGGGCGCGCGCGGGCTGACCATCATCAACAACAACGCCGGCAACGGCGACAGCGGGCTGGCTGCGCTGATCCAGCACAAGCGGGTGCGCCGCATCATCTGCTCGTTCCCGCGCCAGTCCGATTCGCAGCATTTCGATGCGGCTTACCGCGCCGGTGAGATCGAACTGGAGCTGGTGCCGCAGGGCAATCTGGCCGCGCGCATCCATGCGGCCGGCTCGGGGCTGGGGGCGATCTTCACCCCCACCGGCTATGGCACCGAGCTTGCGCAGGGCAAGGAAACCCGCGAGATCGACGGCCGCCATTACGTGCTCGAGTATCCGCTGCATGCCGACTTCGCGCTGATCAAGGCACACCACGGCGACCGCTGGGGCAACCTGGTCTACCGCAAGACCGCGCGCAATTTCGGCCCGCTGATGGCGATGGCCGCGCGCTGTGCGATCGTCCAGGTAGAGTCGGTCGTGCCTCTGGGTGAACTCGATCCCGAGGCGGTGGTGACCCCGGGCATCTTCGTGCAGCGGGTGGTCGAACTCCCCGCGTCGACCACCGCAGGAGACCGCGCATGAACCGCCTCAGCCGCGATGAGATGGCCGCGCGCGTTGCGCGTGACATCCCTGAAGGTGCCTACGTCAATCTGGGCATCGGGCTGCCGACCACGGTGGCCAACTTCCTCCCTGCCGACAAGGAAATCTTCCTGCAGTCGGAGAACGGGCTGCTGGGCATGGGCCCTGCGCCGGCACCCGGTCAGGAAGATCCGGACCTGATCAACGCCGGCAAGCAGCCGGTGACGCTGCTCACCGGCGGTTGCTATTTCCACCATGCCGATTCCTTCGCGATGATGCGCGGCGGCCACCTGGACATCTGCGTGCTCGGTGCGTTCCAGGTATCGGCGCAGGGCGACCTGGCCAACTGGAGCACCGGCGCGGCCGATGCGATTCCGGCGGTAGGCGGCGCGATGGATCTGGCCATCGGTGCCAAGCAGGTGTTCGTGATGATGGACCTGCTCACCAAACAAGGGCAGAGCAAGCTGGTGGCCGAGTGCAGCTATCCGCTGACCGGCCTGCGCTGCGTCTCTCGGGTCTATACCGATGTCGCCGTGTTCGATCTCGGCAAGGACGGCGCGACCGTGCTGGAGATGGTCGACGGGGTGACGCTGGCGCAGCTGCGCGAGCTGACCGGCCTGCCGCTGCAGATGAGTGAAGGAGCCTGACATGAGCCTGCAGGACATCTATATCGTCGATGGTATCCGCACCCCGATCGGCCGCTACGCCGGTGCGCTGTCCGGCATCCGTGCCGACGACTTGGGCGCGCTGCCGATCAAGGCGCTGCTGGCGCGTCACCCACAGCTGGACCCGGCATTGATCGAGGAGGTGTACCTGGGCTGCGCCAACCAGGCCGGCGAAGACAACCGCAACGTGGCGCGGATGAGCCTGCTGTTGGCCGGCTTGCCGGTCAGCGTGCCGGGTAGCACCGTCAACCGCTTGTGTGGCTCGGGCCTGGATGCGATCGGCACGGTGGCCCGCGGTATCGCCGCCGGCGAGCTCGGGCTGGCCATTGCCGGCGGGGTCGAATCGATGTCGCGCGCGCCGCTGGTGATGGGCAAGCCGGGTGCCGCGTTCGCCCGTGATCAGACCCTGGAGGACACCACCATGGGCTGGCGCTTCATCAACCCGAGGCTGCGAGAGCTGCACGGTGTGGACACCATGGGCCAGACCGCGGAGAACGTTGCCGAGCGCTACGCGATTTCGCGCGAGGACCAGGATGCATTCGCGCTGCGCAGCCAGCAGCGCACCGCCGCAGCCCAGCAGCGCGGGTTCTTCGAGGGCGAGATCGTCGCGGTCGATGCACCGGGCCGCAAGCGCGGCGAAAGCGTGCGCGTGGAGCACGACGAACACCCGCGTGCCGATACCACGATCGAGGCGCTGGGCAAGCTCAAGCCGCTGTTCCGTCAGCCGGGTACCGTCACCGCCGGCAATGCCTCGGGCATCAACGATGGGGCGGCCGCGCTGCTGCTGGCCTCCGGTGCGCAGGTACAGGCGCTGGGCCTGACCCCGCGTGCGCGCATCCTTGGCTTTGCCAGCGCGGGCGTGGAGCCGGCGATCATGGGCATGGGCCCGGTGCCGGCCACCCGGCGCCTGCTGGCCAGGCTCGGGCTGGGCATCGCCGATTTCGACGCGATCGAACTCAACGAGGCGTTCGCCTCGCAGGGGCTGGCCTGCCTGCGCGAGTTCGGGCTCGCCGACGATTCCGCGCACGTGAACGCCAACGGCGGCGCCATCGCGATCGGTCATCCGCTTGGCATGAGCGGTGCGCGGCTCGCACTCACGCTGCTGCGCCAGCTGGAGGCCAGCGGTGGCCGACGTGGCCTGGCCACCATGTGCATCGGTGTCGGCCAGGGTGTGGCGCTGGCGATCGAGCGCGTCTGAATTCGCTTTCCCATCTTCCGCTTCACGGCCGCTGTCGCCCTCGCGTGGCAGCGTGCCGTAGCACCACAGCCGCGGTCTTCCGGCCGCCCGCCAATCGGAGTACGCCATGAGCGATCCCACTGACCTGCGCGGTTACCGCAGGCCGTATCCCGGCTCCCAGCCGGACCGCATCCATCTGCCGTATGCGTCCACGCGCCTGCGCGGCCCGGGTCGCGATCCGATCCGGATCCCGGCCACCTTGTCCGAAGTGACCGGCCCCACCTTGGACCGCATCACCCTGGGCAAGCATGCGGCCGATCTGACCGCCGGCTTCAAGGGCCAGCCGCTGGGCGAGCGCATCGTGGTCAGTGGCCGTGTGCTGGATGAGAACGGCCGCCCGGTCCGCAACCGCGTGGTCGAGGTGTGGCAGTGCAACGCCGCTGGCCGTTACCTGCACAGGGGCGACCAGCACGACGCACCGCTGGACCCCAACTTCATCGGCACCGGCCAGGTGCTCACCGACGAACACGGCCGTTACCGCTTCACCACCATCAAGCCGGGCGCGTATCCGTGGCGCAACCACTTCAACGCGTGGCGGCCGGCGCACATCCATTTTTCGCTGCATGGCGAAGGCATCGGCCAGCGTCTGGTCACGCAGATGTACTTCCCCGGCGATCCGCTGCTGGAGTTCGATCCGATCTACAACTGCGTGGACGATGCCAAGGCGCGTGCGCGCATGGTGTCTTCGTTCGATTGGGAAAACACCGAGAACGAATTCGCGCTGGGCTATCGTTTCGACATCGTCTTGCGTGGTCGCAAGATGACCGTGTGGGAGTAAGCAGATGAGTTTCCAATCCACTCCGTGGCAAACCGTGGGCCCGTACTACCGTCTGGGCCTGGAACCGCTGTATCGCACCGATATCGCACCAGCCCAGGCGCAGGGCGAGCGCGTGCAGGTGCAGGGGCAGGTGTTCGACGGCCTGGGCGTACCGGTCTCCGATGCCGTGCTGGAAATCTGGCAGGCCGATGCACAGGGCATCTATGCGCACCCGGAGGACCCGCGGCATGCCGATCATGATCCGGCGTTCGACGGGTGGGGCCGAGTGCCGACCGATGAGCAGGGGCGCTTCGCCTTCACCACCGTGCGCCCCGGCAGCGTGGCAGGGCCCAGCGGCCAGGCGCAGGCGCCGCACCTGATGGTGCTGGTCTTCATGCGTGGGCTGTTGCGGGCAGCCAGTGCGCGCCTGTATTTCAGCGATGCGCCCGGCACTGCCGAGGATCCGATCCTGGCGCTGGTGCCGGCCGAGCGCCGCGCCACCCTCATCGCACAGGCGCAGGGCAATGGCCTGTACCACTGGGACGTGCGCATGCAGGGCGAACACGAAACGGTCTTCTTCGATTACTGATCCAGGCCTGCACGTCGCGCCGACCCGGCGCGGGTAAGCTGGTTCCTACTGTGAATGGATGGCGCGTGATGAGCGATTCCTACTCCCTGCTCGGTGGCCTGTTTGGTGCGCCGGAGGTCGATGCGATGTTCACCGACACAGCGCGGCTGCAGGCGATGCTCGATGTTGAAGCCGCGCTTGCGCGGGCGCAGGTGCGCTGTGGAGTGATCCCCGCTGACGCGCTGGGTGCGATCGAAGCGGCCTGCCGGGCCGAGTTGTACGAGGTGCCGGTGCTGGGCCGGGCAACCGCGCTGGCCGGCAATCCGGCCATTCCGCTGGTCAAGGCGCTGACCGCGCAGGTCGGGCGGGACAGTGCCAAGGCGGCGCGGTGGGTGCACTGGGGCGCGACCAGCCAGGACATCATCGACACCGGTGCGGTGCTGCAGCTGCGTACCGCGTCGGCGTGGGTGCAGGACCGTCTGCAGGTGCTGTGCGATGCCTTGGCGACGTTGGCCGATGCCGAACGCGATACCGGCCTGCCGGGGCGCACCTTGCTGCAGCAGGCGGTGCCGGTGACCTTCGGCCTGAAGGCGGCCGGCTGGCTCGATGCACTGCAGCGCAGCCAGCGCCGCCTCAGGGTGTTGCGTGCCGATACGCTGGTGCTGCAGTTCGGCGGCGCCGCGGGGACGTTGGCGTCGTTGCAGACGCGCGGCCTGGACGTGGCGCAGGCGCTGGGCCAGGACCTTCAGTTGCCGGTGCCGGCCTTGCCCTGGCACACCGCGCGCGACCGCGTTGCCGAGTTCGGCAGCGTGTTCGCCCTGTTGACCGGCACGCTGGGCAAGATCGCCACCGATATCGTGCTGCTGATGCAGTCCGAAGTGGCCGAGGCGTTCGAGCCGGCCGCTGAGGGCAAGGGCGGTTCCTCCGCCATGCCGCACAAGCGCAACCCGGTCGGCTGCGTCGCGGCGATCGCTGCGGCCAGCCGGGTGCCGGGCTTGGTGTCAACCTTGTTCGCGGCGATGCCGCAGCCGCACGAGCGCGCCGCAGGGCAGTGGCATGCCGAGTGGGAAACCGTGCCGGAGATCGTGCGGCTGTGCGCCGGCAGCCTGGCCCAGGTCACCGTGGTGGTGCAGGGGCTGCAGCTGGACCGTGCCCGCATGCAGGAGCACCTGGACAGCCACGGCGGTCTGCTCTACGCCGAGGCGGTGGCGGTGACGTTGGCCGAGACGCTGGGCAAATCCGCCGCGCACGGGCTGGTGGAACAGGCCGCACGCCAGGCGCTGGCCCGATCGCGGCACTTGCGCGAGGTACTGGCGCAGATGCCCGAGGTCACCGCGCATCTGTCGCCGACGCAACTGGATGCGTTGTTCGCGCCGGAGAGCTGGCGCGGCATGGCCGATACCTGGATCGACCGCGTGCTGGCGCAGCGTTGATCCTTCTTTTTTTCTGGAGTGTTGCATGCCGTTTCTCGAGCTGGACTCGCACCGCCTGCATTACCGCATCGATGGACCGGTCGCGGCGCCCTGGCTGACGTTCTGCAATTCGCTGGGCACCGACCTGCATATGTGGGACCGGCAGGTCGAGGCGTTGTCGGCGCGGTTCCGCATCCTGCGCTACGACCGCCGCGGGCATGGCCAGTCCAGCACACCGCCCGGTCTGTACAGCGTGGCGGAGCTGGGCGCGGACGTCATTGCACTGTGGGATCACCTGGACGTGCAGCGCAGCCATTTCTGCGGGCTCTCCATCGGCGGCCTGACCGGCCAGTGGCTGGGTGTGCATGCCGGTGAGCGCCTGCGCACGCTGACGGTGGCCGCCACGGCCGCGAAGATCGGTACGCTGGACAGCTGGAACACGCGCATTGCCCAGGTGCAACGCGATGGCCTGCTGCCGCTGCGCGAGGGAACCGCCGAGCGCTGGTTCACCCCGGTGTTTGCCCAGGCGCGGCCCGCCGTGGTGGAGGACATCCTGCAGCGCTTTGTCGCGACGGAGGTGGGCGGTTACGTTGGCTGCTGCCATGCCGTGGCCACGGCCGATTTCCGTGACCAACTCGAGCGCATCACAGTGCCGACGCTGGCGATCGCCGGCGATGACGACCCGGTGTGCCCGCCCGCGGATCTGGACGCCATCGCGCAGGGCGTGGCCGATGGCCATTCCATCGCGGTGCCCGGGCGCCACATCTGCAACATCGAATCGGCCGACGCGTTCACCGCAGCGCTCGCCACCCACCTTCGCTAGCGCGCCACCGATGGTCGGCACGCCCCCACCTCAGAACGAGCACCCCACAATGGACGAACAGGAACGTTACGAAGCTGGCCTGGCGGTACGCCGCGCCGTGCTCGGCGAAGCGCACGTGGAGCGCTCGCTGCAGGCACGCACCGATTTCACCGAGGAGTTCCAGGCGTTCATCACGCGCACCGCGTGGGGTACGGTCTGGACCCGTGATGGCCTGCCGCGGCATACGCGTTCGCTGCTGACCATCGTGATGATGGTGGCACTGGGCCACGACGAAGAGTTCAAGCTGCACATCCGCGCCGCACGCAACAACGGCGTGACCCCGGAGGAGATCAAGGAAGCGCTGCTGCAGACGGCGATCTACTGCGGCGTACCGGCGGCCAACCATGCCTTCGCGCTGGCCAAGCCGATCCTGGAAGAGCAGGCCGGCGAACAGGCCGGCTGAACGGCGTCAGTGCAGCAGGTTGCCCAAGCGCTGCGCCGCTTCGCGCAGCCGCGGCAGCAGCTGCGACTGCATCACGCCCAGGCTGATCCGCCCGGCCTGGGTGCCGATGTTGAGCGCGCCCATCACGGTGCCATTGCGGGCATGCACCGGCACGGCGATCGAGCGGAGCCCGATTTCCAACTCCTGGTCCACCAGTGAGACGCCTTCGCGGCGCACGCGATCGAGCAGGTCGATGAAGTCCTCCATGCGGGTGACGGTGCGTTCGGTACGCGGGCGCAACGGATTGCGTTCCAGATAGCTTTCCAGAGTGTCGCGCGGCAATGCCGCCAGCAGCACGCGGCCCATCGAGGTGCAGTACGCCGGCAGGCGGCTGCCCGCACGCAGGCCGATCGACATGATCCGCACGGTTTCGGCGCGGGCGACGTAGAGCACGTCGTCACCGTCGAGCACACCCAGCGAGCAGGACTCATGCAGGTCGTCGCGAAGGGCATCCAGCACGGGCTGTGCGGCGGCAGTCATCGACGAGGAGGCGACGTAAGCGCCACCTATGCCCAGCACGCGCGGCAGCAGCACGAAGCCGCGGCCCTGTTCACCCACGTAGCCCAGCTTCTCCAGCGTGTACAGCACGCGCCGTACGGCCGCGCGCGAGATGCCGGTCTCGGTGCTGATCTGCGACATGGTCACTTCGCGCGGGTGCTGCGAGAACACACTGAGCACCACCAGGCCACGGCCGAGGGAGGTCATGAAATCCGGATCGCCCTGGTTGTCCTGGATCTGCTGCATCAACTCGTGGCTGAGCCCGCGATCCTGCGGTGGGGCAGGGGCGCGCTTGGGACGACGGCTGGGAGGTACGGCAGACATGGCGGTGGTTCGTGCTCGGTGATCGTGCATGGTAAGGGCTGCACGCGGCGAAGCGAAGCCGCCGCGCCACGGTCGGTGGACCGTGGCGCGCAGGGCTCAGTGCGTGGCCGGCAGCGCGTAGGCGATCACGTAGTCACCGCGATCCGGCGACTGGCGCGCGCCACCGGCTGAAATCACCACGTACTGGCGGCCGGTCTTGGGCGACACATAGGTGATCGGTGTGCCCTGGCTGCCGACTGGCATGCGGGCTTTCCACACTTCTTCGCCGGTGCGGCTGTCGTAGGCGCGCAGGTAGTAATCCTGGGTGCCGGCGAAGAACAGCAGGCCCGATTGGGTGGCCAGCGAACCACCGAGGGTCGGCATGCCGATCGGAATCGGCAGGCGCATCTTGATGCCCATCGGCCCGGTGTCCTGCACCGTGCCGACCGGCACCTGCCAGACCAGCGCGTGGGTAGCGAGGTTGATCGCCGACATCGTGCCGAACGGCGGCTTCTGGCACGGGATGCCCAGCTTGGAGAGGAAGCGATCCCGCAGCGAGCCATACGGCGTGCCGGTCTGCGAGGCCGCGCCCATTTCCACGCCGCCTGCGCCCTCGGTCATCTGCGCACGCGGAATAAGCTTGGTCCACAGGCCCAGGCGCATGTCGTTGACGAACAGGTAGCCGGTGGTCGGATCCACCGATGCGCTGCCCCAGTTCATGCCGCCCAGCGAACCGGGCCACTGCAGCGCCAGATCTTCACCCGGCGGCGTGAACATGCCTTCGTAGCGGAAGCCCTTGAACTGGATGCGGCACAGCATCTGATCGATCGGCGTGGCGCCCCACATGTCCGATTCGGTCAGGGTCTGCGCACCGATCTGCGGCAGCCCGACCGACAGCCGCTGCGTCGGCGAGTAGCGCTCACCATCGGCCTTGCCCTGCGGCGCCTTGATGTCGCGCACCTCGGTGATCGGCTGGCCGGTGGCGCGGTTGAGCATGAACACCTGCCCGGCCTTGGTGATCTGCAGCAGGGCGGGGAGGGTGCCGCCCTTGCCATCGGGCACATCGGTCAGGGTCGGCTGTGCGGGCAGGTCGTAATCCCACAGATCGTGATGCACGGTCTGGTAGACCCAGCGCTCTTTGCCGGTGGCCACATCCAGCGCCACCACCGCCGAGCTGTACTTGTCATCCTGCGGGGTGCGCTCGCCGGCCCACTGGTCCGGCGTGGTGTTGCCGGTGGGCAGATAGACCAGGCCCAGCTGCGGGTCATAGGCCATCGAGGTCCACACATTCGGGGTAGCCCGGGTGTAATGGATCGAGGGATCCAGCGGCACGTCCGGGGTTTCCTTTGACAGGTCCCACACCCATGCCAGCGCACCGGTCCGCACGTTGTAGGCGCGCACCACACCGGACGGCTCACCGACCTCGATGTTGTCGGCCACGCGGCCGCCCACGATCACCAGCTCACCGGCCACCAGCGGCGCGGCAGTGAGCGTGTAGAAGCCAGGCTTGATCTCGCCCATGCCGCGCTTGAGGTCGACCACGCCGTTGTCGCCGAAATCGGTGCACGGTGCGCCGGTGGTGGCATCCAGCGCGAACAGGCGCGCATCGATGGACGTCATCAGGATCCGCTTTTCGCAGATCGCCGGCGTTGTGCCGCTCACGGCAGCGGCGGGTGCCTGTGGTGCTGCAGGTGCCGGCGGTGCTGCAGGTGCAGCCGTCTCGGACGGTGCGGCAGCCGCCACGGTGGGCGCGCCACTCGCTGGCAGGCTGGCATCGAAGTAGCCCAGCCCCCGGCAGCGCTGCCAGTTCGGCGCGGTTGCCTTGGGGTCGAACGCCCAGCGCTGCTGGCCGCTGTCCACATCCATCGCGATCACCCGGTTGTGCGGCGTGCACAGGTACAGGGTCTGCCCGATCTGCAGCGGCGTGAGCTGGTCTTCGGCGCCGAAGCCATCGCTCTGCGGCACATCGCCGGTGTGCGCGGTCCAGGCAACCTGCAACTGCGCCACGTTGGCCGGGGTGATCTGGTCCAGCGCGGCGAAGCGGGTGCCGGCGGTGGTGTTGCCCCAGTGCATCCAGTCGCGCTGTTCGCTGCCCTTGGCCACCGGCACCACGGCCGGGCGTGCACCCTGGGCCGTGACGACCGGGCGCGGCTGGAAGGCGGAGACCGCCGTGCCCAGCAGACCGACCAGCAGCAGCGCCGCGACGGCATACGCCGAGCGCCCGGCGGACTGCCCACGGCTGCGCTTGAGTGCCGGCCAGGCCAGTGCCACCAGCATCGCCAGCACCGCCGGCATGACCAATCGCGAGACCAATGGCCAGAATTCCAGCCCGGCATCGGCCAACGCCCACACCACGGTGGCGATGAAGGCGGCCGCGTACAGTGCCGCGCCCATCGGCCGCCGCAGGACCAGCAGCAGACCGGCCAGCAGCGATGCGCCGCCCATCAGGAGGAAATACCAGCTGCCGCCGAGCTGGACCAGGCGGACGCCGCCTACCAGCAACGACAGCCCGAACAGCATCACCACGATGCCAAGCAGGACCACCAGTGTGCGGCCCAGGGCCGACGGTTTCGTGTTCTTGTCCACGTTGCATGAACCTCTACAGGAAATCCGGTGCCGACCGGCACCGGGCAGGCCCGCGCGCGCCGTGCGTGGCGGGGACCGTTGGTCGCTTCGCTGCTTATCGCGGAAGCGGGGTGAACAACCAGTTAGGGCGATTATCGCACGGGTGTGCGAATTCGAGGTGAGCGGATCAACGCATGGCTGGAACGCAGCAATGCCCTGATGCCGGGGATCTGCAAGCCCCCGCCGAAGCGTTTACCCTATGCCACCCTGTTTGTTTCCAGACCCATGACCGAGTCTTCCGCCACGCCCGCCTGGGCCGGCCGCCTGCGCGACATCGCCGATTTCCCCAAGCCGGGCATCCTGTTCAAGGACATCATGCCGTTGCTCGCCGACGGCCCGGATTTCGCGGCCGCCATCGATGCGATGGTCGCGCCCTGGCGCGATGCCAACCTGCAGGCAGTGATGGGGATCGAGTCGCGCGGCTTCATCCTCGGCGCGGCCATGGCGCGGGTGCTGGGCGTGGGCTTCGTGCCGGTGCGCAAGCCGGGCAAGCTGCCGGGCAAGGTGCTGCGCCAGGATTACACCCTGGAGTACCGCACGGACAGCATTGAGGTGCACGCTGATGCCTTGCCGGCCGGCGCACGCGTGTTGGTGATCGATGATGTGCTCGCCACGGGCGGCACCCTGCTGGCGGCGTTGTCGCTGGCCCGCCAGCTGCAGGTCGAGGTGGTCGGTGCGGCCGTGCTGGTGGAGCTGGCCGGCCTCGGTGGCCGCGACCGGTGGACGGATGACGTCCCGCTGCTGGCCAACCTGGTCTATTGATCCGGGAATCCGCGCGGGCCTACCGCTCCCGGTAGTGCCGGCCGCTGGCCGGCACCTCACACGCCGCGACGAAAGTGCAGCCGACCAACGGTCGGCTCTACCGCTCAGACATCCATCTTGCGGACACGGAACCGGCGGCCCTTGATCTTGCCTGCCTCCAGCTGGGCGATCGCCCGGCCAGCCTGCTCGCGTGCGATGGCCACATACGAGCGCGTGGCGTAGATGTCGATCTTGCCGATGTACTTGGCCGCCAGCCCGGCATCGCCGGTCAGTGCGCCGAGGATGTCGCCCGGGCGCAGCTTGTCGGTCTTGCCGCCATCGATGCGCAGCGTGGTCATCGCGGCCTGCGGCAGCACCGGCGGGCGTGCGGTGGCCAGCGGCGTCTTCTGCCAGTCCAGCGGCTTGCCCTGTGCCAGTTCCAGCGCATCGGCGCGGTTGCGCTCGCGGTGCGTCACCAGGCTGATCGCCAGGCCCGTGGCACCGGCGCGGCCGGTACGACCAACGCGATGCTCGTAGGTTTCGATATCGGTCGGCAGCTCGTAATTGATCACCGCGGCCAGGTCCTGCACATCCAGGCCACGCGCGGCCACGTCGCTGGCAACCAGCACGTTGCAGCTGCGGTTGGCGAAACGCACCAGCACTTCGTCGCGGTCGCGCTGTTCCATCTCGCCGTGCAGCGGCAGCGCGGAGAACCCGAACTGCTGCAGCGAAATGGCGACATCGTCGACATCGCGGCGGGTGTTGCAGAACACCACGGCCGATTCCGGCGTGTACTTGAGCAGCAGGCCGGCCAGCGCCTTCTGCTTCAGCGCCAGCTCGGTCTCGCAGAACAGGTGGCGGATCGCCGGCGCATGATCGGCGCCTTCCACGGTCACTTCCACCGGATCGCGCAGCAGCACGCGGGCGATCTCGCGGATCTCATCCGGGAAGGTCGCCGAGAACAGCAGCGTCTGGCGGTCCTTGCTGGTACGCCCGGCGATCTCGCGGATCGGCTCTTCAAAGCCCATGTCGAGCATGCGGTCGGCTTCATCCAGCACCAGCGTGGTCACGCCGCCCAGATGCAGCACGCGCTTGCGGCCCAGTTCCTGGATGCGCCCGGGGGTACCGACGACGACCTGCGGGTCGTGTGCTTCCAGCGAGGCCAGCTGCGGGCCCAGCGGCATGCCGCCGGTCAGCACCAGCAGCTTCAGGTTCGGAATGCCGGTGGCCAGCTTGCGGATCTGCTTGCCGACCTGGTCGGCCAGCTCGCGGGTCGGGCACAGCACCAGCGCCTGGGCGCGGGTCACCGATGGGTCCAGCGCCTGCAGCAGGCCCAGCCCGAAGGCCGCGGTCTTGCCGCTGCCGGTCGGGGCCTGTGCGATGACATCGCGGCGCTCAAGGATGGCCGGCAGGCTCTGGGCCTGTACGGGGGTGAGCGAGGTATAGCCCATGGCATCGATGCCGGGCAGCAGCGCTGGTTTCAGCGGCAGGGAGGAGAATTCAGACATGCGGTAGTGTCGCAGAAGTCCGCCCGGCGTGCCTCAGCCGAGCAGCGCATGCACGCCCCGGTTGATCCCCAACCCACCCGCCAACAGCCAGCCGAACAGCAGCAGCGCCAGCAGCAGCGGCGTCATCCCGGCCTTGCGCAGCGCCGAGGCATGCGTGGTCAGACCGAGCGCGGCCATCGCCATCGCCAGCAGCACGGTGTCCAGATCGATCGCCGCGCTGACGACGGCCGCCGGCAGCACCTGCAGCGAATTGAGCCCGGCCACCGCGACGAAGCCGAACGCGAACCAGGGCACCACGATCCTGGCGCGCTGGCCGGGCGCCCCAGGCGCACCACCGCGCGCCAGCAGCATCGACAGCCCGATCAGGAACGGTGCCAGCATCATCACCCGCACCATCTTGGCGATCACGGCGGTGTCGGCCGCAGCTGCGCTCACGGCGCGGCCGGCCGCGACCACCTGCGCAACCTCGTGCACGGTCGAGCCGGTGAACACGCCGTAGGCCTGCACTGTCATCGGGATCCACCCGTGCGCGAGGTTGAGCTGGTACAGCAGCGGGTACACGAACATCGCGAGCGTGCCGAACACCACCACGGTGGACACGGCCACGGTCACCTGTTCGGCGCGGCCGCGCACCACCGGCTCGGCCGCCATCACCGCCGCCGCCCCGCAGATAGAGCTGCCCGCGCCGATCAGCAGGGCGCTCTCCTTGTCGAGGCCGAACCATCGCGTCCCGGCCCACCAGGCCAGCGCGAACGTGCTGGTCAGCACCAGCGCATCGATCAGCACCCCGCTGATACCGACCTGGCCGATGTCCTGGAAGGTCAGGCGCAGGCCGTACAGCACGATGCCCGCCCGCAGCAGCCAGTGCCTGGAAAAGCCGACCCCGGCGTTGGCATGGGCCGCCAGCCGCGGGTAAAGGGTATTGCCCACGGCGATGCCGAGCACGATGGCCAGGGTCAGCGCGCTGATGCCGTGTGCCTGCAGCCACGCCAGCGGCGCCAGTCCCATGGCCGCGGCCGCAACGGCGCCGGTCAGCAGCAGCCCCGGCAGGCGGTCGCGCCAGCGCTGCGCGGTGGTGGGTGAGGGCAAGGCGGCGGCAAAGATGTTCACAAGGGTCTCCAGTCAACGCACAGCCATAGCCTGCGCGTCGCCGACGAACCTGTAAAACGCATTGTTCGTGTCACTTCGACCTGTTTAGTGCGTTAATTGTCGTCATGCACCTCACCCTCCGCCAATGGCAGGTTTTCGTCTCCATTGCCGACGCCGGCACCACAGCTGCGGCGGGCGCGCAGCTGGCGCTGTCGCAGTCGGCCACCAGTGCCGCGCTCAACGAACTGGAAAGCCAGCTGGCCAGCCCGCTGTTCGACCGGATCGGGCGCCGGCTGGTGCTCAACCCGCAGGGGCGGGCGCTGCTGGATCCGGCCCGCGCGCTGCTGGTCGCCGCCGCCGATCTGGAGCGGCTGGCCGGCGCAGGGCAGTCCAACGCCGGCGCGCTGCCTCTGCTGCTGCGGCTCGGGGCCAGCACCACGATCGGCAACTACCTGCTGCCGCCCCGCGTCGCCGTGCTGCTGGCCGATAACTCGCAGGCGCAGGTGGACCTGCGGATCGGCAACAGCGCCGACGTGGTTGCAGCCGTACAGCGCCTGGAGGTCGACCTGGGCCTGATTGAAGGCCCGTGCCATGAAAGCGGCCTGCAGGTGCTGCCGTGGCAGCGCGATGATCTGGTCATCGTGGCCGCGCCGGGAACGGCGCCCATGAGCATGGATGTCGCGGCGCTGGCGCAGGCCCGCTGGCTGCTGCGTGAGCCGGGTTCGGGCACCCGCGAGGCGGTCGAGCAGGCGCTGCTGCCGCACCTGCATCACTTTGCCCGCGCCATGCAGCTGGGCAGCACCGAGGCGATCAAGCAGGCGGCTGCGGCCGGGCTTGGCCTGGCGTGCCTGTCGCGGCATGCGGTGGCCGATCTGCTGGCGCTGGGCAGCTTGAGCGTCGTGGAAACGCCGGTGCCGCCGATGTCGCGCCAGCTGTGGGTGGTACGCCATCCGGGCAAGCGGGTGCCCGCGGCGCTGTGGGCGCTGCTGGGGCTGCCTGCGGACGCGTTCGGTCAGGAGTAAGCGACGCGGTTGCCGCCAGACCGTACAATGGTCGGATGCCTCTGATTACTCTGCAAAACGTCGACTTCAGCGTCGGCGGCCCCCTGTTGCTGGAAAAAGCCGAACTGTCGATCGAGCCGGGCGAGCGTATCGCCCTGATCGGGCGCAACGGCGCCGGCAAATCGACCCTGCTCAAACTGCTGTCCGGCGATCACAAGCCCGATGATGGCGAAGTCCGCGTGCAGCAGGGGGTGCGCATCACCCGCCTGGAACAGGAGGTGCCGCACGGTGCCGCCGGCAGCGTGTTCGACGTGGTCGCCGATGGCCTGGGCGAACTGGGCCAGTGGCTGGCCGAGTTCCACCACCTGAGCATGGCCGACGATTTCGACGGCGATGCGCTCTCGGCCGTGCAGGCCAAGATCGATGCCGCCAACGGCTGGGGCCTGGATCAGCGCGTCAGCGAGACCCTGACCAAGCTGGACCTGGACGGCGATGCCGAATTCGCGCGCCTGTCCGGCGGCATGAAGCGCCGCGTGCTGCTGGGCCGCGCGCTGGTGTCCTCGCCGGATCTGCTGCTGCTCGACGAACCGACCAACCACCTGGACATCGAAGCCATCGACTGGCTCGAAATGTTCCTCAAGAACTGGAACGGCAGCGTGGTGTTCGTCACCCATGACCGTCGCTTCCTGCGTGCACTGGCTACCCGCATCGTCGAGATCGATCGCGGCCAGGTCACCAGCTGGCCGGGCGACTGGGCCAACTACGAACGCCGCCGCGAAGAGCGCATGAACGCGCAGGCGCAGGAGAACGCGCGCTTCGACAAACTGCTCGCGCAGGAAGAAATCTGGATCCGCCAAGGCATCAAGGCCCGCCGCACCCGCGACGAAGGCCGTGTGCGCCGCCTCAAGGCAATGCGCAACGATCGCTCGCAGCGCCGCGAACTTGGCGGCAACGTGCGCATGGAAGCTGCGCAGGCGGAGAACTCCGGCAAGAAGGTGATCGACGTCAAGGACATCTCGTTCGCCTTCGGCGAGCGCGTGATGGTCAAGGACTTCAGCACCGTCATCCTGCGTGGCGACCGCATCGGCCTGATCGGGCCGAACGGCAGCGGCAAGACCACGCTGCTCAAGCTGCTGCTGGGCGACCTGCAGCCGCAGAGTGGCGAAGTGCGTGCCGGTACCAACCTGCAGATCGCGTATTTCGACCAGTACCGTGCGGTGCTGCGCGAAGACTGGACCGCGATCGAGAACGTGGCCGAGGGCCGTGATTTCATCGAGTTCAACGGCAAGCGCAAGCACGTGCATGCCTACCTGCAGGACTTCCTGTTCTCGCCCGAGCGCGCCCGCGCGCCGATCACCCGGTTGTCCGGTGGTGAGCGCAACCGCCTGCTGCTGGCCAAGCTGTTCGCGCAGCCGTCCAACCTGCTGGTGATGGATGAACCGACCAACGATCTGGACGTGGAAACCCTCGAGCTGCTCGAAGAGCTGCTGAGCGATTACACCGGCACGTTGCTGCTGGTCAGCCATGACCGTGACTTCCTGGACAACGTGGTGACCTCCACGATGGTGATGGAAGGCGATGGCGTGGTCGGCGAGTACGTGGGCGGCTATACCGATTGGCAGCGCCACGCTGCACGCGTGGCCGCCGCGGCTGCGTCCGCGCCCGTGGTGTCCGCCAAGCCGGTTGCTGCGGCCGCTGCCGCTGCCGCGCCGGCCGAGCCCAAGCGCAAGCTGAGCTACAAGGACGCGCGCGAGCTGGAACAGCTGCCGCTGAAGATTGAAACGCTGGAGAAGGACGTCGAAGGCCTCACCGCCGCGATGAACGACCCGGCGTTCTATCAGCGCAGTGCGCCCGACATGGCCGCGCACAATGCGAAGCTCGCCAAGGTGCAGGCCGAGCTGGATGCCGCGTACGCGCGCTGGGAAGAGCTGGACGCCTGATCCAGCGATCGGGCAGGGGCAGCCACGCATGGCGTGGCTCTACCCCCCGAACACCGCAGCAAACGGTAGAGCCACGCCATGCGTGGCTGAACAACCGTCACGCACCGGTAGAGCCACGCCATGCGTGGCTGATGGCGGCCGACCAACGGTCGGCTCTACACGTGACGGCTCTCGCCGTCACTTCAACCCGTGCAGATCCCGAAGCTGGGTCGGCCGTGAGCCGAAATACGCGGCCAGATCGGCGATGTCCTGATCACTCAGGTCGGTCGCCTGCGGGGTCATCAGCGCGTGCTGGCGATCCCCCGCGCGGTAGGCCTGCAGGCTGTGCGCCAAGTAATCCCCGTACTGCCCACCCAGTTTCGGATAGGTCGGGTCGATCGGCTTGTTGCCGTCCGCCCCGTGGCAGTCGATGCAGCTTTGGCCGGTGGCTTTGCCCTTGACCTGGGCACGCGCCTCGCCGGCGGCGATGCGGCCGGCCGGCAGGCCGGCGGAGGAGCCGGACCCGTGTTCACCACTGGCGTGGCCCGGATCGGCGGCGGAATCTGCGCTGTTCTCCACCTGTGACTGCGAGCATGCAGTCATCAGCAGGGCAACGGACAGGGCGATGGCGTAACGCTGGAGTGGCGTGGCTTTCGACATGAGCGCGCTTATTTGACGGTGGACAGGTAAACAGCGAGATCGGCGATCTCCTGTTCGCTGAAACTCATCGACTGCGCCTGCATCGTCGGATGCTTGCGCTTGCCGTGGCGGTACTCGGTCAGCGCCTGGCTGAGGTACTCACGGGTCTGCCCGCCGATCTTGGGCACTTTGTAGCTGGGGTAGGCGTTCTTGTACCCGGTGATGCCGTGGCACCCCTGGCACGTGTAGGCCAAGACCCGGCCATTGTCGAACCGGCCGGTGACGGCGGCTGGCGCCGGCCCGGTGGCGGCCGGAGCGGTGGGGACGGGCACTGCTGGAGCAGGTGTTGCGGCCTGTGCGGCGGCCCCGAGGGGCAGGAGGACGGCCAGAACGAGACAAGCGGCGAGCGGCTGCGGGCGCATGATGTCCTTTTCCGATAAACGGGTCTGGTCGTTCCGGCGTGGGGTACGGAACTGGGCCGAGTATAGCCTGCCATTTCATCTAGCTGAAACCGGGCCCGGGAAGCCATCGCCGCAGGTCACCATGACCTTTGGGATATGGTGTAGTCGTGACGTGGTGCATTACTTTGCTACCACACCTGCCCACGCATCCTTAGGGACACGACGATGTCGCGACATTCTTTCCTGCTCGGCCGCACCGGACGCTGTGCCGCTGCATTGCTGATCACCTCCACCCTGCTGCTGAGCGGCTGCGGTGGCGCCGGCCCCGCCGAAGCCAACGCCGCTGAAAAGGACGGCAAGGCCGAGAAGAAGGTCGATGCGGTACCGGTCGAAGCCGTTGCCGCCAGCCATCGCGCCGTCGCCGCCAGCTACACCGGCACGGCCGCACTGGAGCCCAGGGGGGAGTCGCAGGTGGTCGCCAAGACCTCCGGCGTTGCGCTCGCGGTGCTTGTCGAGGAAGGGCAGCAGGTACGCGCCGGGCAGCCGCTGGTGCGGCTGGATCCGGACCGTGCGCGCCTGGCGGTCGCCCAGAGCGAGGCGCAGATGCGCAAGCTGGAGAACAATTACCAGCGCGCCCAGAAGCTGATCGGCCAGCAGATGGTCAGTGCCTCGGACGTCGACCAGATCAAGTACGACCTGGAGAACGCCCGCGCGCAGTACCGGCTGGCCACGCTGGAGCTCTCCTACACCACGGTGATCGCGCCGATCTCGGGGGTGATCGCCTCGCGTTCGATCAAGACCGGCAACTTCGTGCAGATCAACACACCGATCTTCCGCATCGTCGACAACTCGCGCCTGGAAGCCACGCTCAATGTCCCCGAGCGCGAGTTGGCCACGTTGCGTCCCGGCCAGCCGGTGACGCTGATCGCCGATGCGCTGCCGGGCAAGACCTTCCCGGGCACGGTGGATCGCATCTCGCCGGTGGTCGATGCCGGCAGCGGCACGTTCCGCGTGGTCAGCGGGTTCGGCGAAGATGCTGAAGGCCTGCAGCCGGGCATGTTCGGCCGCATCCGGATCGACTACGACCAACGCGCCGATGCCCTGGTCGTGCCGCGCATCGCATTGCTCGACGATGGCGAGCCGGCGGTGTTCCGCGTGCGCGAGGGCAAGGCCGCGCGCGTGCCGGTCAAGCTCGGCTATGCCGAAGGCCCGTGGGTGGAAATCCGCGAGGGTCTGGCCGCCGGTGACCAGGTGGTGACCGCCGGCAAGGTGGCGCTGCGTGACGGCACCGCGGTGCAGGTGATCGGTGCCAAGCCGGCCGCCACTGCCGTCGCCAAGCCGGCACCGGCCAAGGCGGAGAGCCGTCAATGACAGCGGCCGGCAACGACCACGGCAATGATCCGCACCAGGGCGATCGCCCGGGTACCCAAGGCGGCGGCCTGGTGGAATTCGCCACCCGCCGGCGCGTCACCATCGCGATGTTCACCGTCACGCTGATGCTGTTCGGGTTCATCGCGCTGGGCAACCTCAAGGTCAACCTGCTGCCCGACCTGAGCTACCCGACCCTGACCGTGCGCACCGAATACACCGGTGCGGCCCCGGCGGAAATCGAAACGCTGATCACCGAGCCGGTCGAGGAAGCCGTCGGCGTGGTCAAGAACCTGCGCAAGCTCAAATCCATTTCGCGTACCGGGCAGAGCGATGTGGTGCTCGAGTTCGCCTGGGGCACCAACATGGACCAGGCCAGCCTGGAAGTGCGCGACAAGATGGAAGCGCTGAACCTGCCGCTGGAGGCGAAGTCCCCGGTGCTGCTGCGCTTCAATCCGTCTACCGAGCCGATCATGCGCCTGGTGATCTCGGCGAAGACCGATCCATCCAGCGATGCCGAGGCCGTGCGCCAGCTCACCGAGCTGCGCCGCTATGCCGATGAAGATCTGAAGAAGAAACTGGAGCCGGTCACCGGCGTGGCGGCGGTCAAGGTTGGCGGCGGTCTGGAGGATGAAATCCAGGTCGACATCGACCAGCAGAAGCTGGCCCAGCTCAACCTGCCGATCGACAACGTCATCAAGCGGCTCAAGGAAGAGAACATCAACATCTCCGGCGGTCGCCTGGAGGAAGGCTCGCAGCGTTACCTGGTGCGTACCGTCAACCAGTTCGCTGATCTGGAGGACATCCGCAACCTGCTGGTGACCACCCAGAGCAGCAACGGCAGTGCCGCCGATGCAGCGATGCAGCAGATGTTCGCCATCGCCGCGTCGACCGGCTCGGATGCCGCCATCGCGGCTGCCTCGGCGGCACAGAGCGCGTCCAGCAGCAGCTCCACCAACATCGCCAATGGTGTGCCGGTGCGGCTGAAAGATGTCGCCACCGTGCGCCAGGGCTACAAGGAACGCGAAGCGATCATCCGTCTGGGCGGCAAGGAAGCGGTCGAGCTGGCGATCTACAAGGAGGGCGATGCCAACACGGTCTCGACCGCCGAGGCGCTGCGTGCGCGTCTGGAGCAGATCAAGGGCCAGGTGCCCGGCGATGCCGAACTGACTACGATCGAAGACCAGTCGCGCTTCATCGAACATGCCATCAGCGACGTCAAGAAAGACGCGGTGATCGGCGGCATCCTCGCCATCCTGATCATCTTCCTGTTCCTGCGCGATGGCTGGAGCACGTTCGTGATCAGCCTGTCGCTGCCGGTCTCGATCATCACCACGTTCTTCTTCATGGGCCAGCTCGGCCTCAGCTTGAACGTGATGTCGCTCGGCGGCCTGGCGCTGGCTACCGGTCTGGTGGTGGATGACTCGATCGTGGTGCTGGAGAGCATCGCCAAGGCGCGCGAGCGTGGCCTGAGCATTCTGCAGGCCGCGATTGAAGGCACCCGCGAAGTCAGCATGGCCGTGGTCGCCTCGACCCTGACCACCATCGCGGTGTTCCTGCCGCTGGTGTTCGTGGACGGCATCGCCGGCCAGCTGTTCCGCGACCAGGCGCTGACCGTGGCGATCGCGATCGCGATCTCGCTGCTGGTCTCGATGACCCTGATCCCGATGCTGAGCTCGCTCAAGGGTCGTCCGCCGCTGGCCTTCCCGGAAGAACCCACGCATCAGCCGTGGCAGCCGGACAGCCGCTGGCTGAAGCCGGTCGCCGGCAGCCGTCGTGGCGTGGGCACGCTGGTGCGCTGGATCTGCTTCGGGATGGCCTGGTCGGTGATCCGCGTCTGGCGCGGCCTGGTGGCCGTGGTGGGTCCGGTGATGCGCAAGGCCAGCGATGTGGCGATGAAGCCCTACGCCGGTGCCGAACGTGGCTACCTCAAGCTGCTGCCGGGCGCGCTGCATCACCCGGGCAAAGTGCTGGGTCTGGCCGCGCTGGCGTTCATCGGCACGATGGCGCTGGTGCCGATGCTGGGTGCGGATCTGATCCCGCAGCTTGCGCAGGACCGCTTCGAAATGACCGCCAAGCTGCCGGCCGGCACGCCGCTGAAGCAGACCGATGCGCTGGTGCGCGAGATGCAGCTGGCCCATGCCAAGGACGACAGCATCGCCTCGCTGTACGGCGTCAGTGGCAGCGGCACCCGCCTGGATGCCAGCCCGACCGAGAGCGGTGAAAACATCGGCAAGCTGACCGTGGTCATGGCCGGTGGCGGCAACGCGCGCACCGAAGCGGCGATCACCGAGCGTCTGCGCGAATCGATGCAGCAGCACCCTGGCGTGCAGGTCGACTTCGCCCGCCCGGCGCTCTTCAGCTTCTCCACCCCGCTGGAAGTGGAACTGCGCGGCCAGGACATGGCCACGCTGGAAACCGCCGGCAAGGCGCTGGCTGCGATGCTGCGCAACAACCCACACTACGCCGACGTCAAATCCACGGTGGAAGAGGGCTTCCCGGAGATCCAGATCCGCTTCGACCAGGAGCGCGCCGGTGCCCTCGGCCTGACCACGCGCCAGATCGCCGATGTGGTGGTCAAGAAGGTGCGCGGTGACGTGGCTACGCGCTACAGCTTCCGCGACCGCAAGATCGACGTGCTGGTGCGGGCCCAGGAAGGTGACCGGGCCAGCGTGGACAGCATCCGCCGCCTGATCGTCAATCCGGGCAGCAACCGGCCGGTGACGCTGGATTCGGTGGCCGAGGTGGTGGCCACCAACGGCCCGAGCGAGATCCATCGCGCCGACCAGACCCGCGTGGCGGTGGTCTCGGCCAACCTGCGCGACATCGACCTGGGCGGTGCGGTGCGCGAAGTGCAGGACATGGTCGCCAAGCAGCCGCTGGGTGCGGGTGTGGGCATGCACATCGGTGGGCAGGGTGAGGAGCTCGCCGATTCGGCGCGCTCGCTGATCTTCGCCTTCGGACTGGCGATCTTCCTGGTCTACCTGGTGATGGCCTCGCAGTTCGAATCGCTGCTGCACCCGTTCGTCATCCTGTTCACCATTCCGCTGGCCCTGGTCGGCGCGATCCTGGCGCTGATGCTGACCGGCAAGCCGATTTCGGTGGTGGTGTTCATCGGATTGATCCTGCTGGTGGGGTTGGTGACCAAGAACGCGATCATCCTGATCGACAAGGTCAACCAGCTGCGCGAGGCCGGTGTGCCCAAGCGCGAGGCGCTGGTGGAAGGCGCGCGTTCCCGCCTGCGCCCGATCATCATGACCACGCTGTGCACGCTGTTCGGCTTCCTGCCGCTGGCGGTGGCGATGGGCGAGGGCGCCGAAGTGCGCGCGCCGATGGCGATCACCGTGATCGGTGGTCTGCTGGTCTCCACGCTGCTGACGCTGGTGGTGATCCCGGTGGTGTACGACCTGCTGGATCGTCGTGGCGATGCCTACTACCGCGAGCGCGGGCGCCACCTCAAGACGCGCGTGTCCGGGACGGACCCTGACGCTGCACAGGAGCCGGCATGAGCATTGCCGAGTTCTCCATCCGCCGGCCCATCACCACGATCATGTGCTTTGTATCGTTGGCGGTGGTGGGCCTGATCGCCTCGTTCCGGCTGCCGCTGGAGGCGCTGCCGGACATCTCCGCACCGTTCCTGTTCGTGCAGGTGCCGTATACCGGCTCCACCCCGGAGGAGGTCGAGCGCAACATCATCCGGCCGACCGAAGAGGCGCTGGCGACGATGACCGGGATCAAGCGCATGCGCTCCTCGGCCACCTCCGAAGGCGCCAGCATTTTCATCGAGTTCACCGACTGGGACCGCGACATCGCCATCGCCGCCTCCGATGCCCGTGAGCGTATCGATGCGATCCGCAGCGACCTGCCTGACGACCTGCAGCGTTACAACGTGTTCAAGTGGTCCAGCAGCGACGACCCGGTGCTGAAGGTGCGCCTGGCCAGCGCCACCGACCTGACCGGCGCGTACGACATGCTCGACCGCGAGTTCAAGCGGCGGATCGAGCGCATCCCGGGCGTAGCGCGGGTCAACATCTCCGGCGCACCGCCGAACGAGGTGGAGATCGCGATCAGTCCGGACCGGTTGACCGCGCACAACCTGAGCATCAACGAGCTCAGCGACCGCCTGCGCACGCTGAACTTCTCGATCTCGGCCGGGCAGATCGACGACAATGGCCAGCGCGTGCGGATCCAGCCGGTGGGCGAGATCACCGACCTGCAGGAACTACGCGATCTGGTGATCGATACGAAGGGCCTGCGCCTGGGTGACATCGCCGAGATCCGGCTCAAGCCCACCCGCATGAACTACGGCCGCCGCCTGGACGGCAACCCGGCCGTGGGCCTGGACATCTTCAAGGAGCGCAGCGCCAACCTGGTGGAAGTCTCGCGTGCGGCGCTGGCTGAGGTGGAGGCGATCCGCAAGCAGCCTTCGATGCGCGATGTGCAGATCAAGGTGATCGACAACCAGGGCAAGATGGTCACGTCCTCGCTGCTGGAGCTGGCCGAGGCCGGCGCGGTGGGCCTGCTGTTATCGGTCACGGTGCTGTTCTTCTTCCTGCGCCACTGGCCGTCCACGCTGATGGTGACCCTGGCGATCCCGATCTGTTTCGTGATCACGCTGGGCTTCATGTACTTCGCCGGTGTCACCCTCAACATCCTGACCATGATGGGCCTGCTGCTGGCGGTCGGCATGCTGGTGGACAACGCCGTGGTGGTGGTGGAGAGCATCTACCAGGAACGCGAACGCATGCCCGACCAGCCACGGCTGGCCTCGATCATCGGCACCCGCAACGTGGCCATCGCGCTGAGCGCCGGCACCCTGTGCCATTGCATCGTGTTCGTGCCGAACCTGTTCGGCGAGACCAACAACATCAGCATCTTCATGTCGCAGATCGCGATCACGATCTCGGTCTCGCTGCTGGCCTCCTGGCTGGTCGCGGTGAGCCTGATCCCGATGCTGTCCGCGCGCATGCAGACGCCCAAGCTGGTGCATTCGGAGACGGGCGTGATCGCGCGCCTGCAGCGCCGCTATGCCAAGGTCCTGCAGTGGACCCTGGAGCACCGTGGCTGGAGCGTGTTCGGCATCGTGATGGTGGTGCTGATCAGCCTGGTGCCCATGAAGCTGACCAAGATCGACATGTTCGGTGGCGAGGGCGGCCACGAAGTGTTCATCGGCTACAACTGGAAGGGGGCTTACACCTTCGGGCAGATGTCCGATGAAGTGGCGCGCGTTGAACGCTACCTGGACGATAACCGCCAGGCCCTGCACATCACCCAGGTGTATTCCTGGTACAGCGAGCAGGAAGGCAGCAGCACGATCGTGACCTTCGATACCGCGCACGCCAAGAACATGCCGGCCGTGCAGGAAGCCCTGCGCAAGGGGCTGCCGCGCTCGGCGCGTGCCGATTACGTGGTGGGCAACTCGGGTGACGGCGGCGGCAGCGGCGGTGGCAACAACCAGGTGCAGGTGCAGCTGGTCGGTGACTCGACCAAGATGCTGCAGGAGATCGGCGAGGAAGTCGTGCCGTTGCTGGCCCAGCGCAAGGAACTGCGCGATGTGCGCATCGACAACGGCGAGAAGGGCAGCGAGCTGTCCATCCATGTGGACCGCGAGCGCGCGGCCGCCTTCGGCTTCAATGCCGAGCAGGTCGCCAGTTTTGTCGGCCTGGCCCTGCGGGGCGCGCCACTGCGCGAATTCCGCCGGGGTGACAGCGAGGTGCCGGTGTGGGTGCGTTTCGCCGGTGCCGAGCAGAGCAGCCCGGAAGATCTGGCCAGTTACACCGTGCGCACCGGTGACGGTCGTTCGGTGCCGCTGCTGAGCCTGGTGGACGTGGCGATCAAGCCCTCGGCCACGCAGATCGGTCGCACCAATCGGCAGACCACGCTGACCATCAAGGCCAACCTGGCCGAGAAGGTCACCGTGCCGGAAGGGCGCAAGGCCATGGAGGAGATGCTCAAGCCGATGAGTTTCCCGGCCGGCTACACCTTCAGCTTCGACGGCGGTGACTACGGCGACGACGACCAGGCGATGTCGCAGATGATGTTCAATCTGGTGATCGCGCTGGTGATGATCTACGTGGTGATGGCGGCCGTGTTCGAATCGCTGCTGTTCCCGGCGGCGATCATGAGCGGCGTGCTGTTCTCGATCTTCGGCGTGTTCTGGCTGTTCTGGATCACCGGCACCTCGTTCGGGATCATGTCCTTCATCGGCATCCTGGTGTTGATGGGCGTGGTGGTGAACAACGGCATCGTGATGATCGAGCACATCAACAACCTGCGCCGCCGTGGCATGGGCAGGACCCAGGCCCTGGTGGAGGGCTCACGCGAGCGCCTGCGCCCGATCATGATGACGATGGGCACCGCCATCCTGGCGATGATTCCGATCTCCCTGACCGACACCCAGCTGCTCGGCAATGGTCCGCCGTACTACCCGATGGCCCGCGCCATCGCCGGCGGCCTCGCGTTCTCCACGGTGGTCAGCCTGCTGTTCCTGCCGACCATCTACGCCATGCTCGATGACATGAGCACGGCGGTGTCACGGATCATCCGGCGCGCACGTGGCCGCGGCGTGGATGCTCCGGTGGTCGAGCCGGGTGCGGAATCGGTTTGAGGGTGCGGGGAGGCCCGTTGGGCGGGCCTCCCTTTTTTTGCGAACCGCATTCGACTGGACACAGGAGCCGGCCAGCGGCCGGCACTACCTGCGGTTCCCACATTCGTGCACAAAAAAGGCCACGCATTGCGTGGCCTTTCGATTCACAGCCGGCGCGGGAATCACCCCGCGACCTTGCCCCACACCTGGAACCCGGTCAGCCACAACCCGAGCATGCTGCCCAGGTTGGTGAGCATGAAGGTCAGCACCACGCGGGTCACCCGGTTGCGGTACCAGCCCTTGACGCTCTGCGCATCGTCGCGCAGCTTCAGGAAGTCTTCGTAGGCCGGCTTGCGCAGGCGCGCTTCCACCAGGGCCGAGAACGCGCCGGTCGGGATGCTCAGCCGGAACGGTTTGAACGGCGCGACCACGATCGCGGTCAGGATGCTCAGCGGGTGGCTGCCGGCCAACAGGCAGCCCAGGCCGGCCAGTCCGCCGGTGTACATCGCCCAGACCGCCAGCAGTTCGCTGCCGACACCCAGGCCACCGCGATAGAACCCGACGCCGATACCGGTCAGCACGATGGCGAGGATCGCCAGCGTGATCCAGGGAATGTTGCGCTTCTTCGGCACGTCTTCCAGCGACTCGCGCAGCGGGCCCGGCGCGTCGGTGTCGGTTTCAAGGTACCTGGCCAGACCGGCCAGATGACCGGCACCGACCACGGCCAGCACTTCGCGCTGGGCCGGATCGTGCACCTCACGCAGGCGCGTAGCCATGTAGCGGTCGCGCTCGCCGATGATGGTTTCGTACAGGGCAGGGCTCTCGCTGGCGAACTCGCCGAAGCTGGCTTCGAGCATGTCGCCCTGCTTGAGCTTCTCGATCTCGTCTTCGCCGACTTCCTCGGACGCGAACAGGCCAGCGCCCAGGCCCATCACCAGCTTGATCTTGCCGAAGAAGCCCAGGCGCTGCGAGGCTCGCCGGAAGGTCAGGCCGACCTCGCGGTCGATCAGATGCACGGGCAGGTTGCGTTCGTTGGCCAGGGTGACCGCGCGCTTGAGCTCGGCACCCGGCTCGATCTCGAGCTGTTCGGCCAGGCGGCGCTGGTAGGCGGCCAAGGCCAGGTTGGCGGCGAACAGGGCGACGCGGCCCTTGCGGATCACCTCGACCAGGTCCAGCTTGGCCAGCGCATCCGGATCGGTCAGTGCCTGCAGGCGCTGCGCGTCCAGTTCCACCGCGACCGCATCGAAGCGGCCACTTTCGATCGCACGTTCCACCGCTTCCACGCTGGCCTGCGAGACGTGCGCGGTGCCCAGCAGGGTGTAGCGCACGCCATCGCGTTCGACGATGCGGACGGGCTGGCCGGCGAACAAGGTGTCGCCGGCGTCAATCAGGGTATCGGTCATTGCATCATTCATTCGAAGGGGCGCTGTCGGCACCATCGCCGAGCGCGCGCTGCATCTGGACGGTATCCAGCCAGCGGCCATGCTTGCGGCCGAGGCCGCGGAAAACGCCGACGGTCTGGAAACCGAAACGCTCATGCAGTTTGATGGAGGCGGTGTTGGTGGGCTCGCCGATGACGGCCACCATCTGCCGGTAACCGCGCGCGACGCAGGCATCGATCAGGCCCTGCATCAGCGCCGTGCCGACGCCGCGGCCCTGGAATGCCGCATCCACATAGACCGAGTTCTCCACGGTCCACTGATAGGCGATCCGGCCGCGGTAGGTATTGGCGTAGGCATAGCCGGCCACCTGGCCATCGACCTCGGCCACGATGTACGGAAAGCCGCGGCCGACGATGTCCTGCATGCGGCGGCGCATTTCCGCCGCCTCCGGGATCTCGTACTCGTAGGTGTTGACGAAGTCGGTCACTTCCACCGCATAGATCGCGGTGATGGCCGCGATATCGGCATCGGTGGCATCGCGCAGGTGCACGGTCACGGTGGGGTGTCCTGGTCGGTCAGTCGATGTAGCGCTTGAGCAGATCGCCGTATGCATCGATGCGGCGGTCACGCAGGAACGGCCAGATGCGGCGGACGTGTTCGCTGCGCTGAAGGTCGACATCGCAGACCAGCACGGTCGGCTCGCCACCGGCTTCGGCGATGAACTCGCCCTGCGGGCCCAGCACGTGGCTGTTGCCCCAGAACTGGATGCCCGAGGCTCCCATCGGCGAGGCCTCATGGCCGACGCGGTTGCAGCTGAGCACCGGTACGCCGTTGGCCACCGCATGGCCGCGGTGACTGAGCACCCACGCATCACGCTGGCGGCCCTGTTCGTCGCGCTGGTCGTCCGGATCCCAGCCGATCGCGGTGGGGTAGAGCAGCAGCTCGGCACCGGCCAGCGCCATCAGGCGCGCCGCTTCCGGGTACCACTGGTCCCAGCACACGAGCACGCCGAGGCGACCCACGGAGGTATCGATCGGGGTGAAGCCCAGATCGCCCGGGGTGAAGTAGAACTTCTCATAGAAGCCCGGATCATCCGGGATGTGCATCTTGCGGTACTTGCCGAGCAGGGTGCCGTCTTTCTCGAAGACCACCGCGGTGTTGTGGTACAGCCCGGCAGCGCGACGCTCGAACAGCGACCCGACGATCACCACGCCATGCTTCTTGGCCAGCGCGCCCAGGCGCTCCGTGCTCGGGCCGGGGATCGGCTCGGCCAGATCGAATTCATCCACTGACTCGTGCTGGCAGAAGTACGCACCGTTGTGCAGTTCCTGCAGCAGGATCAGCTTGGCACCCTGCGCGGCCGCTTCAGCCACGCGCGCTTCGATGACGGCCAGATTGGCCTCGGCATCGCCGTGGTTGCGCTCCTGGATCAGGGCGACGGAAAGGGTGTGGCGTGAGCTCATCCGGAGACGGTCCTGCAAGGGGAAAAACGCAGTTTATCGCGGATGGGTGCACGCAGCGTGCTGGCTGCTAAATGGGCAACACCCGCACCGGTAGTGCCGGCCGCTGGCCGGCTCCGCAGGATGATCAGGGCATCAGAGGTCAGGTCACGCGCATCGGCGTGGCCTGTCGCTCTTCCGTTGGCCGCCAGTGCACTGTCGAAGGGATGGCGGGGGCGGAGGTGCGGGACCGTCAGGGCGCCATGGATGGCGCCCACGAGCCCCCAGGGATGGGTTTACGGCGCGTCCCGCACCTCCGCCCCCGCCAGCCCAGCCTCCGCAGCCTTGAGGCCACGTGCTTGGCTGTCAGGCCAGCAACCCCGCCGGCAGCTGCATCGTGATGCAGTGCAGGCTGCCGTTCTGCCAGATCAGCGAACGGCACGGCACCGGCACGATCTCGCGGTCCGGATAGGCCTGGGCCAACACCGCACGCGCAGCCTCGTCCGCCGCATCGCCATAGGCCGGCATCAGCACTGCGCCGTTGAGGATCAGGTAGTTCGCATACGAAGCAGCCAGGCGGCGGCCTTCGTCAATCACCGGCTGCGCCCACGGCAGCGGGAACAGGCGGTACGGCTGGCCGTCGGTGGTACGCAGCGCCGCCAGCTCGGCACCCATCGCCTGTAGTTCGGCGTAGTGCGAATCGCCGGCATCGTCGCAGGCCTGGTAGACGATGCTGTCGGTCGAGGCGAAGCGGGCCAGGGTATCGATGTGGGCGTCGGTATCGTCGCCTTCCAGATAACCATGATCCAGCCACAGCACACGGTCCTGAGCCAGCCACGTGGCCAGGTCGGCGCTGAGCGATTCGCGGCTGCGGTCCGGATGACGCTCGTGCAGGCACTGCCAGGTGGTCAGCAGGGTGCCGGCGCCGTCGGTCTCGATGCCGCCGCCTTCCAGCGCGAACGGAATGCTCTGCAGTTCGGCGTTTGCGAAGGTGCCGGCCGCGTGCAGCACGCCCACCAGCTGATCATCCAGGCTGGCGTCGAACTTGCCGCCCCAGCCGGTGAAGCGGAAGTCCAGCAGGCGGAAGCCGCCATCGGCACGCTTGAGCGTGATCGGGCCGGAGTCGCGCAGCCAGGTGTCGTCGTACTGGGCGGTCACGAACCGCACGCGGTCCGTGTCGATCCGGTTCGAACGCAGGCGCGCATCGGCGTACGCCTCCAGGTCGTCGTCGGCGACGATGATCACCACCGGCTGGAAGCGGGTGATGGCCGCGACGAGCGCGATGTAGGTGTCCTCGACGTCACCCAGGCGGTCGGCCCAGTCGGTGTCGGCGTGGGGCCAGGCGATCAGGATGGCGGACTGGGATTCCCATTCGGCCGGAAAGCGGAGCGTGTCGTTCATGATCTCGATGCGATGGCCCGCCGGCTGGCGGGCAAAGGGAAAGGGGTCAGCGGATCGGTGGTTTCGGTCCGATCTCGTTGGCGTCGGCGCGGTTGGCCACCACGTCGATCACCTTCTGCTTTTCGAAGTAGACGGTGAACTGCGGGTAGACCCAGCGGTTGATCGTCGGCCATTGGCGCTTCTGCCCGCCGCGCGGTTCCAGACGTTCGCCCGGGTCGCCGAACTGGGCCTGGACCTGCTGCATGCTCTGGCCGCGGACGGGCAGGGCGACAGCGGGCTTTTCACGGCTGCGGTCAATCAGCAGCGTGTCGGCGTGGGCACTGGAAACGGCCAGTACGGCCAGCAACGGCAAGGTGGTCAGGTAACGCTTCATCTCGATCTACTCCCCAGTGGTCAAGAATGCGGAAGGCCCCAGGGTCACAGGTCTGATGACCGACGGCCGTGGGCTACCCGGCGATTACAACAAAAATGGCAGCAAAAAGCCGCCCGTAGGCGGCTTCTTGTTCATCACCCGGCCCGGTGAGGGGCCGGTGGCGGCCGTGAGGCCGGCCGGCTCAGCGCTGGCGAGCCTTGAAGCGCGGGTTCGACTTGCAGATCACGAAGATCTTGCCGCGGCGACGGACGACCTTGCAGTCGCGGTGACGGGTCTTGGCCGACTTCAGGGAAGACAGGACTTTCATTGCATACCTCGGCGTAAACGTTGGATTCGGTTGGAGCGCGGCCGCGATATGCAGATGACAATCGGCAGGTGACGCCCGTTCAAGCCCGCCATTCTACCGGGCTTTTTCCCATCCTTTCAAGTGGTTGGGCCAAAAAAGTCTCAAGCCGCCCCGGGCAGGGGCTAGAATGGGCGGTCACATCTACCGGGAAACCCATGAATCAGCTTCCATCCGTGCTCACCATCGACGGTCCTTCCGGGGCCGGCAAAGGCACTGTCAGCCGCATTGTCGCACGCCGCCTGGGCTGGCATTACCTGGATTCGGGCGCCCTGTACCGGGCGGTGGGCGTGGCCGCCAGCTGGGCTGATATCGATACTTCCGACGCCTCGGCGCTGGTGCGCTGCACCTTCGACACCCACGTGCGCTTCGTGGAATCGGCCGATGGCGGGCTGCGGGTGCTGGTCAACGAGACCGATGCCACCGACGAGCTGCGCCTGGAGACCACCGGGGCGCTGGCCTCGGCCATTGCCGCCATCCCGGAGGTCCGGGCGGCGCTGAAAGAGCGCCAACGCGCATTCAGGATGGAGCCGGGCCTGGTCGCCGACGGACGGGACATGGGCACGGTCATCTTCCCGGACGCCCCATTCAAGGTGTTTTTGACCGCCAGCGCCGAGGAACGGGCCGAACGGCGGCATAAGCAGTTGAAAGACAAGGGTGTTTCGGTTAACTTTGACGACCTCCTGCGCGAGATCATGGCCCGCGACGCCCGTGATGCACAGCGCACAGTGGCGCCCCTGAAGCCGGCAGACGATGCCGTCGTCATCGACACCAGTGGTATTGGCATCGACGCTGTCGTTGCCAAGGTATTGGATCTGCTTCCGGTTTCGGGTGCCTGATCCGTTGTAAAGGAGGCCGTCAATCCATCGACGGTGTCGCACCATCGCAAGGCAACAAAAGCTCCGTCCCGCAATGATGCGTGGCGGTTTTCCTACTTAACACACGACCTGCGTTTCCGGGGTCGACCAACAGGCGGGCAGTAAGCGGTTCCCTTCGGGGGCCAATGCCCATGTGTCCAACAGAGTAAATCTAATGACCGAATCATTTGCAGAGCTGTTCGAAGCCAGTCAGGCCAATCTGGCCAAGCTGAAGCCGGGCTCGATCGTCAGCGGTGTCGTTGTTGAAGTCCGCGGCGATGTCGTGGTGATCAACGCCGGCCTGAAGTCCGAAGGCATCGTGCCGATCGAACAGTTCCGTAACGACGCTGGCGAGATCGATGTCGCTGAAGGCGACGTCGTCAAGGTTGCCCTCGATTCCATCGAGAACGGCTTCGGTGAAACCGTTCTGTCGCGTGAGAAAGCCAAGCGCGCGATGGTGTGGGACGAGCTGGAAGAAGCGTTGGAAAAGAACGAAACCATCACCGGCCGCATCAGCGGCAAGGTCAAGGGTGGTTTCACCGTGGACATCAAGGATGTCCGCGCGTTCCTGCCCGGTTCGCTGGTGGATGTGCGCCCGGTGCGCGACCCGGCCTACCTGGAAGGCAAGGAGCTGGAATTCAAGCTCATCAAGCTGGACCGCAAGCGTAACAACGTCGTTGTGTCCCGTCGTGCAGTCGTCGAAAGCGAGCATTCGGAAGAGCGCGAGCAGCTGATGGACAAGCTGCAGGAAGGCGCGATCCTGAAGGGTGTCGTCAAGAACCTGACCGATTACGGCGCATTCGTGGACCTGGGCGGTATCGACGGCCTGCTGCACATCACCGACATGGCCTGGAAGCGCGTGCGCCATCCGTCCGAAGTCGTGAACGTCGGCGACGAGCTGGACGTCCGCGTGCTGAAGTTCGACCGCGAGCGCAACCGCGTTTCGCTGGGTCTGAAGCAGCTGGGTGAAGATCCGTGGGACAACATCGCCCGTCGTTACCCGGCCAACAGCCGCGTCTTCGGCAAGGTCTCCAACGTCACCGATTACGGCGCATTCGTCGAGATCGAGCCGGGCGTCGAAGGTCTGGTGCACGTGTCCGAAATGGATTGGACCAACAAGAACGTCAACCCGTCCAAGGTTGTGCAGGTCGGTGACGAAGTTGAAGTCATGGTCCTGGACGTCGACGAGGAGCGTCGCCGCATCTCGCTGGGCATGAAGCAGGTTGCCGCCAATCCGTGGGAAACCTTCGCTGCCATCCACAAGAAGGGCGACAAGGTATCGGGCCAGATCAAGTCGATCACCGACTTCGGCATCTTCATCGGCCTGGACGGCGGTATCGATGGCCTGGTGCACCTGTCCGACATCAGCTGGAACACCACCGGCGAAGACGTGGTCCGCAACTACAAGAAGGGCGACAACCTGGACGCAGTGGTCCTGGCCGTCGATCCGGAGCGCGAGCGCATCAGCCTGGGCGTCAAGCAGCTGGAGCAGGATCCGTTCGGTCAGTACATGGCTGCCAACCCGAAGGGTTCCAAGGTCGAAGGCGTGGTCAAGGAAGTGGACGCCAAGGGCGCTACCATCGAACTGGCTGACGGCATCGAAGGCTACGTGGCCGCTCGCGACGTTGCGAACGAGCGCGTGGACGACGCGACCCAGTTCCTGAAGGTCGGCGACAAGGTTGAAGCCAAGTTCGTGGGCATGGATCGCAAGGGTCGTACCCTGCAGCTGTCGATCAAGGCCAAGGACGATGCGGAAATGCGCGAAGTGCTGGAGGAATACCAGTCCTCTTCGGCTTCGAGCGGCACCACCCAGCTCGGCGCGCTGCTGCGTGCACAGCTGAACGGCAACAAGTCCGAGTAATCGGTCTGTCGCTGTCGTAGTTTCCTGGGCGGCCCGGACATCAGTCCGGGCCGTTTCAGGGTCTGAGTTCCTCCCCAAGAGCCCGTAATGACCAAATCCGAGCTGATCGAAATCCTGGCGCGCCGACAGGCGCATTTGAAGTCGGACGATGTCGATCTGGCCGTGAAGTCGTTGCTGGAAATGATGGGTGGGGCGCTGGCCGGCGGGGATCGCATCGAGATCCGCGGGTTCGGCAGTTTTTCGTTGCACTACCGGCCTGCACGGCTGGGGCGCAATCCCAAGACCGGGGAATCGGTCGCATTGCCGGGCAAGCATGTCCCGCACTTCAAGCCGGGCAAGGAACTGCGTGAGCGCGTCAGCGCCGTGGTGCCGCTGGAAAGCGATCCTGCCTGAGTGTCCATCCGCCAAGGGGCGGATGCGTGATTTCCATGGAGTCGGCTGGTAGAGCGGAGTGTTAGTCCGCTACTCTTGAGCCCTACGGAACTGGAGCTGCTGCATGAACATCGTACGTCTGCTGATCCTGCTGGCGGTTCTGGTCGTGGGTCTGATCATCGGCGCCCTCAACTCGCAACCGATCATCATCAGCCTGGGCTTCACCCAGATCAATTCCACCACCGGCGTGGCGATCATCATCGCCTTGTTGTCCGGTGCGCTCATCGGCGGCGGCCTCGTGCTTGCCAGCATGGTGATCCCGCTGTACGCCAAACTGCGCCGCGCGCAGAAAGCCGCGCCTGCCGTGGTCGTGGCACCCCCTTCTTCTTCTACATTCGACGGACGCTGAGCGCCGATGGAATTTGTCTCCGAGTGGTTCTGGTTCTTCCTGTTCCTGCCCCTGGCCGCGCTGTCCGGTTGGGTGATCGGGCGTCGCGGCGGTCAACGCCATGGCGACAACCAGGTCAGTCATCTGTCCAGCACGTATTTCCGTGGCCTGAACTATCTGCTCAATGAGCAGCCGGACAAGGCGATCGAGCTGTTCCTGCACATCGCCGAGCTGGACAAGGAAACCTTCGAAACCCAGGTCGCGCTGGGCCATCTGTTCCGTCGCCGCGGTGAGGTCGATCGCGCGATCCGCCTGCACCAGGGCCTGGTCAACCGCGCCGATCTCACCGATCAGCAGCGCGTCCAGGCACTGCTGGCGCTGGGCGAGGACTACATGAAGTCCGGCCTGCTCGATCGCGCCGAAACCGTGTTCACCGAGCTGGCGCAGATCGATCAGCGCGCCCCGCAGGCGCTCAAGCACCTGATCGGCATCTACCAGGCCGAACGCGATTGGGAAAAGGCGATCGACAACGCCAGTCGCTTCGAAGAAGTCACCGGCGAGCCGATGGGCAAGCTGATCGGGCAGTTCGAATGCGAGCTGGCCGAGCGTTACCGCGGTGCCGGCAAGATCGACGAAGCGCGCGCCGCAATCGCGCGTGCCTACCAGGCAGATGCGATGTCGGTGCGTGCCGGCATCATCGAGGGGCGCCTGGAGAACGACGCCGGCAATGCCGAAGCGGCCGTGCGTGCCTACGAGCGTGCCGCGCGCAACGATCCCGAGTACCTGCCCGAAGTGCTGCAGTCGCTGATGCAGAACTACCGCAAGGTTGGTGACCTCGGTGGCGCGCGCGCGTTCCTGTCGGAGATGACCGAGCACTATCGCGGCATTGCCCCGGTACTGGCCTTGACCCAGTTGATGGAAGAACAGGAGGGCGTCGCTCCGGCACGCGCCTACCTCGGCCGTCAGCTCAAGGACCGCCCGTCGGTGCGTGGCGAATCGGCGCTGATCGACCTGACCCTGGCCGAAGGCGCGGATTCCACCGCGACCCTGCACGACCTCAAGCACATCACCGACCAGTTGCTGGTCCGCAACCCGGCCTACCGCTGCACCCGCTGTGGCTTCGGCGCGCGTACGCATCACTGGCAGTGCCCGAGCTGCAAGGAATGGGGCACCGTCAAGCCGCTGCTCAACTACGCGGTACTCTGACCCATGATGGTCGCCTGGATGGCGGGGCTGCTGGCAGTGCTGGCGGTATCGGCAGGGCTCACCTGGGGCGCACGCGCCTATGCGCTGCGTCGCAACCTGCTGGATGAGCCCGGCGAGCGCCGCAGCCACGGGGTGGCGACGCCCCGCGGCGGCGGCATCGCGATCGTGCTGACCCTGCTGCTGACGTGCGTGGTGGCCGCGGTCATCTGGCCCAAGGCAGGGATCACCCTGGCGGTATTCGCGCTGGGGCTGGTGCTGGTCGCGGGCATCGGTTGGTGGGACGACCATCGGCCGCTTCCAGCGATTCGCCGTCTGCTGGTCCATGTCCTGGCATCCGCGTTGCTGGCGGGCTTGGTCTGGCATGCCACGGGCAATGCCTGGCAGGCGCTGCTGGCACTGCTGTTCGCAACCTCGTTGATCAACATCTGGAACTTCATGGATGGGATCAACGGAATTGCCACCACCCAGGCGATCCTGGCCGGCATTGCGTTCGCCATGGTGCTGCCGCCTCCCTACGGGCTGGCCGGTGTGGTGCTGGGGCTGGCCTGTCTGGGCTTCCTGCCGTTCAACTACCCGCAGGCACGCATCTTCATGGGTGACGTGGGGAGCGGGGCGCTGGGCTATGCCATCGCGGCCCTGGTGTGTCTGGTCAGCGTGCGCACCGATGTCCACTGGTTGCTGCTTCTGGTGCCGCTTTCGGCGTTTCTTGTGGACGCGGGCTTCACATTGCTTTCGCGCATCCTGTCCGGACAGCGCTGGATGGAACCCCACACGCAGCATCTCTATCAGCGCGCGGTGAAAGGTGGCGCAAGCCACACTTTCGTCACCGCGGTGTATCTTGTTTTTGGAATATTCAGTGCGGCAGTGTTTAATGCATGCACGAATTTGCAGCCGAGGTGGGAGGCTGCCGTGGCCGTCGCGTGGTTGATCTTCGCGACCGGCCTTTGGCTGCTCCTGCGCAAGGGAATGCGCAACTAGAAGGATTACGCTGTTTATGACGCCTTGGCAGGACCGAATCACCGGCTTGATGCCGCGAGCGGCCATCGTCGCCCACGACCTGTTCATGGTCTGGGCGTGCTGGCAGCTCCTGCACGCCGGACGCTACTCGATGCTGGCCGATGCGCCGGCGTTGCCGCTCTGGAACATCGATACCTCGCTGGTCCTGGTCATCCAGGCCGTGGTGTTCTGGCGGGTCGGCCTGTATCGCGGCCTCTGGCGCTTTGCCAGCGTCGCCGATCTGCTCAACATCTTCAAAGCCAGTTTCATCGGCCTGCTCGCCATCGTGGTGGCCTTGGCGTACAAGCGCTTCGAAGGCGTGCCGATGTCGGTGCTGGTCATCTACCCGTTCGCGCTGTCGGCGCTGCTGGGCGCGCCGCGCCTGCTGTACCGCGCGTGGAAGGACTACCAGGCACTGCAATCGGACGTGACCGCCCGCCGCGTGCTGATCCTCGGTGCCGGCCAGGCGGCCGAAGCCCTGGTCCGCGATCTGCGCCGTTCCGGTGACTTCGAGCCAGTTGGCCTGCTTGACGACGCCCCGCACCTGCAGGGCGCCAAGCTGCAGGGGCTGCCGATTCTCGGCACGCTGGAAGATGCGCCTGCCGTGGTCCGTGAGACCGCCGCCAAACTTCTGGTGATTGCCATTCCGTCGCTGGATGCCGTCGGCATGCAGCGGGTGGTGGCCATCTGCGAAAGCACCGGCGTGCCGTTCCGCATGGTGCCCAAGCTCAACGACATCCTGCTCGGCCATTCGCTCCCGGGCGAACTCAAAGAGGTGGCGATCGAAGATCTGCTCGGTCGCAAGCCGATCCTGCCGGACTGGGCGCTGATCCGCGGTTGGCTGGGCGGGCGTACCGTGCTCGTCACTGGCGCCGGCGGTTCGATCGGTTCGGAACTGTGCCGCCAGTGTGCCCGTCATGGGGCAGGGCGCATCGTGCTGGTCGAAATGAGCGAACTGCTGCTGCTGACCATCGAGGCCGAACTGCAGCGCAGCTTCCCGGATCTGGAAGTGGAAGCGGTGCTCGGCGACTGCGGCGACCCTGCGGTGATCCGTCATGCGCTGTCGCTGTCGCGCGTGGACTCGGTCTTCCATGCCGCCGCCTACAAGCAGGTGCCGGTGCTGGAGCGCCAGCTGCGTGAAGCGGTGCGCAACAACATCCTCTCCACCGAGACTGTCGCCCGCGCCTGTGTCGAGGCGAAGATCGAGCACTTCGTCTTCATCTCCACCGACAAGGCGGTCGATCCGGTCAATGCACTGGGCGCCAGCAAGCGCTACGCGGAGATGATCTGCCAGAGCCTGGACCAGAAGACCAGCCACACCCGTTTCGTGACCGTGCGCTTCGGCAACGTGCTGGCCTCGGCTGGCAGCGTCGTGCCGGTGTTCCGCGAGCAGATCCTCAAGGGTGGCCCGGTCACCGTGACCGACCCGGAAGTGACCCGTTACTTCATGACGATCCCCGAGGCCTGCCAGTTGATCCTGCAGGCGGCCGCCTCGGCCTCGCACGGTGCCATCTACACGCTGGACATGGGCGAGCCGGTGCCGATCCGCGTGCTGGCCGAGCAGATGATCCGCCTGGCCGGCAAGCAGCCGTACAAGGACATCGCGATCGTCTATACGGGCCTGCGCCCGGGCGAGAAGCTGCACGAGACGCTGTTCTATTCGGATGAGGACTATCGCCCGACCGCGCATCCCAAGATTCTGGAAGCCGGCGTGCGTACCTTCGCCCGCGAGCAGGTGCTGGCCAATGTGCCGAAACTGCGTGAGGCGATCGCCACCTACGACACCGATGCGATCAACAGCATCCTGTTCTCGACCATGCCGGAGTTCTCGCCGCTGCAACAGGACGATCACGTCAGCTCTGCTAAAGTTCTCGCCTTTCCGGCGCGTGAGGCCAACAGGTTCTGATGAGCAAGCGTATTCGCAAGGCGGTATTTCCTGTCGCAGGGTTGGGAACGCGATTCCTTCCCGCCACCAAGACCGTTCCGAAGGAAATGCTGCCGATCATTGATCGGCCGCTGATCCAGTACGCCGTTGATGAGGCGATCGAAGCGGGCTGCGACACCCTGATCTTCATCACCAACCGCTACAAGCATGCCGTTGCCGATTACTTCGATAAGGCCTACGAGCTGGAACAGAAGCTCGAGCGCGCCGGCAAGACGGAACAGCTTGAGCTGGTTCGCCACGTCCTGCCCAATGGCGTTCGCGCGGTGTTCGTGACGCAGGCCGAAGCACTGGGCCTGGGCCATGCGGTGCTGTGCGCCAAAGCCATTGTCGGTGACGAGCCGTTTGCCGTGCTGCTGCCGGACGATCTGATCTGGAACCGTGGCAACGGTGCCTTGAAGCAGATGGCCGACGCCAACGAAGCCACCGGCGCCAGCATCATCGCGGTCGAAGATGTGCCGCATGACAAGACCGGCAGCTACGGCATCGTGGCCACCGAGGCTTTCGACGGCCGCCAGGGCAAGATCAGCGCCATCGTCGAGAAGCCCAAGCCGGAAGATGCCCCGAGCGATCTGGCGGTGGTCGGTCGCTACGTGCTGAGCCCGAAGATCTTCGAGCTGCTCGAAGCGACCGGGACCGGTGCAGGCGGCGAGATCCAGCTGACCGATGCGATCGCCGAGCTGCTCAAGAGCGAACGCGTGGACGCGTTCCGCTTCGAAGGACGTCGTTTCGACTGCGGTACCCATCTGGGTCTGGTCGAAGCCACGATCCGCTTCGCGCTCGACAACGAGAAGCTGGCGGGTCCGGCACGCGAAGTGCTGCGGAAGATGCTGGCCGAAGGCTGAGGACGGGCGGCCGCCGCGCGATGCAGCGGTGGTAGTGCCGGCCGCTGGCCGGCTCCTCAAGCAGCCAGGGTAGTGCCGGCCGCTGGCCGGCTCCCGACAGAACAGAAAAGGGCAGCCGTGAGGCTGCCCTTTTCGTTTCCCGCCGTGCACCGACCAACGGTCGGTGCCTACGTGTTGCATTGGTGCCACCGGTTGCACCGGTGATACCCGCTGCATCGGTGCCGGCCCGAGGGCCGGCACCGATCAGTGGCTTACAGCGATTCGAAGATACCCGCCGCGCCCATGCCGGTGCCGATGCACATGGTCACCATGCCGTACTTCTGCTGGCGGCGGCGCAGGCCGTGCAGCAGGGTGGCGGTACGGATAGCGCCGGTGGCACCCAGCGGATGGCCCAAGGCGATCGCGCCGCCCAGCGGGTTGACCTTGGACGGGTCCAGGCCGCAATCGCGGATGACGGCCAGCGACTGCGCGGCAAAGGCCTCGTTGAGCTCGATCCAGTCCAGCTGGTCCTGGGTCAGGCCGGCCTGCTTGAGTGCCTTCGGGATCGCAGCGATCGGGCCGATGCCCATCACTTCCGGGCGCACACCGGCGACCGAGAAGCTGACGAAGCGGGCCAGCGGGGTCAGGCCGTAATCCTTGATCGCCTGCTCGGAGGCCAGCAGCACCGCACCGGCACCATCGCTCATCTGCGAGGAATTGCCGGCAGTAACCGTGCCACCGAACTGACCATTGCGGAACACCGGGCGGAGCTTGGCCAGGCCTTCAGCGGACGAATCCAGGCGCGGGCCTTCGTCGGTATCCACGATCTTGTCGCGGGTGATGATGCGGCGGCCGTCGGCCAGGTCCGGCTGGCGGGTGCGCACGTCGTACGGGCTGATCTCGTCCTTGAACTCGCCGTTCTGGATCGCGGCGATGGCCTTCTGGTGCGAGGCGAGGGCGAAGGCGTCCTGCTCCTCACGCGAGACCTTCCATTCTTCGGCGACCTTCTCGGCGGTGATGCCCATGCCGTAGGCAATGGCGACGTGGTCGTTGTCGAACACGCTCGGCGCCATCGCGATCTTGTTGCCCATCATCGGCACCATCGACATCGACTCGGTACCACCGGCCAGCATCAGGTCCGAATTGCCCAGACGGATCTGGTCGGCGGCCATGGCCACGGCCTGCAGGCCGGAGGAGCAGAAGCGATTGACGGTCTGCGCGGCGATGGTGTCCGGCAGGCCGGCCAGCAGCACGCCGATGCGCGCCACGTTCATGCCCTGCTCGGCTTCCGGCATCGCGCAGCCGATGATCGCGTCATCGATGCGGTTGAGGTCGATGCCAGGCGCCTGTGCGACCACGGAGCGGAGCACATGGGCCAGCATGTCGTCGGGACGGGTATTGCGGAACACGCCCTTGGGCGCCTTGCCCACCGGGGTGCGGGTGGCGGCGACGATGTAGGCGTCCTGGATTTGCTTGGTCATTGCAGTGATCTCTCTAAAAGGGTCAGTTACGCAGCGGCTTGCCGGTCTTGAGCATGTGCGCGATGCGGGCCTGGGTCTTTTCCTGCTGGGCCAGTTCGACGAAGTGCTTGCGCTCCAGCGTCAGCAGCCACTCTTCGTCCACCAGCGTGCCGCGATCCACTTCGCCGCCGCACAGCACGGTGGCGATGCGCACGGCGATCTCGTAGTCGTACGGGCTGATGAAGCGTCCTTCCAGCATGTTGACCAGCATCATCTTGAACGTGGCGATGCCGACGTCACCGGCGACCTGGATGCGGCGGGCCGGCATCGGCGGACGGTAGCCGCCTTCGGCCAGCGCCAGCACTTCGGCCTTGGCGATGTGCAGCGTCTCGAAGCTGTTGAACACGACCTTGTCGGTCGCGCGCATCAGGCCCAGTTCCTTGGCGTTGACCGCGGAGTTGGAGACCTTGGCCATCGCGACGGTTTCGAAGGTCTTCTTGAGCTCGGCGAACACGTCACCGCCGGGGCCTGCGGCCTGCGAGGCGCGCACGGCCAGTTCCTTCAGGCCACCACCGGCCGGCAGCAGACCGACGCCGGCTTCGACCAGACCGATGTAGCTTTCCAGCGCGGCCACGCTCTTGGCACTGTGCATCTGGAACTCACAGCCACCCCCCAGGGCCAGGCCGCGCACGGCGGTCACCACCGGCACCAGCGAATACTTGATCGCCTGGCTGGTGCGCTGGAAGTTGTGCACCATCTCTTCGAACTGGTCGACCTTGCCGGCCTGCAGCAGGCCGAGCGCACCGGCCAGATCGGCACCGGCGGAGAAGGGCTCCTTCTGCTGCCAGATCACCAGGCCCTTGTAGTCCTGCTCGGCGCGCTTGATCGCTTCCTGCAGGCCGTTGAGCACGTGGTCGGACACGGTGTTCATCTTGGTCTTGAAGCTGACCACCGCGATGCCGTCGCCGTCGTGCCACATGCGCACGCCGTCGTTCTCGAACACCGTTTCGCCCGGGCTGAAGGTCTCGCCCAGCAGCGGATCCGGGAAGCGCTGGCGCTGGTACACCGGCAGCGCCGAACGCGGCAGCTTGGCGTTGCGCGACGGGCTGTAGCTGCCTTCGGCGGCGTGCACGCCGTCGCGGCCATCAAACACCCAGTCCGGCAGCGGGGCATTGCTCATGCTCTTGCCGGCGACGATGTCATCGGCGATCCACTGGGCGACCTGCTTCCAGCCGGCAGCCTGCCAGGTTTCGAACGGGCCCAGCGACCAGCCGTACCCCCAGCGGATGGCCAGATCCACGTCGCGCGCGGTCTCGGCGATGTCGGCCAGGTGGTAGGCGCTGTAATGGAACAGATCGCGGAAGGTCGCCCACAGGAACTGCGCCTGGGGGTGCTGGCTCTCGCGCAGCTTGGCGAACTTCTCGGCCGGGTTCTTGATCTTGAGGATCTCGACCACTTCCGGCGCGGCGGCGCGGTCGGCGGGGCGGTAATCCTGCTTGTCCAGGTCCAGCACCATGATGTCCTTGCCGACCTTGCGGAAGATGCCGGCACCGGTCTTCTGGCCCAGCGCGCCCTTGGAAATCAGCGCGTCCAGCCACGTCGGCGAGGTGAAGAATTCATGCCACGGATCGTTGGGCAGGGTGTCGCCCATCGTCTTGATCACGTGCGCCATGGTGTCCAGGCCGACCACGTCGGAGGTGCGGTAGGTCGCCGACTTCGGGCGGCCGACCAGCGGGCCGGTCAGGCCGTCGACTTCATCGAAGCCCAGGCCGAAGGCCTGCGTGTGGTGGATGGTGGACAGGATCGAGAACACGCCGATGCGGTTGCCGATGAAGTTCGGGGTGTCCTTGGCGTACACCACGCCCTTGCCCAGCGTGGTGACCAGGAACGCTTCCAGGCCTTCCAGCACGGCGGCATCGGTGGTGGTGGCCGGGATCAGCTCGGCCAAGTGCATGTAGCGCGGCGGATTGAAGAAGTGCACGCCGCAGAAGCGGTGGCGCAGCTGCTCCGGCAGCACGTCGGCGAGCTTGTTGATGCCCAGGCCCGAGGTGTTGGAGGCCAGCACGGCGTGATCGGCCACGAACGGGGCGATCTTCTTGTACAGGTCCTGCTTCCAGTCCATCCGTTCGGCGATGGCTTCGATGATCAGGTCGCAGTCCTTCAACTGCTCCAGGCCGGTCTCATAGTTGGCCGGCGTGATCGCCTCGGCGTAGGACTTGCTGGCGAGCGGGGCAGGGCTGAGCTTGCCCAGATTGGCGATGGCTTTGAGCACGATGCCATCGGCCGGACCTTCCTTGGCGGGCAGGTCGAACAGCACCGTGTCGACGCCGGCGTTGGTCAGGTGGGCGGCGATCTGGGCACCCATGACGCCGGCACCCAGCACGGCGGCACGGCGGACTAGCAGGGAATTGGACATGTCGATAAGCCTTTGTTGTCTGGAAGCCGGTCAGCGCCCGGCTCTACGGGGTGGAAAGGGAGGTCGTCGAAGCGCTCGAGGCCGCGCTGGCGCGGAATCCGGCTTCGGCGAAATGAATCAGTTCCTGGGCGGCATGGGCACGATGCGCCGCTTCGGTGACACCGGCGGGTCGCTTGATCAGGCCGAAGTCGGCCATCGCGTAGGTCAGCGAGCCGGCGAGGAAATCCAGGCGCCAGTACAGCTCTTCCTTGCTCAGCCCCGGCACGCAGGCGGAGATCGCCTTGCCGAAGTCGCGCAGGACGTGGCCGTAATGGTCGGAAAGGAACTTGCGCAGGTTGTCGTTCTTTTCGGCGTAGGCGCGGGCGATGACCCGCACGAACGCGCCGCCGGTCTGGCGGTCCTGGGCCATCGCCAGGGCCGGTTCGACGAAGGCGGCCAGCACCGGGCGCAGTTCACCGGGATGCTCGCGGCGGGCGGCCTCCAGCTGGGCGAGGCGGGCCGAGGTCATTTCATCCATCCGGCGGCGGAAGACCTCGTTGACCAGGTTCTCCTTGGAGCCGAAGTGGTAATTGACCGCGGCGATGTTCACATCGGCCTGGCTGGTGACCTGGCGCAGCGAGGTGCCCGCGAACCCGTGCAGGGCGAACAGTTCCTCGGCAGCGCCGAGGATGCGGTCCTTGGTGGAGAAGTGGGCAGGTTTGGCCATGGGGCAGGGCAGTTCAATCAAACGATTGTTTGATATTAGACCTGCGGCTGCGCCACCGCATTGTGCGGCGCAGCAGAAATGGGGGTTCGTTCATCCGCCGTCCCGGTAGTGCCGGCCGCTGGCCGGCCACCACGCCATTGCCTGAACAGGCCGATCACCCGCGGCACACAGGGCGTTGCCGGCCAGCGGCCGGCACTACCGTACGGCGGGGTTACACGTTAGAATTGGCGCACGTATATCAGGCTAAGCCCGCGTTTTGACGCGGGTTTTTTTCATGTTAACCTCGGGCCGATCAAGTGGCCCGCCCAACGGAGTATTCCCATGGCGCTGGAGCGCACCCTTTCCATCATCAAGCCGGACGCCGTCGCCAAGAACGTCATCGGTGAAATCTACGCCCGCTTCGAAAAGGCCGGCCTGAAGGTCGTCGCCGCCAAGTACAAGCAGCTGTCGCGTCGCGAAGCCGAAGGCTTCTACGCCGTGCACCGCGAGCGTCCGTTCTTCAACGCGCTGGTCGAGTTCATGATCTCCGGCCCGGTGATGATCCAGGCCCTGGAAGGCGAGAACGCCGTGCTGGCCCACCGCGACCTGCTGGGCGCCACCAACCCGAAGGAAGCCGCCGCAGGCACCATCCGCGCCGACTTCGCTGAATCCATCGATGCCAATGCCGCCCACGGCTCGGACTCGGTTGAGAATGCCGCGATCGAAATCGCCTACTTCTTCGCCGCGACTGAAGTCGTCTCGCGCTGAGAGTGATGCCGTGAACGAGGTCGTACAGCCAACCGCCATCCCATCCGTGCTCGTGTCGAGCCCGGTTGTGGCCAAGCAGAACCTGCTCGACCTCGATCGCGAGGGTCTGGAGCGCTTCTTCGCCGAGACACTCGGCGAAGCGCGCTACCGTGCCCATCAGGTGATGAAGTGGATCCACCATCACTACGTCACCGATTTCGATGACATGACCGACCTCGGCAAGGCGCTGCGCGCCAAGCTCAAGCAGCATGCCGAGGTGCTGGTCCCGAACATCGTGTTCGACAAACCCTCCACCGACGGCACCCACAAGTGGCTGCTGGCGATGGGGACCGATGGCAAGAACGCCATCGAAGCGGTCTATATCCCGGACAAGAACCGCGGCACGCTGTGCGTGTCCTCGCAGGTCGGCTGCGCGCTGAACTGCACGTTCTGTTCGACCGCCACCCAGGGCTTCAACCGCAACCTGTCCACCGCCGAGATCATCGGCCAGGTGTGGGTCGCGGCGCGCCATCTGGGCAACATCCCGCACAAGCAGCGTCGTCTCACCAACGTGGTGATGATGGGCATGGGCGAGCCGTTGATGAATTTCGACAACGTCGTGCGCGCCATGAGCGTGATGCGCGACGATCTGGGCTACGGCCTGGCCAACAAGCGCGTGACGCTGTCCACCTCCGGCCTGGTGCCGCAGATCGACCGCCTCTCCACCGAGAGCGACGTGTCGCTGGCGGTGTCGCTGCATGCGCCCAACGATGCACTGCGCGAGACCCTGGTCCCGCTCAACAAGAAGTACCCGATCGTCGAGCTGATGGCCTCGTGCGCACGCTATCTGCGCGCCAACAAGCGCCGCGAATCGGTGACCTTCGAATACACCCTGATGAAGGGGATCAACGACCAGCCCGAGCACGCCCGCCAGCTGGCGCGGCTGATGCGCCAGTTCGACAACGCCGTGCAGGCCTCGAACTCGGGCAAGGTCAACCTGATTCCGTTCAACCCGTTCCCCGGCACGCGCTATGAGCGCTCCGGCGAAACGGAGATCCGCGCCTTCCAGAAGATCCTGCTCGATGCGAAGGTGCTGACGATGGTGCGGCGTACCCGCGGCGACGATATCGATGCCGCCTGTGGCCAGCTCAAGGGCCAGGTCATGGATCGCACACGCCGCCAGGCCGAGTTCAACAAAACGCTGCAGGACGGGAAAGACCGGAATGCCGCTGCCTGATCGCCGATTGCCAGCCGTTGTCTTCTTCGCGCTGGCATTGGCCGGCTGTGGCAAACAAGGTGTCAAACCACCGTCAGGTCCGCTCGAGGTCGCGCCGACCTACGAGGCCCGTGACAACCCCGAGATCCGCAAGCGCGTGAACTACCAGGACCAGATGGTCCTGGCCGGCGAGTCGATGCGCGCCGGCGCACTGGACGCCGCCGAGAAGCGGGTCCGCGCGGCCACGAAGATCGACGCGCGACGTCCTGAGGCATACATGATGCTGGCGGCCATTGCCACGCAGCGTGGCAACGAGGCCGGTGCCGGCCCGCTGTATGCCAAGGCCGCCGAGCTGGCCCCGGATCGGGGTGATGTCCTCAATAATTATGGCGCTTGGCTATGTGCTCATGGCCGGCCGGCCGAGTCGCTGGTCTGGTTCGACCGGGCGCTGCAGGCGCCCGGGTACACCACACCGGCGTCCGCGCTGGCCAATGCCGGCGGCTGCGCCCTTGAGGCGGGCCAGTCCGAACGGGCCACGCCGGACCTGCGCCGGGCGCTTGAGATAGATCCCGTCAATGCCTACGCACTGGAGTCGATGGCCCGCAGCGAGTACGCCCAAGGGCGCTATTTCGAGGCCCGCGCCTTTGCGCAACGGCGTCTGGCGGCTGCACCGGCCACACGTTCCGTGTTACAACTTGCCTCTCAAATCGAGGCGCGGCTTGGCGACAACGTGGCATCCGGTCGCTATCTGCAGCGAATTCATGATGAATTTCCGCAGGATGCGGCACCTAATCCCCGGGGTTGAAGCACTGTGATTGATGACCAGACTGTGAACGCTTTTGATACTGCGGCCGGTTGCGGAGCCCGTCTTCGCCAGGCCCGTGAAGCGGCCGGCCTGACCCTGGAAGCGGTGGGGCAGCAGCTGCACATGCCCGTTCAGGTGGTCAAATCGCTGGAAGAAGAGCAGTGGCAGCGCCTTGGCGCGCCGGTCTTCGTCCGCGGCCAGCTACGCAGCTATGCCCGCCTGCTCAAGGTGGACATCGGTGAGATCCTCGAGCAGTCCCACATCGGCCCGATCGTGCCGCCGCAGCTGATCAGCCACACGCACACCCCGCGCGCGCGCCGCATCGCCGAGAGTCTCGGGCGCCGTGTGCTGTATGTCGGTATCACCGCCGTGCTGGCCGTGCCGGTCTGGTTTGCCACCCGCGGCCATTTCGATGGCACCGCCAACACCCCCAATACCGCGTCGCTGGATGTCATCCCGGCGGCGGTACCGGTGGCCGGTGGCGACACGCCACCCGCACCGGCGCCAGCGACGGCCGAAAGCGCCAAGCCTTCGGCACCGTCCGCACCGTATCTGGCGTCGCTGACGCCGGTCCCGCGTCCTGCCGCCGCACCGGCGGCCGTGGGCGGTGGTCTCACCCTGCAGTTCAATGGCGACAGCTGGATCGACATCACCGCGCCGGATGGCACGACGGTCGAGAAGGCATTGCTGAAGTCGGGCGAGACCCGCAGCTTCGCACCGGGGCAGGTGGCCCGCATGGTGCTGGGCAATGCATCGGCGGTCGAGGTTCAGCAGGGCGGCACTATCGTCGACCTTTCGCCGTACCAGCGAGCCAACGTGGCACGCTTTACGGTATCCTCTGACGGCTCCGTGGCCCCAGTTTCGCACTGAGCCGCGTTTCCCCAATCCAATTCAAATAGCTCCTCCTAATGGGCGGGGCGAGAGTACGCATGGCGATCGACGACCTGCTCGACGAGCACGAACAAAGTGAACGCGTCCGCGGCTGGCTGCGGAAGAACGGTGTCAGCATCCTGGCCGGTGTCGCGATCGCGATCGGCGGCATCTGGGGCTGGAAGGAATGGCAGACCCGGCACAGCAACAGCCTGGCCGGCGCCAACGTCCAGTATCAGGTCGTGCTCAAGAGCCTGGAAGACAAGGACCTGGAGCAGGCTGCCAAGGGCGTGAAGGAGCTGGAAAGCGGCAAGGCCAATATCTATGCCGATCTGGCTGCGCTGCAGCTGGCCAAGGCCCAGGTCGATGCCGGCAAGAATGACGACGCGCTGGCGACCCTGCGTGCGATCAAGGCCGACCCCGAATTCAAGCCGGTCATCGAGCAGCGTGTTGCACGCCTGCTGGTGGCTACCGGCAAGACCGAGGATGCGATCAAGCAGCTCGGCACCGCGACCGACAGCACCAGCCTGGAAATCCATGGCGATGCGCTGATGGCGCAGGGCAAGCGTGATGCGGCCCGCGAACAGTATGAGAAGGCGCTCAAGACGCTGGACGTGGCAGCGCCCCAGCGGCGGCTGCTGGAAACCAAGTTGACGGATGCCGGTGGCACCGTCACCGATCCTGCGGAGTCGGTGTAATGAATCAGATGGTCATGATCAAGCGCGTTGCCACGGTTGCCCTGTTGGGCATGGCCCTGACCGGCTGCAGCACGATGAAGGGCTGGTTCGCCGGCAAAGATGCGGCGGCCAAGAAGGCGCTGGAACCGGCCGAACTGGTCAAGTTCGATGCCACCACCAAGGTGGACCGGATCTGGTCGGCCAATGTGGGCAAGGGTGAAAAGCGCATCGGCGTCCGTCAGGGCCCGGTGGTTGCCGATGGCCGCGTCTATGCCGCCGCCATCTACGGTGGCGTGCACGCCATCGACCTGCAGACCGGCAAAAAGGTCTGGACCTACGAGCCGGCCAAGGAAAAGAAGAAGCCGAAGCTGCGCTTGTCCGGTGGCCCGGGCGTGGGTGAAGGCCTGGTCGTCATCGGCACGCTGGACGGTCAGGTCATCGCCCTGAACGCGGCGGACGGCACTGAAAAGTGGCGCGCCAAGGTGCCGGGTGAAGTGATTTCCGCCCCGGCCGTCGGCCAGGGCATGGTGTTCGTGCGCAGCAACGACGGTCGCGTGACCGGCCTGGATGTCGAGAACGGCACCCAGCGCTGGTTCAACCCGCGTGAGTTGCCGGCGCTGACCGTGCGTGGCAATGCCCCGGTCGTGACCGGCCCGGGCGTGCTGTTCATCGGCAACGATGACGGCTCGATCGCCGCGCTGGCCATGCAGGACGGCCGCACGCTGTGGGACCAGATGGTCGGCACCGGCGAAGGCCGCACCGAGCTGGAGCGCATGGCCGACATCGACGGCGCCCCGGTGCTGGAAGGCAACACGCTGTACGTCAGCAGTTTCAAGAACCAGACCATGGCGATCGAAGGCCCGACCGGCCGTCCGCTGTGGGCGCGTGATCATGGTGGCGCCGGTGGCGTGGCCCTGACCTCGAGCAATGTGTTCGTCACCGACAACAAGGGCGGCGTGTTCGGCCTGGACAAGACCAGCGGTTCGGCCATGTGGTCGCAGACGGGCCTGGCCCGTCGTTCGCTGACCGGTCCGGTCATCCACGGCGATTACGTTGTGGTCGGTGATTACAAGGGGTATCTGCACTGGTTGCGGACCGATAACGGTGAGTTCGCGGCGCGCGCCAAGAGTGGCGGCGACGCCCTCCTGGCACAGCCGGTGGTCGCTGATGGGATTCTGCTGGTGCAGAACGTTGATGGAAAGCTGACCGCATTCCGGTTGGCACAATAAGGAGTTACCGCGATGCTGCCCTTGGTCGCCCTGGTTGGACGGCCGAATGTCGGCAAGTCCACGCTGTTCAATGCGTTTACCCGTACGCGCGACGCGCTGGTCCATGACCAGCCCGGCGTGACCCGGGACCGTAATTACGGTGTTTGTCGTCTTGATGAAGATCACCCGTTCCTGGTGGTCGATACCGGTGGTATCGCCGGTGAAGAAGAAGGTCTGGCCGGCGCTACCGCTCGCCAGGCCCGCGCCGCCGCTGCAGAAGCGGATCTGATCCTGTTCGTGGTCGATGCCCGTGAGGGCCCGATGGACGACGAGATCCTGTCCTGGCTGCGCAGGCTGGCCCGTCCGACCCTGCTGCTGATCAACAAGATCGACGGCATGAACGAAGACACCGTGCGTTCGGAATTTGCCCGTTACGGCTTCAGCGAAATGCTGACCGTCTCGGCCGCGCACCGTCAGGGCCTGGATGATCTGCTGGACGAGGTCGTGGAACGGTTGCCGGAAGAGGGCACCACCGAGACCCTGGACACCGATCCGAACCGCATTCGCATCGCCTTCGTCGGCCGCCCCAACGTGGGCAAGTCGACGCTGGTCAATCGTCTGCTCGGCGAAGAGCGCATGATCGCCTCCGAAGTGCCCGGTACCACCCGTGATTCGATCGCGGTGGACATGGAGCGCGACGGGCGTGAGTACCGCCTGATCGACACCGCCGGCCTGCGTCGCAAGGCGCGTGTCGAGGAAGTGGTCGAGAAATTCAGCGTCATCAAGACCCTGCAGGCCATCGAGCAGTGCCAGGTTGCGGTGCTGATGCTCGATGCCTCTGAAGGCGTCACCGATCAGGACGCCAGCGTGCTGGGTGCGGTGCTCGATGCCGGCCGTGCATTGGTGGTGGCGATCAACAAGTGGGATGGCCTGACCGATTACCAGCGCGAGCAGGCTGAAGCGCTGGTGTCGCGCAAGCTCGGCTTCGTGCCGTGGGCGGAAGTGGTGCGCATCTCGGCCAAGCATGGCTCGGGCCTGCGTGAGCTGTTCCGCTGCATCCACGCCGCGCACGCCTCGGCAACGCATGAGTTCAGCACCAGCGAAGTCAACAAGGCGCTGGAAACGGCCTACGAGACCAACCCGCCGCCGGCGATCCGTGGTCACGTGTCCAAGCTGCGCTATGTGCATCCGGGCGGCTCCAACCCGCCGACCTTCATCGTCCACGGCACCCGTCTGAAAGACCTGCCGGAGTCGTACAAGCGCTATCTGGAGAACTTCTTCCGCAAGCGCTTCAAGCTGGTCGGCACGCCCGTGCAGTTCATCTTCCGCGAGGGTGTGAACCCGTACGAGGGCAAGAAGAACGTGCTCACCGAACGTCAGCTCAAGCGCAAGCGCCGCTTGATCAAGCACGTCAAGGGCAAGTGATCCAAGGAAGAGCCGGCGAAAGCCGGCTCTTTTCATTGGCGCTGCCGGCCAGTGGCCGCACGCAGCGGTAGTGCCGGCCGCTGGCCGGCAACCCGGACAAACCGACCGCCGCCACGCCCGTGCGCGATAATCCCCGCATGAGCACGATCCCCGAACTCACTCCGGCGCAGGCCCGCGAGCGCCTCGCCCATGGCGCGCTGCTGATCGACGTCCGTGAGGCACACGAACGTGCCACCGGCATGGCTGAAGGCGCCCTCGGCATTGCCAGGGGCGATCTCCAGGCCGGACCCGGCACGCACCTGCCGGTAGCCGACCGCGAGGTCGTCCTGATCTGCCAGAGCGGCAGGCGTTCGATGGAGGCCGCGGTGTTCCTGTCTGACCTGGGCTACACGAATATTGCCTCCGTGAGCGGCGGCACCACCGCTTGGCGCGCTGACGGCCTGGCGCTGGTGCAGCCGATGCAGAGCGACGCCGAGCGTGACTTCAACGAGCGTTACTCGCGCCACCTGCTTTTGCCGCAGGTCGGTGTCGAAGGCCAGAAGACGCTGCTCGCCTCACGCGTGCTGGTGCTCGGCGCTGGTGGTCTGGGCGCACCTGCCAGCTTCTACCTGGCCGCGGCCGGGGTAGGGCACCTGCGCATCGCCGATGATGACGTCGTCGACCGCAGCAATCTGCATCGGCAGATCATCCACACCGACGCCAGCGTCGGCGAGCCCAAGGTGCTCTCCGCCCGCGCGCGCCTGCTCGCGCTCAATCCTTCGCTGGACGTGGAGGCCGTGCAGGCACGGGTCACCTCGGACAACATCGATGCGCTGCTCGACGGTGTCGACGTGGTTCTGGATGGCTCGGACAACTTCCCGCTGCGTTACCTGCTCAACGATGCCTGCCTCCAGCACGGCATCCCGCTGGTGTATGGCGCGGTGGAGCGCTTTACCGGCCAGGTCAGCGTATTCGATGCCGGTCGCCAGCGTGGCACTGCGCCGTGCTACCGCTGCCTGTTCCCCGAGCCGCCGCCGCCCGAGTTCGCGCCCAACTGCTCGGAGGCGGGTGTCCTCGGCGTGTTGCCGGGCATGGTCGGCCTGCTGCAGGCCACCGAAGTGCTCAAGCTGCTGCTCGGCATCGGCGAGCCACTGATCGGCCGCCTGCTGACCTTCGATGCGCTGGGCATGCGCTTCCGCGAGACGCGGCTGCGTCCGGATCCTGCCTGCCCGCTCTGTGCCCCCGGGCGCGAGTTCCCGGGGTACATCGATTACGCCGCCTTCTGCAGCGCCTGAGAGGTGGGGCGTAGATCCACGCCATGCGTGGATGCCGTTCGCGAGGGGGGGGGGGCGGGTGAGGGCAGCCACGCATGGCGTGGCTCTACCGCCGGGATCGGCTGGGATTTCAGGACGATCTGGCACCCAGGTTCAATATCGTTCTGAATTCAGCACGATAAAACGCATCATCCGCGCTACTGCCCTTCAACGCTTTGCCCTATCGTTGACGCATCTTTTGTAGTCCGGGGAAACAACCGCATGGCGGTGGAAGCAGGTGCCAGTGAACTGGTGAAAGTGGTCGCCCTGCTGGGTGCGGCAGTGGTCATGGTGCCGCTGTTCCGCCGGCTCGGGTTGGGCTCGGTGCTGGGCTATTTCGCCGCGGGCCTGGCCATCGGCCCGTTCGGGTTCGGCTGGTTCTCCGATCCACAGGCCATCCTGCATACCGCCGAGCTTGGCGTGGTGATGTTCCTGTTCGTGATCGGCCTGGAGATGCGGCCCTCGCATCTGTGGAGCCTGCGCAACGAGATCTTCGGTCTGGGCACGCTGCAGATCGTGGTCTGCGGCACGGTGCTGACCGGCGTGTGCATGCTGCTCGGCTTCCCGCTGCCGGTAGCCTTCATCGGCGCCGCCGGGTTCGTGCTGACCTCCACCGCTGTGGTGATGCAGTTGCTGGCCGAGCGCGGCGACATCGCGCTGCCGACCGGCCAGAAGATCGTCTCGATCCTGCTGTTCGAAGATCTGCTGATCGTGCCGCTGCTGGCGGTGGTGGCGTTCATGGCGCCGGTGCACAGCGATGCCGGCGAGACGTCGCGCTGGGTCACCGTCGGCGTCGCCGCCGGTGCCATCGTCGGGCTGGTGCTGGTCGGCCGCTTCCTGCTCAATCCGCTGTTCCGCATCCTCGCCGCCGCCAAGGCGCGCGAGGTGATGACGGCCGCTGCCCTGCTGGTCGTGCTCGGCGCCGCGCTGCTGATGCAGCTGGGCGGACTGTCGATGGCGATGGGCGCGTTCCTGGCGGGCGTGCTGCTCAGCGAATCCACCTTCCGCCACCAGATCGAAGCGGACATCGAGCCGTTCCGCGGCATCCTGCTCGGCCTGTTCTTCCTCAGTGTCGGCATGGCGCTGGACCTCACCGTCGTCGCCAACAACTGGCCGCTGATCGTCTCCGGCGTGTTCGCGCTGATGCTGGCCAAGGCGGTCTGCATCTACGTGGTCGCGCGCATCCTCGGCAGTGATCATCGCCAGGCGCTGGATCGCGGCGTGGTGATGGCGCAGGGCGGCGAGTTCGCCTTCGTGCTGTTCTCCGCTGCGGCGGTGGCCGGCGTGATCGATGTGCAGGTCAACGCCAACCTCACCGCGATCGTGGTGCTTTCGATGGCGCTGACCCCGCTGTTCGTACTGCTGCACGACAAGCTGATGCCGGATCGTGAAGTCTCGCTCGATGGCGTCGAAGAAGCCGACGGTCTGTCCGGCAGCGTGCTGCTGATCGGCTTCGGCCGCTTCGGCCAAGTGGCCAGCCAGTCGCTGCTGGCGCGCGATGTGGATGTGACCATCATCGACAACGACGTGGACATGATCCACAACGCCGAGCGCTTCGGGTTCAAGATCTACTACGGCGACGGTACCCGCCTGGATGTGCTGCATGCCTCCGGCGCAGCGACCGCCCGTGCGATCGCGGTGTGCGTCAACAGCGACCAGGATGCCGATCGCATCGTGGAGCTGGTCACCCACCAGTTCCCGCAGGCCAAGCTGCTGGTGCGGTCGTTCGACCGCGAGCATTCGTTGCGCCTGATCCATGCCGGCGTCGATTTCCAGATTCGAGAAACCTTCGAATCCGCACTGCAGTTCGGCCAGGCGGCGCTGATGGAGCTGGGTGCCGATCCGGATGATGCGCGGGAGATCGCCGAGCAGATCCGCGAACGCGACGCCGAACGCTTCGAGCTGGAGATGGCAGGCGGAGACCTGCGCGCCGGTGCGCACATGGTGTTCGGCAGCGCGCTGCCGGGCGTGCCCACGCCGACCCCGTTCACCGCGCCGAAGCGGAAGGCGCGCACGCTCAACGCCGACCAGGTGCCCGAAGAAGAATGAGGCTGGTAGTGCCGGCCGCTGGCCGGCACCCAGGTGGGCCCATCCCACGTGCCGGCCAGCGGCCGGCACTACCGGTGTCCGCCGCCGGCTGAATCGGGGACAATAGACAACCGTCGCCCCCACGCCTGCTGCCCTCGATGAGCTCACCGACTTCCGACACCGCTTCTTCCGCCCGCATTCTCGACGGCCGCCGCATCGCCGAAGACCTGCTGGACAGCCTCAAGGTCCGGGTCGATGCCCGCCTGGCTGCCGGCGGCAGCCGTCCGGGCCTGGCCGTGGTGCTGGTCGGTGGCGACCCGGCCTCGACCGTGTACGTGCGCAACAAGCGCCGCGCGGCCGAGAAAGTGGGTATCGAAGCCTTTGATTACGATCTCCCGGCCGGCACCACCGAGGCCGAGCTGCTGATCCTGATCGACCAGCTCAACGCCGATCCCAAGATCCACGGTATCCTGGTCCAGCTGCCGCTGCCGGGTATCCCGGACGCCAACCGCCTGATCCACCGCATCGACCCGCGCAAGGACGTGGACGGCTTCCACCCGGAAAACGTCGGCCATCTGGCCCTGCGTGAGTTCGGTCTGCGCCCGTGCACCCCGCGCGGCATCGTGACCCTGCTGGGCCACACCGACCAGCCGGTCCGTGGCCGCAACGCCACCATCGTCGGCGTCAGCAACCACGTCGGCCGCCCGATGGGGCTGGAGCTGCTGATCGCCGGCTGCACCGTCACCAGCTGCCACAAGTTCACCCCCAAGGACGTGCTGGAGCAGTCGGTGCGCAACGCCGACATCCTGGTGGTCGCCGTCGGGCGCCCGGGCATCGTCCCCGGTGAATGGGTCAAGCCGGGCGCCGTGGTGATCGACGTGGGCATCAACCGCCTGGATGACGGCCGCCTGGTCGGCGATGTCGGCTTCGAGGCCGCCGCCCAGCGCGCCAGCTGGATCACCCCGGTCCCGGGCGGGGTAGGGCCGATGACCGTGGCCACCCTGATGCAGAACACCATCGAGGCGGCGGAAGCGTTCTGACCCGGGTAGTGCCGATCGCTGGTCGGCAGCCCGTAAAGCTGCCCTGTAGTGCCGGCCGCTGGCCGGCAACCCCGTAGCGCCGCCGAAGGGTCATGAGGAGCCGGCCAGCGGCCGGCACTACCGCGGGTGGGCTTTGGCGGCATTCTCGGCTGCCTGCCACCGTCCTGAACCGGTCTTTGCCCACGCGACACAGCGTCGCATCCGACCCCTGCCAAAGACGCCCGAATCAGGGTAAAATGTCGCGCTTCCCCACATCTCGGGTATGCCGATGCTGCGCATCCAGGCTGAAGCTCTCACCTACGACGACGTCTCTCTCGTCCCCGCTCATTCCATCATCCTGCCCAAGGATGTCAGTCTGGAAACGCGCCTGACGCGCGACCTGCGGCTGAAGCTTCCGATCCTCTCGGCTGCCATGGATACCGTCACCGAAGCCCGCCTGGCCATCGCCATGGCCCAGCTCGGCGGCATGGGCATCATCCACAAGAATCTGAGCGTCGAGCAGCAGGCTGCCGAAGTGGCCAAGGTCAAGAAGTTCGAGGCCGGCGTCATCCGCGACCCGATCACCGTCGGCCCGGAAACCACCATCCGCGACGTGCTGGCCCTGACCCAGGCGCGCAACATCTCCGGCGTGCCGGTGGTGGACGGCGGCGGCCAGCTGGTCGGCATCGTCACCCACCGTGACATGCGCTTCGAGACCGAGCTGGACGATCCGGTCCGCCACATCATGACCAAGAAGGATCGCCTGATCACGGTCAAGGAAGGCGCGGCCTCCGATGAAGTGCTGCAGCTGCTGCACCGCAACCGCATCGAGAAGATCCTGGTCGTCAACGATGAGTTCGCCCTGCGCGGCCTGATCACCGTCAAGGACATCCAGAAGAACACCGATTACCCCAACGCCGCCAAGGACACCGCCACCCGCCTGCTGGTCGGCGCGGCCGTCGGCGTCGGTGGCGATACCGACCGCCGGGTCGAGGCGCTGGTCGCCGCCGGGGTGGACGTGCTGGTGGTCGACACCGCGCACGGCCACTCGCAGGGCGTGCTGGATCGCGTCAGCTGGGTCAAGAAGCACTTCCCGCAGGTGCAGGTCGTCGGTGGCAACATCTGCACCGGTGAAGCCGCACTGGCGCTGCTGGACAGCGGCGCGGACGCGGTCAAGGTCGGCATCGGCCCGGGCTCGATCTGCACCACGCGCGTTGTCGCCGGTGTCGGCGTGCCGCAGATCACCGCGATCGACCTGGTCGCCGAGGCGCTGCAGGACCGCATCCCGCTGATCGCGGATGGTGGTATCCGTTACTCCGGCGACATCGGCAAGGCGCTGGCCGCCGGTGCCTCCACCATCATGATCGGTGGCTTGCTGGCCGGTACCGAGGAATCGCCCGGCGAGACCGAGCTGTTCCAGGGCCGCTCCTATAAGAGCTACCGCGGCATGGGCTCGCTGGCCGCGATGGAAAAGGGGTCCAAGGACCGCTACTTCCAGGACGCCTCCAGCGCCGACAAGCTGGTGCCCGAAGGCATCGAAGGCCGCGTGCCGTACCGCGGCCCGGTCGGCGGCATCATCCACCAGCTGATGGGCGGCCTGCGCGCCACCATGGGTTACGTGGGCTGCGGCACCGTCGAAGACATGCGCAGCAAGCCGAAGTTCGTCAAGATCAGCGGCGCCGGCCAACGTGAGAGCCACGTCCACGACGTGCAGATCACCAAAGAGCCGCCGAACTACCGCGCCTGATGCGGCATGAGCAAAGAGGAACGAGGAAGCTGATTCCCGTTCCTCTTTCTCTATCCGCCGCCGGTAACGACGCTGTGTTTCCCGTATTTACTCCTGCATTGCCCGGGCACCATGACCAACATCCATAACGACAAGATCCTCATCCTCGATTTCGGCGCCCAGTACACCCAGCTGATCGCGCGCCGCATCCGCGAGCTCGGCGTGTACTGCGAGATCTGGGCATGGGACCACAACCCGGCCGACATCGCCGCGTTCGGCGCCAAGGGCATCATCCTGTCCGGTGGCCCGGAATCGACCACGCTGCCGGGCGCGCCTGCCGCGCCGCAGGAAGTGTTCGACAGCGGCCTGCCGATCTTCGGCATCTGCTACGGCATGCAGACCCTGGCCGCCCAGCTCGGTGGTGCCACCGAAGCGGCTGACCAGCGTGAGTTCGGCCATGCTGAAGTCAACGTCATCGCCCCGGATGCGCTGTTCAAGGGCCTGAGCGACCATGGTGGCGAGCCGAAGTTGAATGTCTGGATGAGCCATGGCGACCACGTCTCCGTCGCGCCCCCGGGCTTCACCGTCACCGCCGTGACCGATCGCATCCCGGTGGCCGCGATGGCCAACGAAGAGAAGCGCTGGTACGGCGTGCAGTTCCACCCGGAAGTGACCCACACCCTGCAGGGCCAGGCGCTGCTGCGCCGCTTCGTGGTGGACGTGTGCGGCTGCGAGACCCTGTGGACCGCGGCCAACATCATCGACGACCAGATCGCCCGCGTGCGCGAACTGGTCGGCGATGACGAAGTGATCCTGGGCCTGTCCGGCGGCGTCGATTCGTCGGTCGTGGCCGCGCTGCTGCACAAGGCGATCGGCGACAAGCTGACCTGCGTGTTCGTCGATACCGGCCTGCTGCGCTGGCAGGAAGGCGACCAGGTGATGGCTATGTTCGCCGAGCACATGGGCGTCAAGGTGATCCGCGTCAACGCGGCGGACCGCTACTTCAGCAAGCTGGAAGGCGTCAGCGACCCGGAAGCCAAGCGCAAGATCATCGGCAACCTGTTCGTGGACATCTTCGATGAAGAATCCACCAAGCTGAAGAACGCCAAGTGGCTGGCGCAGGGCACCATCTACCCCGACGTGATCGAGTCGGCCGGCAGCAAGACCGGCAAAGCGCATGTGATCAAGAGCCACCACAACGTCGGCGGCCTGCCCGAGCACATGAAGCTGGGCCTGGTCGAGCCGCTGCGCGAGCTGTTCAAGGACGAAGTGCGTCGCCTCGGCGTCGAACTCGGCCTGCCGCGCAGCATGGTCTACCGCCATCCGTTCCCGGGCCCGGGCCTGGGCGTGCGCATCCTCGGCGAAGTGAAGCGCGAATACGCCGAACTGCTGGCCAAGGCCGATGCGATCTTCATCGACGAACTGCGCAAGGCCGATCTGTACGACAAGACCAGCCAGGCGTTCGCGGTGTTCCTGCCGGTGAAGTCGGTGGGCGTGGTGGGGGATGCGCGTGCGTATGAGTGGGTGATTGCGCTGCGTGCGGTGGAGACGATTGACTTCATGACGGCGCATTGGGCGCATCTGCCGTATGAGTTCCTGGGTACGGTGAGCAACCGGATCATCAATGAGTTGCGGGGGGTTTCAAGGGTTGTCTATGACATCTCGGGGAAGCCGCCGGCTACTATTGAGTGGGAGTGATTCCAAGTCCCGCACTGTCTGGCAAAATCTAGCAAAAAATGCCTCGGAGCCCGCGTAAATGCGGGCTTTTGCTTTCTAGGTGTGGCAAATCCAGATATCGTTGTGCATTGTCAGGCACGGCATTTCGGTGGCACTGGCGTCCGCGAGCTGGTGACGCACGCTCGCTAAAATACAATGACGCCGCTAACTCCAAGAGGCTCCAAATGCTGATGGATTTGTGGAAGTTCATGAACGACCGGCGGTTTGCCGGCAGTGTCATGCCAATTGCCCGCAATCCACAACAGGGCTTCGGTTCATGGTCGGATGGGGAGACTCTGATCGACTTGTTTTGTAGTCTAAGAGACAGGGACTACTGCCAACCGTTCATTTACGAATCCGAATTACTAGGGCTCCTTGAAAAGGCGCTCATGGACTCGATACGTTGGGGTTCATGTGACATGCTCTCCACGTTTGTCGATTCGGTGGACGCAGCGAATGGGCTGCCCCCTAGCATCATTAGTGCATTGCACGCTGCTGTGCTGGAAGATTTCGAGCAGAATACCAGCCGCATTCGCGAGGATGATATCGAATCCTCCTTGTCGGACCGGATCGATGCTCTGGAGAAGCTCGGGTCGCGTTTCGTTGTGTCGGATTCTGTGTTGGATAGTGCCGTTTCAGCAATCGAGAATTGCATAGGGGAGTTGAAGAGCGAAGTAGTCGCGCCTCCTCTCCGAGTTTTCCATCTCCGAATAAGTGTGATCGAGAGACGTTTGATGACAGAGCTCTTCGAGACCTTTTCATCCCTCTCCTTGATCGCTGGGAAGACTTGGAGAACGGTGCGCAGCCCTTCGTTCAGATGTGCTGGGCAGTTATGAAAATTCCTCGGATTGTGAGGTATATCGCTGCTTTCGGATCACCGTAATCAGCCGCGGAACGCGTGGATAATGTGGTTGATCACGGCGCTGCGCTGGTCAATACTGTGAGCCTGGGAACTGGTGCTCTATTTGGGTATAAAAGATCTAGCTAATTTGTGGAATTCATAGGGAACAGGCTCTTGTCATCTTTTGGCTTTACGTTTCTTTCGAGAAAGGCACTTGGGCAGGCAGAGCAGGTGATGTTTGGCGCCAGCTCCGGCGTCCGCGATGAGGTTGGCTTCCTAATTGTTCACCAACGTTACGCAGACCATTTCTTCCCGGGTACCTCAGTCTTGCACACCCGACTCCGATACGCGCTTCTCATCCCTTGGATATATCAGAGCCTTAGGGCGAAGCGCTCGGCCCCCAGAGATTTTGCAAATGCATTTATTGATCTAGAGCATAGGCTGACTGGCCGCCTTCAGTTCAAAGACAATGAAGGCGAGCCCGATGGAGTTATTGGTGGTGAGGTCTATCCGCGCGCCATAAGTCAGCCGCCTGCCTATGTCTACTGGACGGCGCTCACGAAATGGGGGCTGATCGGCGCCAGCCCCGACGGACGTCCTTGGAGCCGCCCGGACATGGCGCGACTGCTCGCAGCCGGGAGCAGGCGGTCGATGCACGATGACGACGGCAAGCCCATCGAAACGGTCGCATGGCCGATCACGGGATTAATTGAAGCACCGACGGGATGGGATGGAGACAGCAAGTTGACGCTCGAACTCTCTGCACGTGAACAGGAATTTTTGGCACGCAAGCTCCGCGCTGTCCGTTCACCGAGCAACCCGAGTGAGCCATCCCTTCTTGCCAAACTCGTGGGGCGCTCTCTGGACCATATTGTGCATTGCTGGGGCGACGAGATCCTTAGCTTTGCGGGTAAGGACGCCGCCCCCATAAAGCGAGCCGGACAAGCCGCCGCACTCTCGGCGATTGGTAGGGCTGTCTACGCTGCACTCGTCGAATCGTTGAAGGAAACTCGTGACAAGCGTCCCCAGGAGAAGTTGCACCGCGCGGGGCTCGGTGACGTCGTTGATGAATGGGGCGCGCAGGCGGTGGGGCTCGATTTCGCTAAGTTCCTCCAAGATGTCGGCCACCTCCCCGCGGCCGTCGAAGCCGTGCTTCGCGAGACGCTCGCCTGGATCCGTTCGAGGACGAAGAATCCGGCTTCCCTGCTCGATGTCTATAGTAGGGCCGAGTACAGCCGAAAAGGTGATCGGTCGCGCCTCGCTAACAACCAGTTCGGTGTGGATCGGCGCATGGAGTGGCAGGCCGAGAATCATGGCTTTGCGCATCCGCTTCACTACCGCTGGGGCAATGTAAAACGACTTCTACGGGACTTGGAGGGCGTCGTGTAATGGAGCGCCCGCCAGCATGGGACGGACAGCCCTATCTTGACGAGCTTCGCCCAGAGCGCGGCGAGACCGTCCGTCTGGCGCTGTTCGCGACCTATTCGGTGGACCTTTCGGCCATCGCAGCGATGCTGCTGGCGCTGATCGGTCGTAATAACGAGAAGGGCTCGGGCGCGGCGATCGATTTCGCAGAAGCGGTTGATCAGTTGCGGCACCGTGTGCGGATCATAGTTCAGCGCGGGAGAATCGTGCGGCCGGTTGCGCTACCGAGGGTCGCGGGTATTCTCGACCAATTCGTGATTGAGCAGGCGCATGACGAGCGTGTCCGCAGTTGGCATCCAAAGATCGCACTCGTGGAATACGAAGGCGAGAAGGGGCCGACCCACTGGAAGCTATGGATTGGGAGCCGGAACCTCACCCGGTCACAGGACCTTGAGGTGGGCGTGCTTCTCGACGGGTATGGAAAGCGTGGAAAAGGTCGAATGCGCCTCGACGGCATTGGTGATCTTGGCGCTAACCTTGCCAGAGCGGCCGGTCGGGCGGATGCCTCGGCCATAAGTGAGCAACTCGACTCTGTCTGGTGGGAGGCACCGGAGGGCTTTCGACTGCGGGGTCTTCTCGACGGTCTCGAAGACGGTGTCGCTCTTGCCGTCGAGCCTCCCGCGGGCACTATCGATGGCATCACGATCGTTAGCCCGTTCCTCTCCCCGAATTTTCTGAAAGCAGCGGGGCGCTGGGGCCCGACCGGCGCGCGAACCTTGGTCTCCTCGATGCCGGCGCTAGTCGACATTGCGAACCGGTCGAGGTCGTCGCTCGCGGCCTTCTCACGTGTCCTCGCCTATGCGGCACCAGATGAGACCATTGAGGAGAAGGCTCCGGAGGTACCCAAGACCTCGATGTCGGACGACGAAGCCGAGCCGCAGCCTCTTGCGCTTCATGCCAAGCTCGTCGCTTTTCATCAGGGTGACACCACAATCGTCCGCGTTGGCAGCGCCAACGCCACTGACCGCGCTTGGGCTGGCAGGAATTCCGAAGTAATGGTCGAGCTCGAAGCGGGCGACGCGTTCAATGCCGGCCTCGATTTCTTGATCGGCAAGGCCACCCCCGTCACGATCGAGGCACTTGCGCAGACCAATCCCGCCGACACCAGCCAGGCGGATGCGCTAGAAGAATCACGCAAGGCGCTCATGGCATCGTGGGATCCGATCCTCCGCCGCGATGACGATCGCTTCGTCCTCGATGCGAGGGCAGAGCCGCAACTCACGGATGCGAGCCACCGCCTGTCCGCCGGGCATGCCAATGGCGATCTTCTCGAGTGGCCCCAGGACGGTGTCCGGCTCGATCTCGGGGCTATTCCGCTGTCGATCCAATCAGCGTTCATCCAAGTCCGGATATCCTCAGCCGGGGAATCAGCGCGGTGGATGCAGCGCGTGACGATCGATCCTCCGCTCGATGAAAAGCGCGACCTCGCCGCTCTCGCCAGTCATATGGGGCTGCGGGCTTTCCACGATTGGATGCGGGCGATGCTAGGCGGAGAAACCATTCCGATCCGCGACGTTGCCTGGGACGAAGAAATGGAAGCGCCGGCCAGTGGGCGCAAGGCGCTAAGCTACAGCCGTTTGACGCTCGAAGACATTCTCACCGCTTGGGCTCGCGATGAGAGGGCGTTCACAAGGGTTGATAAACACTTCGGGCCCTATGTCGAAGCGCTACTTGCCCATGACGAGAACCTTACCACTGCGGAGAAGAAAGATTTGCACGAGCTCGCGCAAATTTGGGCGATCGCCCGCATGCAACTCGCCTCATGAGTGCCAGGTCCAAGCCGTTCCAGCAAGCGACGGTCGCAGCGGCTACAAAAGCTCTTGTCGGTGGAAATCCGCTTCGCCGGTACCTCGTTGCTGACGAGGTTGGCCTCGGCAAGACCGTCGTCGCTCGCGACACGCTCGCGGCGCTCGCGTACAAGGCCCGCAAGTTCACGGTCTATTACATCTCGAGCGGTCACAAGGTCGCTGATCAGAACAAGGTCGAACTGCTGCGCTTCCTAGACGAGGATGCCGCCGACGCGGCGCTCTCGAAGATTGATCGCGTCGGCCTCATCCCTATCGAGGAGAAACGTACCGGCAGCCTGCGGCTCTACGCGTTCACGCCCCACACTTCCTTCTCCAGCAAGAAGCGCCTCTACGGCGGCAAAGCGGTCGAACGTGCCTTTATCAAACTGTTGCTCGATGAGATCTATCCTGGGCTGACAAGCACGTTCCCGGAAAAATTCATTGAGCACGGCGCGACGACAGGCTGGGACTGGGCTCTCGCCGAAGCCCAACGAAAGTTCGAATACGCCTCAGTTGCCTTCAAGACCGCCTATGGCCGGGCGCTCAGAGGAGAATTTGGCAGGGCTGCGCGCAAGACCATCTCGCAGGCGGCCAATGACGAGATGATCTCGGACGGCCACACGATCGGTCTAATGCGCAAGGCTCTGGCGCAAGCGGCGCTCGACTCCGCGAGGCCGGATCTTTTGATCCTCGACGAGTTCCAGTGCTACCGCGAGCTGCTCGATGCGCGCGCGGACAATCCACTCGCGCGCCAGATGCTCCAAGGCAAGGACGGCGCCTCGCCACCGCCAATCCTGTTGATCTCGGCCACGCCATACCGCTTTTATGCGGAGCGTTGGGAGACCGGCGCGGGCGGGTCGCCGCACGTCGAACTGTTCGATCTCATCGCGTTTCTGGGCGGTGCTGATGTTCGCTCCAAGGCTGAGACCCAATTCCGCCGATTCGGAGATCTGCTGCACGCGATCGGCCGCCTGCCGGTCGAGAGCCGTGGGGCGGCGATCGGCGAGGCTGAGACGATCAAGCATCGGTTAGAGAGACTGCTGACGCCGCTCATGTCTCGGACGGAACGTCCCGCCGTTCGAGAAAGCAGCGAACCACCGCCCAAGCCCGTGCGGATCGAACCGCATGACCTAGACGTGTATCGCCACTTCACCGCTGGAGTGCCCAAGAACATGAAGACAGCCACGATTGCCTATTGGCTGTCGGTCCCTTTGCCTGCACAGACTCTCGGCGACCGCTATCAAATTACACGGGGTGTGGAATTCCCCGCGAAGCGCAGCGTCCCGCGTCTTGGCGTCACGACTTGGTCCAAGCCACCGAAAGATGCCTGGGGGAGTGCCAAGCTTCGGGCGCTCGGCGAGATCTTGCCAACCGATGCGCTCGCTCTACCTTGGATGCTGCCGTCACTGAGTTGGTGGGATCCTGCAGGCCCTTGGGCTAAGGTGGGACGGCCCCAGAAGATGATGATCTTCAGCCGATTTAGGGCAACGCCGCAAAGCGTAGCGGCGCTGGTCAGCCTGGAGGTAGAGCGCAAGTTCGTAGGGAGAAACTCTCTGGCCTATGCGAACGCTTGGAAGAAGCGCCACCTCAATCCTAAGCCTAATCAGGGGCCGACCTTCGCGCTCTTTCACCCGAGCCCGTTCCTGATTCGCGCTGTCGATCCGCTCGACGTCCGCGACGGCGCTTCTATCAAGCAGGTTCGTGCTCGGGTAAAGCAGCAGATAATTCGGGCGCTTCCGGTATCCGTTGCGCCCGGGGCGCCGAACAAGCGTGATGGTCGTCGTCGCAAGCCAGCTTGGGCGGTGCTCGCATCAATCGAAGCTGCGAAGTTGCAGCCACACTTTCGCGATTTTGCAGCGGTCCAAAAGGAGTGGGGACGTGTGGCGCCAAAGGACGCGGTTCTCCAATCCCTCCTCGAACAGCGTCAGCAGGCGGAGTCGATTAGCTGGATTAGCAAGTGGGAGCTCGACGCGCTGGTCGACATGGCGCTCGGCGCACCGGGTATTGTCGCTGGCCGCGCGCTCTATCGCCACCTCCCGGAGCTCTTCGACTATAAGGGTCAGCATTATCGTAAGTTGGCGCGGTTCTGCTGGACCAAGCTACGCACCTACCTTGATCGTCCGGTCTTTTGGTCGGTATTGCCGGGAGACGACGCGACGGCCAAATATCAGCGCGCCTGCGTCGAGGGTTGTCTCGAAGCGGTGCTCGACGAGCATTTCTGGCTGCGCAAATCTAAGGTAGGAGGTATCGGCCTCATCGACGACCTGTCTGGAGCGCTTTCCGCAAGTGTTGGGACGTTTGGCTTCAAAGGGCGGACGAAGAAAGAGAAGATCCGCATCCGTTGCCATGCAGCTGTGCCGTTCGGCGGCACTGAGAGCGAGACGCAGCGTCAGGATCTGGGCGACGACAACCAGACGCCCGCGCGCTCGGAGGAGATTCGTCGCGCGTTCAATACTCCGTTCTGGCCCTATGTTCTCGCGACCACCTCAGTTGGCCAGGAAGGTCTCGATTTCCATAGCTGGTGCGACCGTCTCGGGCATTGGGACCTTTGCTCAAGCCCGGTTGATCTCGAACAGCGCGAGGGTCGCGTTCAGCGTTTTGGTGGCCTCACCGTCCGCCGTCCGCTCGCAGACAAGCTCGGAAAGGACGCCTTGACCACGGCCCGGCGCGACCTGACCTCTCCTTGGGACGCGATAGCAAAAGGTGCCGACGAGGCTTTCAAAGATGACGAAACCGGCCTCACACCTTGGTGGACGCTTCCCGGTGCCGACCTCAAACGCCACCTGTTCGCCCTGCCGCAGAGCCGCGACATCGATCGATTCGCCAGGCTTAAGACGCAACGCCTCCTATATCGCGTGGCGCTTGGGCAGCCTGACCAAGAGGATCTTGTCGAGCTTCTCACGGACAACGATCCAGAGGTCCTGCGGGTACTGCAGGGCTTGGCGTTGAATCTGTCAGCCTTCGCACATCGACGGCTTGGTTAGGTCTTGCATGCGATCAGCAAGGGAATTGCTCCTGCGTGCGACGGCATAGTCTGCGACAGATAAAGAACAATGCGCTGATGTGTAAAGTGTTGTTTTTCTTGGTCTCGTGCGATTTACTTCTGCAGAAGCGCCGTTTTCACTGAAATCTAGCTGCTTGTTTATAACTAAGTGGGAATTAGTCTGTGGCCAGCCCTGGGTGGTATCTGGCCGTACGGATGTACAAGTAAGTCCACGAAAATGCGGGCTTTTTTGTTTCTTCGGGTATTGGTCAGCGGTGGTCCTGACGCATCAGCGCAATGATGTCCCCAGCGGCCAGTCGCACCGGCTTTCTGCGCAGCCACACCAGATGCACTGGCATCGTGACGCCGTTGGTCAGGTTGTCGAACGCGAGCACTCTCACGCGGCCAGCAGCGGTGGCTACCTCAACAACATCCACAGGCAGGTTGGCCCAGCCGGCGCCGCGCTCTACCAGGCCCAACGCCGCTTCCACCGAGTCCACGTGCCATCGGGCATCGGAGACCAGAAGCCGCCGGTCTGCGACGGCGTCATCGGGTCCAGCAATGACGATCTGGCGGCTGCCGCTGAGATCTTCCAGACGCCGAAGGTCCGCCGGGAGACCGGGCGTGTCCGCCGTGGCCGAAGCGACGGCGACGAAAAGCACGTTGGTGACATAGGTGAAGGCCTCTTCTCGATCCACCTCCGTGGAGACAGGCAGCAGGACCAGATCGGCCCGCTCCTGGTGCAGCATCTCGCGAACCTGGTCCTGGGGCAGTCGAAGCAGGTTCACCCGCAGCAGAGGGTACCGACAGCCCACCCGGGCCAGCGCCTCCAGCAACGTCTGGTCCGGAACGCCGGCGGCGACAGCGACGGTCAGAGTGCTCTCCAGATTCTGCGAAAGCTCCACGGCATGGTTCTGCAACAGCCGCAGCCTGCTGGCGACGGATCGCGCGTGCGGCAGCAGGGCCAGTGCTTGTGCTGTCGGTAACGCCTCGCGGCGCGAGCGGTCAAACAGTGGATAGCCCAATCCGGCCTCGATGTTGGCGATACCCATGCTTACTGCGGAGGGCACCCGACGCAGCGCGCGGGCCGCGCCGGAGAAGGAGCCGTGGTCGACCACAGCGAGGAAGAGATCGATGTCATCGCTGGAGAGGGACATATATCTTTCAATATTTCTGAAAGGAGGTGACTTTTTCAGTCAGTGATTCTGAATATAGCATCCATACCCTTCGCCAGTGACCAAGCAGGAGGATGTGATGCAGGGCGTAAAACGCAAGGTGATCTACGTCGGGGGCTATGAGCTTCTGGGACTCGCGGTGGGAACGATGGTCATGACGGTGCTGACCGGCAAGTCACCGGCCACCACCGGACTGCTGGCGCTGATGATCACGGGGATAGCCACGGTATGGAACGTGAGCTTCAACTACCTGTTCGAGGCATGGGAGCGGCGCCAGCGCGACCGCACCCGCACGGTACGCCGACGCGTGCTGCATGCCGTGGCGTTCCAGCTGACCCTAGTGTGCTTTCTGGTCCCGCTCATCGCATGGTGGCTGGGCATCACGTTGACGCAGGCGTTCGTACTGGACCTGGTGTTCATCGTCTACATCCCTTTCTATACGTTCGCCTACAACTGGGCGTTCGACAGATTCTTCGGCGTTCCCAGTTCGGCGGTGAACTAACGCGGCTTCAGGTATCGCGTCAGCCGGGACAATCTCTTCGCTGATCCGAAAATTGTTTGACAGAACGGAAATGCCCTTGTAATCCTGCGAAGGTCATCCTTTCTGGATTCCCGCCGTGCTCGTCATCCCGGTCCTCTGCAGCTTGGCGAACCACGTCTGCCGCAAGCTGCAGGCATGAGCGCGCGGCGTTCATCCAGTGGCGTCGCACGCTACACGCTGCCACTGCTGCTCCTCAGCATCGTCATCGCCGCTTGGTCCGCCTGGAGCGCGCAGAAAACCCCGCCGCCACAGCCCGCCAGCATCGCCACCGCTGAGTTCTCGGCCGTACGCGCGATGCAGCACCTGAGCTGGATCGCAACCGAGCCACATCCCACCGGCTCAGCGGCTGCGGCAAGGGTTCGCGACCAACTGGTAAACCACCTGCAGCAGGCCGGGCTCCAGGTATCCGTGCAGCGTGGCCAGGCGGCTGCCGAGTACGGCAAGGGCGACGGTCGCGGTGTGCGGGCGGCCAATGTCGGGAACGTGGTCGCGGTACTGCCGGGCCGCGATCGCAGCCTGCCGGCGGTGCTGTTGATGGCGCACTACGATACCGTTCCCCATTCACCCGGCGCAGCCGACGATGGCCTCGGCGTGGCGGTGATGCTGGAGATCTCGCGTGCGCTGCAGAACGATCTGCGGCAGCGTGACGTGGTCTTCCTGTTCACCGATGCGGAGGAGGCCGGCCTGCTCGGCGCGCGTGCGTTCTTCGCCTCGCATCCGCTGTCGTCGCGTATCGGCACAGTCATCAATCTGGAAGCCCGCGGCAGCAGCGGCCGTGCGGTGCTGTTTGAAACCGGGCCGGGCAACGCGGCGCTGCTCAGCACGTTCGCCAAACTCGCGCAGCAGCCGCTGGGCAACTCGCTGACCGGTTTCGTCTACCGCTACATGCCCAACGGCACCGACTTCACGGTGCCGGCGCAGAAAGGTATTCCCGGCCTCAATTTCGCGATCATCGGCAGCCAGATCGACTATCACGCCGCGACCGCGAGCGTGGCGAATCTCGACCCGGGCAGCGTGCAGCACATGGGCGCGCAGGTGCTGCCGCTGGTGCGCCAGTTGGCCAGCTCGGCCACCCTGCCGACTGCTACCCACGATGCAATCTACAGCGATCTTCCCGGCGGCTGGATGATCAGTGTGCCGACGTGGTCAGGCTGGTGCGTGCTGGCGTTCGGGTTGCTGGTCATTGTCGTGGTCGCACGCCGTGCCACGTTCAACCATGGCGGATGGCGCGGCGTGGTCAGTGGCGTGGCGGGGTGGCCGCTGGCGCTGTTGTCCGTTGCGCTGGCCGTACGTGTGTCGTACCGGTTGCTGGGCGGCGGCGATGCCACGCTGGTGAACAACCGGGATCTGCTGGCGGCATTCTCCATGCTGGCGTCAGGCGAGGGGCTGTTGGCAATCGGCGTGGTGCTGGCGTTGGGCGCACTGCTGGCCTGCAAGGCGGCACGCAAACCGGCTGCCGCGCTGGCGCTGGTGGCCGGTGCGTGCGCTTCGCTGCGGGGTGGGTTCGATGTGATCGGGCTGGTGCTGGGCGTGCTGGTGGCGCTGCTGGCCTGGACCAGCGCGGGGACCGCTGCGCGCGGTGAAAGCGTGCGATTGGGGGCCTTGCTGGTGGCCTGGATCATCGGCGCGGTCGTGCAGGTGCTCGCGCCGGAGCTGGCGCCGTTGCTGCTGTGGCCGCTGTTGGCGGTGGCCGCGGTGGTCTGGCTGCTGCCGGCGCACGCGCCCCCGACCGCGGTGCGTGTCATCGCCGCGGCGGTGATCACCGCATTCGCGTTGGCCCATGTCTTCCACTTCGCGCTGCAGCTGTTCGAGGCCATCGGCTTCGGAACGCCGGAAGTGTTGGCATTGCCGTTCGCGTCGCTGGCCGCACTGCTGCTGCCGTGGGTACGTGTGGCCGAGGGTGGGCGCTGGCTTGCGATTGCTGCGTTGGTCACGGTGCTGCCGGCTGCAGGGGTATTGGCTGCCGCGTCGTTCACCCAGGCGGACCGCACGCGCTACCCCGAGCTGTCCCAGGTGCTGTTCGTTGCGGATCCAGACAACCAGCACTACTACCGCGTCAGTTCACTGCCGCAGCTGTCTGACTGGAGCCGGCAGGCCTTGGGCGGCGTGCAGGCTGAGCCCACTCGCATTCCAATACCCGCGATGGATTTGACAGCGGTCTGGGCAACGAAGGCCGACGCCATTGCGGTGCCAGAGCCGGTGCGTTTCGAGCGTTCCTACGATGCCGATACCGGCCAGTCGATACTGCGCGTGCTGGCACCGGCAGGCACACGCGAACTCCGCGTACGGCTCAAGAGCGAGGCCGTCGTACGCAATGTGCAGCTGCAGGGCGAGGACGCGCCCCTGCTGGACGAGGCGGACCGCTGGTCGCGGTTGCGTTGGCAGGCGCCGGGCCCGGACGGGATCGAGCTGCGCTGGCCGTCAGACAGTGGCCCGGTCGAGGTGCAGGCCGCAGCCGGGATCGATGGCTGGCCCAAGGATGCGGCACCATTGCCTGCGCGGTCTGCGCACATCGTGCCGTGGTCGACCTCGGACATGACTTGGATTCTTGGCGCGACGCGCGTAAGCCAGGAGGGCGGAGCGCCCCAGGACGGGCGGTAACAGCGACGGCAGCCTGGCCAGCAACACGCCCGACGGGAAGGAGGGCCGGTGGCCGATCCGCCACAGCCAACGGCCACGGCCGCTCATTGCGGCGTACCGCAAGCAACACAAAGAAACGGCCCGCAGTGCGGGCCGTTTCTTTTACTGACTGGACATCCAGCGCTGCCGATTCCTCAGCAGCGCCGTGCAGATGCCTTAGATATGCAACGCATGCCCCAGCGCACGCAGCGCCGCTTCCTGCACCGCCTCGCCCAACGTCGGGTGCGGGTGGATCGTCCCGGCGATATCTTCCAGCGTGGCGCCCATCTCGATGGACTGCACGAAGGCGATCGACAGCTCCGACACCTGCACGCCCACGGCCTGCCAGCCGAGGATGCGGTGGTCGCTGCTGCGCGCGACAACGCGCACGAAGCCATCGGTGGATTCCAGCGACATCGCACGGCCGTTGGCCGCGAACGGGAACAGCGCGGCCTTGGTCTCGATGCCCTGTGCCTTGGCTTCGTCCGGCGACAGCCCGACCACCACGATTTCCGGATCGGTGAAGCACACCGCCGGAATCGCGGCCGGCACGAAGTGGCGCTTCTTGCCGCTGACGATCTCGGCCACCAGTTCGCCCTGTGCCATCGCGCGGTGCGCGAGCATCGGCTCACCGGCGACATCACCGATCGCCCACACGTTGCGCATCGAGGTCTTGCACTGGTCGTCGATCTTGATCGCCTTGCCGGTCAGATCCAGCTGCAGCGATTCGAGATTGAAGCCGTCGGTCTTCGGGCGACGACCCACCGCGACCAGGATCTGGTCGGCGTCCAGTGCGATTTCGTTACCGTCCTTGTCACGCACGCGCAGCTGGCCGTTGTCGGCCAGGCCGAGCACGCTGTGGCCGGTCAGCAGCTTCACGCCGGACTTCTCCAGGTGCGTGGCGACCGGCTTGGTCAGCTCGGCGTCGTAGGCCGGCAGGATGCGTTCCTGGGCCTCGACTACCGTGACTTCGCAGCCGAGCTTGCGATAGACCGTGCCCAGTTCCAGGCCGATGTAGCCGCCACCGACGACGATCAGCTGCTTGGGCAGCGAGGTCGGCGAGAGGGCTTCGGTCGAGGAAATGACCTTGCCGCCGAACGGCAGGAACGGCAGTTCCACCGGCACCGAGCCGGTGGCCAGCAGCAGGTGCTCGCAGGTGATGCGCAGCGTGCCGCCGTCTTCCGCCGCGCCGGCGATCTCGACGGTCTTGCCGTCGACGATCGTGGCCCAGCCCTTGATCAGCTGCGCGCCGTTCTTCTTCAGCAGTGCGCTGACGCCACCGGTGAGCTTCTTGACGATGCCGGCCTTCCACGCGACGGTCTTGGCCAGGTCCAGCGAGGGGGCCTGCACGCTGATGCCCAGCGGCGAGGTGCCTGCCGCATAGGCGGTGACCTTGGCGAATTCCTCGGCGGCATGGATCAGCGCCTTGGACGGAATGCAGCCGATGTTGAGGCAGGTGCCACCCGGATTGACGCCCTCGACCACGATGGTCTTGACGCCGAGCTGGCCGGCGCGGATGCCGGCGATGTAACCGCCCGGACCGCCGCCGATGATCAGCAACTGGGTTTGAAGGGTATTGGACATCGCTTACTCCACGAACAGCAGGGCCGGGGTTTCCAGGCGCGTACGGATCGCCTGCACGAACTCGGCCGCATCCATGCCATCGACGATGCGATGGTCGAACGAGGACGACAGATTCATCAGCTTGCGGGCAACGACCTGGCCCTCGCGGAACATCGGGCGTTCGATGATGCGGTTCACACCGACGATCGCGACTTCCGGATGGTTGATGATCGGGGTCGACACCACACCGCCAACGGCACCGAGGCTGCTGATGGTGATGGTCGAGCCGGACAGCTCCTCACGGGTCGCCTTGCCCACGCGCACGGCGTTGGCCAGGCGCGCGATCTCGGTGGCGGTCTGCCACAGGTCCAGCGACTCGGCATGCGCGACCACCGGGACCGACAGGCCGACCTCGCTCTGGGTTGCGATGCCCAGCTGCACACCCTCGTAGCGGGTCACGATGTTGGCCTGGTCGTCGAAGCGGGCGTTCATCTGCGGGAAGTCGCGTGCGGCCAGCACCACCGCGCGTGCCAGCAGCGGCAGCAGGGTCAGCTTGCCGCGCTCCTTGGCCCAGCGCTCGTTGAGCTTGGCGCGCAGGGCCTCCACTTCCGTGACGTCGATTTCTTCCACATAGGTGATGTGCGGAATGGTCGTCCAGGACTGCTGCATCTTCTGCGCGATCTTGCGGCGCAGGCCGATGATCGGCACCTGCTGCTCGCCGGTACGGCGCGCGTAGCTGCTGCCGCCGGCACTGCCACCGACCGGCTGCGCCTTGCCACCGGCGGCGGCGTAGGCATCCAGATCGGCCTGCAGGATGCGACCGCCCGGGCCGGTGGCCGGCACGTAGCGCAGCTCGACACCCAGATCCCAGGCGCGGCGGCGCACGGCAGGTGAGGCCAGCGGGGCTTCACCGGCGGTGAGCACGCCGTTGGTGACCGCGCCACGCGCGTCCTGCTTGGCGGCACAGGCGGGTGCGGATGCAGCGGCGGCCTTGGCCGGCGTCGCAGCCGGTGCAGCCTCGGCGGCTGCCGCAGGTGCAGCTGCCGCAGGCGCAGCAGCAGGCGCAGCAGCCTTGGGCGCAGCCACCGGTTCGGCCGGCGCGGCAGCGGCCGGTGCACTGGCGGCGCTGGCATTGCCGGCGCCGTCCACTTCCAGGCGGATCAGCTCGCTGCCGACGGCCATCATCTGGCCGGGCGTGCCGCCCAGCGAGACCACGGTGCCTGACACAGGGGAGGGGATCTCGACCATGGCCTTGTCGGTCATGACCTCGGCCACGACCTGGTCTTCGGCGACCGGGCCACCGACCTCGACCTTCCAGGTGATCAGTTCGACTTCGGCGATACCTTCACCGATGTCCGGCATCTTGATGACGTGATGTCCCATGGTTCAGTCCTCCAGCACGCGCTGCATTGCATCGATGACCCGGGACGGACCCGGGAAGTAGTCCCATTCCTGCGCGTGCGGATACGGGGTGTCCCAGCCGGTAACGCGTTCCACCGGTGCCTGCAGGTGGTAGAAGCAATGCTCCTGCACCAGCGCGACCAGTTCGGCGCCGAAGCCGCAGGTGCGGGTGGCTTCGTGCAGCACGATGCAGCGGCCGGTCTTCTTGACCGAATTGACGATGGCCTCCAGGTCCAGCGGCCACAGGCTGCGCAGGTCGATCACTTCGGCATCGATCCCGGCATCTTCAGCGGCGGCCTTGGCCACCCACACGGTGGTGCCGTAGGTGATGATCGTCAGTGCCTTGCCTTCGCGGGCGATGGCGGCCTTGTCCAGGGGCACGTTGTAGTAGCCCTCCGGCACCAGGTTGTCCGGGTATTTGGACCACGCGGTGACCGGGCGGTCGTGGTGACCGTCGAACGGGCCGTTGTACAGGCGCTTGGGCTCCAGGAAGATCACCGGATCGTCGTTCTCGATCGAGGCGATGAGCAGGCCCTTGGCGTCGTACGGGTTGGACGGCATGACCGTGCGCAGGCCGGTGGCGTGGGCGAAGATCGCTTCCGGGCTCTGGCTGTGGGTCTGGCCGCCGTAGATGCCACCACCGCACGGGGTGCGGAACACCAGCGAAGAGGTGAAGCTGCCGCCGGAGCGATAGCGCATGCGCGCCGCTTCGGACACGATCTGGTCGTAGGCCGGGTAGATGTAATCGGCGAACTGGATCTCGGCGACCGGGCGCAGGCCGTAAGCGGCCATGCCGATCGCCGCACCGGCGATGCCGTTCTCGGAAATCGGCGCATCGAACACGCGCTGCTTGCCGTACTTGGTCTGCAGGCCGTCGGTGCAGCGGAACACGCCGCCGAAGTAGCCCACGTCCTGGCCGAAGACCACCACGTTGTCGTCGCGTTCCAGCATCACGTCCATCGCCGAGCGCAGCGCCTGGATCATGGTCATCGGCGTACCGCCGGTGTTGTTCTGTTCAATCCCGCTCATGTGTTCAGACTCCCAACTGCTGACGCTGGCGACGGAGATGTTCGGGCATGTCCTTGTAGACGTCTTCGAACATGAGGGCCGCGCCGGGACGGTTGTCGCTGCCGAGCAACCCGTGGGTCTCGGCTTCCTTGAGGGCACGCAGGATCTCGGCATCCAGTTCGGTGCGCAGTTCGTCGTGCTGCTGCTCGCTCCACAGGCCGCGCTTGATCAGGTGCTGTTTCAGGCGGTCGATCGGATCGCCGAGCGGGAACTGCTGGGCATCATCGGCGGGGCGGTACTTGGACGGATCATCCGAGGTCGAATGCGGCCCGGCGCGGTAGGTCACCCACTCGATCAGGGTCGGGCCGAGATTGCTGCGGGCGCGTTCGGCGGCCCAGCGCGAGGCGGCGTACACCGCCAGAAGATCGTTGCCGTCCACACGCAGCGACGGAATGCCGTAGCCCACGCCGCGCGCGGCGAAGGTGGTGTTCTCACCGCCGGCGATGGCCTGGAAGGTGGAAATCGCCCACTGGTTGTTGACCACGTTGAGCACGACCGGTGCGCGGTACACGTGCGCGAAGGTCAGCGCGGCGTGGAAGTCGCCTTCGGCGGTCGCGCCATCACCCACCCATGCGGTGGCGATGCGGGTGTCGCCCTTGATCGCCGAGGCCATCGCCCAGCCCACGGCCTGGATGTACTGGGTGGTCAGGTTGCCGGAGATCGAGAAGAAGCCGTAGTCCTTGTACGAATACATGATCGGCAGCTGGCGGCCCTTCAGCGGGTCGGCCGCGTTGGACAGCACCTGGCAGATCATGTCGACCAGCGAGACCTGCTTGGTGATCAGGATGCCCTGCTGGCGGTAGGTCGGGAACTGCATGTCGTCATCGCGCAGCGCCAGGGTCTGGCCGACGGCGATGGCTTCTTCACCCAGGCACTGGATGTAGAACGAGGTCTTCTTCTGGCGCTGGGCGATCAGCAGGCGGGCGTCGTAGGCGCGCGTCTTGAGCATGGCGTGCATCGCACGCAGCAGGACCGCGTCGTCGATGTCGGCAGCCCAGGGGCCCACGGCGTCGCCGTTGTCATCCAGCACGCGGATCAGCTGGCCGGTCATCGGCGCGGTCTGGCTGGCGCTCACGTCCACGGGCGGCTTGTCGACCGCGCCGGCGGGGCTCAGCTTCAGATAGGAAAAGTCGGTGGCCTGGCCGGGACGGGCGCTGGGCTCGGGCACGTGCAAACGCAACGGTTCACTCGTGGCGGGAATCTGGGGTGATGACATGTCAGGGGCCTCGCTGGGCTTGGGTCATGAAGCTACAGGCATACCGCCGGCGGGGGGCAACGGTAATGGCGATGTTGACGCGCCGATATCCGGGCTGGATCTCGTCGCGAAGCGGGTAAGGACCAGCGCTTGCAAGGCGGCTGGGGCCATGGCGCATTGCACCCGATGTGAAGTCTAGAGGCACAGCGGCTTATCGTAAATTTGTTTAATTGCGTATGAGGTATTGTTTATTCAGATATCTTCGTTCCGTGGGAGCCCGTGCATGCAAATCCCCGCCAACATGACCCTGCGCCAGCTCCGTTACTTTGCCGAAGCGGCCGAATTGGGGCAGTTCTCGCAGGCCGCGCGCAAGCTGCACGTCTCCCAATCGGTCATCACCACCGCTGTCGCCCAGCTGGAAACCTCGCTGGGCCTGAAGCTGTTCGACCGCATGCCTCACGGGGTGGGGCTGACCGCCGAGGGGCACCGTTTCCACCAGCATGTGCGGCACATCCTGGACACGCTGCAGGACGCGCTCAGTGAGCCCATGTTCCTGGCCAACACCTTGCCGGGCCGGGTGCGGATCGGCGCGTCCTATACGGTGCTGGGCTACTTCCTGCCGAGCCTGCTGGCCCGCTTCAAGCGCTCCTACCCGCAGGTGGAAGTGGATCTGGTCGACATGGACCGCGCCGCGATCGAGCAGGGCGTCAGCAGCGGCGACCTCGACTTCGGCTTGTGCATCATTTCCAACATGGCCGAGCCCTACGTGCTGCGGCGCCAGGTGCTGATCCGCTCGCGCCGCCAGCTGTGGCTGGCCGAGTCGCATCCGCTGCTGCAGCTGCCGGTGATCAGCCCGGCCGACGTCGAGCCGTATCCGTACATCATGCTGATGGTCGACGAAGGGCAGGAGTCGGCGATGCGCTACTGGCGCTCGGTCGGGCGCGAACCGAACGTCGTGTTCAGGACCTCGTCGCTGGAGGCGCTGCGGGGCATGGTCGCCTACGGGTTCGGGGTCAGCATCCTGTCGGACATGGTCTACCGCCCCTGGTCGCTGGAGGGGCGCCGGATCGACGTGCGCACCCTCACCGATGCGGTGCCGCCGATGGAGGTCGGCCTGGTCTGGCGCCCGGACGAAGACCTGTCCGCGCCGGCACGCGCCCTGCATCAGTTCCTGGTCTTCGCCTGTGGCGGCTGAGTGGCGATGACCTCGAACGCCTGCCCGCGGCGTGACCAGATCTGCCACGCCGAGTACGCCAGCAGCGGCACCACGTAGGTGGCCAGGATGGCGTAGGCCAGCAGCCGGTAGCCCTTGGCGATAAGCGCCACCAGGCCGATGCCATCGGCCATGAACACGGCCATCAGCAGGATCGCCACGATGATCGCCACGCGGACCCCGCGCTTCGGTGCGGCACCGGTGCGTTCTGTCCAGTTGACGCTGATGCGGCCATCCACCGAGGCCATCAGCGTCACCCCGGTTTCCACCAGCGCCACCATGATCATCAAGCGGAACAGCCACTGGAACCACGGCAGGCCGAGCTGGCCGAGCATGAGGTCGGACGGGAGCGGGGCATCGGCGATGTCCGGCAGGAACGCGATCATGCAGACGTAGAACACGATCGCCGGCAGGATCGCCAACGGGCCGGCCAGGGCGCCGGCGATGACCGCATCGCGACGGCACAGCAGGTGCCGCACGACCAGCAGGATCGAGACCGCCGCGAACATGTTGTAGCCGGCGTAGGTCACGCCGTTGAGGACCCAGTCCGGGCCGAGTTCATGGGTGTTGGACAACTGCGCCATCGCGCCGCCGCCGAAGCGGTACAGGATCAGGCAGGCGGCAATCGCGTAGACCAGGTACATGAAGGCCGACATCAGCTTGAACATGCGCTCGACGGCATTGGTGCCGGCCTGCACCACGCCGGTGATGATCGCCACCAGCAGCAGGGTGCCGACGATCCGCGGCCAGCCGAACATGGTCGCGGCCAGTTCGCCGGCGGCCGCGCCGAACACGGCCAGCACCACCACGATCAGCGCCAGGTAGGCCACTTCGAACGTCCACCAGCCACGGCCGAGCAGATGCCGGAAGAAGGTGCGGTAGTCGTTGGCACGGATCGCCCGTGCCAACAGGAACGTCAGGATGCAGATCACGCTCCAGATCAGCATCGACAACACCATCGCCGCCAGGCCGCCCCAGGGGCCCGAGGGCAGGAAAAACTCCGCCAGCTCACGGCCGGTGGCGTATCCGCCGCCGATCACGGCGGACTTGAACGCCAGACCGGGCAACAGATACCGCTGGAACCGGCTGGCGGCGGCGGTCACTTGCGGGCGGCCGTGGGCTGCAGCAGTTAGAAGTCGCGCACGGTGCGCGCGATCTCGGCGATCACCCGCTCACGTTCGCTGCGCGGGGCATTGCTGGCTTTGACGAACACGGAGATCGCGAACTGGCTGCCATCGGGCAGGGTGACCACGCCCACATCGTTGACGGTGCCGGCCACGGTGCCGCTCTTGTCGGCCACCTTGGTGCCCGGCGGCAGGCTGCCACGCAGGCGTGCACTGCAGGTGCGGCAGCGTTCCATGATCTGCACCAGCACCTCGGTGCTGGCCGGGCTCAGCGCCTTGCCGGTGAACAGTCGGGTCAGCAGGGTCGACATTGCGCGCGGCGTGGAGGTGTCGCGCGGATCCTTGTCGAAGGCTTCGTTGCCGGATTTCGTGCGCTTGACCACCTCGGGGTCGAGGGTCAGTTCGGCGACGCGCTCCTTGGTCAGCGGTTCATCGCCGAGGCCGAAGATATCGCTCAGCAGTTGCCGAGTGTTGCGATCCAGGCGCTGGCCCTCGATGCCCTGCGCACGCAGCCAGGCGGTGACCGCGGCTGGTCCGCCGGCCTGCGCCACCAGCACGTCGGTGGCGGTGTTGTCGCTCTGGGTCAGCATGACCTCCAGCAGGTTGTGCACCGACAGGCTCACACCGTCGTGGATGAAGCGGTCCGCAATCACTTCCGAATCGACATAGAACGCTTTCGGCACCGGCACCATCGTGGTCAGTGCCAGCTCGCCGGCATCCACCTTGCTCAGGATCACTGCCGCGACGGCGACCTTGAACGTGCTGGCCATCGGGAAGCCTTCGTCCGGATTCAGATGGACCTGCGCACCCTTGCCATCCAGGCGCCACGCCGAGACACCGACCTTGCCGTCGACCAGCGTGGCCAGCCGTGCGACTTCGGTTTCAACCGGACTGGCCTTGCTGGCGCTGAAGGCGGCCAGCGGGCTCAGGCCCAGCAGTGCCACGATGCACAGGCTCAAGGTACGGGATGTCATCTTCATGCGATGCAGGCCTCCAGCAGACGATTGAATTCCCCATCTTGCCGCATCGGGTCGGCCGCAGGCAGACCAAGACGCGCGCTGACCTCGGCACAGGCGGCCGATGCCGCTTCGGCGGTCATGCCGTGGGTGTTGAGGCTGACGCCGACACAGCGGATATCCGGATTGGTGCGGCGGCCCAGCTGCACGGTCAACGCGATCACGTCTTCGATGGAGGGCAGCGGGTAGTCGGGGTAACCGAGCACATGCTGGCGCCCCGGCTGGTGGCAGACCACGAACACGTCCGGCTGGCTGCCATGCAGCAGGCCGAGGCTGACGCCCGCGTAGGCAGGGTGGAACAGTGAGCCCTGGCCTTCGATGACATCCCAGTGATCGGCGGCCGCATCCGGGCTGAGCAGTTCAGCGGCGCCGGCCGAGAAGTCGGCCACCACCGCGTCCATCGGAATACCGCTGCCGGCGATCAGGATGCCGGTCTGGCCGCTGGCGCGGAAGTCGGCATCCACACCACGTTCGCGAAGGCCGCGGACCAGGGCCAGCGCGGTGTACTTCTTGCCCAGCGCACAGTCGGTGCCGACGGTCAGCACACGCTTGCCGGTACGCTTGCGGCCATTGCCGACCGGAATGCCGCGTGGCGGCACGCGCACGTTGATCAGCTGGCGACCGGTGCGTTCGGCGGCGGCGGCCAGTTCCGGGATATCACCGAGCTTGTGGTGCATGCCGCTGATCAGATCCAGGCCTTCCTCCAGCGCCTCGACCAGCGCCGGCAGCCACTGCGCAGGAATCACGCCGCCCCCGTTGGCCACGCCGATCACCATCGCACGCGCACCCGCGGCACGCGCCTGTGCCGGCGTCATCGTCGGCAGGCCCGTGGTGATCGGGCAGCCGGGCAGGCTCCACTCGGCCACGCAGACCTCCGGCGCCCAGTCTTTCAGGCCGATCGCGGTCTTGGCGAAGCCCGCTTCGGTGGTGTCGCCCAGGAACAGCAGGTAGGGCTGGGGGAGAGCGGCAAGTGCGAGCACTTCAGCGGTCGGGGTCGACGTCATGACGGAATCCAATAGGCGAGCGGCAGAGGGTGAGCACCCACGACGGCGACGGTGGCAGTCGTTGGCCTCGTTGGACCTGTATAAGTCCTAATCAGAGAATATGCAACCCAATCAGGATAATTGCGGTTCTCTTGGCGCTGGCCTCAGTACCGGTAGTCGATCGACATGCCGATGGTGCGCGGCTGCAGCGGCACGCCGGTCACGGCCACGTAGCGGTTGAGCGCGTCGCGGACGGAGCCGGTGGAGACATAAGCACGCTCATCGGTGGCATTGCGGGCATACAGGCGGACCGTCCACGTCATGTTGGTCAGCTCGGCATGCAGGTCCAACGCGTTGTAGCTGTCGATCTCGTACGCGCCGGCCACGCGTTCGCCGGTGACGCGGTAACCCGCACCGACCCGGCCCTGCCACTGGTCGCTCACATCGAAGTCGTAATCGATGGTGCTCGACCAGCTCAGGCGTGGGGTCATGGGCATGCGGCCACCTGCGACCAGGCCGCTCGACGTCGGCACGTCGCCGATCTTCGAATCGATGTAGGCCGCGTTGAGGCCCACGGTCAGGCGCTCGGCCGGGCGCACCATCATGCTCAGCTCCGCCCCTTGGCTGCGCGCGCTGCCGGCGTTGCCCATCCAGCTCAGGCCGTTCTCGGACACACGCACCTGGATGTCGTCCCAGTTGATCCGGAACAAGGCCAGATCAATCATCGCGCGGCGATCCCAGAAGTGCGATTTGAAGCCGAACTCGAGGTTGTCCAGCGTGTCGGCCTTGGTCATCGGCACCACGCCGGAGGTCGATACGTTTGGTCCACCCGGGCGATAGCCGGTGGCGTAGCGGGCGTAGATCATCGAGGTGTCGTTGAGGTGCCAGCGCGAGGCCAGCTTCCAGGTGGTGACGCTGTCATCGGACGAGTCGCTCAGATCGATCGGCCGTGGGCCGTACAGCAGGCCGATGCTGTGCTGCTCGAAGTCCTGCTGGTTGCGCGCATGCCGCACACCGGCGGAGACATCGAAGCGGGGGCTGAACTTGTACGTGACGTCGGCGAAGATCGCCTGCTCGTCATAGGTGCCCGGCAGGCTCGCGGTGCCGGGATTGAACGGCAGCGGGATGCCGTTGGCATCGTAGGCGCTGACCTGCTGGCGGTTGGCGTTCTTCTCGCCGGTGAAGAAAGTACCGAGCAGCCACTCGACGCGCTCGCTTTCCTTGGAGCTGAGGCGGAACTCCTGCGTCCATTTTCGCGTACCGAGGAAGACGTCGAACTGCGCCTGGCCGGCGGGGTAGGTGGTCAGATACGGCCATGCCACGCCATAGACAAGCGAGGAGTCCTGCACTTCGTCCATGCGGGTTTCGGAGAAGCTGGTGGCGGAGACGAAATCCACATTGCCCAGGTCCCAGTCCAGGATTGCCGAGTAGTAGTCCGTTTCCATCCGGTACGGCGTCGCGCGCTGCAGGATGCCTTCGAGCGGACCGCGGATCGGCTCCAGCGTGGGGTAGGTCAGCCCCACCGCGCTCGAGTTGTCGGCATCCACGATCTGCGAGAGCGCCTGCACGCGCAGGTTCGCGGTGTCGCTGATGCGCCAGGTCAGGGCCAGGCGTGAGGCCAGTTGGTAGTAGCCGTTGCTGTCCTTGGCATCCTCGCCGGTGAGGTCGGGCTGGTCGACGTACCCGGGCGTGCTCTGACGCGAGAGGCTGGCGCGCATGGCCAGCTTGCCTTCAATGAGCGGCACGTTGAACGCAGTGCGCACGCCGATGCCGGTATCGCCAGCTTCTTTTGTCGCGTTCACGTCCGTACCGGCGCGAAACTCGAACGCATCCGGATCGGCCGCCTTGGTGATGTACTTGAACAGCCCGCCCATCGAACTGGCGCCGTACAGCGTGCCCTGCGGGCCACGAAGCACTTCCACGCTCTGGATGTCGTACGGCAACAGATCCAGCGCGTAGGTGGTCGCGCGCTGTTTGTTGCTGCTCGGGCCGATCGGCGTGTCATCGATGTAGGTACCGATGATCGAGCCGCCCCCGAGAGGCGCTACGCCGCGCAATGCCATCGTGGTCTGCCCGGGGGCGCCGCCGCTGTCCACCTGGAAGCCCGGCACGTAGGCGGCGAAGTCGTTCAGGCGGGTGGCGCCGAAGGCCTCGAGACGCTCTTCGCTGATCACGCTGACGCCGGCGGCCACCTCCATCACGTTCTCGGCGCGCTTCTGTGCGGTAGCCACCACGCGATCAAGCTCCACCACATCGGGTGTGCTGCGGCTGCCATCGGCGTCGGCATCCTGGGCCATCGCTGCGGTGGCAAGGCTCATGCAGCACAGGCTGACGGTGGCGGCGAGGATCGAGCGTTTCATCGTCTTGCGCATGCGGCGGACTCTCCGGAATCAGGAACGGGGTCAGGCAGGAAAAACGACGGCCGTGCACGGCGGTAACAGCCGTGCAGGGGTGTGGAGGCGCGCGCTGTCGAAGCCGCGCCGGGTAGGCACGTCGCTAGGGGGAGGGGGCGTGGGGGAAGGAAGCGGCAGACGACGGGCATTGCCAGGTGCAAGGCCGTGTTGCTGACCAGCGGCGCGTGGGAGCGGAGGCTGGCGGTCAGTGCGGGCGCGCGGGCATACCGGCGGCTGGGGTCGTACGGAAACTGATCGGGCATTTCGACATCCCTACAAATCCTATGTAAGGAATATTTAGTCTGATCAGGAATATGTCAAGCGCAATCAGAAAACATAATCCCAAGTAGGACTATTGCGCTGCAGCAATTCAGCGGAGGCCGAACGGCGTTGTCGGGTGTTGTGATCTGTCCCGGGGGCGTACGCCGGGAAACCGGATGCTATCGACCGCGATCTCCGCCGCGGCCAATGGCCATGCTCAACGCTGCGGGCTCAACCCGATGTCACCGCACCGTCGGCCGGGGCGGCATTCTGTGGTGCAGGTGCAGCATTGCCGGCGAGCAGCGGTCGGGCGCGTCGCTCCAGGCGCAGCAGCAGCACCGCCACGAGCATGCAGGTGCCCCCCATCAGCGAGAAGAACACGGTGCTGGACAGTGTCGACCACAGCATGCCGACCGCGCCGGCCAGCAGGTTGCCGCCGAAGGAGGCGAGGAACCAGAACGCGATGATCGTCGCGCCGAAGCCCACGGGGGCGAGACGTGCGAAAAGACCCAGCCCCACCGGCAGGATGAACAGCTCGCCGAAGGTGAAGATCGCAAAGAACAGCGCGGCCCACAGCCAGCCGACCTTGGCCGACGGTTCGCCGCCGAGGATCGCCACCAGCACGAACGACAGGCCGACCACGGCGGCGCCGATCGCCATCTTGGTCAGCGCCGCAGGTTCACGACCGCCGCGCGCCTGCCGCGTCCAGCGGCGCACCAGCAGCGGGGTGATCAGGAACACCAGCAGCGGATTGAGTGAGAAGAACCAGGTCATCGGAATCGTGAAGTCCGCAGTGAGCACGCGGTCCACACCGGTGTCGAGCCAGATCGCGATGGTGTTGCCGATCTGCTCGTAAGCCAGCCGGAACACCACGATGAGCCCGGCAATCATCGCCATCAGCTGCAGCAGGGGCCGGTAGGCCGGTTGCCAGAGCGCCGAGAAGGGCAGCGTCGCCCGCTCGCTGCGCGGCGGGTCCGGCGGCAGGTGGCGGCGGCCGGTGATGTAGATCACCAGCCCCAGCAGCATGCCGATGCCGGCGGCGGAGAAACCGACATGCCAGCCGTAGACCTCACCCAGCGTGCCGCAGATCAGCGGGGCGAGAAACGCGCCGAGGTTGATGCCCACGTAGTACACGTTGAACGCCGAGCCACGACGCGGATCATCGCGCTGGTACAGATCGCCGACCTGGCCGGGCAGGGTCGGCAGGAACAGGCCGTTGCCGAGCACGATCGCCAGCAGGGCCGGATACAGCAGCGCATCGAAGGCCATCAGGAAATGGCCGAACGCCATGATCGCCCCGCCCAGGATCACCGCACGCCGCTTGCCCAGCCAGCGGTCGGCGAGCATGCCGCCGAACACCGGGCTGAGGTAGGCCAGCGCCGTGTACAGGCCATAGACCATCGAGGCCTGTTCCTGCGAGAACAGCAGCTGCTTGGTCATGTAATAGACCAGCAGCGCGCGCATGCCGTAGTAGGAGAACTTCTCCCACATCTCGGTGAGGAACAGGATGGTCAGGCCTGGCGGTTGCCCGAACCAGGCCTTGCGCGGTGCATCGATCATCATCGGGCGGGGCGTCCGTCGGTCAGAGCTGCAGGCCGGTACTGATCAGGCGCTGGGTGATGGCGACGAACGCCACCACCACGCCGGCCAGTGCGACCACCCAAGCACCGTAGCGGCGCACACGGGGCCAGCTGGCCGGCGCACGGAGCGCCACCCACACCAGGGCCACGGCTGCCAACACGCTCAGCCACGACAGCGCCTGCACCAGGATCAAGGGGCCGTTGGTGTAGGACGAGATCGCGCCCGGGCCCGCGATCGATTTCACGTACAGCGCCCAGGCAACGACGGTGCCCAGCTGCGTGGTGATCGACAACGTCTGCAGCCAGCGCAGGCCGTGGCCTTCTGCCGGTGCGCTGACCCGGTAGTAACGACGTACGAACACGCCACCGATGCGCAGCACGGCCGACAGCGTCAGCAACCCCAGTGCGACAAACAGCGCAGGGCGCAGCCACGCCGGTGAACGCCACGCGGGAATCGGCTCGAAACCGAACACCGAGGCGAACGGGCCGCCGGAGAAGTACACCGGCCGGCCATCCTCGACCTTCACTTCCAACAGGCCGCGGCCGTTTTCCTGCTGCCACAACCAGGGCGACACCTCGCGCCAGCGCAGCAGTTGACCGTTCAGGCCCTTCTGGCCATCGACGGTGATCGTGCCGTCGTCCTGCGGGTGCACGCGCGTCGGCGCAAACAGCGAGAGCATGCGCAGATACGAACTGTCCGAGCGACGCGTGCTCTGCCAGGTGATGCCTGCCAGCGCTGCCGCATGTTCGCGCGCGATCGCGGCATCCACGCCCGGACCCGCCGCTTCGATCGGCAACGTTGGCAGGAAGTTCTCCACGAAGCGTTCCCAGACCTGGGCACGCAGGGCCGAGCCGGCCGCGTCACGGCCGACGCTGTTGGTCGACACGAACACGCCGATGTTCCGCTCCGGGATCATCCACAGCCACGAGTAGAAGAACAGCATTGTGCCGCCGTGTGAGCGCGTGTCGTAGCCGCCGGTGTCCGAGGCCATCCAGCCCAGTGTCATGCGCGGCAGATGCGGCAGGATCGCTGCCTGGGGGGTCAGCATCTGCGCGTTGGTCTCGGCACGCATGATGCGCTGCCCATCAAGCTCACCATGATTGAGCGCGGCCATCATGAAACGTGACATCGCCGCGCCGGAGGCATACAGCCCACCCACGCCTGGCGCGGTGTTCTTCTCGGCCGGGTAGCTCTTGCCCGAGCCCAGCAGGTAGCCCTTGGCGGCGTGCGGCAGCAGTTCGGCCGGCAGCTTCTGTTCGAAGCTGGCGTACTGCATGTCCAGCGGCTGCAGGATGTGCTGCTGGGCGTACTCCTCGAAGCGCTGCCCGCTGACGCGCTCGACGATGTACGAGGCGATGCCGGTGGCGTAGTTGGAGTATGCCGGCTTGGTGCCCGGCGCCGAGATCTGGTTCGGCACCCAGTCCTTGAGGTAGTTGTCGCGGTTGGCCGGATGGTCCGGACCCAGCACGATCAGGTAGCGCATGCGCTCTTCCAGACCGCTGGTGTGGGTCATGATCTGGCGCAGCGTGATCGGCTCACCCTTGGCCGGGACCTTGATGTCCAGGTAGGTGTTGATGTCGGTGTCCAGGTCCAGCTTGCCCTGTTCGACCAGCTGCATCACCGCGGTCCAGACGAACAGCTTGGAGATCGAGCCCGGACGGAACAGGGTGGTCTTGGGATCCACCGGCGTGCGCTTTTCCACATCGGAGAAGCCAAAGCCGCGCTCGGTGACGACCTTGCCGTTCTCGACCACCGTCACCACGGCGCCAGCAAGATCGCCCTGCGCCATCAGGTAGGGCACCAGGCCATCGAGGAAGGTGTCCACGCGCGCCGCATCCAGCGTGCCGGTGGGGGACTGCGCAGGTGTGATGCTGTCAGGCGACTCGACCGTCGCGGTCGCCGGCACCGCCGGAGCGGCGACGGGGACGGGTGCCTGCGCATGCAGCGGTGAGAACGCCGCGGTTGATGCCAGCAGCAGGCCCGAAGCCAGTGTGCGCAACGTGCTCATGCGTGCACTCCCTTGCCCCATACGGCATCGTCGCAATGCACCAGTCCGTCGTCATAGCGCAGGCCTGGGACGCGGTCGTCGCTCAGGAACAGCGGGCCATCCAGATCCACCACGTCGCAATGCTGGCCCACGATGAACGCCGGGCCCATCGCCCAGCTGCTGCCGATCATGTTGCCGACCATCACCTGCATGCCCAGCGAGCGGGCCTTGCCGACCATCGCCAGGCTTTCGGTGAGCCCGCCGGCCTTGTCGAGCTTGATGTTGATGACGTCGAACAGGCCTGCCAGCGCTTCGATCTCTGAGACGTCCTGCACACTCTCGTCGGCGGCGAACGGCAGCGGTCGCGCGAAGCCCTTGAGCTCGGCTTCGCGACCGCGCGGCAAGGGTTGTTCCAGCAGCTTGATGTCGTTCTCCAGCAGCACCGGAATCAGCGCATCGAGCACATCCACGCTGTAGCCCTGGTTGGCGTCCACGCCCATCCACACATCCGGGCGCACCTTGCGCACGGCGCGCACACGTTCGATGTCGATATCCAGGTCACCGCTGAGCTTGAGCTTGAGTGCCTTGGCCGGCGCATAGCGTCCGGTGGCGATCGACTGCATCGTCGCCGGGTCATCGGCGCCCAGCGTCCAGGTGGTCAGCAGCGGCCGGGTCTGCGACAGGCCAGCCAGCGCCCAGGCGTGCTTGCCGGTGCGGCTGGCTTCCAGATCCCACAGGGCGCAGTCCAGTGCGTTGCGCGCACCGCCGCGGGGCAGCAGCTGCTGCAGCTCGGCGCGGGTGATGCCGGCTTCGATCCGCGCACGCAGCAGTTCCAGCGTGGCCAGCATCTGCTCGGGCGTGTCATCGAAGTAGTACACGCCGCTGGCTTCGCCACGGCCGCGATGGCCGCCGTCTTCCAGTTCCACGCGCAGTACCGGGGCGTGTTCGAACACGTAGCCGCTGATCCGGAACGGGGCCAGCAACGCAAGCGAGTCGATCTGCAGGGTCAGTTTCACAGGATGTCTCCAGCCCCGTGGTGGGGCTACGGGTCAGTAGTTGAGTGCGAAGTCGGCCAGGCCCATCAGGACCAGGGCGTAAGCGAGCACGCAGGCGGCGATCAGCAGCAGCACCGCCCATACGCGCGCCAACCAGCCGCGCCCGGCGCGGAAGGTCTGCACCAGATTCCAGGCCGTCGCGCCGATGCCGCCGACGATGGCGATCACCGAGCCGATGCCCAACCCGATCACCGCCGGATCCAGACGATCGTCGAGGCGGGCGAAATCCGCCGACGCCCAGGCCATCACGGCGATGGCCACGGCCGGCACCAGCAGCATGAACCAGCAGGCGGCGCGGCTCAGGCGATAGGCCAGCAGGGTGCTGCGCGGCCAGCCGAGCACACGGCCATGACGACGCCGCGCGAACGCCGCGATCGGCCAGGCCAGTGCGGACAGCGCCAGCACGGTCACGGCAGCTGTCAGCAACGGCTTGAGCCACAGCGCCGAGCGGTAGCCTTCCGCGGCCAGGAACACGTTGAACGGGGAGGACGAATCCACTGCGAAGCCGACCGGCTTGCCGTCCTTGAGGATGGCGGCCAGGCGCAGCTCGCTGTTGCTCGCCTGCCACAGCCACGGTCCAATCGGCTTGAAGGTGGTCGGCTGCCCGTTGGGCTGCTTCAGGCGCGGCAGACGCAGGCTGCCATCGTCGAGGGCTTCCAGGCGCGTCTGGGTGAGGATGCCGGTGCGGCCGATGCCGGTTTCGGCACGGCGCGAATCGAGATAGCTCGGCGCGGCCAGCAGGCGTGCCTGCTGCTTGGCCAGTGCGCCGTCGGCAGCCACGGCCGGGGCCGGAGCGGCGGCCGGGAAATAGCGATCGGCGAAGTTCTCCAGCAGCTCACGCCGGATCGGGCCGGTGATCCCATTGGCGCCGGCGCTGTTGAGCGAGACGAACAGGCCGACATCGTGGTCGCGGAACAGGAACAGCTGCGAGTGGAAGGAGTACGTGTCACCGGCGTGGGACACCACGCGCTGGCCGTTGACGTCGATCTCATAGAACCCGAGCGCCATGGTGTTGAGCGGCGGCGCGAAGCGCGTCTGCGGCGTCAGCATGAGCTGGCTGGTCGCCGCCTTCAGGATGGCCGTGTCATGACCGCCCGCCGCGCTCAGGTGCGCGATCATGAAGCGCGCCATGTCGCTGCCGGTGGCCGACAGCGCACCCGCCGGGGCGGACGGGGTGACTTCGAACGCACGCGGCTTGCCCGAGCCCAGTGCATAGCCCTGGGTGACCAGGGCACGCAACGCCGGCGGCAGCGGCTGGCGGAAGCTGGCGTGCTGCATCTGCAGCGGCACGAAGATGTGCTGCTCGACATACTCGGCGAAGGGCTGGCCCGACACGCGCTCGACGATGTAGCCGGCCAGGCTGGTGCCGTAGTTCGAATACGCCGGCACGGTGCCCGGCGGGAAGATCTGCGCCGGCACGCGGCGCTTGAGGTACGGCCCCAGTGCAATGCCACCGGCTTCGGCAACCGCCTCGCTGGTCCACATGTACTTGATGTTGGCCTCGAAGCCACCGGTATGCGTCATCAGCTGGCGCAGCGTGATCGGCAGGCCGCGTTCGGGCACCTTGAAATCCAGGTACTGGTTGATGTCCGCGTCCAGATCCAGCTTGCCCGCTTCCACCAGCTGCATCACCGCGGTCCAGGTCATCAGCTTGGAAACCGAGGCCATCCGGAACAGGGTGCGGTCCGGGTCCACCGGCGTCTGCTTGGCCACATCGGAGACGCCGTAGCCGCGACGGACCAGGATCTGGCCGTCCTTGACCACGGTGACCACCGCACCGGCGATATCGCCACGTGCGATCGCATACGGCATGAAGCCATCCAGCCAGGTGGTCGCATCGTCGGCGGTCAGCCGGGCAGCGGAATCGGCCTGCGGTACCGGCGCGGCCGGGGGAGAGGGCGGCGGCTGCTGGGCATCCGCCTGGACGGTCAACAACAGCCCACAACACAACGCGACAAAGCCTGACAACGCACGCATGTGACGATCCCCTTGCGAACTGGAAGACGGGTCACCCGAGGCAATCGCGTCAGATGGCCCAAAACAATCTCAATCAGACAACAATATTCCTGATCAGAGAAATGTCAAATGCGCGTGATCCTTCCGGGGCCACCGCCTTGTGCGCACATTGGGGGATTGCGGGGCCTACAGGCGGCGTTCCTCCGCCATTGAGAACGTTTTCAGTGCCTGAAACAGCGAAATGAGAGACGAACGCGACAAGAAACCATCCTGATCAGGATGGCATTCATCTCTACGTAGTATCGTATCCACTACTTCACCAGCAATAGCCCAAAGGTCCTGTCGATGAGCCCCAAAAGCCCGACGCTCGGAACCCTGCTGCGCGGTCTGCGCACGCGCCAGGGTTGGACGCTCAAGGAAATGAGCGAGCACACCGAAATCCCCCTGTCCACGCTGTCCAAGATCGAGCACGATCGCTTGACCTTGACCTACGACAAGCTCCAGCACCTGGCGCAGCGCTTGAACCTGCGCATGTCCGAGCTGTTTTCCGAGCCGGACAGCGACAGCGCGCCCAAGCCGGTCACCGCCCGGCGCAGCCTCGGCTCGCTGGACAAGGCGCTGCGGGTCCAGACTGACAACTACGACTACTACTATCTGTGCACCGAATTGCGGCGCAAGCGGATGATTCCGATCCTGACCAAGGTGCGCGCCAAGACCACCGCCGAATTCGGTGAACTGGTCCGTCACCCGGGCGAGGAATACGTGCACGTGCTGGAAGGCCGCATCCAGGTCCACACCGAGTTCTACGATCCGGTGGTGCTGGAGACCGGGCAGGGCATCTATATCGACAGCCAGATGGGCCATGGCTACATCGTCGACACCGGCTGCGAGGAAGCGGTGCTGCTGGCCGTGTGCGCGAGTGCGGACGAGGACCTGATGGAGTCGTTGATCACCCTGCATGAGCACGAGGGGAGTGTCTGACACTCACCACGTCGCCTCCAACCTGCGGAACGGCTTCTTGAGCAGCACACCGCGTGCGTCGTAGTCACTCACGCTGCGCCCATCCACCGTGACGGCGGTCGGGCGCGTGCGGCTTGGCCACCACACGCGTACCGCAGTGTCCTTGCGCAGCCCCTTGCCCAGCGTGACCTGCAGCGTGCCATCGCGCTGCATCGCCTGCATCGCCAGGGTGCCGTAGGCGGTCGGCAGCCGATCCACCGCCAACCCGTCGCCGGCCACCCATGACGGTGGGGCACCCGGCAGCAGCGACAGCGCGTCATCGTCTTCGCGCATCAGCATTCCGAACAGCGTGCGCCCGTACTCCGCACCGATCCAGGTATGCGGCATGTCGCCGAGATAGCGAGGGAAGCGCAAGCGCGAATGCACGACCTCGGCCAGCACCTGCCACTCCAGCGGGCGGCGGTCATGCAGCAGTCCCTGCAGCAGTTCATCGGCCGCCTCGGGCTGGTCCAGATGCACGTAGCTCAGCACATTGCGGATTTCGTACGGCGTATAGGCGTACAGGGCGTCCGGCGCGTTGCGCTTGCGGACATCGTCCAGATAGCGGGCGAACGTGGTGCGCAGTGCCTCGGCCGGCAGCACATCCTGTGCGCCGGTCGGGTCGAGCGCGATCGAAACACCGGTCGGGTCGCCATCGCCAAGGTCGGCCGAAGAGGGAATGAAGTCGATGCCCTTCCACGCCATCGTGGCGCGGATCGAGGCAGCCAGCGCATCGTGCAGGGCGGTGTACTGTCCGCGCGCCCATGCAGCGGTTTCGTGATCGCCCAGTGACTCGGCCAACCATGCACCGTCATGCCAGCCCTTCAGGCCCCAGTAGTCGTCCCAGTAGCTGTGCGTGGGCGAGGGATAGCCTTCATGGCTGATCGACGGTGCCAGGATGCCGGCGAAGCGCTCGGGGGCGGGCTGGGTGGCCATGTAGCCGGGCACCAGCGTGCGCTCGCGCAGTTCCTGCAGGAAGCGCATCGCCGCCTTCACCTTGGGCAGATACGCGCGCACCGACTCGGGCCCGCCATCCAGCCGCGCGACGTCGGCGACCAGACTGATGTACTGGCCTTGGCTGTCGTATTCGATATCCGAGCCGAAGCCGGTGTTGACGCTGCCGTCGTCGTTGAGGATCGGCGAGACCAGGCCGTTGGCGTGCACGCCGTGCTCGCTGTACCAGGCCAGGTAGTCGCGCGCGACCTTGGATTCGCCCATGCGCAGCAGCACCGCCGAGGTAGCCATGCCGTCGCGGATGAAGGAGCGGTTGTAGTTGCGCGGGCCGGGCTGCATCGCAGGGCCGGTCTGGTTGATCAGCATGTAGGCGGCCTGCGCGCGCAGCATGTCCACGAGGGACGGATCGGACAGACGCAGCCCGACCTGGCCCAGGCGTGCCTGCCAATCGTCCGATGCACGTTTGGCCAGGGCGTCGTAGGCCGCATCGGCTGCACGGGGTGTGCCGGACAGATCCAGCGCGGGCGCATCCGGCAGGGAGCCGTCTTTGGCTGTTGCCGCGGTGCCGAGCGGGAAGGCGACCACCACCGAGCAGCTGGCACCGGGTGCGAGCTGCACGCGGTAGGCCAGCGCCGCCGAAGCCAGGCCGTCACCATCGCTTGCCTGTGTGGCGGCGGGCAAGGTGCCGCTGGCGATCGCCGCGGTGATCTCGCTGCTGCCGTCCGGGCCGAACGGTGCTGCACCGGCAGCATCCACTGGCGTCAGCGACTGCAGCAGGGCGCGACCATTGATGCGTACGCGTTGACCCTCGATGGCGACCTCGCGGATCGGTGACAGGCCACCGTTCTGCCACGGCGGATTCATCTGCATCGGCCGCACCGCCAGGGTCAAGGTGCCGTCGACGGGCGCGCTCCCGGTGTTGCGCAGGCGGTGACGCACGAAGGTCACCGGCTGACCACCGAGCTCGACGGCGAACGCTTCGCTCTGCAGTTCAAGCCCGGGTTGTGGCGACCACGTCGCCGAGGGCATCGGCTTCCAGCCGTCGCGCAGTGCGTGCTGCACCGTCTGGTCGGCGGCGCCTGCGGCAACACCGTTGGCAGTGCGCCAGATCGGCTGCACCAGCGGCGCGCCCTTGAAGGCCTCGAGGTTGCCGTACTCGTCGAAGATCGATTTCTGCCGGCCAGCGTGGATGCCGACCGCAGTCCAGTAGGTCTGCTGCAGGTGCAGCGAGGCCGGGAACAACGCGCGCTGCGCGCCACTGGCGGTGATCTGATAGCGCTTCATCGGCGTCATCACGGCCTTTGGCCCCAGCAGGCGCAGGCGGTCGACCTGCGGTGCATCTCCCTCCACCGTCAGCCGCAGCGCCGTGGCGGTCACGGCCGCAGTGCCGGCCAGCCAACTCTGCTGGCGTGCACCGGCCTGCGGATCGCGCGCAAGCTCCATCCAATGGCCCTGCGCATCGCGCGCCTGCAGCCGTGCAGCGCCATGCGCGCCTGTCCAGTCTACGGCCAGCCCGGTGGTGGCGACCGCGCGTGGCAGCGTGATCTCAAGCATGTGCGTACCGTCCTTGCCACGCGGAATCGTGACCGCGCTGCCGCCTTGCCACAGCGCCGCCGCGTGGGCTGCATCCACACCGGCTACGCGCGCACTGGTGGTGCTGTCCAATGGCTCCAGTTCGAAGATCGACACGCCCCAGTCCGACGTGCGCTCCGGGCTGGCCAGGCGAAGGTAGCGGGCGTTGCGCGGCGCAAAGAACAGCGTCTCGATACCGCCGAGCGAATCGCGCATGGTGTAGGCCGGCTGCCATTGCTGCCCGTCCAGCGAGGTCTGCAGGGTGTAGCCCTCGGGATTGGAGACATCCCAGGTGATCTGCGCGCCGCTGAGCGTGCTCGGCTTGCCCAGGTCCACCTGGAACCAGTGGCCGGGGCTGAAGGCTCCGCCGGTGACCGTCTTCGGGTCGCCGTCGATCAGGTGGCTGACCGCCATCGCCGGGACCTGCTGCGAGGAGCTGCTGGCCTGCCATTGGTTGCGCGGCGGCAGGGTCTGGGCAGCCGCGGACAGGCCCAGCGCGAGGGTGGTGACAAGCAGGGTGGCGGCCAGGACGCGGCGGGGCCGGTGCACAACAGTCGAACGGTCAGCATGCAGCCCCATCAACGTGCTCCTGATCTGGAACCACCCCGACATCGGGATGGAGCCCACGCTAGCAGGGGCTGTAATCGTTTACATGACGCGTCGCAATATCAAGCGCACCCTCAGGTGGCCGCGTTGGCCATCTAAATGCGCAGCTCAGCGAATGTCCGTGCGCAGGCTGCCGCGGATCTGGTCGCGCCATACCTCGGCGACGCCGGCCTGATCGGCAAACTGCGGCCAGCGCTGCACGCTTTGCCGGACCTGCTCAATGATGTCGCGGGCGCGGCGGGCATTGATCGAGGCCGTCGCAGCACAGGCGGCCAGGTCGGCCAAATCGAACCCCTCGCGTTTTCCGTTGATCGACATCTGGTGCCGGGCCGTCCAGTCGCCGTCCGGGTTGTACGCCCAGGTGATGTCGAACGCAGGCGACAGCGACCACTGACCCTGCCGATCCATCAGGTAGGCGATGTTCTTGACGTGGTCGTCCTGGTTGCGTGCGATCACGTTGAACACCATCCGCCGGAACTGTTCCTCCAGCTGCGCCATGGGCAGGCGCAACTGGCGCATGACCAGGAGGGCCTGCTCGTAGGAGTAGGCCGTAGGATCATTGAAGTCGACGTGGGCCATCGCCGCCAACGATTGCATATGCCGCTTGCCCCCTGCATCGGTGCGGTCGAAGCGTTGGGTCATGAAGTGGCGGCGGCCGCCTTCCTCGAGCAGCCGGCACTCGCTGATCTGGATGCCCGCATCACGCGCCATCAGCGCGTACGCGTACTCGACCACGCCGTAGCCCTTGGGGTCAGCCAGTTCCTTGTCGCGGTTGTTCTGGACGCCATCGAACTTGAGCAGCCAGTAGCTGAAGTCTGGCGCTGCCGCGGCCTGGCCCGATCGGACCTCGCCGGTGCCCTCGTTCCAGGCGATCACGGCTTTGGCCCGTGCGCCACCGGCCGAGGTACCCACGCGCAGAATGTCGCGCAGCGCATCGGCGCGTTCTTCATCGCCGAATGAGGCACGCAGGTTGTCGCGGTTGCTCAGGACCTCCGTGGCCAGCGCGACCAGGGTATCGATCTGAATTTTGTGTGCCGTGCGGACGCGCGGACCATGCACAGGCGAGAACTCCAGCGCGCCCATGCCGCGTGTGCCGGTGTAGCAGAGCCGCTCCACCGCATTGAAGCTGTCCGGCGTGCGGCCCTGGGTGGCCAGCCACGCGTTGATCAGGGTATTGCCGTACTTGTCCGGCAGGGCGTCGGCGAGCAGGCCGGGCAGGCCATGGAAGCTTGCCGGGTTGAGGGAGGGGAAGCTGTAGATCCGATCCGCCGCGAGCGGCAGGGTCAGCGGCGCGACCTCGATGCTGGACCGTGCGAAGGCCGGGTCGTAGGCAAATTGTGCGATCCGCTCGCCGTCGGCCAGCGTCACCGCACCTATCCGGCTGCCCCACAGGCGCACTTCGGCCGTCGTGCTCATTGCTCATCGCCCCAGGTCCAGGGCTTGGCCGGTGCGGGCTCTGCCACCCCCGGTCGCGCGCGCTGGCGCGGGTGGCCGCGGCGCTCCAGCAGATCGATCGGATTGGGGCCGTCGCTGGGCAGCATCACGTCCAGCGCATCCAGCCTGCCGAGGGCGCGCAGGCAACGGATCAGATTCGCCAGCTGGGCGGGTGTGCCGTCTTCCAGCCGCTGCACGGTGCGCTTGGAGACGCCCGCAGCTTCGGCCAGCTGCTCCTGAGTCATGCCCTGTGAAAGCCGCACGCGGGCGAGACGTTGCCCCAGCTCAGCCAGGACAGCATCGTCCGTCATCAGATGTGTGATCGTCATAAGGTGACCCTCCTGACGCCTTGTATCGCATTATTGCCATAAAGCGTCAAGTTTGGCGGTTTACGACATTTATGTTGTATTTTATTAAAGCGCCACATATGGCGCTTTATATCGATTTATAGGAGTAAAGTGCCAAAAATGACGCTTAATGAAATGCGTTTGTGGCACTAACTCCGCAGCGTTTGCTAACATTCGCCCTTCGACTCTGGACGATGTACGCAGAGGATCCTGAATGAAGATTGCCATCGCCGGTACCGGCTACGTGGGCCTCTCCAACGCGGTGCTGCTCGCGCAGCATCACGAGGTGGTCGCGCTGGACATCGACCCGGCCAAGGTGGCGATGATCAATGCCCGGCAGTCGCCCATCGAGGATGCCGAGATCGAGGACTTCCTCGCCCATCGCGCGCTGAACCTCACCGCCACGCTGGATCCTGCGCAGGCCTATGAAGGTGCGGACTTCGTCATCGTCGCCACGCCGACGGATTACGACCCTACGTCGAATTACTTCAACACCGGCTCCGTTGAGGCAGTGATCGCCGATGTGGTGCGGATCCATCCATCGTCCGTCATCGTGATCAAGTCGACCGTGCCGGTCGGCTGCACGGCCGCGTTGCGGGCCAAGTTCAACACCGACGCCATTCTGTTCTCGCCGGAGTTCCTCCGCGAAGGCCGCGCGCTGCATGACAACCTGCACCCGAGCCGGATCATCGTGGGCGAGCGTTCGGAACGCGCGGCGGTGTTTGCCGAGCTGCTGAAGGAAGGCGCGATCAAAAAGGACGTGCCGGTGCTGTTCACCGACGCGACCGAGGCGGAGGCGATCAAGCTGTTCTCCAACACCTATCTGGCAATGCGGGTGGCGTACTTCAACGAACTGGATACCTACGCCAGTTCGCACGGGCTGGATACGCGCCAGATGATCGAAGGCGTCAGCCTGGATCCGCGCATCGGCGGCCATTACAACAACCCTTCCTTCGGTTACGGCGGTTACTGCCTGCCGAAGGATACGAAGCAGTTGTTGGCCAATTACAGCAAGGTACCGCAGAACCTGATCCACGCCATCGTCGAGTCCAACCGCACGCGCAAGGATTTCATCGCCGATGACATCGTGGCCCGCAACCCGAAGGTGGTGGGCATCTACCGGCTGGTGATGAAGGCCGGCTCGGACAACTTCCGCGCCTCGGCGGTGCAGGGCGTGATGAAGCGGATCAAGGCCAAGGGCATCGAGGTCATCGTGTACGAGCCGGTGCTGACCGAGCCGACCTTCTACCGCTCCCGCGTGGTCAATGATTTCGTGGCGTTCCTGGACGAGGCGGACATCATCGTCGCCAACCGGCTGACGCCGGAGCTGGAGGGCGTGGCAAACAAGGTCTACACGCGGGATCTGTTCGGGTCGGATTGATTCCCGCGGGTCTATTCCCCCGGCTTGGCGGCCGCGGTGACGGCCTGCGACTTCGCCCGGCGTGCCAGTACCGCTTCGCGGTGGGCGATGTAGGCATTGGCGCCGAGGATGATGCCGGCGCCGATCACGGTCCAGCGGTCCAGCGCCTCATTGAACAGCAGCCAGCCGAGCACGCTCACCAGCGGCAGCTGCATGAAGCTGATCGGGGTCAACGCGGAGACCTCGCCCAGGCGCAGGGCGCGTGTCCACAGCAGCTGGCCCAACGTGCCGAGCACGCCGGTCGCGATCAGCCAGACCCACGCCACGCCGGTGGGCCAGACCCACACGAACAGCGCTGGCACCAGCGACAGCGGCACCCAGAACACATAGGTGTAGAACACCACGGTATCGGCGCTGTCCACGCGGGTGAGCTGCTTGATCTGGATCGCCACCAGCGAACTCAGTACCGCGGCGCCCACGGCGACCAGGGTGCCGGGGGTGAAGCTGGTCGAGCCAGGGCGCACGATGATCAGCACGCCGATGAAGCCGATGATCACCGCCGCCCAGCGCCGCATGCGCACCGTTTCGCCCAGCCACAGCACGGCAGCGATGGTGACGAACAGCGGCGTGGAGTAGGAGAGCGAGATCGCCTGGGAGATCGGCAGATGCCCGATCGCCCAGAACGCGCACAGCATCGAGGCCAGCCCGATCGCACTGCGCAGGAAGTAGCGCGGCAGTTGCTGTGTCCTCAGCGGTGCGCTGCCCGGGCGGATCAGCATCGGCAGCAGCGCCAGCAGGCCGAAGGCGTTGCGGAAGAACGCCACTTCCTGGGTGGGCACGTAACGGGTGGCGTAGCGGATCGCGATCGCCATCAGGCCAAAGGCCAAGGTACTGCCGAGCATGAGCAGGGCGGCCCGCAACGGCGTGGCCACCGGTAACGCGGGGGCGGGGGTCACCACTGTGCGCCGATCAGCCTGGGCTCCGGTTCGATCGGCACGCCGAACTTCTCCAGGACCGAGGCGGAGATCCGCCGCGCCAACGCGAGCAGTTCTTCACCGGTGGCCTGACCGTGGTTGACCAGCACCAGCGCATGGCTCGGCGCCACCCCCGCATCGCCATCGCGATAGCCCTTCCAGCCGCAGCTCTCGATCATCCAGGCGGCGGAAATCTTGCGGCGGCTGTCGTCGTCGGCCGGGAACACCGGCAGCTCGGGGAAGTGCTGCAGCAGCACCTCTACCTGTTCCAACGGCAGGATCGGGTTCTTGAAGAAGCTGCCCGCATTGCCGAGCACCTCCGGATCCGGCAGCTTGCGACGGCGGATGTTGATCACCGCATTGGCCACATCGGCGGCCACCGGCAGCTCCACACCCATCGCCTCCATCTCCTCGGCGATCCCGGCATAGCCCAGGCGCAGGCCATGCAGCAACGGCAGACGCAGTTCGATCGCGGTGATCAGGTAACGGTCCGGGTCGTGCTTGAAGATGCTGTCGCGGTAGGCGAACTGGCAGCCTTCCGCATCGAAGCGCACCCAGTCGTTTTCGTGTCGGTCCCAGGCATCCACAGCCTGGATGAACTCGCCGACCTGCGCGCCATAGGCGCCGATGTTCTGGATCGGCGAGGCCCCGGCGGTGCCTGGGATCAAGGCCAGGTTTTCCAGCCCGGACAGCCCGTTCTGCAGCGACCACATCACCAGCCCATGCCAGTTCACGCCGGCACCGGCACGTACGATGGTGTGGTCGGCGCGGTGCTCGAGGATCTCGATGCCGCGGTTGGCGAACACCAGTACGGTGCCGTCCACGTTGTCGGCGATCAGCACATTGCTGCCGCTGCCCAGCACCAGCAGCGGCTGGTCGGCGACGCGCGGGAGGGCAAGTACTTCGGGCAGTACGGAAGGATCGAACACCTCCAGAAGCTGCGCGGCGGTGGCGTCGACGTGGAAGGTGTTGAGCGCCTTCAGCGAGGCGTTTTCAGTGATGGCCCAGGCAGTCATGGCGTCGTTCACAGCGGTGCCACCGCGCCGCGGCTGGGCGCCTCTCTGCGGCGGCGGATCGCCTCCACGCAGTCATGCACCAGCTCGGGGCCACGGAAGATCAGGCCGCTGTAGCACTGCACCAGTGCTGCACCGGCCGCCATCTTGGCTACCGCGTCCGCACCGGATTGAATACCGCCCACGCCGATCAACGGCATCGATTCGGGCAAGCGCGCACGCAGGCGGCGCAGCACCAGGGTCGACTGGCCCAGCAGCGGCGCACCGGACAGGCCGCCAGCCTCGTTCGCACGCGGGTCACCGGCCACGGCACTGCGGTCGATGGTGGTGTTGGTGGCGATCACGCCGTCCACCTTGAGCTCACCGAGCACGCGGGCAGCGGCGTCGATATCGCGGTCGCTCAGGTCCGGAGCGACCTTGACCAGCATCGGCACGCGCTTGCCGTGCTTGGCCGCCAGGCTTTCCTGGCTCTCGCGCAGCTGCGAAATCAGCTGGCGCAGCGCGGTCTCTTCCTGCAGCTCGCGCAGGCCGGCGGTGTTCGGCGAGGAGATGTTGACGGTGATGTAGTCGGCCAGCGGATACACCTTCTGCAGGCAGTGCTGGTAATCGTCGAACGCCTGCTCGTTGGGGGTGTCCTTGTTCTTGCCGATGTTGATGCCGAGCAGGCCAGTGCGGCGCTTGGCGCGCTCGACATTGCGGACCAGCGCATCCACGCCCAGATTGTTGAAGCCCATGCGGTTGATGATGGCCTGGTGGTCCGGCAGCCGGAACAGGCGCGGCTTCGGGTTGCCCGCCTGCGGGCGCGGGGTGATCGTGCCGATCTCCACGAAGCCGAAGCCCAGGGCCAGCAGCGCATCGATGTGCTCGCCGTTCTTGTCCAGGCCGGCGGCCAGGCCCACCGGATTCGGGAAAGTCACTCCGAACGCGTTGGTCGGCAGCGGGTCGATGCGGCGGCCCATCAGCGGCGTGGTGCCGGTGCGATAGGCCAGGTCCAGCGCGCTCAGGCCAAGGCCGTGGGCGCGTTCTGCATCGAGGGCGAACAGGAAGGGGCGGGCAAACGAGTACATGGCGTTCAATCAGTCCAGCGTGCCGACAAAGGCACGGGTTTGGTATTCAAAAGCGATCTGGCCGTCCACCGCATGGGCGTCGAACAGCTGTTGCAGCGCGGCCAGCATCGGCGCGTGGCGCGGGTGACCGGCCTGCGGTGCATACGAAGAGGAGAGCAGGCGGCCACGCAGGCCATCCAGGTCCATGCGCTGCACGTTCGGCAGCCGGGCCATGCCACGCAGGCCCTCGCCGAACCATGCGCGCATGGTGTCATCGTCCTGGTAGCGCTCGGCCACCTCGGTGTAGTCGGTACCGAACTCGAGCAGCAACTGCTCATAGCCGATCAGGAACGGCGAGGCATCGAGCAGGCGCGAGTTCCAGAAGACCAGCGCCATCCCTTCGGGTTGCAGGATGCGCGCCCATTCGTGGCGCACCGCAGCGGTGTCAAACCAGTGGAAGGCCTGCGCCGCAGCGACCAGACCCACGCTGTTGTCGGCCAGGCCGGTTGCTTCGGCGGTGCCATCGGCGACTTTCAGGCGCAGGTAGTCCGGTGCGAGCAGCTGCTCGGCCGCCTCACGCATGGCCGCATTCGGCTCCACCGCGATGACCGGGTGGCCGGCGGCCAGGAACAGCCGGGTGGAAATGCCGGTGCCGGCGCCGATATCGGCGACCAGGGTTTCGGTGGGTACACCGATGTCCTGGTGCAGCCAATCCAGCAATGCCGGGGGATAGTCGGGACGGTAGCGGACGTAGTCGGCAACCCGACTGCTGAAGCGTTCGGTCGAATCCGAGCGGCTCATGTGCACCTCACGATTGGGTAGCGGCAAACCAGGCCAGTCCGCCGAAGAACAACAGCACCACCACCAGCGCGAGCAGGCTGCCGATCACGATGATCCAGCCCAGGATCAGGCCGGCCAAGGCCATGCCGTCGCCTTCCAGCTCCAGCGGGCGGCGCCGGATCTCGGCGCGGGCCAGGTGGCCGGTGACGATCGCGGCGATGCTGCCGATGAAGGGCAGGGCGGTCCAGCCGAGGATGCCCATGATCAGGCTGACCACGGCCATGGCACTGGTTTGTCGGGGCGGAAGGCTCATGCAGGTCCTGGTCGCGGTGGGGTGGTTCGATGATAGGGCCAGCGGCGGGTTTATCCCATCAGGACCTGGCCACCATCCACATTCAAGGTATGCCCGGTGATCCAGCCCGCCAGCGGCGAGCACAGGAACAGCGCGGCGTTGGCGACGGCCGCGGGCTCGCCGAAGCGGCCGAACGGGATCTTCGCCAGGGTGTTTCGATACAGCTCCGGGTCCTGCTCGCGCCGGCGTGCCCACAAACCATCCTCGAACTCGATCGAGCCCGGGGCGATGGCATTGACGCGGATCCGCTGCGGCGCCAGGGCCAGGGCCTGCGAGGTGGTGTAGTGCATCAGCGCCGCTTTGGCCGCCGCGTATGGCGCGCCACCCGGGCGCGGCTGCTGGGCAGCGATCGAGGCCAGGTTGAGAATGCAGGCATCACTGGACTGTGTCAGCCAGGGCAGGGCCAGTCGCGAGGCGCGCACGGCCGACATCAGGTCGACGTTCAAGCTGGCTTCCCAGCCCGCCTCATCGTCGGCCATGCCGTAGCCGGTCGCATTGTTGACCAGCACATCGATACCGCCCAAGGCCTGAGCGGCATCGGCCAGCCAGCGGCCGATGTCGTCCAGCCGGGAGAGGTCGGCGCTGGCGGTATGCACGGCCAGGCCGAGCGCTCCGGCATCCGCACGCAGTGCGGCCAGACCGGCCTCACCGCGTGCGCAGACAGAGACGCGGGCGCCTGCCGAAGCAAACGCCAGCGCCATCGCGCGCCCGATGCCCTTGCTGCCGCCGGCAATCAGCACCCGGCGCCCGGTGAACTCCAGGCGCGGGCCGGCCGACAGGTGGGACGCGGGGTCCATCACAGGTCGAACTTGATGCCCTGGGCCAGCGGCAGCGAATCGGAGTAGTTGATGGTGTTGGTCTGGCGGCGCATGTAGACCTTCCAGGCATCCGAGCCGGACTCACGGCCACCGCCGGTGTCCTTCTCGCCACCGAACGCACCACCGATCTCCGCACCCGAGGTGCCGATGTTGATGTTGGCGATGCCACAGTCCGAACCGGCTGCCGAGAGGAAGCGCTCGGCGGTCTTCAGGTTGGTGGTGAAGATCGAGGAGGACAGGCCCTGCGGCACGCCGTTCTGCATGTCGATCGCCTCGTCCAGCGTGCTGTACTTCATCACGTACAGGATCGGGGCGAAGGTTTCGTGCTGGACGACCTCGTCGCTGTTCTTCAGGCCGGTCACGATGGCCGGCAGCACGAAGTTGCCGGCGCGGTCGATGCGGGTGCCACCGGTCTGCACGGTGCCGCCGCTGGCCTTGGCCTTCTCGATCGAGGCCAGGAACTGCTGCACGGCGCCGTCGCTGTTGAGCGGGCCCATCAGGTTGGCCGGGTCGGTCGGATCGCCGATCTTGCCTTCCACCTGCTTGTACGCCTTGATCAGCGTGGCCAGCACGTCGTCATGGATGGATTCGTGCACGATCAGGCGGCGCGTGGTGGTGCAGCGCTGGCCGGCAGTACCGACGGCGCCGAACACGATGCCCGGGATCGCCAGCTTCAGATCAGCGGTTTCATCCAGGATGATGGCGTTGTTGCCGCCCAGTTCCAGCAGGCAGCGGCCCAGGCGGTGCGCGACCTTCTCGGCGACCTGGCGGCCGACCTGGGTCGAACCGGTGAAGCTGATCAGCGGCACGCGCTTGTCGGCCACCATCTTCTGCGACAGCTCGGTGCCGGCATCGTTGATCAGGAAGAACAGGTCCGGGAACCCGCCGTCGCGCAGCGCTTCATTGCAGATGCGCATGGAGGCGATCGCGGTCAGCGGGGTCTTGTTGGACGGCTTCCACAGGCAGATATCGCCGCAGATCGTGGCCAGGAACGAGTTCCAAGCCCACACCGCGACCGGGAAGTTGAACGCACTGATGATGCCGACCAGGCCCAGCGGCTGGTACTGCTCATACATGCGGTGGCCCGGGCGCTCGGAATGCATCGTGTAGCCGTAGAGCATGCGGCTCTGGCCCACGGCGAAATCGGCGATGTCGATCATCTCCTGCACTTCGCCATCGCCCTCGGGCTTGCTCTTGCCCATTTCCAGGGCGACCAGGGAGCCCAGGGCGTCCTTGTTGGCGCGCAGGGCTTCGCCACACAGGCGCACGGCTTCGCCACGGCGCGGGGCCGGGGTGGTGCGCCAGACCTTGAAGGCCTCCTGGGCGCGGGCCACGATGGTTTCGTAGTCGGCGTCGGTGGTCGCGTAGACCTGGGCGATGGCTTCGCCGGTGGTCGGGTTCACCGGGGTGATCACACCGGCATCGGTGGCCGAAGACCACTCGCCGTTGCCAAGGTAGGTGCCAGCGTTGGTCGCGTCGAGGCCGAGGGCCTTCAGCAGGTCAGAGGACATGCAAACTCCTGTTGCGTTGCGTTTGTAAGGCGCTGGCCGCTGGCAGGGTGGGGGGCGGCAAGCTCAGCCCCGAATGGTAACAGAGGGGCGCAATGCCTCATCTGGCGATGCAGCGCACAACTCGGCACATCCCGCGGCGGCAGTAATCCACCCGGCAGGCAATGGCGCGAAAGCATCCGATGTTGGTGACCCCGGCCCGATTCGAACGGGCGACCTTCCCCTTAGGAGGGGGACGCTCTATCCAGCTGAGCTACGGGGCCAAAACGGCCTGCAAGGATACAGGCAAACAGGCTGGTTCTGCAGCCGGACATCCTTCCAGAGCATATCGGCAGCCCAGCTGGGGAGGCGCCGCGCAAACTACGTTGCTGGCGGTCGCTCATAATCCTCAGGCGTCGCCCCGTGCTCCGCCTCTGGCATGTCCCTGTCCTTCCACCGGGCGTCATCGTTCCTCAGCTTGTCCGGGGTATGGCTCTTCTGCTGGTCATCTTCTTTGGTAGCAGGTGCTCGCGGCGCAGTAGTCATGACATTTCCTCGTCTGATTGGCGATCCAGCGTCTGTTTGCCGGCCGTGCCGTGCTGGCCGAAGTTTGGCTGGGTAATGCCGTCGTCCTCGCGCACGCCGTCCGGCTCACCTTCACCGGCTTTGCCTCCCTTGCCGTGTCCGTGCTGGTTGTAGCCCTCGTTCTCGGTCTTCAGGTGCTCCGCATCCGGATCTTTCGGGTCCTTGTCGTCCTTTGGTGGCTTGGCCGCGACGAACGGGGAAATCGGGTCACTGGCCGGGAAGGTCTCTTCCAGCGCCTCATCGTGGTTCTCCGACGTGCGCTCCTTGTCGACGGCGCCTTCTGCCGGCGGGCAGTTGTGCGTGGCGTGGGCGTCTTCGGCGGAGGCGGGCGGGGTCTTGTCGTGCTGCATGGCGTGTCTCCTGCGCGAACGGGTAGGGCGGTAATGGCTCGACGCTAGCCCTGCCGCTGTTACGGAGGAGCGGGGGTGCCGTGAAGGGCGGGTGCTCCCACCGGCTTCACCTGGTAATTCCTATCGTCCAGGCCTCGCCACACGGAGGCTGCCGCGATGCATGAGATGTTCGAGTTGGGGATGGAATGGTGGGAGTTCGTGTTCCGCGCGGTCGCGGTCTACGTCGTGGTCCTGTTGCTGAGCCGGTTGAGTGGCAAGCGGTCCATGGGCCAGTCCACGCCGTTCGACATCCTGGTGATCGTGCTGCTGGGCACGGCCGTGCAGAACTCGCTGATCGGTGAAGACACGTCACTGCCGGGCGGCCTGATCCTGGCGGCCACATTGATCGGCCTGAACTGGTTCGTCGGCTTCCTGGGTGCGCGCAGCAAACGCCTGAATGAGATCGTGGAGGGCGTTCCCGTGGTGCTGGCACGGCACGGCACCATCTACTGGGAGCAGGTAAAACGCTGCAATGTCAGTCCGGCGGATCTGGAGGTGGCGATGCGCGCGAACGGCTGTGAGGGCTTCGGACAGGTCGAGCTGGCCGTGCTGGAAACCTCGGGCGAGATCACGGTGCATAAACGCCGTTCCGAAGGCCACGGCTGATCCGCGGCTCGCGCCCGGCGGCGCCGCCCATCGCTGGATGTTGACGGGAGGCCGCGTAGCGTCGAAGCCGCCCCACAACAGGAAAACGTGCGATGTACATGCCACTGGACAGTGAAGCGATGACCCCACGCGATGATGCGATCGCCCAGGTGCCGGACCCGACCCCGGACCCCATGCCGCCCCCGCCGCCGGTGGAAGAGCCCGGCCGAGGCGATCCACCGGCGCAGGAGCCGCCGCAGGAGGTACCGCCGGAGGGTGATCCCGCGCCTGCATCGCCGCCGCAGGAGCTGCCGCCGGATCCGGAGACGCCTTCGGCGCCTTCAGTGGAGTAACACGCTGCCGGCCGACAGCGCACCGGCAGAATGAATGCTTCATGCCTCACGCGAGGGCAAGCGCTCCGCGTGGCGGGAGTATCAGCCTGCAAAGTGGCGGGGTGAACGCCCCGCACACGGTGCGGTCACGACGCTGCCACGCCGTACCACGTACCACGGAGGTACTTGGACACGGAGTTTGCTATGCGCGCACTGACTTACCACGGCAGCAAGGACGTACGGGTCGATACCGTGCCGGATCCCGCACTGGCCGCCCCGGACGACATCATTCTGCGGGTCACCGCCACGGCGATCTGTGGCTCGGATCTGCATCTGTACCGCGGCAAGATCCCCGACCTGCACACCGGCGACGTGCTCGGCCATGAGTTCATGGGCGTGGTGGAGGAGGTGGGTGCAGGCGTGATGGATCTGCGCCCGGGCGATCGCGTGGTGATTCCGTTCGTGATCGCGTGCGGTGAGTGCTTCCATTGCCGGCTCACCGAGTTCGCGGCCTGCGAGACCACCAATACCGGCAAGGGCGCGGCAGTGAATCAGAAAGGCATCCGCCCGCCGGCGGCACTGTTCGGTTACAGCCATCTCTATGGTGGCGTATCCGGCGGGCAGGCGGAGTTCGTGCGCGTGCCCAAGGCCAATGTCGGGCCGCTGCGTATTCCGGATGCGCTCTCCGATGAGCAGGTGCTGTTCCTCTCCGACATCCTGCCGACCGGCTACCAGGCCGCGCTCAATGCAGGCGTCAAACCGGGCTCCACGGTGGCGATCTTCGGTGCTGGCCCGGTCGGGTTGATGAGTGCCGCGTGCTGTCGCCTGCTCGGTGCGGAGACGATTTTCATGGTCGATCACCTGCCGTATCGCCTGGCGTTCGCGCAGCAGACCTACGGCGTGACGCCGATCGACTTCACCAAGGTGGAGGATCCGGCGGAGTACATCATCACCCAGACCAATGGCCGCGGTGTGGATGCCACGATCGAGGCCGTCGGGTTCGAAGCGGAGGGCAGTGCGCTGGAGTCGGCGCTGACCACGCTCAAGGTGGAAGGCAGCAGCGGCGTGGCGATCCGCCAGTGCATCGCCGCGACGCGTCGCGGCGGCACGGTGAGCATCCCGGGTGTGTATGCGGGCTTCATCCACGGCTTCCTGCTCGGCGATGCGTTCGACAAGGGCCTGACCTTCAAGATGGGCCAGACCCACGTGCAGAAGCTGATGCCCGAGCTGCTCGACCATATCGGCGAAGGCCGGCTGGTTCCGGGTGTGATCGTGACTCACCGGCTGTCGCTGGAAGACGCGGTGCGTGGCTATGAGATCTTCGACCGCAAAGAGGAGGATTGCCGCAAGGTGATCCTGACGCCCTGACATGAATGCCGTGGCTTCTCTGGTACCGTCGACGGCACCGCAGCCGGTGACCGATGGCGACGACCTGCAGGCGCAGGCCCGCGCGTGGATCGAACATCACCCCACGTTGCCGCGTCCCGGCAGCGGGGATACGTTGCTGCGCTGGCAGGCGCTGGCACACATGGCGGCGCGCGATCTCTGCCTGGCCAAGGTGCTTGAAGCGCATTACGACGCGCAGGCGATCCTGGAGGAACTGGGCGCCGCCAGGCCGGATCGCGATCGGCTGGGTGCGGTATGGGCAGCCGAAGGGCCGGCAGCAACCCTGCGCTTCGATCGGGCCAGCGGCACGCTCTCCGGTGACAAGCCGTGGTGCTCCGGCGCCAGCTGGGTTGACCATGCGCTGGTGACGGTGCGCGACGACGACCGCTCGCGGCTGTTCCTGGTGCCGGTGCGCCGCGCCAGCGTGAGTTTCCTGCCGCAGACGTGGCAGGCGACGGGCATGGGGCGGGTCCCGAGTGGCACGGCACGCTTCGACCAGGTGCCGGCCGTCGAAATCGGTGCGGCCGACGCCTATCTGCAGCGCCCCGGTTTCTGGCATGGCGGCGCGGGCATTGCGGCCTGTTGGTTTGGCGGGGCCAGTGCCTTGGCCGAGCCGCTGCTGCGCAGCGCGCGTGCCGATGAACCGGGCACGGCATCCGGCCTGCTCGGTGAGATTGATCTGGCGCTGTCGCCGTGCGCCTCCCTGCTGCGCGAGTTGGCCGCGCTGATCGATGCGCAGCCCGACGAACCCCATCAGCGCGAGATCGTGCGGGCGCGCAGCGCCGTGGAGCGCGCCGCCACCCTGACGCTGGACCGGGTGGGCAGGGCGCTTGGGCCAGGGCCGATGTGCATGGACCCGGCACACGCCCTGCGCTGGGCAGACCTGACCGTCTTCATCCGCCAGAGCCACGCCGACCGCGATTGGCAGCACCTCGGCAATCTGATGCACCGCGAGGGACGCACGTGGACACTGTGAATCGTCAGATTGAAGGCGGCGGCGTGACCGAGGCGCAGTGGGCGGCATCGCCGTGGTTGCAGACACTGCCGCTCGTGTCCCCTGCAACGCTGTTCGGCGATGCGCGACGGCTGGTGGTGGTGTCGCCGCATCCCGACGATGAAGTGCTGGCCTGCGGTGGCCTGATGGCGCTTGCGCACCAGGCGGGGCTGCCCGTCACGGTGATCTCGGTGACGGACGGCGAGGCCTGCTATCCCGATCACCCTGCGTGGTCGCCCGAGCGGCTGCGCGTGGCCCGTGCCGCTGAGCTGGACGAGGCGCTGCGTTGCCTGGGCTTGGCGAGTGCAGCGCGGATCGCCTGGCACATCGGCGATGGCGCGGTGACAGCCAGTGAGGCATGGATTGGCGAGCAGTTGGTGAGCCTGCTGCAGCCGGATGATCTGGTGTTGGCACCGTGGCGCTTGGACGGGCATCCGGACCATGAAGCGGTCGCGCGTGCCTGCGTGCAGGCCTGCACCGCACGCGGCGCCGCAGTGAAGGAATACCCCGTGTGGGGCTGGCATTGGCTGGATCCGGCGGCGGCAGCGACGGTCTGGGCGTCGGCCACACGCTATGCGCTGGATGACGAGCTGGTGGGCAGCAAGCGCGATGCGATCCAGCAATTCGTGACCCAGACCGGTGCGGTGGAGGGCTTGGAGTGCGAGCCCATCCTGCCTGCCGATGTGCTGCAGCGGTTCGAACGCAACTACGAGGTAGTGATCGGATGAGTGATGTCGCCTACTTCAACGCGTTGTACGAGGAGGAGGACCCCTTCCAGTACCGCACGCGCTGGTACGAACAGCGCAAGCGTGCGCTCACCCTGGCCAGCCTGCCGCGCGAGCGCTTTGCCCGTGGCTGGGAGCTGGGGTGTGCCAATGGCGTACTGACCGCAGCCTTGGCCGAGCGCTGCGATCAACTGCTTGCCACCGACCTGAGCAAGGGGGCGGTGCTGGCCGCCCGGGCGATGACGCGGGGGCAGACCCACGTCAGCATCGAACAGGCCCGTCATCCGCAGGCATGGCCAGCGGGACGGTTCGATCTGATCGTTCTCGGCGAGATGGGCTATTACCTGGCACCTGAAGACATGCATCAGACGGCCGCGCAGGTCGTGACCTCGCTTGCACCGCAGGGCGTGGTGATTGCCTGCCACTGGCGCGTGCCGTTCGAGCAGGCGCGCTGCAGCGCTGCATTCGTTCACGGGCAACTGGATGCCTGCCTGCCCCGTGTTTTTTCCTATCGTGACGAGGACATGCTGCTGGAGGGGTGGTCCACCGATACCACCTCGGTGGCCGCACGTGAGGGGCTGCGATGATCGCTGTGACCCTTCCCGCGCACAACGAAGAACAGCTTATTGCCGTGTGTCTGCAATCACTGCAGGTGGCGGCCCTGCATCCCGCGCTGCGCGACGAACCGGTGGTGATCGTGGTGGCACTCGATCGCTGCAGTGACGCCACCGAGTGGATCTGCCAGCGCATGGGGGTGGAGGTGGTCAACGTGGACGCCGGCTGCGTCGGCATTGCCCGGGCAGCCGCCAGTGAACGTGCGTTGGCGCTCGGTGCCCGCTGGATCGGCTGCACCGACGCCGACAGCGTGGTGCCGCCGGACTGGCTGGCGCGCCAGCTGCAGTGTGGTGCGCATGCGTTCTGCGGCGTGGTAGCCGTCGGCGACTGGCTGGACTATCCGCAGGCGGTGCGCGAGCAGTTCCTGCAGGGCGAGCAGGCGGTGGATGGCCACCCGCATGTACACGGTGCCAACATGGGCTTCAGCGCTGCGGCGTATCGTCAGTCCGGTGGCTTCGCGCCACTGACGACCGGAGAGGACGTCGCCCTGATCCAGACGATGCACGGCGCAGGCATGCGCGTCGCGCGGCTGGCCAGCCCCCGGGTGATGACCAGCGCCCGCCGTCATGCACGTGCGCCGCACGGTTTCAGTGACTTCCTGCGCCGCCTTGAGCAGCGTGTGGGCTTCGTGACGGACGATGTTGTGAGCGAGGTCGTCCCCATTTCGTTGCAGGCGCGCTGAAGGAAGTAACACGCATTTCGCGCTTCGACGACGCGCCGTGCACATCTGTCGCGCAGCACGTTGAGGTCGCTGAACACTCGCATTTCAGTGTCACGCCGACTTCATGGCCGATGCGGAAAAGTCGACTCACCCCGACAACAACACACGGGTCAAACCGGACCAACAGGAGTACATCGCAGTGAATACCGAATCGAAGACCGCGCATAACTTGAACGACCTGATCGAAATCGCCCGCGATGGCCAGGAGTTCTACACCGAGGCCGCAGGCAAGGTCGAAGATGCCGAGTTGGCGGCGCTCTTCACCCGTATCGCCGGCGTCAAGAATGAGATCGTCCGCTCGCTGAGCGCCACCGTTGTCGCCGCCGGCGGCAAGCCGGCCGACCATGGCACCTTCGTCGGTTCCATGCAGCAGTTCTACGGCAAGGTGCGCGCCACCCTGGGCGACAAGCAGTATGGCTACGTGGCCGAGCTGGAAGAATCCGAAGATCGCCTGCTCAAGGCGTTCAAGGACACCCTGACCGACGCCGACACCTCGCCGGCCGCGCGCCAGGAAGTCCAGCGTCTGCTGCCGCAGGTGCAGGAATGCCATGCCGTGATGCGCGACCGCAAGCACGCCATGAAGCACTGAGTTTCAGTCGCTTCCTGAAGCAGTATCCAGACAGCCCCGGCACTGCCGGGGTTGTCTGTTTGTGTCCGGCAGGACGGGTGAGGACCACGCCCCGCACGGGGCCGAACGGTAGTGGGGGATTTGGTGCATACTCGGGACAAAGAGCCGCTTGGATTTGACATGGAACACATGCGTTGGCTGACGCTTCGTCTCAGCAACAATCAATCCATCGGCCCGAAGGTGCTGATGGACCTGTGGGCCAACGCGTGCGAGACCAATCAGTCCTCGGTGACGCGCGAAACGCTGCCCGGCAAGTCCACCTCCTACGCACTGCATGCACCGACCTCGCTGGCCTATCCCAAGCGTGCGGAACTGCGCATGCGCAAGCTGCTGGAAGAGGCTGGCTACACCTTCACCCTGGGATCGCTGGCCGACCGCCCGGCGCCGCAGCCGGTGCGCTTCCGCTGACGCCGGTCAACGGCGTCGCATTCATTCTCGATCCAACATCCCGCGACCGCGTGTTCAGTCGACGCGGTCGGCGGCCACGCTGCGGACCATGATCCGGACCGGCATGCCCGCGGCATGCCGCAGCGATTCCAGCGGTGCCCAACCCAGCCGGCGGTACAGGCCGCCATCATCGGCTTCGGTCTGCAGGTAGATGTCCCGCACGCCAAGGGTCCTGCCACGCGCCAGCAGTTCCGCAATGACCGCCTCGGCCAGGCCGCGGCCGCGATGGTCCGGGTGGACATAGACGCCCCCCAGCCAGTGCAGCCGTTCGGGGCGCTCCGTGCGTTCATGGAATTTGAGCTGCGCGGCAGCGACCGGGACCTCGCCCTCCAGTACCACCAGCAGCAGGGGCAGCTCGTCGTCCTGCAGGAAGACTTCCAATCGCTGCTGCTCGTCCAGCACGGTGACTCCGGCAACGTGGCTGCCCCATTCCTGGAAATACCATGCGGCGATGACCGGCAACAGCTCGGGGCGATCACTCAAGGGGACGATGCTGCAGGCCACGGCGAACGCTCCATGTTGTACGGGTCGGCTGCCATGGTACTCGTAGCCGCGGCTTGCGGTGCTCTTCGCTCTGCGCGCAGACTATCGCCATGCACGCCAGCGCCTGCCACCTGCGGTGTTACGGAAGGTCCAGTGATGTGGACCGGCATGACTTTGCGCAGTGGGTGCTGCCGCTGCGAGGGGATCTGGATTTCGACGTGGATGCGTTTGGCGGTCGGCTGGATGTCATGCAGGGGGCGTTTGTTGCACCCGGGGAAGGACACGCGCAGACCGGCGATGGCGATCATCTGATGCTGATCGTCGATTGCCCGGCCGGGCTGATCGATGACCACACCCTTGAGCATCTGCGCCGCCAGCGGTGGCTGGCACTGCCGAAGAAACTGCGGCAACGCTTGGCCGGCGCGTCCGCGCACGCCAGCGACGATCTGCTCGCAACCTTGCTTCAGCAGTACGCACCTGCCGGCAGCGCGGCACGCCTGCATGCGCTGTGCACGCAGCTTTCGGCCAACCCCGGCGCGGACTGGAACGTGGCCCGCATGGCGGCACGGGTCGGTATCAGCGGCAGCCGCCTGCACGCGGCGTTCGTCCAGGAATTCGGGGTGCCGCCGCAGGCCTGGTTGAGTGCCTGCCGGCTGCGCTGGGCCAAGCATCGGCTGCTCACCAGCACCGACAGCATCGCTGCCATCGCGCTGGATGCCGGGTACTCCGAGCACAGTGCGTTGACCCGTGCCCTGCGCCGGGAAACCGGGCTGACCCCGCAGGCCTTCCGCAGGCAGTAGTCTGGGTCAAGACGCCGTGGCACGCTGCTCCTACACTGCGCGGCCAATGCACACGCACGAGCCGCAATGAAACGATCAATGGGAGTGGGCATCGCCAACGGCATTGCCGCCGGCGCGCTGTGGGGCGTGGTGTTCCTGGCCCCGGCGATGCTGCACACCTTCACTGCGGTGCAACTCTCAGCGGGCCGTTATCTGATCTACGGCCTGATTGCCGTGATTCTGCTCGCGCCGCGCTGGCGCCAGCTCAAGGACCGGCTCAGCTGGCCCGAGTGGCGAGGCCTGTTATGGCTGAGCCTGGCCGGCAACCTGGTCTACTTCCTGCTGCTGGCCAATGCCGTGCAGTGGGCCGGTGGTGCGGCCGCCTCGCTGATCGTGGGATTGATTCCGGTCGTGGTGACACTGGCGGGTGTACGCGAGGAGGGTGCCGTGCCGCTTCGGCGCCTGGCCCCGGCGCTGCTGTTGTGCCTGCTGGGTGTGGCGCTGGTGGGCTATGAGGCCCTGATGGCGGAACACGCGCAGGGCTCGGCGGGGCGTAGACTGCTCGGGCTGCTGTGCGCGGTCGGGGCGCTGTTGTCGTGGGCGGTGTATTCCATCGGCAACAGCCGCTGGCTGGCGCGCCGCCCGGATCTGTCCGGCCATGACTGGTCGCTGCTGACCGGCATCACCACCGGCGGACTCGCCCTGGTGCTGGTGCCGAGTGCGTTTCTGACCAGCGCGACGGTGCATCCGTCCGGTGAGTGGCTCAACTTCTGGCTGATCAGTGCGGGCGTGGCGGTGGTCGCCTCGGTGCTCGGCAATGCCTGCTGGAACCGCGCCAGCCGCAACCTGCCGCTGACCCTCACCGGGCAGATGATCGTTTTCGAAACGTTGTTTGCGCTGTTGTATGGCTTCGCCTGGCAGCAGCGCTGGCCGACGCTGATGGAAACGGTCGCCATTGTCTGCCTGGTGTCTGGCGTGCTGATGTGCGCGCACGCGCATCGGCCACCTGCGGCGGTGGCGGAGCATGTGGGGTAGGGCAGGCCCTGCTGCGCTTGAATGGTCACATTCGCAACTTTTTGGCCGACGTTCGCAGCGGTTTACGTGCCGCCATCTTTTGCAGCGCAGCACTTGACAAGCAGGGCGGTGGCGTAGTTTTCTTGCCCCATGGTCATCCCCGCCGCCCACGTCAGCCTGCTCCTTCCCGCCTCCGCGGGCGGCCAGGCCGTGTCGACCGGTACCACCATCATTACCACCGCCACCACTCGCCCGGTGCGGCCCGTCGTCTTCGCGTAATTTCCGAAAACCACGGCCCCGCACCCAGATCAGGTGGCGGGGGAAACTCTCACATCTGATATGACGCGGGGCCTCCCATCGAGGTCAGCATGTCTTCTGTCGCCGCTTCCGCTCCCCCCTCCGCCCAGCCGGCCGTCTCCGTTGCATCGCGGGCCGGCGTGACCACTGTGGTCCACAAGTTCGGTGGGACCTCGGTGGCCGATGCCGAGCGCTATCGCCACGTCGCCCAGTTGCTGCTGGCGCGCGAGGAAGCGATGCAGGTCACCGTGGTCTCGGCCATGAAGGGCGTCACCGATGCGCTGATCGGCGTCGCCACCTTGGCAGCGGAAGATGGCTCGGCCTGGCGCGAACAGTGGCACGGGTTGCGCGCACGCCACCGCGGTGCGGCGGTTGCCTTGTTGGGCGAACACGCCGGGGCAACGGTGGAGTGGTTGGACCAGCGCTTCGACCAGTTGGCCGAGGTGCTGGGCGCGCTGGCGGTGATCGGTGGTCTGCCCACCGAAGTGCTGGATCGCGTGCAGGGCATGGGGGAGGTGTATTCGGCCCAGCTGCTCGGCAAGTACCTGCAGACGCTGGGCGAAGACTGCGCGGTGCTGGATGCGCGCGATGTGCTGGTGATCGAGCGCGGTGAACTGGGCGTGGATGTGGACTGGGTGCGCAGCGCCGAGCGACTGGCCCAGTGGCGCCTGCAGCATCCGCAATCGCGCATCGTGGCAACGGGTTTTGTCGCCCGCGACCGCCAGGACCGCATCACCACGCTGGGCCGCAACGGCAGCGACTACTCCGGCGCGATCTTCGCCGCCTTGTTCAATGCCGACGAACTGCACATCTGGACCGACGTGGACGGCGTACTCTCGGCCGACCCGCGGGTAGTGCCCGAGGCGGTCCAGCTGGAAGCGCTGAGCTACGACGAAGCCTGCGAGCTGGCCTATTTCGGCGCCAAAGTGGTGCACCCCCAGACGATGTCGCCAGCGATCGAGCGCGGCCTGCCGATCATCATCCGCAACACCTTCCATCCGGACCATCCGGGCACGCGTATCACCGCCGAGCGCACCGTTTCGGGTCCGATCAAGGGTCTGACCCTGAGCCCGGACCTGGCGGTGATCAACCTGGAAGGCACCGGCCTGATCGGTGTGCCCGGCACGGCCGAGCGGGTGTTCGCGGCGCTGCGCAATGCGCATGTGTCGGTGGTGATGATCTCGCAGGGCTCCTCCGAGCACTCGATCTGCTGCGTGGTGAAGCAGGCCGAGGCCGTGCGGGCGCGTGAATCGCTGCTGCAGGCGTTCGCGCATGAGTTGAGCCTGGGCCAGGTGCAGCGCGTGCAGTTGACCGACAACGTGAGCGTGTTGGCCGCCGTGGGCGATGGCATGGCCGGCCAGCCCGGCGTGGCCGCGCGCCTGTTCGAGTCGCTGGGCCGCGCGCAGGTGAATATCCTGGCGATCGCGCAGGGCTCGTCGGAGCGCAACATCTCGGTGGCGGTGGACAGCCGCCATGCGACCAAGGCCCTGCGCGCGGCGCACGCCGGGTTCTGGCTGTCGCCGCAGACATTCTCGGTCGGTGTGATCGGCCCGGGCAACGTCGGTGCGGCGTTGCTCGATCAGCTGCAGGCGGCCCAGGTGCAGCTGCTCGGCCGCGCGAATGTGGATCTGCGTCTGCGTGCGGTGGCCTCGCGCACGCGCATGGTGCTGGACGAGCGCGGCCTGAAAGGTGACTGGCGCGCGGCGCTGTCCGGCCCGGCGCAGCCGAGTGATCTGGAGGCATTCACCGAGCATCTGCTCTCCGCCCATCTGCCGCACGCGTTGATCATCGACTGCAGTGGCAGCGCCGACGTAGCCGACCGCTACGCCGGCTGGCTGGCGGCGGGCATCCATGTGGTCACCCCGAACAAACAGGCCGGTGCCGGTCCGCTGGAGCGCTATCACGCGATCCGCGAGGCAGCGGCTGGCAGTGGCGCGCGCTTCCGCTACGAAGCCACGGTGGGTGCCGGGCTGCCGGTGATCACCACGCTGCGCGACCTGGTCGATACCGGCGACGAGGTGCTGGCGATCGACGGCATTTTCTCCGGCACGCTGGCGTGGCTGTTCAACAAGTACGACGGCCAGGTGCCGTTCTCCGAGCTGGTCAGCCAGGCACGTGGCATGGGCTACACCGAGCCGGACCCGCGTGATGACCTCTCCGGCGTGGATGTCGCGCGCAAGCTGGTGATCCTGGCGCGTGAGGCGGGCCGGGAGCTCAGCCTGGAGCAGGTGCGCGTGGAAAGCCTGGTGCCTGAGGCGCTGCGCCAGGCCAGCGTGGACGACTTCATGGCGGGCCTGCCCCAGATCGATGCGGTGTTTGCAGAGCGCCTGGCGGTCGCCAAGGCTGACGGCGCAGTTCTGCGTTACGTCGCGCGCCTGACCTCTGACGGTGCCGAAGTCGGTCTGGTCGCACTGCCGGCCGGGCATGCCTTCGCCAACCTGCGCCTGACCGACAACGTGGTGCAGTTCACCACGCGCCGCTACTGCGACAACCCGCTGGTGGTGCAGGGGCCGGGCGCCGGGCCGGAGGTGACCGCCGCCGGTGTCTTCGCCGATGTGCTGCGCGTGGCGGTGGGTGAAGGAGCACGTCTGTGAGTGAGGGCAGCATGACGGAAGCACGCGCGTTTGCGCCGGCCTCGGTCGGCAACGTGGGGGTCGGGTTCGACATCCTGGGCCACGCCATCGAGGGCGTTGGCGATACCGTGACGGTGCGGCGCATTGAAGCGCGCGTGGTGCGCATCCAGGCGATCCGCGGCACCACGGTGGACCTGCCGTTGGTGGCCGAGGACAACACCGCCGGCGCGGCGTTGATCGCGCTGCATACCGCGCTGGATCTGCCGTTCGGCTTCGAGGTGGAGATCGACAAGGGCATCGCGCTGGGCTCGGGCATGGGCGGCTCGGCCGCGTCGTGCGTGGCGGCGCTGGTCGCGGCCAATGCGCTGTTGCCGCAGCCGTTGTCGCGCGAGGCGCTGTATCCGTTCGCGTTGACCGGCGAGGCGGTGGCCAGCGGTGGCCGCCATGGCGACAACCTCGGGCCGATGCTGCTGGGTGGCTTGGTACTGAGTACCGCGGACCGGCTGGTGCCGGTGCCGGTCCCCGCGGCCTGGCACAGCTTGCTGGTGCATCCCGAGGCGGTATTGGAGACCCGCCGCGCGCGCGCCGCGCTGCAGGGGCATTACGCCTTGGGCGAGTTCGTCGCGCAGAGCGCGAATCTGGCGCTGGTGCTCAGTGGCTGCTACACCGCTGATGCCGCGTTGGTCCGTGCCGGGCTGCGTGATGTGCTGGTCGAGCCGCGCCGTGCGGGTCTGATCACCGGGTTCGCCGCCGCGCGCGACGCGGCGCTGGCGGCCGGGGCGATGGGCGCCAGTATTTCCGGCGCAGGGCCGAGCGTGTTTGCCTGGTTCGAGCAGCGTGATGCCGCCCTTGCCGCGCAGGCAGCCGTGCAACAGGCATTTGCCGAGGCCGGCTTTGACAGCCAGGGCTGGGTGTCGCCCTTGAATGCGCCCGCCGCGCGCTTGCTGTGACGCGTCCACTCTTTCTACTTTGGGATGTCCGATGAAGTTCGTTTCCACGCGTCACGCTGCACCCGCCGTTTCACTGAGCCAGGCGCTCGCCGCTGGCCTCGCCCCGGACGGTGGCCTGTATGTCCCCGAACATCGCCCGCGCCTGCAGCACTGGTCGGCGCAGGGTTCTTTCGCGCAGACGGCTGCAGCCGTGCTGGCACCGTATTTCCATGACGATGCCCTGGAGAAGGCGCTGCCCGACGTGTGCGAGCAGGCCTTCAACTTCGATGCGCCACTGCGCCCCCTGGCGACCGCCGATGACCATGTGCTGGAACTGTTCCATGGACCGACGGCCGCGTTCAAGGACTTCGGTGCGCGCTTCCTCGCGGCGTGTCTTGCCCGTCTGCAGGAAGGCCGGGAGCGTCCGCTGACGATCGTGGTCGCCACCTCCGGCGATACCGGGGCGGCCGTCGCCGCGGCCTTCCACCGGCAGCCGGGAATCCGGGTGGTGGTGCTGTACCCGGACGGCCGGGTTTCGCCACGTCAGGCGCATCAGCTGGGGTGCTTCGGCGACAACATCCACACGCTGCGCGTCGCCGGGTCGTTCGACGATTGCCAGGCGATGGTGAAGCAGGCGCTGGGCGATCGCGAGCTGCAGGACGCGGTGCCGCTGAGCTCGGCCAACAGCATCAGCCTGGGGCGTTGGCTGCCCCAGATGAGCTACTACGCACACGCCGCGCTGGTCCATCAGGCACAGACCGGGCACGTGCTCAATCTGGTGATCCCGACCGGCAACCTCGGCAATGCGATGGCGGCGATCCTGGCCCGTACGATGGGCCTGCCGTTGGGGCAGATCGCGCTGGCAACCAATGCCAACGATGTATTGCCGCGCTACTTCCACGGCGAGGTCTACAAGGCACAGACCAGCGTCGCCACCATCGCCAATGCGATGGACGTAGGTGCGCCGAGCAACTTCGAGCGGCTGCGCTGGCTCTACAACGACGACGACGCGGCACTGCGGGGCGCGTTCACTGCCGAAGCGGTGGATGACGCAGCCATCCGCGAACTCATCAAGCGGCGCCATGATCTGCATGGCGAGGTGTTCTGTCCGCATACGGCGACGGCGGTGGCGCGCCTGGAGCACCTGCGGGCCGCGGGTGCGCAGGGTCACTGGGCAGTCGCGGCGACGGCGCACCCGGCCAAGTTCGAGTCGGTGGTGGAACCGCTGATCGGGCAGGCGCTGGACGTACCGCCGGCCTTGGCCGCGCTGCTGGAGCGGCCGGCGCAGGCCGAAGCCTGCGCACCGGCGTATGGGGCGCTGCGTGAGGTGCTGTTGCGCGGGTGAGGCGGGGTCAGTACGACTCGTCGGCCGAGAGCTTCTGCAGGCCGGCTTCGTCCAGGATCTCGACGGTGTTCAGATGGGGCAGGGCGATCAGGCCCTGCTGGCGCAGCTTGGTGAAGGTGCGGCTGACAGTCTCCATGGTCAGGCCGAGATGGTCGGCGATGTCGCCACGGCCCATCGGCAGGGTCACGCGCAGCCCCGGCTCACCGAGCAGCGCTTCGCGCGCGGCCAGGCGCAGCAGGAAATCGGCGACCTTCTCGGCCGGCTGCAGCCGGCCCAGCGCCATCGCGGCATCCTGCGCGGCATCCAGCTCCTGGCAGGCGCGCTGCAGCAGCTTGCGCTCCAGATGCGGGAAGCGCGAGCGCAGGTCCTTCATCTGCGGCAGGGCCACGCGGCAGACCCGGCTGTCGGCGATGGCCTCGATGTCGTAGCGGTGATGATCGCTGCCGCTCAAGCCCAGGAAGTCGCCAGGCAGCACGAACCCGCTGATCTGGCGGCGGCCATCTGCCAGCGTGCGGACCAGGCGCAGCGCACCGGCGGTAATCGTATAGACATGTTGGCGCGGCTCACCGGCACGGGCCAGGGTGGACCCCAGCGGCAGTGCCTGGGACACGGTGACGCGTTCCAGCGCCTGCACTTCATCCGGCGAGAGCGCCGAGCAGACCGCCAGATGCCGTACCGAGCAATGCAGGCAGTCGCGCAGCGGCGAGCAACCGGGGGCGGCGGGGTCTTCAACAGCGGAAAGCGCGGTACCGGAGTGGGGCCGGGTCATGTCAGGTCAGCAAGCGGGACCTGCCTATGATACGTCATGCCGCCATTGGCCCGGTCCCGATGCCCGGATGCGGCTCGTTGCGCTGGCTGCGGCTAGAATATGCCGCTCGCTCATCCCCCCGTTTCCGCAGGAGTCCCGCAAGTGATCAAGCCCCGTACGCCGCCCGGCATCATGGAACTGCTGCCGCGTGAGCAGATCGCGTTCCAGCGCATGCTGGACGTCATCCGCCGCAACTACGAGCGGTTCGGGTTCCTGCCGGTGGAAACCCCGGTGTTCGAGCTGTCCGATGTGCTGCTGACCAAATCCGGTGGCGAGACCGAGCGCCAGGTGTATTTCGTGCAGTCCACCGGCGCGCTGGCCAATGCCGCCGAAGCCGAAGAAAAAGCGCTGCCCGAGCTGGCACTGCGCTTCGATCTGACCGTGCCGCTGGCGCGCTACGTCGCCGAGCACGAGCACGACCTGACCTTCCCGTTCCGCCGTTACCAGATGCAGCGCGTGTACCGCGGTGAGCGCGCCCAGCGGGGCCGTTTCCGCGAGTTCTACCAGTGCGACATCGATGTGATCGGCAAGGACGCGCTGAGCACCCGCTATGACGCCGAAGTGCTGGCGGTCATCCACGCGGTGTTCGCGGAGCTGCGCATCGGTGATTTCTCGGTGCAGCTCAACAACCGCAAGCTGATGCGTGGGTTCTTCGAAAGCCTGGGCGTGGCCGATGGCGAGCGCCAGCTGGCCGTGCTGCGCGAAGTGGACAAGCTGGACAAGCGCGGCGCCGATTACGTGCGCGAGACGCTGGTGGGCGAGGGCTTTGCGATTCCGGCCGAGCAGGTCGAGCGCATCCTGGCTTTCGTGGCCGTGCGTTCGAGCAGCCATGCCGACGCGCTGGCGCAGCTGGACGCGCTGTTGGTCGACGGCGGCGCCAGCGAGACGCTCAAGCAGGGCGTGGCCGAACTGCGCGAAGTGCTGCAGCTGGTCAAGGCGCTGGGCGTGCCGGAAACCGCGTACTGCCTGAACTTCTCGATCGCACGCGGCCTGGATTACTACACCGGCACCGTCTACGAGACCACGCTGACCGACCACCCGCAGATCGGCTCGATCTGCTCGGGTGGCCGTTACGAAGACCTGGCCAGCCACTACAGCAAGTCCAAGCTGCCGGGCGTGGGCATCTCCATCGGCTTGACCCGCCTGTTCTGGCAGCTGCGCGAAGCGGGCCTGATCGCCGGTATCGAGGACAGCAGCGTGCATGCGCTGGTGGCCCTGATGGATGACAACGGCCTGCCCGAGTCGCTGGATATCGCCCGTCGCCTGCGCGTGGGCGGCATCAATGCTGAAGTACAGATGGAGCCGAAGAAGATCGGCAAGCAGTTCCAGTACGCGGCCAAGGCCGGCATCCGTTTCGTCGTGCTGGCCGGTGAAGATGAGCTGGCGCGTGGCGTGGTGGCGGTCAAGGATCTGCTGCGCGAGCAGCAGTTCGAGGTCGCCCGCGACGAGCTGGCCAGCGCGCTGCAGGTCGAGCTGGAGCAGGCCAAGGCCATGGCATGAAGCGGCCTGGGGCAGGGGCGCTGATGGTGCTCCTGCTCGCGGCCTGCCAGAGTGATCCGGCGCTGCGCAGCCAGCAGATCGGCCCGGGGCACTACCAGCTCTCGGTCGATCGCTGCCATGTGATCGATCGGGAACAGCTTGAGCACGACCTGCGCGAGCTGGCCGGGAACCAGTGTCCCGGCGGCGCCGGACCCCTGGAGGCCGTTGAGTCACTCGCCAGTCGCCAGGGCAGCCTGCTCGGCGAATGCCTTCGCAGTGGCGCACTGCGTGCCGAGGTCCGCTGCCGGTAGGTGCCGACCGTGGGTTGGCACGCCTCCTTGTGGATACGCATCACAACGCCCGCCAATGCGGGCGTTGCGCGTTTCCAGACCCTGAACCGACCCAGTCTGCCTGCGGCGGCGGTTTGACCGTATGCCTTCATTTGCGCTAATGTAATAGCACGCTATTACATTGATACGATGAAACTACGTCCCGTCCCCCGCGAGAAAGACGCCCTGGCCGATCTGGCCTCGCTGGCGCGTGCCTTTGCTGCCCTGTCCGATCCCGTCGCGGTGACCGCGTTCCTGCGCGACCTGTGCACCCCCGCCGAGCTGGAAGCGCTGTCCGATCGCTGGAAGGTGGTGCCGCTGCTGCAGCAAAGCGTGCCGTATCGCGAGATCCATGAGCTGACCGGGGTCAGCGTGACCACCACCGGGCGCGTGGCGCGCTCGCTGGACCACGGCCACGGCGGTTACGCCGCCGCCATCGCCGCCACGCCGACCTCCCCCGAATCCGAGTAGAGACCTCCCCCATGAGTGCAACCCAGACCGCCCCGGCACGTGACCGGCTGCGTATCGCCATCCAGAAGAACGGGCGGCTGGCCGAGCCCGCCCGCAGCCTGTTGACCGCCTGCGGGCTGAGCTGGCGGCAGAGCCGCGACAAGCTGTTCTGCTACGGCGAATCGCTGCCGGTGGATCTGCTGCTGGTCCGCGACGACGATATCCCCGGCCTGATCGCCGATGGCGTGTGCGACTTCGGTATCGTCGGCCGCAACGAGCTCGACGAGCAGGGCGCCGCCCGCCGCCGGATCGGCCTGCCGGATGCCTACCAGGCGCTGCGCGGGCTCAACTTCGGCCAGTGCCGGCTGATGCTGGCGGTGCCGGAGGAGTGGGAGTGGACGGGCGTGGAGCAGCTGGCCGGCAAGCGCATCGCCACCAGCTACCCCGCGATCCTGGCCGATTGGCTGGCCGAGCGCGGCGTGGATGCCCAGGTGGTCGAGCTGTCGGGCTCGGTCGAAATCGCCCCACGCCTGGGCACCGCCGATCTGATCTGCGATCTGGTCTCCAGCGGCGCCACCCTGGCTGCCAACCAGCTCAAGCCGGTCGAAACCCTGCTGGAAAGCGAAGCGGTGCTGGCCGGCCCGGTCCGTACCCCCGATGACGCCCGCGCCGGTCTGATGGCCATGCTGCTGCGTCGTCTTGATGGGGTGGTGAAGGTGCAGGACAGCAAGCTGCTGATGTTCCGCGCCGCGCTGGACCGCGTCTCCGAGTTGACCCGCCTGCTGCCCGATGCCGATCCGCTGGTGCAGTTGCCCGATGATGGCGGCCACCTGCGTTTGCAGACCATGTGCCACGGTGCGTTGACCTGGCAGCGGCTGGAGGACCTGGAGCGCGCGGGCGCGCAGGGATTGATGGTATTGAGTGTGGAGCGGTCGCTGGCATGAATCGTTTGACGTGGTCCCAGTTGGATGCCGGCGCCCAGGCGCAGGCGCTGCAACGCCCGGTCCAGGCCGTGGCGGCGCGTACCCGTGAGTCCGTTGCCGCGTTGATCGCGGCGGTGCGCGAAGGCGGCGATGCCGCACTGCGCGAGATCACCCTGCGCTTCGACGGGGTGGCACCGGAGACCTTCGAGGTCAGCGAGGCGGAGTTCGCCGCCGCCGAGCAGGCCGTCTCCGCCGAACTGCGTCAGGCGATGATCGATGCCGCCGCGCGCATCCGTACCTTCCACCAGGCCGGCATGAGCCAGGGCTATGCGGTCGAGACCGCGCCCGGCGTGCGTTGCGAGCGCGTGGTGCGCCCGATCGGTCGGGTGGGTCTGTATGTGCCGGCTGGCAGCGCGCCGTTGCCGTCCACCGCGTTGATGCTGGGCGTGCCCGCACAGCTGGCCGGCTGTCGTGAAGTCGTGTTGTGCACGCCGCCGCGCAAGGACGGTAGTGCCGATCCTGCGGTGCTGGTGGCCGCGCGCCTGACCGGCGTGCACCGCGTGTTCAAGCTGGGCGGCGCGCAGGCGATCGCTGCGATGGCGTATGGCACCGACAGCGTTCCCGCCTGCGACAAGCTGTACGGCCCGGGCAATAGTTACGTGACCGAAGCCAAGCAGCAGGTCGCCCAGGACGGCGCTGCGGCGATCGACATGCCGGCCGGGCCGTCCGAAGTGTTGGTGATTGCCGATGCCGGCGCCAATCCCGCGTTCGTGGCCGCCGATCTACTCTCGCAGGCCGAGCACGGTCCGGACTCGCAGGTGCTGCTGCTGACCGACGATGCGGGAATGGTGGATCAGGTTGAAGCGGCCGTGGAGGCGCAGTTGGCGCAGCTGTCGCGTGCGCAGATCGCCGCGCAGGCGCTGGCATCCTCGCGGCTGATCCTGGTTGATTCGCTGGACGACGCCTTCGCGATCAGCAACCGGTATGCCCCGGAGCACTTGATCCTGGCGCTGCGCGAGCCGCGCGCCTGGTTGGACAAGGTGGAAGCGGCCGGTTCGGTGTTCCTCGGCGACTACACCCCCGAAGCGCTGGGCGATTACTGCAGTGGCACCAACCATGTGCTGCCCACTGCCGGTGCCGCGCGTGCCTACAGCGGCGTCAGCGTCGCCAGCTTCCAGAACCTGATCAGCGTGCAGTCGGCCACCGCCGCCGGCATCGCGGCCATCGGCGAGTGTGCCCGTGTGCTGGCCCGCGCTGAAGGCCTGGATGCCCACGAGAACGCGGTGACCCTGCGCATGGAGGCGGCCGCATGAGCACTGGCTCCCTCCTGTCCCTGGTCCGTGCCGACCTGCAGGCGTTTGCCGGCTATTCCTCAGCGCGCAGCAGTGCGCTGGTCGGGGATGTCTGGCTCAACGCGAATGAATCGGCGTGGGCCAATCCGGCCGACGTCGCTGGCGGCGCGCGGCGCTATCCCGACCCGCAGCCGGCAGCATTGCGCGATCGGCTGGCCGAACTGTACGGCTGCTCCGCCGAACAATTGTTGATCGGCCGTGGCAGTGACGAGGCCATCGATCTGCTGGTGCGCGCGCTGTGCGAGCCGGGCCGCGATGCAGTGGTGACCACGCCGCCGGTGTTCGGCATGTATGCCGTCTGCGCCCGCCTGCAGAACGCGCCGCTGATCGAGGTGCCCCTGGTCGATCAGGGCGATGCGCTGGTCGCCGATATCGATGCGGTGATCGCCGCGGCGCTGGGCGGTAACGCCAAGCTGGTGTTCCTGTGCTCGCCGTCCAATCCCGCCGGCAGTGTGATCCCGTTGGCTGAGATCGAGCGTGTGGCCGCGGCGTTGCAGGGCAGGGCGCTGGTGGTGGTGGATGAGGCCTATGGGGAGTACGCCGAGCAGCCGTCCGCGACCACGCTGTTGAGCCGTTACGAGAACATCGCGGTGCTGCGCACGCTGTCCAAGGCGCATGCGCTGGCAGCCGCGCGCATTGGCAGCCTGATCGCCGATGCTGCGCTGATCCAGCTGCTGCGCCGCTGCCAGGCGCCGTATCCGGTACCCGCGCCCTGTGCCGAGCTGGCGTTGGCCGGTCTCGGCGCCGAGAGCCTGGCCATCACCACCCAGCGCATCGCGCAGGTCAAGGTTGAACGTACCCGCCTGCAGTCCGGCCTGGCCGCGCTGCCCGGTGTGGTGCGTGTCTATCCCTCGCAGGGCAACTACCTGCTGGCCCGCTTTGCCGACCCACAGGGCGCGTTCGATGCGCTGCTCGCCGCTGGTGTGGTGGTGCGTGACCAGCGTGCCGCGCCGCAGCTGGGCGATGCACTGCGCATCACTATCGGCAGCCCGGAACAGAACGACCGTGTACTCGCCGCCCTGATGGCCCGGAGGGCTGCCGCATGACCCCGATTCTGTTCGTCGACCGCGACGGCACCCTGATCGAAGAGCCCGCCGATTTCCAGATCGACGCGTACGAGAAGCTGCGCTTCGTGCGCGATGTGATCCCGGCGATGCTCAAGCTGCGCGACGCGGGTTACCAGTTCGTGATCGTCAGCAACCAGGATGGCCTGGGCAGCGAAGGCTATCCGCAGGCGAGCTTCGATGGCCCCAACGACCTGATGCTGCAGATCTTCGCCAGTCAGGGCATCACCTTCCGTGACGTGCTGATCGACGGCACCTGGCCGCAGGACAACGCACCGACCCGCAAGCCGGGTATCGGCCTGATGCTGCCCTACCTGCAGGACCGCAGCATCGACTGGTCGCGCTCGGCGATGGTGGGTGACCGCCTGACCGATATCCAGTTCGCCGAGAACATGAAGATCCGTGGCTTCCAGCTGCGCACCGAGCAGTTTGGCGGCGACTGGGACTGGACCTCGATCGCGCATGAGCTGGCCGATGCGCCGCGCCGGGCCACCGTGCAGCGCAATACCAAAGAAACGAAGATCCGTGTCGAGGTCGATCTGGATCGCACCGCCGAGCCGCAGACCCACACCGGGCTGCCGTTCTTCGATCATATGCTGGAGCAGATCGGCAAGCACGGCGGCTTCGCGCTCAGCGTGCAGGCCGAGGGCGACCTGCACATCGACGAGCACCATACCATTGAAGATACCGGTCTGGCGCTGGGCCAGGCCCTGCGTGAGGCGCTCGGCGACAAGCGCGGCATCGGTCGCTACGGCTTTACCCTGCCGATGGATGAAACCCTGGCCAGTGCCGCGCTGGATTTCAGCGGCCGCCCGTACTTCGTCTTCGAAGGCGAGTTCAAGCGCGAGCGGGTGGGCGACATGCCGACCGAGCTGGTGCCGCACTTCTTCCGCTCCCTGTGCGATGCGGCCGGGTTGAACCTGCACCTGAGCGTGCGCGGCGACAACGACCACCACAAGGTCGAGGCCTGCTTCAAGGCGCTGGCGCGCGCGCTGCGCCAGGCCTTGCCGCGGCAGGGCACTGCGCTGCCGAGCACCAAGGGGGCACTGTGACCGAGGTTGCGCTGATCGATGCGGGTGGCGCCAACCTCGGCTCGGTCCGCTATGCGCTGGAACGTCTGGGCGTGCAGGTGCGGCTGGTGCGCGATGCGCAGGGTCTGGAAGGTGTCTCGCGGGTGATCCTGCCCGGCGTCGGCGCGGCGCCGCACGGGATGGCGCGTCTGCATGCGCAGGGTCTGGTGCAGCCGTTGCGCGAGCTGCAGGTTCCGCTGCTCGGGATCTGCCTGGGCATGCAGCTGCTGTTCGATGGCTCCGAGGAAGGCCACGTCGAGTGCCTGGGCCTGTTGCCCGGGGTCGTGCGCCACCTGCGTCCTGCCACCGGCATCCGTGTGCCGCACATGGGCTGGAACCGGCTGTTGCCCCTGCGCGAGTCAGCGCTGCTGGCCGGCGTGCCGGCGCGGGCCAGCGCGTATTTCGTCCACAGCTACGCCGCGCCCCTGGGCGAAGACACGGTCGCGGCCTGCGATCACGGCGGGCTGTTCGCGGCCGTCGTGCAGCGCGGCCGGCACAGTGGCGCCCAGTTCCACCCGGAGCGCTCGGCCGATACCGGCGCGCGCATCCTGCGCAATTTCATCGAGAACGAACCGACATGAGTTTCATCGTCTATCCCGCCCTGGATATCCGCGAAGGCCGCGTGGTGCGGCTGCTGCAGGGTGACTACGCGCAGCAGACCACCTACGGCGATGACCCGCTGCCGCGCGCGCAGGCCTTTGCCGCGGCGGGCGCAAGCTGGATGCACCTGGTGGATCTGGATGCGGCCCGTGCCGGTGGTTACACGCTGGCACCGCTGCTGTCCTCGATCGCATCGCAGACCGGCCTGAAGGTGCAGACCGGCGGCGGTGTGCGCTCGCGCGATGACGTGGCGCGCATCCTCGATGCCGGTGCCGCCCGCGTGGTGGTCGGCTCGGTCTCGGTCCGTGAGCCCGACACCGTGATCGGCTGGCTGCGCGAGTTCGGTCCGGAACGGCTGACCATCGCGCTGGACGCGCGCCAGGCCGAGGATGGCCGCTGGCTGTTGCCGGTGCATGGCTGGACCGAGACCGCCGAGGACACCCTGGACGTGTTGGCCCAGCGCTACGCCGAGGCGGGCATGCAGCACCTGCTGTGCACGGATATCGCGCGCGACGGCATGCTGTCCGGGCCGAACATCGATCTCTACCAGCATCTGGCCGCGCTGCTTCCCGGCGTGGCGGTGCAGGCCTCTGGCGGCGTGCGCGATGCCGACGATGTCGCCCAGGCCAAGGCAGTCGGCTGCGGCGGGGCGATCCTCGGCAAGGCATTGCTGGAAGGGCGCATGACCCTGGAAGGCGCGCTGGCATGTTGAGCCGCCGCCTGATTCCGTGCCTGGATGTGCGCGATGGTCGCGTGGTCAAGGGCGTGCGTTTCCGCGATCACGTGGACATGGGCGATATCGCCGAACTGGCGATGCGCTACCGCGACCACGGCGCGGATGAACTCGTGTTCTACGACATCGGCGCCAGCCCGGAAGGTCGCGCGGTGGACGTGGCCTGGATCGAGCGCATCGCGCGCCTCATCGACATTCCGTTCTGCGTGGCCGGCGGGATCAGCGATGTGGAGACCGCGCGGCGCGTGCTGCATGCCGGTGCCGACAAAATCTCGATCAACTCGCCGGCTCTCGGTCGGCCCGAACTGATCGAAGAACTGGCCGATGCCTTCGGCGTCCAGTGCGTGGTGGTCGGTATCGATTCGGTGCGCGAGGCGGACGGCGAATGGCGCGTGCGCCGCTTCAGCGGCGATCCGGACAAGACCCAGGCGGTGGCGGTCCGTACCTTGGACTGGGTAGTGGAGGCACAGCGTCGGGGTGCCGGTGAGATCGTGCTCAACTGCATGGACAGCGATGGCGTGCGCCGCGGCTACGATGTGGCCCAGCTGCGCCAGGCCCGTGCGCTGTGCCAGGTACCACTGATCGCCTCCGGCGGCGCTGGCGAGATGCAGCACTTCGCCGATGTGTTCGACCAGGCCGATGTTGACGGCGCACTGGCCGCCAGCGTGTTCCACAGTGGCGCCATTGCCATTCCCGCGCTCAAGCAGTTCCTGCGCGAGCAGCAGATCGAGGTTCGAGATGTCTATTGAGGTGGATTCCATTGACGTGCAGCCGTCGCGCGAGGCGCTGGCGCAGCTGGACTGGGGCAAGGGCGATGGCCTGTTGCCGGTGGTGGTGCAGGACACCGACACGTTGCGCGTGCTGATGCTCGGCTATGCCAATGCGGCGTCGCTGGAGCAGACGCTGGCCACGGGCCACATGACCTTCTTCAGCCGCAGCAAGCAGCGGCTGTGGACCAAGGGCGAATCCTCCGGCAACGTGCTGGCGGTGACCGCCGTGCGGATCGATTGCGACAACGACACGCTGCTGGTGAGTGCGCGCCCGGCCGGACCGACCTGCCATACCGGCAGCGAGAGCTGCTTCCCGCAGGCACCCGGCAACTTCCTGGGCCGGCTGGATACGGTGGTGCGCGAGCGCGAACAGCAGCGCCCGGCCGGCAGCTACACCACGTCGCTGTTCGACGGCGACATCCGCCGGATCGCGCAGAAAGTGGGCGAGGAGGGCGTGGAGACCGCGCTGGCAGGGGTGGTGCAGGACGATGACGCGCTGCTGGGCGAGTCGGCCGATCTGCTGTTCCATCTGACCGTGCTGCTGCGTGCGCGTGGGCTGTCGCTGGATGATGCGGTCGCGGTGCTGGCGGCGCGCCACGCGGGGTAAGCGAGGCCGCACATCGTTTAACGTCGGTGAAACGCGGTGCAGGCGATGATGTGCGGCTCTACACTTCCCCACCCCCCGACCGGACCGCCCCCGATGACCCGTACTGCCGCCTGGCTGGCTTGCCTGCTGTTGATGACTTCGCCTGCCTGGGCTGCTGAAACGACCGTCACCGGCAAGGTGTATCAGGAGCGCGACGGCAAGCCCGGGCGCGGCCCGACCGATCCCGGCCTGGCCGGTGTGCAGGTCTCCAACGGGGAAACGATCGTGCGTACCGCTGCCGATGGCAGCTACAGCCTGCCGGTGCGCGAGGGGCAGACCGTGTTCGTGATCAAGCCCGACGAGTACCGCTTCCCGGCCGCCGCCAACGGGCTGCCCTCGTACTGGCGCCACTACGCACCGCAGGGTTCGCCCACGCTCAAGTACGACGGCATCCGCGCCACCGGCGGCGGCACCCGCAACTGGGATTTCGCGCTGGAACCGGCCAAGGGCACCGATGCGGCACGCAACGGTTTCGAGATGCTGGTGTTCAGTGACTCGCAGACCGCCAGCCGCCAGGACATCGGTTACTACCAGCGCGCCATCGTTGAGCCGATCATCGGCAAGCACCCGGCGCGGCTGGGCACTACCCTGGGCGACATCGTCAACGACGACCTGAGCCTGTACCCGGACATCAACAAGGTCACCGCGCAGCTGCAGGTGCCATGGTTCCATGTGCCGGGCAACCACGATCTGGACATGGACGCAGGCAACGACGCGCACTCGCTGGACAGCTGGCGCGCCGTGTACGGCCCGGACACCTATGCGGTGGAAGAGGGCGGCGCGAGCTTCGTGTTCCTCGATGACGTGGTCTACGATCCCAAGGCCAAGCCGAGCTACGTGGGCGGTCTGCGCGCGGACCAGTTCACCTTCCTGGCCAACTACCTGAAGGGCCTGCAACGTGATCGCTTGATCGTGCTCGGCATGCACATTCCGCTGTTTGATGCGGCGCCGGGCCGTGAGACGTTCCGCCATGCGGACCGCACGCGCCTGTTCGCGCTGCTCAGGGAGTTCCCGAACGTGCTGGTGCTCAGCGGCCACAGCCACACCCAGCAGCACTACTACCACGGTGCCGCCGAAGGCTGGCAGGGCAGCAAGCCGCTGCACGAGTACAACGTGGGCGCGGCCTGCGGGGCGTTCTGGTCGGGGGTGAAGGACAGCAACGGCATTCCCGATGCGACCATGAGCGATGGCACCCCTAACGGCTATGCGGTGCTGTCGGTCAAGCCCGGTGGCGACTATGGCCTGCGCTATTACGTGGCGCGTGCGCCGGACGATTACCAGATCGCCCTGCATGCGCCGAAGGTGCTGCGCCAAGGCGCGTATCCGGCGTGGGGCATATACGCCAACGTGTTCATGGGTCAGGCCGATTCGTTGGTCGAGTACCGCGTGGACGATGGCGCCTGGCAGCCGATGAAGCGTGTCGAGCAGCCCGATCCGCGGCTGCTGCAGGAGAACGTCGCCGACGATACCGCCGAGCGCCTGCGTGGTTTCGACCGCTCGCCGGAAGCTACGCCGTCGCCGCACCTCTGGCGCGGCGCGCTGCCGACCAACCTGCCGGTAGGCGAGCACAGAGTGGAGGTGCGTGCGGTGCAGGGGGATGGCCCGACCGCCACGGCCAGCATCAGCTACCGCCTGCAGACCGCCAAGCCCTGATCTACCTGCGCGCCCTTCAGTACGCCACTGTATGGCGGGCGCGGCTTTGCAATCCCCCGGTGATGCCTGAGAATCGCCGGGATTCAATTGATTCAATCAAGGCAAGCGAGTGAGCGCAGCGGTACCGGTTCCGGCCCAACCTGAGATGTCGCCCATTGCGGCCCACCGGGATACTGAGAAAGAAACGCTGATCGTGGCCGATGTGGGCGGCACCTTCGCCCGCGTTGCCCTGGCCACCGTGCGCGCCGGCACCGCGCCGACGTTGCATGGCCTGCGCCGCTACGCCTGCGCCGATCATGTCAGCCTTGCCGCGATCCTGGCCGATTTCGTGAGCACGCTGCCTGCGCCGCCGGCCGCGGCCGTGGTCGCGATCGCCGGCCTGCTCGATGGCGATCATCTGGTGAACACCAACCTGCCGTGGCCGGTGTCGGTGGCGCGGACTCGTCAGGATTCCGGGTTGGCCTCGCTGGCGCTGATCAACGATTTCGAAGCGGTCGCCTATGCGATTCCGCATGTGGCGCCGGACACGCTGGTGGCCCTCAACGGGGATGCCGATGTTACCCCGCGCTGGCCGGCGCTGGTGCTGGGCCCGGGCACTGGCCTGGGGGCGGCCCTGCGCTTTGAAGGTGGCGAGCGGCCGGTGCTGGCCAGCGAGGCCGGCCATGCCGCATTGACGGCCTGCAATGCATTGGAGCTGGACGTGCTGTCACGCCTGCTGCAGCGCTGGGAACACGTGGACAACGAGCGCGTGCTGTCCGGCGGCGGCCTGATGAACCTCTATCCCTGCCTGTGCGATATCCGTGGCGTCACGCCGCGCTGGACCAGCACCGAGGCCCTGATTGCGGCCGCGCATGAGGGCGGCGATCCGGTGGCGGTGGAGACGCTGGACGTGTTCTGTGCCTGGCTTGGCAGTCTGGCGGGCGATCTGGCCACGACCTTCGGTGCGCGCTCGGTCTATCTGGCCGGCGGCATCTCCACGCGCGTGGACCGGTTCCTGCGCGACGGCCGCTTCCGCGAGCGCTTCCTGGCCAAGGGGGTGATGCGCGACGTGCTGCGCCAGGTGCCGATCTGGCGCGTGGACCATGGTGAGCTCGGCGTGCTTGGGGCGGCGGTCTGGCATGTGGAGCATCGCCGGTCCGCTGCGTAGTTCCTTCGTTGTCGATTCTCTGGAGGTGCACCGATGAATGACCGCAGACGATTCCTTCAGGCGAGCGCGTTGGCCGCCGGTGCGCTGGCATTGCCAACGCTGCAGGCACGGAGCGCGTCCGGCGCACGGGTCGTGTCTACCTGGGATTTCGGCGTGGGTGCCAACCAGGTGGCGTGGAAGACCTTGTCGGCCGGCGGCTCCGCGCTGGATGCCGTGGAGGCCGGTGCGCGATGGGCCGAGAGTGACCTGTGCAATCCCACCGTCGGGCGCTGCGGCAATCCTGACCGTGATGGCGTGCTGAGCCTGGATGCCAGCATCATGGACGGCGATGGCCGCTGTGGATCGGTGGCAGCGCTTAGCGATATCGCGCACCCGGTCTCGGTGGCGCGGCAGGTGATGGAAAAGACCCCGCACGTGATGCTGGTCGGGGAGGGCGCGCAGCAGTTCGCGGTGCAGCAGGGCTTCGAACGCAGGAAGCTGCTTACCCCGGACGCTGAAAAAGCCTGGCGCGAGTGGCTCAAGACGGCGCAGTACACGCCCGAGATCAACGCCGAACGGCGCAGCCGCCCCGGCGACAGCAGCAACCACGACACGTTGGGCATGCTCGCCATCGATGCCGGGGGTCGGTTGGCAGGTGCCTGCACCACCAGTGGCATGGCCTGGAAAATGCACGGCCGCGTCGGCGACAGCCCGATCATCGGGGCCGGCCTTTACGTCGACAACGAGGTCGGGGCGGCCACCGCGTCCGGCGTCGGCGAGGAAATGATCCGCAACGCGGCTTCGTTCCTGGTGGTCGAACTGATGCGCCAGGGCCGCTCACCGGCCGACGCCTGCCGCGAGGCGATCGCCCGGGTGGTGCGCAAGCGCCCGGAAGCAAGCAAGACCCTGCAGGTGTGTTTCCTCGCGTTGAACAAGCACGGTGAGGTCGGCGCCTACGCGCTGCATCGCGGCTTCGTCTACGCGGTCTGCGACACCAACCGGCAGGACGATCTGCGCGATTCCGCCTCGGTGTACACGAGCGAACAGACGTGAGCGGGCCGCGCCGGGTACTGGAGATCGCGTCCAATTCGGTGGCCTCTGCGGTGGCCGCCCAGCAGGGGGGCGCGGATCGGATCGAACTGTTCGACAACCTGGCCGAGGGCGGCACCACGCCATCGCAGGGCAGCATCGCCGTCGCCCGTGATCGCCTGCGGATTCCACTGTTCGTGCTGATCCGCCCGCGTCCCGGCGATTTCCTCTACACCGCGCAGGAGGCTGAAATCATGCTGCGCGATGTCGCGCACTGCCGTGCGCTCGGCTGCGACGGCGTGGTGATCGGTGCCCTGGAGGCCGACGGCGGCATCGACATGGCGCTGTGCCGCGAACTGGTGTCCGCCGCCGGCCCGCTCGGTATCACCTTCCACCGCGCCTTCGATGCCGCGCGTGATATGGGGACGGCGCTGGAGCAGATCGTGACGCTGGGCTGCCAGCGCATCCTGAGTTCGGGGGGGCAGGCCAGCGCGCTGGCTGGGGCCGATGTCCTGGCCGCACTGGTGGCCCAGGCAGGCGATCGGATTTCGCTGATGGCCGGTGCGGGAATCACGGCGGCCAATGCCGCAGAGGTCGCCGAACGCAGTGGGTGCATTGAATTGCACGCCTCGGCGAAGGCCACACAGCGGTCGGCAATGCGCCACCACAATCCAGCACTGACCGGATTGTCGCCGGACTGGACCGCCACCGACGTGGCGCAGGTCAGCGCACTGCGCGCGGCGCTGGATCGCTGAGAAGCCCGCGGGTAGAGCCACCCCATGGGTGGCTGCGCTTTGATCCTGCAACGTGCAGCCACCCATGGGGTGGCTCTACGGATAACACGATTAACTACCCCCGTCCCCGTTAAAAGAAACGGCAGCCGCCTGTACAAGCGCAGCTGCCGTGGAGGACCGCTCTTAGAACTTCCAGTTCACGCCGAAATACAGCTGGCGGCCGGCATAGATGTTGGACAGCAGGCGGGCCTGGCTGTCATTGCCGATGTAGCTCTGCAGCTCGGACTTGGTGGCGTTGAGCACCGAGGCGGTCACCGTCCAGTCCGGGGTGATGTTGTAGGCCACGTTGAGGTCGAGCTGGTCGTACGGCTTGGTGTAGGTGGTCAGTCCGTTGTTCAGGCCACCGACCACTTCGCCACGGCGGTTGTACGAGGCACGGGCCAGCAGCTTGTCGTTCTCGTAGAAGATCGTGACGTTGGCCTGGTTCTTGGCGCTGCCGACCAGCGGCGAGGCACCGATTTCTTCGCCATCCAGCACGATCGAGGCGAGGTTGGTGTCGTTGTAGGTGTAGTTGGCCTGGACACCAAAGCCCATGTCGAACGTGTACTGACCGTACACCTCCACGCCCTGCGAAACGCCATCGCGACCGTTGGCTTCCGTGGCGTACTTCTGCACCGTGACCGTCTGGCCGCCGACCGTCATCTGCTGGTCGCGCACCACCGGGACGGTGAAGTTGTCCACGTTCTTGCGGAACAGGGCCACGCCCGCGGCGGAGCCCGGCTTGAAGTACCACTCCAGGCCGAGGTCGAACTGGACGGCTTCGAACGGTTCCAGGTTCTTGTTGCTGCCCGAGCCGTACCAGCCGGGGGTGTCGGTGCCGCCGGCGACACGGCGGTCGTTGCTGTATTCCTCGCTGATGTAGCTCAGGCCACCCGGGTAGGCGATGCTGGTGTAACCCGGGCGTGCAATCACCTTCGACGCCGCGCCGCGCAGCACCAGGCTGTCGGTGATGTCCCAGGCGATGTTGAAGCTGGGCAGGAAGTCGGTATAGGTCTTGTCCAGCGAGCTGAGGGTGTACACCTTGTCGCGGACCTGATTGTCCGGCAGGCGCACGAAGCCGCCCTGGCAGCGCAGGGTCGGATCGGCCGCCGGATCATCGCAGCTCATCGGCGAGCCGTTGGCGTTGTCCACGAAGTAGTCGTTGAAGCGCTCCACCGAATCGCTGGACTGGGCGAACTGCTGCGTGCGCACCACGCGCACCCCGACGTTGCCGCGGACGCGCTCGGTACGGAAATTGGCCTGGAAGTACCCGGAGTAGATCTTCTCGTTGACGTCGTAGACGAAGTCTTCTTCGGTCCGGTTGTGCGAGCCGCCGTAGGTCTGGTTGAGGTAGTTGATGTAGGCCGGGTAGTTGACGCCCGGGAACACATTGGCGTTGAAGCCGCCGACGATGTTGCTGATCGGGCTGGACAGGAAAAAGCCCGGCTGGGCATCACCGGCGGTGGAATCGCAGCCGGCCTGGTAGCGGTTGTTATCGTAGTCGGCTGGATCCAGCCCCTGGCAGACCCAATAGGTGTTGCCGGTGTTGCGGTGGACCTTGCCGTCACGGTACTTGGTGCCGAACTGGATCGAGTCCAGCCAGCCGGCTTCGAACAGCTTGGTGAAGTCGGCCTGGAAGTAGTTCTGTTCAACCTCCGTCTGCATCCACGACGAGTCGGTCGAGCCGGTGTCGACCTCGGCAATGCCGGCCATCAACTGGTCCTGCAGGTCCGGGGAGAACTGCACCGACGGCGTGCCGGTGAGGTCCCATGCGGTGTACTGGTTACCCGACAGATAGTCCGCACCGACCTTGCGGCGCGGCTTGGCCGACATCCGGAAGTTCATTGACGGGCCGCCCTCGGACCACGTACGGCCACCGGTGAACGAGGCCTTCCACAGCGGGCTGATGTCCCATTCGACGGCCAGATCGGCGGTCTGGGAAAGCGCTTTTTCCTTGCTGTAGCCGCCGGTCAGCTGCGGGGTGGGCAGGGTGCAGTCATCCGGACCCCAGCCGCCCGGCGCAAGGCCAGCCGCTGCGGCCTGTTCTTCGCTGCAGATGTAGGCCTTGCCCGGCAGCTTCTCGAACTGCGCGCCAGTCACGATGCTGCCACTGGGATCGAAATCGAGCCCGTTGAGGAGTCGGCCGCCGGCCCAGTTACCGTCGCCGTTGAAGCGGGCCATGCTCCACTCCGGCACCTTGAGCATGTTCTGGGTGTAATCACCCTGCAGCTCGAAGCGGAAGTAGTTGGCGGTCAGGGTCAGGTTGTCCAGCGGCTTGAACTGGAAGGTCAGCTGCCCACCCTTGCGTTCGCGCTTTTCTTCCTTCACCGCGAAGTTGACCGAGGTCGGCATGAAGAAGTCGCTGTAGTTGCCGCCGGTCTGGTTGTTGAAACCGGACTGCCCCCACCAGTAGTGGATGCCATCCTGCGCCAGGACGTTGCCGTTGGCATCGCGCGCGTCGCCGGCGCCATACCACTGATAGTCCTCGGTACTGGCTTCCATGGTGCGGCTGGTGCGCTTCTGCTGCGTCACGCCCACCAGGACGCCAAAGCGCTCATCCTTGCTGTGCCAGGAGTAGAGCGCCGAGGCCTGCGGATCGATGTCGTGGCTGGTATCCGACGAAGTGCCTTCCAGGTTCACGTAACCCGAGTTGGCTTCCATATCGAGCGGACGGCGGGTATGCAGGATCACCGTGCCGCCGATGCCGCCTTCGTCGATGCGCGCTTCCGGGGATTTGAACAGTTCCGCGCTGGACAGCATGTTGGACGGCAGCAGCGTGTAGTTGAACGAACGCGACGCCTCGTTGTTGGTTTCCGAGGTGGCGACGTAATTGCCGTTCAACTGGGTGAGGGTGAGGTCGGGCGCAAGGCCGCGCACGCTGACGCTCTTGCCTTCGCCGCCGCTGCGCGTGATCACCACGCCGGGCACGCGCTGCAGCGCATCGGCGACGTTCTTGTCGGGGAACTTGCCCACGTCCTCGGCGGTGATCACTTCCACCACCGCGTTCGCATCGCGCTTCTGCTGAAGGCTCTTTTCGATGGCGTAGCGGTAGCCGGTGACGGTCACGCTGTCGAGCGTGGTTGCATCAGGGGTGCCGGTCGCCGGGCTGGCCTGCTGCGCGAATGCGCTGGCCGGCACGACCGCGGTGGCCAAGGCACTGGCGATGGCCGCGGACAACCTGACGCGGCGGTGCATGCGTGACATCTTCATTCCACTCTCTCCCTCTCCTGGATTGAAACGGTGGCGATACGAATTCTTTGAATCGATCTAATGTTGAAGGCGAATCATCTCGGGCGTCGAGTCGCCTGGCGCGTCCCGCATGCATCGCGTGGGGCAGTCCCCCGGCTCCCCACTTCCGGCAATCGTGACCGTTTTAAGTTGGATCGATCTAAACGATTGGCGGCGAATTTTTAACACGACCGGCGCCGGGAAGCATGCTGCTCCGCAATATGGACCATGAGCGACCGTCCGCAGTGCGGGCGCTACGAGCCAGCGCAACAGGGGATTCCTTCTACACCTCGCAGACAGGCACTTGCCGCGATCGTTTCCTGGACACCTTGGTGGGCGACGGGCGTTCCGCGCGGGACGGCGCGCGGCGCGCGTTGGCGGAGGACGCGTGCATGTTGCAGCGCAGAATGCATCCGCCGAAATCTCCGTGCTTTACTTAAATCGATCTAAATTCACCGGGGTGTGGATTGGGTCATCCCGTCCCAGGAACCGCCGACCCCGGTCGCCGCTGGTTCTCGCCGCCGCCACGTCCGCCAAGGAGTCCGTGTCCGTGACCCGCTTTTCCCGACATCCTGCTGTTGCTGCTACCCCCGGCGTTCGCCCGGTCCGCCGTCGTCCGCTCGCCGGCCTGGCCTGCCTGCTGGCGCTGAGCTGCGCGCCGCTGGTGCTGCAGGCCGCACCCGCCGCACTGGAGCGCGAGGTGAACACCTTCATCGGCAGCAAGGATGACGGCAACACCTTCCCGGGCGCCTCGGCTCCGTTCGGCCTGATCCAGGTCAGCCCGATCGGCGAGCACTATGCCGGCTGGCGTTATGACGACCCCAAGATCCGCGGTTTCGGGCATTCGTTCCTGTCCGGTGCCGGCTGCTGGGAGCAGGGCGGGCAGGTCTCGGTACTGCCGGTGACCGGCAGCATCGGTCCGGGCGGTGACTTCAATACCGACGACGCCAAGAGCTTCGACCACAAGCGCTACGCGTCCAGCTATACCCACGACGGTGAAGTCGGCCAGGCCGGGTATTACAAGGTACGCCTGACCAATTACGGCGGCATCGATGCCGAGGCCACCGCACGCACCCGTGCCGCAGCCGAGCGTTACACCTTTGCCGCCGATGCGGATACCGGCCACGTGCTGGTCAACCTTGGCCAGGCCAACGAGCGCCATTCGGTGATCGGCAGTGTGGTCGACGTGGTCGGCGACCGTGCCGTGGAAGGCAAGCTGGTCACCAAGAGCTTCTGCGGTGGGCATCAGTACACCACCTGGTTCCGCATCGAGTTCGACCGCCCGTTCAAGGCGTTCGGGACCTGGGGCGAGGGCGGTGGCCTGCCCGGCGCACGCCACGGCATGGAAGGCGAACTCAAGCCGAGCGGCGCCTGGCTCAGCTTCGATCTGGCCAAGGGCCGTGCGGTGACCGCGGTCAGCGCGATTTCGCACGTGGATGCCGAAGGCGCGCGCGCCAATCTGCGCAGCGATGGCATGCAGGGCGATCGCCTGCTCGGCTTCGATCAGATGCGCCAGATGGCGCAGCAGCAGTGGCGCAAGGAACTGGCGGCCGTGCGTGTGCAGGGCGGCAACAGCGACGACCGCACCGTGCTGTACACCGCGCTGTACCACGCGCTGCTGCAGCCGCTGACCGGCAGCGACGCCGATGGCCGCTACCGTGGTTACGACGACAACATCCATCGCGCCGATGGCTGGACCTACTACGAGTATTTCTCGCTGTGGGATACCTACCGTGCGCAGAACCAGTGGCTGGCGCTGACCAAGCCCGACGTCGCGCGTGACATCGGCCGGACCCTGCTGGCCATTGAAGCGCAGGGCGGCTGGTTGCCGCGCTGGGGCTATGCCAACTTTGAAACCAACATCATGACCGGCGACCCGGTCACGCCGTTCCTGGTGGATCTGTGGCGTTTCGGCGCGCTGGACGGCCGCGAGGGTGAGGCTTACACCGCGCTGCGCAAGAACGCCTTCCAGGTGCCGCCGATGAACTCGCGTCACGCCGGGCGCTCGGGCAACCCGAACTACCTGGCCAACGGCTACGTGCAGTACGACCGCGCCTTCCCCTCCAAGGGCATGGACGTGGATCCGCACCACGGGGGATCGGCAACGCTGGAATACGCACTGGCTGACTGCGCGCTGGCGCAGATGGCCGATGGCCTCGGCCATGCCGCCGATGCCGGCGTGCTGCGCGAGCGTGGCCGCAACTGGCACAAGGTGTGGGATCCGTCGGTGCGTGACGAGGAGGGCGACTTCAACGGCTTCCCGCGGCCGCGCATGGAGGATGGCGCGTGGTACCTGCCGGCCGATGGCAAGTACAGCCCGCGCTCGCATCACGGGTTCCATGAAGGCACCGCATGGCAGTACCAGTGGCTCGCGCAGCAGGACGTGCCGGGCCTGGTCCAGGCCATGCACGGCCGCGAACAGACCGCGCGCCGACTGGATACCTTCTTCGCTTACGACGCCCTCGTTACATCGCCGCTGACCGCCGCCCGCAAGGAATGGGTGGTCGGGCCGTACAGCTACTACAACCAGTTCCGCTACAACCCCAACAACGAGCCGGACCTGCACGCGCCGTGGATGTACACGCTGATCGGCCAGCCGTGGAAGACCGCCACCGTGGTGCGCGCCGCGCAGCAGTTGTTCACCAATGCACCCAATGGCGTCACCGGCAATGATGACCTGGGCACGATGTCGGCCTGGTACCTGTTCAGTGCGCTGGGGCTGTACCCGGCGGTACCGGGCAGCGGCGAGTTCCTGCTGCACACGCCGCGCTTCGCTCGTGCCGAGATCGATCTGGGCCAGGGTAAAACGTTGACCTTGAAGGCGCCGGGCGCGGATGGCCGCCAACTGCAGTATGTCCAGAGTGTCCAGGTCGATGGCCGCGCGCATGCGCCGGTGTGGCTGGACTGGGCCCAGCTGCAGCGCGGTGGCACCATCGCCTTCGCCCTGGGCGGCACCGCGCCGGAGAACGGCTGGGGCACCCAGGCCGAGGCGCTGCCGGCCTCGTTCTGCGCCACCCCGGGCGCGGTACTGGAATGAGCAGCAGGTCAGCGCGATCGTTTAGGCTTGCACCTTGCTTGAGGAACCCGACGACCCGATGAACGACAAGGCCACCCCTGCCGGCAAAGGTACGCGCGCGGTCACCGTGACCGACATCGCCGAAGCGATCGGCGTGTCGCGCGCGACCGTGTCGCTGGTGCTGCGCGGCAGCCCCTTGGTCAACGTCGACACCCGGGCCAAGGTGGAAGCCGAACTGCGGCGCCAGCGGTATGTGTACAACCGCGGCGCGGCCAACCTGCGCCGGCGTACGTCCTCGAGCGTGGCGCTGGTGATCAATGATCTGTCCAACCCGTTCTTCGCCGAATTCGCCTCCGGGGTGGATGAAGCGCTGGGCGGCAAGGGCTTCGTGACCCTGCTCGGCAGCACCGGCGAATCGCCGGAGCGTCAGCAGGCCGTGCTGGCTACGCTGATGGAGCACATGCCGGCCGGGCTGATCCTGTCGCCGGCCGAAGGCAGCGATGCGGGGCAGCTGCGCCAGGTGCTCGGTCATGCCAACGTGCTGCTGTTCAATCGCGAACTGCCCGGCGCCGAATGGGATTTCCTGACGCTGGACAACCAGCAGGGCGCCTACCTGGCGACGCGCCATCTGATCGAGCAGGGCCACCGCCGTATCGCGTTCTATGGGGGTCATGCCGTGTCCAGCTCGTGCCATCAGCGCCGTACCGGCTATGCACAGGCGCTGGTGGAGGCGGGGATGCCGGTGCAGCCGGAGTGGCTGATCGAGACCTCGCCCAGCCGCCTGGATGCAGCCGCCCGCACCGGTGAGCTGTTCGCGCTGGGTGCAGTGCCGACCGCAGCGGTCTGCTACAACGACAGCGTCGCGCTGGGCCTGATGCTGGGCCTGGCCTCGCGCGGGGTGCAGCCTGGCCGCGACTTCGCAGTGACCGGTTTCGATGATATTTCCGAGGCCTCCGTGGCATCGCCGCCGCTGACCACGCTGACGGTCAACCCGCGCGAGCGTGGGCGGCAGGCCGCGGAGCTGCTTCTGCAGCGACTCGATCACCCGGAGGCGGCGGCACAGCGTACTGTTGCACCGGTCCAACTCCGTATCCGCGAAAGCAGCGGCAGCACTGTCGCCTGATTCCGCCCCTTTTCACCTGCTCGCGCAATGAGGCGCGTACTTGAATGCCCATTTCCCCAACGCCCCGTCTCCCGTCCTCGTCCTCTGCTGCGCCCGTGGTGAACACGCGTGTCGCGCTGGCCGTGGCGACCACGATCTTCTTCATGTGGGGCTTCCTCACCTGCCTCAATGACATCCTGATCCCGCATCTGAAGGCCGTGTTCGACCTGACCTACGCCCGCGCGATGCTGGTGCAGTTCACCTTCTTCGGCGCGTACTTCCTGATGTCGGTGCCGGCCAGTCGCCTGGTCGCACGGCTGGGCTACAAGAACGGCATCGTGGCCGGCCTTGCCATTGCCGCAGTGGGCGCGCTCGGCTTCTGGCCGGCGGCCGAGCTGCGGGTGTATGAAGCCTTCCTGGGCGCGCTGTTCGTGCTGGCCACGGGCATCACCGTGCTGCAGGTGGCGGCCAATCCGTACGTCGCCCTGCTGGGCCCGGAGCAGACGGCCTCCAGCCGCCTGACGCTGGCGCAGGCGTTGAACTCGCTGGGTACGGCGATCGCGCCGATCTTCGGTGGCCTGCTGATCCTGGGCAACACCGTCAAGAGCGCGGACGAGATCAATGTGCTGCCGATGGCCGAACAGCTGGCCTATCGCACCCAGGAAGCCCAGTCCGTGCAGGGCCCGTATGTCGGCCTGGCGATCGCGCTGGTCCTGCTTGCCGTGTTCGTGTATCTGTTCCGCCTGCCGGCACTGAATGAGACGACCGAGCAGAACGGTGGCGACAAGCACACCCTGATGGAGGCGCTGCGTCACCGCCACGTCCGGTTCGGCGTGCTCGGCATCTTCTTCTACGTGGGTGCGGAAGTGGCGGTGGGCAGCGTGCTGGTGAACTACCTGTCGCTGCCGAACATCGGCGGCTTCAGCGAACAGCAGGCCACGCATTACGTCTCGGCGTACTGGACGATGGCGATGATCGGCCGCTTTGCCGGTTCGGCCATCATGACCCGCTTCTCGCCGCGCCTGCTGCTGACCCTGTTCGCCAGCATGAACGTGGCGCTGCTGGCCCTGACCATGCTCACCCAGGGGCAGGTAGCGCTGTACTCGGTGGTGGCGATCGGCCTGTTCAACTCGATCATGTTCCCGACGATCTTCGCGCTGAGCATCGAACGCCTGGGCACGCTGACCACCAAGGCCTCGAGCCTGCTGATCATGGCGATTGTCGGCGGGGCGCTGATCCCGGTCCTGCAGGGCAAGCTGGCCGACCATATCGGCCTGCAGCCGTCCTTCATCCTGCCGCTGCTGTGCTACGGCTACATCATCTTCTACGGCCTGTGGGGTTCGCGCCCGGCCGTTGGAATCCGCCAGGGAAATTGAGGCCAAGATGTCCAAAATTGTCTGTTTCGGCGAGATTTTGATCGATCTACTTGCCCAACCTCCGGCGTCTCCCGATACCCCCCGTGCCTTCCTGCAGTACGCCGGCGGCGCGCCCGCCAACGTAGCTGTGGCGGCCGCACGGCTGGGCGCGGACACGCATTTCGCTGGCATGCTGGGCAAGGACATGTTTGGCGACTTCCTCGCCGAGAGCCTGGCCAATGCCGGCGTGGCGACCGATTGCATCGTGCGCACGGATGAAGCCAAGACCGCGCTGGCGTTCGTCGCACTCGATGCCAGTGGCGAGCGCAGCTTCAGCTTCTACCGCCCGCCGGCGGCGGATCTGCTGTTCCGTAGCACGCATTTCCACCCGAACTGCTTCGAGGGCACGCGCAGCTTCCACGTGTGTTCCAACAGCCTGACCGAGGCGGAGATCGCGCAGGCCACGCTGGAAGGCATGCGCCGCGCCCGCCAGGCCGGCGCGATGGTCAGCATCGACCTCAACCTGCGCCCGGCGCTGTGGCCGACCGGTGTCGACCCGCTGCCGCGCCTGTGGGAAGCGCTGTCGCTGGCCGAGCTGGTCAAGCTGTCGCGCGAGGAACTGGAGTATCTGGCGGGCTCGGTGCCCGGTGGCGACGCTGCGGTGGTCGAGCGCCTGCTCGGCGCGCAGGCGCAGGCGGTGGTGATCACCGACGGCGCCGCGCCGATCCGCTGGCACACCCGCCACGGCAACGGCGTACTCACCGGCTTCCAGGTGACGACGGTGGATTCCACCGCCGCCGGCGATGCGTTCGTGGGCGGCCTGCTGTTCGGCATCGGCGAACGCGGCGGTGATGGCACGGCGTTCCCCGCGTTCTGCGCGGGACAGGCCGGCCTGCTCGAGGCGATCCACTTCGGTGCGGCTGTCGGTGCCCTGGCGGTCACCCGCAAGGGGGCGTTCGCCGCGATGCCCAGCCTTGGGGAAGTCCAGCAACTGCTGCAGCAACAACAGGAAACCGCCGCATGAGCACCACCACCGCATCCCAGCCCGATTTCCGTTCGCCGGATTTCCTGCGCGCCCATGTCGCGCGGACGATGGCGTTCTATCAGCCGCATGAAATCGACCCCAAGGGCGGCTTCTTCCATTACTACCGTGACGATGGCAGCGTGTACGACGCCAGCCACCGTCATCTGGTCAGCAGCACGCGTTTCGTGTTCAACCACGCGATGGCCTACCGCGAGTTCGGCAAGCCCGAGGACCTGGCGGCGGTCGAACACGGTGTGCGTTACCTGCGCGAGATACATCGCAATCCGGCCACTGGCGGTTACGCCTGGACGCTGCGCGATGGCGTGGTCGAAGATGCGACCAACCACTGCTACGGCGTCGCGTTTGTGCTGCTGGCCTACAGCTGCGCGCTGAAAGCTGGCATTGCCGAGGCGCGTTCGTGGATGGACGAGACCTGGCAGCTGCTGGAAACGCGCTTCTGGGAACCGGCGTTCGGCCTGTACAAGGACGAAGCCGATGCCGACTGGACCTTCAGCGACTACCGCGGCCAGAACGCCAACATGCACATGTGCGAGGCGATGCTGGCCGCGTTCGAGGCCAGTGGCGAGCAGCGCTATCTTGATCGTGCGCTGCTGCTGGCCGACCACATGACCCGCCGCCAGGCCGCGCAGGGCGATGGCCTGGTGTGGGAGCACTACGACACCCAGTGGCAGATCGACTGGGACTACAACCGCGACAACCCCAAGCACCTGTTCCGTCCCTGGGGCTTCCAGCCAGGGCATCAGACCGAGTGGGCCAAGCTGCTGCTGATCCTGGACCGCCACGTACAGGCCGACTGGCTGGTGCCGACCGCGCGCCATCTGTTCGATGTGGCGGTGGAGCGCAGTTGGGATGCCGAGCGTGGCGGGCTGTACTACGGTTTCGCGCCGGATGGCAGCGTCTGCGATGACGACAAGTATTTCTGGGTGCAGGCCGAGTCGCTGGCCACCGCCGCGTTGCTGGCCAAGCGCACCGGCGATGCCGTGTACTGGGACTGGTACGACCGCCTGTGGGCGTATGCGTGGGCGCATATGGTCGATCACCAGTACGGCGCGTGGTTCCGCATCCTGGATGCGGACAACCGCAAGTACAGCGATGAAAAGAGCCCGGCCGGCAAGACCGATTACCACACCATGGGCGCCTGCTACGAAGTGCTCAACGTAGTGCGTTGAATCCGGTAGAGCCGACCGTCGGTCGGCTGCCCCAACATCCCGGTAGAGCCGACCGTTGGTCGGCTGCTCCCGCAGCCAGGCAGGTCCTCATGCGCGCGCACAGCCGTCTCCATGTCGTTGCACCGGCCAGCTGGCTGTTGCTGGTCCTGCTGGCAGCATGGGCACTGCCCGTGGCAGCCGCCCCGCTGCTGGCAGAGTGGTCATTGCGCCTGTTGCCCGGTGATGCCCAGCTTCGTGCCCACCCGCAGCTGGGCGAGTGGCGTGCTGCGCAGGTGCCCGGGGCCGTGCATACCGATCTGCTGGCGCAGGAGCAGATTCCCGATCCTTACGTGGGTGCGCCGGAAGCCGGGCTGCAGTGGATCGGCCTGTCCGACTGGGAGTACCGCGCACGATTCGATGTGGATGCGGCCACGCTGGCGCGCGCGCATGCCGAGCTGGCGTTCGAAGGGCTGGACACGTTCGCCACCGTCACGCTCAACGGCCAGCCCCTCCTGCAGGCCGACAACAGCCACCGCACCTGGCGGGCGCGGGTGGATGGCCAGTTGCGGCCCCGCGGCAATGAGCTGCGCATCGTGCTGCGTTCGCCGATCCGCACCCTGCTGCCGGTCGTGCAGGCGATGCCGCACAAGATCGCCGGCAACTACCCTTCGCCCTATGGCGATGAGCCCAAAGACGCGATGGTCGGCAATTTCGTGCGCAAGCCGGGCTATCACTTCGGCTGGGATTGGGGCCCGCGTTACGTGACCGCCGGCATCTGGCGGCCGGTGAAGCTCGAGAGCTGGGACGCACAGCGCCTGACCGCTCTGGTGGTGCAGACCCGCAGCCTGGACGCGGCCAAGGCGGACCTTGAGATCGCGGTCGAGGTGGAAAGCGCGGTGGTTGGTTCTGCGTCCGTGCAGGTGGATGTCCTGGATCCGGACGGCAAGCGCGTGGCGCGCATCGACCAAAAGACGATGCTCAAGGCCGGTGACAACCGCATTGCGGTGCCGGTCGCGCTGCAGAAGCCGCGGCGCTGGTGGCCGGCCGGGCAGGGCGAGCAGGCCCGCTACACTGTGCGTGCCACCCTGGCGCCTGAGACGGCGGAGGCGACGCACATCGAGCAGCGCACCGGCCTGCGGACCGTCGAGCTGCGCCGCGAAGTGGACCGCAACGGCGGACAGGGCTTCGCATTCGTGATCAACGGTGTGCCGATCTTTGCCAAGGGCGCCAACGTCATTCCGTTCGACATGTTCCCCGCGCGTGTGGACGCGGCGCGGATTCGGCGCGAGCTGACCGCAGCGCGCGATGCCAACATGAACATGCTGCGCAACTGGGGCGGTGGCTATTACGAAGACGATGCGTTCTTCGATATCGCCGACGAGCTGGGGCTACTGGTCTGGCAGGATTTCATGTTCGGTGGCGGGATGCAGCCAGGTTACGATCCCGCGTTCCGCGCGAACGTGGTCCATGAGGCGCGCGACAATGTGCGCCGTCTGCGCCATCACCCCAGCGTGGTGCTGTGGTGTGGCAACAACGAAGAAGAGACTGCATGGAAGGACTGGGGCCATGGCCGTGACCTGACCGCTGCCGATCCTGCCTTCGCTGCGAAGGTCTGGCAGGGGTATGTGGACCTGTTCGGCAACGACCTGCGCCAGGTGGTGACCGAGGAAGGGCTGGGCGTGCCGTACTGGTCGAGCTCGCCGAGCAATGATCTGGACGAGAAGGCCAACGATTCCACCCGCGGCGACAAGCACTACTGGCAGGTGTGGGGCAACCCGGCGCTGCCGGTCACCGCGTACCTGCGTGAAACGCCGCGTTTCATGTCCGAGTACGGGCTGCAGGCCTGGCCGGCGCTGCGCACGCTGGACGGCATCATTCCCGCCGCCGAGCAGCAGGTCGACAGCCCGACGGTACGCGCGCATCAGAAGTTCATGGCGGGCGAGGGCAACCAGCGCCTGCTCAAGTACATCGAGGAGGAGTACGGCACGCCGCGTGACTTCGCCACGTTCGTCTACCTGAGCCAGGTCATGCAGGCCGATGGCATCCAGCTCGCTGCCCTGCATCACCGGGCCTCGCGGCCGTACACGATGGGCTCGTTGTACTGGCAGCTCAACGATGTATGGCCGGGGGCGTCGTGGTCCAGCATCGATTACGCCGGGCGTTGGAAGGCGCTGCATTTCCACGCCAAGCGCTTCTTCGCCGACCACGCGGTGGCGGCACTGCGCGATGAAGGGGTGACCCGGGTGAGCCTGCTCAATGATCGTCAGCAGGGCCTGCAGGCCACGTGGCGGCTGCGCGTGATCGACCTCGATGGCACCCAGCGCAGTGAGCAGCGGCACACCGTGGCAGTGCCGCCGCTGTCCGCGCTGGAGGTGGGGCGATTTGCCGACGCGGACCTGTTGAAGGGCGCCGATCCAACCCGCACCGTGGCGGTGGTCGAGCTGTTCGATGGCGCGACGCTGTTGTCGCAGCAGGTGGTGTATTTCGTGCCGGCCAAAGCGTTGGCGCTGTCACCGGCGAAGATCGACAGCGCGCTGCGCGCCGATGGCGACGGCTACCTGCTGACGCTGCGCTCGCCCACGTTGGTGCGGGCGCTGTGGATCGACTTCGATGGGCGGGACGCCGCGCTCAGTGAAAACGCGCTGGACCTGGTGCCGGGTGAAACGGTGACGATCCGGCTGCGCGCGGAGGCGGATCTGGCGACGCTGCGCAACGCGTTGCGCCTGCACTCCTTGGCAGATATCCGGAGGTAGGGCCACGCCATGCGTGGCTGGCGTGGTACCGGAATCGCGCGAAAGGCATCCACGCATGGCGTGGATCCACCCGTTACAGCGTGATCTGCTGGAAGTTCTCGACGCGGTCGTGGCCGTGTGTGGCCTCACCACTGCGTGGCAGCGGGTAATCGTCCAAGCGGTCGATCAGACGCGTCTGCAGGCCGGCGTCGCGCGCGGCATCGAGCTCTTCCACCACGTCGGACAGGAACAGAATCTGCGCGGCCGGCACATCGATCGCCTCGACGATACGGCGGTAGCTGTCGGCCTCACGCTTGCCGCCGACTTCGGTATCGAACCAGCCCGAGACCAGCCCGGTCAGGTCACCGGCTTCGCTGAAGCCGAAGAACAGCTTCTGCGACGGCACCGAGCCGGAGGAATACACGTACAGCGGCTTGCCCTCGGCATGCCACCCCTTCAGCACGGCGGCCACTTCCGGATAGAAGTGCGCCTTGTAATCGCCGTTGCGGTAGCCGGCTTCCCAGATCATGCCCTGCAGCGCCTTGAGCGCGGTGTGCTTGCGGTCCTGGTCGATCCAGCCCTGCAGCGTCTCCACGATCAGGCTGTCCTGGCAGGCACCACCGATCTCCACCGCCACCGCGTCCAGCCAGCGGCGCACCTGCGGCTCCTGGCCATGCGCGGCGACGAACGCCGGCAGTGCCTTGCGCGCATACGGGAACAGCACGTTCTTGACGAACGAAATGCTGCTGGTGGTGCCCTCGATATCGGTGAGGATGACGGTCGGTTGCGGCATGGATCAGTCGGCCTGGTGCTGTGCGGGGTGGTAACGCGGGAAGGTCTGGGCGATGTCGCTGCCGGTGAAATGGCCGACCCAGCCGTCCGGCTCGGTGAAGAAGCGGATCGCCACGAAACTCGGTTCCTCGCCCATGTCGAACCAATGGGTGATGCCATCGGGCACGGCGATCAGATCGTTCTTGACGCACTCGATCTCGTAGACCTTGCCGTCCACGTGCAGGGTGAACAGCCCGGAGCCGGCGACGAAGAAGCGGACTTCATCTTCCTTGTGGAAGTGCTCGTCCAGGAACTTCCTGCGCAGCTCGGCGCGGTTCGGGTTGTCCGGCGCGATCGACGCGACGTCCACACTCTTGAAACCGTGTGTGGCGACGAGACGGTCGATATCGACCTTGTAGGCGGCGAAGACCTCGTCCTGGCTGGCGCCCGGCGCGACCTCGTGGGTCGCCTGCCAGCGCTCGAACGTGACGCCGATCGGCTTCAGCTCGGCGGCGATCGCCTCGCCATCCCGGCTGTCGAACAGCGGGACATCCGGGGCGGTGTCATCAAAGATACGGAGTCGGCTCATGGCGGCAGCATCGAGGCGAAGAGGGGAGGGAAAGGGTACCAGTGCGGCGCCAGGGTGGGGGCGACGCACTGATGCCGATGCGCGGAATACAGATTCTCTTCAGGAATCTGAGCGCGATCAGCCGCGCAGCTTGCGCAGTTCCAGCTCACAGTGGAGCAGGAACTCGAAGGCTTCCATGTGGCGGCGTGCCTCGGCCATGGTGCGGCCCCAGGCGTACAGGCCGTGGCCGTCGATCAGATAGCCCCACAGCGGCTGGGTGTCGAGCAGGGCATCGACCTGTGCCGAGAGCACGTCCATATCCTGGGTATTGGCGAACACCGGCACGTCGACCGCCATCTCGTGCGTGCTGTTGCCGTGGAAGGCCTTCAGCAGCTCGTAGCCCTCCAGGCGGATATGGCCCTGCGGCGCATACAGGCGCGAGGCGATGGTCTGCACCGGTGAATGGGTGTGCAGCACGCAGCCGATTTCCGGGAAACGGCGGTACAGCTGGGTGTGCAGCAGCGTCTCGGCGGACGGGCGCAGCGGGCGGCCGACGGCCTGGCCGTCGAAATCCACCACCATGATGTCGTCCTCCACCAGCCGGCCCTTGTCCTTGCCGGACACGGTGATCGCCGCGTGGCGGTCATCCAGGCGGTGGGAAAAGTTGCTGCTGGTGGCCGGGGTCCAGCCGGCGTGGGCCAGCTCGCGGACGTTGTCGATCAGCAGCTGGGCCAGTTCGCTCAGGCGCGCGGTGTCGTAGGGGAAGGTGGGGGTGTTCATGGGGCTATTTTACGGCGCTTCCATCGATTTCGCGCGCTCTGCGGTAGTGCCGGCCGCCGGCCGGCTCCTCATGAGCGTGTTGGGTGCACGTGGAGCCGGCCAGCGGCCGGCACTACTTGCGCAGACGGCTATGGCGATACCCATAACAGAAGTAGATCGCGAAACCACCCAGCGTCCAGAAGCCCATCAGCATCCAGTTGTGGGCCGTCATCGCCGTCAGCAGCGCGATGCAGCTGAGCACACCCAGGCTGCAGATCAGCCACGCCATCGGCATCCGGAACGGACGCGGCAGGTCCGGTTGGGTGCGGCGCAGGATCAGTACGCCCGCGCAGACCGCCGCGAACGCGATCAGCGTGCCCATCGATGTCAGCTCACCGAGCACGTCGAGCGGGAACACCGCCGCCAGCAGCGCGATGCCGATGCCGGTGATCACGGTGTTGATGTGCGGGGTGCGGTACTTGGGATGGATCTTGGTGAACAGCGGCGGCAGCAGGCCGTCGCGGCCCATGATCATGAAGATGCGCGGCTGCGCGATCACCATCACCAGCACCACCGAGGACAGCCCGATCAGCGCGCCGATCTCCACGACCACGCGCAACCAGCCCAGCTGCGGATGCGCCGCCACCGCGGTCACCACCGGCTCATCGGTCCCGAGCAGCTGGTACGGCACCAGCCCGGTCATCACCGCGGCCATCGCGATGTACAGCACGGTGCAGATCACCAGCGAGAGCAGCATGCCGATGGGCATGTCGCGCTGCGGTTTGTGCGATTCCTGCGCGGCGACCGACACCGCTTCGAAACCGATATAGGCGAAGAACACCATCGCCGCACCGCGCAGCACGCCGTCGAAGCCGTACTTGCCGGGGCCTTCATTCTCCGGAATGAACGGGGTCCAGTTGGCCGGGTCCACGTATTTCCAGCCGACCACGATCACCAGCACGATCAACGCGGTCTTGAGCACCACCATCGCCATGTTCATGGCCGAGGACTTGCTGATGCCCACGTAGCACAGCCAGGTCAGCAGCAGCACCAGCACCGCGGCCGGGATGTTGGCGATGGCGCCGGTCGGGCGCAGCTGGCCATCCAGTGGCGCACTGACCAGCGCGGCCGGGAGATGGATGTCGAAATGACTGAGCAGGCTCAGGAAATAGCCGGTCCAGCTGACCGCCACGGCCGAGGCGGAGACGCCATATTCCAGCACCAGCATCCAGCCGATGAACCAGGCCGAGAGCTCGCCGAAGGTGGCATAGGTATAGGTGTAGGCACTGCCGGAGACCGGCACCATCGCCGCGAACTCGGCGTAGGCCATCGCGCAGAACGCGCAGCAGATCGCGGCCAGCACGAAGGACAGCATGATCGCCGGGCCGGCGTGGTTGGCCGCGGCCTGGCCGGTGATCACGAAGATGCCGCCGCCGATCACCGCGCCGATGCCCAGCGCGGTCAGGCCCCAGGGGCCGAGGGTACGGCGCAGGCTCAGGCCGTTGGCGTCTTCATGGGCGGCGTGCGGATGCTTGGTGGCCCACAGTTGCTTGAACATGGTTTGGATGTCTTCTCAGGCGCGACGTATCAAACGACCGGGCCGGCACTGGGCCGGCCCGGCAGCACTCAGGCGTTCTTCTTGTTCAGCTTGCTGTGGCGGATGCCGTAGCCGAAGTAGATGCACAGGCCCAGCAGGGTCCAGGCCACGAACAGGTGCCAATGCACCACGAACGCCTGGTAGAACAGGAACAGGCAGGCCAGGGCGCCCAGCGGGCAGATGACCCATACCATCGGTACGCGGAACGGGCGTTCCAGCTCCGGCCGTGTGTAGCGCAGGATCAGCACGCCGATACAGACGGTGGCGAAGGCCAGCAGGGTGCCCATCGAGACCAGCTCGCCGAGCACGTTCAGCGGCACGGTACCGGCCAGGGTGGCGGCAATGGCGCCGACAACGATGGTGCTCCAGTACGGGGTACGGAAGCGCTTGTGCACCTTGCCGAAGATCTTCGGCAGCAGGCCGTCACGGGAGATCGTGTAGGCGATGCGGGTCTGGCCCATCATCATCACCAGCACCACCGAGGAGAGGCCGGCGATCGCACCGATTTCCACCGCGGTCTTCAGCCAGGACAGGGTCGGGTAGGGCTCCAGCGCGGTCGCGACGGGCTTGTCCGTGCCCAGCAGGTGATACGGCATCATGCCGGTCAGCACGGCGCAGACGATGATGTAGACGATGGTGCACACGGCCAGCGAGCCGAGCAGGCCGATCGGCATGTTGCGCTGCGGGTCCTTGGTTTCGCCGGCGGCGGTGGAGACCGCATCGAAGCCGATGTAGGCGAAGAACACGATGGTTGCCGCACGGAACACGCCGCTCCAGCCGAACTCACCCGGCACGCCGGTGTTCTCCGGAATGAAGGGGGTCCAGTTGGCCGTATCCAGGTGCGCCGCGCCGAAACCGATGAACAGACAGATCACGGTGACCTTGATCGCGACGATGATCGCGTTGACGAAGGCCGACTGGGTCACGCCGACGTACAGCAGGCCGGAGACGGCCGCCACGATCAGTACTGCCGGCAGGTTGAACAGTTTGCCGGAGGAGATGAACTCATGGCCGGTCCAGGCGATGGGCGCAGCGCTGAGCGCATCGGGGAACGGCATGTTCAGCGTCGTGGTGATGAAGCTGATCAGGTACGCCGACCAACCCACCGCGACCGAGGCCGAGGCGAACAGGTACTCCAGCACCAGGCACCAGCCGATGAACCAGGCCATGCCTTCGCCGAGGGTGGCGTAGGAGTAGGAGTAGGCGCTGCCGGAGACCGGCATCATCGCCGCGAATTCTGCGTAGCACAGGCCCGCCAGTGCGCAGGCGAAGCCGGCGAACACGAACGAGAGCATGACGGCCGGACCGGCATGGTTGGCCGCAGCCTGGCCGGTCAGCACGAAGATGCCTGCACCAATCACCGCACCAATGCCGAGCAGGATGAGATGTTTGGCGGTGAGGGTCCGTTTCAGCGTGACTTCGCCGTCCAGGCTGCCTTCGATGGGTTCGCCGGCATCGACGTGGCCGGCCGGTTCGACCGGCTTGACCCTCAACAGAGACTTCAGCATGCAGTGCTTCCCTAAAATGAACAAAGGTGAGGCGCGCGGTACATTGCCGCACGCCCTGATGGCGACTGGGCGCCCCAGCGGTGCGGGGCCCGCTGTACCTTAGCCAAAGCTGAAGCCGCTGTACAAGCACAAATGCAGCATGGTCGAGCGATAATCGGCCAAATCCGCACGATGCCTGCACCTGCCATGTCGCTGAACCCCGAATCCGTTGCCATTCCTGACGCCGCCCTGCGCAGTCAGCTTGACAATTACGCCCGCCGACATCCGGAGCACGCGGCATTGGCTGACGAATTCAGCACAGTGCTGGACGATCCCGAGAACCCGTTCCTGCGCGAGCGCCTGGCCGGGCACTTCACCGGCAGCGCGTGGCTGGTCAGTGCCGATGGGCAGCGCGTGCTGCTGACCCACCACCGCAAGCTGGACCGCTGGCTGCAGCTGGGCGGGCACGCTGATGGCGAGCGCGATCTGGCCCAGGTGGCGCTGAAGGAGGCCGAGGAGGAATCCGGGCTGACCGCGCTGGTGCTGGAAGATGGCGAGTTGTTCGACATCGACAAGCACTGGATTCCCGAACGCAAGGACGTCGCGGGGCATTGGCACTACGACGCCCGCTACGTCGTGCGGGCGCTGGGCAGTGAGCAGTTCGCGATCAGCGAGGAATCGCTGGCGTTGGCCTGGCGCGAGATCCGTGACGTGGCCAACGCGGCGATCGAGACCCCCGATGGGGATGATTCGCTGCCGCGCATGGCCAAACGCTGGCTGGCGCGGTGATTTAACGGGGACGGGGGTAGTTATTAACTACCCCCGTCCCCGTTAATAAAGAACGCGGGTGCGCAGCGTGCCCGGGATCGCGGCCAGTTCGTCGCGCACGGCGCCGGCCTGGGCTTCGCTGGCGGTGATGTCGATCACCACGTAGCCGACCTTGGCGTCGGTACGCAGGAACTGGCCGTCGATGTTGACGTTGTGGCGCGAGAAGATCTCGTTGACCTTGGACAGTACGCCCGGCACGTTCTGGTGGATGTGGAGCAGGCGCAGGCTCTCGGCGTGCTCGGGCAACGTCACTTCCGGGAAGTTGACCGCCGACAGGGTGCTGCCGTTGTCGCTGTAGCGCACCAGCTTGGCCGCCACTTCCACGCCGATGTTGTCCTGCGCTTCCAGCGTGCTGCCGCCTACGTGCGGGGTCAGGATCACGTTGTCGTGCGCGGTCAGCGGAGAGACGAAGGCATCGCCGTTGCCCTTGGGCTCGACCGGGAACACATCCAGCGCCGCACCACCGAGGTGGCCCGAGCGCAGCGCTGCATCCAGTGCGTCGATGTCGACCACGGTGCCGCGTGCAGCGTTGATCAGGTGGGCCCCGGGACGCATCCGCGCCAGTTCATCGGCACCGATCATCCATTGCGTGGCGGGGGTTTCCGGCACATGCACGGTCACGATGTCAGCGCGCGACAGCAGGTCATCCAGGCTGATCGCCGCGCGGGCATTGCCCAGCGACAGCTTGGTTTCCACATCGTGGAAGATCACCTGCATGCCCATCGCCTCGGCCATCACGCCGACCTGGGTGCCGATATGGCCGTAGCCGATGATGCCCAGCGTCTTGCCGCGCACCTCATGGCTGCCGGCCGCGGATTTGGACCAGCCGCCGCGATGGCATTCGGCGTTCTTCTGCGGGATGCCACGGGTCAGCATGATCGCTTCGGCGATCACCAGCTCGGCCACGCTGCGGGTGTTGGAATAGGGGGCATTGAAGACCGGGATGCCGGCCAGTTCCGCTGCCTCCAGGTCCACCTGGTTGGTGCCGATGCAGAAGCAGCCGACCGCCATCAGGCGCTTGGCGCTCGCGAGCACGTCTGCGCTGAGCTGCGTGCGCGAGCGGATGCCGACGATGTGGGCCTCGGCGATGCGGGCCTTCAATTCGTCTTCGGGCAGCGCCTTGCTGTGCAGTTCGATCTGCGAATAGCCGGCCGCGGTGAACACGTCGATCGCGGTCTGGCTGACCCCCTCGAGCAACAGTACGCGGATATCCTGCTTCGGGAACGAGGTCTTTTTCGGCGACATGGGCGGCGTGCGACGTATGGCGGTGGAGCCCCCAACTATGCCAGAAGCCGGCCGCGATGGTGCGGTGCGCCAATCGACGTTCAAACGGTTTCAGATGCACCTATTTTCGTGAGTGCGTGTGGCCGTCACCGGCGCGCCTGCTACTGGACGCGGCCGGTAGCGGCTGGCAGGCTTGCGGGCTCCCCCGGCACCGCCAGACGCCCCATGACCGATCCGCGCCTCGATTCGCTGCTGCACGCTTGCCCCGGCCTGCGCCTGAAGACCGATCCGGCCGATCTGGAGCACTACGGCCGCGATTGGACCCGGCGCTGGACCCCCGCGCCGCTGGCGATCGCCCTGCCGGGCACAGTGGAGGAGGTGCAGGCGATCCTGTGCTGGGCCAGTGCCCAGCACGTGGCCGTGGTGCCCTCCGGCGGCCGCACCGGCCTCTCCGGTGGCGCGGTGGCAGCACACGGCGAGCTGGTGCTCAGCCTGGAGCGGTTGAACAAGCCGCTGGCCTTCGATGCCGTCGACCGCACGCTGACCGTACAGGCCGGCATGGCACTGGAGGCGGTGCACAACGCCGCGCTCGAGCACGGCCTGATCTATCCGGTGGATTTCGCCGCACGTGGTTCGTGCTCGATCGGCGGCAACATCGCCACCAATGCCGGGGGCATCCGGGTGATCCGGTACGGCAATACACGCGAGTGGATCGCCGGCCTGAAGGTGGTCACGATGGCCGGTGAGCTGGTCGAGCTCAACAAGGGCCTGATCAAGAATTCCAGCGGCTATGACTTCCGCCAGCTGCTGATCGGCTCGGAAGGCACGCTCGGCGTGATCGTCGAAGCCACCTTGAAGCTCACCGATCCGCCGCCGGCCAGCAACGTGATGCTGCTGGCGCTGCCCTCGTTCGAGGTATTGATGCAGGTGTTTGCCGCCTTCCGCGAGCGGCTGCAGCTGCAGGCCTTCGAGTTTTTCACCGACCGCGCGCTCGAGCACGTGCTGGCGCATGGCGCGCAGGCACCCTTCGACAAGGTCCATCCGTACTACGTGGTGACCGAATTCGCTGCCGGCGACGAGGCGCAGGAAGCCGCCGCGATGGCCGCGTTCGAAGACTGCATGGAGCACGGCTGGGTCAGCGATGGCGTGGTCAGCCAGAGCGATGCCCAGGCCGCGCAGCTGTGGCGCCTGCGCGAGGGCATCACCGAAGCGGTGGCGCGCTACAAACCCTACAAGAACGATGTCTCGGTGCGGATCTCGGCGATGCCGGCCTTCCTTGCCGAAACCCAGACGCTGATCGGGCAGGCGTACCCGCAGTTCGAGGTGGTCTGGTTCGGGCACATCGGCGACGGCAACCTGCACATCAACGTGCTCAAGCCGGACGAGACCGCCGATGCGGAGTTCCTGACCCAGTGCGAGCACGTCACCAAACTGCTCGCCGGAGTGCTGGCCCGTTTTGACGGCAGCATCTCGGCTGAACACGGGATCGGCCTGGTCAAGAAGGGCTACCTGGACAGCACGCGCAGCGCGCCGGAAATCGCACTGATGAAGGCGGTCAAACGTGCGTTTGATCCCCAAGCGCTGCTGAATCCCGGCAAGGTGTTCGACCTCTGAAGCAAGACAGCGTTTCACGCAGCCTATACGCTCTGTGCTTTCCACCGCGAACGACAACCTGATGATGCGTCCGATCCTGCTTCTTGCCGTGCTCGCCCTGCCGTTGTCGGCGATGGCCTCCAGTTTTGCCGGCAGCTCTGCCGGTTCCGCCTCTGGCGCGTCCTCGGCCGGTTCGTCCAGCTCGGGCGATGACAAGATCGTGCTCGATGCACGCGATGACGCCGCGGCCTTCGTGGCCAGCGACGGTGCGATCCGCGGTGCACGCCTGGAGGCAGCGCTGCTGCACCTGCGCGAGCAGAGCGTTGCGCAGCAGCAGGCCAGCGACATGGTGCTGGCCAGGACCCTGCTGGCCCGCTGATGCGAACGCTGGGTCAGGTCCGCCGCTGGCGTTGGGCGGTCCTGATCGCGTGGCTCGCCGCGCCGTTCGCACAGGCAGCGCTGCAGCTGGAGTTGCAGCCGCAGGGATTGAGCGCCGCGCAGAGCGTGGCCGCCGAGCGTGCGCTGCAGCAGGTACGCATGCGCATGCCGCCGTCGTGGCAGGGACGCTTCCAGCAGCCGGTGAAGGTCCGTTGGTCGGACACGTTGCCGGCCCATGTGCACGGCCGTGCCCGCAACGGCACGATCACCCTGCAGCGCGCACTGCTCGACAGCGTGCAGGAGGATCAACCATTGCCGCGCCCGCTCGAGGCGGCACTGATCCATGAACTGACCCACGTGCTGGACCGTTCGCCGCAGGGCGGCTGGTCACGCGACGCGCGGCTGCGCGACCTGGCCGGCTGGCAACGACGCCCGTGGAAACTCGGCCGCACCGGCAACGCCTTCAGCGGGCGCAGCCCCGATGATTACGAGCGTGCCAGCCCGGCCGAGTTCCTGGCGGTCAACGCCGAGCACCTGCTGCTCGATCCTGATTACGCCTGCCGTCGACCGGCCGTCGCCGCGTGGTTCGCCGACCACCTGGGGCCGATCGTGCACGCGGTCGACTGCGACACCCGTCTGCCGCTGATGCAGGCCGAAGAGGACGCGGGCGCTGCGACGCTGCTCGAGCTGGATCCGGCGCGGGTTTACGGCGTCGACTACCTGCTCGCCGAAGGCAATGACCAGCTGATGAGCCGCTGGGGCCACAGCATGCTGCGGCTGGTGATCTGCGCGCCGGGACGACCACGCGGGCCGGCCTGCCGGATGGATCTTTCCCATCACCGCGTGCTGTCCTACCGCGCCTTCGTCGGCGATGTACAGATCTCCAGCTGGCGCGGGCTGACCGGCGCCTATCCTTCGCGCCTGTTCGTGCTGCCGCTCAACCAGGTCATCAACGAATACGCCCAGGTGGAACTGCGCGGGCTCTCGTCTGTCCCGCTGGCGCTGGAGGCGCCGGACATCGCCAGCCTGCTGGAGCGTGTCGCGCAGGTGCACTGGAGCTATGACGGCCGCTATCTGTTCGTCAGCAACAACTGCGCGGTAGAGACCGGGAAGCTGCTGCAGGAAGGCGTGCCACGCCTGGCATCGCCCGGGTTGAACCGGCTCACGCCGCGCGGGCTGCTGTCCCGTCTGGAGCGCCTGGGCGTGGCGGATGCCAGCGTGCTGGCCGATCGCGGGCAGGCGACGCGACAGGGCTATTACTTTGCCTCTGCCGAAGATCACTACCAGCAGTTGTTCGATGCGGCGCGCCAGCAGCTGCCGCTGGGCACGGCAGACGTCGGCCACTGGTTGCGGCAACCGGCCAGCGAGCGTGCACGCTGGGTAGAGCAGGGCGATCTGCGCGCGACGGCCGCCCTGCTGTTGCTGGAACAGGCAGCACTGCGCCGCGAGGAACTGCGTGCGCGCGATGTGCTGAAACGGCTGCTGGGCGATCCGGACAACGCCGATGGCACGGCGCGCGACGCGCTGCGCGCATTGCTGGAAGACACCGGCCAGCTGATCAGTCCGGCCGCGCTTGTGCAGGGGGACGGCTACGGGCTGCCTTCGGCGGACGAGCGGGTGCAGGCCAGCGCGGCGGCGGCGCAGCTCAGCGCCCGGGGTGTGCCGGCCTGGCAGGCGTTGCAGACACAGCTCAAACACCGCCTGCCACAGGCACAGCAACGCGAACTGGCCCTGATCGACAGCAACCTGGCACGGATTGGCGCGCGCATGCGTGCGCTGGCGCGAGAGGACGAAGGACGGGTCGCACCGCACTGAACCGCGTGTTCAGCGATGCCCGGAAGGTCAGCGTTGCTTCACCTGCTCTCACGGCGCGGCAGGTACGATCAAGTGTTGTTGACGTAATCGCAAGGAGTCCCTCATGCGCGCATCTCCCTGGTTGTTGAGTCTGGCCATTACCGGCGCACTGGCCGCCTGCCAGCCGGCCAGTCAGAGCAGCCCCGCCGCCGATGGCAGTGAAGCCCCCCCGCCGATCGATGCTTCCACTGCTGAAGAGCGCGCGTATGCGTTCCGCTGTGGGGAGCTGGAAGTGCATGCCACCTATCGTGGTCAGGATTCGGCAACAGTAGTGGTGGGCGACCGTACCTTCCCGATGTCTTCGCAGCCTGCAGCGTCCGGCGCCAAGTATGGCGATGGGCAGGGCAATGAGTTCTGGACCAAGGGCACCACCGAAGGCAGCCTGATCCTCAATGGCGAGCCGGACCGCACCTGCACCGGCACCGGCGAGCAGGGCGGCGAAGCACCGCCGGCCAAGGCCACGGCTGAGGCAACGGATCCTGATGCTGCAGGCGGCTTCCGAGCGACCGGCAACGAGCCGGGCTGGCTGGCCCAGGTGGCGGCGGGTGCAACGCCGGCGCTGCACATCGAGATGGACTATGGCGAGCGCAAGCTCGAGATTGCCAGCCCCACCCAGGGCCGTGACGGCTGGTCCGGTACCGCCGCCGACGGCACGCCGGTCAAACTGACCTTCCAGCGCACGGTGTGCCAGGACGACATGAGCGGCCAGGCCTTCGGTGCCACGGCCATGCTCACCGTCGGCGCGCGCCAGTACCACGGCTGTGGTGATTTCGCCGGTGCGCCATCGTTGGCGGCCAAGCCCTGATCACGTTGCAGACACCGGATGCGCGCGTGCGCGTCCGGTGAACCCTCACATGCCGCGCGGGCAGGGGTTGGGCAGCGCCCGGCTGTCGACATCGAGCACGAGTTCATTGCGGGTGCCCAGCAGCATCAGCTCGGTGTGCACCAGGCAGTTGTCGGCATGGCGCTGCAGGAGTTGATTGAAGCGCCGGGCACGGTCGTCGCAGCTTTCGTGGATCGCGTAGGCCAATTCTCGCGCACGGTCTTCGTCGTACGCTTCTTCGCCAGCGAAGTGCTGGCAGGCGCTTTCGCGCGTCAGGAAGGCCTGTACGTCGCCGGGCATCGCGCAGTACATGCGGATGTCCTCGGCCACGAACACCTGCGCTGGCACCTCGCAGCGGGCATTGCCGTCGCTGCTGTCGGAGATCGCATCCGTGGCCGACGCATCCAGCGCCTCACTCTCCACTGCCCGCGGCGAGCACGCCGCGAGCAGCAGGAGCAGGACGATCAGTGCGGACCGCTTAGTCGGCACGGCCGGCGAATTCACCGGTGGTGGTGTTGACCAGCACGCGTTCGCCGTTGGCGATGTACTCCGGCACCATGATCTCGATGCCGGTGCTGAGCTTGGCCGGCTTCGGGCGCTTGGTGGCGGTGCCGCCCTTGAGCTCCGGCGGCGTCTCGACGACTTCCAGTACCACGCTGGTCGGCAACTGCACGCCCACCGGGGTTTCGTCGATCACCTGCACATAGATGCCGGTCAGGCCATCGGTGATGTAGCCGGCATCATCGCCGAGCACGTCCGCATCGACCATGTACGGGGTGTAGTCCTCGTCATCGAGGAAGACGAAAGCGTCGCCATCCATGTACGAATAGGTCGCCTGGCGGCGCAGCAGCTCGACTTCCGGCAGGTTGTCGTCGGCATCGAAGCTGGAATCAAGCTTGTTGCCGCCGGGCACGCTGTACATGATGAAACGGAAGCGGACATTGCCGCCGCGGCCCTGCGGGGAGCTGCGTTCGATGTCGCGGATCTGGTAGACGCCGTTGTTGAATTCGACGACGTTGCCTTTCTTGATGTCGCTGGCTTTCATGGGAATGAAGGTCGGTTCGTGGAGGTGGCGGGTGCCGGAACCGGGCACCCATCGGGTTGCGTGCTCGCTTACTTCGGCGCCAGACGCACGGCGCCGTCAAGGCGGATGGTCTCGCCGTTGAGGTAGGTGTTGCCCAGGATATAGGCGACCAGGCCGGCGAAATCCTCCGGCTTGCCCAGGCGGGGCGGGAACGGGATCGAGGCGGCCAGCGATTCCTGCACGGCCGGCGGCATGCCATCGACCATCGGGGTCCAGAAGATGCCCGGGGCGATGGTCATCACACGGATGCCGAAGCGCGACAGCTCGCGGGCCATCGGCAGGGTCATGCTGACCACGCCGCCCTTGGAGGCGGCATACGCGGCCTGGCCGATCTGGCCTTCGTAGGCCGCCACGCTGGCGGTGTTGATGATCACCCCGCGCTCGCCGTCGTCGCCCGGGGTGTTGTGCTGCATGCGGTTGGCGGCGGCCTTGGCGACGTTGAAGCTGCCAACCAGGTTGACCATCACCGTGCCCTGGAAGTTGGCCAGCGGCATCGGCGCTTCTTTGCCGAGCACGCGGCCGGCGCCCAGAATGCCAGCGCAGTTGATCGCGGTGTTCAGCCCCCCCAGGAAGTCGCAGGCGGCATCGATCTGCGCGGCGACGGCGGCTTCGTCGCTGACGTTGGTGCTGTAGTAGCGCGCGTTGGCCTCCCCAAGCTCGGCCACGGCGGCCGCGCCCTTGTCGTCATTGAGATCGAACAAGGCCACCTTGGCGCCGTTGGCGACCAGGTGCTGGGCCACGGACAGGCCGAGGCCGGAGACACCGCCGGTGATGACGGCGCGGACAGAAGACAGCTGCATTGCATGATCCCGCTGGTTCAAGAACCGCCGATTCTAACGGAAGCGCTCGCGATCACCGTTGTGCACTGCCCACCGCGACCTTTGCGCGCAGGGCCAGGCGGCGGGCAAACTCATCCGGTGCCAGTCCCGGCGCGAACAGAAAGCCCTGGCCGACAGAGACCCCCAGCGTCTGCAGGAACTGGCGCTGCGCCTCCGATTCCACGCCCTCGGCAACCAGCCCCAGCCCGAGGCTGCGGGCGATCCCGCAGACCGCCTCGCAGACCGCCACGTCCGAACGGTTGCCCGGTACCCCCTCCACGAACAGCTGGCTCAGTTTGAGCCCATGGATCGGCAGCCGACGCAGGTAGTTCAGGGCGCTGTAGCCCTCGCCGAAGTCATCAATGGTGAGCAGCACGCCCATCTCGCGCAGCCGGGCGAAGGTCTGCAGGGTGTCCGGGGCATCCTCGATCAACACCCGCTCGGTGAACTCCAGTTCCAGTGCGCTGCCGGGCAGGTGGAACTCGTCCAGCACGGCGCGCACATGCCGGGCAAGGTCTTCGCCGACGAATTGCCGGTAGGACACATTGACCGCCACCCGCACGATACCCAGCCCGTCGTCCTGCCATTGGCGTACCTGCCGGCAGGCCTCGCGCAGCACCCACAGGCCGATCCGGACGATGTCGCCCGTGCTTTCGGCATGGGCGATGAAGATATCCGGGCGCAGCTCGCCGAGCTGGGTGTTGCGCCAGCGGATCAGGGCCTCGGCCGCCACCAGCTGGCCGCTGTGCAGGTTGACCTGCGGCTGGTAGACCAGATGGAACTCGTCATCGTCCAGGGCGCGGTGCAGGCGGCTTTCGATCTGCAGGCGGTCATGCTGGCGCTGGGCCAGTTCCGGCGAGAACACCTGCCAGCCGTTGCGGGTGCGTCGCTTGCAGTCGTACATGGCGATGTCGGCGTTCTGGATCAGCTGCTGCGGGCGCAACCCGTCCTGTGGCGCCCGCGCGATGCCGATGCTGGTGGTCACCGGGAACTCGTCGGCGCCGAAGCGGAACGGGGTGCTGAAGGCACGGGTGATCGCCTCTGCGAGCCGCTCGGGCTGGTCGGGCTGGTCGCGGGTATCGCAGACCACCAGGAACTCGTCACCGCCGAACCGGGCCAGCAATCCCTCGGTACCGATCGCGGTGGCGATGCGGCGGGTGGCGTCGATCAGCAGTTCGTCACCGGCATTATGGCCGAGCAGGTCGTTGACGATCTTGAAGCGGTCCAGATCGATGTACAGCACCGCAACCCGGCAGTGCGTCGGGTTGGCCATGCGCGTGGCCAGATCATTGAGCACCGCGTCGCGGTTCATGATCCCGGTGAGTGGATCGGTGCGCGCCTGGATCCGCAGCGTCTCTTCGGCCTGTTTGCGCGCGGTGATGTCCTGCACGGTGCCGGCGATGCGAGCGGCATCGACATCGCCGGCCTCGGCCTCGCCGATCATCCGCACCCAGAACGAGTGGCCGTCGCTGCGCTGGCCCTGCAGCTCCAGCTCGAAGGAGACCTGCTTGTCGATCACATCCAGCAGGGCCTGCTGCAGCTGCGCACGGTCATCCACGCGCAGGCACTCCAGCAGCTCGGCCATGTCGCGCATCGGCAACGCCTGGCCGAGGATGCGGGTCGCCTCGTCGGTCAGGTACAGACGCTGCAGGCCCCGGTCCCATTCCCAGCCGCCGATGTGCGCCAGCGACTGCGCGCGGTCGAACAGGGTGTTGTTGCGCTTGAGTTCGGTGATGTCGCTGAACAGGCCGAACACGTGGTCCGGCGCATCGCGCCCATTGCCGTACACCGGCACGTTGGTGGTGGAGATCCAGATCATCCGGCCGCGCGGGCGGTGGTACAGGCCGACGATGGTGCTGCGCACGATGCGCCCGGTCTGCAGCGAGACGCTGGCCGGCCACTGTTCGCGGGTGAGCGGGTGGCCGTGCTCGTCCACGCTGATCCAGTCCTCCGGCGCCAGCATCGCCTGCAGGCTGCCGCCGTTGCCGGCGATACCGAGGATGCGGTGGGCGGCCGGGTTGGCGGAAACCACCCGCAGCTGGCGGTCGAACAGGATCACGCCCTTGTCGATGGACTCCATCAGCAGCCGATAGCGGGACTCGGCCTGCCAGCGGCTGCTCAGATCGCGCGCTACGGCCACGATGCAGTGGTCGCCCTGATGCTCGAACCCGGCCGAATGCACTTCCACCGGGAAGCGGCTGCCGTCGCCGCGCATGTTGGTGACTTCGATGACGTAGGTTTCGCCCTGGCGCAACGCCTCCCAGACCGGGTCCAGATGATCGCTGGGGAGGTCCGGGTTCAACAGCTCGATCGGTTGGCCGATGATCTCTTCGCGTGGGCGGCCATACGCGCGCACCCCCGCCTTGTTGAGATCCAGTACTACGCCGTCCTCGCTGAGGATGCTGACCGGATCGGGAACCGCATCGAACAGCGCGGTGTAGCGACGCAGGGCCAGCTGGCGTTCGTCCATGGCTTCCTGCAGGGCCTGCTGGGCCGCTTCGAGCAGGTCATGCAGCTGGCCGGGTGACTGGGCCAGTGCGCGATCCAGAGCGGCCAGCGCGTGGACGTGTGCGGTGAGGTGATCACCGACCGCAGCGTCCTTGCGCGGGCCGCTCTGTTTCATGTCGCCGCCAGGGCCTTGCCGGTTTTGCTGCCGGTCTCGCGGCCCAGGCGTGCGGCCAGCCAGCGCCCGGTAGTGGCCAGCGCTGGCAGATCGATACCGGTGCGCATGCCGATGCCGTGCAGCATGTAGACCACGTCCTCGCTGGCCACGTTGCCGCTGGCACCCTTGGCATACGGGCAACCGCCCGCGCCGGAGACGGCCGAATCGACCACCCGCACGCCTTCTTCCAGGCAGGCATCGATGTTGGCCAGGGCCTGGCCATAGGTGTCGTGGAAGTGCACGGCCAGCGCGGCCATCGGCAGTTCGCTGGCGACGGCCTTGAGCATCGCGCGCGCCTTGCGCGGCGTGCCGACGCCGATGGTGTCGCCGAGCGAGATTTCGTAGCAGCCCAACTCATGCAGCGCGCGGGCGACGCGGACCACCTCGCTCACCGCAACCTCGCCCTGGTAGGGGCAGCCGAGCACGGTGGACACATAGCCACGCACCTTGACCCCATCGGCCTTGGCACGTTCCAGGATGGGCGCGAAGCGCGCCAGCGACTCATCGATGCCGGCGTTGGTGTTGGTGCGGTTGAAGGTCTCCGAGGCAGCGGTGAACACCGCCACTTCCTGTACTCCCACCGCCAGGGCGCGGTCGTAACCCTGTTCGTTCGGCACCAGTACCGGGTAGGCGATGCCCGGCACACGGGTGATGCCGGTGTAGACCTCGGCGGCATCGGCCAGCTGCGGCACCCAGCGCGGGCTGACGAAGCTGGTCGCTTCGATGGTGCGCAGGCCGGTCAGCGAAAGCTGGCGGATCAGCTCGATCTTGTCGGCGGTGTCGACCGGGCGTGCTTCGTTCTGCAGCCCATCGCGCGGGCCGACCTCGACGATGCGGACGAAATCATCCATGCGCCAGCCCTCCACGAACGGAGTGACGGACGGCCAGCAGGGAGCGGGGTGGGGTAGAGATCACGGAGGTTCCTGACAGACGAAAGGCGGCCCACGGTCCCCGGCGGGCCACGAAAAGGGGATACGCGGGATGGGCGGCAAAGCGGCCATCCCTGCGGCGGTGGGCGGTCAGCCCGGGTGGTGGCAGACCACCTCGATGTTGTTGCCATCCGGGTCGAGCACGAACGCCCCGTAATAGTCCGGGTGGTAATGCTCGCGGATGCCGGGGGCACCGTTGTCCGTGCCCCCGGCTGCCAGTGCGGCGCGGTGAAAGGCATCCACGTCGGCCCGGCTGGCGGCGCTGAAGGCGATGTGCACGCCGCCATGGGCGCCCGGGGCGTTGCCGATCCAGAAGTCCGGCTTGCCGGTGCGGCCGAAGCCGGCATGGTCATGGTCGCCGGTCTGGGCGGCAGATACCTGCATCACCACCGAGATGCCCAGCGGGCCCAGGGCCTGCTGGAAGAACGCCAGGCTGCGCGGAAAATCGGCGCAGCGGATGCCCACATGGTCGAGCATGACCTCTCTCCTCAGTCCTGGGTGACCCAAAGGGGGGAACGCTTGTCGAGGAAGGCACCGAGGCCCTCCTGGCCTTCGGCCGAGACCCGCAGGCGGGCGATCAGTGCCGCGTTGTCGCGGTCGGTGGCGTCGCGGTCGCGACCCAGCGCCACGCGCCGGACCAGAGCCTTGGCCGAGGACGAGGCCACCGGGCCGGCCTTGTCGAGCAGGCCCAGCTGGCGCTGCACAGCCTCGTCGATGCGTTCGGGCTCGATCAGCTGGTGGACCAGGCCGATGCGCAGCGCGGTCTCGGCGTCGAAATGCTCTCCGGTAGCGAACCAGCGGCGGGCCTGGCGCGGGCCGATCGCGTCGATCACATACGGTGAAATAACCGCCGGGAGCAGGCCCAGACGGCTTTCGGTCAGGCCGAAGCGGGCGCTGGTGCTGGCGATGGCGATATCGCAGCAGGCCACCAGGCCGACCCCGCCACCGAAGGCGGCGCCCTGCACGCGGGCGATGGTCGGCTTGGGCAGCTCGTCCAGGGTCCGCATCAGGCGGGCCAGGGCGAGGGAGTCCTGGCGGTTGTCCTCCTCGCTGGCGGCCGCCATGCCGCGCATCCACTGCATGTCCGCGCCCGCCGAGAACGAGGCGCCTTCGCCGGCCAGCACCACCGCCCGGACGTGGTCGTCGCGCCCGGCGGCCTCCAGGGCGGCCGTCAGCTGGGCGATCAACGAGGCGTCGAACGCGTTGTGCAGGGCGGGGCGGTTCAACCACAGGGTCAGCACCGAGGCGCTGCGTTCAATCCGTAGTGCATCACTCATGGGTCGGCTTGCTCCATAACATGTACAGATCATAGCGGGCCATCGGTCACGGGCAATGACGCGACGCGGCGATGGTAGAATTGATAACCATTCCTATCATCGAGAAGGCGCTCCGTGACGTTGTCCGATCTGGCGCTGTATGACTCCGCCCTGGTGGAGTCCGTACAGGAACTACACGCAAACGATGCGATCGCCCGCCGACTGAAGGAGCTTGGCTTCGTCAAAGGGGAAGAGGTGCGTCTGGTAGCCCGTGGTCCAGTCGGCGCCGAGCCGCTGCTGGTGCAGGTCGGGTTCACGCGCTTCGCGCTGCGCCGCAGTGAGGCGGCCCGCATCGTGGTGACCGCGTTGAAGGCCCGGGAGGCCCACGCATGAGCGCTGTGGCCAACGCGCTGCGCATCGCCCTGGTGGGCAATCCGAACAGTGGCAAGACCGCGCTGTTCAACCAGCTCACCGGCAGTCGCCAGAAGGTAGCCAACTACACCGGCGTGACCGTCGAGCGTAAAGAGGGGCGCCTGCGCGCCCCGTCTGGCCGTGAGTTCGCCGTGCTGGATCTGCCGGGCGCCTACAGCCTGCAGCCGGCCAGCCTGGACGAGGCGATCACCCGCGACCTGTGCCGGGGCTTCTACCCGGGCGAGGCCGCGCCGGACGTGCTGTTGTGCGTGATCGATGCGACCAACCTGCGCCTGCACCTGCGCTTCGCGCTGGAACTGCGCGAGCTGGGCAAGCCGATGATCGTGGCCCTGAACATGGTGGATGCGGCCGAGCGCCGCGGCATCAAGATCGATGTGCAGGCACTGGAGCAGGCGCTGGGCGTGCCCGTCGTGGAAACCGTGGCGGTGCGCCGCAACGGCGCGGCCAAGCTGGTCGAGCGCCTGGATGCGATGGTGCCGCACCTGCAGGCCCCGGTGGCCGTGCCCGCCGCCGAGACCGATTACCACGCCCAGGTGCGCGACATTCTGGCCAGCGCGGTCAGCATGCCCACGCGCACGGCCAAGATCGATGACGCGCTGGACCGCTGGCTGCTGCACCCGGTGTTCGGGCTGCTGACGCTGGCGGTGGTGATGTTCCTGATCTTCCAGGCCGTATACGCCTGGGCGACCCCGGTGATGGATTTGATCGAGGCCGGTACCGGTGCACTCGGCGAGTGGGTGGGTGGGGCGTTGCCGGAAGGCCCGCTCAACAGCCTGCTGACCGATGGCATCATCGCCGGCGTGGGCGGGGTGATCATCTTCCTGCCGCAGATCCTGATCCTGTTCGCCTTCATCCTGGCGCTGGAGGAGTCCGGCTACCTGCCGCGTGCCGCCTTCCTGCTGGACCGCATGATGGCCGCGGCCGGTCTTTCCGGGCGTTCGTTCATCCCGCTGCTGTCCAGCTTCGCCTGCGCGGTGCCGGGCATCATGTCCACCCGCAGCATCCAGGATCCGCGCGACCGGCTTGCCACCATTCTGGTCGCGCCGCTGATGACCTGTTCGGCGCGCCTGCCGGTGTACGCGCTGCTGATCGGCGCCTTCATCCCGCAGAAGCAGATCTGGGGCGTGTTCAACCAGCAGGGCCTGGTGCTGTTCGGGCTGTATGCCGCCGGCATCCTCAGCGCACTGCTGATGTCGTGGACCATGAAGAAATGGCGCCGCGACAAGAGCGAGCATCCGCTGATGCTGGAGTTGCCGTCCTACCGCATTCCGCATCCGCGTGATCTGGCGGTCGGTCTGTACGAGCGCGGCATGATCTTCCTCAAGCGCGTGGGCGGCATCATCCTGGCGCTGACCATCCTGCTGTGGGTGCTGTTGTCGTTCCCGGGGGCGCCGGAGAACGCGACCATGCCGGCGATCGACTACAGCTTCGCCGGTCAGATCGGCCATGCGATGGCGGTGTTCTTCGCACCGCTGGGCTTCAACTGGCAGATATGCATCGCGCTGATCCCGGGCCTGGCCGCGCGTGAAGTGGCAGTGGCCTCGCTGGCCACGGTGTATGCGCTGTCCGCCGCCGATGACGACGCTGCCAGCCAGGCACTGACCCCGCTGATCAGCGACGGCTGGTCGCTCGCCACCGCGCTGTCGCTGCTGGTCTGGTACATCTACGCCCCGATGTGCATTTCCACGCTGGCCACGATCAAGCGTGAGACCAACTCGTGGAGGCAGATGGGTTTTGCCACGTTCTACCTGTTCGCGGCCGCCTACATCGCCTCGCTGATCACCTACCAGGTGACCGTGGCACTGGGCGGCGGTTGATGGAGACCGGGCTGCTGCTGCAGTACGTCGTGATCGCGCTGGCCGTGGTGGTCAGCGCGTGGGTGGTGATGAACAAGCAGTTCCCGGGAACCGTGCGCAAGGCGCGCGGGGCGATCGCGCTCGGGCTGGTCAAGCCGCAGCGCGCCGCCTGGCTGCAGGCGCTGGGCCGGAAGATCGCGCCACCGGCGACCGGTAGCGGTGGCGCGTGCGGTGGTTGTGACAGCTGCGGGCCGACGCCGCCGAAGCAGCACTGAGCCGCGCCAAAAACCCCTTGTACATCCTCGCCGCCACCCGCTAGCCTGCGGGCATGACTACCACTCCCCTACGTTTGCTCATCCACGGTGCCTCCGGCCGAATGGGCCAGGCACTGCTCCGCCTTGCCGCCGACACCCCCGCCCTGCAGGTCGTGGCTGCGGTCACCCGCCGCTCGCCGGCCCAGCGCGTGGTCGAGGGCGTGCCGCATTTCGCCAGCAGCGAGCTGGCCGGTGCCCCCCAGTTCGATGTCGCCATCGATTTCAGCCTGCCCGAGGGATTCGATCCGGTGCTGGCGCTGTGCGTGGAGCGCGGTGCCGGCTTCGTGTCCGGCACCACCGGCGTCAGCGAGGCGCAGCGCCAGGCGCTGATCCAGGCGGCGGGCCGGATTCCGCTGGTCTGGGCCTCCAACTTCAGCCTGGGCGTGGCGGTGCTGGACGAGCTGGTCGAGCGGGCTGCCGCTGCACTGGCCGGCTGGGACTGCGACATCGTCGAATCCCACCACACCCAGAAGAAGGACGCGCCCTCCGGCACGGCCCTGACCCTGGGTGCGGCGGCGGAGAAGGGGGGCGCGAAGCCGCAGTACGCCAGTCTTCGTGCCGGCGACATCGTCGGCGAGCACCTGGTCCAGTTCACCGGACTGGGGGAGCGCATCGAGCTGACCCACCGGGCCACCAACCGCGACATCTTCGCCCGTGGCGCCCTGTTCGCCGCCAGCCAGCTGCCGGGCCGCGCGCCGGGCAGCTACCGGGTCCGCGATCTGCTGGACGGGGCCACGCCGCCGCCTGCCGTCTGAATGGGCAGGAAGGCGCGCGCCTGAACCGGCGCTGCGCCTTCCGTCAGGCTGACCAGGGCAATTGCACGCGGATACTGGCGTCGCACCCGGCTTCCCTTTACAATTCCCGCTCGCCGAATCACGACAGCCGGACCGGTCCAGAACCGCAGTCCGCGCTTTTTTGCAGCCGCTTTTTCGTGAAGCGCAGGCGTGACTTCGGTGACCCCTCGGTAGCCAAAGTGAGATTTCCGTGACCCAAGCCGCAATCCTCGTCCTCGAAGACGGCACCGTATTCGAGGGCGAATCCGTAGGCGCGCCCGGCCTGTCCGTCGGTGAGGTGGTGTTCAACACCGCCATGACCGGCTATCAGGAAGTGTTGACCGATCCTTCCTACGCCCGGCAGATGGTCACGCTGACCTACCCGCATATCGGCAACACCGGCATGACCGACCAGGACGATGAAGCGGCCAAGGTGTGGTCGGCCGGCCTGATCGTGCGCGATGTGCCGCGCCGCCCGAGCAACTGGCGCAGCCAGGTGTCGCTGCAGGATTGGCTGATCCAGCGCGGCGTGGTGGCCATCTCCGGCATCGATACCCGCAAGCTGACCCGCATCCTGCGCGAGCGCGGCGCCCAGAACGGTGCGCTGATGGCCGGCGAAGGGCTGAACGTGGAGACGGCGCTGGAAGCGGCGCGTAAATTCCCGGGCCTGAAGGGCATGGATCTGGCCAAGGTGGTCAGCACCGACAAGCGTTACACCTGGAGCGAGGGCCAGCTGGATCTGGACAGCAACGCCTTCGTCAACGCCGCACCGCGCTTCAAGGTGGTGGCCTATGACTTCGGTGCGAAGCTGAACATCCTGCGCATGCTGGCCGAGCGTGGCTGCGAGCTGACCGTGGTGCCGGCGCAGACCCCGGCTGCCGAAGTGCTGGCGATGAACCCGGATGGCGTGTTCCTGTCCAACGGCCCGGGCGATCCGGAACCGTGCGACTACGCCATCGCCGCGATCAAGACCTTCCTTGAGAAGAAGGTGCCGGTCTTCGGCATCTGCCTGGGTCACCAGCTGCTGGCGCTGGCCTCCGGTGCGAAGACGGTCAAGATGGGCCATGGCCACCACGGCGCCAACCACCCGGTCCAGGACCTGGACGGTGGCCGCGTGATGATCACCTCGCAGAACCATGGTTTCGCGGTCGATGAGGCCTCGCTGCCGGCCAACCTGCGCGTGACCCACCGTTCGCTGTTCGACGGCACCAACCAGGGCATCGCGCGCACGGACGTGCCGGCGTTCTCGTTCCAGGGTCACCCGGAAGCCTCGCCGGGCCCGCACGATGTCGGTCCGCTGTTCGACCGTTTCGTGACTCTGATGGCCGAGGCCAAGGCGTGATGCGCAGCCCCGCGCTGCTGCTCTCGCTGTTGTGCCTTGCCGGCGTGGCCCAGGCCGCGCCGGCGACCGATGCGCAGGTGCAGGCGGTCGTACAGAAGCTGAGCCTGGGCACGCTGGGCACGGATATGGCCAAACTGATGGTCGATAACGTGCCGGCGCTCAATGCGCTGCCCGAGGCCGATCGCCAGTGCGCGCATGCCCCGATCCAGACGCTGCTCGACGCGCAGTTCCGCCGTTCGGTGATCGACGGTCTCGGCAATGATGGCGATCAGGTCATGGCCGAGTGGTCCCGCTTCCTGGCTACCCCGGCGGGCAAGGGTCTGTCCTCGGCCTTCGCCGGTGCGAATCCATCGACCATCGCCGAAAAGGCCAACGTGGACCTGAGTGAAAAGGAGCGCGCCGAGGTGGCTGCGTTCCTGGGCAGCCCGGCCTACACCCGCTTCATCGCCACGCTCGATATCGAATCGGAGCTGCCCGACGACATCGGCGTGCAGCTGGCGAAAGGACTGCAGGACCAGTGCCGGATCGCGCTGAACCCCGACGATATTTCCTGATCGACAGCGTGCGATCACCCCCATCTGCCTCGCTGTCCAGACTTAGAGAAGACAATGCCCAAGCGCACTGACCTTAAAACCATCCTCATCATCGGTGCTGGCCCGATCGTCATCGGCCAGGCCTGTGAGTTCGACTACTCTGGCGCGCAGGCCTGCAAGGCACTGCGCGACGAGGGTTACCGCGTGGTGCTGGTCAACAGCAATCCGGCCACCATCATGACCGACCCGGAGATGGCCGATGCCGTCTACATCGAGCCGATCAACTGGCAGACGGTCGAGAAGATCATCGCCAAGGAAAAGCCCGATGCGCTGCTGCCGACCATGGGTGGCCAGACCGCGCTGAACTGCGCGCTGGACCTGGCCGACAACGGTGTGCTGGAGAAGTACAACGTCGAGCTGATCGGCGCCAAGCGCGATGCGATCCGCATGGCAGAAGACCGCGAGCTGTTCCGCGTGGCCATGGGTGAAATCGGCCTGGAGTGCCCGTCCGCTGCGGTCGCGCACACGCTTGAAGAAGCGATCGACATCCAGACCCGCGTCGGGTACCCGACCATCATCCGCCCCAGCTTCACCCTGGGCGGCAGCGGTGGCGGCATCGCCTACAACCGCGAAGAGCTGATCGACATCGTCACCCGCGGCCTGGAACTGTCGCCGACCACCGAAGTGCTGGTGGAAGAGTCGGTGCTGGGCTGGAAGGAATTCGAGATGGAGGTGGTGCGTGACACCGCCGACAACTGCATCATCGTCTGCTCGATCGAGAACCTGGACCCGATGGGCGTGCATACCGGTGACTCGATCACCGTGGCCCCGGCCCAGACCCTGACCGACAAGGAATACCAGCGCCTGCGCGATGCCTCCATCGCCGTGCTGCGCAAGATCGGCGTGGATACCGGCGGCTCGAACGTGCAGTTCGGCATCAGCCCGACCACCGGCCGCGTGGTGGTGATCGAAATGAACCCGCGCGTGTCGCGTTCCTCGGCGCTGGCCTCCAAGGCCACCGGCTTCCCGATCGCCAAGGTCGCGGCCAAGCTGGCCGTGGGTTACACCCTGGACGAATTGAAGAACGAAATCACCGGCGGCCTGACCCCGGCCTCGTTCGAGCCGTCGATCGATTACGTCGTCACCAAGATCCCGCGCTTCGCCTTCGAGAAGTTCCCGGCGGCCGATGCGCGCCTGACCACCCAGATGAAGTCGGTGGGCGAGGTGATGGCGATGGGCCGCACCTTCCAGGAGTCGCTGCAGAAGGCGCTGCGTGGCCTGGAAACCGGCAAGATCGGCCTGGACCCGACCGGTCTGGACCTGTCCAACGAAGACGACATCACCACCATCAAGCGCGAGCTCAAGGCCCCGGGCCCGGAGCGCCTGTTCTTCGTGGGTGATGCATTCCGCGCCGGCTTCAGCGTGGAAGACGTCTTCGCGCTGTCGCACATCGACCCGTGGTTCCTGGACCAGATCGAAGAAATCATCCAGGCCGAGGCCGAGGTGGCCGCCGACGGCATCGATGCGCTGGACGCCGTGCGCCTGCGCAAGCTCAAGCGCGCCGGTTTCTCCGACGCCCGCCTGGCCGAGCTGACCGGCACCAACGAAGCGGCCGTGCGCGCGCTGCGTCGTGCCCACAAGGTGCGCCCGGTGTACAAGCGCGTAGATTCCTGCGCCGCCGAGTTCGCCACCAGCACCGCGTACCTGTACTCGACCTATGAGGACGAGTGCGAAGCGGCGCCGAGCAACCGCGACAAGATCATGATCCTGGGCGGCGGTCCTAACCGCATCGGCCAGGGCATCGAGTTCGACTACTGCTGCGTGCACGCCGCGCTGGCGCTGCGCGATGATGGCTTTGAAACCATCATGGTCAACTGCAACCCGGAAACCGTCTCCACCGATTACGACACCTCCGACCGCCTGTACTTCGAGCCGCTGACGCTGGAAGACGTGCTGGAAATCGTCGAGCTGGAGCAGCCGAAGGGCGTGATCGTGCAGTACGGTGGCCAGACCCCGCTGAAGCTGGCGCGCGCGCTGGAAGCCAACGGCGTGCCGGTGATCGGCACCTCGCCGGACTCCATCGATCTGGCCGAAGACCGCGAGCGTTTCCAGCAGCTGGTCGACAAGCTCGGCCTGAAGCAGCCGCCAAACCGCATCGCCCGCAACGACCAGGAAGCCCTGCTGCTGGCCCGCGAGATCGGCTACCCGCTGGTGGTGCGCCCGAGCTACGTGCTGGGCGGCCGCGCGATGGAGATCGTCTACGGTGAATCCGATCTGGCGCGCTACGTCCGCGACGCGGTGAAGGTCTCCAACGATTCGCCGGTGCTGCTGGACCGCTTCCTGGACAACGCGGTGGAAGTGGACGTGGACATCATTGCCGACAAGGACGGCAACGTGCTGATCGGCGGCGTGATGGAGCACATCGAAGAAGCCGGCGTGCATTCGGGCGATTCGTCCTGCTCGCTGCCGCCGTACTCGCTGTCGGCTGAAACCCAGGCCGAGCTGCGTCGCCAGGTGGTCGAGCTGGCCAAGGCCCTGAACGTGGTCGGCCTGATGAATACCCAGTTCGCGATCCAGACGGGTGAGAACGGCGAAGACATCGTCTACCTGCTGGAAGTGAACCCGCGTGCCTCGCGCACCGTGCCGTTCGTCTCCAAGGCCACCGGCATGCCGCTGGCCAAGATCGCCGCGCGCTGCATGGCCGGCAAGACGCTGGCCGAGCAGGGCGCGACCAAGGAAATCGTGCCGGGCTACTACTCGGTCAAGGAAGCGATCTTCCCGTTCGCCAAGTTCCAGGGCGTCGATCCGATCCTCGGGCCGGAGATGCGCTCCACCGGTGAGGTGATGGGCGTAGGCCGCAGCTTCAGCGCCGCCTTCGCGCGTGCGCAGGAAGCCGGTGGCATCAAGGCACCGCCGTTGGGCAAGGCGTTCGTGTCGGTCCGTGATCCAGACAAGAAGCGCGTGCTGCCGGTCGCCAAGGCACTGGTCGAGCGCGGCTACACCCTGGTCGCCACCCGTGGCACCGGCGCGTGGCTGCAGGAGCACGGCATGACCTGCGAAATCGTCAACAAGGTGGTCGAAGGCCGTCCGCACATCGTCGATTCGATCAAGAACGGCGAGATCGTCTACATCGTCAACACGACCGAAGGTCGTGCGGCGATCAATGACTCGTTCTCGATCCGTCGCGAAGCGCTTCAGCATCGCGTGACCTATTCGACCACCATCGCCGGCGCCATGGCGCTGGTGCAATCACTGGAATTCCGCGGTACCGGCCCCGTCTGGTCGCTGCAGGAACTGCACAAGGAGTTGAACGCATGAGAGCACCGATCACCCTGAAGGGCGCGCAGCGTCTGCGCGAAGAGCTTGACCACCTGAAGTCGGTCAAGCGCCCGAAGGTCATCGCGGCGATCGCCGAAGCGCGCGAGCACGGCGATCTGAAAGAGAACGCCGAGTACCACGCCGCGCGCGAAGAGCAGGGCTTCATCGAAGGCCGCATCAAGCAGCTGGAAGGTGAGCTTTCGCATGCCGAGATCATCGACATCACCAAGCTCAACGCCGGCAGCAAGGTGGTGTTCGGCGCCACGGTCGAGCTGTCGGACGTGGAGAATGATGAAGAGAAGCGCTACCAGATCGTTGGCGACCTGGAAGCGGACATCAAGCTGGGCCTGATCGCGATCTCCTCGCCGCTGGCCCGTGCCTTGATCGGCAAGCTGGAAGGCGATGCGGTCACCATCGACGCACCGGCCGGCCAGCGCGAGTACGAAATCGTCAGCGTCCAGTACCTGGACTGACGGCGATGGCCACGGCGACGTTGTTGCTGCCGGCGCGCAGCCGGTTTCCGGCGGCGCCGTTGCCTGATGACGTCGCCAAGGCGCTGGGGCGTGCGCAGCGCCGCAGCGCCGAGGCAGGCGAACGCGCCCAACTGCGTCGGCATTTCCAGACGCAGCCGGACGCGTGGTCCGCGGCAGCCCTGACCCGTGAGCTGGATGTCGGCGATGCCGACCAATCCGTGTGGCTGCGGGCGGATCCGGCCAATGTGGTGCCGGACATGCATGGCGCACGCCTGATGGGGCACGGGGATACCCTGCGCCCCGATCTGGCCGATGTGATGCAGCTGCTGCCCGCGTTGCAGCCGTTGTTTGCCGGCTACGGCTTCGTGCTGGATGCACCGGTGCCGTCGCGCTGGTATCTGCGCCTGCCGCCAGGCACCACGCTGCCCTTCTTCGCCGAGCCCGATGAAGTGCTCGGCGATGATCTGTTTGCCCATCTGCCTGAAGGCGATGCGGGCCGCCGTTGGCGCGCTCTGCTGACCGAAGCGCAGGTGGTGTTGCACCAGCACGAGTGGAACCAGCAGCGCGTGGCCGACGGCAAACGTGCGATCAACTCGCTGTGGTTCTGGGGCGGCGGCGAGCTGCCCGAGCGTGTGACCACCGCGCATGCCCAGGTCCGCAGCCGCGATGCGCTGCTGCAGGCGCTGGCCAAGGCTGCGGGTCTGCAGGCCGATGGCGAGCAGACGGTGGATGCCCTGGTGGACCTGCGTCAGCTGCGTTCGCTGGAACAGCTGGGCAATGAGGCGATCCGCCCGTTGCTGGCGGCGATCACGCGCGGGGAATTGAAGCGTCTGGTGCTGGATTTCGAGGACGGCGCCCGCGTGGAGATCGACAAGACCCAGCGCTGGCGGTTCTGGAAGAAGCCGCTGCAGCTGCACGACCTCTGAGTGCGTCGCGAAGGACAGCCGGCCAGCGGCCGGCTCTACCGGTAGCGGGGCGGTATCATGCTCGCGAACGTCATCGATCGAGCCTGTTTTGACCCAGTCTGAAGCACCCCGTATCCAGCGCCGTCCTGCCGCCGCCGTCAGCGAGTGGCCGTCATCCATGTTGCCGTTGCTGCAGCGGTTGTACGCCGCACGCGGGGTGACCGATGCTGCGCAGGCCCAGCCGAAGCTGGCCCAGCTGCATGCGCCGGATCTGCTGGGCAGCATGCAGGCCGCGGTAACGCTGCTGGCCGATGCGATCGCCAACAACGAACGCATCCTGATCGTCGGCGATTTCGACTGTGATGGTGCCACCGCCTGTGCGGTCGGGGTGCGCGGTCTGCGCATGCTCGGCGCGCACGATGTGGTGCACGCGGTACCCAACCGCATGCTGCATGGCTATGGGTTGTCGCCATCGCTGGTGGCCGAACTGGCCCCGCTCAATCCAGGCCTGCTGGTCACCGTCGACCATGGCATCGCCTGCCACGCTGGCGTCAACGCGGCCAAGGCACTGGGCTGGAAGGTGCTGGTCACCGATCACCATCTGCCGGGCGAACATCTGCCGCCGGCCGATGCCATCGTCGACCCCAACATCAGCGGCGATGCGTTCCCCAGCAAGGCACTGGCCGGCGTCGGGGTGATCTTCTATGTATTGATGGCGTTGCGCCGCCACCTGCGCGAGCAGGGTGCGTATGCCACGGCACCAGAGCCGGACCTGCTGACCCTGCTGGACCTGGTCGCGGTGGGTACGGTCGCCGATCTGGTCGCGCTGGATGACAACAACCGCGCCCTGGTCTCGGCCGGCCTGCGCCGGCTGCGCAGCGGCAAGGGCTGCGTCGGCCTGCAGGCGCTGATCGAAGCCAGCGGGCGTGACGCCTCGCGGCTGACCGGCAGTGACATCGGTTTCGCGCTCGGCCCACGGTTGAACGCCGCTGGCCGGCTGGAAGACATGGCGCTGGGCATCGAGCTGCTGCTCACCGAAGACCGCGCCCACGCGCGTGAGATCGCCACGACGCTGGAGTCGATCAACACCGAGCGCCGTGCGGTCCAGCAGTTGATGACCGACGACGCGGAGCTGGCAGTGTCCCGTGCAGTGCTCAGCGCCGAGGGCGTGCGCCCGGTTGCGGCCTGCCTGTTCGATGCCGAATGGCATCCCGGCGTGGTCGGGCTGGTGGCGTCCAAGATGAAGGATCGGCTGCACCGGCCGGTGATCGCGTTCGCACCTTCAGAGCCCGGCGGCGATTCGCTGCGTGGCTCGGCGCGCTCGATTCCCGGCTTCCATATCCGCGACGCGCTGGCCTTGGTCAATGCGGCGCACCCGGGTCTGATCGACAAATTCGGTGGCCACGCCATGGCTGCGGGCCTGAGCCTGCCGCACGCGCAGCTGGCCGCGTTCGAGCAGGCCTTCGTGGACGTGGTGGAGCGCACGCTGGATCCGCTGTCGCTGCAGCAGCTGCTGCTGACCGATGGCGAGCTGTTGCCGCAGGAGCTGGATTTCGCCCATGCCGAGGCGCTGCGTCTGGCCGGGCCGTGGGGGCAGGGCTTCCCGGAGCCCTTGTTCGATGGTCACTTCCAGGTCGCGCGCTGGCAGGTGCTCAAAGAGAAGCACCTGAAGCTGAGTCTGCGCGTGCCGGGCCGTGCCGAGCCGGTCAGCGCCATCCACTTCAGTGGGTGGACCGGCAATGCGCCGGCCAACGAGGTGCATATTGCCTACCGGCTGGTCAGCGATGACTATCGGGGCGGCGGCGCGATCCAGCTGATCGTGGAGCACTGCGCGGATGCCTGACCTGAGCCGCACCGCGCAGACCCACCTGCGCCTGTCGCCCATCGAACGTTTCGATCTGCAGAGCCGCATCGTGCTGCAGGGTGACCAGACCGCACGCACCGAACTCTCCGCCCGCGAGGGATTCGAATTCCCCGACCTGGAAGGCTCGCGCCAGAGCGTGGCATGGTTGTTGCGGCAGGAACTGGCCGCACGGATCGAGGGCGGAGACGGCGCGTCCACCGGTCCGATCACAGTCGACGATGCGGTTGCCGCGGTGATGGCGCGGCTGAGCAGGACCCGCTGCGTGGCCACGGCCTACCAGCCTTCGGACGACCCGGACGACTACCGGGATGCCGACGATCAGACCGGTACGCTGGCGTATACCTGCCAGCTGCCCGATTCGGCCGCGTTGCGTCCCGTGCATGCAGCGCTGCGTGTGGCGCCGGAGGGGACGGATCGCCAACAGGCCGCGCAACGCCTGCTGGCCGCCTACGTCGAACATCTGTCCAGCGCACCGGACAGGCCTGTGCACGCACATCACGCCGTATTCTCGCGCCCATACTCGGCCGACCACGCCGTGATGCAGAGCATGGCGGTCATGGAAACGATTCTTCCCGCGCTGTTCCCCTTCGACGGCTGGGAAGACGGCGACGACTGAGCATCGCCGGATCAACGGTGATCGCGTCGATCGAGTGGTTTACTCCTGCACCTTGGTCACCAGCGTCGGCATTTCCCAAGCGCCACCGGCGGACACCAGGCGGCACAACCCGGTACTGCTGTCGGCGGTCCTGACGAACTGCGTGCCGGTCCAGCCCCAGGTGGTGGAGTACCAGCAATCGCCAAGGCCACGGCCCTTGTGCGCCTCCTGGATGGTGCGGACCTCATCACCGACCGCTGCCGTGGTGACCAGCCGCGGCTGGTACGGCGCGCGGTCGTTGATCACCCAATAGCCGCCACCGGTGTTGTACGCGCCGCGCCAGCAGCTCAGCGAGACCAGCAGTTTGTCGGCGCTGAGCCGCTGCACCGTCAGCGCTTCGGGTTCCTCGCCGGGTGACAGGCTGCCGCTGGGTCCCAGCGCTTCGCAATCGTCGGCTGAAGTCACTGCTGTGAGGGCGGCACGCAGCGCCGGTGATGCGGCCAGCGCGGTGTCCGCCGGGCGGGTTGCCACCGGCTTGCCCAGCTGCACGACCGGCACCGGCAGTGCGGGCGGCACCGAGGATTCGGCGAGGGAGCCCTTGCGCGTCAACGCGCCGGGTGTGCCAAGGCGACCCTGGAACGCATCCATCTTCAACAGCACGGCCGAGGCGCCCTGATCAGAGACCGTCCAGCGCGCGCCATCGTCGCCGATCAGCTCGATGCGGCTGTTGCGTGTGAGCGAGGTAAGCAGGGCAGCGAGCTGCTTTGCGGAAAAGGTGGCGGTGCCATCGGCGGCATCGAACTGCATCGGGCCCAGCGAGGTGCCGTTGATCTGCAGGCTGAGCCGCCGGGTGGCGGTGTTGTCGTCGTATTGGCCGAGCATCAGCTCAGCCTGCACCGGCTGGTCCGGCCCGCCCGCGCGGGTGAGCAGGATCGAGACCGGGTCGCCGCCATTGTCGTCGGCCTGATAACCGGCGGCGCGGCAGGTACGGGTGTTGTCGCAGGCCAGCGTCCAGTCGTGGTGGGTGAACGTCACGCCCTCGATGGGGGCGGCGGCGTAACCGGGCAGGGTGAGCCCCATCAACAGCGGGGCGGTCAACAACAGGCGCATGCGGCATCCTTGGTCCATCAATCCGTGGAGGGCGATCTTGGCCCAGCACGGATGAGGCGTCCATGACCGGAACAGGCGATTGCCGCCGCTCAACCCCGTTCTCGTGCGCCGTGCGTTCAATGAGGTGTCATCGGATCAGGAGCGTCACATGGGACTCGCACTGCGCAGTATCGGTCTGCTCGCGCTGCTGTGCTGGCAGCTGCCCAGCGTGCACGCCCAGCCGCGGCGGTTGCCGCCGCCACGACCACCGATCCTGCAGGTGGCCGGCGCCGAGGTGCCGGTGCGGCTGACCGAGGCCCGTATCGACAGCCGTGTCATGGCGGGGCTGGGTGAAACCACGATCGAGTTGACCTTCCACAATCCCAACGCGCGGGTGCTGGAAGGGCAGCTGGCATTCCCGCTGGCCGCGGGCCAACAGGTGGCCGGGTTCGCACTGGATATCGACGGTGAGCTGCGCGACGCGGTGCCGGTCCCCAAGGCGCAGGGCCGCCAGGTGTTCGAGGCGATCGAGCGCCGCCAGGTGGATCCGGGGCTGCTGGAACAGACCGCCGGCAATCAGTTCCGGCTGCGGCTCTATCCCATCCCGGCGCGTGGTGAGCGTCGCGTCCGTCTGGTGCTGCGCGACAGCCTGTCGACCGTTCCGCAGGGCCTGCAGTGGTCACTGCCCGTGTTCTTCGCACGCCAGGCCGAGCAGGTGACGGTGAAGCTCGAGGCGAGCGGGACGGGCAAGCCGGTCGCCGTGGGCGCCAATCCACTGGGATTCACAGTGAAGACCGGCGTCTATGCGGCGCAGTGGCAGGGGCGGGGCGCGGATCTGCCTGCACAGCTGCAGTGGAACCTTCCGCTCGCGCGCAGCACTGACGTGGTCACCGGTCTGCATGAGGGGCAGCGCTATCTGCTGGCCAGCGTGCCGGTGCGTGCGTCCACTGCGCCGCGCGTTCTGCCTCGGCGCATCGGCCTGCTCTGGGACGCGTCGGGCTCGGCAGGGTCACGCGACCGCGCGGCCGAACTGGCGGTGCTGGATCGCTACTTCAACGCCCTCGGCACCGGTCAGGTCCAGTTGACCGTGCTGCGTGACCGCAGCGAAACGCCGCGGGAGTTCACCGTCAACAAAGGCGACTGGTCAGCACTGCGCGAGTACCTGCAGGCACTGCCCAACGATGGCGCCAGTGCACTGGGCGACTGGATGCCGAACCCGGCCATCGGCGAGTACCTGCTGGTCAGCGATGGCCTGGCCAACTACGGCAGCCAGACGCTGCCCACGCTGTCGCCCGATCAACGCCTGTATGCGCTGAGCAGCGCCGGTGCGAAGACCGACACGCCGCGCCTGCGCGCCTGGACCAGCGCCCATCACGGTCAGCTGCTGCAGGTGAGTAGCGAGGCGGAGGTGCCAAGCGTGATGCCGCTGCTGCTCCAGCAGCCGGTCGACGTGGCCGATGTCGTGGGACGCGGCGTGGAGGACGTGGGCGTGGATGTCTCCAGCGCCACACAGGGCTGGATCCGTGTCACCGGTCGTGTGCTGCGTCCCGATGCGACGGTGCTGCTGTCTCTGCGCGGTGGCGGCAGCGATCCGCAGCCGATCACCCTCAACGTCGCGAACGCACGGGGGGCGGAAGGCGGCCTGGTCGCCCACGCGTGGGCGAATGCCCGCTTGGCAGCCCTGGCGGCGGACCCCGCGAGGGCGCAGGACGCCCAAGCGCTGGCGGAGCGGTTCGGCGTGGTGACCGCCGATACGTCCTTGCTGGTGCTGGAGACGCTGGAGGATTACCTGCGCTACGGCATCCGTCCGCCGGCCCCGTTGCGCGCGGCCTACGACCAGCGCCATGCGTTGACGGTGGCGGATGTGGCAAGCGAGCGGAAGCGCCGCCTGGATGGCATCGCCCGCCAGTTCGCCGAGCGCGAACAGTGGTGGAACACGCGCTGGCCCAAGGGTGCGCCGCCGCGGCCCAAGCCGGAATCGCGGTCCGTCGCCGCACCGGTCGCCATGGCGATGGCGCCGCCACCGCCGGCGCCTTCGGCTTCGATGGCCTTGGACAGGGTGGAGATGACGGCTTCGTTGGTCGCGGACCAGGCCGACGCCTCGAGCGAGCGCCTCGCCAAATCGGCCCCCAAAGCCAACCGCGGGCAGATCACCCTGACCCTGGCGCCGTGGGCGCCCGACTCGCCCTACGCGCGCCGTCTGCGCCACGCCACGCCGGCGCAGCTGTATCCGCTGTATCTGCAGGAGCGCGAACAGCACGCTGGTAGCAGCGCCTTCTATCTGGACGTGGCCGATCTCCTGCTGGCCAGCGGACAGCGTGATCTCGCGCTGCGCGTGCTCTCCAACCTCGCCGAGATGGACCTGGAAAACCGCCACGTGCTGCGCGTGCTTGGTTATCGCCTGATGCAGGCCAAGGCGCCGGCGCTGGCTGTGCCGGTGTTCCGGCAGGTGTTGGCGATGGGAGAGGAGGAGCCGCAGAGTTTCCGTGACCTCGGCTTGGCGCTGGAAGCAGCCGGGCAGTACCAGGCGGCGGTGGCATCGCTGTATGAAGTGGTGGTGCGCCCGTGGGATGGTCGCTTCGACGGCATCTCGCTGATCGCGCTGGATGAACTGACCCGACTGATCGCACGCGAGCGCGTCGACGCCTCGGCCATCGACCCGCGCCTGCGCCGTGCGATGCCGCTGGACCTGCGCGTGGTGCTGAGCTGGGACAGCGACAACAGCGACATGGACCTGTGGGTCACCGATCCCAATGGCGAGCGCGCCTACTACGGCAACCGGCTGACCTACCAGGGCGGGCAGATGTCGCAGGACTTCACCGGCGGCTATGGACCGGAGCAGTTCTCGTTGCGTGATGCCAAGCCCGGCACCTACAAGATCGAAGCGAACTACTTCGGCAGCCGCGAGCAGCTGGTCACCGGCGCCACCACGTTGATGCTGCGCCTGAGCACGAAGTGGGGCAGCCGCGACCAGCGCGACCAGCAGGTCACGCTTCGGTTGAAGGACCAGGCGGAGACGGTGCTGGTCGGGGAGTTCGAGGTGAAGTGAGCGGCCAATACCCCGCCAAGGCGATGCCGCCGATGAAGATCGCCGCGTTGCCGATGGCGTTGAACACTACCTCCACCACCGCCGTGTCAGGCAGTGCCAGTGCAGTGGCAACCGCCTCAAGCACCGGGCTGATGATGAGATACAACCCGATCACGGCGAGCACCCGCCCGATCCGCTGCCACGGCGCGTGCGGATCCAGCGGCCAGGCGCGCCAGTGCAGGAAGGCAAAGACCAGCATCAGACCCAGGTAACGCCCCGCGCTGTCTGCCGGGACGAGGTCGCCGGTCAACGCCGCTGCCGTCACCCCAACGCCCAGCGTGGCAAGGAGCAGGTAACGCGTTCTATTGTGATGTGCGGGGGTGGGCAGGCACTGCCAGGCAAACCAGCCCAAGGCCATTCCGACCAGCCAGCCGCCCAGCACATCGGACAGGAAGTGCCGGCCCAGGTACATGCGTGACAGCGCCATCAGCAGCGGCCAGCCGATCAACAGGGCGAGCCGCCAGCCGCGGCTGCGGATGCAGAAGCACAGCACCAGCGCCGTCATCGCCGCCGTGGCCACGCCCACATGACCACTGATGAACCCGTAGTCCGGATCCGGCTGCGCACGCAACGCTGCAATGGCTTCATCGGTCGGCAGCGACCAGAACGATCCGGCAGCGCCATCGGCCACCAGTGCATGGCCAGGGCGGCCCTTGTCCAGCACGTGGATGTCGACATCGCTGGGGCGGGGCAGGGCAGCACCCTGCTTGATCGCGTGCGTGGCCATCGACATCAGCAGCACCGCGAACATCACGCCCAGCCCGGCACGCAGGCGTATCCCGAAGCCGCACACCACGATCAGCAGGACGTAGGCCCACTCGTAGCCCAGCGTGCTGACAAAGCGCATGAGCGGCAACATCCATGCTGCATCGAAGAACGACTGCAGCCACACATGCCAATGGGTCTGGAACATCCGTATTCCTCAGTGCCGGGCCACCGCCCGCGTCACCGGCAACGATAGCGTCTGCCGGCGCAGTCCGAAAAGAGGGCGCAACCAGGCGACGCCGCGCCAAGTGACGAATGGCGGTCGCCAAGGGACGGGTGGGGCGCACTACCATGCGGGGATGAGACACCCTGACGACCCTTTGCAAATGGATGATTCAATGGCGAACGGACGTGCCGCGCGGTGGCGACCGGGTGCGCGGATGCTGGTGTGGTCGGTGATCCTGCTGACCACCGCGGTAGCCAATGCGCTGGTGGAAGTGATGGATGCGGGTCGCCGTGGCGAAGACCTGGGGCTGTGGCAGCCGATGATCTGGGAGCTGAGCAGCGTCACGATGATCCTGCTGACGCTGCCGGTCCTGTGGTGGGGCTGCCAGCGTTGGCCGTTGCACACCGATACCTGGAAACGACGGCTGCCGCTGTATCTGTTGGCCAGCGTGGCGTGGTCGCTGGTGCATGTCACCGGGATGATGGGGCTGCGCCATCTCGCCTATGCCGCGCTCGGCTACCACTACCAGGACGATGCCACCTGGCCGGTACGCCTGTTGTACGAGTACCTCAAGGATGTCCGTGCCTTCTTCACCTTCGTGGCGATCGAGCACTTCTTCAGCTGGTTCGGGCGGCGCCGGCAGGGCGAAGCGCATCTGCTGGCCGCGCCGGACGATGCTCCCCCGGTGGACGCCGTGGAGCGTCCGGAGCGGTTCCTGGTGCGCAAGCTGGGCCGCGACTTCCTGGTCGCCACCGGTGATATCGAGTACGCCCAGGCCGCGGGCAACTACGTCAATCTGCGGGTGCGCGGGCACGATTACCCGCTGCGCAGCACCATGGCGGCGCTGGAAGAGCGACTGGATCCGGGGATCTTCGTGCGTGCCCACCGCAGCTGGCTGGTGAACGTGCGGCACCTGGTCTCGATCGAGCCGCTGGACGGGGGCGAGGCCCTGCTGCACATGGACGATGGCGGCCGGGTGCCGTGCAGCCGCCGCCAGCTGCCCTCGTTCCGGCAGGCGCTGGCCGTGCAGGGGGCGGCGTGAGGTCAATGCGCACGGGGGCCGGCACCCCGCGGGCTTGGCCGGGCAAGCCCCGGATAGGCTATGATGGACAGTCTTTTCGCATGCATTAATCGCCGACATGATCGAGCTCAATCCTGTCCGCCAGCGCATCACCGATCTCACCGATCGCGTGCTCTCGCTCAGGGGGTATCTTTGACTACGACGCCAAGAAAGAGCGTCTGGAAGAAGTAACCCGGGAACTGGAAAACCCGGATATCTGGAACAACGCCGAGTACGCCCAGAACCTTGGCCGCGAACGCGCCAATCTGGAGAAGACCGTCGGCGGCATCGCCACGATCCTCGACGGCCTGACCGAGTCGGGCGAACTGCTGGAACTGGCCGAAAGCGAACAGGACGAAGAAACCGCCCTGGCCGTGGTCAGTGATCTGGACAAGTACCAGAAGCACGTCGAACAGCTGGAATTCCAGCGCATGTTCTCCGGGCAGATGGATACTGCGGCGGCCTTCGTCGACATCCAGGCCGGTGCCGGCGGTACCGAAGCCCAGGACTGGGCCGAAATCCTGCTGCGCATGTACCTGCGCTGGTGCGAATCGCGTGGCTGGAAGACCGAGCTGATGGAAGTCTCCGGCGGCGACGTCGCAGGCATCAAGTCGGCCACGCTGCGCGTGGAAGGCGATTACGCCTATGGCTGGCTGAAGACCGAAACCGGCGTGCACCGGCTGGTGCGCAAGTCGCCGTTCGATTCGGACAACCGCCGCCACACCAGCTTCACCTCGGTGTTCGTGTCGCCGGAAGTCGACGACAACATCGAAATCGACATCAACCCGGCCGACCTGCGTACCGATGTGTACCGCTCCTCCGGCGCGGGTGGTCAGCACGTCAACAAGACCGAATCGGCGGTGCGTATCACGCACATCCCGACCAACACGGTCGTGGCCTGCCAGACCGGCCGCAGCCAGCACCAGAACCGCGACAACGCGATGAAGATGCTGGCCGCCAAGCTCTACGAGCTGGAAATCCAGAAGCGCAACGCCGAGCGCGACGCGGTGGAAGCCACCAAGTCCGACATCGGCTGGGGCAGCCAGATCCGCAACTACGTGCTCGACCAGAGCCGTATCAAGGACCTGCGCACCGGCATCGAACGCTCCGATACGCAGAAGGTGCTGGATGGCGACCTCGACGAATTCGTCGAAGCCAGCCTGAAGTCCGGCCTGGCCGTGGGTGCCAAACGCACCGACGCCTGACCGTCGGGGCCGCCACGTGCGGCCCCGATCCGTTGTGCCCGGGCCACGCCCGGTTTCGCATTCCGCCCCGACCATCGGCATGATGGCGGGGACCGTACCTCCCCCCGACATACATAGACCCACGCCATGAACGATCAGACCGCCGCGCCGCAGCCCCCCGTCGACGAGAACAGCCTCATCGCCGAGCGCCGCGCGAAACTGACCGCCCTGCGCGGGCAGGGCATCGCCTACCCGAACGATTTCCGCCGCGAGCATTTCGCCGGCACCCTGCAGGCCGAGTTCGCCGATGCAGAACAGTGGACCGCCGAAGCACTGGAAGCCAGTGACCGCCAGGTCAAGATGGCCGGCCGCCTGATGGCCAAGCGCGTGATGGGCAAGGCCAGCTTCGCCCAGATCCAGGACGAGTCCGGCCGCATCCAGCTGTTCCTGCAGGGCAGCACCCTGGGTGAGGCCTACACCGCCTTCAAGGGCTGGGACGTGGGTGACATCATCGCCGTGGAGGGTGGGCTGACCCGCACCAAGACCGGTGAGCTGTCGGTCAAGGCCACCAGCATCCGCCTGCTGACCAAGTCGCTGCGCCCGCTGCCGGACAAGTGGCATGGCCTGGCCGACGTGGAGCAGCGCTACCGCCAGCGCTACGTCGATCTGATTGTGACCCCGGAGTCGCGCGAGGTGTTCATCAAGCGCTCGCGGATCATCCGCGCCATGCGCGCCTGGCTGGACAACCGCGACTTCCTGGAAGTCGAAACGCCGATGATGCATTACATCCCCGGCGGCGCCACGGCCAAGCCGTTCACCACCCACCACAACGCGTTGGACCTGGACCTGTACCTGCGCGTGGCCCCGGAGCTGTACCTCAAGCGCCTGGTCGTGGGTGGGCTGGAGCGCGTGTACGAGATCAACCGCAACTTCCGCAATGAAGGCGTCAGCACCCGCCACAACCCGGAATTCACCATGATGGAGCTGTACGAGGCCTACGCCACGTACACCGAAGTGATGGACCTGACCGAAGGCGTCATCCGTGACGTGGCCAGCAAGGTGCTGGGCACCACCACGGTGGAATGGGACGGCGCCACGATCGATCTGGCCCCGGCCTTCCGCCGTTGGCGCATGGACGAGGCGGTGCGTCACCACAACCCGGAGATCAGTGCGGCCGACTGCACCGATCGCGATGCGCTGGTGGCCCATTGCGAGCGCCTGAAGATCCGCATCAAGCCGTCCTATGGCTGGGGCAAGCTGCTGCTGGAGATCTTTGAAGCCACGGTCGAACACACCTTGATCCAGCCGACCTTCATTACCGACCACCCGGTGGAAGTCTCGCCGCTGGCCCGTGCCAATGATGACCAGCCGGGCTATACCGACCGCTTCGAGCTGTTCATCAACGGCAAGGAGCTGGCCAACGGCTTCTCCGAGCTGAATGATCCGGAAGACCAGGCGGCCCGTTTCCAGGCCCAGGTCACGGCGAAGGAGGGCGGTGATGACGAGGCCATGCATTACGACGCCGATTACATCCGCGCGCTGGAGTACGGCATGGCGCCGACCGGCGGCCTGGGCATCGGTATCGACCGGCTGGTGATGCTGCTCACCGGCAGCAGCTCGATCCGTGACGTGTTGCTGTTCCCGTATATGCGTCCCGAAAACTGAGACGTACGTCCGGGCGTGCTTGGGGCACGTCCGGATGGGGGTTCCGCTCCCGTGGCCGCGCGAGTATGGTTTCTGCGTGGCCTTAGCCAGGTGCTATGGCGTGATGGCCACGGACCATGACGGGTTGCAGGAGGTGCCTACACTGGCATCACACTGTGACGACGATCATGAACTGGGGTGTTCATGACGGGAGGCGGACCCATGCAAGGTGCCAGTGTCCAGAGCGGCGGAGTATCCTCTCCGCAGCATGTTCCAGTGTGGTCAAGGAAGAAGGCAGAAGCAGCCTTGAATATTGTCATCGTTGACGATCAGACGTCCGCGCGTACCATGCTGCGCCATGTCATTGAGGACATTGCGCCGGAATTGTCCGTGCACGACTTCGGCGATCCACTGACGGCGCTCGCCTGGTGCGAGTCGCATGCCGTGGATCTGCTGTTGCTCGATTACCGCATGCCGGAGATGGATGGGCTGGAGTTTGCCCGCCGTTTCCGTCGCCTGCCCAAGCACCGTGACATCCCGGTGATCCTGATTACCGTGGTCGGCGACGAGCCGATCCGCCAAGCCGCGCTGGAAGCCGGCGTGATCGACTTCCTGGTCAAGCCGATCCGCCCGCGCGAACTGCGTGCGCGCTGCTACAACCTGTTGCAGCTGCGCCAGCAGTCGGAGAACGTCAAGCAACGCGCGCTGTCGCTGGAGCAGCGCCTGCTGGCCAGCATGCACGAGGTGGAAGAGCGCGAGCGCGAAACGCTCTCGCGGCTGGCGCGTGCGATCGAGTTCCGTGATGCCGGCACCAGCGCCTACCTGGAGCGCATGGCGCACGTGGCCGGCCTGATCGCCGAGCAGCTCGGGCTGCCGGAGGAAGAGGTCAAGCTGATCGAGATGGCCGCGCCGCTGCACGACATGGGCAAGATCGCCATTCCCGACGCCGTGCTGCTCAAGCAGGGCAAGTTGAACGATGAGGAGCAGGCGATCATGCGCCGGCACCCGCGCATCGGCTACGAACTGTTGAGTGGCAGCCAGAATCGTTTCATCCAGGTGGGCGCGCTGATCGCGCTGCGTCACCACGAGCGGTACGACGGCAGCGGTTACCCGGATGGGCTGGTCGGTGACGCCATTCCGCTGGAAGCGCGCATCGTGGCCGTGGCCGATGTCTTCGATGCACTTATCTCACCGCGTCCGTACAAGGAAGCATGGACCATGGAAGCCACGCTGGCCTATCTGTACGCCCAGCGTGGACGGTTGTTCGATCCGCGCTGCGTCGATGCCCTGATGCGCGGCCGTCTCCAGCTCGAGGACATCTGCGCACAGCACTCCACCGCGTCATCCCGCCCGGGGATGTGATATGCGCCGTCTGTACCCGCGCCTGAAGCAACGTCTGGCGCAACGCCCGGATTCCGAGCATGGCCAGGCGATCGTCCGGATCGCGCTGATCACGGTGATCCTGCTGTATGTCCTCATGCCCGGCCCGCGCCATGACCTGCCGTCGGCGCAGTACCACGGCGTGCTGGCGATCGTATTGACCGGGCTGACCCTGTCGCTGGGCCTGTTTGGTTGGCTGCTCTGGCGGCCGGGGCGCTCGGACCCACGGCGCGTGGCCGGCATGCTGGCTGATTACGGCCTGATCGCGGCAGGCATGGTGCAGATGGGCGAGCCGCTGGCCTGGGTCTACATCGTGGTGATGTGGGTGACCGTCGGCAACGGCATGCGGTTCGGCAACAACTATCTTTACGTGGCCGTGGCGATGGCCATGGTGAGTTTCGGCTGTACCGCGCTGCTGACGCCGTACTGGGGGCAGAACGCACGCCTGGCGTTCGGTCTGTGGCTGGGCCTGGCCGCGGTGCCACTGTATTTCTCCACGCTGCTGCGCCAGCTGACCCGGACCATGGCCGAGGCACGCCGTGCCAACGAGGCCAAGAGCCGCTTCCTGGCCAACATGAGCCACGAGTTCCGCACGCCGCTCAACGGCCTGTCCGGCATGACCGAAGTGTTGGCCACCACCAAGCTGGATGAAGAGCAGCGCGAGTGCGTCAACACCATCCAGGCCTCCTCACGCAGCCTGTTGGCGCTGGTGGAGGAGGTGCTGGACATCTCGGCCATCGAAGCCGGCAAGCTGCGCGTCAACGCCGAGGATTTCGCGCTGGCCGATGTGATCCAGGCCATCGGCCTGATCCTGCTGCCACAGGCGAAGGGCAAGCGGCTGGACTACCGGGTCAAGGTGGCCGAGACCGTGCCGCCGCTGCTGCGCGGTGACGTCGGGCACCTGCGCCAGGTCCTGCTCAACCTGGCCGGCAACGCGGTCAAGTTCACCGACCATGGTCGGGTCGAAATCCGGGTGAGCGTGCTCAACGCCGAATCCAACGGCGGCGTGCGGCTGCGCTTCGATATCCTGGATACCGGCATCGGCGTCGCCGCTGAAATGCGCCCGCGTCTGTTCGAAGCGTTCGAGCAGGCCGATGTCAGCATGGCCCGTCGCCACGAAGGCACCGGCCTGGGCACGACCATCGCCAAGGGCCTGGTCGAGGCCATGGGCGGAGAGATCGGCTACGAGGACCATCCACCGCAGGGCAGCCACTTCTGGTTCGAGGTGCCGTTCGCGCCGCCCCGCGTGCCGCTGGGCACGGTCACCCCCGCCCTGGTCGGCGATGGGCTGCCGGACAGCAGCGGTAATGTGATCGCGTTTGCCGACCCGTTCCTGCGCCATCGTGCCCGCGTGCGCAGCATGCAGATCCTCGTCGCTGATGATCACGAGGCCAACCGCATGGTGCTGCAGCGGCTGCTGCAGAAGGCCGGCCACAAGGTGTTGTGCGTCAATGGCGGCGAAGCGGTGCTCGATGCGATGGCCGAGAGCGACTTCGATGCGGCCATTGTGGACCTGCACATGCCCGGCATGAGCGGCCTGGACATGCTCAAGGAACTGCGGGTGATGCAGGCTGGCGGTGGGCCACGCACGCCGGTGCTGGTCCTCAGCGCCGACGTGACACCCGAAGCGATCCAGCGCTGCACCCAGGCCGGTGCGCACACCTTCCTGGCCAAGCCGGTGGTCGCGGTGCGGCTGCTGGACGTGCTGGCCGACATCGCCTCCAACGGCCAGCTCAAGGCCAGCGCACCGATCGTGCGCACCGCCACCGCCCTGGATGGCGTGCTCGATCCGGGCGTGCTGGACGAGCTTGCCTCGCTGGGCATGGGCGATGGCTTCGAGCGCGAGTTCATCCGCCAATGCCTGGCCGACGCCGAACAGTGCATCGGTGTGGCGCTGGCCGATGGCGAGCGCGGCGACTGGGTGCACTTCCGCGAGCAGGCGCATGCGATCAAGGGCGTGGCCAGCAACCTGGGCCTGGTCCGCGTGGCGAACCGTGCGGGCGATCTGATGCGCATGGCTGACTGGCAGCTCAAGAGCGAGTGGCGCCAGCGCATGACCCTGCTCCAGACAGGCATCAAGGAAGGTCGCCAGGCACTGGATGCACGCGCCCAGCGCAAGGCGCAGGGGCAGGCCGACGACGGCGGCGACATGCGCTGAAAAAAAGCCCGGCGGCAGCCGGGCTTGAACAACACAGGGGAGGGGAGGACTCAGGCGACGTCGAGGGTGGCGCGGCGGGTCTGGGCCTTGATCAGGCGGTCCATGGTGCGCAGCGATTTGTCGCCCAGGGCGAGTGCGGAATCGACCCACACCTTGGTGATCTCCAGCAGTTCATCATAGCGCACGGCCTGGGCCAGATTGCGCGCGGCATTCATCGCCAGGTACGAGTGCGGAATGCGCTGATGCTGACGGATCAGATCCTCGACCGCCTTGACGCCGTGGCCCTTGGGCACCAGCACGTCGACCACGCCCATCGCGTACATCTCTTCTGAGGAATACACGCGGCCGTCCAGGATGATCTTCTCGGCCAGCTGCGGGGCCACGCGCTTGCACAGGAACGAGTAGGCGCCCATGCCCGGGAACAGGCCGAACAGCACTTCCGGCAGGCCCATGCCGCAGCCTTCTTCGGCCACGATGGTGTGGCAGGCCAGCGCCATCTCCAAGCCGCCGCCGAGCGCGTCGCCCTGGATCAGCGCGATCGAGCGCACGTCGCCACCGAAGCCGGTGTGCAGGTGGTGCACGCCTTCCACGCAGCGCTGCGCGTAGGTCAGCAGGCGGTCGCGGTTGCCCTCGCGGATCAGCCGGGTGAACAGATCCAGATCGCCGCCCAGGTTGTAGGCGTTCGCATCGGAGGCCAGCACGAAGTGGCGCAGCTTGCCGCTGTTGCGTTCGGCGGGGGTGCGGGTGATCGCGCTCATGAAATTCCACATCTCATCGAGCATGTCCTTCCGGCAGCACGGGCGGATGCCGCTGGAGGCATCGGCATGCATGTACAGCCAATGGGCATCGTCGTTGCCGGTGGTCGCGGTGCGGATGGTGGCGTAGCGATGATTGACGGGCAGCTTTTCAATGGTGCTCATGGCGATTTCCTCGGAGGCTGGCCCGCTGGGAGGACGGTGGGCGGCGGGCCTGACGGGTCCACACGCCGCGATCCTACACCCCCGGCATCTCATGCAATGCAAAAGGCCCCCGCCGTTGCCGGCAGGGGCCCTGTGAAGATGCAGCCGTTGGGGAACCGTTACGGCGCGGGCGTATCGCGCAGTTCGCGGCGCAGGATCTTGCCCACGTTGGTCTTCGGCAGTTCCTTGCGGAACTCCACGATGCGCGGGTGCTTGTAGCCGGTCAGGTTGGCACGCGCGTGTTCCTTGACCATCTCGGCGGTGAGGTTGGGGTCCTTCTTGACGATGACCACCTTGACCACTTCGCCGGACTTCTCGTCGGGCACGCCGACTGCGGCGACTTCGAGCACACCGGGCATCATCGCGATGACGTCTTCAACCTCGTTGGGATACACATTGAAGCCGGACACCAGGATCATGTCCTTCTTGCGATCCACGATGTAGAAGAAGCCCTGTTCGTCCATCCGCGCCATGTCGCCGGTGTGCAGCCAGCCCTCGGCATCGACCGCCTGTGCAGTGTCCTCCGGGCGCTGCCAGTAACCCTTCATCACCTGCGGGCCCTTGATGCACAGCTCGCCGACTTCACCGGCCGCCAGGGTCTGACCGTTGTCATCCTTGACGCAGGCGTCGGTGGACGGAATCGGCAGACCGATCGCGCCGTTGTACTCGGCCAGGCTGAGCGGATTGATGCAGGCGGCCGGCGAGGTCTCGGTCAGGCCATAAGCCTCGACCAGGGTCACGCCGGTGACCTTCTTCCAGCGCTCGGCGACGGCGCGCTGCACCGCCATGCCGCCACCCAGGGTGACCTTCAGCGAGGAGAAGTCGATCTCGTCGAAGCCGGGGGTGTTGAGCAGGCCGTTGAACAGCGTGTTGACGCCGGTGATCGCGGTGAAGCGGGTCGCCTTGAGCTCCTTGACGAAGCCCTTCATGTCGCGCGGATTGGTGATCAGGTAGTTGCAGCCACCGAACTTCATGAAGACCAGGCCGTTCGCCGTCAACGCGAAGATGTGGTACAGCGGCAGGGCGGTGATGATCACCTCCTTGCCCATCTCGATCCCCGAGGCGGAAATCCACGCCGAGGCCTGCTGCATGTTGGCGACCAGGTTGCGGTTGGTCAGCATCGCGCCCTTGGCCACGCCGGTGGTGCCGCCGGTGTACTGCAGGAAGGCGACATCGTCGTGGTCGATCTCGACCTTGGGGAGGGTGTGGCGGCTGCCGAGCTTGAGTGCCTGGTTGAAGCGGATCGCGCCGCGCAGGCTGTAGTTGGGCACCATCTTCTTGATGTACTTCAGCACGAAGTTCACCACGATGCCCTTGGCGCCGAGCATGTCGCCCAGGCCGGTGGTCACCACCTGCTTGATCGGGGTATCGGCGATGACCTGCTGCACGGTGTCGCAGAAGTTGTCGACCACCACCAGCACGGCCGCGCCGGAATCCACCAGCTGATGCTTGAGCTCGCGGGCGGTGTACAGCGGGTTGACGTTGACCACGGTCAGGCCGGCACGCAGCACGCCGAAGGTCGCGATCGGGTACTGCAGGCAGTTGGGCATCATCAGGGCAACGCGGTCGCCCTTCTTGAGCTGCAGCTCACCGAGCAGGTAGGCGGCGAACTGTTCGACCAGTGCGTCCGTTTCCCCGTAGGTCAGAACCTTGCCGAAACTGGAGTAGGCGGGGCGGTCGCGGAACTTGGCCACCGAGGTGTCGAAGACGGCCGAGACCGAATGGAACTCGTTGACGTCGATCTCGGCGGGTACGCCTTTGGGATAACTCTGCAGCCAGGGTCGTTCCAGACTCATATTCCCCCTCCAGGAAACGTGGATGATGTAACGCGATGACGGAGAGTATCCGTCGTTTCATGCCTCGGCAGCATACCGTCCCGAATGGGAAACGCGAAGGGCCTGTGAAGAAAGGCCGCAGAGGGTCACCAGGACGCGTTGTTTGCGACATGCCCGGTCGATGCCCACGACCAACGGTCGTGGGCTACCGTGTGGACCACGACCGGTGGGCGTGACCCGACGCCACAGCAACGCGGCGGCTGGCTTACTTCTTCCCCGCCAGCTGGCGCAGCACGTACTGCAACAGGCCGCCGTGCTTGAAGTACTCCACCTCCTTCGGGGTCAGCAGCATCACATGCGCCTCGAACGTCTTCTTCGTGCCATCGCCCTTGGTGGCGGTGAGGGTGGCCGACTTGCTGGCGCCATCCTCCAGGCCGGTGATGTCCACCACTTCCGAGCCGTCCAGGCCCAGGCTCTGTGCGTTCTCGCCATTCTTGAACTGCAGCGGCAGCACGCCCATGCCGACCAGGTTGGAGCGGTGGATGCGCTCGAAGCTCTCGGCGATCACCGCCTTGACGCCCAGCAGGTTGGTGCCCTTGGCCGCCCAGTCGCGGGAGGAGCCGGTGCCGTATTCCTTGCCGGCGAACACCACCAGCGGGACGCCCTCGGCCTTGTACTTGACGGCCGCATCATAGATCGCCAGTTTCTGCGGCTCGCCGCCGTCCTTCGGGAAGTACAGCGTGTTGCCGCCTTCTTCGCCGCCGAACATCAGGTTCTTGATCCGGATGTTGGCGAAGGTGCCGCGCACCATGACGTCATCATTGCCGCGGCGGCTGCCGTAGCTGTTGAAGTCGGCCGGCTGCACGCCACGCTCCTGCAGGAAGCGGCCTGCAGGGGAATCCTTCTTGATGTTGCCGGCCGGGGAGATGTGATCGGTGGTGATCGAGTCGCCGAACAGGCCCATCACGCGCGCGCCGTGCACGTCATCGATGTGGCCGACGTCCATTGTCATGCCCTCGAAGTAGGGCGGGTTCTTGATGTAGGTCGAGCTGCCGTCCCACTCGTACAGATCGCCATCGGGCGACTTGATGGTGTTCCAGCGGGTGTCGCCCTTGAACACGTCGGCATAGTTCTTCTTGAACATCTCCGGCCCGATGGTCGCGGCGATCACGTCGCCGATTTCCTTGTTGCTCGGCCAGATATCGCGCAGGTACACCGGCTGGCCATCGCTGCCCGTGCCCAGCGGCTCGGTGGTCAGGTCGATATCGGTGGTGCCGGCGATGGCGTAGGCGACGACCAGCGGCGGGCTGGCCAGGTAATTCATCTTCACTTCCGGGTGCACGCGGCCTTCGAAGTTGCGGTTGCCCGACAACACCGAGGCCACCACCAGGTCACCGGCGGCGATGCCGGCACTGACTTCGGTGGGCAGGGGGCCGGAGTTGCCGATACAGGTGGTGCAGCCATAGCCGACCACATAGAACCCGACCTTCTCCAGCTCGGTGAGCACACCGGCTTTTTCCAGGTAATCGGTGACCACGCGCGAGCCTGGGCCGAGCGAGGTCTTGACCCACGGCTTGCGGTCCAGGCCCTTGGCTGCGGCGTTACGCGCGAGCAGTCCGGCACCGATCATCACCGCCGGATTGGAGGTGTTGGTGCACGAGGTAATCGCGGCGATCACCACCGCGCCATCCTTCAGACGGAATTTCTGGCCATCCAGCTCGACATCGCTGTAGCCCTTGGCCAGCTGTTCGTTGCCGACCGCCGCGCCGCCACCTTCGTTGACGAACGTGGAGACGTCATCGTTGCGCTTGTCGCGGTTGGTGGTCAGGCCGACCAGATTCTCGCGGTAGTTCTGCTTGACGTCTTCCAGCAGCACGCGGTCCTGCGGGCGCTTGGGACCCGCCAGCGACGGCTTGACCTCGCCCATGTCCAGTTCCAGCGTGGCGCTGTAGCTGGCGTGCGCGGTGTTGGCGTCGTGCCACAGGCCCTGGGCCTTGGCATAGGCCTCCACCAGCGCGATCTGTTCCTCGCTGCGGCCGGACAGGCGCAGGTAGGTCAGCGATTCCTCATCGATCGGGAAGATGCCGCAGGTCGCGCCGTACTCCGGCGCCATGTTGCCGATCGTGGCACGGTCGGCCAGCGGCAGATGCTGCAGACCTTCGCCGAAGAACTCCACGAACTTGCCGACCACGCCGTGCTTGCGCAGCATCTGGGTGACGGTCAGCACCAGATCGGTGGCGGTGGCGCCTTCGGGCATGCGGCCGGTCAGCTTGAAGCCGACCACCTGCGGGATCAGCATCGACGACGGCTGGCCGAGCATGGCGGCCTCGGCTTCGATACCGCCTACGCCCCAGCCGAGCACGCCGATGCCATTGATCATGGTGGTGTGGCTGTCGGTCCCGAACACGGTGTCCGGGTACGCCACCGCCTTGCCATCCTTGTCCGCAGTCATGACGACGCGGGCCAGGTTTTCCAGATTCACCTGGTGGACGATGCCGGTGTTCGGCGGCACTACCTTGAAGTTGTCGAAGGCCTTCTGGCCCCAGCGCAGGAAGCCGTAGCGTTCCTGATTACGCTGGAATTCGATCTTGCCGTTGAGGTCCAGCGCATCGGGCGTACCGAACACATCAACCTGCACCGAGTGATCGATCACCAGCTCGGAGGGGATCTGCGGATTGATCTGCTCCGGGCGTCCGCCGAGCTTGACCACCGCATCGCGCATCGCGGCCAGATCGACCACGCACGGCACGCCGGTGAAATCCTGCAGCACCACGCGGGCGGGCATGAAGGCAATCTCGATGTCGGGCTCGGCCTTGGGGTCCCACTGGGCTACGGCCTGGATGTGGTCCTTGCCGACGGTCACGCCGCCATCCTCGTGCCGGAGCAGATTCTCCAGCAGGATCTTCATCGAATAGGGCAGGTGGGAAATGTCGAACGTCTGTCCGAGCTTGGGCAGGCTGAAGTAGTCGTAGGTGGTGCCGCCGACGTCCAGCTGGCTGCGGGTGGAGAACGAATCGCTCATTGCAGAAACTCCTCTTGCGGATGGCTTGCAAGGGCTGCGCCGGAACGCGCCTGCTTGCGGCTGCCGTCGGGCTCGCTGCGCCCGCCGATGCGTCGCAGTATGCGACAGCGGCAGGGGCGTGCCAGCCCTTGGGCTCAGGACGGAAGGTTACACAGGCATGTGTAGTGCCGATGTCATCGCCCGGGGCCCGAATGCAGACGGGGCGCCATGAGCGCCCCGTCGGGAAGTAGCTGGTGGGCGGCCGCTTACTTGCCGTTGGCGGCATCGATCAGCGGATTGCCGGTCTTGCCCACGGCATTGGTCTTGGACTTGGCCGACAGCACGCCGGTCTTGCCGAACTCGAACACCGTGGCTTCCTGGACGTTCTTGCCGAACGACTTGATCTTGACGAAGTCGTAGTACCAGACCTGCGTGTCGCCAAGCTGTTCGCGGCGGCTGGGGGCACCGAAGGCGCCGCGGACATCCTCCTGGGTGGTCTTGCCCACTTCGGCGGCATCCAGCTGCTGCTGGGTGATCTCGGTGCCGGTGGTGTAGGCGCCAAACGGGTTGGCATGCGCCGGCGGGGCCGCGAGGGCCAGCGGGGCAGCAATCAGCAGGGCAAAGGCGAGGGTGGTGGCGCGCATCGTGGGATGTCCTTGTCTATCGATGGGTGTGCGGGTCGCCAGGGTGACGGGAAGTGTCCGCGTCCGGGCGGCAGCGGTGGCTGCCCGACCAGTCTAGCCTTCTTGCGCGGCCCACGGCGCCCGCAAGGCAGGCGGCGCCTGGATTTGCCCCTGAACGATAAAGTACGTACAATTCATACATACTTTTTGAGGCGTACCCCATGGAAGCCACCGTTGCAGAGCGCGGACAGATCACCCTGCCCAAGGCCGTGCGTGATGCGTTGGGGCTGACCAAGGGCACCCAGCTCACCGTCGAGCTGGAAGGCGGCCGCATCATCCTGCGCAAGAGCGTGGACGATGCGATCTCACGCGCCCGCGGCAAATTCGCGCTGGACGGCTTCGAGTCGTCCGAGGCTGCGGTGAAGGCCGTCCGTGACGAAGACTGAGCCTGCGATGATCGCCGTCGATTCGCCGGTGCTGATCGAACTGCTCAGCAACGGCCCGCAGGCTGACGCCGTGGAGGCCTGTCTGCGCCAGAACCTGGTCGGCGGCCGCGTGGTGGTCTGCGGGGCGACCCTGGCCGAACTGTGCGCCTCGCTGCGCGGCGGTGCCGAAGTGCTCGAGGCGCTGGAGGAAATGGGCGTCCATTTCAACGCGCTGGAAGCCAAATCGGCCCTGCGTGCAGGCGAGATGCAGCGCCGTCACCGGCAGCGCGGCGAAGGCCGCCGCAGCCTGGACGACTTCATGGTGGGTTCGCACGCACTGCTGCAGTGCGACGGCCTGATCACCTGGAACGACAAATTTTACCGCGACTACTTCAAGGGCCTGAAGCTGATCGTGCCGCACGCCTGAGCCCATACTTTTAAACCGCATTCTTTCAAAGAATCACCCGGGAGTTGTCATGTTGGAAGCCTACCGCCACCACGTAGCCGAGCGCGCCGCGCTTGGCATCCCGCCGCTGCCGCTGAGCGCCCAGCAGACGGCCGACGTCATCGAACTGCTGAAGAACCCGCCCGCTGGCGAAGCCGAGTTCCTGCTGGAACTGCTGACCCACCGCGTGCCGGCCGGCGTCGATGACGCTGCCAAGGTCAAGGCCTCGTACCTGGCCGCGATCGCCCTGGGCAGCGAAGTCAATCCGCTGATCACGCGCGAGCGCGCCACCGAACTGCTGGGCACCATGCTCGGCGGTTACAACGTCGCGCCGCTGGTCCAGCTGCTGGACGACAGCGCCGTGGGTGCCATCGCCGCCAATGCGCTGAAGAACACCCTGCTGGTGTTCGATGCCTTCCACGACGTGCAGGAAAAGGCCAAGGCCGGCAACGCGAACGCCCAGGGCGTGCTGCAGAGCTGGGCCGATGCCGAATGGTTCACCAGCCGTCCGCAGGTGCCGGAAAGCCTGACCATCACCGTGCTCAAGGTGACCGGCGAAACCAACACCGACGACCTGTCGCCGGCCCCGGATGCCACCACCCGCCCGGACATCCCGCTGCACGCCCTGGCGATGCTGAAGAACAAGCGTGATGGCATCGAGCCGGAAGAAGATGGCAAGCGCGGCCCGGTCAAGTTCCTGGAATCGCTGAAGGACAAGGGCCACCTGGTTGCCTATGTGGGCGACGTGGTCGGTACCGGTTCCAGCCGCAAGTCGGCCACCAACTCGGTGCTGTGGTTCACCGGCGAAGATATTCCCTTCATCCCGAACAAGCGCTTCGGCGGCGTGTGCCTGGGTTCGAAGATCGCCCCGATCTTCTACAACACGATGGAAGACGCCGGCGCGCTGCCGATCGAACTCGACGTGTCGCAGATGAACATGGGCGATGTGATCGAGCTGCGCCCGTACGACGGCAAGGCCCTGAAGGACGGCGCCGTCATCGCCGAGTTCAAGGTCAAGTCCGACGTGCTGTTCGACGAAGTGCGCGCCGGTGGCCGCATTCCGCTGATCATCGGCCGCGGGCTGACCGCCAAGGCGCGTGAAGCGCTGGGCCTGGCCCCGACCGATCTGTTCCGCCTGCCGATGGACCCGCCGGATACCGGCAAGGGCTTCTCGCTGGCGCAGAAGATGGTCGGCCGCGCCTGTGGCCTGCCGGAAGGCCAGGGCATGCGCCCGGGCACCTACTGCGAACCGAAGATGACCTCGGTGGGCTCGCAGGACACCACCGGCCCGATGACCCGTGACGAGCTGAAGGATCTGGCCTGCCTGGGCTTCTCGGCCGACCTGGTGATGCAGTCGTTCTGCCACACCGCGGCGTACCCGAAGCCGGTGGACGTCAAGACCCACCACACGCTGCCGGAGTTCATCTCCACCCGTGGCGGCATCTCGCTGCGCCCGGGCGACGGCGTCATCCACAGCTGGCTCAACCGCATGCTGCTGCCCGACACCGTCGGCACCGGTGGCGACTCGCACACCCGTTTCCCGGTGGGCATTTCGTTCCCGGCCGGCTCGGGCCTGGTCGCCTTCGCCGCTGCCACCGGCGTGATGCCGCTGGACATGCCCGAATCGGTGCTGGTCCGCTTCAAGGGCAAGATGCAGCCGGGCGTGACCCTGCGTGACCTGGTCAACGCGATCCCGCTGTACGCGATCAAGTCCGGTCTGCTGACCGTGGCCAAGGCGGGCAAGAAGAACATCTTCTCCGGCCGCATCCTGGAAATCGAAGGTCTGCCGGAGCTGAAGGTCGAGCAGGCGTTCGAACTGTCCGATGCCTCGGCCGAACGTTCGGCCGCCGGTTGCTCGGTGCACCTGAACAAGGAGCCGATCATTGAGTACCTCACCAGCAACATCACGCTGCTGAAGTGGATGATTGCCGAGGGTTACCAGGACGCCCGTTCGCTGGCGCGCCGCATCGAGAAGATGGAAGCCTGGCTGGCCAACCCGGAGCTGCTGGCCCCGGATGCCGACGCCGAATATGCCGCCGTCATCGAGATCGACCTGGCCGACATCCACGAGCCGATCGTGGCCTGCCCGAACGATCCGGACGACGTCAAGACGCTGTCCGACGTGGCCGGTGCGGCGATCGACGAAGTGTTCATCGGTTCGTGCATGACCAACATCGGTCACTTCCGTGCGGCGGCCAAGCTGCTGGAAGGCAAGCGCGACATCCCGACCAAGCTGTGGGTGGCCCCGCCGACCAAGATGGATGCTTCGGAGCTGACCAAGGAAGGCCATTACGGCACCTTCGGCACCGCCGGCGCCCGCATGGAAATGCCGGGCTGCTCGCTGTGCATGGGCAACCAGGCGCAGGTGCGTGAGGGCGCGACGGTGTTCTCGACCTCGACCCGCAACTTCCCGAACCGTCTGGGCCGCAACTCCAACGTGTACCTGGGGTCGGCCGAACTGGCCGCGATCTGTTCGCGTCTGGGTCGCATCCCGACCAAGGAAGAGTACATGGCCGACATCGGCGTGCTGGATGCAAGCAGCAAGGACATCTACCGCTACATGAACTTCGACCAGATCGAGGACTACCAGGACGTGGCGAAGACGGTCGCTGCCTGATGCGGTAGTGCCGGCCGCTGGCCGGCACCCCGTTGAAATGAAAACCCCCGGTGAGAATCGGGGGTTTTCGTTTGGTGGTCCTGGTCGAATTGTGACCTGGTTTAGGAGCTTCCTTTGGCCGAAAATTACGGAAATGACTTTGGTGGCAATGGTCGCGCTGCCTGGATGCTGGCAATTGGATCCATGGTCGCACTCATTCTGGTGCTGGCGCCTATTGCATTCTATTTTTACAATTTCTCTACAGCGCAGATATCCAAGGATCCCGCGGACTGGTCCAGTTTTGGTTCCTACGTGGCGGGGACTGTTGGAACAGTGTTGGCGATCGCGAGTGTCACCGCCCTGATCGTCACATTGCGCAGCACTTCATCTCAACATTCAAGGATGTACGCGCTAACGCTGAGAGCCTTGGAGAAGAGCGAGCGGCAGCTGCAATTGATGGAGAGACAGCATGGGGTTGAAGTGTTCCAAGGCTTTCTCGACGAGCTGAGGACATCAATCGAGAAGCCAGTTCGTGTCCGAAATTCCGATGTATCGCATGATCAGTTTTTCGCTGATGCGTACAAGCGTCTCTCCGTTTCGGTTTGGGCTCGGATGTCAAACAACAACCAAGAGGCGCGACGCGGTTTTGACCTTATGCTTTCCGGTGGAATTCTGCGAGAAATGGGGGTTTCATTCCATGCGCAGAGGACAAAGCTGTGGATCGTCATCAATTTTCTGGACAAATGCGAGAGTTTGGAGTTGAGGTCGGAATGCTTGCGGTTGGCTCGCAGCAAGTTGAACGAAGATATGATGTTCTGGCTATGCGGAGATATCTATCTCGAGATGCGCGAAGTATTCCTCAGGCGCAATGATCTACTCTTCTTTCCGAAACGAGCCGCACGTGCCATTGAGCGCGGCACAGAGAGCGCGCTCGCTCAGGGCCCTCCACCCAATGGACAGCTTGAGGATTTCTAGCACACCCAGTTCCCCTGGAGGCAGCTGCGCGCCAACGCCATCGAACGCTCCGCAATGGGGTCCAGCGGTAACCTGTCCTTCGCCGGGCGCGCTTGAATGTCGCGACCGGGGTGCCCCAGACCACGCTGCGGGCTGTGCCAAGGGCCGGCCGGAGATTCAAAATGCGACGAGTATCCGCGTTGACTTCAATTCGAGGGAAAAGTGATGATTTCGGCTCAAAGACGTGATGCGATCAGGGCTGCGAGGTCGAAGGCAGGGCTGGAGCGGGAGAACGTGGAGAAGCGCGAAACGCATGCAGGAGAGCTGGTTCAAGCGATGAACGAGAACCTGGGAACTCGCCTCAATGTGCCAGATTTTGGCCGCTTCCGGCCTGGTCGCAGCGTACGTTGATCGAGAGAGCGCCGGTAAAGTCATTGACCGCATCAGTCAGGTGCTGGGGCCTGTCGACGGTGTGTTCTGCTTTCACGAGAAAGCGTTTCTCGGTGGCGCTGCAGTGAGCGGGATCGACGTCAAGCGGCTGCTTTCGTTGGCGGATCGGACGGAAGACTCCGTCGTGCTGTCGTTGGGCTCTCCTCGCGAGGTAATGCTTGTGGACTGCTATCGAGTTGGTTCTTCGCGTGAATTCAGTGTGCTTGTGCAAGGTAGTGAACTGGTGCAGAAGCTTGGGACGTGCGTCCTGTCCAGATAACGTCGCTGCAATCGGTGCGTCGCTCGCGTCGCACCGATCCCCGGTGCCGGCGATCGGGGATCGGCCGACCCTGGCCGGCGGGCCGTTTCAGCGGTGATGCGAGCCTCAACCCCGCGCCAACGCCATCAACCGCTCCGCAATCCGCTCCAGCGGCACCATCTCCTCCGCTGCGCCCAGCTTGAACGCCGCACCGGGCATGCCCCAGACCACACTGGTCGCTTCGTCCTGCACCAAGGTGGGCGCGCCCGCGTTCTTCAGATCCAGCAGGCCACGGGCGCCATCGTCGCCCATGCCGGTAAGTATCGCGCCGATGGCATTGGCGCCGGCGCTTTCGGCCACCGAGCGGAACAGCACGTCCACGGCGGGCTTGTGCCGGTTGACCGGCGGGCCATCGTCGATCCGGCAGCGCCAGCGCGCACCGTCACGGATGATCCGCAGGTGCTTGCCGCCCGGGGGGAGATACGCATGGCCGGGCAGCACGGCTTCGCCGTCGGTGGCTTCGCGCACGGACATCGCCGAGTGGCGGTCCAGGCGTTCGGCGAACGGCGTGCTGAAGGTGGCCGGCAGGTGCTGGGTCATCACCACGGCCGGCGCATCGGCGGGCATGCCTTCCAGCACTACGCGCAGGGCTTCGGTGCCGCCGGCCGAGGCGCCGATGGCGATCAGACGGTCGGTGGTGCGGAACTGGATGGAGCGCGGCGCGACGGGAGCCACCGCGCCGAGGGTGATGCGCGGCGGATTCGGGCGCGCCAGCGGACGCACACGCGAGCGTGCGGCCATCTTGACCTTGGCGATGATCTCGTCTGCGTAGCCCTGCAGGCCACGCGCGACATCCAGCTTGGGTTTGGAGACGAAGTCCACCGCGCCCAGCGCCAATGCCTGCAGCGTGGTGTCAGCGCCACGCTCGGTCAACGAGGAAATCATCACCACCGGCAGCGGATGCAGGCGCATCAGGTTCTCAAGGAAGGCCAAGCCGTCCATGCGCGGCATTTCCACGTCCAGCGTGATCACGTCCGGTGCCAGGCGCTTGATCTTCTCGCGCGCCAGCAACGGGTCGGCGGCGGTGCCGACCACTTCGATACCGGGATCGCTGTCGAGGATTTCGCTGAGCATCTGACGCACGACCGCCGAGTCGTCGACGATCAGGACTTTGCAGGGTGCACCATGGGTCATTCGAACAGCTCCACGCCACCGGTGACCGGGGCTTTGGACAGGCGGGCGCGCACGGCCGATTCGGTCGCGGCGACTTCGGCTTCATGCGCGTGCGGCAGGCGCTGCACGACGACGCGGCCGGTGTCGGCGAAGAACCACACCTTGCGCGGGTGGATGCCACACAGGTCTTCGGCAATGATCGGGATGTGCTCGGCCTGCAGGTATTGGCGCACGAACTCGGCGTTGCGGGTGCCGACCGGGTTGCTGGTGAAGCCTTTGAGCACGTTGGCGCCACCGAACACCTTGGCCTCAAGGCGCTTGCGGTGCGCGCCGCGCTTGAGCAGGTCGTTGATCAGCAGTTCCATGGCGTAGCTGCCGTAGCGCGCGGGCGCACCATCACCGACATTGCCCTCGGGCAGCAGGAAGTGGTTCATGCCCCCGATCTTCAGTACCGGGTCGCGCAGGCAGGCGGCCACGCAGGAGCCCAGCGTGGTGGTCAGCGCGGTGTTGTCGTCCACCGCCAGATACTGGGTCGGCAACAGCTTGGCAGCGGTGACCTGGAAGCGGCTGTCGTAGTAACGCATCACCTCATCGTTGCGGATCGGCAGGCTCATACCGGCGCTCCGGGCGCGCGCTTGTACAGGGTGCGCCCGCACGGCTGGATCAGATCGGCGGCGTGCAGGTAGTTCTCGGAGTGGCCGGTATAGAGCAGGCCGTCGTCGCCCATGTGCTGGATCAGGCGCGAGAGGATGCCGCGCTGGGTGGGCTTGTCGAAATAGATCATCACGTTGCGGCAGAACAGCGCATCGAACGGGCCGCCGACGTCGTAGCGGTTGGCCAGCAGGTTGAGCGGGCGATAGTCGATCAGATCGCGCAGCGCCGGGTGAACCCGGCAGTGGCCTTCGTTGGGGCCGGTGCCGCGCTGGAAGTAGCGCTTGCGGATCGCCGGATCCAGGCCGGACACCCGGTCGATCGCATAGACGCCGCGGCTGGCGGTGGCCAGCACCTGGGTGTCCACGTCGGTGGCCAGGATGCGCACCGGCGGCTTGAGCGTGCCGAAGGTCTCGCAGGCGGTGATGGCCATCGAGTAGGGCTCTTCGCCGGTGGAAGCCGCGCACGACCACAGCTGGAGGGTCCCGCCACCGTTGCCGCGCAGGCGCAGTTCGTCGGTGAGCTTCTCGAAGTGATGCGGCTCGCGGAAAAACGCGGTGAGGTTGGTGGTCAGCGCGTTGGTGAACGCCTGCCATTCCTCGCCGCCATGGGATTCGAGCTGATCCAGGTAGTCGCTGAAACTGCGCATGCCGAGCGCACGCAGACGGCGCGACAGGCGGCCATAGACCATGTCGCGCTTTGCGGGTGCCAGCGAGATGCCGACCCGCTGGTAGATCAGCTCGCAGACACGGCGGAAATCACGGTCGGCGAACTCGAATTCGCGGCCATTGGAGGATGCGGCGGTGGCAGGAGGCGTGGACACGGGCAGGCTCGCAGTAAAAGGGGGGTGCGGCGGTCGTGCGACCGCCGCGCAGACTCAGAACTCTTGCCAGTTGCCGTCATCGGCCGGCAGGGCGCGCGAGGGCTTGGCGGCTGCGACAGGGCGGGGGGCGGCGGGCGCCGGGCGCGGGGCGCTGCGCACTGGCGGCAACGCTGCACCGGCACGCGCGGTGACCGCGCTGACGGCCGCGGCGACCTGGTTGTCCAGGCGGAAGATGGCGACGGCATCGGCCAGCTGTGTGGCCTGCTCCTCCATCGAGCGGGCGGCTGCCGTGGCTTCTTCCACCAGGGCGGCGTTCTGCTGGGTGGTTTCATCCATCTGCACCACGGTCTGGTTGACCTGGTCGATGCCGGCGGACTGCTCCTGCGAGGCGGCGGAAATCTCGGCCATGATGTCGGTCACGCGCTGCACCGAGGCGACGATTTCGCCCATGGTGGCGCCGGCCTGGTTGACCAGCTGCGAGCCCTCGGCGACCTTGCCGACCGAATCATCGATCAGGCCCTTGATCTCCTTGGCCGCACCGGCCGAACGCTGGGCCAGGGTGCGCACTTCGGAAGCAACGACGGCGAAGCCACGGCCCTGCTCACCGGCGCGGGCAGCTTCCACCGCCGCGTTCAGTGCCAGGATGTTGGTCTGGAAGGCGATGCCGTCGATGACCGAAATGATCTCGGCGATCTTCTTGGACGAGGTCTGGATCGCGGCCATGGTGGTCACGACTTCACCGACCACGCTGCCGCCCTGTGACGCAACGGAGTGCGCACCGATGGCCAGCTGATTGGCCTGGCGGGCATGTTCGGCGTTCTGCCGCACGGTGGAGGTCAGTTCCTCCATCGAGGCGGCGGTTTCTTCCAGGTTGGCGGCCTGCTGCTCGGTGCGGCGTGACAGATCGCTGTTGCCGGTGGCGATTTCGCCCGCGGACAGGTTGATGCTGCCAGCAGCCGTCTGGATCTGGCCGACGATCTGGGTCAGCTGTGCGACGGTGGCGTTGGCGTCGTCGCGCATCGTGGCGAACACGCCCTGGAAGTCGCCGTCCATGCGTGCGGTGAGGTCGCCTTCGGCAATGGCGGACAGCAGCTGGGAGAGTTTGCCCAGGTTCTCGTCGCTTACCTGCATCATCGCGTTGAGGTTGGCGATCATCAGGCGGAAATCGTGATTGAAGCGGGCGGTGTCGCCGCGCTGGCTGAAGTCGCCAGCCGCGGCGGCCGATGCCAGGCGCTGGATCTCGCCGTTGATGTTGCCCAGGTTCTGCTTGACCGCATCGACGGTGGCGGTGATCTGCGCCTTCTCGCCGGGGTAGCGGGTGAGATCCGCACTCAGATCACCCTGGGCGTAGCGCTGCACGACGGACAGCACTTCGCTCATGGTCTGCACGTGCGCGCCGACCAGGGTGTTGGTCTCATGCACCATCAGGCCGTACTCGCCCGGGAAGGCGCCCTCATCCATGCGGTAGCTGGTGTTGCCGGCGTCGTGATGGGTCGCCATCTCGCGCTGGCCGCTGATCACCGCGTGCAGCTGTTCCTGCATGCGGGCCATGCTTTCCAGCAGGCGGCCAGGCTCGTCATGGGCCTGCTCGCCGATGCGACTGTCCAGCTTCCCGCGGGCGATGCTCTCGGCCACGTTGGTGGCCTGGCGCAGGGGCAGGGTGATGCGGTTGCCGATCAACCAGCTCAGCGCCAGCACGATCAGCACCACGCCGCCACCGGTGGCGGTCATGATGCCGGTGAACACCAGCGCCTGCTGCTGCACGTCCTCCATGTAGACGCCGCTGCTGACGACCCACTGCCAAGGCTGGTACATGCCGGCGTAGGCCGATTTCACGAACAGGCCCTTTTCGCCGGCCTTCTCCCACTTGTAAGTGACCACGCCGCCGCCGATCCGGGCCATGCCGACCAGGTCGTAGAACAGGCGGACGCCGTCCTCGGAGCGGAAGTCCTTCATGTCCTGGCCGATCAGATCCTTGCGGAACGGATGCATGATCACGCGGTACCGGGTGTCGTAGACGCTGTAGTAAAAGGCGTTGTTGTCCGCACGCATGCGGGCCAGTGCTTCCAGCGCGCTCTGCTTGGCCTCCTGCTCGCTGAGCTCGCCGCTCTGCGCCAGGCCGTGGTAATGATCCAGGATGCCGTAGGTCAGCTCGACCTGGGTCTTGAGGCTGGTCTTGCGCGTTTCGGTCAGGTCCACGTACTGCATGCGCGCAGCGACCACCGACAGCGCGATCACGCCCAGGGCGATGAGCAGCGTCAGCAGGTTCAGCTTGCGCCGGACGGAGAGGTTGGCGAAGTACTGGTTCCAGCGGCGGAATAGAGTCATGGGCAGGGCATCTGATCGGCAGGGAAGCACGTGGCGATGCCAGGGAAATCGCGGTGACGTTCACCCACCTGGCCGGCCGCGACGAAGTGTCTGGCAATGCTGTTATCGGCCGATTCCGGCGAGTATTTAGCCGCTCGCCATTCAGGTAGGCAGTTGGGCATGAAAAAGGCCCCGGTGCCGAAGCGCCGGGGCCTTTGTGTGACACGGCTGTGCGTCAGGAAATCAGAATTCCTGCCAGTCGCCGTCGGCCAGTTCGGTGGCGACCGGGCGCGAGGCCGGGCGACGGGCCGGGGCGGCGGCGACCGGTGCGCGGGCGGTGCGCGGTGCGGCGGCAGCCACGACCGGTGCAGGCGCCAGCGCATGCTCGTCCAGCTTGAAAATGGACACGGCATCGGTGAGGTGGCCGGCCTGCTCTTCCATCGCGCGGGCAGCGGCGGTGGCTTCTTCCACCAGCGCCGCATTCTGCTGGGTGGTTTCGTCCATCTGCACCACGGTCTGGTTGACCTGTTCGATACCGGCCGACTGCTCCTGCGAGGCGGCGGAGATCTCGGCCATGATGTCGGTCACGCGCTGCACCGAGGCGACGATCTCGCCCATGGTGGCGCCAGCTTTCTGCACCAGTGCCGAACCGTCGTTGACCTTGCTGACGGAATCGTCGATCAGGCCCTTGATCTCCTTGGCGGCACCGGCCGAACGCTGGGCCAGGGTGCGCACTTCGGAGGCGACGACCGCGAAACCGCGGCCCTGCTCGCCGGCGCGGGCGGCTTCGACCGCAGCGTTGAGCGCCAGGATGTTGGTCTGGAAGGCGATGCCGTCGATGACCGAGATGATCTCGGCGATCTTCTTGGACGAGATCTGGATCGCGCTCATGGTGGTCACGACCTGGCCGACCACGTCACCGCCCTGCGAGGCAACGCTGTGTGCGCCAATGGCGAGCTGGTTGGCCTGGCGGGCGTGCTCGGCGTTCTGGCGCACGGTGGAGGTGAGTTCCTCCATCGAGGCGGCGGTCTCTTCCAGGTTCGCTGCCTGCTGCTCGGTACGACGCGACAGGTCGCTGTTGCCAGTAGCGATTTCGCTGGCGGCCGAGCTGATGGCCTGGCTGGAGTCCTTGATGCGGGTGACGATGCTGCTGAGCTGCTCGGCGGTCGCGTTGGCATCGTCGCGCATCCGGGCGAACACGCCCTGGAAGTCGCCGTGCATGCGCACGCTCAGGTCGCCCTGGGACAGCGCGGTCAGCAGGTTGGACACCTGCTCGATGCTCGCCGAGTTGGCGTCCAGCAGGCCGTTGATCTGCTGGGCCAGCTGCAGGAAGAAGCCGTCCTTGCCCTCGCTGACGATACGGCCGGACAGATCGCCTGCCGCTGCCTGCGCGATGACGCGGGCGACTTCGGCTTCGACCAGGGCTTCCGGGGTGCGGTCACGCCACTCGGCGACGTGGCCGACGGTCTCGCCCTGTTCGTTGAAGATGGAGGTCACCGACTGCGCGAACTGCGCCTGGCCGAACTGCAGCTGGCGATGCGCGACACCATGCTGTTCCAGCTGGCTCATGAAACGATCGTCGGCGCGGTTGTTCTTTTCCAGGACGAGGACGGACTTGCCGACCAGCACGGTGGCCGGGTCGAAGTCCGGCAGGTCTTTGTGCAGCTCGTCGGCGTGCTGGCTGAGCGTCTGCTGCAGGGCACGGTTGGTATAGACGATCTTCATCTCGCCGTCGGTCAGGCACACGCCGGTGGAGCTGTAGTCCAGCGCGGTCCGGATGCGCAGGTTCTCGCGCGCCACGGCCTGGTCGGTCTCGGTGCGCTCGCGCAGGTCGCGCTGCATGCGCTGCATGGCCTGCAGCAGGTCGCCCACTTCGTCCTTGCGGCTCACATCGATGTGGCCGTCCAGCTTGCCGCTGGCGACATCGTTGGCGACCGAGACGGCACCGCGCATGCTGCCCACCAGCGAACGGGCGAACAGATACACCAGCACCAGGCCCAGGGCGGCGCCGCCGAGCAGGGTGATGACGGTCAGCATGGCCGAGGCGGCGTAGGTGGATTCGGCTTCTTCGCGCGAGGCGCGCGAGAGGCGGTTGTCTTCGGCGATCAGTGCTTCGAGCGCGGAGGACGCCTTGCGGTGCTTGGCGCGGGTTTCACCGACAAAGGTGTCCACGGCATCGTCGGGCAGGTCCAGCTCGAGCATTTCGGTGACGGCGTCGTAGGACGCCAGCGAATCGGCCCAATCCTTGGCGAAGGTGTCGAACAGCTTCTTCTGCTGGGGATTGTCGATCAGCTCGGGGTATTTTTTGATCGAGGCGTCGATCTGGGTGCGCAGGTCCGCAGCGCGGCTCTTGGCTTCAGCCTTGACGTCATCGCTGGCGCGGATGAGGCCCTGGTACGCGGAGTTGCGGTACTCACCGACCATGCCGCGCATTTCACCGGCCATGCGGATGCTGTCCATCCGGTGTCCGGCCAGCTCGGTGGTGACGTTGTTGAGTGAGTGGAGGCCACGGTAGGCCACGATGCCCTGCAGCAGCATCACCAGCAGGAGGACGCCGAAAGTCAGCATCAACTTGGGCATCAGTTTGAGGTTGTTGATCCACGGCATGGCAGGTGCGGTCTCCAGTGGCAAACGCGTCCGGCCGACGTGACCGGTTGCAGCGACCACGCCGGCCAGTGCCGGCGTGGCAGGGCGTACGGGGGATTACTTGATGTTGGCCAGCTTCAGGCTGGACGGCGAGCTGACTTCGATTTCAGCGCGCGAGGCATCGCGGGCGATCTTGCCGATCACGCAGACGGTCTTGCCTTCCAGCGATTCCAGCGGGAAGCTGAACTTGTCACGGTTGGCGCCGGCGATGCGGGCCGAGAAGGTGTGGCGCGGGAAGGCGCCGCCCATGTACAGGAAGGTCGGCTGGCCTTCGGAGCCTTCGGCGTAGCGGGCCTTTTCGACCTTGCCGCAGACCATGCCGTCCTTGCCGACCGAGCGCGGGGCCATTTCCGGCGGGATCATCTCGTTGGACTGGGCAAACGCGGAGGACGCGGAGGTGGCGATCACAGCGACCGAGAACAGGGCAAGCAGGGACTTCATCGGGAAATTCTCCGGGGATATGGGCAAGTGGCCCGGCCGTGGGCAATCCAGTGCAGCCGGGTCCTGAATCCAGCTATCGGCCGGCTATCGTGGAACTGAAGCACTTTTTCTCCGTGACCCGCGTTGCGTTTGCAAACGCGGGTAGAAGCGCTCTTTTTTGTGACAGACGTCTCAGGCTGCGACGTCGTCAACGACCAGATGGGTCTGGCCCATGTCGGCGCTGTCGAGCAGGGTTTCGATGTCGAGCAGGATGAGCATGCGGTCGTCCTGGGTACCGATGCCCGAGATGAAGCGGGTATCGACAGCAGCGCCGAACTCGGGGGTCGGGCGGATCTGGTCGGCGGCCAGCGGGATGACGTCGGAGACGCTGTCCACGACGATGCCGACGACGCGGTCTTCGACGTTGAGGACGATCATGACGGTGAAGGCGTCGTAGGTGGCATTTTCCAGGCGCAGTTTCAGGCGCAGGTCGATGACCGGGACGATGGTGCCGCGCAGGTTGATCACGCCCTTGATGTAGTCGGGGGCATCGGGGACGCGGGTGACGGAGTCGTAGCCGCGGATTTCCTGGACTTTGAGGATGTCCACGCCGTAGTGCTCGGCGCCGAGGGTGAAGCTGAGGTATTCGCCGCCGTCGCTGGCAGCGGTGGTGTTCTTGTCGTTCATCGAGGGGTCCTGGGTCGGGCGTGGCGGTCAAAAAACCGGCTTCACGCTGGATATCGGCCTCGTTGCGGGCGACTTTAGGGGAGGAGATCTGTCTCCAGACTACGTTGAGTGGCTCAACGGCTGGGGCAACAGCAGAAGCAACAGCAGAAGCAACAGCAACTGGAGCTCAGCGGCCGTCAAATCTCCCCGTTTTTCCGGGCACTACGCTGTCGGTCGATGCGGAAGATATAGCGCTGGATCGCGCTGTCACCGCCGCGCGGAAGGTCATCGAAACGCATGCCGATGCGCTTCATCTCGATGCCATTGGGCAGCTTGACGGCCAGCTGATTGCACACGACCAGCGAGATCTGCAGTGGGCTGCTGTCCGGCAAGTCCAGCTGGGCGGCATACCGCTTCTGCAGCGAGAAGACGTTGCAGTCGACCGGCACCGTGACCGCCAGACCCCCGCCGCTGATGTCCACCACGCGCAGGTGGAGGGTCTCGCTGCGGTCTTCATTGATCGGGAACTTCAGGTGCGGCGAATCGGTGATCGGCGTCTCGAGACGGTACAGCTCGCGGCGCTGCAGGTGGACCAGCTCGTCCGGGAACGGCACGCGGAAGGCCACGTGGCCGTCGTTCTGGGTACGCTCCAGTCCATCGAGCCGGAAACGGACCATCACCCGGTCCAGCTGGGCGAAGCAGAGCAGGTGGCCGGCGTCTTCCGCGGCGCGGTTGGCCGGTTCGGACGGGCTGCCGTCGAGCAGCAGCCAGTCGTCGTCCTCGTCCAGCTCCAGAACGGCCGTCGGGAAGGATTGGTCGCGCCCTCCCAGATGGGCGTTGATCAACGAACGCTGGTCGATCAGCGCCTGCAGCAACTGCCGGATCTGGCGAGGGTTGCGGACCAGGTAGCGGTCGTCCGTACCGTCGTCGTGCGCGGCATGGGAGGGGTCGTGTGCGTCGAGGCTGCCTTCGGACATGGAATCTGCTGAGTTGGGCGGGTGACGACATCCGCAGATGCCAGGGCTCAGTCCGTTTATCGGCAGCGGGTCACAATTATGTAGGGTCAGATGCCCAGGAGACCGACGCACCGGCGCGTGGCCGGCGCGCCCGGGGCCATCAGTTGGCGCTGGCAATCTGGCGGATACGTTGCAGCACCGAGGTCTGGCCGTCGTCCAGGTGGAAGCGCGCCACCCCGTCGGCCAGCAGCCCGGCCTGATGCTCCATGCCGTGCGTGGCCGTCATGGACTCTTCCACCAGTGCGGCGTTCTGGCGGGTGTTGACGTCCATCTGCGCGATGCTCTGGTTGACCTGTTCGATGCCCATCGACTGTTCCTGCGAGGCGGCGGAGATCTCGCCCATGATGTCGTTGACCTGGCGCACGGCAGTGACGATATCGCCCATGGTGGCCCCGGCACGATCGACCAGCTGGCTGCCATGGGCCACCTTGCCGACCGAGTCGTCGATCAGCGTCTTGATCTCCTTGGCGGCGTCGGCCGAGCGCTGGGCCAGGGTGCGCACTTCGGTGGCGACGACGGCGAAGCCGCGGCCCTGCTCACCGGCGCGGGCAGCTTCCACTGCGGCGTTGAGGGCCAGGATGTTGGTCTGGAACGCGATGCCATCGATCACCGAGATGATGTCGGCGATGCGGCGGGAGGAGGCCTGGATGCCGCTCATGGTGCGGATGACTTCGCCGACCACCTCACCGCCCTGCGAAGCGACCTCCGACGCACCACTGGCCAGTCGATTGGCCTGGCGGGCATGCTCGGCATTCTGGCGCACGGTGGCGGTGAGTTCTTCCATCGTGGCGGCAGTTTCTTCCAGGCTGGCGGCCTGCTGCTCGGTGCGGCTGGAAAGACGGCCGTTGCCTTCGGACATGCCGCTCGCCGCCGCGCTGAGGCTGCTGGACGCCGACTGGATGCTGGACACGATGCCGGTCAGCTGGTCGATCGTGGCGTTGGCATCGTCCTGGATGCGTGCGAACACCCCGTGGAAGTCGCCCTCCATGCGCGTGGTGAGATCGCCCCGCGACAGCGCGGAGAGAAGCTGTGAGATCTGTTCGATGCTGCTCGCGTTGGCATCCAGCAGGCCGTTGAGGTGCTCGGCCAGCTGCAGGAAGAAGCCCTCCTTGCCGGCGGTCTCGACGCGGCTGGCGAAGTCGCCGTTGGCGGCGGCGTGCACGATGCGGCCCAGTTCCTCTTCCACCTGCAGTTCGGTGGTGCGGTCGGCCCATTCCACCACGAAGCCCTGGCGCTGGCCGCCGCTGCCGATGATCGGGTTGACGATCAGGCGCATCACGCGGCCGCCGATACGGATCTGGGCGCGGTAGGTGCCCTCCAGCGTATCGAGCAGCTTGGCCTGGTGGGCGGGGTGGCGGTGGAAGATATCGATGTTGCGCCCGATCAGATCGCGGGCGTTGAACTGCGGCAGGTCGCGGCGCAGATCCTGCTCGACACCGCTGAGCATGTGTTGCAGTGGGCGATTGACGAACACGATGTTGCGGTCGCGGTCGGCGATCATGACGTGGGTGGTGACGTCATCCAGCGCGGTGCGGATACGCAGGGTGTCGGCAAGGCTGGCCTGTTCGCGTTGGCGGCGATCCAGCAGTTGCTGGCTGGTCTGGACCAGGGTGTGCGCGAGCGAATCAGCGGGGAAGTCGTCGGGATGTACCCCGGCCGGCAGCGGCTGGTCATTGACCACCCCGCGTGCCATGGCGGCCAGCGCGCGCGGGTCGTGGCCGATCAGCAGCAGCTGGCGCCGCATCTGCACTGCCATGGCGCTGAGCAGGGCGGTTTCCACGATGACGTAGGTGGCGTGCAGCACGACCACGCCGAAGCCGCTGCCGGCAGCGAACACGGGCGTCGGCGTGCCCCGTGACTGCAGGTAGAAAAACAGCAGGTGATGCACGGCGATGGCGGCAGCCGCGACCACGATCGGCAGCCAATCGCGGTAATACAGCAGCAGGGCGATCAATACGATCACCGTGAAGTGCGTTTCCAGCATGCCGTGGGTCTGGTGGATCAAGGTGGCGGCCAGCACCATCCACGCCAGCGCGACGGTGCAGCGCGACAGGCGCGTACCCGGCAGCCAGCGGGTCTGCAGGGCGACCAGCACCAGGCTGGGCAGGGTGATGGCCAGGAAGGGCGTCCATAAGCCGCTGCGGAAGGCCAGCACCACGGAGGCGAGCGACAGCAGTGCGGTCACCATCAGGAACAGACGATCGGCCTCGGCCGCCATGACCTGCAGGTACGGGACCTTCTCGTGACCTACCATCGACGAGAGGGTAGTTGTGTGGGCGGACATGCGGGTCACTCCTGTGGGCATGAGCAGGGGGAGGGAATAATGAGAGGGGCCTGCGGATGGGCAAGCAACTGCTGGATAAGGGGCGCGGCCGAGGGCGAGCGACCGCCGCAGCCGAGATCGAGCTGCGCGGGCCCGGCATAGACAAGGCGACGGGAGGCATCCAGCACCACCCAGGCATAGGGCAGTGCGGCAGCGAGGTCACGACGGTCGATGACGTGCAGCGCCGGCTGGGCGACGGCCGCTGCTGCGCACGGACAGTGCCCGGCGGCCAGCAGGAGAATCGGCGTGCCGACAGCAGGGACCGGTCCACCGAGGCTGTCCAGGATCTGCTCGGCGGTCATCGCCTGTGGTGGCGTGGGCAGCGAGCGCAACAGCGCCGGCAGCACCCAGCCCAGCCAGAGTGAGAGCAGGAGCAGGCCCGCCACGGCGCGTGGGGTCGTGATCTGCGGGGGGTGAAATACCGGTGTCATCGCGGTGTTCATGCTGCTGGCATCCCTGCGCAACTCGATAGAGCCGATAGCGGCGCGAACCGCCGCGAACTTGATGGTTGGCCGCCATCATTGTGCTGAATTCGGTAAGGAAGATGACCGTATCGGTGGCCTGCCGGCGGCCAGAACGACGACACCCCGCCGGAGCGGGGTGTCGTCGTGTCATTGGTGGCGACCGCGGGGCAGGATCAGAATTCCTGCCACTCGCTGTCGTTGACCATCGCCGGTTCGCGGGTCATGGGCCGACGCGCGGCAGCGCTGCTCGGCTTGGCCGGAGCGGCGGCACGCGGTGCCGGTGCGGCGGAGGCGCGCGCAACGGCTGCACGCGCAGCTGGCACCGGTGTCACGCCCGCGCGGCTGTCGAGCTTGAACAGCGCGACGGCATCGGTGAGGTCGCCGGCCTGCTCTTCCATCGCGCGGGCAGCGGCGGTGGCTTCTTCCACCAGCGCGGCGTTCTGCTGGGTGGTTTCGTCCATCTGCACCACGGTCTGGTTGACCTGCTCGATACCGGCAGACTGTTCCTGCGAGGCGGCGGAGATCTCGGCCATGATGTCGGTCACGCGCTGCACCGAGGCGACGATCTCGCCCATGGTGGCACCGGCCTGGTTGACCAGCTGCGAGCCTTCGGCCACCTTGCCGACGGACTCATCGATCAGACCCTTGATCTCCTTGGCGGCACCGGCCGAACGCTGGGCCAGGGTGCGCACTTCGGAGGCGACGACCGCGAAACCACGGCCCTGCTCACCGGCGCGGGCGGCTTCGACCGCAGCGTTGAGCGCCAGGATGTTGGTCTGGAAGGCGATGCCGTCGATCACGGTGATGATGTCGGCGATACGACGCGAGGACGCGTCGATCTCGTGCATGGTGCTGACCACGCGACCGACCACATCACCGCCCTGCGAGGCGACCGAATGCGCACCGATGGCCAGCTGGTTGGCCTGGCGTGCGTGCTCGGCGTTCTGGCGCACGGTGGAGGTGAGTTCCTCCATCGAGGCAGCGGTCTCTTCCAGGTTGGCGGCCTGCTGCTCGGTACGGCGCGACAGGTCGTTGTTGCCCGAGGCGATCTCGCCGGCGGCGGTGCTGATGCTCGACGAGGCCTGCTGGATGCGACCGACGATCTGGGTCAGCTGGGCAACGGTGGAGTTGGCATCGTCACGCATGCTGGCGAAGACGCCGTGGAACTCGCCGTGCATGCGCGCGGTCAGGTCACCATTGGCGATCGACTGCAGCAGATGCGAAAGCTGGGACAGGTTGCCGTCGGCCACTTCCATCATCGTGTTGAGGTTTTCGATCATGACCCGGAAGTCATGCTCGAAGCGCATCGCGTCGCCACGCTGGGTGAAGTCGCCCGACGCAGCGGCCTGGGCCAGGGATTGGATCTGCGTGTTGATCGCCAGCAGGCTGGCCTTGGCGGCATCCATCGATTCATGCAGGATCGCGCGGCTGCCCGGCAGACGACGGGCGTTCTGCGAGAGATCACCGCTGGCGTACTGGTTGAGCACGGCGATGGCATCGGTGATCGCGTCCAGATGCTCGAAGATCATCGTGTTGATGCCCACGGCCAGTTCCCCGTACACCCCCGGGAAGTCCTGCGGAATGCGGTGGCTCATGTCCGGGCCGGCATGCATCTCGGCCATGCGCTGGGTTTCCACTGAGAAGCGGCGCAGCATCACGGTCATATCGCGGGTGGCGGCCAGCATCTTGCCGGCTTCGTCCTTGCTGGTGGACTGGATGTTGACCGACAGATCGCCACGCGACACCGACTGGATCGCGTGCACGGCCTGGGCCAGCGGGCGGGTGATGGCGCGGGCGATGACCACGCCCATGGCAGCGGCCAGCAATGCCAGCAGCACCATACAGGCGATGATCGCGTAGACGCTGTTCTGGTGGATGGTGTTGGCACGCTCCACGCGGCGTGCAATCACGCCGTTGCTGTACTCGCCCAGTTCCTTCATGGCAGCGAACAGTGCACGGCGAGCGGGACGCGACTGCTCATCGGAGATCTGCTGCGCACCAGCGTTGTCGCCGGCCGCGATGGCCTGCTTGATCGCTGCGTTCGCCTTGAAGTAGTCCGCATTGCGTGCGGCGACGACTTCGTAAAGCTCACGTTCCTTCGGCTCGGCCGGCAGGGCGGCGTAGGCAGCCATCTCGTCGTGGACCACTTTGCCCGTGGTTTCCATGCGCTTGTCGTAGTCGGCGACCGACTCCGGCTTGTCGAGCACGGTCAGCTGTGCCATTTCGTAGGTGCGGAATTCACCGAGCTGGGCGCGGATTTCGCCCAGGTGCTGCACCGACGGAATGTCGTTGGTGCTCATCGCACGCAGCTGTTCATTGGCCTCACCCAGGCGCACCAGGGCAAAGGTGCCCAGCGCCAGGGTCATCAGCGTGGTGAGGGCGAACCCCACGGTGAGCTTTCGGGCGATGGGTAGATCGTGGAACCACTTCATGATGGGAACTCCGGGCAGGGCGTAGGCGCGCAGCCGTGGGGAACTGGGCGAGATGGCGTGGTGGGGAAAGGTGAGGCGACCGCTGCGCGACATCTATCGGTGTCGCTATTGCCGATAACGGCGTTGCAGCGCGACAACTTAATAGCGCCCGTCACATTGAGTTCACATTTTTTCTGTGAGCTCGATCAAAAACGGGCGTTTCGCGGCGGTGCGTGCTGTCTGAGGCGGTCGCAGGCGGTCGCAGGGACGCCGGGTGCCGACGAAGTTCACAGTTGCGCCGGGATGCGTCCGGGATCGCGTAGGCGCGCAAAAACGCCGCCACTCCGGGGGAGCGGCGGCGTCAGGAGGCAGCGTATGGCAGGGGCGGTCAGGCCGCCTGTGGCACCTTCAGCGAGCGCACCAGACCGCCGATGTCAACGATCAACGCCACGCGGCCATCGCCGAGGATGGTGGCGCCGGAGACGCCGCTGATGCGGCGGTAGTTGTTCTCGATGTTCTTGACCACGACCTGCTGCTGGCCGACCAGCTCGTCCACTTCCAGCGCGATCTTCTGGCCATCGCCTTCGACGACCACCACCAGGGGTTCTACCTGGGAATGACCGCCGTAGCCGTAGTAATCGCTGAGCGAGAGGATCGGCAGATACTCGCCACGGACCCGCAGCACGCGACCTTCGCCGGCCATGGTGCGGATGTCGTCGCCCTTCGGCTGCAGGGCTTCCAGCACATAGGCCAGGGGCAGGATCAGGGTTTCACCGGCGACCGAGACGGTCATCCCGTCGAGGATGGCCAGGGTCAGCGGCAGGCGGATCAGCACGCGGGTGCCGTTGCCGGCCTGGCTTTCCAGCTGGACTTCACCACCCAGGGCCTGGATGTTGCGGCGGACCACGTCCATGCCCACGCCACGCCCCGACAGATCCGTGACGGCATCGGCGGTGGAGAAGCCCGGCTGGAAGATCAGGTCCCACACCTGCGAATCAGTGGGGTTGTCCGGCACGCTCAGGCCACGCTCAAGCGCCTTGGACAGGATCTTGTCGCGGTTCAGACCGCGGCCGTCGTCGCTGACTTCGATGACGATGTGACCGCCCTGGTGCGAGGCCGCCAGCGTGATCGTGCCGGTTTCGTCCTTGCCCGCCTCACGACGCACGTCCGGCATTTCCAGGCCGTGATCGATCGAGTTGCGGACCAGGTGCACCAGTGGATCGGCGATCTTTTCGATCAGGCCCTTGTCCAGCTCGGTGCCTTCGCCGATGGTGCGCAGACGCACGTGCTTGCCCAGGCGCGAGGACAGATCGCGGACCAGGCGCGGGAAGCGGCGGAACACCGCGTCCACTGGCAGCATGCGCACGCCAATGACTGCTTCCTGCAGATCGCGCGTGTTGCGCTCCAGCAGGTCCAGGCCGGTCAGCAACTGCTCGGCCTGCGCCGGATCCAGTGCATGCGAGACCTGCTTGAGCATGGCCTGGGTGATGACCAGTTCGCCGACCAGGTTGATCAGTGCATCGACCTTGTCCACGCTGACGCGGATCGAGGTTTCCGCTTCGTGGGCCGCGGCAGGCGCAGCGGCTGCGGCGGCCTGTGCTGCGGGTGCAGCAGGCTTGGCCTCGACCGGTGCGCTGGTGGCCAGGCTCGGCGGTGCGGCCGGACGGATGTCCAGTTCGCAATCGTCCACGACCCAGGCAAAGGTATCTTCGATCTTGCTGCGCGGGACCTTGCCGACCAGGCCCAGATCCCACGCGAGGTGGGCCTCGAGCGGGTCGAGCTGATCGAAGCCGGGCAGGCGCTCCATGCGGGCGGCGACCTGCAGCGAGCCCAGGTGTTCGAGCTCGCGGATGATGCGCAGCGGGTCGTTGCCGCTCATGAACAGCGACGGCGCCGGCACGAAACCGATCTGCCACGCTTCGGGCGTGTCATCGACCTTGGCCGCGGCCACCGGTGCGGCCGTGGCGGCCTGGCCGGTCAGTACCGCTTCCAGACGCGCCTTGATGTCGGCGACGGACTGCGGGTCGGCCGGTTGGCCGTGTTCGGCTTCACGCAGCAACGCGCGCAGGACATCCACGGAAGCCAGCATCGCGTCGACCGCGGCCGGCTCCAGCGCGCGCTTGCCGGCGCGCAGTTCGTCCAGCAGCGTTTCCAGCACATGCGTCAGCGAGGCGATCGCGTCGAAGCCGAAGGTGCCGGCACCGCCCTTGATCGAGTGCGCAGCGCGGAACACCGAGTTGATGATTTCCGGGTCCTGCTGGCCCGATTCAAGCGCCAGCAGGCCAGCTTCCATCGCGTCCAGCCCCTCGCGGCTCTCTTCGAAGAAAGTGGCGTGGAAACGTTGCAGATCCATGCTCATGGTGCGGGGTGTCCAGTTGCGAGGGGAGGGAAGGGTGGAGCGAGGCTCAGCCCAGGACTTTCTGGACGGTGGCGACCAGCTGTTCCGGGTTGAACGGCTTGACCAGCCAACCCGTTGCGCCGGCGGCCTTGCCTTCGGACTTCTTGTCGGCCGCCGATTCGGTGGTCAGCATCAGCATCGGGGTGAACTTGTAGTCCGGCAGCTGGCGCAGTTCGCGGATCAGCGAAATGCCATCCATGTTGGGCATGTTGACGTCGGTCACCACCGCGTTGAAGCGCTGGCCCTTCGCACGGCCCAGCGCGACGGCGCCGTCCTCGGCTTCTTCGACGGAAAAACCGGCCGAGGTGAGGGCGAAAGAGACCATCTGGCGCATCGACGCCGAATCGTCCACCACCAAGATACGTGCGCTCATGCAGCGTTCTCCACAGATTTCAGGTTGTCATGGGGTGCTTCCAGGCCGAGGGCCTGGGTGACGCCGAGCAGACGCGCGGCATCACGGAAGGTTGCGGTGCAACCGTGGAATCCGGTGGGATGCCCGGCCTTGCGGCGGGCCTCGACGAATGCGCACAGCACCTGCACCGAGGCGGTATGGATACGGCCGACCTGGCTGGCATCCAGCGTCAGATCGCCTTCCTGGTCCACCAGGGGGGCCAAACGTGTTTTGAGCTCGGTGCTGGTCTCGATACCGAGATCATCACCCAGTGCGACAGTGCTCATCTTTGCTCCGGACAAACGGTTCCGAGGTCTATAACGGCCTAAACCAACAAAGCTTTAGGGGAGGCGCCGGTTCCCGGTCAGTTCAACAGCTGCGTCGCATCCAGCAGGATCATCGGCTGGGCGCTGACCCGCGCGACGCCGCGGAACAGGTCGTTGGAAATCTGGCAGATGCGGGCGGTATCGGGCGGCTCGATCTGGGAGTCGGTGAGGTTGGCGACGTCTTCCACGGCCGAGACACGCAGACCCATGGTTTCACCGTTCTCTTCCAGCACGACGATGCGCGTGTTCGGATCGTTGTCGGCCGGCCCACTGCCCAGGTGGATGCCCAGGTCCATCACCGGCACGACCTGGCCGCGCAGATTCATGATGCCCAGCATTGCTGGCGACGTGCCGCGCAACGGCAGCAGCGGCACCGGGAGCACCACTTCCTGGACCTTGAGCAGCTCCAGCGCATACGCCTGGACACCGCAGCGCAGGCGCAGCCAGCGCGAGGTGCGCTCGCTGGCACGCCGGTTCTCGCGTGGGCTGGAGGCGGGATCGCGGGCCTGGCGCTGCAGTTCTTCCCAGCTGCCGGGCCGGCTCTGGGCCAACGTAGGTGTCTTGGCGCGGATGCTGGGGGCCAGTGGCATGGCGGGCATGGCGCGGGCGGCCGGAGCCGGTGGGGCGGCAGGGGCGGGCTCGGGCTCGGGTGCGGGAGCCGGCGGTGGTGCGGGCGCGGAGGGCACCACGTCCGCGTCGACGGTCATCAGGCCGCTCAATGACGGGTCGTTGCGGACTTCGTCCAGCAGGTCCTCGAAGCCAGGGGCGGGCACTGCAGCAGGTGCGATCACCGGCCCGGTTTCGTACACGACCTCCGCTGGCAGGTCGTCCCAACTGGGGCGCTGTTCATCTTCTGCCAGCGTCATCGCGCCGCTCAGTGAGGGGTCATTGCGGACCTCGTCGAGCAGGTCGTCGAGCACGGCAGCGGGCATCGTGTCGGTGACAACGGCATCGGCGTCGACGCCCGGCGTCGTGCCTGCATCGAGGGTCGCCACCGGGGCCGGTGCATCCGCCGGTGCCGGAACGGCGTCGCCGAGCAGTTGCTCCAGGTAATCATCCAGTACGCCGGCAGTGTTCATGCCGCGCGCTCCATCTGCTGCGCGTCGTCGGCCAGGATCCATTCCAGCGCGCGCCGATAGGCGGCCAGGCCGCGCCCCGGATAATCCTCGGACTGCGGCGGCACGGTCAGGCTGGCGGCATTGCAGATGCGGGTGTCGACCGGAATCGCATCTTCCCAGACACGCTGGCCGTGCTTGTCCTGCATCAGCTTGACGGTTTCGTTACCGGCGCGGGTGCGGCGGTCGAACAGGGTCGGCAGGATCGACATCGGCAGCGGACGGCGGCGCGAGCGCTCGACCATCTCGCCGGTTCGGACCATGCCGTCCAGGCCATGCAGCGCCAGCGGTTCGGCCTGGGTCGGGATGATCAGGCGGTCGGCCGCGGCCAGTGCGTTGATCATCAGCAGGCCCAGGGTGGGGGCGCAGTCGAGCAGGATGTAGTCGTGCTGGCCCTGGTGGCGGGCGAGTGCGTTCTGCAGCGCCAGGCCGAGGCCTGGCTGGTTCGCACTGCGGCGCTCCAGCGTGGCCAGTGCCGCCTGCGCGCACACGTAGTCCAAGCCGGGAATGCTGCTGTGATGGGCCAGGGTGATCAGCTCGGCCGGCGGGGCGCCGAACAGCTCCAGGACACCCTGCGGCGGTGGATCCAGCGGCACGCCGAAGGCCCGGGTGAGCGACGAATGCGGATCCAGATCGATCAGCAGCACGCGGTGGCCCTGCGTGGCCAGACCACGGCCGAGCGCGAGCGTCGTGGTGGTCTTGCCCACGCCGCCTTTCTGATTGGCAACAGCCCAGATACGCATGCGGTTCACTCCTTCATTGCAGACGGAACGGCGGCGCCAACACGGCTGCCGGCCGGCACCGGTGGCAACTGCACCGGTGCGATGGGGGTAACAGGGGCGGTACGGGTGGCGCTGGGTGCTGCGGCGGTGTCGACCGCCTCGGCATCGGCACTGAGCCGGTCGGTGATCGGATCGACGCTCGCGGCGGTGTCGGCGAGGATGATCACCATCACCCGCCGATTGCGGTTGCGGCCTTCGGCGCTGGCATTGCTTTCGCGCGGGCGGAACTGGCCGTACCCGACCATCGCCAGCCGCGCCGGCTGCAGGCCCTGGTCGGCGAACAGATGCACCACGCTGGCCGCACGCGCGGCGGACAGTTCCCAGTTGGAGGGGAACAGCGAGGTGGCGATCGGAATGTTGTCGGTGTGGCCTTCCACGCGCACGCCGTTGGGCGCATCGCGCAGCACCTGGGCGAGCGTGGAGAGGGTGTCGCGTGCGTGCACGTCCAGCGTCGCCGAGGCGGTCGGGAACAGGATGTCGCTGTTGATCTCCACCTCGATCCACAGCTCGGTACGGCGCACGGTGATCATGCCGCGCTCGATCAGCGGGGCCAGGGTGGCGGTGAGCTTGTCGGCGATGCCGTTGAGCTGGCGCTCGGCGCGCTGCAGCTGTTCCTGGTTGCGCATGGAGACGGGCATGCGCATCTGCGAGGCCATCGCCGGCAGCAGGGTGGGGTCGTTGCTCGGCGCCGGCGCGGACGGGCCGACCTTGGTGCCGGCCTTGATCACCGAGGGGCTGTCCCAGCCGCCGCCCTGGACCTGCTGGTTGCCGACCTGCACCGGGTTGATGGTGCGCGGCGCGCCACCGAAGGCGGTGGTCAACGCATCGGCCATGATCCGGTACTTGCCCTCGTTGAGCGAGGAGATGGCGTACATCACCACGAAGAAGGCGAGCAGCAGCGTCATGAGGTCGGCGTAGGGGATCGCCCAGGCCTCATGGTTGGCATGTTCTTCGTGGTGCTTGCGGCGGGCCATGTCAGTGCAGGAACCCGGACAGGTTGGTTTCGATGTTGCGCGGGTTTTCACCCTGGGCGATGGAGATCAGCCCTTCGATGATCATCTCGCGGTCGCGGCTGTTGTGGTGGATCACACTCTTGAGCTTGGCCGAGACCGGCAGGAACAGCAGGTTGGCCGAGGCGATGCCGTAGATGGTGGCGGTGAACGCCGCCGCGATGCCGTGGCCGAGCTTGCTCGGGTCGGCGAGGTTCTTCATCACCGCGATCAGGCCGAGCACGGCGCCGATGATGCCCAGCGTCGGCGCATAGATGCCCATGCCCTCGAACACCTTGGAGGCGGCCAGGTCCTGGCTCTCCTGGCTGCTCAGCTCGATTTCCATCATGTGCCGGATGGTCTCCGGCTCCACGCCATCCACGAGCAGCTGCAGGCCCTTGCGCAGGAACGGATCGTCCTGGGCGTCGACCTGGGCCTCCAGGCCCAGCAGGCCCTGGCGGCGGGCGATGTTGCTCCACTCCACGATCTGCTGGATCAGGTGGCGGCGGTCGCTGCTCGGCGGCAGGATCACCCACTTCACGATCTTGAAGGCGTGTTTGAACACCGCCGGCGAGGTGTGCAGCAGGATCGAGGCGATGGTGCCGACGATGACGATCACGAAGGCGGCCGGCGACCACAGCGACGCCAGACCGGCTCCCTTGAGGATGCTGCCGCCGACCAGTGAGGCCAGCGCGAGGAAAAGTCCAATGAGGCTGAGTCTGTCCATGGGTCCGTTATCGGCTTGTGTGAATGGGACTTGAGACGCCGAAGGAATCCAGTGATGCGGCGGTCACACGTTCACGCGGTCAATCGTGGTGGGTGCGCAGCCCGTCCACGTCCAGGATCAGCGCCATGCGGCCATCACCGATGAGGGTTGCACCGGCATAGCCACGCAGTCCGCGCAGGGCCTTGGGCAGTGGCTTGATCACCACTTCCTCGCGGCCGCGGACCTGGTCGACCACCAGGCCGAAGCGGGCTTCACCGGCCTGCAGCACCACGATGGTCAGCAGCGAGGACGGCATCGGCTCCACATCCAGCCAGTGACGCAGATCCACCAGGGCCAGCGTGTGCGATTTGCGGTCCAGCACGGCGCGGCCGTCGAACCAGCCCAAGGAGGTGTTGGGGGCATGCAGCACCTCCATCACGCGCGCCAGGGGCAGGGCGTAGACGTCCTCGCCGGCCTGCACCAGCAGGGTCGGCAGGATCGCCAGGGTGAGCGGCACGCGGATCATGAAGCGGCTGCCACGGCCCAGTTCGGACTGGATCTGGATCTGGCCGCTGAGCTCGCGGATGCGCGACTGGACCACGTCCATGCCCACGCCGCGGCCGGAGATGTCGGTCACCTGCTGCTTGGTCGAGAAACCCGGCAGGAACACCAGGTGCAGGCATTCCTCGCTGCTCAGGCGGGCCGCGGCTTCCGGATCGATCAGGCCCTTCTCGCGCGCCTTCTGGCGCAGACGTTCCGGGTCGATACCCGCGCCGTCGTCCTGCACTTCGATGCTGACGTAGTCGCCTTCCTGCTGCGCGGACAGGCGCACGTGGCCGCTGCGCGGCTTGCCCTGTGCTTCACGCAGCTCCGGCATCTCCACGCCGTGATCGATGGCGTTGCGGACCAGGTGGACCAGCGGATCGGCCAGCGCTTCGACCAGGTTGCGGTCCAGCTCGGTTTCCGCGCCGATCAGTTCCAGCTCCACTTCCTTCTTCAGCGAGCGCGCAACATCGCGGGCCACCTTGGGGAAGCGGGAGAACACCTTGCCGACTGGTTGCATGCGGGTGCGCATGACCGCCGACTGCAGGCGTGCGGTGGCGATGTCCAGCGTGGAGACGGCCCGGTCCAGTTCTTCATCGTGCAGGCGCGCACGCAGCGTCTTGAGCCGGTTGCGCGAGAGCACCAGCTCGCCGATCAGATTGACGATCGCATCCAGGCGCTTGGTGTCCACGCGCACGGTGTGCTCGGCCTCGGCGACCGGCTTGTTGGGCGCGGGCTTGCTGGCCGCCGATGCGGCCGGTGCGGCCACGGCACGCGGCGCCGGGGCCGGGGCCGATGCGACGGCCACGGCCTTGGCACCGGGTGCCGCGCCGCCGTGCAGCTGGTCGAGCAGCGATTCGAACTCGTCTTCGCTGATCATGCCGTCGTCTTTCTTGACGGCGACCACGGTCGGTGCGGCACCGCCATGCAACTGGTCGAGCAGCGCTTCGAATTCATCGTCGGTGATCAGCTCACCACTGCTGGCGCCGGCCGCGGCGCTGGTGGCAGCCGCCGGGGTCGCCGGCCCGTTCACGTCGAACTGTGCGATCAGCTCGGGCGGGGCATAGCCCGGCTCGGTGCCGGCCGAGACCGAATCCAGCATCGATTGCAGGTAGTCCAGCGACTGCTGGGCGGCATCGAAGTGATGGGCCTGCAGCGTGGCCTGGCCCGAGCGGGCCATGCCGAGGGTTTCCTCGGCGGCGTGGCACAGCTCGACCATCGCCTGGATGCCGAGGAAGCCCGCGCCGCCCTTGAGCGTGTGGAACCCGCGGAACACGGCGTTGAGCTGGTCACCGTCCTGGGGCGCCTGCTCCAGCGACACCAGCTGTTCGCCGAGGCGATCCAGGATCTCCTGGGCCTCGAGGATGAAGTCGGCAGCGATATCCTCTGGAACAGCACTCATGATCGTTAAAGTCCCAAATCGGAGAGCAGGTCGTCAGCGTCGACCTGTGAAACCTGGTGGCGGTCCAGACCGGTCACGGCCGGGCCGGCCAGGCCGTTGTCGCGCTTGTGCGCGGTGTCGTCCTGCGGCGGCAGGCCCAGGGCACTGAAGCCCTCATGCACGCGACGCACGATGCCCACCACGCGGCGGATGATCTGCCCGGTGAGATCCTGATAGCTCTGGGTGAGCGCGATCTCGGTCAGGTTGTGGCGGATGCGGTCCAGCTGCTGGTCCTGGTCGGCCGTCAAGCCATTGGCGCGCAGCTGCTCGGTGAGCGTGCGGCATTCTTCGGCCAGGTCCAGGGTGCGGTGGGTGGCCTGTTCGGTCATCGCCACCACGTGATCCAGACGCGCGCAGGCGTCGTCCAGTTCGCCGGCCTCGCTGGGCAGGCTGGGCAGCTCGCCCAGTGCCTGGCCCAGTTCGCGGGCGAGCCGGTTCAACCCGACCATCATCGGCTGGGTGCGCAGCGCAGCGAGTGCGTCGATTTCCCGACGCCATTCGGCTTCGTTGCCCGATTCCAGCGCGGCCAGCGCATCCTGCAGGCGCTGCACCAGCGCTGATTTGTCGCTCAGGGTTTCCATCAGGCGCTCGCCGCCAGACGCTCGAAGATCTTGCCGAGCTTTTCTTCCAGGGTCTGGGCGGTGAACGGCTTGATGATGTAGCCGTTGACGCCGTTCTGGGCGGCTTCGATGATCTGCTCGCGCTTGGCTTCGGCGGTCACCATCAACACCGGCAGCGTCTTGAGCTTGGCGTCGGCGCGGATGGCCTTGAGCAGGTCGATGCCCGTCATCACCGGCATGTTCCAGTCGGTGACCACGAAATCGAACGGCTGGCTCTGCAACAGCATCAGCGCGGCATGCCCGTCCTCGGCTTCGGCCGTGTTGGTGAAGCCCAGATCGCCCAGCAGGTTCTTGACGATACGACGCATGGTCGAAAAATCGTCGACGATCAGGATACGCATGTTCTTGTCCAAAGCTCTTTCCTCGGTCTTAATGGTTCTCGAGGCCGGCGTCGGCCGCCTCGAAGATTTTCAGTCGGCCACGCAGGCGCAGCACGGCCTGGCCATGGATCTGGCACACGCGCGATTCGCTGACGCCCAACACGGCGCCGATCTCTTTCAGGTTCAGTTCCTGCTCGTAATACAGCGACAGGACCAGCTGTTCGCGCTCGGGCAGCAGCCCGATCGCGTTGCCCAGCTCGCGCCCGAACTCGCCACGCTCCAGCACCTGCTGCGGGGTCGGGCCGCCCTGGGCGACGGTGTCCAGTTCGCCCTGGTCTTCGATCCGTGATTCCAGGCTCAGCACCTGGCCGCGCGAGGCATCTTCCATCAGGCGCAGATAGTCCGGCAGCGGCATGTCCATCGCGGCCGCCACTTCAGTGGCGCTGGCGGCACGGCCGGTGCTCTGTTCGAGCCGGCGGATGGTGGCGGCGGCGTCGCGGGCCCGGCGGTGCACCGAGCGCGGTACCCAGTCGCCGCGGCGGATCTCATCGATCATCGAGCCACGGATGCGGATCGAGGCATAGGTCTCGAACGAGGCGCCCTGGTCGGCGTCATAGCTGCGCGACGCTTCGATCAGGCCCATCATGCCGGCCTGGATCAGGTCGTCGACCTCCACGCTGGCGGGCAGACGTGCCGCCAGATGGTGGGCGATGCGGCGGACCAGGTCCGAGTGCTGGGCAATGCACTCGTTGGCTGCGACCCGCTGGACCTCTTTGTATTGTGCGGCGCCTTTCATGCGGTCACCCCGCGTTGCTTGAGGATGCGTTCCAGGAAGAACTCGACACCACCCCGCGGCTCGGTCGGGGCCTGCCAGCGTGCGGTACGGCGTGCGATCTCGGTCAATGCCAGCGCCGACGGGCTGGACGGGTAGGCCTTCACCACCGGCTGCTGGCGCTGGACCGACAGGCGGAGCCAGTCGTCCTGTGGCACACAGCCCAGGTAGTTGAGCGACACATCGGCCAGGAACTTCTCGCAGACGCGGGTCAGCTTCTCGTAGAGCACCCGGCCTTCATTCGGGTCGCGCACCATGTTGGCGACCACCTGGATACGGTCCACGCCGCGTTCGCGCGAGAGGACCTTGATCAGGGCGTAGGCATCGGTGATCGAGGCCGGCTCGTCGCAGACCACCACCACGGTGTCCTGTGCGGCCTGGCAGAAGGTCAGCACGCCGTCGGTGATGCCGGCGGCCGTGTCCACGACCATGATGTCCAGTTCGCGCTCCAGCTCGGAGAACACGTTGACCAGGCCGATGTGCTCGGCCTGCTGCAGCTCGGCCATGTTGCGGCGGCCCGAGGCCGCCGGCACCACCAGCACGCCGCCGGGGCCTTCGATGATGACCTCCTCCAGCGTGCAGCGCCCGGCGACCAGGTCGGCCAGGGTCACGGTCGGCTTCAAGCCCAGGATCACATCGACGTTGGCCAGGGCCAGGTCGGCATCCAGCAGCAGGGTACGTTTGCCCATGCTGGCAAGCGCCACGGCCAGATTGGCCGAAACGTTCGTTTTGCCCACGCCGCCCTTGCCGCCGGTGACGGCGATGGTGCGGACCGGGCCCAGCGGCTGGCTTCGGGTAGCCGACAACGGGAAGGTCTGGGTCAGCTTGGCGTACTCACGCGACGGCATGGTTCAACTCCGGGTTGCAGGGCATATCGGCCGCGCGGCGCAAATCTTCAAGGCGAAGTACAAGATTGGCCGCGCTGGCACGGTGCAGGTCTTCAGGAACGTCCTGGCCATCGGTGATCCAGGTGATCGGCAGGCGGTGGTCGACGGCCACCGACAGGGCGGTACCGAAGCGGCCGGTCTCATCCAGCTTGCTGAGCACCACGCCCTGGGGGTTGGCGGCGCTGAAGCGGCGGACCACCTCGTCCATGTCGCCGAAACTGGTGTTGGCCGGCAGCACCAGCAGGGTGCGGATCTGCTCGGCGGCCCGCAGCCACTGCAGCTGGGCGGCCAGTGCACGGTCGCGCGGGCCCAGACCGGCGGTGTCGATCAGGACCAGCTTGTAGTCCTTCAGGCGCTCCAGCAGCTGGTTGAGGTCGCTGCCGCTGCTGGCTTCGTGAACCGCGATGCCAAGCTGGCGGCCGAAACCGTACAGCTGTTCGCGGGCGCCGATGCGGCCGGTATCGGTGGTGACCAGGGCGACATCGCGGGCGGCATGGGCTTCGGCGAAACGCGAGGCCAGCTTGGCGATGGTGGTGGTCTTGCCGGCACCGGTGGGGCCGACCAGGGCGATCACACCGCCGGCTTCCAGCGGATCGACCGGCGCGATCGGCAGCTTCCTGGAGAGCAGGCCGAGCATCAGGCCGCGGCCGCGGTGGGCTTCGGTGTCCAGCGGAATCTGCATGGCCACGTCGCGGCTGATGCCGGCGTCGAAGCCGTATTCGTCCATCAGGTCCAACGCGGCCGCACGGACCGGCGAGCCGCGCAGGCGTTCGTCGGTGAAGCGGTGCATCTCGCGCTCGATGACGTGGCGCATGCCAGCCACTTCGTGACGCAACTGGCGGAGTTCTTCGTCGTCGCGCGGGATCAGGCTCAGCTCCGGCACGCTGGCCACGACCGGTGCCGGTTCGTTGGCGGCGGCCGCGGTGGTCACCGGAAGCGGCAGTGCCGGCGGTACCGCGCTGGCCACGATCGCGGCCGGGGCGAGCACCGCGGCGGCCGGCAGTGCCGGTTCGTCGGCGTCGTCCAGCGGCGGATCGATCACGAAACGGGCGCGGTTGATCGGGGCCGGGGCCGCGACAGCCTCCACCGGTGCGGCGGGCGAGGCCGCAGCAGCCTGCTCGACATTGAACGGCGCGAAGATCTGCTCCGGCAGCGACGGTTCGTTGACGGCGGCGCTGACGCTGGCGCGGGCCAGGGTAGCGGCAAAGCCATCGCTGCCGCGCTGGGGCACGCTTTCGTTGGCGGTATCGAGCGTGCGACCGGTCGCGCCGACAGCGGCGCGGGCCAGGGCGGCAACGGCCGAGGTGGTGGCGGCCACCGGCTCGGGCGTGACCACCGGGGTCTTGCGGCGGGTCACGGCGGCGATCACGGCATCGGCGGCGCTGCGCGGACGCGGGGCCGGCGGCGGGGCGACATCCTTGCGGGCCGCTTCCAGAGCGCGCTGCACCGCGCCCTCGTCGTAGTTCGCCGCCGCCACGATCTCGACACCTTCGGCGATCCGGCGGTTGGACAGGATCACTGCGTCAGGACCGTGTTCCTTGCGCACCAGGTTCATGGCCGAGCGCATATCGGAGGCGACGAAGCGTTTGATTTTCATGCTGTGGTACCGGGACTGGGGCGGCGGAGTGGTGGAAGGGAAACGCTGGTTGTCGGTGGTCTGCACGGTCAGGGATTCCCTTTATTTCCTGCTGCGGTGAATTCGAGTGGGGTGTCTGTTTTCTGTCGCGGTGCCGTCGGGCGCTTGGCTCAACTGATCGTGCCGACCAGCTTCAACCGTTTGTCCTCGGGCACCTCGCTGTAGGCGAGTACGGACAGCGAGGGGACGCTGTGGCGTACCAGCCGTGCCAGCGCGGCACGTACCGGGCCAGGCACCAGCACGACCGCCGGCTCGTTCTTCGCTTCCTGCTTGCCGACACATTCGGCCAGGCTTTGATGCAGTCGCTCGGCGAGTCCGGGTTCCAGCGCGGCGCCGTTGCCCTGAGTGGACTCCTGCAAGACGCGTTCCAGTTGCGGGTTGAGGGTGAACACCGGCAGCTCCGCCGACATTCCGGCGATCTCCTGCACGATGAAACGGCCCAGCGCATTGCGCACGGCAGCGGTCAGCACCGCCGGGTCCTGGCTGGTCGGGGCGCTTTCGACCAGCGACTCGACGATCTTGCGCAGCTGGCGGATCGGAATGCGTTCGATCAGCAGGTTCTGCAGCACGCGCACCACGGCCGAGAGCGGCAGCGACTTGGGTGTCAGATCCTCGACCAGCTTCGGTGCGCTCTTGGCCAGGTTGGCCAGCAGCTGCTGCACTTCTTCATGGCCGAGCAGTTCCGGGGCGTGCTCGCGGATCAGGTGCGACAGATGCGTGGCGACCACCGTGGCCGGATCGACCACCGTGTAGCCCATCGTTTCGGCGTTGGCGCGCTGGTGCGGTTGGATCCAGGTGGCGTCCAGGCCGAAGGCGGGATCCTTGCCGGCAATGCCCTCCAGCGTGCCCAGCGCGCTGCCCGGGTCCAGCGCGAGTTCGCGGTCCGGGTGGATCTCGGCCGTGGCTACCGGGACGCCGTGGATCAGCAGGCGGTAGGCGGTGGCGGGCAGTTCGAGGTTGTCGCGGATGTGGACGGAGGGAATCAGGAAGCCGATGTCGTGGGTGAGTTTGCGGCGCACGCCCTTGATCCGCGCCATCAGCTCGCCACCCTGGTTCTTGTCGACCAGTGGGATCAGCCGATAGCCGACCTCCAGGCCGAGCGGATCGACCGGGCGCAGTTCGTCCCAGGTCAGTTCGGCGGTGGACGAGGGAGTGGCGCCGGGCAGGCCGAGTGTTTCGGGACGATTGGCAGCGGGAGATTCGGCGGCGCGCGCAGCGGCCACGCTCTTCTTCCAGGCTTTCCAGGCAACGACGCCGAGGATCGCCGACAGCGTCAAGAAGGCGACGTTGGGCATACCCGGCACCAGGCCGACCACGCCCATGATCGCCGCGGCGATGGTGAGTGCGCGGTACTGGCCGAACACCTGTCCCATCATGGCCTGGGCCATGTCCTGCGAGCGCGAGGCACGGGTCACCAGCATGGCCACCGCCGAGGACACCAGCAGCGCCGGCAGCTGCGCCACCAGGCCGTCACCGATGGAGAGCAGGGTGTAGGTGGCCGCGGCATCGCCGAAGGGCATGCCGTGCTGGAGTACGCCGACGGCCAGGCCGCCGATCAAGTTGATGAACAGGATCAGGATGCCGGCGATCGCATCGCCGCGGATGAACTTGCTCGCGCCGTCCATGGCGCCGTAGAAGTCGGCTTCCTCGCGGACTTCTTCGCGGCGGGCCTTGGCCTCTTCACGCGTCAGCAAACCGGCGTTGAGGTCGGCATCGATGGCCATCTGCTTGCCGGGCATGGCGTCCAGGATGAAGCGCGCGGTCACTTCGGACACGCGGCCGGCACCCTTGGTGATCACCACGAAGTTGATGATGGTCAGGATCGCGAACACCACGATGCCGACCGCGTAGTTGCCGCCGATGACGAACTCACCGAACGCGGCGATCACCTTGCCGGCGGCCTCGTGGCCGTTCTGGCCATGCAGCAGGATCACGCGGGTGGAGGCCACGTTCAGCGCCAGCCGCAGCATGGTGGTGATCAGCAGCACGATCGGGAAGATGGTGAAGTCCAGCGGGCGCTTCACGTAGACCACCGCCAGCAGCACCATCAGCGAGATGGCGATGTTGAAGGTGAACAGTGCATCGAGCACCGGCGGGGCCAGCGGGACGACCACCATGGCCAGCAGCGCCAGCACGATCAGCGGGGCGCCGAGGCCGTTGCGGATCATGTCCAGGGCGCGGCGGACGTTCATGCCGCCTGCAGCGGGCTGTGCGCTCATGAGCGGGCTCCCTTGCCGAATTCATCGATGTCGATGCTGGGGCTGGCCGGCATCGGGCCGGTGTGCCAGCTGCGCAGCTGGTAGACGTAGGAGAGGACCTGGGCCACGGCCGAATACAGTCTCACGGGAATTTCCTTTCCAAGTTGACCTTCCCGATACAAGGCGCGTGCCAAAGGCGGGGCGGAGACGATGGCGACCTTGTTGCCGTCGGCCACTTCACGGATGCGCAGGGCGGTTTCATCCACGCCCAACGCCACCACGGTGGGCGCGCCCATCTTTCCGCCCTCGTATTTCAGGGCGACCGCGTAGTGGGTCGGGTTGACCACCACCACGTCGGCGGTGGGCACCGCTTCCATCATCCGGCGGTTGGCCAGCTGCTGCTGGAGCTGGCGGATGCGGCCCTTGACCTCCGGGCTGCCCTCGCTCTCCTTCATTTCCCGGCGCAGCTCTTCACGGGTCATCTTCAGCTTGCGCATCCAGTTCCAGCGCTGGTACGGCGCATCGATGAAGGCCAGCAGCATCATCGCGCCGCCGGTGGCCAGCATCAGCTTCAGGGTGAAGCCCAGGCCGTGGACCATGGCGGTTTCCAGCGGCTGGTTGAGCAGATCGCGCAGGGGCCGGATGCCGTGCCAGACCACCAGCCCGGCCGCGGTACCGACGAAAGCGATGCGCAGCAGGGATTTGGTGAACTCGGCGATCGCTTCCGGGCCGTACAGGCGCTTCATGCCGGCCATCGGGCTCATGCGCTTGAAGTCGGGCATCATCGATTTGTTCGACCAGCGCAGCCCGCCCATCACCACCGGTGACAGGAAACTGGCCAGCAGGCAGATCACGATCAGCGGCCACATCGCCAGCATCAGGCGCAGCAGCAGCTCGCCGAAATGCCCGAACAGCGCCTTGGGGTGCAGCCACAGGGCCGGCTCGGGGCTCAGCGCGAACTGCATCCAGGTTTTGGTGTTGCGGGCGATGGTGCCGGAAAACGCCATCAGCGCCAGAACACCGGCACCGAACACGGCCGCCGTGGCCAGTTCACGCGAACGCGGGATATTGCCCTGTTCCCGGGCATCGCGCAGACGCTTTTCGGTGGGTAATTCGGTTTTTTCGCCGGCTTGTTCGTTCTCGGACATCAGGGGCACGACACGGGAGGAGATACCCGGGTCGTGCAAGAACCGTTCCGCGGGCTACGAGAAGGTAGTGCCGGCCGCTGGCCGGCTCCAGGCGATGCCTGCTGGGTTCTGAGGAGCCGGCCAGCGGCCGGCACTACCGGGTATCCAGCATCACCCCGCCGAGGCCCCTGGCCGCGGCTGGGCCTTCCAGCCTGCCGAGACCTCCACTCTGGGGCGGGGCAGGTCATGCAGCTGCATGAAGCGCTCCGGGTCCACTGGCCGGCCGAGCAGATACCCCTGCAGGTAGTCGCAGCCCAGCCGCTCCAGGTAAGCCCGTTGGCCGGCGGTCTCGACGCCTTCGGCGACGATGTCCATGTCCAGGGCATGCCCCAGCGCCACGATCGCCGAGACGATCACCACGTCCTCGGAGCTGTTTTCCAGATCGCGCACGAACGCATGGTCGATCTTGATCTCGGTGGCCGGCAGCCGCTTGAGGTACAGCAGGCTGGAATACCCGGTGCCGAAATCATCGATGGAGATGCCCACGCCCAGCGCGGCCATGGCCTGCAACAGGGTCAGGCTGGCCTCGGTGTCACGCATCACGGTGCTTTCCGTGATTTCCAGGATCAGCCGGCGTGGCTGGAGGTGATGGGTCTTGAGCGCCTCGCGCACTTCCTGCAGCAGATTGGGCGAGGCGAACTGGATCGGTGAGAGATTCACCGAGACCGTCCAGCCGTCATGCCCGGCGTCGTGCCACACACGCAGCTGCCGGCAGGCCTCGTTGAGCGCCCAGCGGCCGATGTCGTTGATCACGCCGCTGCGCTCGGCCAGGCGGATGAAGCGGTCCGGCGGGATCAGGCCCTGCTGCGGGTGACGCCAGCGGATCAGCGCTTCGGCCCCGCTGACCGACTGGCCGGCCACGCGGGTCTTGGGCTGGTAGTGCAGGAACAGCTGCTCGGTACCGATCGCCCGACGCAGGTCGGCGAGGAGCTGGAACTGCTGCTCGGCGCTGTCGTTCATCCAGTCGGCGAAGCGCACATAGGCATTGCGGCCGGCTTCCTTGGCCTGGTACATCGCCGCATCGGCGAAGGCCATGAGCTGACGCTCACTGACGGCGTGGTCGGGGCAGATGGCGATGCCGATGCTGGCGGTCACCTGCAGGTCCTGGTGCGGCAGCAATGGTTCGCGGCCCACGGTCTGGATGATGCGGCTGGCCAGCGCGGCGACATCCTCGTCGTTCTCGATCGGCACCACCAGCACGAATTCGTCGCCGCCGAGCCGCGCGATCATGTCCGCCGGCCGCAGCAGCTTGCGGGTGCGATCGGCGACAGCGACCAGCAGCGCATCGCCGGTCTGGTGTCCGTAGGCATCATTGACCTGTTTGAAGCCATCCAGATCCATGAACATCACCGCGAACCGGCTGCCGCGCTGCTCGGCCTCGGCCAGCGCCTGTTCGATGCGCTGCTGCAGCAGCCGGCGATTGGGTAGACGGGTCAGGGGGTCGTGCAGGGCTGCCTGGGTCAACTCGGCCTGCGCATCATCCAGTGAGCTGGTCAGGTGCGTATTGCGCAGACGCAGCAGCTGCGCCTCCATGCGCTGGTCCAGCCAGGAGACGATCAGCACGATGGCCAGGATCGCGATGGTGAGCACCAGCACCACCAGCGCCAGCCACTGTGCCTGAAGGCCGTCACCCGCGGCGGCACCGCAGAGGCTGCCGGCGGGGAAACGTGCTGCGGCCATGCCGGTGTAGTGCATGCCTACGATGGCCGCGCCGAGCACCAGCGCCGGGGCGATGCGATCACGAAGACGCCGGTGGCTGCTGCGCAGGCGGAAGGCGATGTACAGCGCGGCCCAGGAGGCGGCCACTGCGATGAGCAGCGACAGTGCCACCCAGCCGGCGTGATAGTCGATCCCGGGCTGCATGTACAGCGCGGCCATGCCCAGGTAGTGCATCGATGCGATGCCGCTGCCCATCAATACCGCGCCGAGCACGAGGCGGCCGTTCGGCAGGGTCGGGCGTGAGACCAGCCACAGCGCGAAGATGGAGGAGGCCACGGCGGCCAACAGCGAGACGGTGGTCAGGCCCAGCGCATAGCCGAGCGGGATCGGGAGCTGGAAAGCGAGCATGCCGATGAAGTGCATCGACCAGATGCCCAGCCCCATCGCGCCTCCGCCCCCGATCAGCCACAACCAGGTGGAGCGGCGTGTGGCCGCCGTGGTGACCCGGCTGGCCATGTCCAGCGCAGTGAAGGAGGCCAGCACGGCCACGAGAAACGAGACAACGACCAACCACGGGGTGTAGCTGCCGATCAGCATGGATGACTCTCTCCCTGGTCAACACCTGAGCGATACGACAGAACGCCACGCCATCACCGCAGACAGCGGGTGAAGGTTTCGTCATCGCCGTGCGACGGCGCAGCGGAACGCAGGGCCAGACTAACAACCCGACCGGGGGGCGCCGCAAGTGACGAATGGCCCGCTTTCGGCCACCTTCCGCGCTGTCCCGGGTGTGTCCCGGGTCAGCGGCTGACGCTGTCGGCCGCGTCGAAGGCGGCATCGAACAGACGCTGTACCGGCGGCCCCATCTCGCCGGCCAGCACAGTCAGCAGGAACAGACCCAGCAGCAGGGCCACCGGCAGGCCCAGCTGGATCGGGTTGAGCGCGGGCGCGGCACGTGCCAGCACGCCGAAGGCCAGATTGATGGCCAGCATCGCGACGGTGAGCGGCAGCGCCAGCGTGAGCGCGCCACGGAATACCTGCAGCAGGAACGTGGGGGCGATGGCGAAGAACGCATGCGGATCGGGCAGGGCGGTGCCGATCGGCAATGCCTTGTAGCTGTCCATCAACAATGAAATCAGCGCCAGGTGACCGTTGGACGCGAAGAACAGCAGTCCGAACAGCAGATAGAACCACTGCCCGATCACGCCGGAGCTGCCACCGCGCATCGGATCACTCATCTGCGCGAAGGCCAGGCCGGTACCCTGTGCGACCAGTTCACCGGCCATCGCACCGGCTTCGAATACCAGCCGCAGCAGGAAACCGATCGAGATGCCGATGGCCAGCTCGCGGGCGATGGTCAGCACGGTGGCTGCATCGAAGCCGGTCCATTCCGGTACCGGCGGCAGCATCGGCGAGAGCGCGATCGCCAGTGCACCGGCAAGCATCACGCGTACCCGCGAAGGCACCGCGCGGGTGCCGATCAGCGGCATCGCCATGATCATGGCGCCGATGCGCAGCATGGTCCACAGGATCGTGCCGATCATGCCGAAGGCCTGCAGGCCGTCGGCGGCCATCTGGGTCGCGGAATCCACGGCGGCTGCCTCAGCCGATCAGATGTGGAATGCGCTGGAACAGCAGCGTGGTGTATTCGACCAGATGGCCGATCAACAGGCTGCCGAGCGCGAACAACACCACCGTCAAGGCCGCGGCCTTGGCCACGAAAGCGATGGTCGGCTCGTTGAGCTGGGTGGCCGCCTGGACCACGCCGACCACCACGCCGACGATCAGCACGGTGAGCAGCAGCGGGCCGGCGACCCACAACACGGTGATCAGGCCACCACGCAGTTCGGTCAGGGCAAGTTCGGGCGTCATGTCAGTCTCGGTCCGTATCGATCAACAGGGCGGGGCGGTCAGACCGCATTGAAACTGGCAGCCAAGGTGCCAACCACGAGAACCCAGCCATCCACCAGCACGAACAAGAGGATCTTGAAGGGGGCGGAGACCAGCATCGGCGAGAGCATCATCATGCCCATCGACATCAGTACGCTGGCCACGACCAGATCGATGATCACGAACGGGATGAAGATCAGGAAGCCGATCTCGAAGGCGGTCTTCAGCTCGCTGGTGACGAACGAGGCGACCAGGATCGGGAACGGAATGGCATCCGGGCTGTCGTAGGTACCGTGACCGGCCATGCCGGCGAAGGTCATCAGATCGGTCTCGCGGATCTGCGCCAGCATGAAGGCGCGCAGCGGCTGGGTGGTCAGGGTCCAGGCGGTCTGGAAGTCGATCTCGCCGTTGAGGTAGGGCGCCATGCCGCTGCCCCACGCCTTCTGCCACACCGGCAGCATCACCATCGCGGTGAGGAACAGGGCCAGGCCGAGCAGCACCTGGTTGGACGGCGTCTGGCCGGTACCCAGCGCCTGGCGCAGCAGGCCCAGCACGATGATGATGCGGGTGAAGGCGGTCAGCACCAGCAGCATCGAGGGGATCAGGGTGATCGCCGTCATCAGCAGCAGCGTCTGCAGCGGCAGGCTGACCGGCTGGCCGCCGATCTTGCCGACGTTCACGTCAGGCAGCGCCGGCACACCCGGCACGCCGGGCGCGGCCCAGGCCAGGGCCGGCAGCGCGCACAGCAGGGCAGTCAACAACAGCGGCAGGTAACGGGTCCAGGAGGTACGGGGGCCACGCATGTTCAGGATTCCTTGCGCAGCCGCTGTTGCAGCAGCTGGGCGAAATTCGGCAGGTGTTTGAAATCGGGAAGGCGCGCCGGCGGCGGGGTCGGCAGCGGCTCGGGCAGCTGATGCAGGGTGTTGATGCCACCGGCGGTGACACCCAGCAGCAGCTGGGTGCCATTGACCTCGACCACCACCACGCGCTCTTTCGCGCCGACGGTAAGGCTGGCAACCACCCGCAGGCCTTCGGCCGGGCGGAAGCCGCTGCCGGGCATGCGCTTGAGCAGCCAGCCCAGGCCGACGATCAACGCCAGCACGCCCAGCAGTGCCAGTACCGCACCGAACATGCCCGGTGCAGCGGCGGCATGCTGGCCGACCTTGACGGTCGACGCGCCGGCTGCGATCAGCAGCCCGGTGCTCAACGCAGTCTCCGGATCCGTTCGCTCGGGCTGACCACATCGGTCAAGCGCACGCCGAAGCGGTCGTTGATCACCACCACCTCGCCATGGGCGATCAGGGTGCCGTTGACGAACACGTCCAGCGATTCGCCGGCGCCGCGTTCCAGTTCCACCACCGAGCCCTGGTTGAGCTGCAGCAGGTTGCGGATCGGCAGGCGTGCACGGCCCACTTCCAGCGACAGGGTCACCGGTACGTCCAGGATCACATCCAGGTTCAGCTCGGGACCGAGGTTCTCATCGGACTGCAGCGTGGTGAACTGCGCCGGTGCCGGTTCCGCCGGGGACAGCGGTTCGTTGGATTCGATATCGTTCATTTCGAGACTTCCTGGAGTACGGGAACGCGTGGGCGGGTGCCCGGGGGATGGGTGGCGGTGATCTTGATGGCGTTGCAACCGTTGGCGATGCCGAACTCGCCGGTGAACACCGGGATGTTCTCCACGCACAACGGCACCTGCGCCGGCATGTCGATCGAGAGGATGTCGCCGACCTTCAGGCCGGTCAGTTCACGCAGGGTCATGCGCTTGCTGGCCAACACGCTGGACAGCGTGACTTCGGCGATGTTGAGCTGTTCGCGCAGCATCACGCCCCAGCTGGCATCGCGGTCGTTGCGGTCGCTCTGGATGCCGGCGTCGAGCAGCTCGCGGATCGGCTCGAGCATCGAGTAGGGCAGGGTGACGTGGATGTCGCCGCCACCGCCGTCAAGTTCGACATGCAGGCGGCAGACCACCACGTACTCGCGCGGCGTCACGATGTTGGCGAAGTGGGGATTGATTTCGGAGTTGATGTACTCCAGCTCCACATCCATCACCGGCGCCCAGGCTTCCTGCAGATCGGCGAAGGTCTGCTTGAGCAGCAGGTGGATGACGCGCATTTCGGTCGCGGTGAACTCGCGGCCTTCGATACGGGTCGGGTAGCGGCCGTCGCCGCCGAAGAAGTTGTCCACGATCGCGAACACCAGCGTCGGCTCGAACACGATCAGCCCGGTGCCGCGCAGCGGCTTGAAGCGGATCAGGTTGAGGTTGGTCGGCACGTACAGCGAGTGCATGTAGTCATTGAACTTGATCAGTTCGATGCCGCGCACGGACAGCTCTGCCGAGCGCCGGATCAGGTTGAACAGGCCGATGCGCCACAGGCGCGCGAAGCGCTCGTTGACCATTTCCAGGGTCGGCATGCGGCCGCGGATGATGCGGTCCTGACTGGCAAAGTCATACGAGCGCGCCTCGCCGGGCGTGGCAGCATCGATGTCGGTCTCGACCGCACCGGAGTCCACGCCGTGTAACAGCGCATCGATCTCATCCTGGGAAAGCAGGTCATTCATGGTCGGCCCTTACTGGGTGACGAAACTGGTGAACAGCAATTCGTCGGCACCCGGCTTGCCGGTCTCGGCCTTGAGCAGCTTCTGCACTTCGGCCAGCGAGGTGGCCTGCAGGCGTTCCTTGCCCGCGCGGTCGGCGATGTCGGTCGGCTCGACCTGCGAGAACAGCATGAGCAGCTTGGCGCGGATCGCCGGGGCATGGAGCTTGATCGCTTCCATGGCGGCCGGATCGCGGCTCATCAACTGCACTTCGACCTGCAGGTAGCGCGGGCCGTCGAAGCTGCTGTTGAGGTTGACCACGAACGGCGGCTCCAGACCGAAGTACTGGGCCGGTGCAGGCACCGCGGCTTTGGCGGCCGGCTTGGCGGCCTTGTCATCGTGCTGGGACTGGGTGAAATACCAGACGCCGCCACCGGCGGCACCGGCAGCGAGCACCGCGACCAGGGCGGTGATCAGGATCGGACGACGCGGCTTGGCCGTGGCGTCCTTGTCGGCGGATTTCTTGGTTTTGTCGGCGGCTGCGGCCACGAGGAAGCTCCAGAGGATTGCTTCCTGACTACATGCAAAGGCTGTGCCTGAATGCCGAAGAGGGCGGGTGTCGGGTTTCTGGCGGCGCCGCCGAAGCGGCGTCGCACCCGCGGATCACGCGTAGGCGTCGACCAGCCCGCGCTGACGGATCAACTGCGAGGGCGACAGCGTGGTCTCGGCCATCAACGCCTCGCCGTCATCGCCCGCGCCGCTCCGGGCACCATCGCCACGGCCGCCATCCTGCGCGGTGTGCTGCTGGCCGACATCGGCCTGGCCGAGCTGGAAGCCCTGTTCGCCAAGCATGTCGCGCAGGCGCGGCAGACTGCTTTCCAGTGCATGACGCACGTCGGCATGGGCGCTGGTGAAGGTCGCATGGACCTTGTCACCGTCCAGATGCAGTCGCACGTCGATCGGGCCCAGGTCGTTCGGGGTGATCTTGATATGGGCGTGGCCGATCTTCTGGTCCGCCAACCAACTGACGCGGGCGCCGACGGCATCATCGAAATCACCAGCGCCCAGCTGCGGGGTGGCGGTCGGCGAGCCGGTGAAGGGCGTGGCCGCTGCCGGTTTGGCGTCGACGATGCTCTGCAGGGCGTGCAGCACCGGTGTGGCCGGTGCGTCCGGGCCATCGCTGGAGGCAGCGCTCAGCGCCTCGGTAAAGGCCTTCAACAGCGGCACGGCGTCGGCTGGGGCGGCGTCGGCCGCCAGGGCGGGCAGGGCGATGCCGCTTGTCGCAGGTGCCGCCGGCGCCAGCGGGCCCGCTGCCGGCGCGGTGGTGTCCGCAGTGGCGGTGGCCAGCGTCGGCAGCGCCGCCGTCGTGGGCGCAGCACCGGCGGCGGTCCCGGCAGGCGCGGGCGCGACCGGCACGGGCACCGCAACCGGCAGCCCGTTCAACGCCAAGCCGGCCAGGCCGAACGGCGGCCACGCTGCATCGTCGTCCGCCGCCTCGGCCACCGGCTTGTCGGCGGTGGCGGGCGGCGCGGTGCTGGTATCGGTCGTGGCAGGCGTCTCGGCGGTGTCTTTGCTGCTGGCGCTGCCGGGGCGTGATGCGGTGTCCTTGCCGGTATCCGGCGTGGCGGCGTCCTTGCCCGCAGGCGCCTCGCGGCGGCCGGCGGGTTTGCTTGATGCCTCCGGGCCAGCCGCATCGCGGCCGGGCTTGAGCATCGCGTCAAACTCCCGACGGTCGCTGCCGCCGGATGCATCGGGACGGCTGCCGGAGGCGCCGGCAGTGCTGGACTGTGCCGGCGCGGTGCCGCCGAGCAGGGCTGACGGCGTCATGGCGTGCCTCCGTTTTCGCTGTCTTCGCGTTGCGCCTGGCGCGACCGGCGTGCACCTAGATCATCCATTTCGCGCTGGTCGCGGCGATCGGTGACCACCTTCTCCTGCGCGCGGTAACTGGCGGCCAGCTGTTCAAGGACCTGCTTGTCACGGCTGGCCAGGATCAGACGCGCGCGCTCGGCCTCGACCTTCTCGCGGTTGTTGTCCACGGTCTGGCGCTGCTGGGCCACCGCGCTGTCCAGGCGATCCAGGAACGCGCGCCGGTTCATCAGCTGCGCCGGACTGGTCGCGGCCATCTGCGCGCCAGCATATTCGTCGGCATAGCGGCGCAGCTCATCCAGCCGCGACACATGCGTGTCGAGGGAGCGCTGGCGCTCGGCGAGGTCGCGGGCGACCTCGTCCTCGTGGTCCTGGGCGCGCTTCAGCAATGGGTCGAATCGCTTGGATTGCATCATGGCTTAACTCTCTGGTTCCACCAGCCGCTTGAGGGCGGCCTGACTGTGCGGCAGGTCGGCGGCTTTGCCGACGTCCTGGCCGAGGAATTCAACGATGTCCGACCAGCGCTCCAGCGCCTCGTCGGTCGCCGGGTCATTGCCGCGCTGATAGGCGCCGATCGCGATCAGATCTCGGTTGGCCGAGTACGCCGAGACCAGCCGCTTGAGCTTGCGGATGCGCAGGCGCCACGGCTCGTCGGCGATTTCCGTGACCACGCGGCTGACCGACGATTCCACGTCGATCGCCGGGTACAGGCCGCTGTCGGCGACGCGCCGCGAGAGCAGGATGTGGCCGTCGAGAATCGCGCGGGCGGCATCGGCGATCGGATCCTGCGGATCATCGCCTTCGGTCAGCACGGTGTAGAACGCGGTGATCGAACCGCGGCCTTTGGCCCCATTGCCGGCGCGCTCGACCAGGGCCGGCAGCTTGGCGAACACGGACGGCGGATAGCCGCGCGTGGTCGGCGGCTCACCGACGGACAGGCCGATCTCGCGCTGGGCCTGTGCGAAGCGGGTCAGCGAGTCCATCAGCAGCAGGACATTCAAGCCCTGGTCGCGGAACCACTCGGCGATCGCGGTCGCACGGTAGGCGCCGTGCAGGCGCGCCAGCGGCGGTCGGTCGGCCGGGCTGGCCACCACCACCGCGCGGCGCAGGCCTTCTTCGCCCAGCGTGCTTTCCACGAAGTCGCGGACTTCGCGGCCACGTTCGCCGATCAGGCCGACCACGATCACGTCGGCGGCGGTGTAGCGCGTCATCATGCCCAGCAGGGTCGATTTACCGACACCGGAACCGGCAAACAGGCCGACACGCTGGCCGCGGCCGATCGGCAGCAGCGCGTTGATCGCGCGTACGCCCACGTCCAGCGGCTGGGTGATGGGCTCACGGGCCAGCGGATTGATCGACACGCCGGCCATGCCGACGGTGCCTTCAGCGCGGATCGGGCCCTTGCCATCCAGCGGCACGCCGTCGCTGTCGATGACGCGGCCGAGCAGGCCTTCGCCCACTTCCACACCGCCGCGTCCCAGGGCGGGCACGACCCGCGCATTGGGCAGCAGGCCATGCAGTTCTGCGCTGGGCATCAGATAGGTGCGTTCACCGGCAAAGCCGACCACTTCGGCATCCACCCAGCCACCGTCGGCGACTTCGACCTTGCAGCTGGCGCCCATCGGCGCTTCGCAGCCGACCGCTTCCAGGGTCAGGCCAACCGCGCGGCGCAGCACGCCTTCGCGGATCAGGCCACGGCCATGCGCGGTATCCGGGCGGATGTTGTCCAGGCGCGAGGCCAGCCGCAGGTTGCGGACGGCGGTCCAATCGGCCGGCGGGGGCAGGGTATCGGTGTTCATGGCGTGGTTCCTGCCTTGCGGATGACCGCATCGAGCGCGCCGCGCAGGCGGGCGTCCAGGGTGCCGTCAATGCGCACGGTCTCGGCGTGGACCCGCAGGTCGCCGCGGCTCAGGCTGAGATCCGGGGTGAGGCGCTGGTTCGGGGACAGGTTCAATACCGGGGTCAACGCAGCGATGTCGTCCGGGTGCAGACGCACTTCGACCTCGCGGGCAGCACCGCCGACGGCGTCGACGGCTTCGTTGACCAGCTGCGCCAGCAGTTCGGGCTCGGCTTCATACGCGCGGCCGACCAGATTGCCCGCAATGCGCACGGCCAGTTCGCCGAGCGCAGCGACCACTTCGTTTTCCAACCGCACCAGCGGCCGGCTGAAGTTGTCCAAGATGCCTTCGATCTGTGCGATCAGGCGGCGCACCTCGGCCTGGCCCTGGGCAAGGCCATCGGCGTGACCCTGGTCAAAGCCATCCTTCTCGGCGTTGTCCTGGATCGCCTGGATTTCTTCCAGGGTCGGCAGCTGCAGCAACGGCTCCGGTTCCAGCTCCGGATCCGGCTCGGTGAGGTCGACGTTCTCTTCTTCCGGCGCCGGCTCGGGCACCGCCAGCAGATCGGGGGCAAGCCAGCGCACGGCAGCGTTCACAGCATGGCCTCCGCATTGCCACCAATGGTGACGGTGCCTTCATCGGCCATGCGCTTGACGATCGCCAGGATCTCGCGCTGCGCCACTTCCACATCCGACAGGCGCACCGGACCACGGGCTTCCATGTCTTCCAGCAGGATCTCGGCCGCACGCTGGGACATGTTGCGGGTGATCTTGTCGCGCACCTTGATGTCGGCGCCGCGCAGGGCCAGGCCCAGGCGCTCGCCGCTGACTTCGCGCAGCACCAGCTGCAGTTCGCGGTCGTCCAGATCCACCAGATCGTCGAACACGAACATCAGGTCCTGGATGCGGCCGCTGAGCGGCGCATCGATGCGCGCGATCTCGCCCAGGATCGCCTGGTCCTGGCCACTGTCCATGAAGTTCAGGATGTTGGCCGCGCACTGCACGCCGCCGATGTTGGAGGACTTCAGGTTCTGGTTGCCGGCGAACTGGCGCTCCATGATCTCGTTGAGCTCATTGAGCGCGTTCGGCGGAATGCCATCCAGGGTCGCGATGCGCAGCAGCACATCCACGCGGGTACGCTCGGGCAGCAGCTTGAGCGCGTCGGCGGCCTGGTCGGTTTCCAGATGAGCCATCACGATGGCGATGATCTGCGGGTGCTCGTTGCGGACCAGATCGGCGACGGCGCGCGGATCCATCCACTTCAGGGCATCCAGGCCGGTGGTGTTGCGGCCGAGCAGGATCCGGTCGATCAGGTTGCCGGCCTTCTCCGTGCCCAGCGCCTGCACCAGCATGTTGCGGATGTAGTCGTCCGAGCCCACGCCCAGCGAGGTCTTGGACCCCAGTTCGGCACCGAACTGGTCCATGACCCGCTCGACCTGTTCGCGGGTGATGTCGGTCATGGTCGCCATGGCGATGCCGATCTTCTGCACTTCCTTGGGTTCCATGTGGCGCAGCACTTCGGCCGCATCCAGTTCACCCAGCGACAGCAGCAGCACGGCAGCGCGTTGAACGCCGGTCAAGGGCACGTTCTCAGTCATTGGCCACCCACCCCTTGACCACCTGGGCCACGCGCTTGGAATCGGTCTTTACAGCTTCACGCGCCATGCGCAGTCGTTCCTCGTAAGAGTCCACCGGCAGCGCCAGGGGTTCATGTCCAGCCGCGTTCAGGCGTTCGCTGCCGATGGCGGGCAAACCCTCGTCATCGTCGACCAGCTGCACGTCGGCCGTGTGGGGTTCCAGCTCTTCTTCCTTGCCCTTGTTCTGGCCGGTGATCGAGCGCAGCGCCGGGCGCAGCACACCAAACACCAGGGCCAGCACCACGATCGCGCCGAGCAGCAGACGCAGTGCGTCCTGGACCTGCGGCAGCTCCCACCACTTCGGGCCTTCGACCGGGGTGACTTCCCGCACGAACGGGGCATTCATCACCGAGACCGTGTCGCCACGCTCGGCATCGAAGCCGACCGCCTGTTTGACCAGCGCTTCGACGCGGGTGAGTTCGGCAGCGGAGAGGGCCTGGTCGGCCATCTTGCCGTTGGCACCGGCGCGCGGCACGTTGTCCACCAGCACCGCCACCGAGACGCGCTTGATGCGACCGGCCGGCTGGCGGGTGTGCTGCAGGGTGCGGTCCAGCTCGTAGTTGCGGGTCGCGTTCTTGGAGCTTTCCGTCGGTGCCTGCGCGGTGGCCGGTGCGGCAGCGGGGCCGGGCGGGGTATTGCTGGCGGCACCAGGCACGCCCTGCGGGCCGGGCACGTTGGTGCTGTTTTCGCTCATCTGCTCGCTGCGCAGCTTCTGCGGCTCGCCGTTATAGAGCTCACGGGCCTCCTCGATCACCGAGAAGTCCATGTCCACGCTCACTTCCGGGTTGACGCGGCCGGGGCCGGTCATCGGCTCGAGCAGCTCGCGGATGCGCTGGTTGAACGAGGTTTCCTGGCGGCGCACCTGCTCGAACTGCGCGGCATTCATCGCCGCCTCGCTGTTCGGGTCGGAGACGCTGAGCATGCGACCGCTCTGGTCGACCACGGTCACCCGTTCCGGGGCGAGGTCGGGAATGCTGGCAGCGACCATGTGCACGATCGCATCGATCTGGCCGCGCTCCAGTTGCTGGCCGCCGCGCAGCTCCAGCACTACCGAGGCGCTGGCGACATCGCGCTGGCGGGTGAAGGCGCTGGGCTTGGGAATGGCCAGGTGCACGCGCGAATCGCGGACCGGGCGCAGCGTATTGATGGTGCGCGAGAGTTCGGTTTCCAGCGAGTGCTGGTAGCGGGCGTTCTCCATGAACTGGCTGACGCCGAAGCCGGGGTCACGCTCCATCAGCTCAAAGCCCAGACGACCGCTGTCGGTCAGCCCGGAGCTGGCCAGCTTGAGGCGGGCATCGTGCAGGTTCTTTTCCGGCACGGTGATGCCACCGGTGGCCTGGTCCAGTTCAAACGGAATCTGCGCGGCGCGCAGCAGGTCGGTGGCTTCGGCCGTGGCCTTCTGGTCCAGCCCGGTGTACAGCGGCACCATGCCGGGCTTCTGCGACCAGAAGAACACGAACAGGCCTGCCGCCACAGCCACGGCGATCATCGCCATCAGGCCGAGCCGACGGGTGATCTGCAGGCTTTGCAGCCGGTCGAACCACTGCCCAGCCTTTTCGGTGTTCAGCGATTCTTTGGAGAGCGACAGGGCCATGCGTTTCTATCCTTACAGCGGCATGTTCATCACGTCCTGGTAAGCCTGGACGAGACGGTTACGGACTTCCACGGTGGCGCGGAAGGCGATCTGGGACTGCTGCGAGGCGACCATGACCTTGGCCAGGTCCGCACCGGGTTCACCCAGTTCGAAGGACTTGGCCAGGGCGCCGGATTTCTGTTGCGCATCGTTGACGCCGGCGATGGCGCCACGCAGGGTTTCGGTGAAGCTGGGGCCCTGGATCTCCTGGGGGGATACCAGGCCCTGGATGGCATTGCTGCGCGGCATCTCCGTCAGCGGGCTGACGGCAGGCTGCCCAATCTGGGTCTGGAAGGTGCGGATCTGAGAAAGGATCGAGGTGACGGAGTGCGACATCTGGAACGTTCCGAAGCAGGGGATGGGTTTCGAGTGAATACGTTGCAAGTGCCGTGCCGAAAGTGATGAGCGATTCAGTTTCGTAACGGTGGCGGGGGTTTGCGGGGTCAGCGGCTCCGGCGGGGGTGGCCGTGGTGTACGTGAGGTGCGGCTGCGTGACCCAGTGACGGTTTGACGCGCTGACGTGCCGGAGAGTCGACGCCGGAAAACCGGCGGAGGGTGCTCTGATCCTTCGAGGCGGAGACCGGCGGGTCGGTCGGGCGGTGGGCCACGATGCCCTTGCCGGCGAATGTCCCCCGGCGCCGGCCTGCGGCCGACCCCTCCTCCCTTATTTCGCCCACAAGGGCATCGCGACCCACCGTATCGAGGCTGCTGGCGGCCACCCGTCAGATCCACAAAAAAGCCCGGGACATGCCCGGGCTTCTGGTTTCCTTGTGGCGTTCTGCTCAGCCAGTCAGTTCGGTCTGGTCGCGTTCGATGCCGTACTTGCGCAGCTTCTCCACCAGGGTGGTGCGGCGCAGGCCGAGCAGTTGTGCGGCATGGGCGACGACGCCCTGGGTGCGCTCCAGCGCTTCGTTGATCAAGGTCAGCTCGATGTTGGCCATGTGGTTGCGCAGGTCCAGGCCGTCGTCGGGCAGGGCCGGAGCGCGGTTGGCCGGAGCGCCGCCGTTCTCCGCCGAGGTGGTGCCTTGGCTGCCCGGTGTGTGGAACGAAAAGCTGCGCAGGTCCAGGCGTTCATCGGCCAGCGGCGCCGGTGCTGCGGCGGCCACCGGTGCAGTGATGGCGAAATCACCGCGGTAGCGGGCCGGAAGATCCTGCACGCGCACGTTGCCACTGGGGTGCAGCACGGCCAGGCGTTCGACCAGATTGGTCAGCTCGCGTACGTTGCCCGGCCATTCGTAACTGGCCAGCGCCTGCATTGCTTCGGCGGTGAAGCGCACTTCGCCGCGGCCGGTGCGGGCCAGCTGGCCGGCAATGGTGGTCACCAGCGCCGGCAGGTCTTCGCTGCGCTCACGCAGGGCCGGCACATCGATGGGGAATACGTTGAGGCGATAGAACAGATCCTCGCGGAACTTGCCGTCGGCGATGCGCGTTTCCAGATCGCGGTGGGTCGCGGCGATCACGCGCACGTTGCAGCGGATGGTCTGGTTGCCGCCGACGCGCTCGAAGCTGCGCTCCTGCAGCACGCGCAGCAGCTTGACCTGCATCGGCAGGCTCATGTCGCCGATCTCATCCAGCAGCAGGGTGCCGCCTTCGGCCATTTCGAAACGGCCCTTGCGTGCGCTCAGTGCACCGGTGAAAGCGCCTTTTTCGTGACCGAACAATTCGCTTTCCAGCAGGTCAGGCGGGATCGCGCCGCAGTTGATCGCCACGAACGGCCCATCACGACGCGGGGAGCGCTGGTGGATGGAGCGCGAGACAACTTCCTTGCCGGTGCCCGATTCGCCCAGCACCAGCACGGTGGTGTCGAAGGCGGCGACCTGCTCGATCATGCGGCGCAGCTGGGTGACCGCAACGCCTTCGCCGGTCGGGCCCTGGTCCTGCACGGCACCGGCCTGGTGTTCGGCATCCAGGCGCTTGAGGCTGGCGCGGCGCAGCAGGCCTTCCATCTGGGCGTGGCGCAGCGGCGCCTCCAGCGGCCAGACGTTGGCTTCGTGCAGACCGTGCTGCTGTGCGAACGCGGTGGTATCGCCGTCGATCAACATCACCGGCGGGGGCAGGGCGCCCTTGCCCAGCCACGCGAACAACGCATCGCTGCGGTCGGAATTGTCCAGGCTGCCGATGATGGCAGCCATCCAGTCATTGGGGCGGTGGCGGGTGACGTCGAAATCGTTGGCATCGGCCACCCAGCGCGGGTTGAAGTCCATGAACTCCAGCAGCGCGACGGTGCGCTCAGCCCGGACCGCGTCGTTGTCCACCACCAGGATGCGCGATTCACTCATGGCCTGGTTCCTTCAGGCCTTCCAGGATCGGCATCACTTCCTGGATGTAGGAGAGCTTGCTGACGAAGTTGTCCGCCCCGGCGCGCAGGGCGTGCTCGCGGTGTTCAGCATCATCGAAATGGCTGGCGATCACGATATACGGCGCGTCATCCTGCGATTTGATCAGGCGCGTCGCCTGCAGGCCGCCCATTTCCGGCATGGCCAGATCCATCAGCACCACCTGCGGGCGCAGCGACTCGGAGCGTTCGATCGCTTCCAGGCCATTGGCAGCGCTGCCGATGACATCGAGCCAATCGACCTTGCGGAAGTGGCGCATCGCAGCGTTGATGAAACCCTCGTGGTCGTCGACCAGCAGCACGGTGAGCTTGTTCATGTCGTCCATTTCCTTCAGCCCACCCGGGCCAATTGCGGTGTGCTGGCATGGCTGCGGCGGCGTTCGCGCGCCGGAGCGATGTCCAGTTGTTCGCGGTATTTTGCAACGGTCCGGCGGGCAATGTTCACCCCCTGGCGCGAAAGCAGGCCGGCGATGGCCTCATCGGCCAGCGGGCGGGCCGCCGGCTCGGACTCGATCAGGCGACGCACCATGGCTTTGACCGCCTGGCCGGAGACGCTCGCACCTTCCAGGCGCACGGCGAAGAAGTGCTTCAGTTCCAGCGTGCCGCGCGGCGTCTGCAGATATTTGCCGGTGGTGATGCGCGAGACGGTCGACTCGTGCATGCCGATCTCATCGGCTACTTCCTTCAGGGTGAGCGGCGCCATCGCCTCCTCGCCACGGGTCAGGAAGCCGGACTGCCGTTCGATGATCACCCGCGCGGTGCGCAGCAGGGTGTCATAGCGCATCGACAGGCCACGGGTCAGCCAGCGGGCTTCCTGCAGCATGTCGCGCAGTGGCTGCGCCGCTTCGCTGGTCTCGGCCAGGGCCTGTTCGTAATGCGGGTTGATGCTCAGGCGGCGGCTGGTGGCCGGGTTCAGCGCGACGCGCCACTGGCCATCGGCATGCCAGGCGACCACGTCGGGGATCACCACACCATTGGTATCGGGCAGCAGGCTCTCACCCGGGCGCGGCTGCAGCGACAGGATCAGGCGGACGGCTTCGTGGATGTCGGCGACTTCGGCATCCAGCTGCTGGGCGAGCGCGGCGTAGTCATGCGTGGCCAGCGCGGCCAGCCCATCGTCTAGCACGCGCTGGGCCAAGTGACGGGCCGGCACGCGGCCGGGCAGGGTGCGCAGCTGCACGCTCAGGCATTCGTGCAGGTTCTGGGCGGCCAGGCCAGCCGGGTCGCCGTGCAGAATGCGCTGCCGGACTGCTTCCACGCCGGCGGCATCCACGTCGCAATGCGCGCTGGCGAGCAGGGTCAGCTGCGCCAGCGGGGCATCGAGATAACCGGTGTCATCGCAGTGTTCCAGCCAGAAACCGGCGACGGCCAGTTCGCGATCGTCCAGTTCCATCGCCAGGCGCTGCAGGACGCGCAGCTGCGGGTCGGTGGATTCGCCGGCGGCGACGCGCTGCATGCGGTCATCATCGCCGTCCTGCCAACCAGCACCGGCCACGTCCCACATGGTGCTCTCGGGCAGCTCGTCGAAGGCGGCCACGTCCTGGGCCGTGACGGCCTCGGCGGTGTCGGCAGCGACGGGCTCGGGGGCCTCTTCGATCTCCAGCAGCGGGTTTGTTTCCAATGCGCGGCGGATTTCCAGCTCCAGCTGCATGCCATCGAGCTGCAACAGACGGATCGACTGCAGCAGTTGCGGCGTGAGGTGAAGCTGCTGACCCATCTGGGTCGACATGGAGGCTTTCAAGGCGTTTCCCCGATCACGCCGAGTCCCCGGCGCGTTATGGAACACATCTTGCTTCTGTTCCGGTGGCACCGGAATCAGGGGGTTCCTGAGCGGGGTCGTCAAATCCCCGACACCATGTAGGGAAAACCACTACACCGACACGTCATTTTGACGCATTTGCTGGTGCAGCCCCCCATGGCAGCGGCCTGGCGGCCGTGTGCCGCATCAGAATCCTGACGTGGGAGCCAGTCCGTGGCCGAAAAGCGCCACCGAACCGTCGCCGATCATTCCAGCTCGTGCTGGTGGCGCGCGGCGAGCAGCACCAGATCGGTGGCGCGGCGGCAGCCCAGCGACTCCATCATGCGGGCACGGTGGGTCTCCACCGTCTTGACGCTGATGCCCAGGTCGGCGGCGATTTCCTTGTTGCTCTCGCCTTTCCCGATCTGGCGCAGGATCTCGCGCTGACGCGGCGACAGGGCCGCCACACCCACCGGCTTCTCCTTGCCGAGCATCGGCGCCAGCATCTTTGCCGAGATCTGCGGGCTCAGGAACACCTGGCCGGCATGGGCGGCGCGCAGGGCCAGTTCCAGTTCCTGGGGGGCGGCATCCTTGACCACGAAGCCGACGGCGCCACGGTCGAGTGCATCGCGCACATGCACGGCGTCATCGTGCATGGTCATCATCACCACGCGTGAGCCGGGGGTACGCAGCAGAATGTCGCTCAGCGCTTCCAGCCCGGTACGGCCGGGCAGGGAGAGGTCCATCAGCACCACGTCCGGCGCATGCTGCAAGCTCAGCTGCAGGGCCTGCTCGGCATTGCTCGCCTCGGCGACGACGTCCACGTCGGTGAAGCCCTGCAGGAGGCGGCTGAGGCCGGCACGGACCAGGGTGTGATCGTCGACAATGAGTACGCGCACAGGCTACTAGGGGAGCGGGGAGGCGGTAACCTTAACGGAGTGGCGGGCCAGCGCCAAGCCGACTGGGTCACAGTCGGTACCGTATGGTCAGCGCAGACGCCGCGCTTCGGCAATCTGGCGGCGATGCAGGCGGAACAAATGCCGCTCCAGTGCCATTTCCAGCGCGTCGCTCAGGCCCTCGAAGCGCAGCCACAGATAATGCGCGCCCGCGCCATTGGCGGTCTCGGCCACGATCACCACGGGCAGGTCGATGTGGTCGGGCAGCCAATCGCAGGGCTGCAGCCGGATCACGCCCTGGCTGCCAGCCGCGGCGCCGGTACGCATGCCCTGTTCAATCCGGATACCCCGGCGGGACCAGCGCAGCGGACGCAGTGGCAGATCCTGGGCGCTCTGGCGGACCAGCCTGCCCAGCAGCACCATCACCAGGTCCAGCTTGGCTTCCAGGCGCTGCACCTGCAGCGTGGCGTCGCTGCGGTCATCGTGCCCGTCATCGCTGCGGGCATCTTCCACCAGGGCCACGCTGCGCAGCAGGGTTTCGGCGGTGCCCGGGCGGATCACCGCGCTGCCGATGCGGAACTCGGCCGGCAGCGCCAGTTCGCAGCTCAGCGTCTCATCGAACAGCTCGCTTTCGGCGGGGTGATGGATCTCGCTGGCGCGAAGGTCGGTCATGACAAGGATTCTGCGGTCAGGTACGCATGCGCGGCGCGAAGTGACTGGCGGCCGTTGTGGAGATGCCGGCTGGCTTCTTCGCGCTGACGCATCATGAACAGCATGATGCGCTGCTGGCGTGCCTGCAGCGAAGACAGGCCCGGGACGTCGAACAATGCCGACGGGCCGGCCAGGTAGGTGGTCTGGGCGGCATCGAGGGCATCCAGCTGCAGGCCGGCCTCATCGAAGTTCTCTTCCTGCAACGCCGTCTCCAGAGCGTCCAGACGGGCGTTGAGCGAGCCCAGCGACGTCATGGGGTGGCCTGCTCAGCGTGGCGCTGCTGGTGCGGGATGGCATTCCAGGCCGCATCGATCTCGCCCAGCAGTTCCAGCGCCTCGGTCAGCGCGGCCGGATCGTTGTGCAGATTGGCTTCGGTCAGGCGCTGCATCACGTAGTCGTACAGCGAGGACAGATTGCCGGCGATCTCGCCACCCGCTTCATGGTCCAGCGAGCCGTTGAGGTGACCGACGATCGCACAGACCTCGCCGATCGCCTTGCCCTTGCGCGCCTGGTCGCCGCGTTCCAGGCAGGCCAGGGCGAGTCGAAGTCGTTCGCAGGCACCGGCGAGCAGCAGCGCGACCAGCTTGTGCGGGTCGGCATCGGTGATGGCGCTCTGTACGCCGACCTGGCGGTACTGCTCGGTGAATTGACGGTTGGAACCGTACATCAATCATGTCTCCTTCGTTCGGGGCCGCGAGGTTCGCGACATCGTCGGCACCGGGTGGAGCCTGCGGGGTGTCCTGCGTGTGGTATCGGCAGCGGACCGGTTCAACTTGAGTCCACTGCCGTGATCGATCAGCCGTTGAGCTGCGAGAGCTGGGTGGTCAGGCTGGACATCGTCTGGCTCATCTTGCTCATCAGCGAATCCAGCGCCAGAAACTGCTTCTTGTAGCGTTCCGACACGCCTTCCATGCGCACGTCCAGCGCCTTGCGACGCTTGTCGATATCGGTCAGCGTGCTGTTGATGCTCTTGGTGCGCGACACGAACGCGCCTTCCTTGCCCACGGCGGTGCTGACGTAGCCATCCACCACGGCAAACAGCTTGGCCGCCGCGCCATCGTCGCCGGTCAGCGCCTCACGGACTGCACCGCCCTGGTTGACCAGGGCCGCGTCGAACTTGGCGGCATCCAGGACCAGGCTGCCGTCGGCATTGGGATAGCCGCGGGTCTGCAGGCCGAGCGTCTTCGGGTCCAGCCCGTTGGCGGCCAGGTCCTTGAGAATGCCGCCCATCAGGCCGCGCAACTGGCTCGAGGCACCGCGCATCTGCGCATCGCCGGTCAGCGAAGACGGGGACTTGTTCTCGATGTCGTACTTGGTCGCGGTGTTGATCGCGGCGATCGCGCCGTTGTAGGCGGTCACGAAGTCCTGCATCACCTTGCGCGCTGCGGCGGCATCGGTGGTGATGGTGACGGTGCTGTCGCCTTCCTTCTTCAGGTTCAGGGTCAGGCCCGGCACCACATCGGTCACGGTGTTTTCGCTGCTGACCACGGCCACGCCGTCGATGGTCAGCTTGGCATCGGTCGCCGGGGTGCGCTCGCTCAGGCTGTCGGCCAGTGCCGTCAACTTGGCGTTGGACGGGTCGGCGGTCAGCTTGATCGCATTGGCCGTGCCGGACTTGCCCTGGGAGATCGACAGGAACTGATTGTCGCCCGAGGTGATCAGGGTGGCCTGCACGCCCGAGGCACGACCGGCCTTCTCGATCTTGGTCCGGATCGAGCTGAGCGTGTCATCGGCTGCGACGTCGATGTTGAGCGTCTTCTGCTTGTCGCCGACGCCGACGGTGAGCGTCAGGGTTCCGGCGCCGAACGTATCCGTCTTGGGCAGGGAGGTGTCGGCGATCCACTTGTGCGCCGTCGCCAGCTGTTCCACATGGATGGTGTGCGTACCGGCGGCGGCCAGGTTGGTACCGGTCGCTGTCAAGATTTCGTCGGTACCGGATTTGCTGGCGCTCACGGTGCGCGCATCGAACGCGGTCTCGGCCTTCAGCGCTTTGAGCGCCGTATTGAGCGTGTCGAACGCGGATTTGACCGTGCCGATCGCCGAAAGCTGCATCTTGGCCTTGGACTGCTGCAGGTTCAGTGCATTGTCCGCCGGCTTGCGATCGGCAGCCACCAGGCTGCTGACCATGCCGGAAATATCGAGTCCTGAACCGATGCCGCCGTAACCGAAGTCCGCCACGTTGTATCTCCTGTGTGTTGCCACTGCCACATAGTGCAGGGCGATGCCATCAACGAAATTAGCGGCCGTAGCCGCCGGGTCTTTAGAACTCTCGTTGATGCAGGAGTTGTGCCAGCAACCTGGCGCCGGATTTGGCACGGCGGTTGCAGGTAGCTCGGGGCAGGGCGGCGATGTGCGCTCATGCCAGAGGGTCTGTAAAAAACCCTCCTCCAATGCAGAGGAGGGGTCAGGCTACTGAAAAACGGGGGGAGACGAAGCCACCCGAGGTGTTCAGTCAAACAACCAGCGCTGATAACAGTTCTGCCGCAGGGGCGGGCCATGGCCACGAAGATGTGGCGACCGGGAGAGAGTCCGGCTCATGGCCATGGCCCGTTCCTGCGTGACGATTGCGATGCTTCGGGTTGCTCCCGCCGCCGGCCGAAGCCGGCGGCGGAGGCGGTACTTCTTTGGATCAGCGCAGGAGGCTCATCACGTTCTGCGGCACCTGGTTGGCCTGGGCCAGCATGGCCGTACCGGCCTGCTGCAGGATCTGGGTGCGGGTCAGCTCGGCGGTTTCCTTGGCGAAATCGGTATCGCGGATACGGCTGCGCGAGGAGGCCAGGTTTTCCGACGAGGTCTGCAGGTTCGCGACCACCGAGGTGAAGCGGTTCTGCACGGCGCCCAGGTCAGCACGGGTGCTGTTGATAGCGTTCAGTGCCTGATCCACCACCTCAAGGGCCTGCTGGGCGCCGAGCACGGTGCTCACGTCCAGGTCCTGTACATTGGCGGCGGTGGCGGTGCCGGCGGTATAGCCCGCAGCTGCGGCTTTGGCGCCCCACACGCCGGTGCCGGCATTCAGATCGCTACGTTCCAGGTCGATGTCGGCGGCAACAACCGCAACGCCTTCCTTCACCGAGCTCAGCTTCAGCGTGCCGTTGGCGTTGGCTTCAGCATAGATGCCAGCCTCACCGATCTTGGCATTGATCCCCGTGGCCACGGCCTTGGCGGCTTCTTCCAGCGTTGCGCCGGCCTTGATCTCGACCGTACCGATATCCACGCCCATCACCGTACCGGTGAAGCGTGCGCCGTCGCCGCCCACAGCCACCGCCGCGGTGGTGCCGGTGGCGAAGGTGGTGGTGCCCAGGGAACCTGCCTTGGCATCGACAACCTTGTCGATGGCGATGGCCTGACCGGCGTTGGCGCCGACCTGGAACAGCTGGCTGGAGAACGAACCGTCCAGCAGCTTGGTGCCGTTGAACTCGGACTGCTTGGCCACGCGGTCGATTTCGCTGACCAGCTGGGTCACTTCCGACTGCAGCGCCTTGCGGTCGCTGGCAGAGTTAGTGGCGTTGGAGGACTGCACCGACAGCTCACGGATACGCTGCAGGTTGTTGCCGATTTCGGTCAGCGAACCTTCGGCGACCTGGGCCAGCGAGATGCCGTCGTTGGCGTTGCGGATGGCGACGTCGGTACCGCGGATCTGGGTGCCGAAACGCTCGGAGATGGCCAGGCCAGCCGCATCGTCCTTGGCGCTGTTGATGCGCGAGCCGGACGACAGGCGCTGGATGGTGGTGGCCAGCGAGGCGCCGCTGCTGCTCAGGTTGCGCTGAGCATTGAGCGACATCGTGTTGGTGTTGATGACTTGTGCCATGGAAATTCCCTCAGGCAGTAGTAAAACGTAACGTTTGGGGCGCGGCGCCGGTCATTCCCGGCGCCGCGTACTCAGCTGGATCAGCGCAGGAGGCTCATCACGTTCTGCGGCACCTGGTTGGCCTGGGCCAGCATGGCCGTACCGGCCTGCTGCAGGATCTGGGTGCGGGTCAGCTCGGCGGTTTCCTTGGCGAAATCGGTATCGCGGATACGGCTGCGCGAGGAGGCCAGGTTTTCCGACGAGGTCTGCAGGTTCGCGACCACCGAGGTGAAACGGTTCTGCACGGCGCCCAGGTCAGCACGGGTGCTGTTGATGGACTCCAGGGCCTTGTCGACGATTTCCAGCGCCTGCTGGGCACCGGCAACCGTGTCGATCTTCAGATCGGACAGGTGCGACTTCACCGCGTTTGCAGCGACATCGGTGGTGGTTGCCACTGCGGCACCCAGGCCAGTCACCGCCAGCTTGGTCACATCTGCATCGGCCTTGATGGAGGTCAAGGTGATTTCACCTGCAATAGCAGCACCGTTGGCATCGACGGCCTGTGCAGCCATCAAGCCGGTTTCGCCGAGCTTGGCGTTGATCGCCGCGGTAACCGCGTTCAGCGCATTCTGCTTGTTGCTGGCCACGGTCGGCGCCCGCGATGCATTGGAGGCATTAGCGGCGTCAATGGCGGCCTGCTCAGCAGGCGTGGGGCTGCCAGGAATGGCCGGGGTCGGAACAGTAGCAACAGCGGGAACTGCGGAGACGCTGAAGCTGATCTTGCCCAGGTCGATGTCGCCGACCTTCATGCCGGTGATCTCACCGCTGGCCAGGTTCGGATCGGCGGCCAGGACGATGCTGCCCGCCGTAGCAAATCCTGCAGCGCCCAGCGAGCCGGACTTCGCATCGACCACCTTGTCGATGGCGATGGCCTGGCCGGCGTTGGCGCCAACCTGGAACAGCTGGCTGGAGAACGAACCGTCCAGCAGCTTGGTGCCGTTGAATTCGGACTGCTTGGCCACGCGGTCGATTTCGCTGACCAGCTGGGTCACTTCCGACTGCAGTGCCTTGCGATCACTTGCCGAATTGGTGGCATTGGCCGACTGCACCGACAGCTCGCGGATACGCTGCAGGTTGTTGCCGATTTCGGTCAGCGAACCTTCGGCGACCTGGGCCAGCGAGATGCCGTCGTTGGCGTTGCGGATGGCAACGTCGGTACCACGAATCTGGGTGCCGAAACGCTCGGAGATCGCCAGGCCGGCCGCATCGTCCTTGGCGCTGTTGATGCGCGAGCCGGACGACAGGCGCTGGATGGTGGTGGCCAGCGAGGCGCCGCTGCTGCTCAGGTTGCGCTGAGCATTGAGCGACATCGTGTTGGTGTTGATGACTTGTGCCATGGTGGTTTCCTTTTGCGATGCGTCAGGTGTCGCCGTGATCGCCTGCGCTGGTCAAACCAGCGCAGGCCTTGAGTAGGCTGCTTAGCGCAGGAGGCTCATCACGTTCTGCGGCACCTGGTTGGCCTGGGCCAGCATGGCCGTACCGGCCTGCTGCAGGATCTGGGTGCGGGTCAGCTCGGCGGTTTCCTTGGCGAAATCGGTATCGCGGATACGGCTGCGCGAGGAGGCCAGGTTCTCCGAGGAGGTCTGCAGGTTCGCGACCACCGAGGTGAAGCGATTCTGCACGGCACCCAGGTCAGCACGGGTGCTGTTGATCGAGTTCAGCGCCTTGTCGACGATTTCCAGGGCCTGCTGTGCACCCTTGACGCTGTCGATGTTGACGTCGCTCAGCAGCTTGCCGGCCGGTGCGGCCGTGGTAGCCGCCGGGGCAGTCGAATTGAAGCCGGTGATGCCGGCGCTGGTGCCAGCAGTGACGGTCATCGCGGTGAAGGCACCCGCGCTGTTGACGCTTTCCTTGACCGAGGTCAGGTTGATCTTGCCGGCGGTGGCGTCGATCTCGGCGTACACGCCAGTCTCACCGATCTTCGCATTGATCGCGGTGGTCACGGCATTGACCAGCGCCTTCTGATCGTCAACTGCAACGCCGGTGGAGGTGACCTCGACCTTGTCGATGGTGATCGCAGACGCGACACCGCCGCCGCCGATCTTCAGGCCGTCGAACGAAATCTTGGTGCCCGCGTTGGCAGCGGTGACGGTGCCGGCGGCGATGGTGATCGCACTGGCATCGAACACGGCGTTGCCCAGAGCGTTGGCTTTGGCATCGACAACCTTGTCGATGGCAATCGCCTGACCGGCGTTGGCGCCGACCTGGAACAGCTGGCTGGAGAACGAGCCGTCCAGCAGCTTGGTGCCGTTGAACTCGGACTGCTTGGCCACGCGGTCGATTTCGCTGACCAGCTGGGTCACTTCCGACTGCAGCGCCTTGCGGTCGCTGGCAGAGTTGGTGGCGTTGGAGGACTGCACCGACAGCTCACGGATACGCTGCAGGTTGTTGCCGATTTCGGTCAGCGAACCTTCGGCGACCTGGGCCAGCGAGATGCCGTCGTTGGCGTTGCGGATGGCGACGTCGGTACCGCGGATCTGGGTGCCGAAACGCTCGGAGATGGCCAGGCCAGCCGCATCGTCCTTGGCGCTGTTGATGCGCGAGCCGGACGACAGGCGCTGGATGGTGGTGGCCAGCGAGGCGCCGCTGCTGCTCAGGTTGCGCTGAGCATTGAGCGACATCGTGTTGGTGTTGATGACTTGTGCCATGAGGAGAGGTCCTTGAGCAGTTGCACGAGAGTTGGGTTAGACGCCCCTGACGTGCTTCAGGAGCGGCTCATGTCAGCGCTGCAACAGGCTGAGCACGTTCTGGGGCACCTGGTTGGCCTGGGCCAGCATTGCCGTACCGGCCTGCTGCAGGATCTGGGTGCGGGTCAACTCGGCCGTCTCCTTGGCAAAATCGGTGTCGCGGATGCGGCTGCGGGAGGCCGACAGGTTTTCCGAGGAGGTCTGCAGGTTCGCGACCACCGAGGTGAAGCGGTTCTGGATGGCGCCGAGGTCGGCACGGACGCTGTTGACCGATTCCAATGCCTTGTCGACGATTTCCAGGGCCCGCTGTGCGCCGACGTACGACGAGACATTCAGGTCCTTGACGAACTGGCCGGTGGCCGTTGCGGCCACCGAGGTCGGGGCGGCTGCAGTGGAATCCGCCAGGCCCAGCGTCGCTGCACCGTCGATCACCAGGTCACGGTCGGCCTGGACCGAGGTCAACTTCAGGGCATGGGTGTCCGGGGTGCCGGCGGTGGTGACCACCTCGGCATACACACCGGTCTCGCCGATCTTGCTGTTGATCGCCGCGGCAGCTGCCGCCGAGTACTCGGCGGTGGTGGCCTTGGCCGGGATGGTGCCGATGCTGGCACCATTGATGGTGACACCGCTCAATTCGAGCGTTGCAGCCGCGGCGATGTCGGTGCCCGTCGAGGCGGCGGCAAACTTTGCGTTGCCCAGCGCATCGGCCTTGGCATCGACGACATTGTTGATGGCGATCGACTGGCCGGCGTTGGCGCCCACCTGGAACAGCTGGCTGGTGAAGCTGCCGTCCAGCAGCTTGGTGCCGTTGAAGTCGGACTGCTTGGCGACGCGATCGATTTCGCTGACCAGCTGCTCGACTTCGGCCTGCAGGGCCTTGCGGTCGCTGGCGGAGTTGGTCGCGTTGGAGGCCTGCACGGCCAGTTCGCGGATACGCTGCAGGTTGTTGCCGACTTCGGTCAGCGAACCTTCGGCAACCTGCGCCAGCGAAATGCCGTCATTGGCATTGCGGATGGCGACGTCGGTGCCGCGGATCTGGGTGCCGAAGCGCTCGGAGATCGCCAGGCCGGCGGCGTCGTCTTTTGCGCTGTTGATGCGCAGGCCCGACGACAGGCGCTGGATGGTGGTAGCGAGCGAGTTGCCGCTGGTGCTCAGGTTGCGCTGAGCGTTGAGCGACATCGAATTGGTGTTGATTACCTGTGCCATGGGTCGTCTCCCTTATTGGAATCCCGGTGGTGAAAGGAACGAAGCGCCGCCGTTTTTTTGTTTTTGGCTGTGTGCTTCGCTGTTGCCAAATCAATAACGGCGCTTTGTCAACAACCTTTAGGCGGAGATTTGGCTGGGATTGACGGGGAGGCCCGATAGGGCGGAATTCACGGGCCCATGTGGCGTTGGCTGGGGCAGGGGCGACGGGAGAGGGCACTGCGGGCAGGCAGGAAAGTCGCCGTGGAGACCTTCGAGGGGAGGTGGTGCCGGCCTAGGTGCCGATGCCTGTACCACGCCCAGAACGAAAAAGGCCGCGATGCTCAGAGCATCGCGGCCTTCAGGCCAACCCAGGTTGTAGGGGGGGTCAGCGGATCGTGTTGAACAGCGACATGGACTGCATCTGTGAGAACAGGGTCTGTGCCGCCTGCAGGGCGGTCTTTTCCAGCTGGTACTGGCTCAACGCATCGGCGTAATCCAGGTCGCGCATCTGCGAGAGCGTGGTCTTGAGGGTCACGACATTCGATTCGCGCATGTCCGCAGCATTGTCCAGCATCTTCAACTGAGCACCGCCGGAAGCGCGGGAGTCGATCATCCGCTCGGAGGCACGGGCCACGTCGCGCAGGCCGCTTTGCAGCAGGTTCTGCTGCGCTGCCTGCTGGGCAGGGGTGCCCGTATCCATCTTCAAGGCCCCGATCAGTGAATCCAGGGTGCCGAAGATGTCGCGGCTGGAGGCGGGGCTCACCTCGAAGGTGTCACCTGCGGCCGGGACGCCGTCGATATGCAGGCGCACGCCGTTGACCACCACGTCATCGCCGGTCTTCAAGGTGCCGGTGGAGACCACGGTGCCGCCGGCATCGACCAGTTCGTAGGCATCGGCGGCGGTGAAGCGCACGCTGAAGCCCTCGCCATTCCAGCCGCCATCGCCGTTGCGGGTAACGTTGGTGAGCACGCCGGTGCCCGTGTTGCCGGTGGCCGCCGCAGCATCCACATGTCCATCGCCGGTGACGATGCGCATGAAGATTTCGCTGCCGGGCAGGGCATCAAGCACGTACGTGTCCGGGCCGACCTCGACCTGGCGCTGGTTCTGGTCGCCGTTGTAGACGATCCGGCCATCGATCTGGCTGAAAGGCGGGCTGCCGTCATCGGTGCCACCGAATACATAGCGGCCGGTGCCGTCGGTACTGTTGGCCACCGCCAGCAGATTGCCGCGGATCGCCTCGATTTCCGTGACCATGGATTGCTTGTCAGCCGCGGCCAGCGCCGGGTTGTTGGCGTAGATGGTCAGTTCGGTGATGCGGCCCATCATGTCGCCGACCTGGGCCAAGGCGTTTTCCTGGATGCCCAGCCGGTTCTGCACGTTGCCGGCGTTGAGCTGCATGCGGTCCAGCGAGGCCAAGGTACGGTCCAGGCCGACCGCGCTGCCGGCCGAGACCGGGTCGTCCTTGGCGGACACGATCTTGCTGCCGGTGGCGATCTGCCGCTCCAGGTGGCTCATCTTGGCCTGTGAAGCGAGCATCAGCGACACCGACTGATTGAACATCATGCCGGTGGAAATACGATTGTTCATGAGCGTACGGCTCCGAGGATCGTCTGGAACATGGTGTCGGCGGTGGAGATCAGCTGCGAGGCGGCCTGGTAGGCCTGCTGCAGGCGGAGCATGTCCGAGGCTTCTTCATCCAGGTTGACGCCGGAGATCGAGTCGCGGGCGGCCTGGGCCTGGTCGGTGATCACCTGCTGGGCCATCAGGGAGTATTCCGCCGAACGCGCAGCCGCACCGACCTGGGTGGTCAGGCCGCCGAGGGCGCCACTGAGGGTGACCGTGCCTTCGTTGAACGCCTTGGCCTGCTCGACCTTGGCCAGCAGCAGGGCATTGCTGTTGTCCGACGAGCCGGCCGGGGTCGGTCCGATGTTGAAGGTGTCGCCGGTCTTGGGCGCGCCGTCGAGGACGAAGCTCCAGCCATTGGCGGTGATGGTCTGGCCAGCGGTGTAGGTGTTCGGCCCCACGCCATCGATGGTGTACTCGGTGGCACTGGTGAACACGATCGCCGCGGGATTGCGCAGCGCGGCGTTGTCCGCGTCGGTCACCTTGACCCCGGTCAGCTTGCCGGTGCCGGTGTTGGCCATCGCGGCGCTGCCCTTGATCGGGGCGGCTGCGGCCAGGCGCGAGGTGTCGGTGATCGCCACAGCCATGCTGCCGGCCACGCCCGCAGTCGGCTGCAGCAGGAAGCGGTCGTCGGTGGACGGGGTGCCGGTCATGACCAGCTCGACGCCGTTGAGCACCAGCGGGTCGGCAGCGGTGCCGGCGCCGGTCATCGGGATGCTGGCACCGGTGTCCGCCCGCGTTGCCAACCACTGGGTACCGTCAAACTTCATCACGATGTTCTGGCCGTCCAGCTTGGCCAGATCGCCGAAGCGCGCGGTCATCTGGGCGGTGCCGGCATTGTTGCTGTTGGCGGTGATGCGCGGGTTGCCGATGGTGAAGAAGTCGCCGCCCATCTGGCCGTAAAGATCGGCACCCTGGCGGTGGACATCGTTGAAGCTGCTGGCCATGCCGATCGCCAGCTTGCCGAGCTCGGCCTGGGCCGGGGTCAGCACCGTGTCGCGGAACTCCAGCAGGCCGCCGATCTGGCCGCCGAGGGTCTTGGGCTCGATGGTGATCTTCTGGCCCTGGCTTTCCAGCGCCAGCTGCAGGCGCTCAGGCTGGTAGGGGTCGGTGACGGTGGTGACCCTGGAGGCCGTGGTACCCACCACCAGCGCCTGACCGCCGGCGGTGTAGACGTTCATCAGCCCGCCGTCCTGCATCACCGCGTTGCCGCCGGTGTAGCCGACCAGGTTGGCGATCAGCTCGTCGCGGCGGTCCAGCAGATCCGGGGCCGCGGTGGCGGCGTTGCCACCGATCGCACCGTTGAGCTGGGCGATTTCCTTGGCCAGCCGGTTGATCTCGGTGGCGCCGGCGATCAGGCCGTTGTTGACCTCGCCGTTGAGGTTGTTGAGCTGGGTGTTGAGCTGCTGGAAGCGGCCGGACAGGGTCTTGCCGGCATCCAGCACATTCTGGCGGTCGGCGCTGCCGGAGGCATTGGAGGACAGGCCGCTGACGGAGTCGAAGAAGTTCGACCACACACCGGCGACGTTGGTGGCGGTGTCGGAGAACATGGCGTCCACGCGGTCGGCCATGGTGGACAGCTGCTTCAGGCGCGCCAGTTCACCGCTGCCGTCGAGCAGGCGCGAGATCGCCAGCTGGTCGGCGACACGGCGCACATCGGTGATGCGGGTGCCGTTGCCGACATCGCCATACCCGTAGTTCTGCGGGTTGGCAGTGGCGAAATCCACCTTCTGCCGGCTGTAGCCCGGCGTCTTGATGTTGGCGACGTTATGGCTGGTGGTCGCCAGGGCGCGCTGGAAAGCGAGCAGGGCGCTGGTGCCGGTGGAGAGAACGCTGGACATGGATTACCTCAACGACGGATGACACCCAGCCCGGTCGGGCTGGCGGTGCTGGCAAAAGTTCGACCCAGGCGCTGGCCGGCATCGGTCACGGCCGCGACGGCGCGCTCGATGGTCGGGCCGCCGGCAATGGCGGCGATCTTGGCGGCATAGGTGGGGTCGGTGGCATAGCCGGCGCGCTGCAGGCCCTGCGCGAAGCTGCGGACGTCGCTGCCGGCCTGGAGGGCGTTCTGGTAACGCGGGCTGGTCTTCAGCAGGCGCACGTAGTCGGCGAAGCTCTCGCCCACCGAGTTGTAGGCGCGGAAGCTGGCGGTTTCGTTACGACGCACGCCATTGACGTACTCGTGGGTGCCACTCGTGGCGCGCTCGCCCTGCCAACCGTTGGCCTTGATCCCGAACAGGTTGTGCGAGCTGTCGCCGCCACTGCGGCGCACCAGCTTGCGGCCCCAGCCGGTCTCCAGCGCGGCCTGGGCGACCAGCGCCTTGGCATCCACGCCCAGTTCGCGGGCCGCCTGCTGGGCATGGCCCCAGATGCTGGCGACGAAGCCGGCCGGCGTGTGCGGGCCCAGTTCCGCAGCCGCGGTGGAGGCGGCCAGGTTGTCCACCGCGCTCGGACCGGTGGCGGCCGTGCGGTTGACGTCCTGCCAGCGATCATCGGCCATTGCCCAGTTGGCGCTGGCCGGATCCACGTCGGCAGTGGCGGCATACGGATCACGACTGCCGATCGCCTCGTGCATCTGGCTGCTCTCGCGCCCGGCGATCAGGTCCAGCGCGCGCTCCATCGGCTGCAGGACCGCCGATGGCTCGCTGCCGCCCAGCTGCTGCAACAGATCCACTTCGCTCGGCACCACCGGCGCCGTTGCTGCCGGCAGCGGCAGGCCAGCGGCGGCCGGGGCATTGAGGCGATAGGCCCGCAACGCCGCGGCGGGGTTGAGTGAGGTATCCACCGGCTTGGCGGTCTCGCCTTCGCCGCCACCGAGCTGGCGCGCGATCATGCTGGACAGGCCCAGCCCGCGGCCGCGCGTCATCGCATCGGCGATCTTCTGGTCGTACATCTCGCGGAACATGGTGTTTTCGCCGGGGAACAGCGAATCGCCGAAGCTGGCCTCACGCATGCTCTTGATCAGCATCTGGGCGAACTGGCCCTCCAGCTGGCGGGCGACCTTGTCGACCTTGGCCGGGCTGTTGGGCTGGGCGGGGTTGAGTTCCAGCGCCGGTTGAATGCGCATGTCAGATCACCTCCAGCTCGGCACTCAGTGCACCGGCCTGCTTGAGGGCTTCCAGGATGGCGATCAGATCGCCCGGGGCCGCGCCGACGGCGTTCACCGCGTGCACGATTTCATCCAACGTGGTGCCGCCGTTGAACTTGAACATGCGGCTGCCATCGTTGGTCGCGGTGATCGTCGACTGGGGCGTGACCGCCGTCTGGCCGCCGCTGAAGGCGCCTGGCTGGCTGACATTGAGGTTCTCGTTGATGGTCACGGTCAGCGAACCATGCGAGATCGCTGCAGCGCCAACACGCACCTGTGAGCCGATCACCACGGTGCCGGTGCGCGAGTTGACCACCACCTTGGCCGGCGCGCTGCCGGGGGTGAGTTCCAGATTCTCGATCCGCGCCAGCAGGCCGATGCGTGCGCCCGGATCGGACGGCGACTGCACCGACACGGTGACGCCGTCGATGGCGCGGGCAGCGCCTTCACCGAAGGCGTTGTTCAATGCCGCCACCATGCGCGAGACCGTGGTGAAGTCGTTCTTGTGCAGGTTCAAGGTGATGTCGCCACCACCGCTGAACACGTCCGGCAATGCACGTTCGACGGTGGCACCGTTGGGAATGCGGCCAACGCTGGGCACGTTGACCGAGACCCGCGAGCCATCCTTGCCCTGCACGCCGAAGCCGCCGACGATCAGGTTGCCCTGGGCGATCGCATAGACCTGCCCATCGGCACCGCGCAGCGGCGCCATCAGCAGCGAGCCGCCGCGCAGCGAGACCGCGTTGCCCACGGAGGAAACGGTGATGTCGATCGGCTGGCCCGGCTTGGCGAACGGCGGCAGCTCGGCGTGGATCGCCACGGCCGCCACGTTCTTCAGCTGCGGATTGACGTTGGCCGGCACGTTGACGCCAAGCTCGCCGAGCAGGTTCTTCAGGCTCTGCACGGTGAAGGGGGCCTGGCTGGTGCGGTCGCCGCTGCCATCCAGGCCGACCACGAGGCCGTAACCGACCAGCGCGTTGCCGCGCACGCCGCCGACCTGCGCCAGATCCTTTATGCGCTCTGCGGAGGCGGGCGCAACCAGCGCGAACACGGCCAGCAGCGCCAGCAGCGCCCGCGTCGCGCCGTGCGACACCACGCCTCGTTGCTTCGACGTGTAGAGCGACGCCGCGCCCCATGACCAGAGGGCGCCGGTCGGCTCGAGGCGTCGCCACGCGCCCGGATCTGACCGCGCCGCCTCTGGGCACGCTTCGGCGCTTCGCTGACGGCAAATGAGGGAAAGGAAGAAGGTCATGTCAGGCTCAGTACGGCGACAGCGCCGAGTTGAAGAAGCGGCTCAACCAGCCCATCGCGTTGGACTGGGCGATCGCACCGCGGCCGCCGTAGACGATGCGGGCATCGGCAACACGGCTGGAGGGAATGGTGTTGTCCGGGAAGATGTCCGCTGCGCGCACGATGCCCTGCACCTGCACCAGCTCATCGCCGCGGTTCAGGCGCAGGTTCTTGGCGCCCTGTACCACCAGGTTGCCGTTGGGCAGGCGCTGGATCACGGTGACGGTCACGCTGCCCTGCAGGCGGTTGCTCTGCGCGCTGGTGCCCTTGCCGGTGAAGTCGCGCGACCCGGCCGCACTGGCGCTGAGGATGTCCTTGCCGCCCAGCGTGACCGGCGCACCGAAGATCGTCGGGGTGCCGATGCTCAGCTCCGATTCTTTCGAGGTGGAGGTGTTGGCGGTGGTCTGCGCGGTGGTGTTCTCGGTCAGGGTGATCGTGAGCAGGTCACCCACATCGCGTGCCCGGCGGTCCGAGTACAGCTGCAGCCCGGGGCCGGCGGCGTAGATCGCCCCGGCGGTGGCTTCGGCGGACGGCGGCATGACCGGCATGACCGGCGCCATGGCCGGGTACGGCCGGACATCGCCGGCAATCACGCAACCACTCAAGGTGGCGACGATGACGGCAGCGGCGAGCAGGCGGAGGGTAGGGGCAAGACGCGACATGGCAGGTTTCCGGTTCGACCGATCAGACGTTCTGGTTGAGGTAACCGAGCATGGCGTCGGTGGTGGAGATCGCCTTGGCATTCATTTCGTAGGCGCGCTGGGTTTCGATCATCGAGACCAGCTCTTCCACCACGTTGACGTTGCTGCCTTCCAGCGCGCCCTGGACGACGGTGCCCAGGCCGTTGAGGCCGGGATTGCCGTTCTGCGCGGGGCCGGAGGCGGTGGTTTCCAGGAACAGGTTTTCACCGCGGGCCTGCAGACCGGCCGGATTGACGAAGTCGGTCAGGGTCAGCGCGCCGATTTCCACGGTGGCGGCGTCATCGGCCATCTTCACGCTGATGGTGCCGTCGGTACCGATGGTCAGCGACTGCGCGCCTTCCGGAATCTGGATGCCCGGCTGCACCGGGTAGCCGCTGTTGGTGACCAGCTCGCCATCCTGGTTGCGCTGGAACGAGCCATCGCGGGTGTAGGCCGAGGAGCCGTCCGGCATCTGCACTTCAAAGAAGCCGCGGCCGTTGACCATCACGTCCAGCGCGCGGCCGGTCTGCTGCTGGCTGCCCTGCTCGAAATTCTTGGCGGTGGCGACCACGCGCACACCGGTACCCAGCTGCAGGCCCGAGGGCAGCTGCGTCTGGGCGGAGGAGGCGCCACCCGGCTGGCGGACCTGCTGGTACAGCAGGTCTTCGAAGCTGGCACGGTCCTGCTTGAAACCGGTGGTATTGGTGTTGGCGAGGTTGTTGGAAACCACCGACATGCGCGTCTGCTGCGCATCCAGTCCGGTTTTGGCGATCCACAATGCCTGGTTCATGGCGTCATTCCTGTGTTGTAGCGGATGGCCGCGTGGTGCGGCCCTTGTGAAGGGCAATGCATGGCGCGTGCCACAACTGCGCCGGGATTACGTCACCGGCGGCGATCAGCCGCCCAGGCGCAGCAGGCTGTTGGCGCTGCGGGCGTTGTCGTCGCCGTGCTTGATCACCTTCACCTGCATTTCGTACTGGCGCTGCAGCTGGATCATCTGCACCAGCGCGCCGGCGGCATCGACGTTGCTGCCTTCCAGCTGACCGCTTTCCAGCGATTTGCCCTGGGCCTGCACGAACGGCTGCTGCGGGTCGGTGTTGCGCATCAGCCCGTCCAGGCCGCGCTCCAGCCGGGCGTCCTCGGCCTGCACCACGCGGATGCGGCCGATGTTGGCCATCGTCTGCGGGCCTTCGCCCAGCGGGATGATCGAGATCGTGCCGTCGTTGCCGATATCCATGGCCTGGTGCGGCGGCACCGCCAGCGGATTGCCGTTCTCGTCCAGGACCGGATGGCCGCCGGCGGTGACCAGCTGGCCATTGGGCGTGATCGACAGTGCCGCACCACGGGTGTAGGCCTCACCACCGTCGGCACCGGGCGCCTGCACGGCCAGCCAGTTGCCGGCCTGCAGGGACAGATCCAGCGGGTTGCCGGTGAGCTGCTGTCCGCCCATCCGCCGGTTGAAGCCGGCGTCGACGTGCATCGCATCCACGCGCGAGGCGTAGCCGGTCCCCTTCACCGGGAAAGCCTCGGTATTGGCGAGTGCCTCCTTGAAGCCGGGCGTGTCGGTGTTGGCCAGGTTGTGCGACAGCGTGCCCTGCGCCTGCAGGGAGGCGCGTGCACCGGTCATCGCGACGTAGAGTGCCTTGTCCATCGGTGTATTCCCGTGTTGCGGTCAGTGGCTCATCAACGCAGGTTGATGATGGTCTGGGTGATCTGGTCCTGCGTGGAAACCATCTGCGAGTTCGCCTGGAAGTTGCGCTGGGCGGTGATCATGTTGACCAGCTGCTCGGTCAGGTCGACCGTGGAGGCTTCCAGCGAGCCGGCCTGGACCTTGCCCAGGTTGGAGCTGTCCGGCGCACCGGTGCGCGGGGTGCCGGAGTTGAAGGTTTCCACCCACAGGTTGTTGCCCTTGGCTTCCAGGCCCTGCGCGTTGTTGAAGGTGGTCAGCGCAACCTGGCCCAGCGGACGGTCATCGCCGTTGGAGTAGCGCGCGTAGACCACGCCTTCCTCGGACACGGTGACTTCGTTGAGCTTGCCGGCCGCGTAGCCGTCCTGCTGGGTGTTGCGCAGTGCGAACTTCTCGCCGTACTGGGTCGAGCCGGTGATATCCAGGGTCAGTGACAGATCACCCGCGCCGGTGGTCGGGCTGAACGCGGTGAACGCGATCTTCCCGTTGGCTGGGACGGTCAGTGCACCGGATTCATTGAACTCCATCGCAGTGGGAGCGCCGACCGGTTGTCCGTCGACGAAGTTGTGGACCTGCCAGGCATTGGTACCGGCTGTTTTGACGAAATACGAGGTCTGGGTGTGGCTGACACCCAGCGAGTCGTACACGGTGATGCCACCGGTCGAATGGTTGTAGCTGTTCGAATCGGTCGGATCGAACGCGGCGACGGTCGGCGGCTTGGCATTGGCCGGCAGGGTGAAGCTGATGTTCACCCCGGTGGTCTGCTTGGGCGGACTGTCGGTGGTCAGCAGCTGCAGATCTGTCAGACGGCCGGCATCGAAGTTGGTGCCATCGGCGTTGGGTGCGAACACCTGCAGACGTGCACCCTGCGGGTTGATCACATAGCCGGCCTGGTCGGTCTGGAAGTTGCCGGCGCGCGAATACACGCGGGCGCCGTTCATGGTCATGGTGAAGAAGCCCTCACCGGAAATGGCCATGTCCAGGCTGCGCCCGGTCTGTTCGTTGTTGCCCTGCGAGAACTGCTGGGCGACATTGGTCAGGCGTACGCCCGAGCCGACCGCGTTCTTGGACAGGCCGTAGCTGGTGGCCGAGAACAGATCGGCGAACTCGGCGCGCGACTGCTTGAAGCCGGTGGTGTTGACGTTGGCGATGTTGTTCGCCGTGACGTTCAGATCGGCATTGGCTGCGTTGATGCCGGACAACGAGACGTTGAAGCCCATGGGTTGCTCCTGTGGATTCGGGTGGTGCGGCTCAGCTGATGCGGAGCACGTAGTCGATCGGGGCGGTGCCCAGACCCTTGAGGTTGAGGTACAGGCCATCCGTGCCGACCGTCACGCTCTCTACCGGGGCCTGCACATACGTGTTGAGCTTGGTCTTGGCGCCGGCCGTATCGGTATGCGAAGCGGCGATGGTGTAGGTGCCTTCGGCCATGCGGTTGCCGTTGGCGTCCTTGCCGTCCCAGTCGAAGGTGACTTCGCCGGACGCCTTGGCTTCCACGCTGATCTGGTTGACCTTCACGCCGTTGGCATCGGTGATGTCCACCGTCACGAAGCCGGCGCCGGGCGCGGCGACCATGCCGGTGACGTCGCCGTCCTTCTCCAGCGCGAGCTTCTCCGACGGCACCAGCACTTCGTGACCCACCAGGGCCGCGCCGCGCAGGATCTGGTCGCTGGACATCGAATCCTGGAAGCCCTTGACCGTGTTGTTGAGGTCGGTGATGCCCTGGACCTGCGACAGCTGCGCCATCTGCGCGACCATCTGGGTGTTGTCCATCGGCTTGAGCGGATCCTGGTGTCGCAGCTGCTCGGTCATCAGGCGCATGAAATCGGCCTGGTCCAGCGTGCTCTTCTTCTTGCTGGTGTCGCTGTTGGGTGCGTTCAGACCCAGCGCGGTGTAGATGTCGCTGCTGTTCTGGCCAACGCCGTTGGTGGTGCTCATGGGGGTCGATTCCTGGGGAGTGAGGGTCAGCGACCCATGGTCAGCGTGGCCAGCGCCAGTTCCTTGGCGGTGGTCAGCATCTCCACGCCGGCCTGGTAATTGCGCGAGGTCGAGATCAGGTTGACCATTTGCGCGACCGGGTCGACGTCGGGCTGGTAGATGTAGCCATCGGCATCGGCCAGCGGGTGGCCGGGCTCGTAGCGCTGGATCGGCGCGGCGTTGCTCTGGCTGATCTCCTTGACCTGCACCGTGGTGATGTTCGGGTCGGTGCGGCTGGTGACCGACTGGAAGATCGGCTCCAGCGGCTTGTAGACCGCGTCGGCCGAACCGGCGACGGTATCGGCGTTGGAGAGGTTGGAGGCGATGGTGCTCATGCGCACGGACTGCGCCTGCAGCGCGGAACCGGCGATATCGAAGATGGGCAGATTGCTCATGGCTTATTGCCCCGTGATCGCGGTGAGCATCGAGCGCACCTTGGATTCGACGAAGCTCAGCGAGGCGCGGTACTCCAGCGCGGCGCGGCCGTAGGCGGCACGTTCGGCATCCGGGTCGACGGTGTTGCCGTCGATGCTCGGCTGCACGCCCTCTTTGGCGATCTGGAACGGGTTCAACCCGCCGCCGATCTCATAATGCTGTTCGTTGGTGGTTTTCATCAGGCCGTTTGCATCCAGGCCCTGGGCATTACGCAACGCGGCATCGAAATCCAGGTCCTGGGCCTTGTAGCCGGGGGTATCGGCGTTGCTCAGGTTGCTGGCGATCAGCTTCATCCGCTGCTCGCGCAACGGCATGGCCTGGGCATGGACACCCAGATAGTTGGAAATCAGATTGGGCATGGCGCACTCCCACGGGACGATGCCAGGGGCAGTGCAAGCGGCGTGCCAGAGGGCAAGGCGCGAAGATGCCTGGCGGCATGTTCACGCCAGGGACTTCAGCACCGGAGGGTAGATCCACGCCATGCGTGGATAAGGAAATCAGACCCGGGGGTAGATCCACGCCATGCGTGGATGCCGTCCACCCAACGGGACGGGCGCCGGCGCCAGGGCCGGCCGCCCCTTACGCCGCCATCGCGACCTTGCGCAGGCGGTCCAGCAGGAAGTCCGCCAGCTCATGCGGGGAGTACTTGGCCACGAACGCATTCGCGCCGACCCGCTCGACCATCGCGTTGTTGAACACGCCCGACAGGGAGGTGTGCAGCAGCACGTAGAGGCCGGCCAGCCCCGGATGACGCCGGATTTCCGTCGTCAGGGTGTAGCCATCCATCGCCGGCATCTCGATATCGGAGATCACCATCGCGTAGCGCTCGGCCGGGTTCTCCCCGGAGGCGTGGATCTGCAGGAGGTGGTCCAGCGCCTGTTTCCCGTCCGAGAGCAGGGTCGCCCCGACCCCCAGCTGGTCCAGCACGCTGCGGATCTGCTGGCGGGCCACGCGGGAGTCATCGACGACCAGGACCTGCATCGGCGGGGCATCGGCGGGCAGGGCCATCGACGGGTCCAGCACGGCCTCACCGCGCACCTGCGCGATATCGGCCAGCACGCTTTCCACGTCGATCACCTGGATCAGCTCGCCCTGGAAACGGGTCACCGCGGTCAGATAGCTGGACTCGGCGCCCAGTTCCGGTGGGGGATGGATGTCTTCGACGGCAATGTTGACGATGCGTTCCACACCGCTGACCAGGAAGCCCTGGATGGAGCGGTTGAACTCGGTCACCACCAGGTAGCCCGGCGCCTTGTCGGCATCGGGTTCACGCTCGGGGTGGCCGATCGCCAGGCCCAGGTCCAGCACCGGCACCGAGCGGCCACGGACATCGGCCACACCGGCGAACTGGCTGGGCAGGCCCGGCACCTGGAACAGGCCCGGGCGCCGCAGCACTTCCTGCACCTTGAAAACATTCACGCCAAAAAGCTGACGTCCGCCCAGCCGGAACAGCAGCAGGGCCAGACGATTGTGGCCGGCCAGTCGCGTACGCTGGTCGATGCGGTTGAGCAGGTCATGGGACATGGACTTGGTATCGGCGGCACCGGCGGCGACTTGAGCGCCCTGCGCGCAGGAGTTCGGCATGACCCTTGCATCGAGCTGCGCATGATCCTTGCCCGTGGAGTGCCCATGCGTTCTCTTGTCCTTGCCGCGCTGTTGCTGGCCGCGCCCGCCTGGGCCGCCGGTGGCTGGCAACCCGTGGAGAGCATCCGCCAGGCCGCGCTGGGCACGTTGCCGGCCGGCAGCGAAGGCGACACCACGCTGGATTCGGCACTGCGCCTGCCGGCGTGCGGTCAGCCGCTGGCCGCCCAGCCCACCGGCACCAGCACGGTGGAGGTCAGCTGCCCGGATGCCGGGGGCTGGCGCCTGTTCGTCCCTGTAAAGGTGCGGCGCAACCAGACCGTGCTCATTCTCAATAGAGGTGTGGCTGCTGGAGAAACCCTGGCAGCGGCCGATATCACCACTGGCCAGCGTGATGCGGCACGGATCGCCGGCGCTGCGCTGGCCGATCCGGCCGCGGCGGTTGGCCGGGTGGCACGCAGGACCCTGAGTGCCGGCAGCCTGCTGTCGGCCAACGATCTGGTTGCCCAGCGGCTGGTTCGGCGGGGCGACAGTGTCGCCCTGGTGTCCCGGCGCGGCGGGGTGGAGGTCCGGGTTGCCGGGCGCGCCATGGCCGACGCGGGCGAAAATGAGCGGGTCTCGGTCGAGAACCTCTCGTCGCGCAAGATCGTGCAGGGCACCGTGGCGGCCAGCGGTGACGTTTTAGTGACGCGCTGACCATATTTGTGAATACGGGCCACTTTCCTCGCGAAACCTGCAATATTCCCCTAAAGATGGCGGCTGATTGGCCGTTATCCCTTGTGAACCGCAATCCCAGGACGAACCCATGAGCCAGAAAATCGACGGCAACCTGCAGGCCACCGCCCATCTGCGCAGTGTTGCGCTCGGCAACAAGCCCAGCGTCAGCACCGATGCCCCGGCGCGCCCGGTGGAGGCTGCCGACAGCCTGCGCCTGACCGGCGAAGCCACCAGCCTGCAGGCCATGCAGCGTGAACTGTCCACGGCCCCGGCCATTGATGCCAACCGTGTCCAGGCCGTGCGTGATTCGCTGCAGAACGGCACCTACAAGATCAATCCCGACGCGATCGCTTCGCGCATGCTTGAGCTGGACCAGCAGCTGCAGGGATGAAGCTGGCGATGAGCGAGCCGCTGCAGCGCCTCAGCGATGCCTTGGACGTCGAGCGCCAGGCATTGGTCGAGCATGACGTGCAGGCCCTGATCCGCGCGACCGGTGCCAAGCTGGAGGCGTTGCGTGCCCTCGAGGCCGCATTGCCGCTCGGCCAGGCCGAGCGCGTGCAGGAGCTGGCCGAGCGCAATCGCGCCAACGGCGTGCTGCTCTCGCGGCGCCGCCGCGAGGTCAACTGGGCGCTGCGCCAACTCGGCCGCAGCGAAGATTCCTCGGCGTACGACGCCAAGGGCCAGTCGCACACGCTGCACACCCGGCGGCCGCTCGCGGTCGCCTGAGCAGCCCGATCCGGCGGCCGCAGGCTGCCGACGATGACGTCACCGCGTATATTGGGCGCCTGTTTCCAGCCGCCTCGATGTGACCGTGACCGTAACGTCTTCCCTTGTCACCGCCCCGTTGCCCCCGCATCCGGTTCTGCTCGCCCTGTTCGAGCGGATCAAGGAAGGGGTTCTGCTGTTTCGTGAGGACGGCAGCGTCGCGCTGGCCAACACCGCGGTCAGTGAGATCCTCGGCCAGGCCGAACGCGATGCCGACCTGACACCTGCGCAATGGCTGCGCCAACTGCTGCCGCCGGATGCGCTGGAGCAGGCACGCCTCCACGGCCACTGGAATGGCAGCCTGCCGGTGGGCGAGCGCATGGTCATCGCCCACGTCTACCATCATGACGATGGCGGTCAGCGGCACTATCTGGCGCTGTTCCGCCGTATCGAAGGCCAGGAAGACTACGAGCGTGAGCTGCAGCAGCGCCATGCCGAACTGCGCCAGGCTTACCTGCGCCTCAATGGCACCCAGGAAAAGCTCCTGCAGTCCGAAAAGATGGCCTCCATCGGCCAGCTGGCGGCCGGCGTGGCGCATGAGATCAACAACCCGATCGGTTACGTGCACTCCAACCTGGGCAGCCTGCAGGAATACCTGCGCAGCCTGTTCACCGTGATCGAAGCCTACGAGCGTGCGCTGCGCGCGCCCGACCCGAAGGCGCTGATCCCGGAGATCGACGACATCCGTCAGCGCTTCGACATCGATTTCATCAGCCGCGATCTGCCGCAGCTGATGGCCGAATCGCGCGAAGGCATCGAGCGGGTGACGCGCATCGTGCGCGATCTGAAGGACTTCTCGTATTCCGGCCGCGATGAATCGTGGAAGCTGGTCGACCTGCATGCCGGTCTGGAATCCACGATCAACATCATCTGGAACGAACTCAAGTACAAGGTGACCCTGCACCGCGAGTTCGGCCAGCTGCCGCTGGTGGAATGCCTGCCGTCGGAGTTGAACCAGGTCTACATGAACCTGCTGCTCAACGCTGGCCATGCCATCGCCGACCGCGGCACGATCAACGTGCGTACCGGCGTGGATGGCGAGACGGTCTGGGTGGAATTCGAGGATACCGGCGGTGGTATCTCACCGGATCTGCGCCAGCGCATCTTCGATCCGTTCTTCACCACCAAGCCGGTCGGCAGCGGCACCGGGCTGGGGCTGTCGATCTCCTACAGCATCATCAACAAGCACCACGGCCGCATCGACCTGGACAGCACGCCGGGCGTAGGGTCGAAATTCCGCGTGGTGCTGCCGATCAAGCAGCCGCGCTGATCGGACGGCAGGGTAGTGCCGGCCAGCGGCCGGTACTACCTTGCCATCACTCGTCTGCCGCGCCGGCGGCCACCATCGGCGAGGTATTCGCGCGGCGTTGTTCTTCATGCGTGCGGAACGCCTGATGGATATGCTTGCGCAGCTCATCGTCGTTCCACGGCTTGGTCAGGAACCGGTAGATCGCGCCGCGGTTGATCGCGTCCGTCACCGTGTTGAGGTCCGTGTAGCCGGACAGCACCAGCCGGATCGTGTCCGGGTAGAGCATCTTCACCCGGCCGAGGAACTCGGTGCCGCTCATGTCGCTCATGCGCTGATCGGACAGGATCACCTGCACGTCGTTGATGGCCAGCAGATCGAACGCATCGCGCACGTTGCCGGCAGCGAGAATGCGGTAACCGTCGCGGCGGAACAGGCGCACCAGTGAGCGCAGCACGTTCTCCTCGTCGTCCAGCAGCAACAGCGTGCGATCCGGGCGGGTCTCGGCGAAGGCCTCCGGGCGCAGGTAGCGCCGGCGCAGGGTCATGCCGGCGGCATCGGCCGACATCGGTTCGCCGAACAGATAGCCCTGGAACACATCGCAGTCGTTGCGGCGCAGGAAGCCCAGCTGTGCCTGCGATTCCACGCCGTTGGCGATCACCGTCATGCCCAGCTGGTGGCCCATGGCGATGATCGCGCGGGCGATCGCGGCCTCGCGGTTGCCGGCCGGCGCGCTCTTGATGAAGCTGCGGTCGATCTTCAGCTTGTCCACCGGGTAGCGGACCAGCGCGCTGAGGCTGGAATCACCGGTGCCGAAGTTGTCCAGGCTCAGGCTGATGCCTTCGTTGCGCAGGTTGACCAGCGTTTCGTGGACGAAGTTGACGTTGTTGGTCAGCGCGCTTTCGTTGATCTCCAGTGTGAGCATGTGCGCCGGCACGCCGGCCGCCTGCAGCAGCGACATCACCTCGGCGAAGAAGTTCGGGCGCAGCAGCTGCAGCGTGGAAACGTTGACCGCGATGGTGAAATCGTCGAAGCCCTGGTCGCGCCACAGCTTGGCCTGTTTCAAGGCGCCTTCCAGCACCCACGTGCCGATCTGCACGATGATGCCCAGCCGCTCTGCGGTGCGCATGAAGCGCTCCGGCACCAGCATGCCCAGCGTGGGCGACTGCCAGCGCAGCAGCGCCTCCATGCCGACCACGTGGCCGTCGCGGGCGCTCACCAGCGGCTGGTAACGCAGCTTGAGCTCGCCATTGGGGATCGCGTCGACAATCTGGCGCGCGATGATGCTCTCGCTGTGCGCGCTGGAGGGCGTATCCACCGCATGGATGCGCACCGCATTGCCGCCTTCGCGGGCGGCCTGGTGCAGCGCGTCTTCGGCGTGATCGAGCAGGCGCGACACGCCGGTGGCGTGTTCGGGGCACAGGCTCACGCCCAGCTTGCCGGTCATGAACAGCGTGTACGGCAGCACCGACAGCGGCAGCTCCAGCTGCTGGCGGATCTCCTCGGCCAGATCTTCGGGCAGCGGCATCTCGGCCGTGCGCGGCACCGCCAGCAGGAACTCATCGCTGCCATGCCGCCACAGCTTGCCGCGCCCGCGAAGGTGGTGCTGCAGGCGCTGGGCGACCAGGACCAGGGCCTGATCGCCCACTTCGGCGCTCATGTTCTCGTTGACCGAGGCGAAGTGGTCGATGTCCACGTGCATCAGCATCAACGGCGTGCCGCCGGAGGCAGCCTCGGTCACCATGGCCTGCAGTTCAGGGTTGCCGGCGCCCAGGCGGGGCGGTGCGTCCTCGATGCTGACCAGGGGCAGGGAAGGGTTCCACATGGGCTCAGTGTTCCAGAGAGTCGTGAGCCGTCGCGCCGGAGGCGCGGTACGGCAGGTAAAGGTCGATCAGGGTACCGGCGCCGTGCGCCGATTCAATGCGCAGGGTGCCACCCACGCTCTGCGCGCGCTCGCGCATCACGATCAGGCCGAGGCCGCGCGGGCCTTCCGGGTCGAAGCCTTCGCCGTCATCGCGGACCTGCAGGTGCAGGCCCTGGTCGTCGACGTCGCGCAGGTGCAGATTGACCTGGCTGGCGCGCGCATGGCGCAGCACGTTGGTGAGGCTTTCCTGCGCGATGCGGAAACAGGCCTGCTCGATATCGCCGGCCGGCCGGCGTGGCAGGGACTGGATATCCGGCAGCAGTTCGATCGCCGCCGAGCGGAACAGCACGCCGGCCTGCCAGCGCAGCGCCGCTTCCAGGCCCAGTGCATCGAGCTGCGGCGGGCGCAGCAGGGTGGAGATGTCGCGCAGCTTGCCCACGGTGGCGTCGGCCAGCTGGATGATCTGGGCCAGGTCCTCATCACGGCGCGCGGCATCCTGTTCGTCCTGCGCCGCGTAGGCGGACAGCTTCATCGCGGTGATGGCCTGGCCGATGTCGTCGTGCAGGTCGCGCGAGATCGCCCGGCGTTCGTCTTCCTGCAGCGAGAACAGGCGGCCGGCCATGGCCTGCAGTTCGCGGTTGCTGGTCTCCAGCGCTTCACGGATGCGCTCGGGCTCGCTGAGGTCACGCACGATCAGCAGCTTGCAGTTGCGACCGCCGTAGCGCACATCGCCCACCGCCAGGCCGGCCTGGAAGCGCTGGCCGTTGAGCCGGCGCATGCCGATCACCTCGCCCGCACCGACGCTCTGCTGGGGCACCTGTGCGAACAGCTGTGCGCGGACCCGCGGCATATCATCAGCAGCGACCAGTCCGGCCAGTGGTTCGCCGAGCAGCGTCTGCTGGCCGTACCCGAACTGCGCCGCTGCGCAGGCATTGGCGTACAGCACATGCTCTTCGGAAAGGATCACCACGCCATCGGGCAGCACCCGCACCAGCTCGCGGAACTGCTCCTCACGTTCGCGCAGCAGGCGCCGCGACTGCTCACGCTCGGTGACGTCCTGCAGGGTGCCAAGCACGCGCGGCCGGCCGGCATCGTCCTGCCCGCTCTCGGCGCGCAGGTGCACCATCAGTGACCGTCCGTCCATGGCCAGCAGCGGCAACAGCACGTCGATCTGCACCGGCTCACCGGAGCCCATGTCCTGCAGCAGCTGCTCGCTGAGCGCGGCGGTGGCCGGGTCGGCCGGCACCAGCAGCTCTTCGAAGCGATGCCAGCGGCGGGCTTCGGGCGGACGCCGGCCGAGCAGGCGATAGACCTGGTTGGCGTAGCGGCCCAGGCCCGTGGCCGGGTCGATCTCCCATGCACCGATGCGCGCCATCTCGTGCGCCTCCTCGACCCGCGCCAGCGCCTGGTCGCGGCGCAGCAGGGCCTGGTCTTCACGGGTGCGGTCGATCGCGATCAGAAGGCGTGCACGGCGGCCGCCATAACTGATCAGATTGCTGCGCATCTCCATGCGCCGGGCGCTGCCATCGCTCAGGCAAAGATCGGCGGTGATCACGCACAGCTGCTCGGGGTTGTCGCGGATCTGCGCCAGCTTGGCTTCCAGCGCCGGGACATCGCCGGGCGGCCACAGGGCATTGATCGACATCGCGGTGAAGACGTCACGGCTGTAGCCGAAGAAGCTGGCGGCGGCGGGATTGACGTCCAGGATCGCCAGCGAATCCAGGTCATAGACCAGGATCGGCCCGGGGTTGCCTTCGAACATCTGGCGGTGGCGGGTCTCCGAGGACTCCAGGCGGGCATGGGTGCTCAGGACGTGCTGGGCCAGCGGGCGCAGCAGCAGATAGATCAGGGCGGCACTGGCGAGTACGAAGAAGGTGCCCTTGATGGTCTGCCATTGGGCCGCGGTCTGCATATCGCCGGCCACCACCTTGACCGCCGCGTCGCTGCACAGGATCCACACCAGCGCCAGCACCAGGTAGGCCACTACCACGCGCCAACGGTCGCGGCGCAGGTCGCGGGCCAGCGAGGTCGCGGCGGCGGGGGCGGGGTGGCCTGGCAGGTCGGTGGGCATGGGGCAGGGCGGGCCGATCGGGAAAGGCGAGCGTCATCTTACCTGTCCGGGATGAGGATGCAGGTGGCCGGAGCGCTCAATAATCCGCAAAACCCGCCGCTAACGATTGCGTTCCCGGCTGTCGGGTGCGTTATCGGAGTTACAGGCGTGGACCAAGGGATTATCGCGAGTCTGCTGCAGCACCCGCTGGCTTCGGCGCTGGTCATCCTCGACCGTGCCGGTCGACCCCTCGCGGCCAACCCGGCCGCGCGTGAGCATGGGCTGCCGGCGACGATCGCTGCGTACGGTGAGATGCTGGAGGACCTGCGCCTGCTCGCCGCGGATGGCGGCCTGATTCCCTGCCAGCTGCCGGGCGGCCCGGCCGGTCGCTTCGATGGTTGGATGCGCGCCGTGCACGACCCCGACGGCCACCTGTTGGCCTTTACCGTGAGCGTGCCCGAGCCGGTCGCCAGCGTTGCCGGCAGCCGCTGGGAAGTAGCGCTGGATCACGCGGGCCACGGGCTGTGGGACTGGGATCTGCCCAGCGACAGCGTGCGCCGCTCGCGCCGCTGGGATGGCCAGCCGATCGAGGAGTCCGATGCCCATGCAGACGGCGTCAGCGCGCTGCTGGAGCATGTCCACCTCGACGATCAGCCGGCCGTACGCGCCGCACTGGATGCGCACCTGCGCGGGGACAACGCCGCCTACACTGCCCAGTTCCGCGCCCGCCACCCCGATGGCGAGTGGCGCTGGGTGCTGGACCGCGGCCGCGTGGTCACCCGGACCGCCGATGGCCAGCCGCTGCGCATGGTGGGTACCCATACGGACATCCAGGCCCAGAAGCAGATGGAAGCCCAGCTGCGCGAGCAGCAGGTGCACCTGCGCGAAGCCCAGCGCATCGCCAGCATGGGCAGCTGGTCGTGGGATCCGGAGGCGCGCCAGTTCTGGTGGTCGCCGGAGTTCCGGGCCCTGCTCCAGACCGGCGATGACCCCATGCACGGCCGGCGCCACTGGCTGCGTCAGCTGGAACCGCAATCCCGCGGCCGGCTGCGTCGCGCCTGGCGCCGGATGTGGCGCGATGGCGCAGCGGCCACGCTGGAGCTGGAACTGACCCGCAGCACCGGCAATGCGCTTTACCTGCGCGTGTGGATGCAGCCGCTGGTCGGCCCGGAAGGGCGTATCCAGCGCCTGCTCGGCCAGGTCCAGAACATCACCGAACAGCACCAGACCGACGCGCTGATCCGCTGGCGCACCGAACTGCTCAACCGCGTCTCGGCCCTGGGCCGCATCGGCGGCTGCGAGATAGAAGTGGCCACCCGCCACATGCAGTGGACCGAGGAGTGCTACCGCATCCATGGCCTGCGCAAGGAACCGATCACGCTGGACCAGGCCCTGAGCCTGTACACGCAGGACTCGCGCGACGCGTTCGAGGCGGCGTTGCTGCGTATCGCAGACGGTGGCCTCCCCGAGCAGCTGGACCTGTGCTTCTACCGCCAGTCCGGCCTGCGCATCTGGGTGCAGGTGCTGATCGAGCTGGACCACCGCGATGGCCTGCCGACACGGTTCGTGGTGCTGTTCCGTGACATCACCCGCGAGCGCGAAGCCAATGAGCGCATCGAGCTGCTGGCCCACTACGATCTGCTCACCGGCCTGCCCAACCGCATGCTGCTGCGCGAGCAGACCGCCGATGCGATCGAGGAAGCGCGCGATCGCGGCAGCCCGCTGGCGATGCTCTTCATCGATCTGGATGGCTTCAAGACCATCAACGACACCTTCGGCCACGCCACCGGCGATGCGCTGCTCAAGGCGGCCGCTTCGCGCCTGCACCAGAGCCTGCGCAACAACGATCTGTTCGGCCGTTTCAGTGGCGACGAATTCATCGTCGTGCTGCGCGACCTCGCCGCACCGGAAGACGCGGGCCACGTGGCACGCAAGCTGATCGCCTCGCTGGCCGAACCCCTTCACCGTGGCGAAAGCACGCTGAAAGTCGGCGCCAGCGTCGGCATCGCGATGCTGGACGACACCCGCCAGGATTTCGAAACCCTGCTGCGCGCCGCCGATGCGGCGATGTACGCCGCCAAGGAAGCCGGGCGCAACACCTATCAGTACTACAGCCAGGACGCACTGGCCAAGATCCAGCGCAAGCTGGAGATCGAGCACGCGCTGCTCGGTGCGATCGAGCGCGAAGAGTTCACCCTGGCCTACCAGCCGCTGCTGCACGCCGAGAACGATCAGCCGCCGGCCATCGAGGCGCTGCTTCGCTGGCATCGGCCCGGATTCGGCTACTGCAGCCCCGCTGAGTTCATCCCGATCGCCGAGAAGTGTGGAGAGATCGTGCGCATCGGCGATTGGGTGCTGGCCGAGGCGTGCCGACAAGCGGCGGCCTGGGATGCGGCCGGGCTGGAGTTCGACCGTGTGGCCGTGAACGTTTCGGCCGTGCAGCTGCGTGACCGCGGCTTTGCCGAGCGCGTAATCGATATCTGCCACGCGCACGGCTGGCCGCCGCAGCGGCTGGAGCTGGAACTGACCGAGTCCGCGCTGATCCGTGACACCGACGTGCTGCGCCACTGCTTCGATGTGCTGGAGCGTCACGGCGTGCCACTCGCGGTGGACGACTTCGGTACCGGCTTCTCGAACCTGCACTACCTCAACCGGTTCCCGGTCGGTCGCCTGAAGATCGACCGCAGTTTCGTCCAAGGGATGCTGCACGATGCCGGCACCGCCGAAGTCACCCAGGCGATCGTGCACCTCGGCCATGCCCTGGGCATGAAGGTCGTGGCGGAAGGCGTGGAGACCGCGCAGGAAGAAGCCATGCTGCGCCGCCAAGGCTGCGATGAGATACAGGGTTACCTGTACTCGCGCCCGTTGGCGCCCCGCGATCTGGCGAAGTGGTTGAAACTGGGCACCCAGACGCCGGCGCGTGAGAGTCTGGAAGTGGCGACGCACGCGGTGCAACTGCAAGACTGATCCCCAGGCGTCTGCGTTGGCGCAGACCGGAACATCTTCGCGCCGCATGCCTGCCGCGCGAAGGATGCCGGGTGGCAGCGGGTCTCTACCAATCTTCGCGGTGCGGCAGCAATGCCCATGCCTTCAGTGCGTCCTGTCTGAACAGGTGCAGCTCCCCGTCTTCCGCCAGGCCCTGCCAACCAACGGCAGCGTCTGAAGAACTCCGCTGACCGTGGCGGGCGTTTGCCTTCCTCGAACCCCCAGCCAGGGAGATACTCCCGTTGATGCCGGCGCAGTTGCAGGTGTGGCGGAATCAGGTCGCCTGCATCACGCTGCCCGCGCACGGGGAAGGCGATCATCCAGCCAGCGCGAAGGCGGGTCGTGCGTGGCGTAAGGGGGTGCCCGCACGGCTGTTCCATCAGAGACGTGAGTTGACGGACATGGCCGTCGTGTCCGGAGTAGATACCGGCGAAGCGTCAGTCCGGAAACCGGTGCTTTTGAGGGTGACGCGTCGCCACCCATGCACGCTCAGCGCGCAGCAGCACCCAGATCATCGCCGCTGAGGCCCAGGTCCCAGGCCAGGCCGGCGAGGGCAGGATCGATGGGCGCGGCAGCGGGATCGACGGGCTGTCTGGCCAGCATCGCCAGCTCCTGCTGTGCCAGCCGTTCCAACTGCGCGATCAGGGCGCGGCCCTGCAGCGGAGCGTGTTCTTTGATGGCTGCCCGGAGGGCGCCGTCGGTGGCCTGTACCACCGGCTCCGGGTCGGTGGGTGTCACGGATGCAACGGACAACAGGGACGCATTCAACATCGGTCGATCATCTGCAGCCAAGGCGGGTAGTACAAGCACAACGGCCCCGGGGTGAACCGGGGCCGCAGGGTGTGCCGGGATGGACACGGTAACGCTGGATCAGAACAGCTCGACCGCGCCGGCGGCCATGCTCTGCTGGGCGACCGCCTTGTGCGGCGGGCGCTCCCACTCGGTGCGCATTTCGCGCAGGCGGGTGCCGGTGCGCTGCAGGGCCGACACCACCTCTTCGTCGAACACGCCGCCATTACGGTGCAGCAGTTCCTGCAGGGCCACCGCTTCGCGGTTGATCGCGGTCAGGCGGTCCAGGTGGGTATGCACGCCGCCCAGTGCCTGGGTGGCGATGTCTTCGAACTGCAGGGCGCGGACCGCTTCGGCCACGCTGCTGTCGATGGCGCGACCGCACTCGGAGATCTCGCGCATGCCATCGCCCAGCGAGGCATTGATCTGGGCCACGTTGTCCAGCATCTGCGCCGCTTCATGGCGAGCTTCGCGGGAACGGTCCATATCGCGGGAGGCCATGTGCGAGACCGTCTCGCGCACCTTGGCGATGGCATCCTTGGAGCTGTGGGCCAGCTTGCGGATCTGCTCGTTGAAGGTGGTGGAGCGCTCGGACAGGTTGCGGACTTCGTCGGCGACCACTGCGAACCCGCGACCGGCTTCACCGGCACGCGCTGCTTCGATGGCGGCGTTCAAGGCCAGCAGGTTGGTCTGGTCGGCAATCGACTTGACGTCCTCCAGCAGCGCGAAGATCCCATCCAGGTGCTGCGCCATCTGATCGATGTGCTGCACGGTGTTGCTGCTCTGGCCGCTGACCTGTTCCAGCGCTTCGACCAGCTGTTCCATGCGGTGGCTGGCGTGCTGGGCAAACCGGGCCACGTCGACGCCGGCACCGCCATCTTCACCGGCGCGGTCGACGATGCGGGCCAGGGCCTGGCTTTGCTGGCGGGACTTGCGGTTCATGGCGTCGAAGCTGCCACCCAGGCCGCTGACCGCATGGCGGATCAGGTCACGGGCGCGTTCGACTTCGCCGCGGGAGCCTTCGATTTCGTTGCCGACGAACGAGCGCAGCTCGCTCAGCAACTGGTCCTGCTCACGCAGGATGCGGGCCTGCTCGGGCGACCGCTGGGTCTGGGCGCGAGCCGACCACCAGGCGAAGCCCAGCCAGCTGAGCGTCATCGTGGTCAGGATCGCCCAGCGAAGGGCGGCTGGCCACTCGAAGCCGATGGCAACGGGAAGCAGAAGAGTGAGGACCAGGGGGGCGGCCAAGCGGATGAAGAGGCGTGAGTACATGGACGTTCTCGGGGAGGTGCACGGATGCTGTATCGGCCGTACCCCCGTTTGCTTTAGCCATCCGCGTAATTTTCATGCATCACCGCGGCGGGCTCGCGACCCTGCACACGCCCCGGTGCCGGCCCCCGCAAGGGCCCGGCGACCGGGTTTTCCGTGGTTCAGCTCAGCGCAGCTGACGGGCAACCGCTTCCAGCATCGCCTTGCGCGAGAACAGGAAGTCCCAGTACTGCCCGCCGGTCTGGCGCCACAGCACGGCCGAGCGGACCGCGGCCAGGAGCAGGGCGCGGATCTCGGCGACCACGCCGGCCTGGCCGAGGTAGTGCGGGTTGCCCTGGACCATCACGCGTGGCTTGAGATTGCTGATCGTGTCGGCGTACAGGCCACCCAGGGCGGCAAGCACGTCCGGGTGGGCGCTGTCACCCAGCTCGGTGGCCTGGGACTGGGCACGCTCGATACCGGTACTGACCGTGGCCACGATCCCGTGCTCGCGCACGAACCGGCGTTCGAGCTGCAGCACCGACAGCGCAAGGCGGGGCAGATGCTCGTCCTGTCCCTGGCTGCTCAGGTAGTTGTGCAGCAGGCGCAACCCGGGCGCGACATTGCTGGCGCTGCCGTAGATTTCCTGGGGGGTGGCGGCGTCAATGCGGAACACGCTGTCCACCGCAGTGCGGACCACGGCAGCTTCGGAGTGGCCGGTTTCGGCGATGCGGCGCACCTGCTGCAGGGCCTGGGCGATGCCGGCCAGAGCAAGAACGCGGTCGTCGACGGAAAAACTCATGCAGCAGATACCTCGAAAGGAGAAGGGGTGGCGCGCAGGCGCTGTTCCAGGGGGGCGTCGGTGGCCGCAATGACGGCGCCACCAAGGCAGACCTCATCGTCATACAACACCAACGATTGACCGGGGGTGACGGCGCGCTGCGGTCGGGCGAAGCGCACCGCCAGGGTGCCATCGTCGCGCACGGTGACCGTGCATGGTTCATCGGGCTGGCGATAGCGGGTCTGTGCAGTGCAATCGAACTGGCGCGCGGGCGGAGCGCCGGCGATCCAGTGGGCGGTCTCGGAATGCAGCCGGGTCGACTGCAGCCACGGACTCTCGCGGTCCTGGTCGACATACAGCACGTTGCTGGCAACATCCTTGCCGACCACGTACCACGGCGCGGCCGGCCGGCCGCGCACGCCGCCGATGTTCAGGCCCTCGCGCTGACCCAGTGTGAAATAGAACACGCCGGGATGTTCGGCGATCAGGGCGCCATCCGGATCGCGGATGTCGCCGCTTTTCGCTGGCAGGTAACGGCCGAGGAACTCGCGGAAGTCGCGTTCACCAATGAAGCAGATGCCGGTGGAATCCTTCTTGGCATGGGTCGGCAGGCGCGCGTCCCGGGCGATCCGGCGCAGATCGTTCTTCTGCAGGTCGCCGATCGGGAACAGGGTCGCCGCCAGCTGTTGCTGGCCCAGCTGGTGCAGGAAGTAGCTCTGGTCCTTGCTGCGGTCGGCGCCGCGCAGCAGCGCCCAGCGCGCGCCGACCTGGGCGATGCGGGCGTAGTGCCCGGTCGCGATGCGCTCGGCGCCGAGCTCGCGCGCGGCGTCGAGGAAATGTTTGAACTTCACTTCGCGGTTGCACAGCACGTCCGGATTGGGGGTGCGCCCGGCGGCGTACTCGGCCAGGAAGTGTTCGAACACGCCCTGCCAGTACTCGCCGGAGAAATCGCGGAAGTGGAACGGGATGCCGAGCAGGCCGCAGACCGCCACGGCGTCGCGGCGGTCATCCTCCGCGCGGCAGTCGCCGCTGCCGTCATCGGCCCAGTTCTGCATGAACAGGCCGGCGACCGGCTCGCCCTGCTGCACCAGCCGCCAGGCGGCCACCGAGGAATCCACGCCCCCGGAGACGCCCACCATTACGCGCGGCGTGCTCATCGGGCCTCCCGCACGATCGACAGCGGGTGGCGCTGGCCGGCCAGATAGTCGGCCACCACCTCCCACACCAGCGGGCTGCGCAGGCGGGTGGGGTCGGCCTTGAGCTCGGCGGGCGTCAGCCACAGGGCACGCAGGATCCCGTCGTCCAGTGGACGATCGGGATCGTGCGACAGCGGCTCGGCCGCATAGGCAAAGCGCAGGAACGGCGTGCCATCCGGGGCGGTCCACTGGTAGGTGCCGATGAAGGCGCTCAGGCGCACCGTCCAGCCGGTTTCTTCCAGGGTTTCACGGCGGGCGGCCTCGGCCAGGGTTTCGTCCGGCTCCAGGTGCCCAGCCGGCTGGTTCAGCACCTGCCGGCCGTCGATGGCTTCCTCGACCAGCAGCAGACGCCCGTCGCGGACCACAACCGTGGCCACGGTGACATGGGGCGCCCAGCGCGGTTCCTGCACGTCATTCACCTCAGTACTCGTCCTGCTCGGTCAGCTCCAGCTCCATCGCATCGGCGGTGCGGACCGCCGCATCGATGGCGTCGCTGAGTGCCTCGGGGGTGGCATTGGCGTCAACCTTGACCACGAACATCGCCAGCTGATCCTGCTTCACCCACGCGCCCATCTTGGCATCCTGGGAGTCTTCGAGCAGGCGGTTGGCCACGGCGGCCGGGAACTGCTTGCCTGGCGAGTTGTAGGCCGGCGACCAGATCTCCCGGATCTTGTGCTTGCCGAATTCCTCGACGGTGGAGCGCACGAAAGCCAGCTGGCTGCGGCCATCATCCATGTCGAAGACCATCTTGTAGTCGCCGTCTTCGTCCACCTCGTAGGTGTACTTCAGCGTGTCCAGAGCACGCCCGACAGCCTTGTCCGCTTCGGCCGCATGGGCGCTGGTGGCAGTGATGGCCAGCAGCAGTGCGGCAGCAATCCTTTTCATGAAATCCCTGTGAAAGTCTGGTTGGAGAGTGCAGATTGTGAAGGGCGGCGGGGGGCAACGTCCAATCCGGCGGGGCAGGGCCCTATAATGTGGGGATGCCCCGCGAGACTTCCCACGAAACTCATCACGACCATGGCGTGCTGCTTGAGCCTGCACGCCCCGAGGTCGCGCCTCCGCCGATGTACCAGGTGATGCTGTTGAACGACGACTACACCCCGATGGATTTCGTGGTGACGGTTCTGCAGCACTTCTTCTCGATGGATCTGGACAAGGCCACCCAGGTGATGCTCCACGTGCATACCCGCGGCCGCGGCGTGTGCGGGGTGTTCACCCGTGAAGTCGCCGAATCCAAGGTCGCCCAGGTCAATGAATTCTCGCGCATGAACCAGCACCCGCTGCTGTGCACGATGGAAAAGACCAGCGGCTGACCGTTGGCGCGGGCCAGCACTGCGAGCGCCCGCGATCCGCACTGTTCCATCCACACTGACATCCGGCCCTCAGCGGCCGGCGTGTCCCTGCGCTGTATCTGCTGCGAAGCCCGTGCTGGCGGTCCGGCCATGGTAGCCGCGCCACGCCCTTCTCCGCGCCAGCGCCCGTCCGCCGCCACCTCCTCGGCTGATCGTGACAGTGCCATCACGGCCAAGCTGCCATTTCGTGGCCGGAAGATCGTGCATGATGGAGGCTCGTCGAATGGACGGAGCGATCAGGCAAGTGCTAACGCCGTCTGAACGCACTGATCCGCTAGGGTGATGGAAATCGTGAAGGTTGGCCGCATATTGTTCCTAACTGCCGCCGGAGTTAATCATGTTCAGTAAAGACCTCGAACACACCATCGGACAGTGCTACAAGCGCGCCCGTGAGGCCCGGCATGAATTCATGACGGTGGAACACCTGCTGCTGGCACTGCTCGACAATCCGTCCGCCCAAGCCGTCCTCAAGGCCTGCGGCGCGGATGCCGACCGCCTGCGCCAGGAACTGGAACAGGCCATCGAGGCCTCGGTCTCGCGCCTGGCCGAAGATGATGGGCGCGATACCCAGCCGACGCTCGGCTTCCAGCGCGTCCTGCAGCGCGCGGTGTACCACGTGCAGTCCTCGGGCAAGAAGGAGGTCACCGGCGCCAACGTACTGGTGGCGATCTTCGGCGAGAAGGACTCGCACGCCGTGTACTACCTCAACCAGCAGGACGTCACCCGGCTGGACATCGTCAATTACCTCTCCCATGGCATCGCCAAGCTGGGTGAGGAGGGCGAGGTGCCGCCTGCTGCTGATGGTGAAGGGCGTACCGAAGGGGCGGAAGGCGAAGGCAAGGGCGATGCCCTGGCCGAGTTCGCCAGCAACCTCAACGAGCAGGCCCGCAACGGCAAGATCGACCCGCTGGTCGGCCGTGCCGATGAAATCGAGCGCACCATCCAGGTCCTGTGCCGCCGCCGCAAGAACAACCCGCTGTACGTGGGCGAGGCTGGCGTGGGCAAGACGGCGATCGCCGAAGGCCTGGCCAAGCGCATCGTGGAAGGCTCGGTGCCGGATGTGCTCGCCGATGCAGTGATCTACTCGCTGGACCTGGGCGCCCTGGTGGCCGGGACCAAGTACCGCGGCGATTTCGAGAAGCGCCTGAAGGGCGTGCTGACCGCGATGAAGAAGCTGCCCAACGCAGTGCTGTTCATCGATGAGATCCACACCATCATCGGTGCCGGCTCCGCGTCGGGCGGCACCATGGATGCCTCCAACCTGATCAAGCCGGCCCTGGCCTCGGGCGAGCTGCGCTGCATCGGCTCGACCACCTTCCAGGAATACCGCGGCATCTTCGAGAAGGACCGGGCGCTGGCCCGCCGCTTCCAGAAGATCGACATCGTCGAGCCGACCGTGGGCGAAACCTACGAGATCCTGCAGGGCCTGAAGCCCAAATACGAAGCCCACCACGGCGTGACCTACGCCGATGACGCGCTGCAGGCCGCGGTGGATCTGTCGGTCAAGCACATCAACGACCGCCTGCTGCCGGACAAGGCGATCGATGTGATCGACGAGGCCGGTGCCCGCCAGCGCCTGCTGCCGGACGGTGAGCGCAAGGAACTGATCGACATCGAGGAGATCGAGACCATCGTCGCCAAGATGGCCCGCATCCCGGCCAAGCAGGTCAGCGCGACCGACAAGGACGTGCTCCAGCACCTGGAGCGCAACCTGAAGATGGTGATCTTCGGCCAGGACCCGGCCATCGAGACGCTGTCCTCGGCGATCAAGCTGGCCCGCTCGGGCCTGGCCAATCCGGAAAAGCCGATCGGCAACTTCCTGTTCTCCGGCCCGACCGGCGTGGGCAAGACCGAGGTGACCAAGCAGCTCGCGCTGCAGCTGGGCATCGAGCTGGTCCGCTTCGACATGAGCGAGTACATGGAGTCGCATTCGATCAGCCGCCTGATCGGTGCCCCTCCGGGCTATGTCGGGTTCGACCAGGGTGGTCTGCTGACCGAGAAGATCGTCAAGACCCCGCATTGTGTGTTGCTGCTGGACGAGGTGGAAAAAGCCCACCCGGACATCTTCAACATCCTGCTGCAGGTCATGGACCGTGGTGTGCTGACCGACACCAACGGCCGTGAGGCGAACTTCAAGAACGTGGTGCTGGTGATGACCACCAATGCCGGCGCGGCCCAGGCCTCGCGGCGTTCGATCGGCTTCACCCGCCAGGACCATGCCACCGACGCGATGGAAGTCATCCGCAAGAGCTTCACGCCGGAGTTCCGCAACCGTCTGGATGCGATCGTGCAGTTCCAGGCGCTGGGCTTCGAGCACATCCTGCGCGTGGTGGACAAGTTCCTGATCGAGCTGGAAATGCTGCTGCAGGAAAAGCATGTCAGCCTGTCGGCCACCCCGACCGCGCGCGACTGGCTGGCCCACCATGGCTTCGACCCGCTGATGGGTGCGCGCCCGATGGCCCGGGTCATCCAGGACAAGATCAAGCGTCCGCTGGCCGACGAGCTGCTGTTCGGCAAGCTGGTCAACGGTGGCAAGGTCAGCATCGACGTCCGCGACGACCAGTTGTTCGTGGAGACCGAGGCCGAGCCGGAGCGTCTGCTGCCAGCCACGGTGTAACGCCGGCCTCGACCGCGGCGATGAAATCGAAAAAGCCCCCGCAAGGGGGCTTTTTTGTGCGCGGACCCGCGGCTTGCTCAACGGCGCATGCGTGCCTTGCGGGCGAATTCTTCGGCGCTCAGGGGCTCCACCGCAGCCACGGCGCAGCTCTGTGAACTGGTCTGGAGCTTGGTCACCCCGGCGCCGCACAACTGGCCATCCTGGCCGGGGGTGGCGAACGTCAGTTTCGGGGACATCGCAGCGCTGGTGCACGAGCGTTCAAAGCGCACGAGGTAGTGCTGGTCGCCATTGCGCAGCAGCACATCGCGATCGGCGCGGTTGCGCACCACCTGCTGGTCGGAGGACAGGGTGATGCAGTCCGTGGGTGCGGCGGGCTCGGCGGCCTGGGCGGACGCAGTGGTGGCAACGCAGGAGGCGAGCAGGAGCAGGGAGAGCAGGCGCTTCATGGCGGGGGCCATCGGGCAGGATCCGGATTGGATCGAGAGACATCGTGGACCGTTGCGCGCAAGGGCGAATCTGCATCAAGGCATCCTGACCGACGTCAGGGTGCACTGGGTCAGGGTGTCGCTTGGCAGGGTAAGGACGCCGCCGGCTGAATGCCGCCCACGCGAAAAGGCCAGCACCTGGCTGGCCTTCTGGCGGGAACAACCCCCGGACCGCTTATTTCATGCGGTAGGTGATGCGACCCTTGGTCAGGTCGTACGGGGTCATTTCGACCTTGACGCGGTCGCCCGTCAGGATGCGGATGTAGTTCTTGCGCATGCGGCCGGAGATGTGGGCGATGATTTCATGCCCATTTTCCAGTCGTACGCGGAAAGTGGTGTTCGGCAGCGTCTCGCTGACGGTGCCTTCGAACTCGATGGAGTCGTCTTTCGACATGTAGTCCTGTGCAGTTCTGTAACCGGCCGAGCTGGCCTGAAGAGCGGGCATTTTACGCGCGTCGGGCGTTTGATGCAAAGTTTTGGTTAAGACCGGTCCGGATCAGCGATTTCGGCGGCCGACAGCGTGCCGAACAAATCCACCCAATCGCCTGCGGCGACTGGCTGTTGGACCTGTTCACGGACCAGCGCGAGAAAGTGCTGCCGCGGCCAGTGCTCAGCGCCCATGCGCAGCAGATGGTCATTTTCGACCTGCGCATCGATCAGTGGCCACCCCCAGCTGGCCAGCCGATGGGCCAGCCCGGCCAGGGCGACCTTGGAGCCGCCCGATGCCGCACTGAACATGCTCTCCCCAAAGAACATCCGTCCGATCGCCACCCCGTAGATGCCACCGACCAAGGCATCGCCATCGAATACCTCCACCGAGTGCGCGAAGCCGAGCCGGTGCAGGTCGACATACGCATCGCGCATGTCACGCGTGATCCAGGTGCCGTCCTGGCCGGGGCGTGGGCTGGCCGCGCAGGCATCGATCACCTGCTCGAAACAGGTGTCTGCCCTCAGCGTCCAGGTGCTCTGCCGGAGCGAGCGGCGAATGCGGCTGGACAGGTGCACGCCATCGGTGCGGAACACCATGCGCGGGTCCGGCGACCACCACAGCAGCGGCTGGCCCTCGGAGAACCACGGAAAGATGCCGCCGGCATAGGCGTTGAGCAGCCGCACCGGCGAGAGGTCGCCGCCGAGCGCCAGCAGGCCGTCGGGATCGCGCAACGCGGCCTCGGCGGGCGGGAACGGCGCGTCGGGTGCCTCGTCCAGACGCCAGGGCAGGTGGCGGGTCACGCCGGGTCGACCTTGTCGGCCTTGAACGGGCTGTGCGCCGCCAGCACCCGCGCATAGTGGGCGACCTCGGCGCGTTCCTGCGCGCACCACGCCACCAAGGCTTCGGCAAAGGCCGGTTCTGCGATCCAGTGGCGGCTGCGCACCGGGTGCGGCAGGAAGCCGCGGGCCAACTTGTGCTCACCCTGGGCGCCGGGCTCGAAGCGGGCCAGTCCCTCGCGCAGGCAGTACGCGATGCCCTGGTAATAGCAGGTCTCGAAGTGCAGGCCGGGCAGGGTGGCGCCGCCCCAGTAGCGCCCGAAGAGCGTGTCCGTGCCACGCAGGCACAGCGCACCGGCGACCGGCTCGCCGTCGAGCACGGCCAGGAAGATCACCAGCGCGCGCGGCATCGTGCGGGCGAGATGCTGCAGGAACGGGAGCGTGAGCGCGGGCGAGTTGCCGTATTCGGCGAAGGTCTGCAGGTAGAAGCCATGCATGGCGCGCAGGTCGGCCTCGGTCGCCTCATCGCCATGCACGATGCGATACGTGACACCACTGCGCGCGAGCTTGGCGCGTTCCTGGCGGATGTTCTTGCGGTGCTTGTGGTCCATCGCGCCGAGGAAGTCGTCGAAGGTCTGCCAGCCACCGGGGTTGTGCCACTGGAACTGGATGTCCTCGCGCAGCAGCCAGTCCGGGCTGAAGGCGGGGTCTTCATCGGCGGGATGGAAGTTGATGTGGGCCGAGGACCAGCCCATGCGTGCCACTTCGGCCGCCAGCGATGCCAGCAGTGCGCCACGATCTTGCGTGGTGCCGGCGAGCAAGCGCGGGCCGGTTACCGGCGAATACGGCACCGCGCCCAGCCACTTGGGGAAGTAGTCCAGCCCGTGCTGGGCGTAGGCATGCGCCCACGCATGGTCGAACACGAACTCGCCGTGCGAGTTGTCCTTGAGATAACCCGGGATCGCCGCGACCAACGTGTCCCCGTCCCACAGGGTGAAGTGGCGCGGGCGCCAGCCCCACTCCGGGCGCAGGCAGCCGTGTTCTTCCAGGCCGGCCAGGAAGGCATGCGACAGAAAGGGGTTGCGGCCGTCGTGCAGGGCGTCCCAGGCAGCGGCGGGGACATCGGAAAGACGATGCAGAAAGCGTGGATCGGGCATGGGCAGAGGATAGAGCAGGTGGGACGGGTGCAGGGCGCGCGGAACGTACCGGCCAGTAAAAAGGCCGGTGAATGATTCACCGGCCTTTGTGTGCTACGCGGAACGGGCGGCAGATCAGCTCGCCTGACCCTTCGCATCCAGATAGCGCTCGGCATCCAGCGCGGCCATGCAGCCGAAGCCGGCCGAGGTGATCGCCTGGCGATAGTGCTGGTCGGCCACGTCGCCGGCGGCGAACACGCCTTCCACCGAGGTCTGGGTGGCGTTGCCGCCCAGGCCCGAACGGATGTCCAGGTACCCGTTGTTCATGGTCAGCTGGCCATCGAACAGGCTGGTGTTGGGGTGGTGGCCGATCGCCACGAAGAAGCCATGGGCCTCGATATCACGAGTGCTGCCGTCCAGCGTGGACTTCACGCGCACGCCGGTCACGCCGGCCTCGTTGCCCAGCACTTCGTCCACCTGGTGGTGCCACACGGTCTCGATCTTGCCGGCTTCGACCTTGGCGAACAGCTTGTCCTGCATGATCTTTTCCGCCTTGAGGGTGTCGCGGCGGTGGACCAGGTAGACCTTGCGGGCGATGTTGGACAGGTAGAGGGCCTCTTCCACGGCGGTATTGCCGCCGCCGACCACGACCACGTCCTGGTCACGGTAGAAGAAGCCATCGCAGGTGGCGCAGGCAGACACGCCGCGGCCCTTGAACGCCTCTTCGCTGGGAATGCCCAGGTACTTTGCGGTGGCGCCGGTGGCGATGATCAGGGCGTCGCAGGTGTACTCGGCGCTGTCACCGATCAGCTTGAACGGGCGCTGGGAGACATCGGCGGTGTGGATGTGATCGAAGATGACCTCGGTCTCGAAGCGCTCGGCGTGCGCCTGCATACGGGTCATCAGGTCCGGGCCCATCAAGCCGTGTGCATCTCCAGGCCAGTTGTCCACCTCGGTGGTGGTCATCAGCTGGCCGCCCTGCTGCAGGCCGGTGATCACGACGGGCTTGAGGTTGGCGCGCGCGGCGTAGACGGCGGCGGTCCAGCCGGCCGGGCCGGAACCAAGGATCAACAGGCGGGAGTGCTTGGAGTTGCTCATGTAAGCTCGCAATAGAAGGTAGGGCGGGACGCTGGCAGGGTGATTGCGCGGCGTCCGAGCGAAGTCATAGAGTGGCGGCAGGGGCGGGGCGATTCAAGGCGCGCAGTGGAACGCGGCGACCCGCGAAGCACGACGCCCATTCCGGTGCCGGAGTTTTGACGCTGACCATGCCGGCCAGCGGCCGGCACCTACCGGGGTGGGGTCCAGTCGTTTATTATCAAGCACTAACAGTGCATTCCCAAGGTGTGGTCTAAGGTGGCGAAACAGGTCCCGGAACGAGCCAAGGCGTCCGACAGCAAGGCAGCGCCGCGCAAACCGGCTGGCGAGGACAATCCGCGCCGGCAGCGCCTGTGGCGCGATCTGGGGTTGATCGCGGTCGCCCCGGCATTGCTGTATCTGGTCGCCAGTCTGTTCACCTACTCGGCCACCGACCCCGGCTGGTCGCATACCGGCAGCGTGGTCGCGCCGGTGCACAACATGGGCGGTCGCGCCGGTGCCTGGATCGCCGACGTCCTGCTGCAGCTGTTCGGCTACATGGCCTTCGTGCTGCCGATCGTGCTGGGCGCACTGGCCTGGATCGCGATGTTCGGGCTCAAGCGCGAGGCCAAGGGTGAGCATGACCTGGATCCGGCACTGCGCCTGGTCGGCCTGGTCGGCTTCCTGATCGCCGGCACCGGCTTCCTGCATCTGCGCCTGTTCGTGGCCGATGTGGCCCATGCCGGCGGCATCCTCGGCAAGCTGGTGGGCAGCTCGCTCAGCGTCGGTTTCGGCGCATTGGGCGCCAACCTCTTCGTGCTGGTCCTGCTGCTGGCCTCGATCACCCTGGCCACGGGCATCTCCTGGTTCGTGGTGATGGAGAAGATTGGTAACTGGGTGCTGGCACTGCCGCCGCTGTTCAACAAGAAGAAAGAGCAGGCCACCGAGTGGCAGCAGACCCGCGCGATGCGCGAGGAGCGCCAGGAAGTGCGCAAGGTCGACGCCGAAGTCCGCGCCAAGCGCGAGCCGGTCAAGATCGAGCCGCGGCCGGAGCCGGTGCTGGAGAAGAGTGATCGCGCCAAGCGCGAGACCCAGATTCCGATGTTCCGTGGGGTCAACGGCGATGGCTCGGACGTGCCGCCACTGGCACTGCTGGACGATCCCAAGCCGCAGCCCAAGGGTTACGACGAGGGCACGCTGGAGACGCTCTCGCGCCAGATCGAGTTCAAGCTCAAGGATTTCCGCATCGATGCGCAGGTGGTCGGTGCCTATCCCGGCCCGGTGATCACCCGTTTCGAGATCGAGCCGGCCCCAGGCATCAAGGTCAGCCAGATCAGCTCGCTGGACAAGGACATCGCACGCGGTCTGTCGGTGAAATCGGTGCGCGTGGTCGATGTGATCCCGGGCAAGTCGGTGGTGGGTCTGGAGATCCCCAACGTCACCCGCGAGATGATCTATCTCTCCGAGCTGCTGCGCTCCAAGGAATATGACAAGTCCGCCAGCGTGCTGACCCTGGCGCTGGGCAAGGACATCGCCGGCCGCCCGACCGTGGCCGACCTGGCGCGCATGCCGCATCTACTGGTGGCCGGCACCACCGGCTCGGGCAAGTCCGTGGCGGTCAACGCGATGGTGCTGAGCCTGCTGTACAAGGCCTCGCCGAAAGACCTGCGCATGCTGATGATCGACCCGAAGATGCTCGAGCTGAGCGTCTACCAGGGCATCCCGCATCTGCTGGCGCCGGTGGTCACCGACATGAAGGAGGCCGCCAACGGCCTGCGCTGGTGCGTGGCCGAAATGGAGCGGCGCTACAAGCTGATGAGCGCGGTGGGCGTGCGCAACCTGGCCGGCTTCAACAAGAAGGTCAAGGATGCCCAGGACGCCGGGCAGCCGATGATGGACCCGCTGTTCAAGCCCAACCCGGAACTCGGCGAGGCCCCGCGTCCGCTGGAGACGCTGCCCTTCATCGTCATCTTCATCGACGAATTTGCCGACATGATGATGATCGTCGGCAAGAAGGTGGAAGAGCTGATCGCGCGCCTGGCGCAGAAGGCGCGTGCGGCCGGCATCCATCTGATCCTGGCCACCCAGCGCCCCTCGGTGGACGTGATCACCGGCTTGATCAAGGCCAACATCCCGACCCGTATCGGCTTCCAGGTCAGCTCGAAGATCGATTCGCGCACCATCCTCGATCAGTCCGGCGCGGAAACGCTGCTGGGCCACGGCGACATGCTGTATCTGCCGCCGGGCACTGCGTTGCCGGACCGTGTGCATGGCGCCTTCGTCTCCGATGAAGAAGTTCACCGCGTGGTCGAGCACCTCAAGGCCAGCGGCCCGACCGATTACATCACCGGCGTGCTGGACGAAGTGCAGATGATGGGCGATGGCGTCGTGGTCGGCCCCGGTGGCCTGCCCGAGGCGGGCGGCGGTGGCGGCGATGAGTCCGATCCGCTGTACGACGAGGCCCTGCGCATCGTCACCGAAACCCGTCGTGCCTCCATCTCCGGCGTGCAGCGTCGCCTGAAGATCGGCTACAACCGTGCCGCGCGCCTGATCGAAGCGATGGAGGCGGCTGGCGTGGTCAGCCCGCCCGAGCACAACGGCGACCGCAGCGTGCTGGCGCCGCCCCCGCCCAAGTAACGCCGGGCCCGGCCTGGCTGCGTAGAACCCGGGCGCGGCCCGGGTGTTGCCGAGCACAAGGAACCTGCAATGAAGCCGATGATCTGGACGATGCTGGGCGCCATGACGCTCGCGCCGGTAGTGGCGTGGGCCGATGCCCAGCCCGTGCCGGCACCCGTGACACCCGCGGCACCGACCAGCCCGGGCCGGCAGGTCGGCCCGGCCGCGGGCGCCGAAGCGCAGGCCAACAACAACTTCAGCTTCGTGCGCTATCGCGCCGACTACGTGGTGCGCCCGGATGCGGGCAATACGCAGACCGAAGAGTACGAGATCCTGCTCAAGACCAAATCGGCGGTCGAGCAGTTCAGCCAGGTGCGGCTGAGCTACAGCGAAAAGATGGAAACGCTGGAGGTGCTGCAGGCCTACACGTTGACGGCGGACGGCCAGCGTCGGGACGTGCCGGCCGACCGCATCTACACGCAGGAAAGCTATTCCAGCGCGGCAGCGGCGATGTACGCCGACCGCAAGGTGCGCGTGGTGGTCTTCCCGAATCTGGCGCCCGGCACGCGCGTGGTTTACCAGACCCGCCGCACCCAGAACACGCCGTACTTCCCGGGCTACTTCGGCCTATGGGAAACCTTCAGCGTGTTCACCCAGTACGACGACGCCCGCGTGACCCTGAGCGCGCCTGCCGATCTGCCCATGCAGGTGGAACAGCGGGGCGTGCAGGGCAGCCAGACGCCGCGTGTGCGCAATGGCATGGCGCGCTGGGAGTGGACGTACCGGCGCACGGATCCGCTGAAGGCGCAGAACTGGTCCGCCGCCGCGTGGGAGTACAGCCCCACCATCATGGCCAGTACGTACCGTGACTGGTCGCAGGTGGCGCAGGCCTACCAGCTCAAGGGCGGCGAGGCCGCCGCTGTCACGCCGCAGATCCAGGCGCTGGCCGACGAGCTCACCCGGGGCATTACCGACCGTCGCGAGCAGGCTGCCGTGCTGTATCGCTGGGTGGCGCAGAACATCCGCTACGTGGCGGTTTACCTGGGCAATGGCGGGCTGGAACCCAACCCGGCGCAGAGCATCCTCGACAACCATTACGGCGACTGCAAAGACCATGTCGTGATCCTGGAGGCGTTGTTGGCTGCGCGTGGCATCCAGAGCACGCCGGTGCTGATCGGTGCCGGCGGTGGGCCGACGCTGCCGGCGATTCCGTTGCTGGGCCGTTTCGACCACGCCATCACCTACATCCCCGAGTTCGACCTGTACCTGGACTCGACCGCGCCCTATGCGCGTGTTGGCCAGTTGCCCGAGGGGGATCTTGGCGCGCCGGTGCTGCATACCCGCCAGGCCGTCGTGGCGCGCACCCCGGCCAACGATGCCTCGCGCAACGGCACCGGGATCGAGGCAACGTTCCGGTTCGATGCGGCGGGCAATCTGTCTGGCCGGACCGTGCTCCAACCGAGCGGCGTGACCGAAATTGGCATGCGCGGCGCCTTCGCACGGCTCAACGCGCAGAACCGGGCGCGTGCCGAAGAGTCGATGATGGCCGCGTCCGGCTTCGACGGCAGTGGCGCACTGACGCTGCTGGGTGACCCGCAGGATCTGACCCGGCCGTTCAACTTCCGCTATGACTTCCTGGCCAGCGACTACGTCGATTTTGGCGTGGTCGGCGGGATGGTGCTGCCTGACGCACCGGGCAGCCAATCGTTCCGTGACCTGTATGCCAGCACGTCGGCGCCGGAAAACGCCACGCCGTTCTACTGCAACGACAGTCTGCGCGATGAGCGCTACCAGCTGACCTTCCCGGCGAACGTGCCGATCGTAGCGATCCCGCGCAGCCAGCACTTCGCCAATGCGGCGGGTGAGTATCAGGTGGACTGGACGCGCGAGGGGCAGCTGATCACCGCGCACCATCGGCTGCACCAGCGGGCCGTACGCGGGGCGGATGCACTGTGCCAGCCGCAGGATTACGCCGCCTTCCGCGAGCTGTACCAGCAGGTCCGTCGCGGCTTCCGCGGGCAGGTGGTGTATGGGGACCTCAAGACGGTGCAGGCCGGGCGGTAAACCGCGTTCGGGCAAGCGGGTTCCAGCGCATAATGTGGCCCTGATCGCCCATTCAGGATTGAATGGGCACACTGCCTCCCATCCTTCCCATTCGCCTGGATACCTCGCATGCACACCACCTTCCGCCGCTCCCTGCTTGCCGCCACCCTGGTCGTGGCCAGTGTCGGCTCGGCTTCGGCCTGGGCAGGCGCCCGTGATGAACTCAACCGCTTCACCCAGGGCCTGAAAGGCCTGGACGGACAGTTCAGCCAGCAGGTGTTCGACAGCAAGGGCAAGGTCAAGGAAAACACCAGCGGCCGCGTTGCGTTGTCCGCGCCGCGCCTGTTCCGTTGGGAGTACATCAAGCCGCACGAACAGCTGATCGTGGCCGATGGCAAGAAGGTCTGGGTGTATGAGCCGGACCTGGAGCAGGCCAGCGTGCGCCCGCAGGGCCAGGAAGAGCAGAACAGCCCGCTGACCGCATTGATCAATCCGGCGCTCCTAGACAAACAGTACGACGTCAGCGAAGAGGCCGCCGTGCGCGATGGCCTGCAGTGGCTGTCGCTGAGCCCGAAGCGTGAGACCGACACCGCCTTCCAGTACGCCGCGTTGGGCTTCAACGGCCAGGGTCTGGCCCGCATGGAAGTGGTGGACGCGGTGGGTCAGCGCACGGTGATCAACTTCACCGGGTGGAAGCGCAACCCGAGCTTTGCTGCCGGCACCTTCAGCTTCACCCCGGCCAAGGGTGTGGACGTCATCGGCGAGTAACGGCCGCGGGCGTTCGGCCGCGATAGAATAGCGACGTGGCCAGAAACCGAACGACATTCAATGGGCCCGATCTGCTGACCGTGGATCGCGACAACATGCGTCCGCTCGCCGAGCGGATGCGCCCGCAGACGCTGGATGAAATGGTGGGCCAGAAGCGCCTGCTCGCGCCGGGCAGCGCGCTGCGCCGGGCCGTCGAGTCCGGCCATGTGCACTCGATGATCCTGTGGGGCCCGCCAGGCTGCGGCAAGACGACACTGTCGCTGCTGCTTGCGCATTACGCCGATGCCGAGTTCCGTGCGATCTCGGCCGTGCTGTCCGGTCTGCCCGAGGTGCGCCAGGTGCTGGCCGAAGCCGCGCAGCGCTTCGCCGAAGGGCGTCGCACGGTGCTGTTCGTGGACGAAGTGCACCGTTTCAACAAAGCCCAGCAGGATGCGTTCCTGCCGCATATCGAACGCGGCACCATCGTGTTCGTGGGTGCCACCACCGAAAACCCTTCGTTCGAACTGAACTCGGCGCTGCTGTCGCGGTGCCGCGTGCACGTGCTGGAGTCGGTGTCTCCGGCGGACATCGTGGAGGCGCTGGAGCGTGCGCTGCAGGACACCGAGCGTGGCCTGGGCGCGGAGCAGCTGCAGGTGGCGCCGGAGGCGTTGCTGGAGATCGCCACCGCCGCCGATGGCGATGTGCGACGCGGCCTGACCCTGCTGGAGATCGCGGCCGAGCTGGCCAGTGGCGACGGCGGGCGGATCAGTCCGGAGATGCTGGTGCAGGTGCTGGCAGACCGCACGCGTCGCTTCGACAAGGGCGGCGAGCAGTTCTACGACCAGATCTCGGCGCTGCACAAATCCGTGCGCAGCTCCAACCCGGATGCCGCGCTGTACTGGCTGACGCGCATGCTCGATGGTGGCTGTGATCCGTCGTATCTGGCACGTCGCCTGACCCGGATGGCGATCGAGGATATCGGGTTGGCCGATCCGCGCGCGCAGTCGATGGCGCTGGAAGCCTGGGACATCTACGAGCGGCTGGGCAGCCCGGAAGGCGAGCTCGCGTTCGCGCAGCTGGTGCTGTATCTGGCCAGTACCGCCAAGTCGAACGCCGGCTATGCCGCCTTCAACAAGGCCAAGCAGGAAGTGCGCGAGACCGGTACCCAGGAGGTGCCGCTGCACCTGCGCAACGCGCCGACCAAGCTGATGAAGGAGCTGGGCTACGGCAAGACCTATCAGTACGATCACGATGCCGACGGCGGCATCGCGCTGGACCAGACCGGTTTCCCCGATGCAATGGGCGAGCGGGTGTATTACGAGCCGGTGCCGCGCGGGCTTGAGATCAAGCTGAAAGAGAAACTGGACCGCCTGCGTGCCGCCCGGGAACAGGCGCGTGCGGAGAAGGGCGCGGACTGATGGACGGCATTGGCCTGTGGTGGCAGCAGCTCGGGCTGGTGATGGCCGGCGGCGCACTGGGCGCGGCGCTGCGTTTCGTGATCGGCGATGCGATGCTGCGCCAGTTCGGTACTTGCTTCCCGTGGGGCACGCTGACGGTGAACCTGGTCGGCGCGTTCGTGGCGGGTTACGTGATGATCTGGCTGCAGAGTCGTGGCACGGCCGCGGTGTACTGGCGCGCCTTTCTGATCGTGGGAATCGTGGGCGGGTTGACCACGTTTTCGTCGATGATGCTCGAGTCGCTGGTGTTTACCCGCGCGGATCGAAGCCTGATGGTGCCGCTGTATCTGGGCATCAGTCTGCTCGGTGGCATGCTGCTGGTGTGGGCTGGCGCGCGTGTGGCCGAGGCGTGGCGCTGAGGTTCACACGCTGCCATCGCAGAAATCCACGCAAAACGCTGGATTAAAGTGATGTCTCACGATATCGTGCGCGCCCCCGTTTGCATCCTCGTCCGTCATGCGCGATGAACAAGACCCCGGAACACTGGAACTGACGCTGCCGCGCAAGCGCGGCCGTCCGCCCACGTTCGGCTACGCGATGACCGATGCACAGCGTGCGGCCCGTTACCGTGCGCGCCGCGCCGGGCAGGCCGGGCATGCCGATGTGCGCAACTGCAGCGACATGGTGCTGCTGGACAAGATCCGCGCCTCGATCACCAGCAAGGACCCGGAACTGACCGGCTTCCTGGTACACGTGCTCTGGCAGCGCTACCCGCTGCAGCTCAAGTAAGCGCGCCCGCCCGTTCCTGATCGAGCAGGCCCGTCAGGCGCACGGCCAGGGCTTTGACCAGCGGGTCGGCTGTGGTGCGGTGAAGCAGCGCGATCTCGAACGTGTCGATGGGCGGCAACCCTTGTTCCGGACCCAGCACGGTGTGCTCGCGACTCAGGGCGCGCGCCGGCAGCAGGCTGATGCCCATGCCATCGGCGACGGCGCCCTGGATGCCGCTCAGGCTGGAACTGGTGAAGCTGATCCGCCAGCGCCGGCCGAGTGCTTCGATGGCATCGATGATGTCGTCGCGATACAGCCCGCGCGGAGGGAAGGTGACCAATGGCACCGGATCCAGGCCGATGCAGCCATTGCGGGCACTGTCGATCCAGACCATCGTCTCCGGCCAGCAGGCCACGGCGGCGCGGCTGTTGCGGCGCTGCTTGACCAGGATCAGATCGAGTTCGCCGTGATCGTAGCCATTGGCCAGGTCGCGGCTGAGGCCGCTGGTGACTTCCAGCTTGACCTGGGGGTGCTCGCGGTTGAAGGCGCCGAGCAGCTGGGTGGTCGCGGCGCTGACGAAGTCTTCCGGAACCCCCAGCCGGACGGTGACGGCCACCGTGGTGCCGGCAAGCGCTTCGAGCAGTTGGTCATTGAGCGCCAGCAGTTGGCGGGCATGGCCAAGCACGAGCTGCCCGGCATCGGTGGGATGCACGTCGCGGTTGCCGCGCACCAGCAATGGATGGCCCGCCATCTCCTCCAGCCGACGGATCTTCTGGCTGATGGTGGATTGGGTGGAGTGCAGACGCGCCGCCGCCGTGGTGAAGCTTGCGCAGTCGGCCACCATCACCATGGCGCGCAGCAGGTCCAGGTCGAACAGGGTGCGATTCGGTTTTTCACTTGCGGTCATGCCGTCATTCTGAGTTGCAATGGCTGTCGGCGCCAATGTCGACGCGCATGCGGTCAGGTGCTGTTGGTGCCTGCCGAGGCCTCCGACGGTTCGCTACGGGCCAGGCTGCGAGTGATCCGCTCGCGCGCCTCGCGCATGGCCTGATGCAGCGCAGGGGGTCCCAGCACCTCGAAGTCCAGACCCAGCGCCAACAGCCAGTACACCACCGTTCCCAAGGGGTTGGCGGCGCAGCGCAGCAGGCAGCGCCGATCATCGACCGCTTCCAGCTCCCCGGCCGATGCCGGTATCTGCTGGCGCATGACCGACAGCGGCGCATGCAGGATGATCCGGGCCTCGTCGTGGTACTGGCCCAGCGAGAGCGAGCGGGCGACCCATTGGCGCAGGTCACCGTCGCCTGGGCCTGCGCGGGGTACAAAATGCGCGCCCACCAGCGGTGCGCTGGCGATCCGGTCGATGCGGAAGGTGCGCCAGTCATTGCGTCCGGTGTCCCAGGCGACCAGGTACCACCGGCGATCGGTGTGCACCACGCCTTGGGGATCGACCTGGCGGGCGCTGGAGACACCCTCGCGGTCGGTGTAGTCGAAGCGGAGTTGCACCTGGTCGCGACATGCGCAGGCGAGGGTGGTCAGCCGCCCCGCATCGACCTGCGGGCCGATCGGGCTGGCGGGGAGAAGCGTCGAGCGCAGCGCGGCCAGCCGGGGGCGCAGTCGCGGTGGCATGGCCTGTTCGATTTTCACCAGCGCCGTGATCGCGGTCTGCTCGATGCCGCTGATCGTGCCGGTCACGGCCGTGCGCAGCGCGACAGCGGCCGCCAGTGCTTCCTCGTCATCCAGCAGCAGTGGCGGTAATGCGCGCCCCGGACGGAACGCATAGCCGCCGGCGATGCCGGTGCTGGCGTGGATGGGGTAGCCAAGCTGGCGTAGGCGATCAATGTCCCGCCGCAGCGTGCGCGGGTGGATGGCCATGCGCTCGGCCAGCTCGCCGCCGGCCCAGTGCGGGCGGGATTGCAGCAACGAAAGCAGGCTCAGCAGGCGGGCGGAGGCGGTCAGCATGCGCGCCAGCGTAACAGTCATTGCGGGCTGATTCTGTCCGCAATGCTGCCTAGTCTTGAGGGCACGGTGCAGCACCTGTTCCGCCGCACCTTTCCGCCCCTTTCAAGGAGTTCTTCAATGTCACTGGTTTTCTATTGGCACCCCATGTCCAGCGCCACCCCGGTCGCGTGCGCTCTGGCCGAGCTGTCCGTCCCGCACGACCGGGTCAAGATCGACATCCGCAACGGCGAGCAGCGCACGCCTGCGTATCTGGCGATCAATCCGAACGGCAAGGTCCCGTGCCTGGTGGTGGACGGCACGCCCCTGTTTGAAGGTCTGGCCATCCACCTGTGGTTGGGCGAGCAGTACGGGGTGGGCCAGGGCCTGTGGCCGGCGGCGGGGACCCCGGCTCGACTGGAGGCGATGTCCTGGTGCACGTGGGCGTACGTTACCTACGCAGCGGTGCTGGGGCGGGTATGGCTGGCGACCGTGGACGATGCGCTGCGCAGCGTGGAGCATGCTGCGGCGGGCATCCGTGCCGCCAACGAACTGCTGGATCTGTTGGAGGCGCGCCTGTCGCAGCAGCCGTGGATGGTTGGCGAGGCATACTCGTTGGTGGATCTGGTGGTTGGCCAGGTGGTGGGCTACGGCACCCATCTGGGGGCGGTGGTGGATGCGCATCCGGCGGTTGCAGCCTGGCTGCAGCGGGTGCAGGCCCCCCCGGCCATGCAGGGCGAGAACTGAGGCTGCTGCGTATTGCAGCAGGCTCCATTGCAATTGTGCATGCGCATCATGCTGAAATTTAACTGGTGAATGTGCCGGGCCTGACCGTAAGGTGGCCCGGTTCTCTTTTTTCCGGTGCGCTCTCCATGTCCTTCCGTCTTGCGATCCCGGTGCTGCTTGCACTGGCCCCTTCCGCGTTCGCAGCCGAGCAGGCCGATCTAATGATCCGGCATGCCACCGTGGTCGACGTCGAGCGCGCCACGACGGTGGCCGACCAGACGGTCGTGGTGCGTGGCCAGGACATCGTGGCGGTCGGCAATGACCGGGCGATGCGCAAAGCGTGGCGAGCCAGGCAGGACGTCGATGGCAAGGGGCGCTATCTGATTCCCGGGCTGTGGGACATGCACGTGCATTTCGGCGGCGGCCCGGCGCTCATCGACGAGAACAAGGCGCTGCTCCCGCTGTACATCGCCCATGGCATCACCACCATCCGTGATGCTTCTGGAGATCTGCCCGAGCAGGTACTGCAGTGGCGCGGTGAGATCGCCAGCGGCCAACTGGCCGGCCCGCAGCTGTTCACCTCCGGGGCAAAGATCGAAGGCGTCAAGCCGGTCTGGAAGGGCACCATTGAAGTGGGCTCGCAGGCCGATCTGGATGCGGCGTTCGTGCGCCTCAAACGCGACCGCGTCGATTTCGTCAAAATCACCGACAGCACCCTGACTCCGGAGCTGTTCCTGGCTGCCGTGCGCGGCGCGCGCGCCAATGGGCTGCGTGCCTCCGGCCACATCCCGATGGCGTTGACCGTGCAGCAGGCCGTCGATGCCGGTATCAGCTCGATCGAGCACCTGGACTACGCCTACAAAGCCGGGGTCAAGGATGAGGCGGCCATTGCCGCGGACTTCGCGGCCAAGCGGATTGATCGTGCCCAGGCCAACGCACGATTGGATGCGGGTTTCGACCGTGACACTGCCATGGCCGCCTATCGCGGTTTCGCGACCAAGGGCGTATTCGTGACGCCGACACTCAACGGCGGACGCATTTTGGACTTCCTGGACCAGGACGACCATCACGACGATCCCTATCTGGCCTACATCGGTCCGAAGCTGCAGGCCACCTACGCCTGGCGCGTCGAGCGTGCGGCCAAGGCGACGCCGGCACAGATCCAGGCCCGGCATCAGGAGTACCACCAGGTCGCTGCGGTACTACCGATGCTGCAGCAGGCCGGGGTCACGATCATGGCCGGCACCGATGCGGGCTTCCTCAACTCGTTCAACTATCCGGGCATCGGCCTGCATGACGAACTGTCACTGTTCGTCAAGGAAGGGCTGAGCCCGGCGCAGGCACTTTCGGCGGCGACGCGCGCGGGCCCGGCCTGGTTCGGTACGCTGGACCGCTACGGTGCGGTCGCGCCAGGCAAGGCCGCCGATCTGGTGTTGCTGGAGCGCAATCCGCTGGAGGACATCGAGGCCACGCGTGGCATCCAGTACGTGGTGCTGCGCGGCCAGGGGTATGACCGCAAAGCGCTCGATGCGCTGCTGGAGCAGACCAAGGCGAAGGTCGCGGCGTGGAAGGCGGAAGAAACGAAAGAGTAATGGATTCGGGCGCGCTCACCGGTGTGGTGGGCGCGCACGGGGCTGGACAGTGAGCCGGTCTACGGCGATGTCGGCGAGGTGAAGGTGAACGTTCGGCCATCTGCAAGCCGCGCGGTCGCGCTGCGCGGGGGTAGGGTGTGCGTATCGACCTGCTGCGGTTGATCGGAGAAGTTGGCCACGATCACGCTGCCGTCGGTGAACGTAGTCTGCTGCACCTGGCCGGCGGTATCGCGCCAGCGGAAGTCGATCAGCGCCTGATCGAACAGGGCCTGATGCAGCGGCCGGAAGAAGGCGTCCAGATGGCGCAGGTAGGCGATCCGTGATGCGGCGGTCGCGACGCTGAGGTTGAGCAGCGGTGGCACGTTGTACAGCTGCTGCAGCAGCTCGGTGGTACTGCGGCTCTCGCGGAACTTGAGGCTGTCCAGGGTCCAGTGATGGGTGCTGACCACGCTGTCGTGGAAGGCAGCCTGCAGCAATGGCAGGCGACGGGCCGGGTTGAAATAGAGCTGCTGGTACCGCGGTTTGAGCTGGCTCTGTCTGAAGAAGAAGGCGGGCTGGTGCTCTGGCGCCCAGGCGCCGAGGTAGTAGGGGGAGGCACGCTCCCGGCGCATCTGCGGATCGGCCCAGCCGAAGCCGGAGGTCTGTGCGCCGTGGGCGAACGCAATATGGCGGTTGACGACGGCCGAGCCCACTTCAGAGCCGACCACCAATTTCTGGGTATCGGCCAGCCAGGCCAGTGCCGCGTTCCGGTGGCCGGCATCCTGGGCCTGTGAGGTCGGTTTGGCCGGATCCACGTCATCGAACAACATGCCGGTCGCGGCCACATCCAGGAACCAGCTGTTGTAGGGCGCGTCGGCGCGAAGGGTGCGCACGCGCCGTTCCATCAGCGGGCGGATGCAGGCCGCGTTGGTGTACACCCCGTTGCCCTGGAAGCCTTTGATGCGCTCGCCGTCGGGTTTCATGATCCCGCAGCGCTCGAATGCGTCCTGCCCCAGCTGCGCTGAGAGCCAGGAAGGATTGTCGTTGCCGTCGGGCAGGGCGGTGTCATAGGAATCGTAGGGCGCCACCAGATACCCGGCCTTCGCGGCGGCGTCCACGGCGTCAGGGCTCGCCCAACCGGCGGTCCAGTCCGGCAGCCCGAGCCAGAGGCGTGGCAGGCCGGCAGCCTGCAGGGCATGGATCATCCGCGGCGATGCGCTGTCGCCCCGAAGCGCGTCGGGCTTTAGCGCCTTGCCCAGCGTTACGTCCAACTGTTGCCTGCGCTGCTGCAGGGACTCGGCCGTGTCACCGGGAAACTGTTCCGCCAGCGCGGCATTGATGGCGGCCACCAACACCTGCTGTACATACGGGCCGCTGTATTCGGCGGTGAGCGCCTGCAGCGCTTCGGCGTCCTTGGTGATCCATGCCCGCGGCAGCAGTGATTTCAGAACGGCCCAGTCACGCACGTCCTGTTCGACCAGCAGCCGATCGCCCCACAGATAAAGGTGACTGGCACCGATCAGCTTGTGACCGTCGGGCAGCTGGGCGAGTTTGTCCTTCAGTGGTACGAAGCCGCCCTGCGCCTGCAGCCAGTGCCGGTAGCGTTTGGCCGGGGCCAGCCAATCCGGCGCATCCAGGCTGACGATGACGGTATACGGGTCGGCCTGGTTGAGGGCATTGACGTGGTGCTCGGCGGCCACTGCGACACCCGGCCCGTCCGGGCTGAAGCGCACGGTGTTGTTGAACGGTGTGGCGAACAGGATCGACAGCACGCGATCCTGCCACGCCAAGCCGATCACGGGCAGGGTCAGGTCTTCGGTGGTGTTGATCTCGCCGTAAGCATCGATGAGCTCATCGCGCCAGACGGTGTCGTCGGCGGGAAGGTAGTAGCCCTCGTGCAGTGGCAGCAGCAAGGCGTGTGGGCCCGCTGGCAGTCGTGGCCAGTGGATGCTGCCGATGGTGCTTCGCTGGAACGTCATCTGCAGCGTATCGCCCACCAGTGCAGCGCGCACTTCGGTTGCCTCACCCCATTGCCAATGGCCGGTGTCGCGGGTCTGCACCAGCGCTGACACCGTGCCGACATCGCCCGCGGAGGAAACCTGGGTCGTGGTGCCGTCGGCAGCGGTGATGGAGGCCGCCAGCGTTGCGGGATCGATATGGACGCGCCAGTGCGCGTTGGTCAACGTCAGCGCTTGCGCCTGCGTTGCGGGGAGCAGCAGCAACAGAACGAATAAGTACTTCATGCAGAACCTTGGCGAATGTGGCATGTAGTGCCGATCAGTTGCGGGAGCCTAAAGCGCGTGACGGCGCTCGCGTCGGCTGTACGTCACAGTTGCGCGCATGGCGCTGCTGCGAATCATGAAATGTGAGATGCGTTGGCATCCATGGACGCGGTTGCCATGTGTTCGCCCAGTGCGAATGCAGTCTGCAGGTGGGCCTGCACGTCGCCCGAGTCCGTTTCCAGCAGCAGCGTGGACGACAGCACCGGCGCGCCGCAGTAGTCGAAGATGCCGGTCTCGATCTGGGTCTTCATCGCGTCGGTATAGCCACGCTTTTGCCACGTGCGTTCGTCAGCGCCGCCGAGGCTGACCAGGTGAATGGACAGATGCCCCAGTTTCTTGAGCACCCCCTGGCCACTGCTGTCGTCATAAGCCCACCCATTGGAAAACACGCGGTCGATCCAGCCCTTCATGAGGGCCGGCATGCTCCACCAATACACAGGGAAGACCAGCACCAATGCAGTGGCGCGGTCCAGGCGGGCCTGTTCGGCCAGTACATCAGCGGGGAAGGGCGCCAGGCGTTGATGGCCCTGCATGTCGTCCTGATTGAAGCGGGGGTCGAAGCCCTCGGCGCTCAGATCGGCCAGTTCGACCGTTGCGCCGGCAGCTGTCGAAGTGATGCCCTCGGCGATGTGGCGGGCCACGGTGTGGGTCAGTGCGTCGGGATGGGGGTGAGCGGTGACGATCAGGGTGTGCATCGGAGTCCAAGAGGATAGGGGAGGCTGTATACTTTCGGTAAGTTACACTTCGTAAGTTACGATTGGTATATAGCTATGTCAAGCCCATCTGATCCTGCTGCCTCGGTGCCGACCCGGCGCCGGATGACGCGCGACGACCGCCTTCGCCAGTTGCTGGAGACGGCATGGCGGCTGATACGCGAAGAGGGCACCGACGCCCTGACGCTGGGGCGGCTGGCCGAGCAGGCCGGGGTCACCAAGCCGGTGGTGTATGACCATTTCGGTACGCGGGCGGGTCTGTTGGCCGCGCTGTATCGTGATTTCGACGCACGCCAGGGCGTGGTGATGGAGACGCTGTTTGCCAGCAGCGGCCCGACACTCGCGGAGAAAGCGCAGGTCATCGCCGAGGCCTACGTGGCCTGCGTGATGAAGCAGGGACGCGAGATTCCCGGCGTGATTGCTGCGCTGGCCGGCTCACCGGAGCTGGCGCGTATCAAGCGCGAGTATGACGTCGTGTTTCTCGAGCAGTGTCGCGCGCTGCTGTCTCCGTTCGCGCCCGAAGGTACTCTGGGTCAGGCCGGGCTGTGGGGCATGCTGGGTGCCGCCGAAGGGCTCTGTTCTGCGGCGACTGCCGGTGACATCACGCCCGTACAGGCCGAGCAGGAGCTTGCCGCGACGATCGAGGCGATGGTCATGCGTGGTTGAGTGCTGCGCAGGCTGGCATGAAGTGCGGCACGGCTGCGATGCGCTGGCCGCGAAGCGGGCGTGATCGGGCGCGTATGATGTCCCGCCCTTCTGGACTGGATGCCATGCGCACTTTTGTCACCGTTGCTGTACTTACTGCTGCTATCGCTGCGGCAGTGCCCACCAGCGCTGCAGCACTGTCGTTGAATGAGCGTCTCAAGAATGCATCGACTGTCCAGGTGAACCAGGTGCCGCCGAGTGGCGCGTCACTGCTTGGCCGCGTGCAGCAGTTCCAGAACGGCGACAGCTTGATCCGCGTCGGCGAGGGTGAGGGTGAGCCGCTGGTGCTGACGCTGTGCAATGGCAAGGCGCATATGAATCTCGACGCGAGCTGGCCCGGCGCGCCTGCGGCGAGGACGCAGGAAGAGAAGCAGATGCGTGCGTATGGCCTGTACATGGCGGTGATGGGCGGCATGGCGATGGCGCAGAGCATTGCGGGCGACACGCTGGAGCTGCCGGCCGAAGGGCAGGCCTCCACGGTGCAGCGCGAGACTCCGTGGGCCTATGGCAAGGAGCAGTACGCGGTGACGGTGAGTAACCGGACCGACGGGGAGCTGCGGATCAGGGTGGCCAAGACGGGAAACACCACGAGAACCCCATCGTCGGGGCCGGATGACATCGTCAGCACCGACGATGACAAGGCCGCGCGCCTGGCCGAGCTTGAGCCGGTCGGTACCTCGCGCGAGCTGGTGATCTCCGCGGCACCGAAGGTTGCGTCCGTGCCGGACGACATGTCCTTGAAGGGCTGGATGTCGGCCAGTGGCAAGGGCGGTGCAACGGTGGGTGCCGCGCGCAAGGCCTCGGGCGATTGCGCGCGCTGAACCGGGCGGCGCAACGTCAGTGATACCCATTCTCATTTGAGTTACACTGGCGCGATAGCACCGTCCCTCGCTCCGGGTAGTCATGATTGTTTCGTCGTCGCTGATCTCTTCCGTATCGCCGTGGTTGCGCACGCTGGGCGTGGCGACCGCCATCGGCATGGCGGCGTTGTCGCCCGCCTCGGCGCAGCAGCGCAATCCCGAGCAGAAGGTCGGTGAGACGGTGCTGGATCAGCCGGCGCAGAGCTATCGTTTCGAGCATTTCGTGCTCGACAGCCCCGACAAGGCCCGCCGCTGGCGGGTGAATGTCGGCGTGCCGGCCAAGGCCTCGGCCACGCCGGCACCGGTGCTGTACATGCTGGATGGCAATGCCGCGGCGATGGTGCTCGACCAGGCGATGCTTACCGATCTGGCCGCACATGCCGCGCCGGTGCTGGTATTCATCGGCTACGACAACGATCTGCGCATCGATTCGCCGGCGCGTACCCGCGACTACACCGCGTGGATCGATACCGCTGACGACGAGAACGGCACGTCGCAGTCCAGCGGTGGCGGTGCGTATGCGTTCCTGGATCTGATAGAGCGCCGGATCAAGCCGGAAGTGCAGCGCCGCGCCAGCATCGATCTGCAGCAGCAGTCACTATGGGGCCATTCGCTCGGCGGCCTGTTCGTGGTCAGCACGCTGTATACCCGCCCGGCCGCGTTCCAGCATTACGTGTCCGCCAGCCCGTCACTGTGGTGGAGCCAGGGCGCCCCGCTGGGCGACATGGAGCGCCAGTTCATCGCCAACGCCCAAGGCCAGCCGGCACAGGTCACGGTGATGCTCGGTGGCGACGAGCGCACCGGCAACCGCGGCGTGCGTGACATGACCAATCCGCGCGTGGTCGCGCATCTGCGCCGCATTGGTGGCGCCACCCCCGATGCCGCGCAGCAGCTGGCCACCCGCCTGGCCAAGGTGCCGGGCCTGACCGTGCAGTACCGCGAATTCCCCGGCCTTGGCCATGGGCCGATGCTGCCGGCATCGCTCAAGGCAACGCTGAGCCAGTTGTATGGCATCGCCGATCGCAGCGGCACGCCCGCGCCAGCCCCCTGATTTTTCGTTACCCAGGCAGTTCCGTGGCCGTGTGCCACCGCCGCAAGGGACCGCGGCCACGCCAAGGCAAGCACTGTGACAACGCGCCAACCGGCGCGCCCCCAACAGAAGGAGTCTGCTGATGTACACCCTGAAAACCCTCCCGCGCGTCGCCACCCTGGCCCTTGCGCTGTCGCTGGCCAGCCCGACCGTGTTCGCCCAGCCGGTGTTCGATGCGCCGGCCAACGGCTTCCGCGGTGAAGTGGTCAGCCGCGGCCAGAACGTGGTGCCGGGCAGCGACGCCGAGGTGATCGGCCGCCAGTTCGTCCCGGGCCAGCAGGTGACCCTGCTGCGCGGTGAAACGGTGCTCAACGCCACCCCGTACGTGGTCGATGCCGAGGGCAACTTCAAGGGCAAGGTCGCGGTTCCGGCCGATGCCGTGCCCGGCCAGCAGCCGGTGATCGTGCGTGCCAGCCAGCCGTCCGCCGCCGCCGTGCTGTCGCTGCGCGTTTCGCCGAACCTGCCGCTGAGCGGGCAGCAGAACTTCAACCAGACCTCGGCCAAACTGGTCCAGGGCCTGTACCAGTCCGCGTACAGCGCGGCCAGCAACGCGGTCTTCGTCACCGCTGCCGTCGGTCGCCCGCCGGTCACCCAGTCGCAGCTGCTCAAGCTGGACCCGAAGACCCTCAAGGTCACCGCCAAGATCACGCCGGCGGAAGTGCCGGGCGGCAAGGGCGGTGCAGTGTTCGCGGTCTATGGCGTGGGCGTGGATGATGCCAACGGCAACGTGTGGGTCACCAATACCCGCCAGGACACCGTGGCCGTGTATCGCCAGAAGGATCTGTCGCTGGTGCGCCAGTTCGATGTCGGCACTGTGCCGCATGCCCGCGACGTCGTGGTCGATGGCCGTCATGGCAAGGTATTCGCTTCGGCCGCCGGTGAGGATCATCTCTCGGTGTTCGATGCCCGCACCCTGCAGCCGCTGGAGCCGATCACCCTGGCCTCGGGCGTGGACGACAAGAAGTTCGTCCCGATGAGCCTGGTGCTGGATGAAGCGGCCGGCAAGCTGTTCACCGTCAGCATCGGCACGCCCGAAGCGGCCGTGATCGACACCACCACCGGCAAGGTGGAGAAGGTCATCGATCTGGGCAACTCGATCAGCGCCTCCGGCGTGGCCTATGACGCTTCGGCGGGTCGCCTGTACGTGGCCTCGCAGGGCACTGACAACCTGCTGATCGTCGATGTCGCCAGCGGCAAGGTGCTGCACGACGTGCCGGTCGGCGCGGGTGCGCTGAACGTCGCCTTCGAGCCGGTGTCCAAGCTGGCCTATGTGACCAATCGCGGTGCCGGCACGGTGACCGTGGTCGATGGCAACGGCAAGGTGGTGGGCAACCTGGATGGCGGCACCTTCCCGAACCATGTGCGTGAAGATGGCAAGGGCAACGTGTTTGCCGTCAACAAGTCGCGTGATGCCCAGGATCCCAAGGGCGACCGCATCACCCGCATCAGCACCCGCGCGAACTGAGGTTCGCGCAGTGCGTTGCACTGGCGGCGGGGCGAACAGCCCCGCCGTTCTGATGGAAGAGGAACTGCCATGAAGTCGATTGTTGTCCGCCGCAGCCTGCTGGCGCTGTCTCTGGTTGCCGTAATCGCCGGGTGCTCGAAAGAGCCTGCCGCGCCGGCTGCCGATACCGCCGCGGCACCGGGCGTGCAGGGCGCCGAAGCGCTGCCGGAGGGCTGGCAGCGCGTGCTGGGCGTGGACGTGCCGGATATCGACGGCGCCACCCAGCAGTTGCCGGCACAGGTCACCTCCGATGATGGTGTGGCCACGACAGTGACCGATACCTCCAGGATCATTGCCGGTGGCGATGACATCATCGCCGTGCTCGAAGCGCTTGGTCTGGACGACCAGGTCTACGCCGCGCCGCTGCGCTCGGCCACCGCGTCCGGCCGCAAGGCCCCCAAACAATTTCTGTTCAACCGCACCACCGGCGTGGAAGGCGTGTTGAGCCTGCAGGGCACCCTGTTCCTGGGCAACAGCCTGCGCCGCCATTCCGATCTCGCTGCCAAGCTGCGCGGCGCAGGCGAGGCGGCGGTGATCGTCGACGATCTGCAGCCGGCCGCGGACAAGGTGCGCAAGGTCGCCGCCGCCGTCGGCATGGCCGAGCAGGGTGAAGCATTGGCCACGAAAGTGCAGTCGCAGCTGGATGCGGCCAAGGCCAGTGGTGCCGCATTGGCATGGCACCCGCGCGTGATCCACGTGTCCGCGACAGGTGCCGGCGGCGCGCCGACCGTGGCGGGCTCGGACAGCGCCTCGGGCAAGCTGATCACGCTCGCCGGCGGCATCAACATCGGCGACGAAGCCGGCGTGGCCAACTACTCGGCCCTCAGCAATGAAGGCGTGGTGGCCGCTGCGCCTGACGTGATCCTGGTCACCGAGAACGATCTGGCCCTGTTTGGTGGCCAGGCCGGGCTGTGGCGCGCCTATCCGACGCTTCGGCAGACGCCGGCCGGTGCGGCCAACCGCGTGTGGGTGATGCCGGATGTGGAGTTGAAGTCCGCCAGCGTCGCCTCGGGCAGTGGTGCGGTGGCGCTGGCCGCGGCATTTGCAACCGTTCCGCGCCCGTGAGTGCCTGAGGCATGGCGGTGTTGAGTCCTGCGCGTCGCCGCGGCGCGACCGTGTTGATCTGGGCCGCGGTGGGGCTGCTGATCGCAGTCATTGCCTCGTTCGCGGTGGGCCCGTTGCGGTTGCCACCGATGGAGGTGCTGCAGGCGATCGGCGTAAAGCTGGGGCTGGCCGATCTGGCCAGCGTCAGTACCCGCGATCTGGCCGTGGTATGGCAGTTGCGCATTCCGCGTGCCTTGTTGGGCGCGATGGTGGGCGCCGCACTGGCGATGGCCGGCGCGAGCCTGCAGGGGTTGTTTGGCAATCCCTTGGCCGACCCCGGCATTGTCGGCGTGACCCAGGGCGCTGCCTTGGGCGCGGTCTCGGCGATCGTGCTGGGTGCCGGCGCCTTCGGTGCGTGGACGCTACCGCTGGCGGCGTTCGCCGGTGCCGGTGGCGCGATCACATTGACGTACCTGCTGGCGCGACCGGGGCAGGGCACCGGCACGGCGACATTGCTGCTGGTCGGCATTGCGATCGCGGCGTTCTGCTCGGCGATGATCGGGTTCCTGACCTACATCGCCAGCGAGAGCGAGTTGCAATCGCTGGTGTTCTGGCAGATGGGTTCGTTGGCCCAGGCCGACTGGATGGATGTGATCGCGGTGGCGCCGGTGTTCGTGCTCGGCACGATCGCGTTGCTGCGTCTGGCGACACCCTTGGACATGCTCGCGCTCGGTGAGCGCCAGGCCCAGCACCTGGGGCTGGATGTGAAGCGCACGCGGCTCAAGTTGATTGCCTTCAGCGCGCTGCTGGTCGGTGCCGCCGTCGCCTTTGCCGGCTCGATCGGTTTCGTGGGTCTGGTCGTGCCGCACGTCGTGCGTCTGCTGGTCGGCCCCGGCCATCGTTGGCTGCTGCCGGTCTCAGCCGTCGCCGGTGCGCTGCTGATCGTGGTCGCCGACACCGCCGCACGCACGCTGGATCCGCCGTCGGAGATTCCGCTCGGCCTGTTCTCGGCCGCCCTGGGTGCGCCGTTCTTCCTGTGGCTGGTGATGCGTCAGCGCCACCGGAGCGGCGCATGAGCGCGCTGCTGCAGTTGCAGTCGGTGCAGTTGAGTCGCGGCGCGCGGCGCATTCTGGATGACATCACGCTGGATTTCGTGCCCGGCACGGTGACGGCGCTGGTTGGGCCGAACGGCGCGGGCAAGTCAACGTTGCTGGCGGTGGCCGCAGGCGATCTGGACGCGGAGCAGGGCAAGGTGCTGCTGCGTGGACAGGCGCTGGCGGACTGGAAAGCCAAGCCGCTGGCACGTGAGCGCGCGGTCATGCCGCAGGAGCACGCCGTGCGGTTCGCCTTCCGTGTGCATGAAGTGGTGGCGATGGGCCGGCTGCCGCATCCGCCGGATCCGGTCAAAGATGCCGCCTGCATTGCCGATGCGCTGGCACGAGCAGACCTGCATGCGTTGATCGAGCGGGAGGTGGAACATCTGTCCGGTGGCGAGGCGGCGCGCACGACCTTCGCCCGCGTGCTGACCCAGGACACGCCGTTGTTGTTGCTGGATGAACCGACGGCGGCATTGGATCTGCGTCATCAGGAGCGCACCCTGCGCGCGGTCCGCGACCTGGCCGATGCCGGTGCCTGTGTGATCGTGGTGTTGCATGATCTGAATCTGGCCGCTGCGTATGCGGACCGGATCGTGTTGCTGGAACAGGGTCGCGTGGCCGCCGATGGCACGCCGACCGACGTCCTGACCCGGGAGCACATCGAGCGCGTCTACCAGCAGCCGGTCCTGGTGCTGCGGCATCCGCAGCGCGATGTCCCGTTGGTGGTGGTGACCGACGCCTAGCGCCGGGAGTTACCCCGGCGCCGCCACCCTTTACCAGCCGAAGCGCGCCGTCGCCATCACGGTGCGGCCGCTGCCGTAGTAGCACGACGACACGCCGGTGCAGGTCGATACGAAACGCTTGTCGGCCAGGTTGCTGGCGTTGAGTGCCAGCTGCACCTGGGTGCCGCCGATCTGACCCACGTCATAGCGGATCGCCGCATCGAACAGCGTGTAGGACGGAATCCGGTACAGGTTGGCGCTGTCGCCGTAGCTGACGCCGTTGTAGCGCGCGCCCGCAGCCAGGCTCAGGCCCTGCAGCGCGCCGGCCTGGAAGGTGTAATCGGCCCAGAACGAGGCGCTGTAGTCCGGCACCATCGCCAGTTCCTTGCCCTTGTAAGGCGCCGAACGGGTCATCTCCGAGTCCATCCGGGAGGCGGCACCGATCAGGCTGAAGCCCTCGATCGGCGTGATCCGGCCTTCCAGTTCGATGCCGCGCACGCGACCTTCGTCGCCCTGGATCGAGCAGGCGGCAGTACCGGTCGCGCCGCAGTTGCGGTGCGAGGCCACCGGATCATCCACGATCATGTTCTGCTGGCGCAGGTCGTACACCGACAGTGTCACCAGGCCGTCCACCGAGGCGGGCTGATACTTCAGGCCGGCCTCCCACTGCGAACCTGTCACCGGTTCGAACGCGGTCTGGGTGAAGCTGTCCAACGGCGATTTGGTCGACGGCTGGAACGATTCGGCGTAGCTCACATACGGGGTCAGCCCGTTCTCGAACACATACAGCACGCCCGCGCGGCCGGTGAACGCCTCGCTCTTGATCACATTGCGTCCGCCCGGCGTGGAGATGCCGGTGGCGATGTTGCGGTTGGCGCTGCTGCTGTCGTCCTTGGTCCAGTCGTAGCGACCGCCGAACGTCATCCGCCAGTTGCCGAGCGCCACCTGATCCTGCAGATACACGCCGCTCTGCCGGTTGATGCCGGCAGTCGGGGTTTCCGTGCTCACCGTCGGGCGGTAGGTCGAATACACCGGGTTGAAGATGTCGATCGGGCGCGGGCTGCTCATGGCACTGCGCACGCCCTCCCAGTCCGCACGCTGCCAGTCCCAGCCGAGCAGCACGGTGTGATCCACCGCGCCGGTGCTGAAACGGGCCTGCAGGCGGGTGTCGAAGGTGTCGCCATCGGAGTCGCCGGTGCCCATTACGCCGCGACGGTTCTGGGTGCGGCCATCGGCATTGAGTGCGCCGAAGGTGACCACGCTGCGGAACAGCGAATCGACATGCGTGCGGCGCGCGCTCTGGGTCAGCGTGAGGTGGTCGTTGAACTGGTGCTCGAACATCCAGCCGGCCGTCCACAGCGTGCGATCGAACGTGTTCCACTCCGGCTCGCCGATGAAGGTGCTGTTCTTCATGTAGCCTGACGCCGTCGGATTGAGCGTGCCGGCGGCGGGCAGGAACTGGTAGGTCGAGCCGCCATCGTCCTTCTGGTACATGCCCAGCAGGGTCAGGCGGGTGCGCTCGGCGAGCTGCCAGGTGTAGCTGGGCGCGAGGAACCAGTGTTCCTGCTCAGTGCGCTTGATCTGGGTCTGGCCGTCGCGATAGAGGCCGACCAGGCGGAACAGGTGATCATTACCAGCCGTGCCGGCGCCCACGTCAAAGGCAGCGCTGTACTGGCCATTCGCATCCACGCCCAGGCGCAGTTGCTGCAGCGGATCCGGCGTCGGCGTCTTGCTGACCTGGTTGACCATGCCGCCCGGGGCCACCTGGCCGTACATCACGGCGGATGGGCCCTTGAGCACTTCCACGCGTTCCAGGTTCCAGCTGTCGAACATGCTGCGGTTCCACTGGCTGCCCTGCGGCGCGCGCATGCCATCCAGGGTCACATTGTTGGACCAGCTGCCGGCATCGAACCCACGGATGCGGAAGTCGTCCACGCGGTTGTCGATGCCCGAGCTTTCCAGGCTGACGCCGGCGACATAGCGCATCGCATCGTTGAGCGACTGCACGCCACGGGCATCCAGCTCGGCGCGTTCAATCACCGACACCGATTGCGGGGTTTCGGCCAGCGCGGTGCTGGTCTTGGTCGCGCCGCTGGTGCTGTTGGCCGCCCGGTAGGCATTGACGCGCACGGCGTCCAGATCGGTGGCGGTCTGGGCCTGGGCGGTCGGAACGATCGCAGCGGCCAGGCACGCCAAGGCCAGCAGGTTGTGGCGCAATCTGCGCGGATTAAGGGTCAGGGAGCAGGGCATGGGCAACAACTCGACAACACGGAGGAGGGAGTGCGGGCGCTGGCTCGGTTACCGGTGGTGAGACGGAGCCAGCGTCGCGGGCGTCATCAATAGCGACGCATAGGCGGCCATTCTAAGGATTCCCGCCATACACGCAATTGCGACACATTCGCATATCCGCCGGTGCGCACTCCGATCGTGTTCCATGCGCGAGCTATTTCGTAAACGATGCACCTCATTGTTGCGCTGGTGGTTTCAATGAGGGCTTGTGGCGCGCGATCAGAGGTCTACAATGCCGGCTACACCCCAGGTGACCCTCATGACTTCGATGCCGCTTCTGACGTTTTTTACCCTGACCCGCGATGTCGCGGCACGGGCGCGTCTGCCAATCGGAGTGCGAGGCTGCTGACCGGAACACCGGTCACCCTGGACCCCACGCAGAGCGCCCACCGGGCGCTCTTTTCGTTTCCACGCAGCAGAACTGTCTGAAGGAGAACGTGCCATGCACCAGATCGCCGAGCCCCAAACCTGGCCGCACGCCCGTTAGCCAACGGCGGCGTGCGGCTCCCCGATGTTGGCAGCGAGACCTATCCCATGAACACCCATACCCAGACCCTTACCCTCCGGCGCAACCTCGGCATCATTGCCCACATCGACGCCGGCAAGACCACGCTCACCGAGCGACTGTTGTGGAAAACCGGCGAGATCCATCGCGTCGGTGAGGTGCATGACGGCGCGGCGACCACCGATTTCTCGGCGATCGAGCGCGAGCGTGGCATCACCATCGGCGCAGCCGCCGTGCAGGCCCATTGGGCACCGCGCGACCAGTCGATCCATCACCTGACCCTGATCGACACCCCCGGCCATATCGATTTCGCGATCGAAGTGGAGCGGTCCCTGCGCGTGCTGGATGGTGCGGTCGCGGTGTTCTCCGCGGTGGACGGCGTGCAGCCCCAGTCCGAATCGGTCTGGCGCCAGGCGCGTCGCCACGGGGTGCCGTTGATCGCCTTCGCCAACAAGATGGACCGCACTGGTGCGTCCTTCGAACGCGTGCTGACCCAGCTGCGCGAGAAACTGCGTGCGACGCCGTGGGCGCTGGGCGTGCCGATCGGGACCGAAAGCCAGTTCAACGGCTGGGTGGACCTGGTCGACCGCAGCACCGTGCATTGGGATGACAAGGGCAACGCCCTGCGTCATGCCTGGACGACCGATGAGGCGGCGCAGTGGCTGCCGCAGCGCGAGGCGCTGATCGAGGCCGTGGCCGATGCCGACGACGTGCTGGCACAGGCGTGGCTGGAAGGCACGGTGATCGACAACGCACAGCTGCGCGCGGCGATCCGTCGCGGCACCCTGGCCGGTGCGGGCGTCCCGGTGCTGGCCGGCTCCGCGTTCAAGAGCAAGGGCGTGGAGACGCTGCTGGATGCGGTGGTCGACTATCTGCCCTCGCCACTGGATCGGCCGGCGGTGGTCGCCGCCGAGAACGGCAACGACGTGCTGCTGCCACCGGACCCGGAGGGCCCGCTTGCGGCGCTGCTGTTCAAGATCACACACCAGAACCACGGTGCGCTGAGCTTCGTGCGGGTGTATTCGGGCACGCTGAAGGTGGGCGATGCGCTGGCCAGTTCGCAGCATCCGCAGGGGCGACGGGTCAGTCGCCTGGTCCGGGTGCAGGCCGACCAGACCCACGACATCAAGCAGGCCGTGGCCGGTGACATCGTCGCGGTGCTGGGCTGGAAGGATGCGGTCAGCGGTGAAACGCTGAGTGCGCCATCGCGCCCACTGCTGCTCGATACGATCCAGGCGCAGCATGCGGTGCTGGCATGGCGGTTGACGGCGGAGAAGGCCTCGGACCTGATCCGCATCAGCCAAGGATTGGCCAGCCTGGCGCAGGAGGATCCGTCGTTCCGTGTCGAGACCGATGCGGACAGCGGTGAAACCCTGATCTGGGGCATGGGCGAGCTGCATCTGGAGGTGATGGTCGAGCGCCTGCGCACGGAGTGGGGCGTCACCATCCGCACCGGCGAGCCGCGCGTGGCCTATCAGGAAACGCCGAAGCGTGCGGTGCAGCGGGTGGAAGGCAAGGTCGCCAAGCAGACCGGCGGCCAGGGCCAGTTCGCCCAGGTGCTGATCGATGTGACGCCGCGCGAGGATGGCGAGGTGACCTTCGTCGACCGCACCGTCGGCGGTGCGATCCCGCGCGGGTTCGTCAATGCGGTGGAGAAGGGCGTTCGCGCTGCACTCGGCGAAGGCCCGCTGGGCCATCCGGTGGTCGGTATCGAGGTGACGCTGGTCGACGGTCAGACCCACGTCAAGGACTCCTCGGACATGGCCTTCCATCGCGCCGGCAGCGAGGCGGTGAAAGCGGCGCTGGCCCAGGCGGGCACGCAGCTGCTGGAGCCGGTGATGGAGATCGCCATCCACGCGCCGTCGGGCAATGTCGGCGATGTGGTCGGCGACCTCAACCGCCGCAGCGGACGGGTGGCCTCGATCGAGGACCAGGATGGGCAGGCCGAAGTGCTCGGCTATGCACCGCTGTCGCGACTGGGTGGCTACACCACCTCGCTGCGTTCGCTGACCCAGGGGCGCGCGTCCAGCGACATGCGCTTGAACGGGTATGAGGCGGCGCAGACGGCCTGATCGTGGAAGAGGAATGGAGAGGGAGCCGGGCAACCGGCTCCCTTTTTTGTGCCAGCGTTGGCAGTCCGCACAGCTCCCAAGGCCCGCCGCAGCTAGACTATGCACCGCAATGTCGCTGGCAGCCCGACTGCCGCAGCGACCGGATTTCTCCTTGGAGTACGGCAATGACCAGCACGCATTTCTATCCGATTGGCACCCCCGGCCAGCCCTGGGGCGACGCGGAACGCGCCCAGTGGCGAGCCAATCAGCAGCGCCAGCGCAGCTATCACGACGATGTGGTGGCTGCACTGGAGCGCCTGGAGGACCGCTTCGAGGTGGTGCAGTACGGTCAGCTCGACTACGCGCCGGATCATTACCCGTTGTTTGCGGTGGTGAACCGTGAGTGGGACGCCTCCTTGCCGACGGCGCTGGTTACCGGTGGCGTGCACGGCTACGAAACCAGTGGCGTGCATGGCGCCCTGCAGTTCCTGGACGGACAGGCGGAAGCCTACGCAGGCCGCATCAACCTGATCGTGGCGCCCTGCATCAGCCCGTGGGGCTATGAGCGCATCCAGCGCTGGAATCCGGATGCAATCGATCCCAACCGCAGTTTCCGCGGCGAAGGCCTGATCGAGGAGGCGGCCGCGCTGATGCGATGGATCGCGGCGCGCGGCGATACGCTGCTGGTCCACATGGACCTGCACGAAACCACCGACAGCGATCTGCATGAATTCGATCCGGCACGCTGCGCACGCGATGGCATCGCACTGGTGCCGGACATCATTCCCGATGGCTTCTATGTGATCGGCAACAGCGAAGACCCGCAGCCGGCGTTCCAGCGGGCGTTGATCGCGGCAGTGGAGAAGGTCACCCACATCGCGCCGGCAGATGCCAAGGGCGAGCTGATCGGCATGCCGCTGCAGTCCCCGGGGGTAGTCTGGGGCGAGTCACGCGCGATTGGTGCGTGTGCCGGCTTCACCGAGGCGTTGTATGCCACCACCACCGAGGTGTACCCGGACAGCCCGCGCACTTCGCCCCAGGAGTGCAATGCGGCGCAGGTCACCTCGGTGTGTGCGGGGCTGGACTTCGCGTTGAAGCATCCGCAGGGCTGATCAGAGAGGCGCCGCACAGCGCAACCGCGCTGTGGTTGCGCGGCGGCCGTGTTCTTTCGCCGTCAGCTTTTCAGCCACCGCTCGCAGCCCGCTGTGCCCTCGGCAGAGGAGGCGGCCTTGGTGCAGGTCGCGGTCATCTGCGCCTGCAGGCGGGTCAAGCTCTCTGCGCCGTGATGCGTGCGGCTCCACGCCTGCAGCGCGCCGCCCAGCCGTTCAAAGCGCTGGCGCGTGCGCTGGTGGTAGCCCGCCGGCTGCGCTGCCAGATCGGCAATCACCTCGCCAGTGGCCTGCTCGATGGCCGGCGCATCGTCCGGTGCCAGGCGGAGCAGGCCTTCGACGTACAGCACGCCCCACTGCACGCGCGTGGCGGGGCCCTGTGCGCCCTGGTAGGCCTTGTGCAGCCACGAGAGGGCAGTGGCCTTGTCGCCGCGTTCCTCGGCAAGGTCGGCCAGTTCAGGCATGTAGTAGTACGGCGTCTGGCTGCGGTCGAGTTCGGCCAGCAGCAGTTTCTCGGCGGCTGCGTCGTCCTTGATCTGGCGCAGCACATACACAGCGGTGCTGATCGTGGCCTGGCGTTCGTGCGGGGTGGTCGCGGCAGCATCGGCAGCGGCGACGCGCTGCTGCGCCTTGGTCTTCAGTGCCGCCGGAATGGCCTGGTCGGGATGCAGCTGGCGCTGCAGCGCCAGCGCGGTGATCACGGTGCCCAGCCGCGCGTCCGCTTTGTCGCCCAAGGCGTGGTCGGCGGCATCCAGCGCGGACAGAAGCTGCGTGCCCAGTTGCTGGGCCTGCGCAGGGGTGGCGCTGGCCTGCTTCACCAGTGCCGGCCCTTGATACCCGAGGAGCTCGCGGTTGGCACGGACTTCCGCGGGGGCGGCAAGCACTGCCTCCAGCACGCTGCGGGTGGCGTCGCGCTGCGCCGGCGTTGCGGTCGCATCCGGCGTGCCTGCACCCAGCGCCAGCAAGGTGAAGCGACGCTGCAGGGCCGGCTCGGGCGCCGCCTTGGCCAACTGCTGCAGCAGTGAGGCCGCATCACGCTCGCCGGCCAGGCGATTGGCATCCACCTCCCAGCCGTAGTCGCCCAGCACGCGCCAGTCCTCCGCGCTGACGTCCTGTGGTGCCGTCAACGCGTGCTGAAGGACCTCGCTGACCGCGGTGCGCCGGCTGACGGCGAGGGTCAGGGCGCGGGTCAGTGCTTCGCTGTCATTGCCGCCGGCCAGGCGGGTGAGCTCATTGCGCTGGGGATCGAGCACGATCAGGGTCGGGTAGCCGCGCACACCGAAGCGTTCGCCCCAGGCCTGGGCGCCTTCCTCATCGCCATCCAGGTAAACGGGCACGTACTGGCGCGTCAGCGCGATGAAGGCCGGGTCCTTGAACAAGGTCGCCTTGAGCTGGTTGCAGGGCGGGCACCACACCGCGCCCCAGTACAGCAGCACCGGCTTGCCGCTGTCGCGTGCCTCGGCAAAGGCGTCGTCCACGTCGCCGTGGCGCCAGGCGATTTCCGCAGGCGCCTGCTCGGTCGCAGCAGGCGTGGCGGTGGCAGCGGGGGAGGGGGCAGGCGTGCAGGCCGGCAGCAGGGCGACCACACCCAGCAGACCAAGGGACAGAGCAAAGCGCATTGAGGAATCCAGATAGGGACGCAGGGCAGGAGGCGTGTTTGATTGTAGGAAGCGCGGGACGCCGCGACTGCATGATCCTGATGCGGATTGCTCATGACGGCAGGCGCTGGCGTGATAAGGCGAATGCGGGGCGCTTGAGCGCTTCGCCCGCGTAGCGTCCTGATGCAGCCCGCGCGGTGACGAATGTCATGTTTCGGTCGCGCGCGATATCGCCATCGGCGAACACGACATAACCCCTGCGCATTTCTCGATCGGGCCATGAGCAGGGTTAATGAAATCGTTTCCCCCACCAGCGATTGCCCCACGATGACGACAGCTCGTTCTTCCCTGCGCCCGCACCTGCTGGCGTTGGCGGTGTTGCTTGCCACCGCATCTCCCTTGGTACATGCACAGTCCACCACCGGCGCGATCGCCGGTCAGGCGCCGCCATCGGCGCAGCGCATTTTCGTCCGCAGCGACACCGGTCTTACCCGGGAAGTAACGGTCGATGCGCGCGGTCGTTACACCGTCGGCCAGCTGCCCCTGGGCCGCTACTCGGTCGAAGCGCGTGATGCCGACGGCAACGTGCTGCAGACCCGGCAGAACGTCGCGCTCACCGTCGGTACCAGCACCGACGTCTCCTTCGCCGAGGTCACCCGGCTGGATGGCGTGCAGGTCAGCGCCGACCGCGCCGCGGCCGCAATCGATGTCAGCAGCGTGGATTCGCGCACCGTGATCACGGCCGAGCAGCTGCAGCGGCTGCCGCTGGGCCGCTCGGCCGAGGCCATTGCCCAGCTCGCGCCCGGCGTGATCGGCAACAGCGGCAACGGCACGTATGCCGGACCGACTGGCGCGCAGTTGGTGAGCTTTGGCGGTTCGTCTGCCGCAGAGAACGCGTACTACATCAACGGCTTCAACAGCACCGACCCACTGCGCGGCCTGGGCGGCCTGACGCTGCCCTATGGCAGCATCGACCAGCAGGAAATCTATACCGGCGGCTACAGCGCCAAGTACGGCCGCTCCGACGGCGGCGTGATCAATGCGGTCGGCAAGCGTGGCACGAACGAATGGCATTTCGGTGGCCAGGCGACCTGGGAACCCGCGTCAGCGCGTTCTGACAAAGATGACGTGCGGTATCCGGATGACGGTGCGCTGTATGCGCCCGAGAGCAAGGACCGCGAGTGGGTCAGCACGCAGAGCATCTACGCCGGCGGCCCGCTGATCGAAGACCGGCTGTTCTTCTTTGGCTCCTATGAGCTGGAGCGACGTGAGGGCACCGACGTCAAGAATGTCGAGGCCACCAATGCGTATTCCAAGTACGAGTACGAGCGCCCCCGCTGGTACGCCAAGGTGGATTGGAACATCACCGACAACCACCTGCTCGAACTGACGGGCGCCTCCAGTCGCAACGTCTTCCGGGGCGACATCTTCGCCTACGACTATGACACGCTCACCCGTGGCGCCCAGCGCGGCAAGGAAGACACCACCAAAACCGGTGGCGACCTGTGGACGGCCAAATACACCGGCTACCTCACCGACCGGCTCACCGTGAGCGCGCAGTACGGCGAAATGCGCACGGATGACTACATCGGCAACCCGGCCTACGACGGCAGCCTGACCTACATCAACAGCCCCACGCTGCAGAATCCGGCACTGACCGGTGGTGCGCCGATCAGCAATGCGCAGACCACCTCGCTGCTGGTCAATCCGGACCGGGGCAACCGCAGCAACAACCTGCGCCTCGATGCCAACTACGTGTGGGGCGACCACAGCATCACCGTCGGCATCGACAACCAGAACGCGCGTGCGCTGAATCGAGGCTCGGTCGCGTCGGCCGATGGCTACTACTGGATCTACGGGCAGTCCAACCCCAACGTGCCGATCAATACCGGCCTGGGCGTGCCGGCCACCGGCGGCATCCGCAATGGCGAAGACGGCTACTACGTGCGCCAGTACATCTACAGTGCGCTGGCCTCGGTGCGTGCGTCGCAGCGGGCGCAGTACATCGAAGACAACTGGCAGGTGACCGATCGCCTGCTGCTCAACCTCGGCCTGCGCCTGGATCAGTTCACCAACTTCAACCGCGATGGCGATGCCTACATCAAGCAGACCAGCGGTCAGTGGGCGCCACGTCTTGGCTTCAGCTGGGACGTCGACGGCGATGGCCGCTTCAAGGTGTTCGGCAACGTAGGGCGCTACTACCTCGCGCTGCCGCTGAACCCGGCGTTCAACGCAGCGGGTGCGACGCTTGCCACCTCGACGTACTACACCTACGGCGGCATCGACAGCAACGGCTACCCGACCGATCTCACCCAGTTCTCCGACGCGGTGTCGGCCAACAACAACTACGGCCTGCTGCCGGATGCGAAGACGGTGGCCACCTCCGGCATCGAGCCGTCCTACCAGGACGAGTTCATCCTCGGCTTCAGCAAGGCACTGGGCCAGAACTGGGTGTACGGGGCCAAGGCGACCTACCGCGTGCTGCGCAGCGGTGTGGACGACTACTGCGATATCGATGCGGTGCTCGGCAAGGCCAGCAGCCTGGGCTACAACGTGACCAAGGACAGCAACCCGGTCAGCTGCTGGCTGATCAACCCCGGGCGCGCCAACACCTTCAATCTGGTCGACACCGGCGGCAATTACGTGACCGTCCCGCTGAGCAACGCGGAAATGGGCTTCCCGCAGTTCAAGCGCAACTACTACGCGGTGAACCTCTCGCTGGAGCATCCGTTTGACGGTCGCTGGTATGCCCGCGGCGACTACACCTGGTCGCGCAGCTACGGCACCACCGAAGGGCAGCTGCTCTCCGGCATCGGCCAGACCGCCGTGTCCACGACCCAAGCGTGGGATTACGCCCAGCTGATGGAGCACACCAACGGACCGCAGAGCAACGATCACACCCATCAGTTCAAGCTGCACGGCTATTACCAGCTGACGCCGGAATGGCTGGTCTCGGCCAATCTCAAGGTGCTCTCCGGCTCGCCGTTCAGTGCGCTGGGCTCGTATGGGCCGGACTTCGAAGACCCTTCCGGCTATGGCATCGCGTATCACTTCTACAACGGGCAGCCGGCGCCTCCGGGCAGCCAGGGGCGCCTGCCGTGGCTGAAGCAGCTGGACCTGGGGCTGTCCTACCGCCCCGCGGTGGCCGAGGGGCGGCTGGGCTTCAATCTGGACGTCTTCAACGTGTTCAACAGTCAGGTGGCGCTGTGGAAGTCGCCGTACTCCGAGCTGGATCCAGGCCAGCCCGATCCGCTGTATGGCGCGGCGACCATCCGGCAGGCGCCGCGATCGCTGCGGGTCAGCGTGAGCTACGACTATTGACGGAGGAGAGTAGGGCGGGGGAGGGAACCCCTGCCTGCTTGCGATGGCGCGGGCACCTTTCACGGAGAACGTGGCGCGCCGTTAACGGTGGTCGATGCAGTCTGGGACCATTGCCAGTGGAGCCTTTCATGCAGAACGAGATCCGAATCAAGGCAGGGTTGGCCGCGGTCGGTTTGACGATGCTGCTCTGCGCCTGTTCGCCACAGGGCCAGGGTGATGCCGCCCCGATCGTGTCGCCCAGCGGCGCGGACCCGGGGGCAGCGAAAGCCGCCGATCCCGGACCGGCGTCGACCACGGCCGGGCACCCGTCCCCCGTGTATCAGGAAGGGGGGTCGGGCATCGCGGTTGGCCCGGTTGCAGGGGTGCGGGTGGTGCACGACTTCCAGCGCGAGTACCTGGCGTCGCCCTCATGGAAGCTGTTTGCTTCTCCGGACAGCATGGGCACACCACTGGTGGCGCTGGTGCTGGAAGGCTCGGATAGGGTCACTGCCGGGGAGTTGCGGATCGGGCGCAGCGAGGATGCCGCGGCGGTCAACGCCTGTCTCGAGCTGCCTGCAGAAGCAACCGGCCCTACGGCGGCGACCACGGTCGATATCGGCGGTGTTCCGTTTACGCACTTCACCGTGGGTGATGCGGCGATGAGCCACTACGTCAACGCGGAGAGCTATCGCGCGGTACGCGATGGCAGTTGCTATGCCATCGACCTCGTCGTGGCCGGGACCCGACCCGAGGTCTATGATCCGCCGAAGGTGCCGCCGTTTACGCAGGCGGACGCGGCGTCACGGTTGGCCGAGGCGTTGAAGGCGGTGTACTGGGTACGTTGACAGCTCACCTGCCGGCTATCGGGATGGAGACGTACCGGCATAGGGCGGAGCATCCCGCGCTCGCGCCCTCGGCCAGTAGCAAGGCGCCCTTCGACCATCGGAGTCTTTCCGATGGAAGCTGGCCCCGGTGCATGCAATGTCGTTGCTGCTGGGCACCTGCGCCAGGACTGGCCATCACGCTTCTGGCTTCCCCAGCGGCAGGCCAGCCCCACGTTCGTGCCACGCCGGAAGCTCCAGCGCATGCTCTTTGAGCATCGCCTGGATGCACGCGCACGCTTGATCTCTCTCCGCGTGTTCGCATTGATCCAGAATTTCTCCAGCGAGCATTTCGAACTGCGGCCAGAACTGCGCTGGATGGCGCACTTGCGCCATCCAGTGGACCAGCATCCCGGCCAGCGCATCGAGCTGACCCTGTATCTCGGGACGGACGTTCATCCCGGGGGTGCGTCCAAGTCAAGGGCGACCTTGTAGTAATGGCCGTCGTCGCGGAGCAGGACGCTGAGGTCCGGCTGCAGGACGTCATCCACATGCAGTGTCGGCTGACCCTGCGCCGTGCGGGTCACCACGAACTCGTACAGGCTGCGCCCGAAGCGGTAGCTCAGTTCGAATGACGGCCAGTGATCGGGCAGGCACGGTTCAAGTGACAGACGATCGCCGTCGCGACGGATGCCGAGCAGCGATTCGACCAGCAGGCGATACATCCAGCCGGCCGAGCCGGTGTACCACGTCCAGCCGCCTCGGCCGACGTGCGGTGACACGGCGTAGACATCGGCTGCCAGCACATAGGGTTCGACGCGGTAAGTCTGGACTGCTTCCGGATCCAGCGCGTGGTTGAGGGGGTTGATCATGCCGGCCAGCTCCCAGGCACGCACCGCATCTCCCTGTTGTGCGAATGCCATGGCCGCCCACACCGCCGCGTGGGTGTACTGGCCACCGTTCTCGCGCACGCCCGGGACGTAACCCCGAATGTAACCGGGGTCCTCCGTGGTCTGGTCGAAGGGCGGGTCCAGAAGCTGGATCAGCTTGGCGTCCTTCCGCACCAGATGCGTGTACAGCGAGTCCAGGGCCTGCGTGGCGCGCTCAGGCGCGGCAACGCCGGACAGCACCGACCAGCTCTGGGAGATCGAATCGATGCGGCACTCCTGGTTTTGTGACGAGCCCAACATGGCGCCGTTGTCGAACCAGGCGCGGCGATACCACGCCCCATCCCACGCGTGGTGTTCCAGGTTCTGACGCAGGCGTTCGGCCTGTTCTTCGCACCATTGTGCACGGGGGGCATCGCCACGGGCGTTGGCCAGCCCGATGAAGCGGCGAAGCGTGTCATGCAGGAAGAACCCGAGCCACACACTTTCGCCGCGCTGCTGGTCGCCGACCCGGTTCATGCCATCGTTCCAATCGCCGCTGCCCATCAACGGAAGCCCACGCTCGCCGAGCAACCGGCACCCGCGCTCCAGCGCAACGACACAGTGCGCATACAGGGTGCCGCGCTGCGCCGAAAGGGTAGGCATGTCGTAGTAGCCTTCCTCCTCCGGGGTCACCGCGCGACCCTCGATGTAGCCAACCACTTCGTCCAGCACGCTGGCGTCGCCGGTAACCTCCAGGTAGCGGGATGCGCCCTGGGGCAACCACAGATAATCGTCTGAGCAGCGGGTGCGCACGCCGCGACCTTGCGGCGGGTGCCACCAGTGCATCACATCGCCTTCGGTGAACTGGTGTGCGGCGCAGAGCAGCAGGTGTTCGCGGGTCAGGTCCGGGCGCGTGTGTACCAGCGCGAGTGCATCCTGCAGCTGGTCGCGGAAGCCGAACGCGCCGCCTGACTGATAGTAGCCACTGCGCGCGAGGTAGCGGCAGCCCAGGGTCTGGTAGACCAGCCAGCCATTGGCGAGTGCGTCGAATGCCGGGTCCGGCGTGCGTACCTGCACCGTGGCCAGCACGTTGCGCCAGTGGATGCGCACGGCGTCCAGTGCATCAATCGCTTCCTGATTGCCCTGGCGGCTTCGTGCCAACGCCAGGGTTTCCTCGCGGTCGCGCCCCGCGCCAAGGCGGAACGTGGTTTCACTGCGGTCGCCCGGCGCCAGCTCCAGCGGCACCTGGATCGCCGCGCAGGGATCCAGGCCCGCACCTGCCCGTGCATCCAGACGTTCGCGACGCAAGGCGGCCGGTGCGTGCAGGCCGCCGTTGCGGCCGATGAACTCCAGGCGGTCGCAGGTCCAGCCGCAGCCCTCGGCATCGGTGTCGAAGAAGGCCATCCGGCCGCCGAACTCGGTGCTGTAACTGTTGCGCGCCATCAGCGCCCCGGTCTGCGGGTCGCGTTCGGTGACCACATGCATGCGCGACTTCGGGCGCAGGTCACCCATGACCCACTCCACGTAGCCGATGGCCGACAGCCGCCGTGGCCGGCCCGACAGGTTGTGCAACCGCAGGACCGAGAACTTCAGCGCGGCCGTGACATCGACGAAGACCCACAACTCGCTGACGATGCCGTCCTCGATGTGCTCGTACACGGTGTAGCCGAATCCATGGCGCGTCCGGTACGCCCCGGTGCCTCTGCACGGCAGCGGCATCGGCGACCAGACACGGCCGGTGTCCTCGTCGCGCACGTAGAAGGCTTCGCCGCCGGTATCAGACACTGGATCGTTGAGCCAGGGCGTCAAGCGGAATTCGTGTGCATTTTCGAACCACGTATAGCCCGGTGCACTCTCGCTGACGACCGTGCCCAGGCGGGCGTTCGCGATCACGTTCGCCCAGGGTGCCGGCGTCGGGGCGCCTTCGCGCACCACCACCACGTATTCGCGGCCGTCCTCGCTGAAGCTGCCGGTGCCGTTGTCGAATCGGCCGGCGCCGCGGTACGGAAGGAACGGCCACGGGTCGTCCACCTCTTCGTCGTGCTCGGCGCCCGGCGGCAGTCCGGGTTCGGGCCCGGGGTCGGCGACGACGGGCAGCCCTGGCGTCTGTTCCATCGCCAGTGCCAGCTCCTGTTGCTCCGCCTGCGGCACCAGGGCCGGAATGCGTCGCACGGGCAGGGGCTGGCGCCCCACCTGAGCAGCCAGCGTGCCGTCCTCGTCGCTGAGCACCACCCTCGCAACTGCCTGCAGCAGAATGCGGTCCTCGTGGCTCATGTTCTGCACCGGCCGCACGAAAATGCCGCCGGGGCGATCGAGCAGGCCCGTCTCGGAACTGGCGGCGACCATTCCCAGAATCTGGTCCTGCAGTTCCTGCCGATAGCCGGCCTTGCTGTCGTTCCAGATGACGAGGTCGGTGTTGAGTCCCTTCTGGCGCCAATACGCATGCGCCTGCACCAGCTGCCTGACCAGTTCTATGTTCTCCGCGTCGGTGACTTTGAGCAGGACGATGGGCAGGTCGCCCGAGATGGCATGGCCCCATAGCCCGGATTGTCCGCGCTGGTTCTGCTGCAGGACCGCGTCGCCGGCGCGCAGCAGCGGATTGGCATACAGCACGTGGCTGGCCAGGCGCTCGTACAGCGACGCCTCGGCCTGGCTGGCGTTGATCTGCCGGCGCACCACCTGGCTGTGTGTCCAGGACAGATCGAAGACACGGTCGGCCAGACGGCGATCACGGTATTTGTCGACCATCGCCTCGCACCCGGAGCGGTCCGCGCCAATGCCATACACCATGTCCAGCTGCACGGTCTGCTCGGGCTCCAGCACCACGCGGACGCGGATGGCCACGATCGGGTCGAGCACCGAGCCGTCCGTACCGGAGAGGTCGGTATCGGTGGTCAACGCCTGCGGCGTGCGCGGCGTGTTGCCACGCCCCAGGAAGCGCGAACGGTCGGTTTCGTAGGAGATCGACACCACCTCCGCATCATGCACCGCGACCAGATGGAACATCCACGGCGGTATCTCGTCGTGCGAACGCGGCCGGCGCGTGCATAGCACGGCCTGCTTGGCGTCCAGGATCTCGCTCTGCACGAAGAGGTTGCTGAAGGCCGGATGCGCGTCGTCCGACGCTGCGGGCGCCAGCACCACTTCGGCATAGGTGGTGATCTCCACCGTGCGCTGGCGACGGCCGCGGTTGGTCAGGCGCAGGCGCCTGAGCTCGATGTCGTCCTCAGCGGAGATGGCGACCTGCAGATGGCTCTCGCAGCCGCGGCGGGCACCGCGGAACTCTGCCTTGGCGTCGGAGAAGATCGCCTCGTAATGGTCCAGCGTCACGCAGGTGGGTTGGTAGGCGGCAGACCAGAACTCGCCGCTGTCCACGTCGCGCAGGTAGCAGAACGTGCCCCAGGCATCGGTGGTGCCGTCTTCGCGCCAGCGGGTGAGTGACAGGTCGCCGTGGCGGCTGTAGCCGCCGCCGGCATGGGTCAGCATGCCGTGGTAGCGCCCATTGGAGAGCAACTGCACCTCAGGGCGCGGGCCAGCCGGGTCGCGCAGGACGCGCAGGGAGGTCTCGTGCTCGGCCATGGCGGAGTGCTCGCCCAGGGATTCGACCTCATGCGGATGGAACACGCCGATGCGCGGAATACGTTCCTGCAGCAGCAGCAAGGTGGCCTGGAACTCGGTATCGGCAACGAAACGGCGCTGCATCGGCTGGTCGCGCAACAGGTAGTCCAGCGACAGCAGACCCATGCCCTGGTGGTGGGCCATGAACGAACGCAGCAGAACGTGATCCTGCCCCGGCGGTAGCCGGGCGGGGGTGTAGTCGATCGCTTCGTACATGCCGAAGCGGCCGGAGAACCCTGATCCTTCAAGTGCCTGGAGGTTCTGGCACGCAGCCTCCGGTGCCACCATCAGCGCCATCATGCTGGCATAGGGCGCAATTACCCGATCCTGGCCGAGGCCGCGCTTGAGCCCCAACCCGGGCACGCCGAACGCGCGGTACTGGTAGTTCAGGCGGGCATCGACCGCGTTATAGCCGGACTCGGACACGCCCCACGGCAGGTTCAAGGTGCGGCCGTACACGATCTGCGCCTCGACCGCATGCCGCGCGGTCTGGTCGAGCAGCGTGTCCGGATAGCTGGGCATCACCAGCTGCGGCATGAGGTACTCGAACATCGAGCCACTCCACGACAACAGCGTCGGTGTGCCGTTGACCTCGGTGAGCATCCGCCCGAGCGCGAACCAGCTTTCCTGCGACAACTGGCCCTGGGCGATGGCGACGAAGGCGCACAGCCGCGCTTCGGAAGCCAGCAGGTCGTAGAAGCTGTTGTCGAGGCGATGGTCGTCGACGTTGTAGCCGATCGAGAGCAGGTTGCGGGTACGGTAGAACAGGAACCCGTACTCCATCAGCGAGAACTGCCCGGCGCGGTGCGCCAGCGCCTGCAGTTGCTCGATGCGCGCGCGCGCGTCCGCACCGGCGGAGCCGGGCAGGGTGGCCAGCTGGCGCAGGCTCGGTACTGGCGCCTCGACGTCCGCGCCGGCATCGGCAGGGAGGTCGGCGAGTGTCGCGTGGGCGGCATGGCATTCGGCAGCGAACAGGGCCGGCCAGTGCAGCTCACCTTCCTCGGGCGCTGGTGGTGCCGGCCACTGCGCCAGTACGGCGTCGGCCAGACCGGCCAGCTCCTGCAACCGGGCGAGCAGCTGTGCCGTCCCACGGGGTTGGTCGGTGCGCGTAGAGGCCAGGCGCTGGCGAAGGTGGTTGAGTGCCTCGCCCAGGGGCGCGTCAGCAGGGCGATGGCGCTGCCGTTCTTCTTCCAGCACGCCGAGCGTATCGGCCAGGCCGTCGAACGTGTGCGGTGCCAGCACCGGCGCATCCACGAGCGCGAGCAGGCCTTGGCGCAGGGTAAGCAGGTGGCCGGCCAGGTTGCCACTGTCCACGGTGGAGACGTAACGCGGCTGCAGCGGCGCCAGGGTTTCGGTGTCGTACCAGTTCAGGAAGTGGCCGCGATGGCGCGGCAGCTGGTCCAGCGTATCGAACGTGAGCGCGGTACGTTCCGCGACCGCGCCCAGCTGGAGCCAGCCGAAATCCCACGCAGAGAGATTGGCCAGCAGCGACAGGCCGATGTTGGTCGGCGAGGTGCGCCGCGCCACCACCAGCGTTGGATGCTCCTGGATGTTATCCGGCGGCAGCCAATGATCCTGCTCGCGCACCCACGCCTGGAAGAACGACCAGGTGCGTCGCGCCAGCCGGCCCAGGAAAGCCCGCTGTGTCACGGACAGTTCGGCCACACTTGCGGCCGGCGGCCGGCCGAGCCACGCCATCAAGGCGGGTGCGAAGACCCACGCCAGCAGCAGGGACAGGGCGACAGGCAGCGCCTGCGGAGCCAGGCTGACCACCACTGCCGCCAGCGCAACTGCCAGCAACGATGCCGGCGCCATCACCCGCCATTCCGCGCCGCGGTCGCTGCCGAGGCGGCGCTCGACTTCGCTGGAGGGGTTCCATTGCAGCAGGTGGCGGCGGGTGACGGTCATGCGCCAGAGCGTGCGCAGCACCGCGCCACCGGCCAGCAACGCTTCGTAGGGCAGACACGCGACCTGGGTGGCCGCGCGCAGCAACGACTGCAGCGTGCCGCGCCCAACCATGATGTAGTGCGCTTCCAGCGGGGTGTCGTCCGGAACGCTCAGCGCATCGCGCAGCATGCCGATCAGCGGCGGTGCGAACCACAGTGCCAGCACCCATGCCGTCCACGCAGCCGGGCGTTCGGCATACAGCCAACCCGCCACCAGCAAGGCCAAGGCAGCGATCGGCACCAGGCTCCGGCGCAGGTTGTCCAGCAACTTGCCGCGCGACAGCAGGCTGAGCCGGTTGCGTTCCCATCCCGATCCCGGGCGCGGTGTCCACGGCATCAACCAGGGCAACAGCTGCCAGTCGCCGCGGATCCAGCGCGCACGGCGCTTGGCATCGGCGGCGTAGCGCTCGGGATAGTCCTCGTAAAGGCGCACATCGCTGACCAGGCCGGCGCGTGCATAGCAGCCTTCCAGCAGGTCGTGGCTGAGGATGCGGTTCTCGGGCAGGCGGCCCTCGAGCGCATGCTCGAACGCTTCGACGTCATAGATGCCCTTGCCGACGAATGAGCCTTCGTCGAACAGGTCCTGGTAGACATCCGAGACCATGCGCGAGTATGGATCGATGCCGGGCTCGCTGCCGAACATCCGCGCAAACCGCGAGGTGCGGCGCGTGCCCAGACTGGTGCCGACGCTGGGCTGCAGAATGCCGTAACCCTCCACCACGCGTTGCAGCGCCGGATCGAAGCGCGGGCGGTTGAGCGGGTGCGCGAGGGTGGCGACGAAGGCGCGTGCGGCATCCCGCGGAAGCTGCGTGTCCGAATCCAGGGTGATGACGTAGCGGACGCCGATCAGGGCCGCCGTGTCACCGACAGTGCGCATGAACGCGGCCGCATCGCCCTGGCGGAGCAGGGCATTGAGGGCTGCCAGCTTGCCGCGCTTGCGCTCGTGCCCCATCCACACCCCTTCGCCCGGGTTCCATTGCCTGGGGCGGTGCAGCAGGTAGAAGCGATCGCCGCGCTCGGCCGCATAGCGACTGTTCAATTCCTCGATACGCTCCACGGCGTGCGCGAGCAGCGTGTCGTCCGTCGGCGTCTCGGCTGCCGCGGCATCGAGAAAGTCCGTCAGCAGCACGAAGCGCAGCTGAGGGTCGCGGTTGGCCAGGAAGCGGACCTCCAGTGCTTCGGTCAGGACATCGATGCCGTCGATGCTGGACAACATCGAGGGGACCGCGACCACGGTGGAGCAGGCGGCAGGGATACCTTCGCTGAAATCGAGCTTGGGCAGCGGCCTGGGCGTGACCAGTACCGTTGCCGTCCAGTTCACCAGGACGATGCCCAGCTCGCTGAACACCAGCAGCCCGAACAGCGCGGCCAGCCAGACGGGCACCGAGCCACTGCCCGAGGCCAGCAGACCAGCGGTCGCCACCACCGCCAGCAGGGCGATCGGCAGCAGGTACAGGGCAAGGGGCACGCGATGCGCCAGTCGCCGTGCCTTGCGGCGGCGCGGTGCCGCCTCGGCCACGGCGTCGACAGTCGCGTTCACGCCTTCGCCGACGAGCCAATAGCCCACGTGCGTACGTGGCCCATCGAGCGGCGCGGCCGCCCGCGCCAGATCCAGCGCGATGGTCGCAACGCGTTCTTCTGCAACGCGGCTACCGCGCGCGATCTTCTCTACGACATGGCGATAGGCATCGCGGGTGCCGAAATCCATCTCCGGATAGACGGCCATCGGGTCTTCCCGCAGCCGCTGCTCGACGACACTCATGTCTTCGACAAAGGTGCGCCAATCCATGGTGGAGAGGAAGCGCAGGCTGCCGATGCTGTTGCCGATGGAGACCTGGTCAGCCGCCTGCTGCTGCCCCTCGGCGGCGACCAGTTCGTCGATGCGCTGCCCAGCCGCGGCGGCCCACTGTTCCAGCCAGGCGATGGGCATGGCCCACGCGCCGCCGCGCCCCTGCAGCGAGCGGGTCAGCTCGGCGATGAAGGCGCCGGTCAAGGGCGGCTCGGAGCGTGCCATGTCCGCCACCACGAGCACGACATCGGTCGGAGTGTCCGACGCCGCGCGATTGAGGCTGTCCGCCCATTGGGCAGCCAGGCCACGGTCCGTCCCGTCGCGCATCACCCGCGCCGCCATCCGCCGCAGATTCTCCAGCAGCGCCAGGCGCAGCATGATCGGAACCGCCCACAGTTCGCCCAGGCTCAGCGGCGCGAGCGATTGGTACGAGGCGATGAAGCGGCCCAGCGTATCGGCATCAATGCGGCCATCGCCGTGCGCGATCGCTTGCATCGACAGCTCATACACGCGCGGCAACCCGGCCGAGGGGCCGGCGACCAGCGAAGGCAACTGCCGGCTGTAGCCGCGCGGCAAGTGGCGTCGCGCGGTCTGGATCTGTTCTTCGATCAGGTAGTAGTTGTCGAGCAGCCATTCCCCGGCCGGGGTCACCGGCCGCTGTTCGCGCACTACGTTGCTGAGCAGGGTGTTGGCATCTTCCAGGACACGCTCGTTGGCCTGCAGGCGATCGAGCAGGCGCTCTGCGCCTGGTCGCATCCGCACCCGATGCTGGCGCGCCAGGGCGCGGCCGTACACCTCCATCTGTTCAACGCTGTACAGCGCGGCGCGCAGGGGGACCTCGGTGGCTTCGATGGCCGGGACCGAGGCCTGGCGCTCACGCCAGCGCCAACGGACAAGACGACGCAGGCGGAGCCAACGACCAAAAAGACGGCGAAAGTGGGGCATAGGTTACCGAGGGGGGCAGGTCGCGTCCTTGCATAGTTGCATTCGGGGTGGCGTGGTAGTTGTGAAGGCCGGCTTGATTGCCGGACCGCCATAGCCGCGCGACAGGCGTTTGGCGCTCTCCACTTAGCGGCGCGTTGTGACTGGTTCTGGTCAGGGAGCCAGCGGGGGCGGCCATGGTGCTAGCCGCCCGGACGGTGGACCAGCAGGAGGAGGGCCGCCACGCTGTGTTTCAGGTCGCGCGCCTGACGGAATCCAGTTTCGTTACGAGGCTGCCTTAGGCAATTATCTGCCTGGGTGAGATCTAGATGTTGACCTGCCACACCTGGTCGGTGATCGTTCGAGTAACGCATCGATCGTGGCCGGGGGAATATGGAGCATTTGATAGGCCTGGCCGGGGGTCAGCTCAAGATGGTCATGGGTTTGGCTATCCTGGTACTTGGGGGCTTTCGGTGGCTGATTGGCCGAAGAGATCTTCAGTTCGTCCGCCGACGCGAATTCCTTCAGCATTGGAAGAATCCGTGGGAACTCGACGCATTAAGTGTGGAGGTGCTTTCGCGCCAGTTGTTCGGCGCCTATCTGCCGGCAGCTGTGGTCAGAAGGGTCTGTGATCGATCAGGTGCTGAGGTTTGTCGGATGCTAGGTGATCTCGCCGACGTATGGAGCCTGGTTGAGTGGGATCAGAATGCCCAGCGGGTTGGTTGGAAGGCCAAGGCGGCAACGGCTACGAAGCGAGCGAAGTGGAATCTGGTCTTCTGGGCTATCTACTTCGTGTCGGCTTTCTCAGGAGCAACGTTACTTTTTGCGCTTATAGCCGGTTCCAACAACGTAAGCATTTCGGCTTCTGTTGCCTCTTCCTTGTGGGGCATCATCCTGATGGCCGTATCGGGCGTTGCTCTATGGCGAACCGACGCTTGGGCAGCGGCAGCGAGGCTTGGTGACGGCTTCTTGGAGGATGTAAACAGGCTGGCGGTAAGTAACAGGGAGGATTCTCACCTTGGTCCTCGTTAGCGACTGCTGGCTGAAGCCAAGCACGCATTGAGTGCTGCCGATTAAATTCCCAGGCAAAATGCCTATGCAGAACAATGGCATGTAATGGAATGCACCAACTTGGCACTGCCTTTCGAAGCTGATCTGGGCTGCGGATAGGCACGATCGACAAAGAGAGCGTCTTGCTTGCATTCATCGCGGCCGACGCCGTCTCATTTTTGCTCACGCCAGGCTGTTGAGCCAGGTAGTTGCCGAGCGGCTCAAGACGGCTCAGGATCAAGCGCTGATCGCTGCGCTGCGCTAAAGAGCGGCTCAGACTCTAGAGGCGCTAGGGAGCGGTGACTCTTCCTGTGATCGTCAATTCGTGGCGCGGCCTACCCGAGCGCAGTGAATAGATCGTCGGCATCGTCCCTGTTCAGCTACCAGTGACGCGAGCACGCTGATTAGGGATCGTTATCAGGGGTAGGGCAGAGGTCTGCTACTGGCCGATAGCGGACCCGGCAGATTAGCGGTGAGATATCGGCAGCTGGGTGGCCAGAGATAAGCTATTCGGCGAAATCTGGTCAAAGCCAGGTAGAGGCGACACCGTACTTTTACTGGCTTCCCCTGCGTAGAACACCAGAGGCGGGCGCTCTGCGCATACCCCAGCATCGTGGCATCGGCCCACCGCACGGGAACTGCCATGGCAGACCAAACGCACCGTTCGCCCACGTCTGCATCAGATGAAACCGCGGGCCCCATGCCGGGCACGCGACTGACCGAAGCCTATGCCCGATCGGCGGCGCGAGACGTGTACTTCTGGGCATGGCCGATGGTGAACATTTACAACCGTCGGGTGAACTTCCAGTCACTCCTTGGCCCGGGCCGGCTGGGAGGGGTCCTGCCGGCGGCGCCCCCCAACCAGCTGAGCATGCTGACCGACTATGTCGCACCGAGCGAACGTGAGGTGGCGTGCCCCAACCAGGACGTGGTGTATGGCGGCGGTCCACTGGCGTTGGACATTGAACCGGTCGTCCTGCAGGTGCCGGATTTCGGCACCCGCTTCTGGGTGTACCAGGTGGTCGACACGCGGACCGACAGCTTCGCCGAGCTGGGCAGCATGTACGCAACGCCGCCGGGGTTTTACCTGCTGGTGGGGCCAGACTGGAAGGGGGAGCCGCCGGAGAAGATCAACCGTGTCTTCCGCAGCACCACCTTCAGTGGCTACGCCATACCACGCGTCTTCCTTGACGACACTGAAGAAGATCGACAAGCGGTGCAGGCACTGTTGAGCCAGATCGACATGTACCCACTGTCACAGTTCGATGGCCGCATGAAGACACGCGACTGGAGCAGCACGCCGGACTTTCCCGCGCCCCCGCCGCAACCGGATGGCAGCGAAGCGCCCAAGGTGGACCCGGCCACGTTCTGGGACGAATTGGCCACGGTACTGGCCGACACCACGCCGCTTCCGGGCGAGCAGGCCCAATACGCAAAGGCCTTGGCGCTGGTCGATGCCGCTGCACGTGACCCCGCCCTCAAGGCGACGATCACCGACGAAGCGGTACGGACCGAGCGCGAACTGATCGCACCGCTGCTCGAGTTCCGCAACTTCGGAATTCCGTTGCCGGGCAACTGGACCACCATCCGAAACGGTGCCCGGTTCGGCACCGACTACTTCAGCCGCACGGCAGTAGCCAAGTCGAACATCTATGTAAACAAGCCGAACGAAGCGACCTACTTTTACCAGGACCTCGATGCCAACGGCGCGCGACTGGACGGAAGCCAGCGTTACACCGTGACTTTCGCCAAGGGCGAGCCCCCGGTGAAAGGATTCTGGTCGCTGACGCTGTACGACGCCCAGCACTTCTTCTTTCCCAACCCGGTTGACCGTTTCTCACTGGGCACGAAGAACCAGGACCTGGTCCGCGGGGCCGATGGCAGTCTGACCTTGTATGTGCAGCCGGACCCGCCAAGCGACCCGGCATTGCAAGGCAACTGGTTGCCATCGCCAAGGGGGGCTCCGTTCTCGCTGTATGTGCGCACCTACTGGCCGGATGCGGCCATCCTGGATGGCGCTTGGTCGCCGCCCGCCGTGGTGCCGATCTAGCCGCCGAGCAGCTGAAGCGTCCGGCCGCGATGGAACTGCCTCGACCAGGAGCTTTGCCATGGTTCCACCGATCGAACCACATCCCTTCGGCGCCTTTCCTCCACCGAGATGCCTGGCAGCATCGCTGGCGATGGTCATCGCGCAGTGGGCCGCTCAACCGGCGTTTGCCGCCCCGCCGCCCGATGCGCCGCCGGATGTCGCCGAATCCGTCGGCAGCGGCACGCTCCTCTCTACCGATCCCGGTGCGCCACAGGGTTGCTTCGGCGTTACCACCAATCCGCGCGGGCTCTCCCTGTGCGATGGCGGCACCTACAACCTGCCCGATGGAGCCATCACCCAGACCGTCTGGGATGTGGTGCGCGTGGCCTATGGCACCACCGCCACATTCACCGGCTACCAGGCGGTTGCCGAACGTCCCGCAGGCAGTTACTTCAGCCCCATCACCGTGTTCAGCGGGCCAGGCGCCGCCTATGCCCCTGCAAACGCGACCTTCGTCGATTCCACCGTGTACATGGCGCCGGAACGGCTCGCCAACGCCGTGGCCACCACACAGGGTACGTTGACCCTGCGCAATGCCACGCTCACGCTGCACCCGGGCACCAGCTACGTTCCGACGCAGACCCTGGCGGTGGTGGCAGCGTTCGGCGGCGGCGTGGTCAATGTCGAGAGCTCCATCATCGATATTCCCACCACGCTCGGCTATGGCCTGCAGGTCATGAACACGGATCCGGGCGGTGGGCTGCCTGGGCAGAACGGCAGCTTCGCGCAGATAAACGCAACCAATACGATCGTGCGGATCGGCAGCGGCATCACAGGTGCCGGGCGCACGTTCGGCGGCTTCGTAGCGGGCGAATCCGAGCTCAACGTCACCAATGGAACCTTCGAGCTGGGCGACTATTCGACGGGCATCTACAACATCTTCAGCGCTACCTACGCCTCGCCCGTGTTGGGGTCGCGAACGAACCTGACCGACACCTCGCTCACCTTGGGAAATCGCAGCGTCGGGTGGTGGGGTACGGGTGCACTTGCGCCCGCGCGGTTGAACGACACCCGCGGAAGGTTCCTGGTAGGGGAGCAGAGCTGGGGCCTGTACATGACCGCAGGCAGCGTTGCCTCGTTGACGGACACGCAGATCCAGACGGGAAGCAACAGCTACGGTGCGGCGCTGGTCCAGGGCGCCGAACTGACGCTGGCGGGTCAGGCGGCCATTACCGCTGCGGGAACGGGTTCGATCGGCATTGACAACAACGCCAGCCGCGTGTTCTTCAATGCCGGCAGCCTGAACGTGCTGGGCGGCAAGCAAGGCATCGTCGGTAGCAATTCGGCCAGCTTCCTCCTGCGCGGTGGCAGCACACTTGGCGTTCAGAACCAGAGCGGGGAAGGCGCCATCTATCTCGATACGGGCTCGCAGTTCACGAGTGAAGCGAGTAGCGCCTTGAACGTGTCCTCCGCAACCGGCGGTGGCATCTTCGCTCTGGGCTCGCAGGCGCTGCTGGCAGGCACCGTCAACGTGAGCGCGGGATGGTCTGCTGTATCTGTAAGGGACTCGCTTGGCCACGTGTCACTGTCTGGCGGCGGGACACTCATCAGCACGAACGAGGATGCTGAAGGTGTGATTGCCGCCGAGGCTACAGGCCTTTTCGAGGGAACCGGATTGGTGATCAGCGGCACGGGCGCCGACAGCTCCTGGGGGGCGGTGGCGCGCAATGGCGGGGAAGTCCGGTTGGCCTCCAGTACCGTCAAGACAGTGGGGACTGGAAGTCATGGTGTCGTCGCGCAGGCCGGAATGGTGTCCTTGGACGACGTCGATGTCATTGTCGACGGCGCGCAGACGGCGGGCGTTCTCGCGGCATACGGTGGCCGGGTCAGTGCGTCCAACACGGATGTCTCCAGCTACGGGCAGGGTGCGCCCGCGTTGTGGCTCAGCGGCTTCTTTCCGCGAGCGGACTTTGCCGACAGCCGGCTCAGCAACGTAGATGGACCCACGATCTACGTGAATGGCAGTGACGGGGTGAACGTCCAGCTCACGAACACCACCGTCGGCGGAAGCGGGCAATGGCTGTACGTGGGCGCGAACCTGGGCGGTGATCCGGCCGATGCCTACATCCATGCAGAGCGCTCTTCGTTGTCTGGCTTCGCCCAGACCGGCCCCGACAGCGTTTCAACCGTCGTGTTGAATGACAGCACGTGGCTGATGAGCGACTCATCGCTGCTGACGTCGCTCTCGCATCAGGCGGGTTTGATTGATTTCGGGGCACCGCTCGGCGATCCGGCGCTGCCGGAGAGCTACATGGCGCTGACCGTCACCGATTACGTCGGCTACGACGGGCTGCTGGCCATGAACACTTGGCTGGACACAGATGGATCGGCATCGGACCGGTTGGTCATCGTGGACGGTGCGGGCGCCGGCCAGAGTCGCATCCAGGTGCGCAACACCGGGGGCAGTGGCGCGGTGACCGAATCCAACGGCATCCTGCTCGTACAGTCCGTCAACGCAACCACATCGGCCGGCGCCTTCAGCCTTTCCAGCCCGGTCGTCGCCGGCCCATATGAGTATTTCCTCTATCAAGGCGGAGTTGCCGATGCGAGCAGCAGCGACACGGACAACAGCTGGTTCCTGCGGTCGGTAATCGATTGCGCCGCCCCAGGTGCGCCCTCTCCACCGTGCCCAGCACCACCACCACCACCACCCCCACCCCCGCCGCCGCCGCCAGATCCAGACCCTGATCCTCCGCCGCTTCCTCCACCGGATCCGCCGCCGCAACCGCCGGTGCCGCCGCCGGACCCGCCACTTCCGCCGCCGGTGCCGCCGACGCCCCCCATGCCCACGCCGGCCTACCGGCAGGAGGTGTCGCTGGCCGCGGCATTGCCAACCATGGCAGCAATCTACGGCCGAGCCGTGGTTGATACGTTGCATGAGCGCGTAGGCGAAGAGCATATGCTGCAGCAACGGGACGACCTCTCGTCAGGAGGGACTGGCCTTGCTGGCGCGTGGTTACGCGTGCTGCATCATGACGGCGAACGTGACGGAGGGAGCCAGGGCATCTACGGAGACCGGGGACCGGGCTTCGACTATGCGTTCGATGTGCTGCAGGTTGGCGTGGACCTGTACCGCTCTCTCAGCGAGGACGGCAGCCACCAGCACGCCGGCAGCTACCTGGCCTATGGCAAGGCTCGTGGTCGAGTGCGTCATACGTTCCCTGACTACGAGTTCCATGCCGGCACCGACGAGTTCGACGCGCGCACTATCGGCACCTACTGGACAGCGTTCTCCCCCCGTGGCGCGTACGTGGATGTCGTTGCTCAATACACCTGGTATGACTTCCGTGCGCGGTCCACCCGCCTGCCGGACATCTTCACCAATGGCGATGGCGTGCTTGCTTCCGTGGAAGCCGGCTGGCCGTGGCTTATCGGGCAAGCCGGCAGTGGCGAGCCCAGCCGGACAGGCTGGCGCATCGAGCCCCAGGCTCAATTGATCTGGCAGAAGATCACGCTGGACGACTTGGTCGATGCCGTTGCACGGGTCCGTTACACCGATGGCGATTCCACCGTGGGCCGACTGGGCCTGCGGCTTAACCGTACCGGCGAGAGAGCAGTCAGCTCAGGTATGCGCGCCACAAGTTGGTGGATACGCGCCAACGCTTGGCACCAGTTCAGCGGCGCACCGACCACCGAGTTCTCCAGTGCACGGGGCTACGTCCCCTTTACCGCCGACCTTGGCGACAGTTGGGGCGAAGCAGGGGTGGGCGGTACCTGTCAGGTCAGCGCTACCGGCTATTTTTTTGCAGACGCCGACTACACGTGGAGCTTTGACGGCGAAGAGACCTCATGGAACGCAAAGGTAGGCATGCGCTGGCATTGGTAGAGATTGAAATCCAGCAGCAAGGTCCAGCACCAATGGGTTCCATGCTTGGGCGCCTAAGGAATCATCTACTTGGAGGTGAGCATTTTACGTAGAGGGAGCGGCTGCTGTTGGCCGGAAGCGGACCCTGGCCCAACGGGTAGGGTGGGGGAACTGCTATCCAACATTAGGATTAGGGATGTTTATCGAGGGTAAGGATGGGCACCCCGTTTCCGCCATCAAATTCCTCGGGCCAGCGCTCGTTTCGCAGCGGGGGGGGGCATTGAGGTTCCACGCGCAGATGCCTGTGCGATTGCCTACCGCAGTCGCACGATCCATCGAAATGCGAGCCTGCAAGGTCAAAACTTGACGGTCACAGGACGGATAGCCTGCACTGCGACATGAATTCAAATTGTGGCTGAACCCGTTTACGCATCGGTTGACTTGCTGACTGAGATTTCAATGTGATGCAGACGGTGCGGCGAACGCGCATCGGAACGGAAGCGACCAAAGGACCAAGAGCCTTCGACATTAAAGGAACTATCCGTTGCTAGCGTGACACTGATCTTGTCGACACCGAGAACAATACCGTCAAGATCACCGAATCCACCCCGCAACCAGTTCGGTCGATTCGCAGGGAAGCTCTTAAATTCTGTGTTGTAGTAAGGTTGAAACGCCGCAATTAGCGACGCCTCGATAGCCTCAAATAGACTGTTCTCCCCTCCAGAAATGATGCTCTTGAGGACAGCATCTGTCGTCAAGACGACGCCTCCATGCATTTCAGTGATGAGGGCGAAAGCTGGGTTATACGCAAAAATGAACAGGTCACGATTTCCGTAAATGCGCTGGAAAGCCCCTGAAATTTCGACCACCTTCTCGTGGGCAGTGGCACGCTTGAACACGTTGCTACTTCCGTTCTTCCCACATGCGATACCGACGTACTCCACCTTGAAATCGGTCAGTTCTGTTGGTGTGTCAAAGCGAATGAAATGAAGTAGGTCTGGGGTTAGGAAGTAGGTGAAAAATGAGCCGTCCGAGTGAACAAATTTCAGCCCTAGGAGCATGGCTTCGGGCATCGGAGGGACCGCCTCAATAGAGATAATGTCATGCGGCCGAATATTCGAAGGAATCTTGTACGGGGAAGATCCATCCAGCACGAGCGTAAAAGGCACCAGAGTCTCTTTTGGCGCGGTTCGAAAGACGAGCTTGCCCTTAGCCAGAAGCGTGTCCGTTGACCACTCAACTGGCTCGTGTGAGAAGTGGCTCGCCGTTCTTGAGCCTAAGACGTATAGGTGGTAGTCACGGGTGAGGCCAGATACCTCAATCTTGCGACCACGACGGTCCAGGTAAACATCACAGGTGCGACCGTCAAGTTTCGCCTTCTTGAGCATCTCGGGGGCATCAAGATTCAGCAGCACCGGGAAGCCACTGAAGTAGTCAAGTCTTGCTTTGGAGCGATTCATCGAAACTTCCTGTTCTAGTAATTCCATATCGTGACGCGACAACTTCTTTGCCGCAAACAGGATACTGGACCGTCCAATTTACGCGCCGGCAATCTGCAGCCTACAGAGGACACTTGCCCAAGCACTCCATGACCGCTCGTCGCCGGAAGCGGGCATCGACAAGGGTAGGGGATTAGGGAGATTTACCGGGGGTAGGCGAGACCAATTTCTGGCATGCGAACGACGGCTTTAGCCCCACGAGTGGCCGCCTTATGCGCAGGCTATTAACCGGAGCGACTCACGGCCTCGCGTTCTTCAAGTGTTCAGACGAATGTCGCGAAACCCCTCTCCCAGTTGCAGTGCGGCACTGCGACGGTCGCCCATGTCGATCAGGTGGTCGAGTGTCCGAAGGAAGGCCTGCGCCAAAGGGGCGCTCATTGGTGCGTCCCGATGGGACAAGTACTGAATGAGGCCGGCGATTCGTGCGTAGAACAATGTGCCGCGCCAGCCTGGCAGCGCCTCGGGGCCAAGTGTAAGGATCGCCAGCACCTGATCCGCGAACGCAGCGGAGGGGTAATGCGCTCGCGATCGTTCGCAAAGCGTAAGGTACGAATCCATGACTGGAACTGCCCAACCCGGCGTACGCACGTACCGATCCACCAGCGGCATGATCCTTCCAATCTCTGACCAGTCGCCATTGACGTAGCGGCTGGCAAGCTCGGCCCGCTCAATCGACACGAACATCTCCAAGGCGCTTGCAGGTGAGATGAGTGCTGTCCTTGCGAGGTCAGAGGCGGCAATTGCTGCGGAACGCCTCGCCTGCGCCCGGGCCACCGAATTGCAGCGATTGGTCGATCAGCTTCAGCTGCAGGCTGCGGAACTGGCCGAGCAACGAACCACCGCTATTCAGCGGCTTGAGCAAGTGGAGGCCTCACGCCAGGCGCTCTACGACAGGCTCCAAGAGACTGAAAAATCAGCGAGATCTGAGCGCGAGAGCCTGGCTGAGCACGTCAGATCTGTCGAAAACCGCGCATTGGGTGATCTTGATCGCGCTAGACAAGAGAGCAAGGTGTTGCAGGCGCAGCTAGCCAGCGCACTGAAAAGACATGCGTCGATTGAAGCAGAGATGCGAGGTAACCTCGAAAAGGCACGCACAGCCACTGCGGCGGCAGTACAAACGGCGGACAATCAGCGGGGCCGATGTGCAGCTCTAGAAGAGCAGCTGGCCAAGCTCCAGAACTTGCCGGCGGATCTAGAGGCTGCGCTTAGGAGAAGCCAGGTGACCGCTCGCCCACGGAAGACAAGCTCCAAGCAGAGAGCTAAGAAGAGCTCACCGAAGGACACGAATTAGGAACACTGGCTCGGCCAGAGCCCATCTCGGGACATCAATTAGGATCACTATTGACGATGATTTGCTCCTAATTGATGTCCCGGCTGGCGTTTTGGGTAGAAAAAAGCCTTTGAATTCAATAGGGGGCGCGATCTAGGAACAAAAGGACATAAATTAGGAACACCGACAGTGGTACCTCACTCCGGCCGCAGTAGTTTTACATAATATACATTCCGGCCTTAGCCGAACCCGTCGAAGCCGTTGCGGCAGTAGGTGTTGCGCTGATTCCGATGCTGATGGCCAGTAGCATGGCGCTTGCAGCCAGCTTCCTCCAAACGGCCTTCTCTTCGCGGCTTATTGCTCGCGCCTCACCGACGATTCCTAGTACCCGCGCCAGCGGAACGCCCGTCAGTCCAGCGAGGGTCGCCGCCACCACCGGGTCCGGTAGCGCTCGGCCTTTTCGGTAGTTCGACACCGCCTGAGGGCTCACGCCAAGGCGCTTCGCAAGGTCCTTTTCCATCTGGACCCCGCACTCTTCTTTAGCCTTGTCAAGCAAAACATTTATGTCCATTGGACTATTAGCCCCTTGTATTGGCAGTACAAGGGGTATTTAATCACCCCCGCACTACATGGACCATGTAGTGCACCCGCCAGCCGGCTCCCCTAGGCCGCTGGCGGGGTTCTAGGGGCTAGGGGAGGGGGCAGGACCATGTTCGAACTCTTCCACTGCGTGCGCATGCGCCGCGTCGTCGTAGGCACGTTTATCGATCGACGGGATGCCGAGGTTGTCCGCGAGGTCCGCCAGTTGCGCGAAGAGCGTGCGGGCCTACCCGTCAATATCTATCAGATCCGGCGAGTTCCGCGGTGAGCGCCGTTGCCTGCATCGTCACCCTGATCGCCGCTTCCATGTTCATCGCCTTTGGCGTTGTGCGCATCGGCAACTGGCTGATCGACGCCCGCGAGCGGTCCGCTTCCCGCGCAATCCGTGACGCAGCATTCGTGGCCCAGGCACGTGCAGAATTCCTGCCAACGCCCAGCCGCCTGCGTCATCTTGAGGTGGAGGCCAGCAAGGCCGGCGATCTGCTGGGCGCTGCTCGCTACGCTGAACTTGCGGAGGCTAACCGTGGCTGATTCCGCACGCTTGATGCTCGCCTGCATGCCGTCGAGCGAGGGCTTTTCCCCGGTATCGACCGGTGAAAAGGGGCAGGGAAGGGCGGAGGTTGGCCCGGGGAGTAACACGGGCCAAAAGGGTCAGCAAACCGCGATCATCGACTATCTGACCCTTGTGATGCCCCAATCGGTTGTTGATGACTTTCGCTGCAGCAACATCGAGCTTCTGTTGTACAAGCTGTTCGGTTTTCGTGGCGAAGTCGTTGCAGGCGCTCTCCGGGAGAAGAACTGGAACTTCTATGCGCTGTCAGCATTTCTCATCGACCGCGACGGCGAGCTTGTTGGTCGCATCGGCGTCAGCGGCAACAAGGAAACCATCTGCGTCAGCCTGACCGGCGCAGGCTGCAAATGGGTGAAAAACTGGGCTCACGTCCACAAGCAGGCCACGATGCTTCGCGCGCGCATCAGTCGGGTGGACTGCGCCCACGACGACTACGAAGGCACCCGGTTGGACGTGCATGCGCTGCGAGAGCGCGCCGCTGCCGGGGACTTCTGCGAGGGCGGTTGCCCGCCTAGGCATCGCTTCATGTCCGATGAGGGCCACGGCACCGGCTCAACCCTCTATGTCGGCGGAAAAGGCCACAAAGAGCTGTGCGTGTACGAGAAGGGCAAGCAGCTTGGCCTTCCATCGTCGCCATGGGTGCGTGCTGAGGTCCGCTTGTACGGTAAGCATGTTGAAGTCCCCCTGGACACATTGCTTGATCCCGGCGCGTATCTGCGCGGGGCATACAGCGTCATGAGCGAACTCATCGAAGGCGTGTGTACCCGCCTCAAAACGATTCGCAAGCAAGTCGAAGTATCTGCCGAGGCGATGGTGCTCTGGATGGAGCGTCAGGTCGGCCCGGCACTCAATGTTCTGCGCGGTGCGTTCGGCCATTCGTGGTCTGACGTATGCGAGGCCCGCATCCTCCGAGACGGTCACCCCGGAAGATTTCGCGGTATTGCCAAGGGTGACGCCCTACACAAATTCGTGAGAGAAGAACTATGCCAATCTGCCGCGTGAAGTCTGCTGCCGTCGAAGAGCAGCACAACCAAAAAACCCAAACCATCATGCGCTCGCAGATGGCTGGCCTCGACTTGGGTAACGGGTATGAACTGCCGTTCCGCGTCGGCCTCGGCCAGCGTCCGGCCTACCCGGTGGGTGAGTACGACATCGACCCCAAGTCCTTCGCGCTCGGCCAGTACGGCGACCTGACGCTTAAGCGTTACGTCGACCTCGTTCCCCTGGGCGCGAAGTCTGCTCCGTCCATCCCCACAAAGGCATAACCCATGGCCGTGCTGATGCCCGCGTGCTTAGAAGCGAACTTCGACGCCACGACGGGCACCTGCACGGCGGTGGTCTGGATTCCTCAGCCGTCACTACTGCCGGAGCTGCCGGTTGAGGATGCGCAGTTGATAGGGGCAAAGATCGCGCTCCTGTGGGCTGTGGCTTACGCGTTCCGGCTCATTCGCAAGTCCATCCATCACTAGGAGCAACACATGAAGAAGTTCATCAATTCCCTGAAGGGCAAGACTGCCGCCCTGGTCGCCACTGGCTCCACCGCGATGCTCGCACTCCCGGCCATGGCCTCGGGCGGCGGCGGTGGCGTGGATGTCGCCGGTGCGGTCAGCGCCATCGAAGCCGCCAAGACGGCGGTCGCGAGTATCGGCGCTGCCGTGATCCTCGTGTACGTCGGCATCTCCGTCTACAAGTGGGTGCGCCGCGCCCTGTAATAACCACCGGCGGGCAGGGCCGACTCCCTCCCGCCGGTCTCTTGGGACGCGCCACAACGGGGCAGGGGACGTGTTATGGAAGGCTGGATCTGGCTCGGCGCATGGCTGGTCGCCTGCGCAATCATCTTCGTGGACTTCAGCTGATGCGCGCCGCACTGCGCGTCATGCTCACACTCTTTATTCTCGCCGGTGTCTATACCGGCGGCGGCGCTGGCATCGACCGCGCACAGGCTGCACAGCAGTGCGCCTATCCCAATGGTGGATACCTCAATTGTGATCAGGGCATGGCATACGCTGAGTGCGCCCTCGCTCTGTCTGACAGTCGTGCATGGCTTGCCGCCAACCCCGCAGGCTCAAACGTTGGCGGTCCAGGCAACATCGTTGACGCCTGCACTCCCGGAACTCAGGGATCATCACTTCGCACTTTTCGATGCAGCTACAAGGGCTACGGTGCAGGGGCAACAGTTGCGTGCAGGGGCCTCACGTCCGCTACATCTGCATACCCCATAGCCAAGACCTGCGACAAGCGTGATGCCTATACCGGCGTCGGCCCGTGGTCTTCGGGCGGCAAGGCGCGCAACGGCAGCATGGGTTGCCAGAATGGCTGCGACGGTGTGTGGTACAGCAATTCCGATGGCAGCATGACGTTTAACTCCGTCGGCGGCACTTGCAAGGAAGACGAAAAGGGCACGTGCGAGCACTATGGCGAGGGCTTCTACTGGAACGCCCTACTTAAGGTCTGCGAACCGCCCGAGGGCAAGTGCCCCGGCAACAGCAAGGCCAACTCACTCGGCAAATGTGAGCCGGAACCGTGCCCCGATGGCAAGGTTCTTCAGCAGGACGGCACCTGCAAAACAAAAGAGAGCGAGTGCCCCGCAGGCAACATCAAATCGCCTGACGGCAAGTGCTTGCCCGGTGAGGGTCAGTGCGCTCAGGGCGAGGCGCGCGGCAAGGACGGAACCTGCAAGAAGGACTCTGACGGCGACGGCCAACCCGATGAAGAAAGCGGCGAGCCGGGTGAGAAAGAGCCTGATTCTTTCTCCGGTGGCGACGACTGCAAAACCCCGCCATCGTGCAGCGGATCCGCGATCCTTTGCGGCCAAGCGCGTATCCAGTGGCGTATCGATTGCAACACGCGCAGGAACCGCAACATCGCAGGCGGCCAGTGCAATGCGCAGCCCATTTGCACCGGCGATAAGTGTGATGCCATGGAGTACACATCGCTCCTGATGCAGTGGCGCACTGCGTGCGCACTTGAAAAGGCCTCTGGTGGCTCTGGCGATAACGGTGACCTGGCTGCGATTCGCAACGCACTTACCGGTACCGGCGGTAGCGTCAATCCCGGCACCTTGCCCGGGTCCGATGCATGGGTTACCGGCACCGGCCAGCCCACGAAACCCAACACGGCCGGTTACGGCTGGAGCGGTTCCTGTCCCGCCATTCCCGCTGTCAGCTTCATGGGCACCAGCATCCAGATCGACGCCACGCCCATCTGCAACTGGCTCTCCCTCGGCTCATTTTTCGTGATGGGCCTTGCGGCGCTCGGCTCCCTTCGGATTGTTGCCACTAAGGATTCCTGATGCCACTTTTCATCGCCTCGCTGCTGTCCGGCCTTGCAGCTATCTTTCGCTCTCAGATCGGCACGTGGATCGTTACCGCAATGGCGTGGCTTGGCATCGCCTGGGCAACGCATGAATTTGCCGTCCAGCCGTGGATCGACAACATGCAGTCCAACATCGGCGGCGGCGCGCCGGGCGGCCAGTGGGGCTCCGTTCTCATTGCCTACGCCGGCATGATGAAGTTCGATCAGGCCTGCACCATGATCGCCTCAGCAGTGGTGACCAAGTTCGGCGTCAATGCCGCACGCGCTGTGCTGGTGCGGAGGACTTAAGGTGCCTATCGAGATCTTTACCGGCCAGCCCGGCAACGGCAAAACGGCTCTCATGATGGAGCGCTTGTTGAAGGAATCGAAGGACGGCACACGCCCATTGTTTGCTGCCGGTATCGACGGGTTGCAGCCTGGACTCGCCACAGCGCTCGATGACGCACGCGACTGGAATGCCAAAGATGCTGAGGGCAACCACATCGTGCCTGATGGCTCGCTGATTTTTGTCGATGAGGCGTGGAAGTGGTTCGGCCACTTGCACGATGCAACCAAGCAGGCCACACCCAAACACGTACTCGATCTAGCAGAGCATCGCCATCGCGGGTTGGACTTCGTTTGGACTCTTCAGCAGCCCAATCAGCTTTACCCGTTCGTGCGCGGCCTGATCGGATCGCACTCGCACGTTGTGCGTCGGTTCGGCACGAAATTCATCGACGTTTTCCGCTGGGGCGAGTTGCAAGAGGACATTAAATCGTCCGGCAAACGCGAACTGGCCCAGCGCACTACGCGACTTCTGCCGTCCGCCAGCTTCGGCAGCTACAAGTCGGCCGAAGTGCACACCATCAAGGCCAAGCTGCCCCTCAAACTCATGGCGCTTCCCGTCATTGTCGTCGTGGCTATCTACCTCGCGTGGGCTGCATGGACGCGCCTCGATGAAGACGGAAAATCGCCCATCGGTGCGGGGGCCGGCCAGCAATCCGCAACAGCGGATGCTGGCGGGTCCCCGCAGGGTTTCGGCGCATCACAGAAAAGCGAACCGCGCTGGCAGTCGGCGAGTGAGTACGCCACGGATCATCTTCCGCGCATCGCCACGATGCCCTGGACTGCGCCGGTGTTCGACGAACGTCCGGCGGTCAGCGATCCGCTGCTCGTGTGCATGTCATCCGGCCCCGGCCTCGATGGCCTCGGCAATCGCTCTGAAGGCTCCTGCACGTGCGTCACGGAACAGGGCACCGCATACGACATAAGCCAGCCCGAATGCCGCACGCTCGCGCGTCACGGGCCGGTCTACAACCCGTACCGGCAGCGCAGCGATCAGGCAATGCAGCAGCAGCAACCGCAGATGGCTGTGCAGGGGCAGGGCACCTTGGGCGGCATGAATGGCTCTGTCATTCAACGCCAGACCCGTTCGCTTGGCACCTTCCCCGAGTCTCAGCCATATGAGACGCAGACCAAGGTTCCAACCACCACGAGGGACATGTGATGACCAGTGGTGGACGCGAGTTGCTGAAGTGGATCGCGGTGCTACTGATGACCGGCGATCACGTTGCCAAGGTGTTCTACGGTGGCTATGTACCGGTCGTCAGCGAGCTCGGGCGGATCGCGTTCCCGGTGTTCGCGCTGGTGATGGCCTACAACCTCGCCGAGCCGGGCGCCGACATAGCCAAGTCTGTTCGCCGCCTCGCCATGTGGGCGGTGATCGCGCAACCGGCTCACGCCCTGGCATTCGGGTACTGGCTCCCTCTGAACGTGCTTGCGTCGTTCGCCCTCGCCGCGTCTGTGGTGTGGTCCATCAGGGCAGGGCGCTGGTGGCTCGTCGCTGCGCTTGCAGGGCCACTGCCGTTGTTCGTTGACTACCAGTGGTGGGGTATTGCAGTGGTGGTCGCTGGATACGCGTCGTGCAGATTGAAGGGCTTTCCGGCCGGAGTCTGCGTGCAGCTGCTCGCCATATGCCTGCTGTGCCTCAACAATGACAACGTATGGGCACTGCTGGCGCTGCCGGTCATGTGCCTCGGGTACGCATTGGTAAGCGTTCCGCGCACCCGCTGGGCGTTCTACGGCTACTACGTGGGCCATCTTGCGTTGTTTGCAGCGTTAGCAGGATTCGCCGGGTAGGTTCTCCCAGCCTCCCGGGATCCGCCGGAACAGTGTGCCGTCTATGCAACGTAGCTGCTGTTTCCTAGCACCCTTGTCTCGACCCGCAGATTTGGCTTCCGTCTCAGCCTGTGCGCGTTTTCTGCGGATCTCAGCAAGCTTTGCCTTCCGCCCGGCATCAAGCATGGGTTTCTCTTGGCTGGCTGGCTCAGCAACCGTTGGATGGGCGGCCGTAAATCGCTCATTCCATGCTGCATTTGTCTTTGTGAGCATGTGTACGCCTCCAGCCATCAGGGCGATCAAGGCCACTGCGATCACGGCCAGCCATGGGAATTCCCACCCGCGTCGCTCGATGGGCTGCAGGTACTCCGGTCGTTCTCGTTCCATGAATCCCCCTAGATCGCGTCCTGCGCTCATTCTAGCTGGGGGTGTAGGGGCTGCGCCCCTACGGATACGCCGTCAACCCGCTGACCGTCCGAAGTGGCGGTCCCGGAAGTCGCCCAGGTCTACTACCACGACCTTTACCATCTGGCGCTGACCGGCTTTTCGCTGCCCGGCCTCGGCCTTGCGCCGGGAGGCGAACCCGGCGACCCTGAGTTCCATCTGATCGCGCCACGCAAGCCCGGCAATGCGTTCGGGGGTCATGCGGTCACCGTCAGGGCTGACTAGATAGTTGCCTCTGACGCTCCAGCCCGCGAAGGGGCCGGTCAGGTACTGGCACATGCATCAATGCTCGCTTTGTCCTTGGAACCACGGAGAGGCAAGAGCGATGCCAGCAGGAGGCGGATCAGGCCTGCGTAGTACCGGCCGACGTTTAACATAATATACATTATGCGAAATGCAGTTTGGCAGTCTTAAGCTGTTCTGGTTGTGGATCAAGTCTTTCCCCCCGTCTTGGGAACCCAACACGTGTCTGCCGCGGATAAGTTGCTCATTTCACCGTTGCACCAGGGGCATCCGGGGAAAGTGATCATAGGCCTCTGCCCAACAGTAATTAGGGCGTGTGGAACGGCTCCCATGCTTGACTCCGCTTGTCGCCCGGCACCTTGCGCCGCCGATTGCGCCAAGTTCGATTGGGAATGTCTTCATCGGACTGTCCTGGCTGCAGGGGTTGTAGGCCGAGCCATCGCGAGCGATTGCGACACAGACTGGCAACCTAACTTTGGCCTTTGTGCCCTGCTCTGTCAGGCACGTGCAGGTCGTGTCCTTGTCGGTGGTTCCAGATGCCATAAATCTATCCCGAGTGGAGGGCCGCTCCCAAGGGCGCCAGGGCACTTGCCGCCAGCGAAGCACCGGCCCCCTGCTCCACTTTCATGTCTTTGGCGGCGCGCGGCTTGGAAAGGTAGAGCCAGCCCAACCACAAGAAGATGATCACCGTTATGTAAACGGACAGGCCCTGAAGAACGCGCCTAGGCACCTTGAACTCATGGCTGGCCGTGTGCAGCGCCGCGCTGCGATAGCGAGAATACAGGCGCTGAGCCTGATGATGAATCTTGCTCGGCCACTGCGTAACGAAAACGAGATCGAAGCCGCGGTCCGGCGCCTCTACATGGAGCAAACGCGTGCGTCATCCACGTCACCAGGTTTTCCGCTGGACGGGAACAGCGTGTTGTAACGCTACAGTGTTGACGAACGGGGCATCTAGCCCACGGCAATCACACGCATTACAAACTTTGTGACACACATCTCGAATGAGCGTTGCAAAGTACTGACTTCATGTTGTATTAATCATAGGCACTCACAGCCGATGGATCGGAAACGTAAATGAGTTCAAGGATGAACGCATTACCCGCTTGCCTCGCTGCAGGCCGCCGCTTCTTCCCCCACTTTTTTGCGCTCCCTACGCGATTTTATTGATCGCGGGGTTGCTGTCCCTTGCCGTTTCTAAAGTCGTGAACGCCAATTGTTGGGGATTTTTCTCGTATGCTCGCTCTTCGCAACGTCAGCAAGATCTATCGGACCGGAAGTGTGGAAACGACGGCGCTACGTTCCCTCGATCTTCATGTGAAGCCGGGTGAGTTCGTCAGCGTCACCGGTCCTTCCGGTTCCGGGAAGTCGACGCTGCTCAATCTACTTGGCCTGCTGGAGGCGCCCAGCGCCGGCGAGTACCTGATCGACGGCGCGCTGTCCCACACGTTGTCCGATTTCGAGCGATCGCGCCTGCGTAACGAGAAGATTGGGTTCGTCTTCCAAGGGTTCAACCTTGTGCGGGATCTCACTATTTTCGACAACTGCGACATACCGTTGCGTTATCGCGGCATGGGTGGAACCGAGCGCCGCACGAGGATTGAATCCGCGCTGGAGCGTGTCGGTCTCGCTTCGCGCGCACGGCACTTTCCAACGCAGCTATCCGGTGGCCAGCAACAGCGCGTTGCCATCGCGCGCGCACTCGCAGGTTCGCCGCGCGTGCTGCTTGCCGATGAGCCCACCGGCAATCTGGATACGCATATGGCAGAAGAGATCATGGCGATGCTGGAGGGGGTCAACCAGGCCGGCACTACCGTGGTGCTGATCACCCATGACACGGCCTTGGCGGCCCGGGCGCATCGGCAGATAAGGATGCTGGACGGTATTGCTTCCGAGATCGACGCCGTAGTCAGCGATACCCTGACACTCAACGCGTCGGCGCTGGCATGAGGTCCCCCATGACCCACACGCTTCTGTTTGGCTACTACCTGCGCATGGCTCTTGCCAGCCTGCGACGCAACCTGCTGCTGACCAGCCTGATGGTGGTTGCCATCGGCGTGGGCATCGGTGCGGCCATGACCACGCTCACCGTGTTCATGGTGCTCACCAATGATCCACTTCCGGACCGCAGCGAGCGCGTTTTCCATCCACGACTGGATGCACAGGACATGTCTGGCTATGCCCCCGGCGGCGAGCCACATGATCTGCTGACCCGGCTCGACGCAGAGCGGCTATTGCGAGAAAAGCGCGGCGTCCGCCAGGCCATGATGTACGCCGGCTTTAGCGTCATCGAGCTTGACCAGGGCGACGACATGCCGTTCCGCCAGCGCATCCGCTACACCTCGTCCGACTTCTTCCCGATGTTCGGCGTGCCTTTGCAGCACGGCCAACCCTGGTCGGCAGCCGACGACGAGGCGCGTGCACGCGTGGTGGTCATTGGCGCCGATCTGAACCAGCGCGTGTTCAACGGCGGCAACAGCGTGGGCAAACTGCTCCGCATCAATGGCGAGCAGTTCCGCGTCATCGGTGTCGCTGCACCGTGGCACCCGCAGCCGACCTTCTACGACCTCAACCGTGAAGGTGGCTTCGCCGAGGCGGACCAGTTGTTCCTTCCCTTCTCCACATCGCGGGCGCTGCGCATGGGCTTTGCGGGAAACCTCGATTGCTGGGGCGAGGTGGACAAGGAAGAAGGTCAGCTTGGGCTGAATTCTTCGTGTGCGTGGGTGCAGTACTGGGTGGAGCTGGCGAGCGCACAGGACGCAGCGGACTTCCGGGCTTACCTGGAAAACCATTCCAGCCAGCAGCGACAGAACGGCCGCTACCAGCGTCCCGTCAATGTGCGTCTGGACAATATTCCACAATGGCTGGATTACAAGCGCGTAGTGCCCAGTGACGTCCGCCTGCAGACCTGGCTGGCGTTCGGATTCCTGTTCATCTGCCTGCTCAACACGACGGGCCTGCTGCTGGCGAAGTTCCTGCGACGCGCGCCGGAAATCGGCCTGCGGCGGGCGCTTGGCGCACCGCGCAGCGCTGTGTTCCAGCAATGCCTGGTCGAAGCCGGCCTGATCGGCATCGCGGGCGGCGCCTTCGGCCTGCTACTGGCGTGGTGCGGCCTGTGGCTGGTTCGCCAGCAGGCGGTGGGTTACGCCGCGCTTGCCGGGATGGAGGCGGGCACGCTGTTCGGCACATTCTTGCTTGCCCTGGTTGCCAGCTTGGCGGCGGCGGCGTTCCCTGCCTGGCGAGCCTGCCTGGTGGCTCCCGCCAGCCAACTGAAGAGTCTCTAAGGCCGCTCATGGATATCTCTCTGGTTCTCGCCGCGCTGCGGCGCCACAAGATCATCGCCAGCCTGGTCGTGCTCGAGATCGCATTCACCTGCGCGGTGATCTGCAACGCCGGCTTCCTCATCGCCGAGCGCATCGAACGCGTGCAGCGACCGTCCGGATTGGCCGAAGACAGCCTCCTGCGCCTGCAGCTCAGTGCCGCCAAGCGCGGCGATCAGGACGCGCTCGCACAGACACGTACCGATCTGGCCGCGCTGCGCGCCATCCCCGGCGTGCAGTCTGCAACGGTGGTCAGCCAGATACCTTACGGCGATTCCTCGTCCAACAGTGGCGTCAACCTGCGGCAGGACCAGGACGCCCCTACGCTGGATGCATCGGTGTACCTGGCCAGTCCGGAGGCGCTGCCCACGCTGGGACTCAGTCTTGTCGCCGGGCGTGATTTCAGTGCGCAGGACTACATCGACTGGCAGCCCGGTACCGCGCCGGGCGAGATCAACATTCCCACCGCCATCATCACCCAGGCGACGGCAGACCGCCTGTTCCCGCAGGGCAACGCGGTCGGCAGGCAGTTCTACAGCTGGGGCAGCCAGCCCACCCAGGTAGTGGGCGTGGTGGAGCGGCTTACGCGGCCAAGCGAGACCGATGACCCCAGCAGCATGGAGTACTCGATGATCTTCCCGGTCAGTGTGCCCTACACCTCCGGCGCCAACTTCCTGGTACGTACGCAGCCCGGACAGCGCGACAACGTGCTGGAACAGGCGACCGCCGCACTGCGCGAGAGCGGTCCACCACGAATCTTCGGCCTCAACAATGGGTCCATTGAATCGCTGCGCGACCGCTATTATCGCAACGACAAGGCGATGGCGTGGCTGCTCGCGCTGATCTGCGTGTCTCTGCTGGTCATCACTGTCGCCGGCATCGTCGGCCTGGCCAGCTTCTGGGTGCAGCAGCGCACGCGCGCCATCGGTATCCGCCGCGCACTGGGCGCCACGCGGGTGCAGATCCTGCGCTATTTCCAGACCGAGAACCTCCTGCTGACCCTGGGCGGATCACTGTTGGGCGCACTGCTTGCGGTGGCCCTGAACCTGTTGCTCATGCAGTTCTACGAGGTGCCTCGCCTGCCCGCAGCCTACCTGCTGCTTGGCCTGGCCGTGCTGGTTCCCCTTGGGCAGTTGGCCATCCTCCAGCCCGCCCTGAAGGCGAGCCGCGTGGAACCGGCCACGGCCACGCGCAGTGCCTGATCAACCATTCCGTCCGTTCCGTGCATACGGTTCGCGGCGACAACGCGCACGGAGAAGGCATCTCGCCTTGTCCCTGCAGGAGGCCGGCGGGCTCGTTGCCGGCCACAAAGGAAGCAGAGGGAATTAGAAGTTCCAATCAACGTCAAGACAACGGAGGTTTCATGGATAGCAAGCTCAAAGGGTTGGCCGATCGCCTGAAGTCGAGGATCGAAGGCTCTGCAACTCCCTTGGTTGGTGCCAGCGACATGACTGATCTGGTTGATGCGCACCTGGACCTGGTAAGCGCAGCACATGGCTCGGGCCACACGTCCGGACACAAGTCCGGCCACGCCTCTGCTGGTGGTGGTGAAGTGGAGATCCGGCCAGAGTCCTGATTGGCTGGCCTGACGCTTGGGTACCGGCGCTTTTCGCCGGTACCCTCTCAACCGCAGCGCGCCCATGACAGGCCAGTATGGATGGCCTGTTCCATTGCGCAGTCACAGGAAGTGCGCCGATGACCGAACTCTTCAGGGGCAACCGCCTCGACGTGGTACTCAAGCTGGCCGAGCGCTGCAACCTGGCCTGTCCCTACTGCTATTACTTCGAGCAGGAGAACAACATCTCCGAGCTCAGCCGTGCATTGATTCCGGAGCAGACCGTGATCGACACGGCCCGTTTCCTTCGCCAAGGCGCGCAGGAGATGGGCATCAAGAACATCTTCCTCGGCCTGCACGGCGGCGAACCGACGCTGTTGCCGAAAAAGCGTTTCGACCGCATGTGCACCATCTTCCGCGAAGAGCTGGCTGACTACACCCAGCTGCACATCGGCATGCAGACCAATGGCACGCTGGTGGATGCCGAATGGATCGACTTGTTTGCCAAGCACAACGTAATGGTGGGCGTGAGCATCGACGGCCCCAAGGACGTGCATGATCGCCAGCGCCCGGACCGGCGCGGTCGCGGCAGCTATGACAACAGCGTGCGCGGCCTGAAGCTGCTGCAGCAAGCCGCAAAGGAACGCCGCATCCCGGCCACCGGCGTGTTGTGCGTGGCCAACCCGGACCTGCACGGCGGCGATGTGATCCGCCACTTCGTCGAAGAGCTGGATGTGCATAGCCTCAACCTGCTGTTGCCGCGCGAAGGCCACAACAGCACCTACCTGCAGTCGCAGGACAAATGGATCCGGTACTTCAACGAAGTCATCGACTACTGGCTGCAGACCCGTGGCAGCAATCCGGTGCGCATCTATCTGCTCACCGAGATCGTGCTGGCGCTGATGTCCGAAGAATACGCTGAAGGCCTGGATTACCAACGCGCCAACCGACATGGCATCGTTACCGTGTCAGCCGAGGGATTCCTCGGGCCCGATGACAACATCATGGCCTTGGACAAAGCGTTCTGCCTCACCGACGTCACCGTGCGCAACACCACGCTGGCCCAGTTCTTCGGCAGCCCCATCTGGCAAACGCTGGTCAAGAGCATCGACACGCCGCCCACCAAGTGCGCGAGCTGTGACTGGTATCGCACGTGCCGCTCCGGTGACCTGTTCAATCGCTACGCGCCGGGCACGCACTTTGACCAGGCCTCGGTGTTCTGCGAAACCCTGGATTCCATCCACACCGCGATGGCCAGCATCGTATCCCAGCGCGAAGGGGCGTTGGAGACGATGGCCGGGATCCTGGCTACGGCTCCCCGCCATGCAGCCCGCGATTTCCTCAATCCCGTGGCCACCGCCTAAGCGTCCGGAGAGAGTCGATGGAAGTATTCCGCACCCTGTCAACGCCGCTTGAAGGGAACTATCGCTGGCTTGCCGCTGAACTGGCCACCCTGCATTACGCGGCCTTCTGTCAGCGCGTGGCCGACCGCGATGGAGGCGGCCACCACCGCGAGCCATTGTCCCAGTTGCTGGAAAAGGTCAGCAGTCGGCCCCCATCGCTGGGCTGCTGGACCCCGGAAGCCAGTATCATCTTTGCAGGCATCAAGCCCCCGGGTGCAGCGCCCGGGCACATCGCCAGCGACGACTGGCTGCGCGCCCAGGCCCTGCTCAGCGGCGTCGCGCTGGGCCTGCTGGATGACGTGGAACTGGCGCTGGACGTCGACCAGCCTCTGCTGCTCTGCGGCCGCGCCCTCAGCGGCAGACTGTCCTTGCAGGCCGATGGTGAGCGCATCGTGGTATGCGAGGCCGATGGTACCCGTACCCACTGGTGCAGGATCGCCGAACGCGATGGCGCACCGGTGTGGAACGACGAGCAGGCGCCAGACAGCTTCGTCATGCGCGATGGCCGCCCCGCCATCCGCCTGGTTGGTGAAGGATGGCACGCAAGCCCATGGATCCAGGACACTTTCCGCGTGCAGGCGCCCAGCGCGGACATGGCGCCGCAGATAGAGGCGGCGCTGGATCTGCTGCAGGACATCGCGCCGGATCATGCGGCATGGGTGTGCTGCCTGCTCAAGGAAATCACGCCGCTGCGGCGGCCGGCGGCCAACACCATCGCGAGCAATTCGTCCGCCCTGCGCATGGGCGGCATCGACCTGGCGGTGCCGGCAAATGCGCTGGAAACCGCCGAAATGCTGGTGCACGAGTGCACGCACCAGTACTACCACATGGCCAGTTGGCTCGGTCCGACTGTGGTGCCCGGCGCCGGCTCGTACTATTCGCCGCTCAAGCACTGCAACCGTCCGCTGGACCGCATCCTGCTGGGCTATCACGCCTTCGGCAACGCGATGATGGTCTTCGACCGCATGGCGGCAAGCGGGTTGCAGGAGCAGATACGGATCCGCTGGGAGACCGTTGCCGGCTACCTGCGCGAGCTCTCCGTTCCGCTGCAGGACGGGGCCGAGCTGAGCGAACTGGGACAGGCGTTGTTCCACCCGCTGCGCGCAAGGCTGGCAGCACTGGAATTCCGCGAGCCGGTCGGAATGAACGCGCCCGCCGACACCGGCGTTGCGGTGCTGGAACGCGTATGAGCGCCCCCCTCCGGAGAGCGTTCCATGCGCCCTGACCCGTTGCCGACCCGACCATTTTTCCGGCCCGAGGCGGAACAGTTCCGGCGCTTCCGGCACCTGGGTTCGATTGCCCTGTTCCGGCCCCTGCCGCTGCGACTGCTGGCGCTTGTACCGCTCGTGGCTATTGCGCTGGCAGGCGCGGGTGCAGCGACGCTGCAGATTGCGCCGCATGCAGACCTGCAAGCCACGGCGGTGGTCAGCGGCAACGCCTTGCAGCTGCTGCTTGCGCCCGGCAACGAACGCTACTTCCGTCCCGGAGACCACATCCAGCTGATGCAGGGCACCGCGCTGCAAGGCACGGCGCACATCGAAGACACCGCACCGACGGAATGCCCGCCGCGTCTCGACGCCATCTCGAAGGCATCGTGCCTGCGCATCCTCGCGCGTTGGAACCCGCACGGCGCGCAAGCGGCAACGCCACCGACCAGTGTGCGCGGCGCGCCGCGTCGCTTCCTACTGCCCTGATCCAGGCCTATCGTCATGAAGTTGCGCAAGCGCTCCGTTCCGATGATCTACCAGGCCGAAAGCAGCGAGTGCGCCTTGGCCTGCCTGGCCATGGTCGGCGCACGTCACGGCATGGACATCCCGCTGCTGGAACTACGCGAGCGCTTCCCCATTTCGTTGAAGGGCTCCACCCTGCGCGATGTGGTGGAGCTTGCCGACAAGATGGAGCTCGACGCACGCTCAGTGCGCTGCGAAATGAGCGACCTGCCACGCCTGCAGCTGCCCGCCCTGCTGCACTGGGACTTCGAGCACTTCGTCGTGCTGGTGGCGGCGCGCGGCGATATCGCGACCATCCATGACCCAGCGCACGGCGTACTGCGGCTGCGGCTGGCCGATGTGTCGCACCATTTCACCGGTATCGCGGTGGAGCTGGCGCCACGGCCCGCGTTCAAGGTGCAGCGGGTGGATAAGCACTTCACCCTGGCCGCTCTGCTGCGGCACAGCCGCGGCGTATTCGGCTACGCTGGCCAGGTCCTGTGGATCACCCTGTTCCTTGAACTGTTCGCCCTGCTCAGCCCGCTGCTGCTGAAGACCGTCATCGACACCGGTCTTGCCCGCCAGGACATGGGCTTCATCGCTGCGATCACTGCCGGCTTTGCCGGCGTGGCGCTGCTGCACGGCGCCGTTGCGCTGGCCCGTGACTACGTGCTGCTGCACTTTGGCTCCAGCTTCAACGCGCAGTTCATGGGAATGCTCATCCAGCGGATGATGCGTCTGCCGCTCGGCTTCTACGCGAAACGATCCATCGGCGACCTGGTGGATCGCTACCAATCCACCAACGCCGTCCGCCAGATCCTCACGGGTGCTCTGCCGCGGGTGCTGTTGGACGGCCTGATCGCGCTGGTGGCGCTGGGCATCATCTTTGCCATGTCGCCGGCGCTTGCAGGCATCGCCCTGGGGACGTTCGTCCTGTACTTGGCGGTCCGCCTTTGCTTGTTCAAGCGCATGCGACAGCTCACCGAAGAAGCCGTGAAGGCTCGCTCGGAAGAGAACTCACATGTCATCGAAACCCTGCGCGGCATGCAGCCGATCAAGATCTTCGCCAAGGAACACGAGCGGCTCGGCGCATGGAGCAACCATTACAGCAGGCTGGTAAACGCCGACATCCGCGCGGGCCTGATGGCCTCGTTGCAAGGCGCCAGCAAGGTCACGCTGCTCGGGCTGGACATGGCGGCCAGCGTCTACGTGGGTGCCACCCAGGTCGCGGCGGGCAGCATCAGCCTTGGCCTGTTGTTCGCGCTATTCGTCTACAAGGCGCACTTTGCCACCAAAGCGATGGCGCTGGCGGAACAAACGATGGAACTGCGGCTGGTCGGCCTGCACATGGACCGCCTTTCGGAAATCGCCGTTTCACCGATAGAACAGGATCCTGCTGAGAGCCGCGGCGTACCGGAGCGGATGAAGCAGGATTTCACCATCGAACTGGTTGATATCAGCGCACGCTTCGCGCCACAGGAAAAGCCGGTGCTGCGGAATGTTTCGCTGAAGGTCCAGCAGGGCGACTTCATCGCACTGACGGGACCGTCCGGCAGCGGAAAGACCACCCTGTTCAAGGCGCTGCTGGGCCTGCTGGAGTTGGAATCCGGGCAGATTCGCATCAATGGCGAGGATATCCAGGGTTATGACCTGCAGCAGTACCGTCGCCTGTTCGGTGTGGTGATGCAGGAAGACATGCTGCTGTCCGGCAGCATCCTGGATAACATCGCCTTCTTCGCCTCCAGTCCTGATGAAACACGCGCGCGCCACTGTGCGGACGCTGCGCTGATCCTGGATGACATCGAAGCGATGCCGATGAAGTTCAATAGTCGCATCGGCGATCTCGGCTCCACCCTTTCCGGCGGACAGAAACAGCGGATCCTGCTGGCGCGTGCGCTGTACCACGAGCCACGTATCCTGCTCCTGGACGAGGGCACCGCCAACCTGGACGAAGCGCTGGAGCGCCGGTTGCTGGACAACCTGGCCGGCCTCGGCATCACCTGCGTATCCATTGCCCACCGGCCAGAGACCATTCGCCGTGCCAACCGCGTCTATCACGTGGAAGCCGGCACCGTACGCCTGCGCCCCCAGTCTGCAGCGCCGTCCCCTCTTACCTGCGCCATCCCTTAGACAAGGAGCTGTTCCATGGGTCTACGCCGCATCCCACCCCGCGCGCACAACCGGTCCGATCAGGTCGAGCTGTTCATGCGCCTGTGGGACCTGCCACTGGACGATGCACAGATGCAGCACATCGGCCAGCGCGCACCGATTTCACAAAAGCGCTCTGTTTTCGGCAACATGAACAATGATGGCGCACCTTACCCAGCCAGCAGCTGCCTGGCATCACGGTTCCATCCGGACTTCCTTGCCGTGGTGGAACCGGGCGTGCGCGATTTCCTGGTAGCGATCGCAGTGGACCACAACCTGGTGACCTACACCAGCTGCGAAGGGCACGACTACCGCCCGGATGGCCGGCTGCCGGACGAAAGGCATGTGGGCGTTATTCCACGCAATCGCGAAGAGGGCGAGCGCGCCATTGCGGTGTTCGAGGAAGTAGGACGGTCCATCAACGCGGCGCCAGCTTCCCCGGCAGTGGAGGTGGCCCTGATGCTGAACCGCGTGCATGACGGCGAGGCGGTCTACCCGACCATCGACCTGTATCTGAGCAAGCAACCCAACGCAGGCTGGGACGACTACTTCGCCGATATCGAGCTGATGACGGCCCAGCTGGTGCAGGCACTGGAACGGCATCCACCCATCGCCTGACCCCTGCATCGGCAGGGGCAGGCTCGTCCCTCAGCAGCACGGCTGCCTGCTGTGGCGATTGGCCAATCTACTGCGCGTGCTCCATCGATTCATTCACCGGCGTCTGCACGGCGACGGCGGTGTTCATGCTGGCATGCTCTCGCCGCCGGACAGCCTTGCCAGGTGGCCAAGCATCGGTGCTCAGATCAACCCGACGTTTCCGCCGCAATCTTGATCGACTTGACGTTCACAAACTCCTTCAGACCTTCCGGGCCGTGCTCACGCCCATAACCAGACGCCTTCACCCCACCAAACGGAAGCGCTGGCGATGCCACGTCGAAGGTGTTGATGAAGATCATGCCGGTGTCGAAGTACTTGCTGGCCAGCTCCCGGGCGCGCTGCACGTCGCGGCTGAAGATGCCGCCGCCCAGGCCGTAGCGGCTGTCGTTGGCGATGCGCATGGCATCCTCATCGTCCTCGGCGCGGATGATGGCCGCTGCAGGACCGAACAGCTCATCTTCGTAGGCCACCTGCCCTGGAGCAACATCTGCCAGCACGGTGGCCGGGTAGAACCAGCCGGTGCGGTCCGGCACTTCGCCGCCCACCAGAAGACGGGCCCCTTGCGAGACGCTCTTGGTCACCTGTTCGTGCAGCTTGTCGCGCTGCGCCTTGGAGACCATGGGGCCGAGCTGGGTGTCGTCGGCATTCGGGTCGCCCATCCGGATCGCTTCGAACGCCTTTGCATAGCCGCTGACGAAGGCGTCATAGTTCTTCTTTGTCACGATGAAGCGCTTGGCGTTGACGCAGGTCTGCCCGTTGTTGAACAGGCGGCCCTTGACGCAGGTCGCCACGGCGAGGTCCAGGTCGGCGTCGTCCAGCACCAGATAGGCGTCGTTGGAGCCCAGCTCAAGCACGGTCTTCTTGAGGGCCGCGCCGGCCTTGGCTGCCACGGTACGCCCTGCCGCCTCACTGCCGGTCAGTGTCACCGCGCGCACCAGATCATTTTCCACGATGTCATTGGATTGGTCGTGGCTGATCAACAGCACCCCGAACAGCCCCTTGGGCAGCCCGGCACTCTCGTAGATGTCACGCAGCAGCAGCCCGCTGCCGGTGCAGCTCTCGGCATGCTTGAGCAGTACGCCATTGCCTGCCATCAGGCTGGCGATGGAATAGCGGATCGCCTGGTAGGCCGGGAAGTTCCACGGCTGAATGCCGTAAACCACGCCGATGGGCGCGTGGGTCACGATGCCTGTGGCACCTTCCACATCGCGCTCCTCATTGGCCAGCACGACCGGCCCCTGCTTGGCGGTGTAGTCACAGATACCGGCACACAGCTCGATCTCGGTGCGGCTGTCTTCAATGAGCTTGCCGACCTCGTCGGTCATCAGCTGTGCAAATTCTTCCTTGCGCTCGCGAAGTGCTTTCGCGATGCCAGCGATCACGGTTGCGCGCTCATCCAGGCTGCGCAGACGCCATTGCAGAAACGCTTCATGGCTTGCCTTCACAACGGCGGCGGCTTCGGCGTCAGACATGTAGGAATAGGTGGCGACCACTTCCTCGGTCAGCGGATTGATCGTGGTGAGTTGCTTGTTGGGCATGGAAAGAGACTCTTCGGTTCGAAAGCAGGTCCGTAGAGGGTCGCCGTCGTGCAGTTCCTCTGCCGTGAATTCTTCGGCGGTGCGCATCACTGGAGGTTCACTGGACCCCATTGCTACAGTGCGCCTTCGGCTTGCCCTGACGAACTCCCTACATGCGCTCCTGGTTGCGAACGGTCTCCATCACCCTGGCTGCCTCCTTGGCTACCGCCGCTGTGGCCAGCCTGATGCAGACCCAGATCAATCTGCATGCGCTTACCCAGTTGGGCCTTGAGGTCAGCTGGCAGGCCCGGGCTGCCGTTACCGTGGAGGATCTGGCCCGGTTCGGTCCTGTGATGGTTGGTTTTTCGCTGGCCGGCGGCGTCCTCGCGCTAGGTCTGCAGGCGGGCCTGCGGCGGTTGGGGTTGAGCGCCCTGCCCTGCGCGCTGCTCGCCAGTGTGGTTGGGTTGGCCATCGTGCTGGCGCTGCTGCGCAGCGTGATCCCGATGCCGGCGATCGCTGCGATCCGGGAGATGGCAGGCTTGGCCGTGCTCAGCTTGTGTGGGCTGGTGGGAGGATTTGTGAGCCACACGCTGACGGCGCGTGCCGTGCGCGGGCCACGTCTGCACCGTGGCCTTGCTTACCTGCTGTCTGCCTGCCTGGTGTTGCTGCCGCTTGCGTCGTTCCTGTTGATGCATCCGAAGCCGGAACGGTCACGGCCGCCTGCGGCGTCGGGATACCAAGCGACCATCGTCGCCGACGGCCTCGAATGGCCCTGGTCGTTGGCGGAACTGCCGGACGGAAGACTGCTCGTCACCGAAATGGCTGGCCAGCTTAAGGTGATTGACCGGGCCGGCGAACGTGTGGACGTCAACCTTTCCAAATTGCCCGAGGGGTATCAGCGGGAGCGCGTGATCGGTCTGATGGACATCGCTCTCTCCCCCGATTACGAGAACGACCACCGTATCTATCTGACGCATGGCTACCGCGATCCGCGCGGCGTGGGCGTCCGTTTGATACGTAGTGCGCTCAACTTCGCCGGCGGTGAGTGGTCGATAGATCAGGTGGAGGTTCTATTCGAATCCACGCCAAAACCTAGCGACGGCAACAACGGCGGGCGTCTGGCCTTTCTCGACTCGCACACCCTGCTGATGACGGTGGGCGATGGGAGTGCACGGCGGGAGGAAGCCCAGAACCAAAGCAACTCACTGGGCAAAGTGATGCGCATTTCGCTCGCCCCGGGTGCCGGCGTCGCGGCCGTTTACACCTCAGGGCACCGCAATCCGCAAGGGATCGTGCGTGACCCCGTCACCGGCGCCATCTATGTCAGCGAACACGGGCCGCGCGGCGGCGATGAGCTCAACCGGCTTCGACCGGGTGGCAATTACGGCTGGCCTTTGGTCAGTCATGGTATTGACTACCCGTTTGCCCGGGTGAGCCCGTTTACGCATCACCAGGAGTTCGACGACCCGGAGGTGATCTGGTCGCCGTCGATCGCACCCTCTGGCTTGGCCGTCTATCAGGGCGCCCTTTTCAAGGGGTGGCAGGGCGACTTCCTGGTGCCTGCGTTGCGTGAGCGGAGTGTCCGCCGCCTTGCTCGCGACGGTGACCGTGTAGTGCACCAAGAGCTGTTGCTCGGTGAACTCGGTGAACGTATTCGTGACGTCAAGGTCGCTGGAGATGGTTCCATCTACGCGCTCACCGACGGGGTGGACGGGAAGCTGCTGCGGATGGTGCCAAGGGACCCCTTGAGCACGCCGCTCAAGTGACGCCGGCCGCGACGCTTGCGGTGTCGCGAGCGCTGGAACTATCGGGAGCGCATGCCCACTAGCTGCCGTGATCGGCCAACGCATCGTGAAAGTCGAGCTCGTGGACGATGACAACCCGAGATCCTGCCTTACGCAGCTTAATGGCCTTCTCGACCTTGCGTCCGTAGCACGCAAATGCCCAGCAAGGATTGCCTTCCGCACCGATGACCAGGTAGTGAACTTTCTTCGACGGAGATGAATGGGCTGATCCCCCCAACTTTTCAACGGCGCCTTCGAATTCGGCGCGAGTGAAGCGCGACGATGCGCCTGTAAAGCAGAAGCCCCTGTCCAGGAAACTGATCTCCGGGTCTACCGCGCATAAGCCAACGATCTGCCGCCCTTCCAACACGCGCGGACTGGTGATTGTGCGGTCGTCAAGCAAGGGCGTGAACTCTGCGAAGAAAGCTTGGAGCATCGCGTGTTCCTTCGCGTCTATCTGCTTGTCGGCGAGCACCCCTGTGATCAGGCTGCCCACCTCGTCGAAGGGCCAGCATGTTTTCAGGTGCTCGTGATCTGCCATCCAATCTGACAGGGCGCGCAGCTCTTCCACGGAGATATGCGTGTCCGCAACGATGCCCCCCAAGATGGCGTGCAACCGCTGCAGGTCGGCAGTCACGTCGTCGTAGAATTCAGTCGAGCGCAGACGTTCACACAGCCACACGATGTCTGCGTGCTCTTCCTCGGTCAGGACGCCGTCGGCTACCGCGGCAGTGACAACCGGCACGAGCTCGTTGAAGGGGTGCTGGTCACGCACGGTGTCGTGCTCGGCCAGCCACAGGTTGAGGTAGTCGAGCTCGAGGGCGTTGATCTGGCCGTCGATCACGATGCCTTCCACGATGCCGAGGAGCGCGTTGACGGATTTGTCCAGCCGGGCCTTCGACGTGAACTTGAAATAGTTGCGGTGATCCGAGTGCATTGCGTTACGTCCCTGTTCAACGCCGTCCAGTGGCGTGCTATGGAAACTTACCGCCTTATCGCCATCAGGCGCTAGAGCCGAGATTACACGCGTCCCGCACCGGTTACGGGCAATCTGGCAGCGCGGCGGCGCGTCCACGCGCTATGTCCAGGTTCTTGGGGGGCACTGGCTGGTAGACGCAATGTCGCGTTTTGCCCGCTATCCCGCGGTGTGCTGTCACGCGTCATTCCGGTCGTGGAGCACTGGCGTTGCACCACAGCAGCTCGAACCGCAGCTCAAGCATCTGCCCTGACTCCAGCGGCTTCGGCGCCAGGGTAAACCCGTCCGGCGGCCCAGTCTGCGGCTCCACACAGGTTGCGTGCGCAGTCCCGTCATACACCACCCAGTGCTCCGAGTCCGCCCGCAACTCCAGCCGCTGCGCCCCAGACACCAGCACCACCTCCGCCTTGTTGATGAAGCAGTCATCAAAAGGCCCGGTCGCGGGCGCGGGAGTAGCACGGGGCAAGGTAGCGATGCCCTCCCCGTCCCGTGGATACATCGCACTGGGTGAAAACAGCAGCTGATCGGGCTTTCGAAACCACGGGTGCCAGCCAAGAACCGCCGGCATCGCCTTGTCGCCGGCTTGCACGGCCAGCCTCAGCTTCAGACGGTCGGGCAGCACATGGATCGCCTGCGTCGCACGCCCCCCGAAAGGCCAATAGCCATCCTCAGGAAGCGCCAGTGACAGCGTCGCGGTATCCGCCCCAAGATTTTCAATCCGCCACGGCCGCGAGAACCCTACGCCATGGATGGCATGCGCCCCAAGGTTCGGCGGGAGCTCAAACGCCTTGCCATCAAACACAAAGCGCCCGCGCCGGATCCTCCCCGCCCAAGGCACCATCGGATAGCAGCCCCATCCAATGGCGGCCGCCTCACCCTCGTCCTCGCCCACCAGCCAGTCCACCCCGTCGTACCGCATCTGAGCGATACGGCCACCGGCGTCCGGTGCAAGCGCGACCTCCAGCCTGCCCGCGCGCAACCAGTACAGGCGCCCACCATGCAGCGGCGCCTGCGCATCATCCTCGGGTGATGCCGCTTCAAGCGCCATACGGATCGATCGTCCGGATGCTGCCGTCCGCCTCCATGTGCAGCGGTGTGCACTTGACCGAGCGCAGATGGGTCACGCCGCCGGATAGCAAGGCGTCGTGATAGAAGAGATACCACTGCCCCCCGAACGCGCAGATGGAGTGATGCGTGGTCCAGCCCACCACGGGCTTCAGGATCACGCCGGCGTAGGTGAACGGTCCGTACGGGCTGTCGCCGATGGCGTAGCACAGCAGGTGCGTATCGCCGGTGGAGTACGACAGGTAGTACCGGCCCTGGTATTTGTGCAGCCACGGCCCTTCGAAGAACCGGCGCGCATGATCATCGGCCCGCAGCGGCTGTCCGTGCTCGTCCAGGATCACGATCTCGCGCGTGGGCTCCGCCAGTCGAATCATGCCCGTGTCCAGCCGCCCTACGCGCGGGCCCAGTGCAGGCGCATCGCCGGTGGGCTCTTCGTGCGCCGCATCAAATCGGTTGTCGCGGTACTTCTGCAGCTGGCCGCCCCAGATGCCGCCAAAGTAGAGGTAATGCGTGCCGTCGTCGTCCTCGTACACGGCCGGATCGATGGAGTACGTGCCCTCGATCGGCTCGGGCTCGGCGGTGAACGGTCCCTCGGGAAGGTCCGCGACCGCCACGCCGATCCGGAACATGCCCTGCCCGTCCTTGGCCGGGAAATAGAGGTAGTAGCGGCCGTCGCGGTGGGCCGCATCCGGCGCCCACATCTGCTGGGCGGCCCAAGGCACGTCGCGCATATGCAGCGCCACGCCGCAGTCGGTGGCCTCACCTTCCGGCGAGTCCATCCGCAGCACGTGATAATCCTCCATGCGGAAGTGCCCCCCCTCATCGTCGAAGGGCGCGCCGCCGTCGATGTCGTGCGATGGATAGATGTACAGGCGCGCTTCGAACACATGGGCCGAGGGGTCGGCCGTATAGAGGTGGGTCACCAGCGGCGGGGAGATGGCATGCGCCGCGAGCTGATCAAGGGTACTTCCCTGCCGACGCAGGTGCAGGTCCTGCTCGATGCGCGTCTCCATGCGCTTGTCGATCTTGTAGAAGAAGAGCAGCGCGACCGCGACCAGAAATGGGAGGGAGCAGTAGACGCTTACGGTCAGGCGGATGCCGTCCACCACGGCCTGGGGCTGTTGCTCCGCGCCGGCCTGATAGCCGTGGTGTGCAAGAATGCCGGCGACCAGCGCACCGCCGATGCTGAGCCCGATCTTCAGCCCGCACAGCATCGCGGAGAAGATGATCGCGGTGGCGCGGCGATGGTTCTTCCATTCCGAGTAGTCGGCAACGTCCGCGATCATCGCCCACAGCAGCGGGATGGTGATGCCGTAGCAGAACCCGTGCAGCATGAAGGCGCCAAAGGCCACCCCCACCGCTGTAGGCGGAAGCAGGTAGAACACCAGCAGGAACACGGTAGAGACCAGCAGCGCGCCACCAAATACATCACGCTTGCCGAAGCGGTCGGCCAAGCGCCGGGAGACCCCGATGCCCAGGATCATGCACAGGATGCCGCAGGCGTTGAACAGGCTGAATGCCGAGGTCGCCGGATCCTCCGGCCAGGTGAAGCCGGACAGCCCCCACCCATTGAGCGTGGCGTTCAATCCGCCGATGAAGCGGTTGAAGCCGGAAGTGTCGAGGAAGCCCGCCAGCGCGGCCTCGCTTATGTAGTACTGGAAGTAGTAAATGTACGTGCCGCCCTTCAGGGCCAGGTTGATGAAGACCAACACGGTCAGCGCCAACATCACCTTCCACGGCCGGTTGTGCAGCAGGTCGGTCAGGTCCTGCATCACGCCGCCTGTCTGCTCCTTGGCCGGCACGATGCGCTCGCGGGTGGTGGCGAAGGTGATCAGGAAGAACAGCGTGCCCACCACCGCGAACACGGTCATCACCCGCTCGAAGCCCTGCACCCTATCCCCGTCGCCCAGGATCAGCACCAGCGGCAACAGCAGGACCTGGATGATGAACTGCGCGATCATCACCGCCACGAAGCGGTAGGCCGAAAGGCTGTTGCGCTGGGCCATGCTGCCGGTGAGCACGCCGCTGAGCGCGGAGTACGGCAGGTTGTTGGCCGCGTACACGAACATCAACAGGCCATAGGTCACCAGGGCATAGATAACCTTGCCCTGCGCGCCCAGGTCCGGCGTGCTGAAGGCGAGCAGCGACAGCACACCGAACGGGATCGCCGTCCACAGGATCCAGGGCCGGAACTTTCCCCACCGGCTGACGGTGCGGTCGGCGGCAATGCCGATCAGCGGGGTGAACACGAAGGCACCCAGCAGGCCGATCACGAAGATGATCGTTGCCGCCGTGGCGGGCGGCAACCGGTATACGTCGGTATAGAAGAACGCCAGGTAGGTGATCAGCGTCTGGAAGATCAGGTTGGCGGCGAGGTCGCCCAGGCTGTAGCCCAGCTTCTCCCGGACCGACAGCGTGTGCTCAGGGGTATCGCTGTGGCGGGCATCAATCACGACTCGCCTCCACGGTGAAACGGCTCCGCACCCGGGCATCGGCGCTTGAGCCGCCTATCCTTACTTCGTATGCCCCGGGCCGCACGACATAGGCGCCCTGCGCGTCGTCGTACTCGCGCAGTGCCTGTTGCGCGTCCAGATCGAAGGTCACGGTGCGCCGCTCGCCCGCAGCCAAGTGAACACGTTGGAAGCCGCGCAGCGTCTGCTGCGCATCGCCTGCCCCAGCCGCCAGCCGCCGCACGTACAGCTGCACCACTTCATCGCCCGCGCGTTTGCCGGCGTTCGCCACCTCCACCTGCACCTTGAGCGTGCCGTGGTCGGCGATGCGGGGCGCGTCGAGGCTTGGCTTGCCGTAGTCGAACCGGGTATAGGAGAGCCCGTAGCCGAAGGGATACAGCGGGGTGCCGTGGAAATAGCGGTAGGTGCGGCCTTCCATCGCGTAATCATCGAACGCGGGCATTGCCTGGTCTGCGCGGTAGAACGTTACCGGCAGCCGGCCGCCCGGATTGACGTCGCCAAACAGCGCCTCGCCCACGGCGGTGCCGCCGCGTTGCCCGGGATACCAGCTCATCAGGATCGCGGACAGATTCGCCTGGGCCCACTCCACCGCCAGCGCCGACCCTCCGGTCAGCACCATCACCACCGGCTTGCCCGTAGCGTGCAGCGCTTCCAGCAGGGCGCGCTGGGTAGCGGGCAGGCGCAGGTCGGTGCGGTCGCCGCCGGCGAAGCCCGGATAGTTGACCGTCATCTCTTCGCCCTCGACATCGCCGGTCAGGCCGCCGACGAACACCACCACGTCCGCACTCCGGGCGGCATCGACGGCTTCGTCGAACGGCGGCTTCGCCCCGGGCATGCGCCAGCCCAGCCGCACGCCGGCGTCGCGCTCGGCATCGTAGTACTCCAGCGTCAGCTCATAGGCACGTCCCGCCTGCAGGTCCAGATCGACACCGTCGCTGCGCAGGCGATCACTGTTGGCCCAGTGGTCCAGCACCCGCTTGCCATCCACGTAGAGGCGGAAGCCGTCGTCGGCCGCCGCCTCGATCCGGTAGCGGCCCGATACCGGCGGCAGCAGCTGGCCACGCCAGCGGATGCTGAAGCCATCGTTGGGAATGCCCTGCCCTGGCGCCGCTTCGCCGCGGGCCAGCAGGTTGTCGGTCGGCGAGCCGCGGTCCCAGCGGAACCCGATCTGGGCATCGGTGCGCACCAGTGCTGGGGCTCCTGACAGATCCGGCGTACGGAAGTACTCACCGCGCAGGCCACGTTCCGGGGAGTCGGCCGAGGGCCGCAGATACGCCGCCTCGATCAGCGGCGTCGCGCTGGGATCGTCGCGCCCTTCGACCAGGTCCACACCACGCGCATAGCGCACCTCGATGCCCTTCGCCGCATCGCGGATGCCCTGCAGGATTGTCACCGGTGCCGCCGGTGTGCCGAAGTAGTTGCCGAGCAATGCCATGGTGTCATCGGCGGTCGGGCCGACCACGGCGATGCGCTTGAGGTTGCGTGACAGCGGCAGCACGCCATCGTTCTTCAGCAGCACCAGTGATGCCTGCGCGGCCTTCAGGGCCAGCGCATCGTGCGCCGGGGCCTGGTTCACCGAGGCCGGAATCTGCGCCCAGCGCACGCGCTCGGGCGGATCGAACATGCCCAGCCGCATCCGTGCGGTGAACAGGCGCGTCACCGCGTCATCGATCTCGGCTTCGCTGATCAGACCCTGGCGCACCGCGGCCGGCAGCGTGGCGTACTCCTGGCCGCACTCCAGCTCGGTGCCGTTCTTGACGGCCAGCGCCGCCGCAGCTTCGCGGGTGGGGACGATGTTGTGATGCTTCCAGATATCCACGATGGCCCAGCAGTCCGACACCACGTAGCCCTTGAATCCCCAGTCGCGGCGCAGCACGTCGCGCAGCAGGAACTGGCTGGCGCTGGCGGATTCGCCGTATACCCGGTTGTAGGCCCCCATCACCGCATCCACCTGGCCCTCCTTCACCAGCGCCTCGAAGGCCGGCAGGTAGGTGTCGTACAGATCGCGCTTGCTGGGGCGGGCATCGAAGTGGTGGCGGTCGGCCTCGGGGCCGCTGTGCACGGCCAGGTGCTTGGCCGTGGCGTCCAGCTTGCGGTACACCGGGTCGTCGCCCTGCAGGCCCTGCACGAAGGCGACGCCCATGCGCGCGGTGAGGTACGGGTCCTCGCCGTAGGTCTCCTGGCCCCGCCCCCAGCGCGGGTCGCGGAAGATGTTGATGTTCGGCGACCAGTAGGTCAGTCCCTGATAGCGGCCATGCAAGCCTTCACGGACGAACTGGTGATGCTTGGCCCGCGCCTCGTCGCTGATGGTGGTGGCCATCTGCCTCATCAAGGGCACGTCGAACGTGGCGGCCAGCCCGATGGCCTGCGGGAACACTGTCGCCTGCCCTGCCCGTGCCACGCCATGCAGGCCTTCGTTCCACCAGTCGTAGGCCGGAACGCCCAGGCGCTCGATGGCGGGCGCGGCGTTCTGCATCTGGGCGGCCTTTTCCTCCAGGGTCATCTGCCCCACCAGCGCGGCGGCGCGGGTTCCAAAGCTGGCCGATGCATCCAGCCACGGCTGGGCGTCGGCGGCGTGACCGGTGCTCGCCACTGTCACGGCGGCGCACATCGCCAGCATGCGGAAGATGGGGCCACGACGGCCGCTGTGGAGGGAAGACATACGCGTCATCAGTTGCTCCTCAAAGCGCGCTCGTCGCGCGCGAATGGTCCCAGCAGGGCGCCGACAAAGCCGCCTGCGCGATCCGTACTCAATACCGTTCCGTCCACGTCGCCCGCGAGGGTCTGCCAGCCACGCCCGTCGTCCGTATCGAACGCGAAGGCAAAGCGCCCCTCGTCACCCGCGATCTGCAAGCGCAGCGATGTGGATGCGGTCACCTCGCGCGTGGCCAACGTGCGGGTCACGCCGCTGCCGTCGCGCCCTTCAAGGAAGACCGCCACGCGGTCCCCGCCGAGGCTGCGCGCGCCAAGGAAGTACCAGTACGCCTCGTTCTGGAAGGCGGCAAGGCCTGCCGCCACACCCGCGGCCGGCCGCGTCATGTCGGTGCTGGCCTCGAAGCGCAGGTGCTGCTGGCGACGCCCGAGGAAGGCGGGATTGCGCAGCGTGTCCAGGTTCTCCGGCAGCGGATGCACGGCCAGCGTGCCCGGACGCAGGCTGAGGTCTGCCCATGCCTGTTTGGGGACGCGTACCTGCACCCATCCGGTGCCAAGCGTGGGTGCATCGAAGCCGTCGCGATCGACGAAATTGCCGGTCGACGGTGCCTGCGAGGCATCGCCCTGCATCCATGACGGTGCCTTGGCCGCATACGGAATGGCCTGCTCTGCCGGCAGGATCACCGGCCAGCCGTCACGCCATTGCACGGGCAGCAGATACGTCTCCCGCCCCGTGTTGTAGTGCCGCGTCTGGTAGTTGCGGCTGGCCAGGAACACGGCCCACCAGGTGCCGTCCGGACCTTCCACGAGGTCGGCGTGCCCGGCATTGGTGATCGGCAGCGGCCGGTCGTCGGGCAGGTCGCGCTGGGTGAGAATCGGATTGCCCGCATACGGGAGGTACGGCCCCCACACCTGGCGGCTGCGCAGAACCACCTGGGAATGCTGCGGGCCGGTACCGCCCTCCGCGTCGGAGAGGTAGTACCAGCCGTCGTGCTTGTAGACGTGCGGCCCCTCGATCCAGATCGGATTCTTCGCCGGCTCCACCCCGCCGTCGATCAACACCCTGCGCGGCCCGACCGGTGTGAACGCGGCCAGATCGATCTGCTGCATCCAGATCGCGCGGTGACCCTCGTAGCGTGGCGGACCGGGCGGAACATCATTGTTCACCAGGTAGACGGCACCGTCGTCGTCGAAGAACAGCGACGGGTCGATGCCATCGATGCTGGGCAGCCAGTGCGGATCAGACCAGGGGCCGGTGGGATCGCGCGCGGTCGCGATGAAGTTGCCGCCGCTGTCGACCGCCGTGGTGACCACATAGAACACGCCGTCGTGGTACTCGATGGCCGGCGCGAAGATGCCACGGGAGACGTTCAGGCCATCGAAGTCCAGCTGCGTGGGGCGATCGATCACGTTGCCGATCTGCTTCCAGTGCACCAGATCGACGCTTTCGAATACTGGAATGCCCGGGAAGTAGGTGAAGCTGGAATTGACCAGATAGAACCGATCGTTGGCGCGGACGATGCTCGGGTCCGCATGGAAGCCGGCCAGGATCGGGTTGCGGTAGTAACCGGCGGGCAGCGGCGTCTCAAAGGCCGCATCGTGACCGGCATACTCGAACCAATCGAAGTACACCGGTGGCGCAGGCGTGGCGGCCAGCGCCGGCGCTGCGGACAGCAGCAGAAGTGCCGCAGTCAACAGCAGGCGCAGCGCGGGTGCGCGTCGATGTCGGTCGTGGGAAAGCCAGTCACTCCAGCGTGTTTGACTCATCGTCCATCTCCCGGTGCGGAAGGAAACTGCAGGGCCTCATACCAGGCCAGCGGGTGCGGCGGTGCGGTTTCGCCGTCAGGCAACGGCCTGCCGCTCACCGACTGGAAATACGCCACGCTGGCATCGCGCCACCACTGCGCTTCGCGGCGCTGGAGGCTGAGAAAGGCGTCGACCTGCGCATGTCGTTGCGCATCCACCCTGCCCCGCAGGCCGGCCCAGGTCGCCTGCATGCCCTGCACCTGGCGTATGCCCTGCGTGTAGCGCCCGATCAGTTCATCCCACAATGGCCGTCCCGACGCCATGCGGTGATCCCACGGCACATGGTGGAACCACAGCAGCAGCGGCTCCGGCACGCGCGCCAGATCCCCATACTCCGCGGCTACCTCCGGTGCGTACTGGCCCACCGCATTGCTGCCACCAGCGGTCCTATCGAAGCCGATGCCATGACGATCGGCGCGGTGGTAATAGACCGACGTCCAGTCCGCGCGGGGGCCGCCGTCCACCCAGGGGCCCGGCCCGTAGTGGTGCCCGCGCGCCATCAGGTGGTGCAGACCCAGTGGCGTCATGTAGTTCACCGCCGCCTCGCGCGAGTCCATCATCATCTCGACGATGGGCTGTACCACCTCGGGATCCGGCGCGAACGTCATGGCGGCCCACTCCGCTGCGATGTCACGGCTGGGGTGCTGCGGATTCCACGCGAGCCGACCAAAGGCGTACCAGTTGGCCTGATCGAAGTGCGAGCCCGTCCAGGTCCGGTCATTGCCGATGTTGGCCACGCCGGCGATGGCGGTCAGGAACTGCGCCACCGTAGCGTCCTCACCGCGGGCGCGGGTGTCGGCTTGCAGCACCTCCTCGTACAAAGGCCCCAGATACACCAGGTGCGTGGCGAAGCCGAGATACTCCTTGGTGATCTGGACCTCCATCATCAGCGGCGTGCGTGGCATGGCGCCGAACAACGGATGGAACGGCTCCCGCGGCTGGAAATCGATGGGCCCGTTCTTCACCTGCACGATCACGTTCGGGAGGAATGCACCGTCCAGGCCAACAAACTCGGTGTACGCCTGCGTGGCGCGGTCCGCCGGCACGTCGTGTGCGTAGACGAAGGCCCGCCACATCACGACGCCGCCGTGCGGTGCCAGCGCGGCGGCCAGCAGGTTGGCACCGTCCGCATGCGAACGACCATAGTCCTGCGGGCCGGGTTGCCCTTCCGAGTTGGCCTTCACCAGAAAGCCGCCGAAATCCGGAATGCGCGTGTAGATTTCGTCGGCCTTGTCGCGCCACCAACGCTGCACGGCCGGGTCGAGCGGATCGGCGGTGGTCAGCCCACCCAGCTCGATCGGTGCGCTGAAGCGCGCGCTCAGGTACACGCGGATGCCGTAGCGCCGGAAGATGTCGGCCAACGCCGCTGCTTTGGCGAGATAGTCCGGCGCCAGGCTCTGCGCGCTGGCATTCACATTGTTCAGCACCGTGCCGTTGATGCCCAGCGAGGCGTTTGCGCGCGCGTAGTCCGTGTAACGAGGATCGCGCCATTCCGGCAGGGTCTGCCAGTCCCACAGCGAGCGACCCGCATAGCCGCGTTCTACATACCCGTCCAGGTTGTCCCAGTGGTTGAGTAGGCGCAGACGGACCCGTGGCGATTCGCGCACCTCAAGCGCATCCAATGAGGCCCCGGTCTGCAGCAGTCGCAGCAGATGGAACACGCCGTACAGCACGCCGATATCGTGGGGTGCGGCTACCAGCAGCACATCGTGCCCGTCGATCTGCGCATGCCTGAGCAGGTAGCCCTCGTCACCCAGCGCGTCCATCTCCTTGCGCAGCGGCGCGATCACTACCGACGACTGCGGCGTACCCAGCACCACGGTCGGGGCAGTGATCGCCACTGTGTTCATCCGGGGGGCGCGACCCAGCAGGCCGCTGAGGCCGCGCACCAGCTCCTCGCGTGCGGCACGCTGCGTCGGCGTCTGATCAGGGGCCACGACCTCCCCTAGCTGCGTGCGGTAGTCCGCCGCGAGTGCAGGTGCCAGCGGGGCATAGCGCATCCAGAGGCCGTAGCCGTCCTCCGCGCGAACGTTGCCCGTGAACGCCAGCAATACCGCGGCGGCAACCAGCATCCAGTGACACCGCTCGACATTCCAACGGTGCAGTGGCGTCGCCCCTAAACCTTGTAAGCTCAGGCCGTGCCCGCCTCGCGGCAGCGTGACGAAGAACAAAGGCAAGACGGATTGGACAAGCCGAAGAAATCGGTCCGCCGCAAAACCAGTGGCGTGACGATCGACGAGGTGGCGGCGCTGGCCGGGGTATCGCCGATGACGGTGTCGCGCGCGATCAACCACGGAAAAGTGCGGGATGTCACGCGCGACCGCGTCCTGCGCGCGGTGCGCGAACTGGGCTATACGCCCAACCTGGCCGCCAGTTCGCTGGCCGCCGCGCAACACACCCGTATCGCGCTGATCTACACCAATCCCAGCGGTGCCTACCTGCGCGAGCTGCTGGTCGGCCTGCTGCGGGTTGCCGCCAACGCCGCCATCCAGCTGGTGATCCACTACTGGGACAACTTCGATCCCGACGCCGAGCGCAAGGCCGCGCGTGCCTTGGCCGGCCGGGTGGACGGGGTCATTCTGCCGCCCCCGCTGTGCGAGTCGCAGGTCGCCGTGAACGAGCTGGTCATGGCCGGCATCCCGGTGGTGGCCATCGCATCGGGGCACCTGAGGGACGATATCTCCTGCGTCCGCATCGACGACTTCCACGCGGGCAAGGAGATGGCTGAACATCTGATCCAGCATGGTCACCGCCGGATCGGCTTCATCCGCGGCCGCAACGACCTCAGCGCGAGTGGGCGACGCTACGATGGGTTTGTCAGCGCCCTGCATGACGCCGGGCTGGAGGTCGACCCCGACCTGGTCCAGCCGGGCGACTACACCTACCGCTCGGGTCTTGCCGCGGCCGAGACGCTGCTGTCCCATCGCCGGCCGCCGACCGCGATCTTCGCCAGCAACGACGACATGGGCGCTGCGGCGATCTCCGTCGCGCACCGGCGCGGCCTGGAGGTGCCCCGCGACCTGTCGGTGGTGGGCTTCGATGACACCTCGGCCGCCACGACCGTCTGGCCGGAGCTCACGACCCTTCATCAGCCGATTGCCTCGATGGCCGATGCCGCCATCGATATCCTGCTGCGCACCATCCGCCGCAGGTCCGATGACGCGCGCGTGCTGACGGACCATGTCGTGCCCCACCGGCTGGTGATGCGCGATTCGGTCGCTAGCCCCTCCAAGCGTTGAACGCGCGAGGCCCACGCTTGCCGCCATCAGACACCGCGCTCGGAACGTGACGGGGTGGTGGGTCATGGCGCTCCTCCTTGCCGCGGCGCTCAGCGCAGCAGGTACTGGTTGATCAGGTTCTCGTAGCGCTCCTGCCTGCCGCTGATCTGGCGAGGCTCGCCGCCCTTGGCACCCAGAGCGGCCAGATCCGTGAGGCTGAGCGCGCCGCGGGCAAACTCCTTGCCGGCACCGCTGTCGAAGCTGGCATAGCGCTCGGCGCGCCACTGCTCCCAGGGCGAGTCGTTAAGCAGCCCATGGGCGACTTCCAGCCCCCGGGCGAAGGCATCCATGCCACCGATATGGGCAATGAACAGGTCGTCCAGATCAGTCGACTCACGCCGCACCTTGGCATCGAAGTTCAAGCCGCCTTCCAGGCCCCCTTGGCGCAAGACCACCAGCATCGCGCCCACCGCGTCGTACAGATCGGTCGGGAACTGGTCGGTATCCCAGCCGTTCTGTGCGTTGCCGCGGTTGGCGTCGATGCTGCCCAGCAGGCCATGGTCCGAGGCCACCTGCAGATCGTGTTCGAAGGTGTGGCCGGAAAGCGTTGCGTGGTTGGCCTCGATGTTGAGCTTGAAGTCCTTGTCCAGACCATGCTCCTTCAGGAAGCCGGTCACCGTCGCGCTGTCGAAATCGTACTGGTGCTTCATCGGCTCCATCGGCTTGGGCTCGATCAGGAAATTGCCCTTCAGGCCGATGCTGCGGCCGTAGTCGCGCGCCATCGTCAGGAACCGCGCGAAATGGTCGACTTCGCGCTTCATCTGGGTGTTCACCAGCGAGGCATAGCCTTCCCGGCCGCCCCAGAACACGTAATGTTCGCCGCCCAGTTCAACGGTCGCCTCCAGCGCCGCTTTCACCTGTACCGCGGCACGCGCGACGACCGCGAAATCAGGATTGGTCGATGCACCGTTCATGTAACGCGGATGCGAGAACAGATTGGCCGTGCCCCACAGCAGCTTCATGCCGGTCGCTTCCTGGCGCGCCTTGGCCAGGCCTACCATGTGTTTCAGGTTCTTCTCGTACTGGCCCACATCCTCGGCGTCCGGGGCCAGGTCGATATCGTGGAAGCACCAGTACGGCACGCCCAGTTTGGTGAAGAACTCAAACGCGGCATCCACCTTCGCCTCGGCCGATGCCAGCGGCGCGCCGACCTCCCAGGGGAAATGGCGCGTGCCCGGACCGAACGGATCATGTCCGGCGTTGCAGAAGGTGTGCCAGTAGCAGACCGCGAAGCGCAGATGCTCCTCCATGGTCTTGCCACCGATGATCTTGCCCGCGTCGTAGACCTTGAAGGCCAGCGGGTTGTCCGAACCCCGGCCTTCGAAGGGGATCCGGCCGATGCCGGGGAAGTATTCCTTGGCGCCGATGAAGGGCTGCATGCTCATGGTGCGGTGTCCTGTCGTTGTGCGAGGGGTCGCGTAGAAGAATCAGCCGCGATACAGCGGCGTGAGGGCGTCGAGATGGCGCAGAAAACGGGCGTACGCCGTGGCGTAGGCCTGGGTGCGTGCCGGATCCGGGCGCGCGGAAAGCTGGGGGGCGAGCGCGACATGCCGGTCAGCGATGTCGGTGATCGAGGCGGCATCGCCGCGTGCACGGCCCACGGCCCACAACGCCTGCAACGCGGCACCGAACGCCGCGCCCTCGGCTTGCATGGGGACGTCCACCGGGAGGCCGAACACATCGGCGACCAGTTGCCGCCACTGCGCGCTGTTGCTGCCACCGCCGGTGAGCACGATGCGCTCGAACGTCATGCCGGCGCGAACGAACGCGTCAAAGCCGTACTTCAGGCTGTAGGTCGCCCCTTCCATGGCGGCACGGTAGATATGCGCCGGCGTCATGTTGGTCGTATCCAGACCGGCCAGCACACCCTTGCCCAGCGGCAGGTCCGGCGTGCGCTCACCATTGAGGAACGGTAGCATCACCAGTCCGTCGGCCCCGGGCGGCGTGGCCCGCAGGTGGGCATCGCCGTCGCGGGTGCTGAAGCCGAATGCCGCGGCGACCTGCTCGGTTGCTACGGTGCAGTTCATCGTGCAGATCAGCGGCAGCCAGCCGCCGGTCGAGGAGCAGAATGCGGCCCAGGCGCCGTCCGGATCGACCACCGGCGTATCGGCGTAGGCAAACAGGGTGCCCGAGGTGCCCAGGCTCATCGCCAGGCGACCGGGCGAAACGCAGCCGGTGCCGATGGCTGCCATCATGTTGTCGCCGCCCCCGACCGCGACCTTGACGGCGCTGGGCAGCCCCAGTTCGGTCGCGGCGGCAGGGTCGATGTCGAACACCTCATCGGGTGCGGCGATGCGCGGCAGGCAGGCGGCCAGGTCGCGCGCCGGATCGGTCGCGCGCAGCAGCTCGGTCGACCAGGTACGGGTGCGTACATCCAGCCAGCCCGTGCCCGAGGCATCCCCGTACTCGCAGAAGCGCTGGCCGGTCAGTACGAAGTTGAGGTAGTCGTGCGGCAGCAGGATGGTGGCAAGCCGTGCGTACGCGTCGGGGCGGTGCGTTTTCGTCCAGGGCAGCTTGGAGGCGGTATAGCCGGTCAGGACAGGGTTGCCGGCCAGTGCGATCGTGCGCGCCACGCCGCCTGCCGCGTCCATGATCTGCGTGCACTCGGCCGAGGTGCTGGTATCGCACCACAGTTTGGCCGGCGCGAGGACCTCCCCTGCCGCATCCAGCGGGACGAAGCCGTGTTGCTGGCCCGAGACGGCCAACGCAGTGATCTGCGATCGCACCGATGGATCAATGGCATGGAAGCACGCGTGCAGTGCCGCGACCCAGTCCGCCGGCTGCTGTTCGCGGCTGCCATCGGCGGCGGAGGTCAGGCTCAGCGGCGCGCTGGTGCTGGCCACCAGGCCGCGCCCGGCAGGGTCGTACACCACGACCTTGAGGCTCTGCGTACCTGCATCGATTCCGGCCACCAGATCCATGTCCTGCACTCCGTTCGTTAAAAAGGTAGCGCTACCATTTCTGTGCGACAGCGTGGTGTTCCGTTACGCCACCACCGCGCCCCGTGACCACACCTGCTGCGCCGCCTTGCAGTACTGTTCGATGAACGCGGCCTGCGACGGCATCGTCGCGACCGCCTGCTCGATCGGCTGCCGCAGCCGCGTCAGCAGCGTGCGCAGGTCCGCGTCATTGATGGCTGCGGCCAGCGGATGCGGTGGTCCCGGCTGGATCCCCTGCCCCATCAACACGCTGGTCCAGGAGTCCACGCGGAACAGCTCCCCGGGGTCCTGCCAGACATGCGCGCGCTCGCGCCAGGCGCGCAGTCGGACCGCGAGCGACTCGGGCAGCGCCATCTCGCGACACGCCTTCCACATCGGCTCGTCGCGTTGGTTGGCGTGGTAGTGCAGGATGATGAAATCGCGCACATGTTCCATCTCCTGGCGGCTGACCTCGTTGTACAGGTCCACCAGCGTCGAGCTGATGCCGTCGGACGGGAACAGCTGGATCAGGCGTACCACCGCGCTGATGGTCAAGTGGATGCTGGTCGATTCCAGCGGCTCGATGAAACCACTGGCAAGCCCAAGTGCCACCACGTTCTTGTTCCAGGCCTTCAACCGGCGTCCACTGCGGAACGGCACCAGCCAGGGGTCCCGCAGGGGCGGGCCGTCAACATCGCGCAGCAGCTTGGCCTGTGCCTCGTCATCGGACATGTGGCGGCTCGAGAACACCAGCCCGCAGCCGACCCGGTGCTGGAGCGCGATATGCCAGCGCCAGCCGGCCTCGTGCGCGATTGCACGGGTGTACGGAACCGGCGGCCCGACCGCTTCGGTCTGCACCGCAACGGCGCGATCACTGGGCAGCCATTCATTCCAGTCTTCGTAGCCGGTATGCAGGGTCTGCTCGGTCAACACACCGCGGAACCCGGTGCAGTCGATGAACAGATCGCCTTCGATGACCTGTCCGTCTTCCAGCACCAGTGCCGCCACGGCGCCGTCATGGGCATGCTGCCGGACCTCGCGGATCTTGCCTTCCACGCGTCGCAGTCCATGGGCTTCTGCCTTGCGCCGCAGGAATTTCGCATAGAGTCCGGCGTCGAAGTGATACGCGTAATTGACCTGTGGCTGGGTCTGCAGCGAGAAGCGGTCTGCACGCGAGGCGACGCTTTCCAGGCAGAAGTCGCCGAGGTCCGAGGGCATGCCGCGGCGCAGGCTGTCCAGCCAGAAATGATGGAAGGGCGTGGCCCAGGTCCCCTGCCCGATCGTACCGAACGGATGGATGAAGCGATCCCCGGGGCGACGCCAGTTCTCGAACGAGATCGACAGCTTGAACGTGCCGGCGACGGCCTGCAGGAATTCCTGTTCATCGATCTGCAGGAAGCGATGGAACGCCCGGATGGGCGGCACGGTGGATTCGCCGACACCCACGGTCCCGATCTGCTCGGACTCCACCAGGGTGATGTCCAGCTGGTCGCGGAACTGATGGGACAACGCACAGCCGGCCAGCCAGCCTGCGGTGCCGCCTCCGGCGATGACGACCTTGCGGATGCGTCCTTGCGATGCGTTCGCCACGTTCAATGCGATGCTCCCATCAGCGGTTGAGTCGAGCCAGCAACTGGGCGCGGGTGCGGCGCGCCTGCGTCTCGTCGAACGGTGCCAGTTCACCCCGGGCAGCGTCGGGCAGGTGCTGCCCTGCGCGCTCGCCCGGGCCGAACACGTAGTAATCGAAGATCGCTGCCCACGCCTGTTTCTCGCGTGCCGGCAGATCGCGCAGCGCCCACATCGCATGCTGGAGCGCCGGCAGCGGTGAGGGAAGGAAACGTGGCGAGCTGCGCCACCAGTAGTTCACCAGCACGTTGAACGGCTCGAGGCTGCGTACGTGATGCCACCACATGCTCGGAATGAAGATCGCATCACCGGGCTCAAGCACGGCGGTCCGGGCGCTCGCCAATGCATCACGGAACCGGGGATGGCGCGTGAAATCCGGACGATCGAAATCCACCACGCTGACCACCTGTCCCCCGGGCGTAGGGTCCAGCGGGCCCGGGTACAGATTGTCGATCTGCTCTGGCGGAAACAGGGTGAACCGGCGTCGGCCCACGGCGCAGCACGCCAGGTTGTCGGGCGTGTCGAAATGGCAGGACGCAGTCACGCGGTTGCCGATCCAGATGCTCGCCGGGGCGTCGATGCCCTGCCCGGCCAGGCCGGCATCGTTGTACTGCGCGAACCCGGGCAGTGCCCGATCGATCAGCAGCGAGGCGACATAGTAGGTAGGCGGCCGTGGCGCATCGAGGGTCGCGGCAATCTCGTCCAGCACCTGCGTCAGCAGGCCGCGCCGAACCTCGACATTCAACTGCGTGAAATCCGCGGTGTAGAACGGACGTCCGTCGATCTCCGGAGCACCGAAGGAGTACGGCACAGGCACGCCTGCCTCGAAGCCCTGCAGATAGGCCATCGCCTGCTGCGTGGAGTGCAGCCCGGCCTGTACCAGCGCCCAGTCGCGCGCGATCCCGCGCAGCACCACCGGCTCGCCCGCGGCCACCAGCGCCTCCAGCGGAAGCGCGCCGGGCTCCAGGTCTTCCAGTATCTGCATGGCAACGGCGTCGAGCACCGGTCAGTTCCTGCCCGCGGCGACAGCACTATCGGACATGCGCAGGCGACGTTGCTTTTCGGCGATCAGGCGTCGCATGTTGTGCAGCGATGACAGCATCAGGTAAGTGCCTTCCAGATAGCCGGCGCGGTTGAGTTCGGCCAGCGCCGGACCGTCCAGCAGGGCCAGGCGGTCACGGTCGATCGCGTGCAGGCCGTTGACACCGATCCGGTGCTGCGGATCGAGCTGCACGTCGAGCGTGATCGGTTGAATCAGCCCGTGTGCATCTAGCGTGGCAAACATCTGCGCACCAAAGGCATGGCCATCGTGAATGCCACGGAGCACGCCTGCGATGTGGTCCAGATAGGGCGTGTTGCCCCCCTGCGGCAGGAACACCGGCTCACCCTGCATCGCGTTGACGCGCGGATGGTCCAGGTCTACGTGCAGCACGGCTTCCTGGGTAAGCTCGCCGTCGATCCGGTTCTCCTGGAAACCGATGAGGAACGGCCCCTTGGCCGCAGCCCCGGGCAGATAGGACGCATTCCAGCGCCCGTCCTGCAGGAAAAGATTCTCGTGCTGCTCGAACCCCAGCAGGGCCACCGACTGCCAGTCACCGGTCGTGGTGTCCTTGCGGAGGAAGAGCGGATATTCGCGCTGCAGCTCGGCGAACTCACTCGGGTAGGCCGGCACCATGCCCACCGCATCACCGAATTCAGGTCCGAAACCGGTGGTCACTCGGAGGTCGCGATGGGCGATGTTGTTGAGCATTTCGTAACGCGGCATGGTGTTGTCCAATCCCATCAGGAGCCGTGAACAGGTGCCGCTGCCTCTGCAGCGGCACCCACCGTTCAGAACCTGTAACGAACGCCGAGCATGTAACGCGGGCTCTGGTCAGCCAGCTTCACGATCATCTGCGAGGTGCGCGAGCGCCAACGGACGTCCTCACCGGTCAGGTTGATCGCCTCAAGACCGAACGACCAGTGATCATCCAAGGTGTAGTTCACACTGAGATCCCACTGTTCGTACGCTTCCACGTAGTACGGATTGCGACTGGTTCCCTGGTTGGCGAGGATCAGGTACTGGTCACGCCAGTTCCACGCCAAACGTACCGACCAACCATATTTTTCGTACATTAGCACGGCGTTTGCGGTGTCACTGAGGCCGGTCAGCGCGAACTGGTCGATGAGCGGATCGCCCCCGTTGTTGTAGCCGACATCGCCATCCACCAGGGTGTAGTTGGCGAGGACGCCGAAGCCGGTATCGCCGAAGAAGTACTGGCCACCGAGCTCCCAACCGTGCAGCTTTGCCTGGTTCTGGTTGATGGGACGGTTGACGCTGAACTGGTAGAGCGGATCATCGCCCTCCCCGTACAGGTCATAGGCCGCCTCGGTCGCCAGAACCTGCGCGTCGGTGCCGTTATAGGCGCCCAGTCCGGCCGGATTGTTGCGCAGCAACGCCAGCGCGGTGAACAGGGCCGTATCGTTGGCCGAGCAGGCCGCCGCATTGGCCGCACCGACCTGGGTGATACAGGCGCCGCTGTTGAGGAACGCCAATGCGGCCTGCGCATCCGGACCGGCGGTGGGATCCCTCAGCCCATACAGATTCTCCTGCACGATGGTGTTGCCGATGAAGTTGTTGACGGACTTGTTCCAGTACGTCAACGACACGTAGCTGGCGTCGGCGAAGTACCACTCCAGTGCCAGGTCGAGATTGTCCGACTCCAGCGGCTTCAGCTGCGGGTTCTGTGCGGTGCCGCTGGCCCGCGAAGACGGATCGATCAGCACCGAACCAAACGGTTGCTGTGCGGTCGGGCCTGCGTAGAGGTTGCCGATCGGCGCGCGCGCGATGCTCTTGCCGAACGAGACGCGGGCCTTCAGATCGTCCATGAGGTCGATGCTGAAGTCGAGGTTGGGCAGGATGTAGCTGTAGCTGTTCTTTTCGGTGAACGGCTGTTGCTCATCGGACAACACCACGCGGAAGTCGTTGTTGGACTGCCATTCGATGGCCTCCGGGATGGCGATGACGGACGTTGACACCACATCGGTGGTTTCGTAGCGCACGCCCAGGCGGGTATTGGTGCGCAGGCCGCCCAGCTCGCCGTCCAGCTCGACCTGGAAATATGCCGACTTGGTCTTCTCCTCCACCAGGTTGTCGGCGGCGCGCTGCGGGCTCACGCCGAGACTGGCGCCATAGTTGTCCGCCGCCCATTGCGCCAGGCGGCCCGCATCGCCGCGCCAGGCGGTGAAGCTGTTGGCATTGAAGTCGTTGAACAACCCGACGATGTTGACCGGCTGCAGCAGGTCCATCAGCCCGTTGGCCACATCTCCGTCAACGTTGGCCACGCCCCAGTCGCCCAGGGTGTTGTAATTCTCCGCGGCCTGGATCCGGTGGGTGGTCTGCTTGCTGGAGTCGACGCCAAACTGGAAGCGGCCCCGGTCGAAGCTCCATTCACCGTCGACGCGTCCCTGCTTGATCTCGCTGACCTGGGTCTGCGAATTGATGCGCAGCACCTGCGAACCAATCTCGCCCGGCACGAAGCCGGGGTTGACCACGCCGTTGGTTTTGGCGATGGCATCGGCCGTGCTCGGGTACCAGACCTGGGTGCCCACGGGCAAGCCGTTGTTGAAGTTCATTTCCTGCACCCAAGATCCACCGCAGTGCGGCCCGCTGGTGCAGTTGTTGGTGCCGGCGATGCTGCTGAAGATGGAGCCGCCCCCGGTAAGCGGATCGTTCGGCCGACTTTCGTTCTTTGAATTGTGCGCGTCGAAGGTCAGCTTGAACCGGTCGGTGACGTTCCACAGTGCATTGAAGCCGAGCGATCCCAGCTTGTACTTCTGCATGCTGCGCTGCTGTTCAAGCCCGAAATCCTTGGTCCCGGCGATCTCACGGATATAGACCGGGGTTGCGACCGCACCGCTGGTGTCGAACGTGACATCGGTGTAGTTGCTGTTCTGCAGCCACATGCCCTGTTCGCCACGATTCTCGGTGATCTCGTTCGTCGAATAGGTGTAGTCCAAGGTCAGGGTCACCGCATCGGTCGGTGCGAACTGCAGCACCGCCTGGCCATTGATGCGCTCACGTTCGAACTCGGAGAACGCATAGCGAAGGTCGTTCGGACGACCGTACAGCGCGCCCACCGCCGGTGCATTGACCACGGTCGGGTTGCCGGGCATCGTGCCGGTCCACGGCTGGATGTTCCAGTAGTTGTTGGTGGCCTGCACCGAGCCACCCTTGCGCTTCTGGTAGCTCGCACTCACGCCAACGCCGAAGGTCTTGTCCGGGTTGCTGTAGCTGAAGATGCCGGACAGTTCGGGCGTCAGGTCGCTGTCGAACGGCTGGCTCTGGTCGGAGACGACCTTGGCACCGGCACTGGCGATGGTGCCGTCATGATCGAACGGGCGTCCGGTCAGGATGTTGATGGTGGCGCCGATACCGCCGCTGGGGACATTGGCCTGGCTGGTCTTGTACACCTCGATGCCATTGATGGATTCGGCGGCCAGCTGGGCGAAGTTGAAGGCACGGGTACCTCCGTCCACACCGCCGATGGCGACCTGCCCGGACGCGCCGAACGCATCCGCGCCCGGCATCTGCCGCCCGTTGAGCGTGACCATGTTGAACTGTGGACCAAAGCCACGCGCAGTGACCTGTGCACCTTCACCATCACGGCGTTCGATGGAGATACCGGTGATGCGCTGCAGCGACTCGGCCAGGTTGGTGTCCGGGAACTTGCCGATGTCCTCGGCACTGATGGCATCCACCACGCCGGCCGAGTCGCGCTTGATGTCCATTGCCTGGCTGAGGCTGTTGCGGATGCCGGTGACCTGCACGGTGTCCAGCTGCGTCGGGCTGGGCTGGCCCTGCGACTGGGCCACCGGTGCGGGCGTTGGCGTGTCCTGGGCAAATGCGGGATTGATGACTAGGACGCCACCGACAAACGTAAACATGGCCCTGGAGGTGAACTTCGCCAGCGTGCGGCTCATGAACGAGCCCCCCGGCCTTGGGTACGACGGAACGTAGAAGCGCTCATGACTCTCCCCTCTGACATAACGATCGAATGGATGTACCGCCCCTCCTGGGGGCACGTACGGGCGATGCCCGTCTTCCACACCGAACATCGCAGCGCGCTTTGTGCGCGTGCTGCGACTCACACTCGCTTTCAGGCTTGCCAGAACAGCCGCGTGGTAAAGGGGGGGTACCCGCTGGCCTTACCCCGGCACAGTGGTAGCGCTACCATCACGTCACGGGCGCAGACTAATCACCCGCGGTCGCGCTTGTCATCATGCAGCGCAGCAAAGGAGTCCACGTCGTGAAGCACAGCCCCAAAGCGGCCCGCCGCAAGGCAAGCGCCCTCACCATCGATGATGTTGCCGCGCATGCAGGCGTCTCGGCCATGACGGTGTCGCGTGTGATCAACGGCCATGCCGGCGTGCGCGAAGGCAACCGCGCGCGCGTCATGCGCAGCGTGCGCGAACTGGACTACCGGCCCAATCTGGCGGCCAGCACGCTGGCGGCAGCGCAACACACCTGCATCGCGTTGATCTACACCAACCCCAGCGCCAGCTACTTGCGCGAACTACTGGTCGGCGCGCTGCGCGGCTCCACCCGGGCCGCGGCGCAGCTGGTGATCGCTACCTGGGATGAGCTGGGCGCCCAGGCGCGTCGCGACGCCGCGCGGCAACTTGCCAGCAGCGTGGCGGGCGTGATTCTTCCTCCGCCCCTGTGCGAATCGAACGACATCGTCGACGAATTCGTGACCGCGGGTATTCCCGTGGTCTCCATCGCCTCCAGCCATTTCAGCGACAGGCTGTCCTGCGTGCGCATCGATGATCGTCGCGCCAGCCACGAGATGGTGTCGCATCTGATCGCGCACGGGCATACGCGCATCGGCTACATCACCGGCGATCCGAACCAGACGGCCAGTGCGCACCGCTGGCAGGGCTACCGCGATGCGCTCGCCGATGCAGGGATCGGTTACGACGACACACTCATCCAGCCCGGTTACTTCACGTATCGCTCGGGGCTGGAGGCGGCCGAACGGCTGTTGGCCCTTCATCTGCCGCCCAGCGCGATCTTTGCCAGCAACGATGACATGGCGTCGGCCGTGGTTTCCGTCGCGCATCGTCGCGGCCTCGATGTGCCGCGTGATCTGTCGGTGGTGGGCTTCGATGACACCTCCGCCTCCACGATGGTGTGGCCGGAACTGACCACGATCCATCAGCCCGTGGCGGAGATGGCCGACACCGCCATCGACATCCTCCTGCGGGAGATCCGACGCCCCGCCTCCTCGGTGCAGGGCACCATCAATCAGGTCCTTGCGCACCAGCTGGTCACGCGGGCGTCCGTCGCCCGTCCTACACGATCGGCATCACGGCAGCCGGCACCTGGCGCGAGGCACGCAGGTATCGCAGGTACTTCCCGATGAAGATGCCGGTGAACCCACCTGACAGCAGCAGGTAAGCGGCACGGAAACCAGCATCGACGTTGAGCGATGGGGACACGGACAGCGCGACCTCGAAGCCGTACTTCACCGCAAAGGTGACCAGCAGCAACGGCAGCAGGCTGTAATCCGCACTGCGCCACAGCGTCCCCGACGCCGCATTGAGCGTCAGCGTTGCCCGCCGCAGCAGCAACCACCCCAGACCCATGCCCACCCCGATGCCCACCAGCCACTCGCCCCAGGCCTCCCAGGACGCGCCGAAGCGATGGGCCAGCGACCAGAGGCCCCATGCGGTGAACAGCGTCGGCACGATGGCCAGTTTGGCAAGCGAGGTTTCACCGGGCTTCATGGCCGCGACGCCACGCGTGACCAGGAAGATCAGGATCGCCCAGACCCACACTGGGGTATTCGACACGAGTTGCTGCAGCATGCTCACAGGACGTCCTTGATGTAGAGGGGTGCCGGCCATGGAGTGCCGTGCGGAAGTGGCAACATTCTCGCGTTGCACCCACCCATCACAAGTGACAGCTGTCAGGCATCTGGGAGTACAGGGCGGCTCAGCCCCGCCGCATCAGGATCATCTTCTCCTGCGACATGTCCCGCATCGTGTACGGAATGCCCCCGGTGCCGTAGCCAGACTCGCGGCGGCCGGCGAACGGCATCCAGTCGGTGCGGAACGCGGTGGGGTCGTTGATCATCACGGCCGAGGCATCCAGCCGGTTGGCGGCGCGCAGGGCGATGTCGATATCCTGCGCGAACACGCTGGCCTGGAAGGCGGTAGGCAGGGCGTTGGCGCGCGCGATCGCCTCGTCGAGGTCGGTGTAGCGATAGACGGCCACCACCGGGCCGAAGACTTCCTGCGTGGTCACCCGCGCGTCGCTGGCCGGATCGAGCAGCACGGTGGGCTGCAGTGTGGTCTCGGAAAGTCGTTTGCCGCCCGTGGCGAGCTGCGCGCCGCCGCGCACGGCCTCCTCTATCCATTCGGCGACGCGGTCCGCCTCGCGCGGCTGGATCAGCGGGCCCACCTCGGTGTCCTTCAGGGTCGGGTCGCCGGTTCGCAGCCGTTCGACCCGCGCGATGAGGGCCTCGGTGAAGTCGTCGGCAATGTCGTGGTGGACGAAGATGCGCTGCGTGGACACGCACACCTGGCCGGCGTGGTAGTAGCCGCCCTTGACGATCGGCTCGATGATTCTGCCCAGGTCCGCACTGCGGTCGACGATGGCCGGTGCCACCCCGCCGTGTTCGAGTGCCGAGCGTGCGCCGTGTGCCAGCTTGGCGTGCAGCGACCACCCTACCCTCGCCGAGCCGATGAAGCTGAGGAAGGCAATGCGCTTGTCGGTGGCCAACGCTTCGGCCAGGTCATTGCCATCCGGCAGGAAACTCTGGCACCACGCCTCGGGCAGTCCGGCCTCATGCACCATCGCCACGAATTCGAGGCAGGACAGTGGCGTCGCGGACGCGGGCTTGATGATGACCGGGCAACCCACTGCGATGGCCGGGGCCACCTGGTGGACGATCAGATTCAGTGGGTGATTGAACGCCGAGATCGCCGCAACGACGCCGATGGGTTCGCGCGTGGTGAAGGCCCAGCGCGCTTCCGACGCGGCCGATAGCCCCATCGGGATTTCGCGGCCGGCGAAGTTGCGCAGTTCGTCGGCGGCGTTGTGGACGCCATCGATGGCGCGCGTGGTTTCAACGATGGCATCCGGCAACGGCTTGCCACCCTCGCGTGCAATCTGCAGGGCCAGATGGTCGCGCTTGGCGTCCATCAAGGCGGCAAGTCTGCGCAGGATGGCGATGCGCTGGTGCGGATGGAGCCAGCCGTCGCGGTTCTTGAAGACCCGCTCGGCGGCGTCGAGCTTGCGCTCCAGCGCTGTGGCAGTGTCGAACCCGATCTCGGCGATGGGCGCGCGGTCAAAGGCCTGTACGACGGTCAACATCTTGAGCTCCTCTCGGAAGGATCAGCAGTGGCGATCATGCGCAGCCCACATCCGGCGTGCGGTTGCGCAGCTCATCCACCAGCACGCGGGTGTTTTCGGCATAGTCGATCGGCACGTCCAGCACGTGGACGCCGCCGCCAGCGAAGGCGGCTTCGATCATGGGCGCCAGATCGCCTACCGCGGTCACCCGGCTCCCTTTGGCGCCGTAGGCCTCGGCGTACTTCACGAAATCCGGATTGCCAAAGCGCATCCCGAAATCCTCGAAGCCATCCACCGCCTGCTTCCAGCGGATCATGCCGTAGGCGCTGTCGTTGAGGATCACCACGACCAGGTTGAGTCCCAGCCGCACGGCGGTTTCCATCTCCTGCGAGTTCATCATGAAGCCGCCGTCACCGCATACCGCCATGACCCGACGCTGCGGGTACAGCATCGCCGCCATCATGGCCGACGGCAGGCCGGCCCCCATCGTGGCGAGTGCGTTGTCGAGCAGCAGTGTATTGGCGACATGCGTGCGGTAATTACGGGCGAACCAGATCTTGTACATGCCGTTGTCGAGACAGACGATGCCATCCTCCGGCATGGCCTCGCGCACGTCATGCACGACCCGTTGCGGCGTGATCGGGAAGCGGTCCTCCTCGGCGCGGTCGTTGAGACGGGCGAGGATCTTCTGGCGCAGCGCGACCATGCCTTCGTCCGCCGTCAGGCGGCCGTCCAGCCGCTCGGCCAGGGCATCCACCGAGGCGCCGATGTCGCCCAGCACTTCGATATCCGGATGGTAGACCTGCTCGACGGTGGCGGACTGGAAGCTGATATGGATGACCTTGGGCCCACCACTGCTCTTCATCAGGAAGGGCGGCTTTTCGACGGTGTCATGGCCGATGGAGATGATCAGGTCCGCGCGGGCGACGGCTTCGTGGACATAGTCGCCTTCCGAGAGCGCGGCCGTTCCCATGTACAGGTTGGAGCCGCCGGTGACGGCGCCCTTGCCCATCTGCGTGTTGAAAAACGGCAGGCGGGTCCGCGCGACGAACGCGGAAAGCGCTTCGGTGAGCCACGGGCGGCTTCCGGCCGCGCCGATCATTACCAGCGGTCGTTTGGCGGCCAGGATGGCTGCCTCTGCGCGGTCGAGCGCGGCAGACGGTGCGATCGGACGCTCCAGCGGATGGACCGGGATGACGGGGATATCCTCCACCTCCTCGCCGGCGACATCCTCTGGAAGCTCCAGATGCACTGGCCCGGGTCGCTCTTCCATGGCCACGCGGAAGGCATCGCGCACGGTGGCCGGAATCGCGGCCGGGCTGACGATCTGACGCGTCATTTTCGTGAGCGGCTTCATCGAGGCCACGATATCCACGATCTGGAACCGTGCCTGCTTGGCGCTCATCACCGGCTTCTGCCCTGTGATGAGAATCATCGGCCACGCGCCGAGGTGGGCATAGGCCGCGCCAGTGGAGAAATTCAGCGCGCCAGGTCCGAGCGTGGCCAGGCAGACGCCCGGCCTGCCCGTGAGCCGGCCATGGGTGGCGGCCATGAACGCGGCGGCCTGCTCGTGGCGGGTAAGCACCAGCTCGATGTGCGAGGTCCGCAGCGACTCCAGGAAGTCCAGGTTCTCCTCGCCCGGCACGCCAAAGATGCGGTCTACGCCTTCGTTCTCCAGCGCCTTGACCAGTAGATCCGAGCCCTTCTGCATAGCGTCGATCCTTTTGGTGAGGATGGATCACTATACCCGGGGGGATTTCAGGGTTTGGTGACAGCCAATTCCCCCTGTGAAATCATCCAACGTTGGCCGTGCGGCGAGCGTGTGTGTTCAAGCGATTCTTCAAGAAAAACAGTACGAAGGCGGCGGCGACCGCTGCGCTCGACGTGCGGAGTAAACGCCCTTCTGCGGGAGAGATCCGCGTGGAAGGCGTGACCGAAACGCTGTTCCTGTCTCCCTTGCCGGTGTACACCGGTCAGGTCCAGGGCTCCCGTCGACAGTTCTCGGACATCAATGAGGTGTTCCTGGATCTGGGCGGAAGCAACTGGGGAACGGTAGAGGGCGTCAAGATGCTGGCCGGTGGCATCGTCGGCCTGCTGGTGTTGGCGTTCATCGTGCCAGCGCTCATCATGCTCTACCTGGTGCTCGCCTACCCGGAGAACTTCCCGGCGCCGCTGGCGGATTTGAAGATGTTCATCCAGGTCTTCTCCGCTGGCGCGCTGCTCGGCCTCCTTCCGTTGGGAGCATTCGCTTACGGAATGTTCGGCGACGAGTTCAAAGGCGCAAAGCCCTACCCGGTGCGCTTCAACCGCCAGCGTCGCGAGGTGTGTTACATCGACCGCAACAGCGGTCGCGCCCTGATCGTGCCCTGGGAGAGTGTCGTTGCCTGGGTGTCCAATGCACAGGGCGTCACCCCGTACGGCGCGACGCGCCAGTACACCTTCGGCATGGGCCTTGAGGATGAGGAGCGGGACACCGTGCAGTTTGTCCTGCTGCCACAGCCCAGTGATTCGCACTCGCTGGGCCTGTGGGCGTCGATCCGGAACTACATGGAGGACGGGCAGTTGTTCAACGCGCCCAATCCCTGGTTCCAGGCATTGGGCCTGGTCCCGACCGAGGATCGGCTGAAGCCCTATGAGGGCATGCACACGTTTGAGATCGAGCGCGAAGATGCGCGCGCGATGGGCTCCCTGGATGATGGCGGTGACGACCTGACGCCTGAGCAGCGGGCGCATTACGGCTACGACAAGCGCTCCTGGTGGCCGCTTCGTCGCTGGTATCTGTGGCGTGTGCTGACCTTCTGGAAGCTGCCCTATCTGCTCGCCGAATGGGTCCATCGCCGCGGCCGTCCTCCGCTGCCGGCTACGGTGGAAGCCTGGTCCCAGGCGTTGCCAGAGGCGCAATGGGCCACGCCCAGCGCGGCGCTTGTGAAGGCCAACAAGATCGTGAGGACGGCCATGGATAAACAGGGCGCGACCTTCGTCGATGCCTGCAAGGCGGCAGGCTTACGGTGAGGTAGCGGTGGGTCGCGGCGGTGCCCGTAGTTTTACTGCCCCCGGCTCGCAGGTATTGCGGTTGAGGGTGAATGCGGCTGACGCCAGACTGAGGACCCACGCGGCGCTTGCCACGCGTGGCCGAATCACTTCGTTCCCGGCAGGCCGCCCTCACAGGTAAGGTCCCATGACCACCAGTCGCGACGACCTGATGCACCAGCTGATGCTGGGCAATACGTCGAGCAGCGTGGACACTTCCCGATGCTGTCGCCGACCAGCCCCCGGCGTGACCCGGGCGGACACGTCGGCGACACGCCGGCGCAGCCTGCTCTTTCTTGGTTTGGCGGTGTCGATGCCCTGGACCGCCATGGCACAAAGCGTGGACGCCGCAAGCTGCGTGACCGTGCCCGTTGGCGTGCCTGCCCAGCAAGTCCGTGCGAACGGTACGGTGCAGACGATTGCGGCGGGTACGTACGCGCCTACCACCGCTGGGGCACCGGCGTTCTATGCGGCCAATGCCGGCGTGATCAACGCCACCGGCGCCGTGGCATTGATCACCAGCGCCGCCAACACCGCCACCGTCTGCTCGACCAGCGCCGGCGCGGTCAACTTCCTGGTCCCCGGATCCACGGTCAGCCGGCTCGGCGCGGGCGGCCCGGCAGCCCGCCTCGAAGCAGGCACCACGCTGACATCGACCGGCACTCGCTTCTACACTTCCCTGGCCAACAGCGAGGGCATCCAGGTGGCGGGCGGCACGTTCAGTGGCAATGGTGATGTCATCGCCACCGGGATCTTGCTGGGGACGCAGCCGGGAAACCCCGCCACCTACGGCCTGCCGGTGGACGCCAGCGGCGTTCTGGTGACCGACCCCGCGGCGTATGTGGGCAAGGCGGCCACGGCAGCGCACGGCATCAGTGCCATCGACGGCACAGTCCGGTTGAACGTGGACGGGGCAGGCACCCCGACCGGCGGCAGCACCGCGATCCATGTCCTGGGCACCGGTGCCGGCACCACCAACGGCAGCCATGGGCTGTTCGGAACCAGCGGTGCGCAGTTCGATGTGCACGCAGTGAACATCCTGACCCGCGGCAACAACAACAGTGGCGGGCGCTTCGCGACTGGTGCACGACTCGAGGCATCCCAGCTCTCTATCGATACCGCCGGCACCGGCGCGAGCGGGCTGGTGTTCGCCGATGCGCAGGGCGTGCTGACCGGCCTGACCATCAATGCCACCGGCATCACGGCGCATGGGGTATCGGCCGGGGGCGCGTCACAGGTGCAGGTTGATGGGCTGGACATCCGTGTGGCTGGGCAGAACGCGCACGGCGTACTGGCCGGCAGTGCCAGTACCGTGGCACTGGGTGGAACGCCCGGGGTGATCATTGCTGCCGGCCAAGGCGGCAATGCGCTGCGCGCCGATGGCAGCGGAAGCGCGATCACGGCAAGCGGGTTGCGCCTTTCCACCCTGCTCAACGCGTCCATCGGTGCCCATGCGCTGACGGCTGGCACGCTCACGCTGAGCAGCAGTGAGGTCTACACGTCCGGCATTCCCGGCGGCAACGCAGCGGTTGGACTGCAGGCGGCCAGCGGGGGCACGGTAATCAGCCTGGGCAACGTTCTGCTCACCGGCGTCACCCTCGGAACGGATCCTTCCATTGCCAGCTATGGCCTGCCAGTGGACGCCGGCGGCAACCTTACAACCGATCCTGCCGCCTATGTGGCCACCGGCACCACCGGGGCGAACGGTGCACAGGTCTCCTCTACCGGCGGCATCCTGCGGCTGGACGTGGCGGACGATGGCTCGCCGCTGGCCACCACCACGTACATCGAAACCTTTGGCAACAACAGTACCGGGGTGCTGGTGGCGCAGGCCGCTGCTGCGACATCCCGGCTGCAGGCGGCCAATACGGTGATCACCACGCACGGCATCAATTCCAATGCCGTCCTGGTCCAAGGCACCGCTGGCTCCACCGGGCCACAGGCGACATTGCTGCGTCTGGACACCCGCACCACGGAACTCAATGCCAATGGCGTGTATGGCCAGGCCGGCGCGCAGGTGAGTATTGGCGACAGCATCCTGACCTCGTCGGGTAGTGGTGCGGGCATCCGCGCCGATGGCGCGTCTACCCGCATTACGGCACGCAATCTTTACATCGGTGGCGGCGGCCCTGGCGGCACCGGCCTGAACGCCACCGGCGGCACCATCGACAGCGCCGGCTCCACCATCATCAACGCCGGCCGCCCTGGGATGACCCTCAACGCCAGCGGTGGCACGCCAGGCACCCTGATCTCCAGCGGCGACACCCTCCATACCGGCGTGTTGCTGGGAACCGACCTGGCACTGCCCACCTTTGGCCGCCCCGTCGACGCCAGCGGCAATGCGGTGAGTGATCCAGCCGCGTTCGTCGCCTCGGGCATCTCCGGTCACGGCGTATACGTGGGCACGGCCGGCGGTCGGGTCTGGATGAACGTCGATCCGGTGAGCGGACAGGCTGACGGGGCGCGCAGCAGCATCACCACGCTGGGAAATGCCAGCGAAGGCTTCAACATTCAGGGCGTGGATGCAACCGCGACGATCGCCAACGTCAACGTCTCTACGCGCGGCGCTGATTCCATCGGTGCACGCGCGGCAGGTGCTGGCCAGATCCGTGCCAGTGGCATGACCGTCACCACCAGCGGGTTGCATGGCTATGGGCTTGCTGCGTATGCCGACAGCCTTCTCACCGCGACGAGCAGCACCATCACCACACGTGGCGTGCAGGCACATGGGTTGATTGCCTGGGCCGACAACGGGCGCCTGTCACTGGGCGACGGCAGTCGCGTGAGTACCAGCGGTGCGCTGGCCCACGCCGCGGTGGCATGGAACGGAGGACAGGTGGACGTTGCGGATACCGCGCTGGCCACGAGCGGTCCCGGGGCTGCGGCGTTGCTGGTGCGAGGCGACCCGGCCGCGGCATCCGCCTCCATCACGCAATCCATCCTCGCTGCCGCCGATGGCCCCGGCATGGGGGCCATTGGCGCGGCACGGATCGACCTGGCCGGCAGTACGGTGGGCGGTCGCGAGCTGTGGTTGAAGGTCGGTGCGATCGCCGATTTCGACGGGCTCGACGCCGCGGTGCCCGTGCTTCCGCCAGACCTTCCGCCCGATGACCCGGCGGTACCCCTGCCGATGGCACTACCGGTCCAGCGGGCGGTGTTGCCGGCCGCCGACATTCCGACCGTGGCCACCATCCGCGCGACCGGCAGTGTGCTCACCGGCGCTGCGATCACGTTGCCCGGCAGCGTCTCCAACGTCGAGCTGCATGACACGCGTTGGAACCTGACCGGCAGCTCCACGCTCACCACGCTGCTCAATGATCGCAGCCGGATCGCGTTCGCAGTGCCTGGCGCAGACCCCGCCCAAGCGGCCAGTTACAAAACCCTGACGGTTTCCCGCTACAGCGGCGATGGCACGCTCGCTCTGAACACCTGGCTGGGCGACGATGCCTCCCCCTCCGATCAGCTGGTCGTGGTGAACGGCAGCAGCAGCGGACCTGGTGTGTTGGATATCCACAACAACGGCGGCCGTGGCGATCTCACGCGTGCCGATGGCATCCGTGTGGTCCAGACGAACAACGCCACCAGCACGGTAGACAATTTTGCGCTTTCCGCGCCGGTCGTGGCCGGTCCCTACGAGTACTTTCTGTATCGGGGCGGTGCAGCCGCGCTCTCCGCCCCGGACGTGGAGAACAGCTGGTACCTGCGCTCGGTGATCGACTGCGCCAGCCCGGGTGCACCGGCACCCCCCTGCCCCACCCCGCCACCCGAGCCGCCCCAGCCGCCCCAGCCGCCGCCAGAACCCCCGCCGGACCCTCCCACGCCGTCGCCGCCCCCGGCCTATCGCCAGGAGGTGTCGCTGATCGCGGCCGCACCGGCGATGGCCCAGGTGTACGGCCGCACCTTGATCGACACCCTGCACGAGCGGGTCGGCGACGAGCAGCTGCTGCATCAGCGCGGCGACCTGGATACCGAGCGCAGTGGATTCAACGGCGCCTGGATGCGCTATCTCGGCCACGACGGCGAACATGATGGTGGCCGGCGCGGCATCTATGGCGATCGCGGCCCCGACTTCGACTACCGCTTCGATGCGTTGCAGATCGGCACCGACCTCTACCGGCGCGTGGATGCCGATGACCTGCGCCGCCGCCACGCCGGTTTCTACCTGGCGTATGGGAAAGGCAAGGGCGAGGTGCGGCACAACCTCCTGGACTACCGCTTCCATGCCGGCACGGACCGGTTCAAGGCGGGCTCCGTCGGCGGCTACTGGACAGCGTTTTCCGCCAAAGGCGCCTATATCGACGCCGTGGCCCAGTACACCTGGTATGACATGCGCCTGCAGTCCCCTCGCACCTCCGACAGTTTTGTCGATGCCGATGGGGTGGCGCTGTCGCTGGAGGGCGGCTGGCCGTTCATCCTCAACGAGGGCGACGGATCCTATGGAAAGGACGGCCGTTGGCGTCTGGAGCCGCAGGCGCAGGTGATCTGGCAGCAGATCGACGTCGACGACCTCGATGATCACACCGCGCAGGTGCACTTCAGTGACGGTGACTCGCTGGTCGGGCGCATCGGCGCGCGATTGAATCGCACAGGCCAGCACGAGACCGCGCAGGGCGAGGCACGCAGCAGCAACGCCTGGCTTCGCGCCAACGCGTGGCACGAATTCCGTGGCACCCCCCGCGCCGCGTTCGCCACCAACAGCGGCTACGTGCCGTTCGCGGTGGACATGGGCGGATCATGGGGCGAAGTAGGCATCGGCGGGACCTGGCAGGTCACCCAGACCGGCTACCTGTATGCCGACCTCGATTACAGTTGGAGCTTCGACGGCGACGAGACCGCGTGGAACGGTAAGGTGGGCATGCGCTGGAACTGGTAGGAAGCCGAGCGATCCTCACCGTGGCACTGGTCACTTGCGGTGGAAGCCGGGGCTGTCCATCCTCGCCCATGATCGTTGTCCCGCTCAGGGCATTCCGTCCTCGTGCGATGGCTTCCGATCCCGCCGGATCGACTGCGACGCTGCGCCATGGGTTGCACAGCGGATGCCCACATCGAGGAGTTCCATGCATAAGTTTCCTGTTCTTTTGTTGCTGTTCGCCACCCTGACCGCGCAGGCTGCCGGTGACCGCGAGGATCAGGTGCTGTTGCAAGGCAACATCGCCGGCAAGCAGGTCGTGAGGGCTGTCGGTACCGACCAGGCGCGCGTGGACTACCACTACAACGACCGTGGCCGCGGCGACGACATCCAGGCGCAGTGGCGCCTGGACGGCAATGGCCTGCTGGTCGAGTACAAGGCTCAGGGCAAGAACTACACCAAGGCCGAGGTCAACGAGACATTCTCGCTGCGCGACGGCAGGGCGAGCTGGAAGAATGCCAGCGAGCAAGGCGATCGGCCTCTGGCCTCCCCGGCTTTCTTCATGCCGATTTCCGCGCCGCCGGAGATCCAGGGCGTTCTGGTACGCGCCTTGCTGAAGGCGCCTGGCCAGCGCCTACCCCTGCTTCCGTCCGGTGAGGCGCGCGTTGAGCGCGCCGGCACACTGCGCATCAATGCCCCGGGCGGCCCTGTCGAACTGACCCACTACCGCGTCATCGGGCTGGGGTTCACGCCTTCCTCGGTGTGGCTGCGCGGCGATGGCAGCACCGCTGCCGTCACGTATGCGTCGGGCTGGATCTCCATCCTTCCTGAAGAACTGGACCCCGGCCTACCCGACATCATCGCTGCCCAGGAACGCGCGGATGCACAGTGGTCGGCCAAGCTGGCGCGCGATCTCACGCACCAGCCGAAAGGGCCGCTGCTGATCCGCAACGCCCGTGTATTCGATCCGCGCGATCTTGCCGCCACCCCCGGCATGAGCGTGCTTGTCGAGGGTGAACGCATCATCCGGGTGGCCGCCGATGCCTTGATTCCGACCCCGCTGCACGCTGAAGTCATCCATGCCGAGGGTCGTTTCCTGCTGCCGGGTTTGTGGGACGTGCACAAGCATTATGCCGAGGCCGATGGTCCCCTCGACATCGCCGGGGGCGTGACCAGCAGCCGTGACCTTGCCAACAACACCGACAACTTCATTGAGCGGGTCAAGCGATTCGACGCCGGCACCGAGATCGGCCCACGGGTGTCCATGGCAGGCTTCATCGATGGGGCGGGACCGTACGCCGGGCCAACCAAAATGCTGGTCAGCACGCCAGAGCAGGCCCTCAAGGCAGTGGACTGGTACGCCGACCATGGGTATGTGCAGATCAAGACCTATTCCTCGCTCAAGCCCGAGCTGTTCCCGGTGATCGCAGACCGTGCACACGAACGCGGCCTGCGCGTCAGTGGCCATGTGCCGGCCTTCGTCTCGGCGCGACAGTTCGTGGAGGCCGGCGCCGACGAGATCCAGCACATCAATTTCATCTTCCTCAACTTCATGTACCCCCGCGTGCAGGAGACGCGCAACATGAAGCGACTGACGGAGATTGGAGAACACGCCTACGAGTACACGCCGGACCAGCCGGAGGTGCAGGAATTCATTGCCTTCCTGAAGCGTCACCACACGGTGCTCGACCCCACCCTGGCCGTGTTCGAGGATCTGTCCGGGGATCCAGATGATCCGGTGCCGCCGGGCCTGCGCTCGATCGCTCACCGGCTACCGCCACAGGTACAGCGCAATTTCGGCTTCGGCGCTCTGCCCGTCCCGAAGGGCCATGAGGAGGCCTACGCGAAGGCCTTCCCTTCCTTGATGCGCATGTTGAAAGCACTTCACGATGGTGGCGTGACCCTGATGCCCGGCACCGACGGACTTGCCGGCTATCTGCTGCACGCCGAGCTGGAGATCTATGCCCGCGCCGGCATTCCCAATGCGGAAGTACTGCGGCTGGCCACGCTGACACCGGCCCAGGTGATGGGCGTGGACAAGGATCGCGGCGTGATCGCGCCGGGAAAGCTCGCCGACATGGTGCTGATCGACGGGGATCCGCTCAAGGATATGCGTGATATCCGCAACGTTGACCTGGTGCTCAAAGGTGGCAAGATCTTCGATCCGGCCGCGATCGAGCAGTCTCTCGGTATCCAGCCACGCAAGCAGGGGCAGACCCGATGAGCCTCACGGTTGACGCCATGAACAACGAGGTGCGCGACGCCGAGCCGTCACGGCGGCGCTTTCTTGGCGCCTGCGCGCTGGGTGCCGCCGGTGCGATTCTGCTGCCGACGCAGGCAGGCGCAGCTTCGCCGGCGGGACCGGGCCGCTCACAGTGGCCAGGCTACCGGCGGGCCACTGTGATCGACGCGCTCAGTGGAGGGCCACTGGATACCAAGGAGAGGGTCGACTATGCGCCGTTGAGTGCGCGTTCCCTGGCAGACGCGCGCACTTCCGGGTTGACGGCCTGCACCATCACCGTCAGTGGCGTCGGCAGCTACCTCAACGACTACGCGTTGACGATGCGCAACATCGCTTACTGGAATGAGCAACGGGCGCTGCATGAGGACGCCCTGAGTCTGGTGCTTGCAGGTGCGGACCTTGTCGACGCCAAGCGCAGCGGTCGCCTTGGCCTGATCTATGGTTTCCAGGATTCGACGCCGTTCGGCGAGGACATTGAACGCTTCGATACCTTCCACGGCCTGGGCGTACGCATCTACCAGCTGACCTACAATCGTCGCAATCTGGTCGGTGATGGTTGCCTTGAGCCAGCCAACGCAGGGTTGAGTCGATTCGGTCGCGAGCTGATCGAAAAGATCGATACCGGACAAGGGCTGATCGATCTCTCGCATGCTGGCCAGCGCACTACGCTCGATGCGATCGCAGCATCCAGGCACCCGGTTACGATCAGTCATACTGGCTGTGCTGCGCTGGCCGACAACCCGCGCAACAAGACCGACGAGGAGTTGCGGCAGCTTGCTGGACGCGGCGGTGTCGCGGGCATTTACCTGATGCCATTCCTGCGCGAGCAGGGGCAGCCTATGGCAGAGGATCTGATCCGCCACATCGAACACGCCATCCAGGTCTGCGGCGAAGAGCACGTCTGTCTTGGGACCGATGGCATGATCTCCTCGATCGATCTGACGCCGGAGTACCGTGAGCGGCTGCGCGGCGTCGTGGAGGAGCGCATCAAACTCGGCATCTCCGCACCCGGCGAAAGTGCGGATGTGGTGACCTTCCTGCCCGACCTCAATCAACCCGATCGCTTCGACCGCCTGGCATTTCTGCTGTCCCGGCGCGGGCACAGCGATGCGCGCATCGAGAAGATCCTGGGGAGCAACTTCGCACGTGTGTTCATGGACGTCTGTGGATGACGGCCATGCGTGCCTGCCCAGGTCTGGGCTGGCACATCCTTCCGTGAGCGGTTACAGCCGCATGCCCAGCCAGATGACGGCTTCCGTCGCGCCGGACACGACAGGGCCGAGCACCTTGGGCCAGAACGCGCCTGCCTGGCTATGCGCCAGGGCTTGATCGTGATGCTGTTGCTCGTCCGCAATGATGGATGAGATGGCCAGCACTGCGGCAGGGTCATGCCCTTCCAGCACCACAATCTGGTGCTGAAGGTGGCGCAGCACCACACGCTCTACGGCTGTCGTGGTTGCGGAAATTGCCCCTCGCCCCAGCAGGCCGGTCGCGACGCCGAGGACAAAACCACCCACGCCGCAGAGCCAGTAGCTTCGGCACCGAGGACGACCGCGTCGCTGCAGCTCCGCGCCGAAGACGGCGCGATGTCGTTCCTCGTGCGAACGGAACTCACGTAGCTCATCCACCAGTGCGGGTGCGGTCAGCCGGGCCAACAGAATCTGTCCGGTGTAGATCGCAATGGCACCATGCTCCCCAGCATGATTGACCTTGATGATGCGGTCGCCCAGATCAGGGCAGACAGAGTGTGCGACGACGTCCATGTGAGTCCTGACCATGTGATGTGGGGCCCTGGATGCTGACGATACCAGCGGCAGGCGGGTCGATGCAGCCGACGGCGTTCTTCCGGGAGCAGGTGCTATCGGGCAGGCGATTGCTCCGCCGTTCCAGCGTCCAGCGCCTTGCGCTGCGCCTCGTTCCAGGCCTCTCCTTCGGCGCGCGCGCGGGCATCCAGCTCCCGGTTCTGGCGATCAATCGCCTGGTACTGCGCCCAGACCTCCGGCGTGATGGTTTCCAGCCGATTGTCTGCACGCAGCTGGATCGAGGGCGTGTGCCCCATGGAGACCCTGAAGTTATCAAACAGCCATTGCCTGCGCGCCTCCGGCGAGGCGTACAGCAGGTCAGGCTCCGCGTACTGCTGCATGGGCAGCGCCTGTTCTGCGAGGGACGTGTCCGAGGAAATCCGGGCAAGCCTGACAACAAGCCGCTCATGCTCCCGGTCTTTCTGATACAGGGCAGCGACGTCTCCCTCGATCCACAGCACGTACCAGTAGCCTGCAATCGGATGGCGCTGGAAGGGGTGCTCCCGGATCAGGATCAGGTCGCCGGGTTCTTCGTAAAGCGCTTTCCATCCAGCGGGTGCCGGGCGGATGGAGCAGTCGACCGTTCCGCTCATGAGTTCCTCCACCCTCGGCGTTCCGCCGCTGGTGGACAGGCGTGTCGTCCAGCAGCGCAGGCTGTCCCGGTTGTGTGACGCGAGCAGCACCGCGTGGTCGTCGAGGACGACCGCATCGGTATGGACGAAGCGATCGTCAGCGGCGCCAGGATCTTTAAGGAGTGCTGCGAAAGCCCTGTCGGAGAGCTTTCCGCCATCGACATACAGCTCGAACGTCGTGTAGTGCTGGTACTTGCTGACGTTGATATCCAGCCTGCTTTCGGTGACCGCCACGACTTTCAGCGTGTCCGACGAGAGCACCGTTTCACGCTTGGTTCGCGTGCAGCCACTGGCAAGCAAGGCCGCTGACAGCAGCAGCACGGTAGAACGCATTGCGGTGCTTGTTTTTACGTTCATCGTGATGCGGCCTGCCGTGCTTGTACGGGTGGAGGGTGGTATCCGTACAAGCATAGCGGTTGAGAAGGAGTGCCGTTACAGCTCCGGCGGATCCGCGTTGAGGACCTGCAGGGACGCGCCGGTGGTGTCGGCAAGCACGTGTTTGTCAGTGACCAGCAGCACCACGCCCGGGCGCAGCAGTGGCTGCAGTTGGGAACGGAAACCCGGTTGCAGCAGGATCTTATCCTCCTCTGCCCGGGCAACCACCGTTCCGCTCGCCGCTTCCTGTCCGGGGATACCGATCTCCACCCATGACGGAGCCGTTGCCGGTGCAACGCCATCGGCGACCATGAAAGCCCGCGTTCCCGCTGGCGCCGCCCCGTCGCGGAAGCCCACCCTCGCCCGCCCGATCTCCTTGCCATCACGATACGCAAACAGCCTGGCGTCCGAGGTGCTCAGCAGCAGCGACAACACGCCGGTCGGCGCACGTTCCGGCTGCCAGCGGAACTGCTCCTGCACGCCCAAGGGGGCGGCCAGCACTTCCTTGCCGGTACCGGGATCGATCGGACTGGCCACACGTGGATGGACCAGCTCTGATGGCGACACGCCATCTTTGGCGATCACCACCACCATCCCCATGTTGGTCGCACCGAACAGAAGGCGCGCGAATTCGGTGGGCAGGTGCACGCAGCCATGCGATTCGGGGTAGCCGGGCAACCCGCCGGCGTGCAGGGCCACGCCATCCCAGGTGAGCCGCTCCTGGTAAGGCATGGGCGCGTCGTTGTACTTGCTCGACCGGTGGTCCTTGTCCTTCTGCAGGATGGTGAACACCCCGGTGGGCGTCTCATGGCCGGGTTTGCCGGTGCTCACCGTCGAGACCGCGACCAGCAGCCCGTTGCGGTACACGTAGGCCCGCTGCTCGGTGAGACTCACGACCACGGCCATCGGTCCCATCGCCTTCGCGTCGCCGCCCCAGACCCACTCGCCAGGGTGCAATGCCGCCGGCACGGTATCGGCCGGACGGGACGTCTTCGCGCCCCACGAAGGCACCGCCAGCGCGGTGGGCACCACGGCGAGCAGGGCAAGCAAGGCCAATGCAATTCGGGTCATCACAGTCCTTTGGATCGACGGGTCACGCTTTACTGTTACCGGTGTCTGATGCCCCGGCAACCCCGCGCCGCACGCGCGCTCACCGATATCACCCCATCCGGGCAGGCTGCAGCAGCGCATGTATCAAAGTGCGTCAAATGGTAATATGTCTCATTCCCACCTTCGATTCCCCCCTCCCCCGATGCCCCTCTTTGCCCGCAACGTTCTTTCCCTCGCCATCGCGCTCTCCGGCAGTACGGCCCTTCACGCAGCCGAGGTCGACACCCCGCCGGAGGTGAAGGAACTGGACAAGGTCCAGGTGCTGGGGCGGGCGCAGACCCTGTATCGCGTGAATGACGCGGCGGTGGGCACCCGAACGGATACCCCGCTGGAGCTGGTGCCACAGTCCATCCAGGTGTTGCCCCGCGAGCTGATCGACGATCAGGCCGCGCGCCAGGTCACCGATCTGTATCGCAGCATCAGTGGCATCAGCTTCTTCAGCTATGCCGGTGTCACCCTGCGCGGCTTCCGCCAGGAGAATGTGCTGTATGACGGGCTGCGTGGTGATCCCTACGCGGGCTTCTCGGTGCCGCAGCTGTTCAACATCGAGCGCGTCGAAGTGCTGAAGGGTCCGGCCGGCGCGCTGTACGGTGGCGGTGATGCGGGCGGCGTCATCAACTATGTGACCCGCAAGCCGTCGGCCAAGGCCGAGCGCCGGGTGGAGGTGCAGGTCGGCAACAACGATTTCCGCGCCGCCTCCGTCGAAGCCACCGGTGCACTGAACACCACCGGCAGCGTGCGCTACCGCGCTGGCCTCTACAGCGACACCGAAGACGGCGTGCGCTGGAATACCGACAGCGAAAGCGTGATCGGTGATGCGTCGATTGCGTTCGACGTGGGCGATACCGGCGAGCTGGTGCTGCAGTACACCGACATCACGCAGAAGCTGGGCGGCAATCGCCTGCGCGGCGTGCCGGTGAACGATGCAGGCACCTTCCTGACCGATCGCCGCTGGAACCACAACGAGGCCACCGACTTCCTGGACATGGATGCCAAGGTGGTGCTGGCCCAGTACCGTTTCTCGCCCACCTCCAGCCTGGATCTGGACGTCGCGGCGCGCTGGTTCGAGAACAACGAACACCAGATGTACCACGAGCCGATGGGCCTGATCGACCGCGATCGTGATGGCACCGCCAAGTGGATGACGCGCCAGCTGCGCAACCAGATCCGCGCCAACGACGCCTTCGCCGCCAACGGCAACGCCGTCTGGCGGCTCAGCACCGGAGGCGTGGACCACAAGGTGCTGTTCGGCGCCGACGTGTTCCAGATGGACGCGGACTTCAACGCCCAGACCGCGAACAGCGCGGACCTCGCTCGCGGTGCCGGCCCTGTCCCGGGCATCGACCTGTTCAACCCGGTGTATGGCGTGACCTCCTATCACGACTACAACCTGGCCGCCCTGCCCTGGCGTGCGACCAGCACCCGCAGCAAGCGGTATGGCGGCTACCTGCAGGACGAGATCACCCTGACCCCGCGCTGGCACATCCTGGCCGGGCTGCGCTGGGATGGCTTCAAGGATGACGATCGCATCGCCGGCAGCAGCGTGGATGGCGATGACATCAGCTGGCGCCTGGGCAGCACCTTCGTGGTCCGCGACGGGGTAAACCTGTATGCCAACGTGGCCAGCGGCTTCGTTCCGCAATCGGCGGCCAACCAGAATGCCGCCGCCGGTGGGCCGTTCGATCCCGAGCGCAGCCGGCAGTGGGAAGTGGGCATGAAGAGCCTGCTGGCCGAGCGCATCACCCTGAACCTGGCCGCGTACCGTATCGAGCGCAGCAACATCGTGCAGGCCACCGGCGCGGTGATCGATGGCGTGAACCAGCTGTCGACGCTGGGGCTGGTGCGCAGCGAGGGCATGGAACTGGACTTGCTGGCCGACGTGACCGACCGCTGGGTGGTCAATCTCACCTACGCCTACAACGATGCCGTCGTGAAGGACGCCGGCACCGGTGGCATCACCAATGCGTCGGGCGATCGCTTTGCCAACGCACCACGCAACAAGCTGGGTCTGTGGACCCGCTATGACTTCCCGGCGATCCAGTCGGCCGTGGGCTTCGGTGCCGACCATGTGGACGAGCGCATCAGCCTGGATGGGCAGACGGTGAAGCCATACACCACGTTCGATGTCAGCTGGAAAACGCAGTGGCAGCAGTGGCAGTTCCAGGCCAACATCAAGAACGTGTTCGACAAGGTCTACGCGGCCAGCGGCTTCACCGGGCGCACGGGCCACTTCCCGGGCGAACCGCGTCGTGTGTATGTCCAAGCGGCCTATACCTTCTGATGAACGCCACGCGCCAGCCTTCGCCAGCGCCCCTGCCCGCCCCGCCCGCAACCGGTGGCGGGCGTCGGCGCTGGTTCGAGCTGCACAGCTGGATCGGGCTGAAACTGTGTCTGTTCATGGGCTTCGTCTGCCTGACCGGCACGCTCGCGGTGTTCTCGCAGGAGATCGACTGGCTGCTGCACAAGCCGATGCGGGTGGCCGACGGTGGTGACACCGCCAGTTGGGGACGCATCATTTCGGCTGCGCAGCGCGCTCGGCCGGCCTGGGAGCTGGAGGGGATCAGCGCCGGGCACACCCGCTTGTTCGCGGCCCGCGCGCAGATGCGCCTGCCCGATGGCCGCAGGCGCTTTGTGTGGATCAACCCCTACACCGCGCAGGTCACCGGCGACACCGGCTGGTTCAATGTGCAGCGCCTGCTGCGCAACACCCATCGCCATCTGATGCTGCCGGTCATCTATGGGGTGCCGTTGGTGACGGCACTCTCGGTGCCGTTGCTGCTGTCCTGGCTGGGCAGCCTGTACATCTACAAGAAATGGTGGCGCGGCTTCTTCAAGCGTCCCGATACCGCGCGCCCGCGCCGCCTCTGGGGTGATCTGCATCGCTTGGCCGGCGTGTGGTCGATGTGGTTCCTGATGCTGATCAGCATCACCGGGGCGTGGTATCTGGTCGAATCCCTGGGTGGCGATGCGCCGGCGGCCCCGGTCACGCGCCTGGCCGATGGCGATGCGCCACCGCGCCCCGTCGACCCTGCGGCGGTGGATGCCGCCGTGCGTCACGTATCGGAGCAATGGCCGGCGTTCACGCCCACCGGCGCCCTCGTGAGTCGCGATGGTCGCGGGCTGGTCCTGATGGGTGAGGCCACTGCCTGGCTGGTGCGCGAACGGGCCAACAACATCGCGCTGGATCTGCAGGACGGCACTGTGCTGGGCCGCCATGACGGCGGCGATCTGGGCGTGCACCAACGCATCGCGGAAATGGCCGACCCGCTCCATTTCGGCAGTTTCGGCGGCTGGCCGATTCGCCTGCTGTGGTTCGTGGCCGGCGCCCTGCTCACCTCGCTGTGTTTCACCGGCGTGTACATCTACGGCCTGCGCACCGCCGATGCCTTGCGTGCGCGTGCGCGAAAGGCGGCGGTATGAGCCCGCAGAAGACACCCGGTCCCTGGCGTGCCGCGTGGCGTGGCATGGGCCGTTGGCGATGGCTCTGGCTGGTGTTGCTGCTACTGTGGCTGGGCTTCCTGCCGGCGGAGTTCTCCAAGTAACCCGCCCTGCGCGGCACCCGAAGGTGCCGCGCGTTTTATCAGGCGCCGATCAGAAGCTGTAGTCCAGCGACACGCCCACCGTACGCGGCTGCATCATCACCGCGTTCCAGCGGCGGTAGTTCTGCGCCGTGCCAGCGGGAATGGTCCTGCCGGCGGCGACGTAGATGTCCTTGTTGGTGAGGTTGGTGATGAAGAACCGCACGGTCGTGTTCTGGCTGCTCACTTCGGCGGTCAGATCGACTGTGGTGTAGCTGGGCAGCTCGAAGGACTGTGCAGACGCCACCGAGGCCTCGCGCTCGCCGTAATAACGCAGCGCGCCGCCGACACTCCAGCCCCAGTCGCCACTGGTGGGGAACTGGTAGTCGGCCTGCAGGCTGCCTGCCCACTCCGGTACCTGCGGCAGCTGCGCGCCGGATTCGGCCTGATTGGCGCCGCCCGGACGCGCCGGCGGAATCGGCGAAGTCAGCTGGGCATCGGTATAGGCCAGGCTGGCACTCAGGCGCAGGCCGTCGACGGGCATCAGCGCGCCGGTGAATTCCACGCCTTGGCTGCGTGCGCTGCCGCCGTTGACGCCATAGGAAATGCCCTGCGGGGTGAGCAGGTTCAGGCGGATGTCATCCCAGTCGATCCGGAACGCAGCCACTTCGATCAGCGCACGACGATCCCAGAAGTGACTTTTCACGCCGGCTTCGTAGTTGATCAACGTATCGGACTTGACCTGCGAAGGCACATCCGGCGCGGCCGGCAGGATGGGGTTCGGGCTGCCGGCACGGTAGCCGGTGGCCACGCGCAGGTAGGCCATGGTGTCCTCGCCCAGGAACAGCCGCGGGCTGGCGCTCCAGGTGGTCACGCTTTCCGACGACTCGGTGACGCGCTGCACGCCGTCGCCACCCAGCGGGCCGCCCAGCGTCTGGCGGAAGACCTGATCGTTGCGCGCATGGCGCACGCCCAAGGCCAGATCGAAGCGATCGGTGAACTTCCAGGTGGTGTTGCCGAACAGCGCCTTCTCTTTATAGCTGGTCAGCACGGAGGCCTTGAACAGATTGAGCACCGGGGCGAACGCCGGGCTCAGTGCGCTGCCATCTTCGATATAGGCCGCGTCCTCATCGGTGTAGAACGCGCCGACCTGCCACTGCAGGCGGCTGTCGCCCTTGGAGGTCAGGCGCAGTTCCTGGGTCCACTTCTTGAGTTCGATGTCGGTGTCGAGCGCGGCGTACGCCATCACCGGGCCCACGCCGGGGCGCTGGCCCAGCAGCGGAATGTACTCGACGGACTGGTCCTGCAGGCGCCACGAGTTGGATTTCATCCAGCTGCTGGCAGAGGTGAAATCCGCCCAGCCCAGATCCCAGTCCACCGTCAGCCCGTAGACGTCGTACTTGATCGTGCTCGGCTGCAGGAACAGATACTCGTTGGCGTAACCCGGCAGCTTCGGCTTGAAGGTGACCGGATCCAGTGCCACGGTTGCGAAATTGTCGCCCTTGTTCTCCTGGCGCATCGCGGTCAGCAGGACGTCCACGGTGTCCGAGGCTTTCCACAGCAGCGAGACGCGACCGGCATTCTGGTGCACATCGTTGGTGTCGCGACGATGCAGGACGGTGTTGTCGATCCAGCCGGGGCTGGTCTGCTCGGCGTAGCTGGCGCGCAGGGCCAGGGTGCCCTTCACCAGCGGCACATTGACCGCCGCGCGCTCGGAGTGCCCGACCCGACCGCCGTCGTCCACCACGCGCATGGTGGCGCCTGCACGGCCAGCGAAGTACTCCAGGTCCGGCCGCTTGGTCACGTATTTGACCACGCCGCCCAGCGCACTCGCGCCGTACAGCGTGCCCTGCGGGCCGCGCAGCACTTCCACGTTCTGTACGTCGTAGGGCAGCAGATCGAACATGCCCGAGGTGGCGCCGGACAGCGAGCCATTGGCGGTCAGCGGCACGTCGTCCACATAGATCGACGTGGCGGCGGTGTTGCCCATCGGGGTAATGCCGCGGATGGAGATCGTCGAGCGGCCCGGCGCGCCCAGGCTGGTGACCTGCAGGCCCGGCACCAGTCCGGCGAGGTCGTTCATGTTGTTGACCTGCAGGCGGTCCAGCTGTTCTTCGCTGATGACGCTGATCGACATCGGGATATCGGTCACCACTTCCACGCGTTTCTGCGCGGTGGCGGTGACCGTGCCCAGGGTATGCACGTCGTCACGATTGGTTTTTTCAGCGGCCACCTGCGCCATGACCGGGGCGCTGCAGCCCAGGGCGAGGATGCCTGCAGCGCAGGCCAGCGACAACGCGTTGATTCGGGGCGAACAGTGACTCATGTGATGAGACCTCGGTAGCGAGCAGGAAGCCCACGGCAATGGGCACGAAGTGCGGCAGTCAGGGCGCCCCGGGGTTCAGGGGCATGCCGGCCTGGCAGTGACGCTCCTGGGAAATGATGGATGCTTATAAGCCCATGTAGGACACAATAGTCCTGTTCAGAGAACTGTCAATCCCGCGTCGCAACATCGACATGAAACTGTGTGCCAGGACGGCTCCCACTCCCACGGTCAGCCGCCCCAGACGGCCTCGTCGCACCAGATCGTGCCGTCCCGATAGACCACGCCGGGCGTGCGGTCCTGCTTGAGGAAGGTCGGGCCATCCAGATCGACCAGGTCGCACAGCTGCCCCACCACGAAGCCCGGCGCAGCGCCCAGGCTGCTGCACACCATGCAGCCGACCATCACGCCCAGCCCAGCTTCCCGCGCCGCGGCGGCGATCAGCAGCGCCTCGGTGAGACCGCCGCATTTGTCCAACTTGATGTTGAACACGTTGAAGCGACCCTTGAGTCCCTCGACGTCCGCCAGCGTCAGCGCGCTTTCGTCTGCGGCCAAGGGAATGGGCGATGCAAACCCGTCCAGATCGGACTCGCGCCCGCGCGCAAGCGGCTGCTCGATGAGGGATACGTCAGCGGCGAGCATGGCGGTCACCAGACGGTCGAGATCGGCGATCTGGTAGCCCTGATTGGCATCCACACCGAGCCACACGTCCGGACGCACTGCGCGGATGGCCTCGACGCGGGCAATGTCCAGATCCAGATCGCCGGTCAATTTTACCTTGATCGAGCGCGCCTGCCGATATCCCACGGCAGCGGCCGCCATGGCCGATGGCGCATCGGCGCCCACGGTGAAGGTCGTCGGCAGCGGTCGCGGCGCCGCGAGTCCGGCAAGCGCCCAGACGGGCCTGCCCGACTGCTTTGATTCCAGCTCCCACAGGGCGGCGTCGACAGCATTGCGGGCACCCCCTGCCGGCAGGATCGAACGCAGTTCCTCGCGCGTGGGGTGTGCCTGGATCGCATCGCGCGCCGCTTCAATCTGGGCGCGCATGCTGTCGAGGTCTTCGCCAAGGTAGTAAACGCCGGTGGCCTCGCCCCGACCGATATGCACGCCGTCATCCAGGGTGACGAGGATGGCCAGCCGGCTGTCGAACACGTGACTGGCAATGCGGAAGGGGGCGGCCAGACGAAGCGCATCCACCGCGATGCCGAGTTTCAGGGGGGCCATCAGGCGTTGACCCCGGTCGCAGCGGGGTCACGACTCAATGGGGGCATTGCCAACAGCGTGATCGAGCACATCTGGTTTCCCTGCCTCAAGGTGAGCATTTCTCACATTGAGACATTAGTTCTCCATCAAGAGAACTGTCAATGGGCGCCGCGGTCGGCGCCCTGCCTGCGCATCAGGGCAACCTCACTCGACGGCGCAGCGGCCGGAGCGAGCGCGGCTGCGATCCGCGAGACATGCTTGTTCCAGTCGAACTTCTGACCTTCCGGCGTCCAGCCCAGCCGCACGATCACCGCATCCTGCGACGGGATAACGGCCACGATCTGGTGGTTGTGGCCCATCGCCATGAAGGCATCGGGTGGAACGTCCTGCAGCACCTTGCGCCCTTCTTCATCTGGCGCCGCCCGGTTCAACCAGAGCTGCGCGCCGTACGAGGGGCGCGGTGATGCGGGGGTGGGGGTCAGGGCGAACGCCAGCCATTGTTTCGACAGCAGGCGCTTGCCACCCGCTTCGCCTTGGTTGAGATGCAGCAGCCCGTAGCGCGCCCAATCGCGAGCCGTGGCGTAGCCATAGGAACTGCCGACCAGCACGCCCGATTCGTCCGGCTCGATCAGCGCGCTGCGCATGCCCGCCGGCTCGAACAGACGGGTCTGCGCAAACCGGGTCATGCCTTCCAGCGTGCCGCCGGTTGCGTCGAAGACAATGCGCGAGAGGATGTTGGTGGTGCCCGAGGAATAGCTCCAGTGCGTGCCGGGGGCGTGTTCAAGCGGCATCGCGGCGGCCAGCGCGGCCATGTCGCCCGCCTCGAACAGCATCTTGATCGACTCGTTGCCTGGCTTGTAACTCTCCACGAAGGTAAGCCCGCTCGACATCGTCAGCAACTGGCGCAGCGTGATGGCGCCCCGCGGGTCGCCCTTGCCCTGCCACTCGGGAACCGGTGCCGGGTCATCCAGCTTAAGCACGCCGTCATCGACCAGCAGGCCGACCAGCGTTCCCATGATGCTCTTGGTGGCTGACCAGCCGAGCATGCGGGTGTCCTGATTGAACCCCGGCGCATAGCGCTCGGCGACGATCGCCCCACCCTGCACCACCACGATCGCCCGGGTGTCCGGGTAGCCGCCCACGTTCTGCTCCGCGAACGCCGCACTCACGGCCGCATCCAGTGCGGCGCGGTCGAGCTTCGTCTCGGCGGCCGCCTGCAGCGCCGGAGCCGGCAGGTCACCCTGCGGCCAGGGTCGTGCCGACAGCTGCCGCAGCGGTGAGAGCCGTGCGGCCTGGGCATCGAGCGTCTTCAGCGGCACATCGCCGGTGGTCAACGTACAGCCGACGGCCGGTCGATGCAGCGCGGTACGCGTGGCCGCGCCAGGCGCTGAAGCGGTGACCGTCCCGGCCTTGCGATCCACCGACAGCGCCACCGCCTTGGTAAATGGCGCCAGCGCGTGGATGTCGTCGCGCAGTACGTCAGCCTCGGCACGGTTGGCCACGAAAATGCCAGCGCAGGCGATCTGTGCGGAGACCGCCGTGCCGAGATCGTCCGCGCTGGTGATCGGTGGTGCGGCCGCGAGTGCCGGCGCGGACGCGGCGAGCGCGAGGGCAAGAAGGCTGCCGCCGGTGGAATATCGGATCATGAATTGTGTCCTGTGGTAGTTGGGGCGCGCATGTGGATCAGCGCGTGCGGCAGGGATGGCGCAGCGCCGAGCCCGCCCGGGCGCCGGTGTGCTTGCCGCCCTCGAAGCTCACCACACCGTTGACGATCACGGTCTCGATGCCGGTCGGCGCGCCGGCGGGTGCGTCCCAGCTCGCCACATCGTCCAACGTGTCCAGATCGAAGAGGACGATATCGGCGCGCATTCCCTCGCGGATCAGCCCGCGATCGCTCAATCCCATCCGCTGTGCGGGCCAGCTCGTCATCTTGCGGACCGCGTCTTCCAGCGTCAGTACCTGGCGTCGCTTCACATACTCGGCGAGGATGCGCGGGAACGTGCCATACGCGCGCGGGTGCGGCAGGCCGATGGCGCCGTCGCTGCCGTAGTTCACCGCCGCGGCGGCATCACTGCCGATGCTGACCCAGGGCTGGCGCAGCGCGAGCTGCACATCCGCTTCGCTGATCATGAAATACAGCGCCACCGCGCGATTGGGCAACCCTTCCAGCGCAATATCCCAGGCGGCATCGGCCGGATCCAGATTCAGCTCGGCACCGATCTCGGCCAGCGTCTTGCCGTGGAAGCGCCGGTACTTCTCACTGAAGCTGTTGGCCAGACGCACGTTCCGGAAACCACCGGATGCGTGCACCAGGTTAGACCAGCCCGGCATCGAACCGGCCGCGACCTCCTTCTTCATGCGCTCGCGCACCTTGGGATCGCGCACGCGCTCGATGCCCTTCTCGAGCCCATCGGCCCAGACCCAGCTCGGCGCGATGATTTCCAGCCCGGTGCCGCCTGCGGTGTACGGATACAGATCGGCGGCTACATCGACCCCGCGGTCGCGCGCGGCATTGATCGTCGCCAGCGCCTGCGGCATCAGCTTGCCCCACTCCGGTGCATAGGCTGCCTTGAGGTGGAAGATCTCCACCTTGACGCCGCCCTTCTCGCCGATCTCGATGGCCTCCTCGATGGCCTTGACCACGCCCTCGCTCTCGTCACGCATATGCGTAGCGTAGAAGCCGTCGCATTGCGCGGCCACTTTGGCCAGCGAGATCAGATCCGAGGTGCTCTGGAAGCTGCTGGGTGCATAGATGAGGGCGCTGGAGATGCCGAACGCGCCGGCCTCCATCGCAGTCTTCACCTGCTCGCCCATGGCGTCCAGCTGCTTCCGCGTCGGCCCACCGGCGGCATCGCCCATGACATGCACGCGGGCCTGGGTGGATGAGTAGTACGTGCCGAAGTTGACCGCGATGCCCTGCGTTTCGAGCTGCTTGAAGTAGCCCGGCATCCCCGCGGCAGGCACCGGCGGTCCGCCCTCGCCGCCGATCAGCGTGGTCACGCCCATCCGCAATTTGTTCTCGGCCGCGCCGTCCTTGAGCAGCGCCGCGCCGGACTGATCCATCATGTCGATGAAGCCCGGCGACACATAGCGCCCCGTCGCGTCGATCTCGCGGGTGCCCTGCCCGGGGACCTGGCCCACCTGGACCACGCGCCCCTCCCTGACGGCCACATCGGCACGAACCCATGGATTGCCGGCACCGTCGAGCACGCGTCCACCGCGGATCACCAGGTCATAGTCGGCGGCGGCCGCGTTGGCGGCAAACAGCATCGATACGCCCGCCCACAGCAGGGTGCGCTTCATCATTGCATCTCCTTGTTGGTGCGCGCCTGCGCACGAACGTCATCCACGACCTCGCGAACCGCATCCACCACGCGATCAGGCTGATCGATCTGGATGTAGTGACCGGAATCGCTCACGATCTGTTGCTGCCCGCGGCTGGACAGGGCGGCCTGCTCGGCATGCAAGGTGCGCCATTCCTGCTTGAACCGGGCGCCCTCCTCTGCCGTCAGCCCCATCTTTTTCAGCTCGTCGGGCTTGAACGGCTTCAACGCGGTCAGCACGATCACCGGGCGGTCGCCAAACGAGGTGACCGCCCGGGCATCGTCCATGGTGCTGTCGAAGCCGTCGAGCTCAGCGGTCGCGCCCGTGACCGAGGCACTGGAGAAGGCGGTGATCTCCGCGGCCTCATCCTTCGGGCGTGGGCCATGATCGGCGCGCGAGAACAGGAAGCGCACCAGGCCGGTCCGGGACAGTGCCGTGGCGGTATGCATCAACAGCGACACCTTCTTCGGGTGGACATCGATGCTCACCACGCTGCCGAGCCGGGCGATCTGATCCGGATGCGAGGGGTCGACCATCACCAGCCCGGCAACCTGCTCGCCGTAGCGCCCCACATAGGTGCGGGTATACGGCCCGCCGATGGAATGGCCGACCAGCACCAGCGGATCGGTGATGCCCGCACCTTTCAACAGGGCGTGCAGGTCATCGGCCACGGCTGACGCACGCTGCGGGGTGTCCTTGGCATCGCTGCGCATGATGCCGGCGCGGTCGTAGGCACAGGCGCGGGTGAAGCGGGCGATCCGGTCGTGCACCCGGGTCCAGTCCATCGTGCCGCCCGTGCCGAGGCCGGACTCGAAGATCACGGTCGGGGTGCCACTGCCGCGACACTCGATATGCATCTGGCGTCCGCCGACATCAACCATCTGGCCGCGCAGTGGATGATCGGTCGCCGCGCTCCGGCGCGCCAAAGCCTCGTAGACCACCCCGATGAGGGTGAGCAGGACCACGACCGCCAGCAGACCGAGCACGATCCACTTCACCCACCGACGAAACCGCCGCCAACCCTTCACTGCTGTCATGTCGTGCTCTCTTGAATGGCGTGCTGAAGCCTGCGTTGGGACGCAAGCGGTTGAGAATCCTGTGACCTGCCTGCCCTGCCAACGCAAACGATCGGGGATGGATTCAGGCCCATATAGGATATAAGCGTCCTATTTGGAGAATTGTCAATGTGCAGTGCGGGCACGGGGCCTGTCCGTGAGCCGCTCCAGAGTGCACGCCGCCGAGCGCCAGACTGCGACAAACCGTCGCAATTGAGCACAAAACGGGCGTTTTCGCCGGGAATCCCGACAACCATGGCTTACCATCGGGCCGGTGCATGCGTCCCTCCTCCACCGCTGGCTTCATGCCTGGGCCTTCCTGGCGATTGCGCTGGTGATCGTCGCGCCCATGGTCAGCCGGGCATTGGCGCCGGTGACCGCGCCCGTCATTGAAGCCTCGCCTGCACCCCATCCCCATGCGGCGCATCACGCCATGACGGATGCCGACGCGCACGCGGGCCATCACGCGCATCACGATAAGGATCAGGGCGAGGCCCGCCCCGCTGCCGAAGCGCCTGCCGATCCGCACGCCAACCATGACATGGGCGTGGACTGCGAGTACTGCCTGATCGCGGCCCGTCTCATCAGCCTGCTCGTGGCGCTGCTCCTGCTGCTGACGCAGTGGCCGGCCGTGTTTCGATCGCTGTCAGGTCTGGTCGAGCGTCGTCGCGCTCCCGCTCAAGGCACCCTCGGCGCCCGCGGCCCACCTGTTCTGGTCTGCTGATCCGGCAAGTATCCGGTGCAGCCTTGCTGCGCCCTGCCGGCTCGTGCCCAACGCTCTGCGCCATCCGGCCCGTCGGCCGGACCTTGTCCCTGCCCCGGTCACGCTGACCGCGGCATCGAATGCTGTGGACCATGACACCTTCTTTTTCGTATCGACCTTTGGCCAAGGCCATCACGGCCGTGCTTGCCGCTGCCCTTCTTCTTCCCGCCACCGTCGCTGCCCAGAACGGTACCGTGCTGACCCTGGGCACCGTGCAGGCGCGTTCGGCCGCCGAGCGCGAGCTGTCGGCCCGCTCGGTATTCACCTCGGTGGATCTCATCGGCGGCGATGTCCTTCAACCGCAGAAGGTCGACCATAGCTGGGAGCTGCTGATGAATGCCCCGGGCGTGCAGGTCACCCAGTTCAAGATGGGCACCGACGCCGGCCGCTTTTCCTTCCGGGGTTTCAACGGCGAGGGCCGCATCAACGCGGTCAAGCTGCTGATCGACGGTATTCCGAGCAATGACAATTCGGGCGGTATGCCCTACCTGGATGCGGTGTTTCCGCTGGACATCGTCGCGCTCGAGATCGTGCGCGGCACCAACGATGCCCGCTACGGGCTGCATGCGATTGCCGGTGACGTGAATGTGTTGACCCGCCAGGGTGGCAATGACGGCCAGCTGAGCATCACCGCCGGCAGCTTTGGCACGCAGGATGTGCAGTTGGCCAAAGGGTTCGAAAGCGGCGCCTGGTCACAGAACTATTTCGTCGGCTGGCGCACGTCCGACGGCGAGCGCGACCATGCCAATGGCACGCAGCGCAGCTTCGCCGGCAAGTGGTTCTACACCGACCCTGACGGCCGGTGGCGCGCAGGGCTGACCAGCCGCTACTACAAGAACGCCGCACTGGAAGCCGGCTACCTCAGCTATCCGGAGGTGCAGGCCAATCCGACGCAATCGCCGGCCTACGCACGCGATGACCGCAGTGAGCGCGAGACGGTCCAGACCGCAGTGCACATCGATGGCGCACTGGGCAGCGACTGGAGCTGGAACGCCAAGGCCTACCAGAACGACTATCGCAACCAGCGCTGGGTGACGTTCACCGCGGGAGGCGCTCAACAGGAACGTTTCAACGATGAGACCCATCGCGGCCTGCTCTTGAACACCACCTGGCGCCCGGACTCGCGGCTGGCCGAGTTCGTCCTCGATGCCGGCGTGGATGGGCAGTGGCAGGACAACACGGCCCGCCGCTACAGGACCGTCGCGCGCGAGCGCCAGGCGACCCTGCGCGATTGGGACTACACCCTCGATACCCGGGGTGCCTACGTGCAGGCGGTGATCAGGCCGATGGACGCGCTGAAGATCGTGCCCGCCTACCGGGTCGATCGCATGTATGGCGACTTCCACAATGGGGCGACCGGCCTGCGCGCACCGGTGTACGACTATGGCCTGATCAAACAACCCAAGCTGAGTGTGTCCTACGATCTCAGCCCGACCACGGTTGCGTACGCCAACTGGGGGCGAACGTTCCAGATCGGCAGCGGCAATGGCGCGTATCGAACGCAGCTGAACGATCTTGCTCCGTCCCTCAACGAAGGCTGGGAGGCCGGGATGAAATGGGCGCCTGTGCAGGGGCTGCAGACCCGCATCGCGTACTGGGAGCAGCGGGCCAGCGATGAGGTCGCCACCGTCCTGGGCGTCAATGGCGTGGTCGGGGCCAATGAGGTCGGCAACGTGGGCCAGACGCTGCGCCGCGGTTGGGACGCCCAGCTGACGTGGCAGGCCAGCGCACAGTGGCGCGCCTGGGCCGCGTACTCGCGGCAGAAGGCGGTGATCCAGGTGCCGGACCCCAGTGCGCCGCAGACCCGCGGGCGGCAGATCGAGAACGTGCCGAACTGGCTGGCCAGCGCGGGTGTGGACTACGCCCCGACGGCCGACTGGGCCTTCAGCGCCTGGGGCAATGGCCAGGGCGACTACTTCGTGGAAAGGACCAACACGCTGGGACGCTACGGCGGCTATGCACTGTTGAACCTGAGCGCCACGTATCGGCTGGACGCGCGCAACAGCCTGGCCCTGCAGTTGAAAAATGCGACAGATCGTTTCTACGTGTATGCCTGGTACGACAGCGGTTCCTCGGGTTACTCACCCGGTGACGGCCGGGCGCTGTACCTGAGCTGGACCCGGGAGCTCTGACATGCCAACCCCTGCTACCCCGCGTGCATCGGATCGCTGGCGTTTCTACCGCGCGGTGTGGCGGTGGCACTTCTATGCCGGCCTGTTCGTGCTGCCCTTCATCGCCTGGCTGGCGCTGACTGGCGCGGTATACGTCTACCAGAAGCCGATCGATCGCTGGATCCATCACGATCTGAAGGTAGTGCAGAACGCAGCGGTGCCACCCTCGCCTGCCAGCGCCCAGCTGGCGGGCGTCAACGCCGTCAGTCACGGGGAGATCTTCCGTTACACCACGCCGGAGTACGCCGACGGCAGCATCGAGATCGGCGTACAGGAGGCCGACGGTCGACGGGAGGTCTACTACGTCGACCCGGGCACCGCGCAGGTGCTCGGGCACCTGCCGGACAAGGGAACGTTCTCGGGCGTGGTGCGGCAGCTGCATAGCCTCGATCTGCTCGGTGATTACGCCAGTGCCCTGATCGAGATCGCCGCCGGCTGGGCCATCCTTCTGGTAGCGACCGGCGTTTACCTGTGGTGGCCGCGCGGACAGACCGGTGGGATCACTACGGTTCGCGGGCAGCCGCGACAGCGGCTGTTCTGGCGCGACCTGCATGCGGTGACCGGCGTCTGGGTGGGCGGTGTGCTCGTGTTCCTGGCCATGACCGGCATGCCGTGGTCGGTGGTCTGGGGCAACCAGGTCAATGCCTGGGCGAACGGTCACGACTATGGTTACCCGGCCGGGGTGCGTGTGGACGTGCCGATGTCCGCGCATCGGCTTGCCGACACCACCACGCCAGCGTGGTCGATGGAGCAGGCACAGCTGCCGGTCTCGGCGGTGCCGCATGTCCAGCACGCCGCTGCCGATGACGGGCATGCCGCACATGGTGGCGGCCCACTCGGGGACCTGTCGCCGCAGCCCGGCGCGCTCGGCATCGACGCGGCCATGCGCCGGTTCAACGCACTCGGCCTAGCGCCGGGTTACAGCATCGCGCTGCCGCGTGGGCCCATGGGTGTCTACACCGCCTCGGTCTATCCGGAGGATCTGTCGCGTCAGCGGGTGGTGCATCTGGATCAGTACAGCGGCCGGGTTCTGCTGGACATGGGCTACGCCGATTACGGTGCGCTCGGGCGAGGACTGGAATGGGGCATCAATGTCCATCTCGGCAACGAGTACGGCACGGTCAACCGTGTGGTGCTGATCGTCGCGTGCGCAGCGATCCTTCTGCTCTGCCTCAGCGGTGCTGTGATGTGGTGGAAGCGGCGCCCCATCGGTGGGATCGGCGTGCCGCCACTGCCGAGGCATGGGCGAAGCGTGGCCGGTGTCTTCGTGCTGCTGTGCATCGGTGGCGTGGTGTTCCCGCTGGTGGGCCTGTCGCTGTTGGTCGTGGGTGTTCTGGACTACCTCGCCACCCGTGGCTGGCGCGCGACATGAATCACGCGGTTGGCCGTGCCCAGCTCACTCCGTGAGCGCGAATGCGCGCCGCCACTCGCGCGGGCTGACCTGGAATGCCCGGTTGAAGCTCTGGCGGAACGATACCGCCGAGCGGAAGCCGGATTGCTCCGCCACTTGATCGATCGACAGCGAGGTGGATTCAAGCAGGTCCTTGGCCCTGCGCAGGCGCTCGGCATCCAGCCAGCCGCCGACCGTCATGCCGGTCGCCTTGAGGAAGCGACGGGTAAACGTCCGCCGGCTCATGGCCACCTTTTCGGCGAGTTCATCCAATGAATGGTCCCGCTGCAGGTCTTCGCGCATGTAGTCGAGCAACCGGCTCAACAGTGCATCCTGCGGCGATGCCGGCATCGGCTGGTCGATGTATTGGGACTGGCCGCCCTCGCGATGGGGAGGCAGCACCATGATGCGGGCGATTCTGTTGGCATGGCGCGCGCCACAGAGTTTGCGAACCAGATACATGCAGCAGTCCAATGCCGCACCGGTGCCGGCCGACGTCACGATTCGGTCTTCGTCGACGTACAGGGCATTCATGTCCAGGCTGACGTCTGGGAAACGCCCGTGGAAATCGGCCTCGGCCAGCCAGTGCGTTGCGGCCACGTGCCCGTCCAGCAATCCTGCATAGGCCAGCGCATAGGCGCCATAGCAGAGACCGACGACATGCGCACCCCGGCGATGTGCTGCGATCAGCCGGTCGGTCAGGCCCGCGCTCGGGGCGAGGTGCAGATCCGCCCACCCCGGGACGATCACTACATCTGCCTGGTCAAGCAGTTCCAGCCCCCCGTGGGGCGTTACACCCACCTGCCCGCCCGATAAGATGACGTCCGGGCGTTCTGCGGCGATGCGCAGGTGGAACAAGGTCTGACCCTCCGGCTGGATGTCGAAGATCATCAGCGGCACGGACAGATGGAACGCGCTGACGCCCTCGGGCGCCAGCACAACGACCTGCAGCGGCGTGGCCGCAGGGGGGTATGAACGGTCGCTGGCCATGGCCCGATTCCATCGATGTTGGTCTCTCAGGCCAGTATTCACAGGTTCGCGCGCGCGTCAATCTGGGCGTCATCCGCTCACCCTGAGAGAAACGCATGAAACTCCTGTCCCTCGCACTTGCCACGGTGTTGGCCCTGGGTATCCAGGCCAGCGCACACGCCGCAAGCCCGGCATCCACGACCACCTCGATCCAGCAGATCCGCAATGCCACGGCCAAGATCACCTATGGCGACACCGTGCTGCTGGTGGACCCGATGCTGGCCGCCAAGGGTGCCTATCCAGGCTTCCCGGACACGTATCGCAGCGAGCTGCGCAACCCGACCGTCGAACTCCCCTTCGATGTGGGCCAGGTGCTCAAGGACGTGGATGCCGTCCTGCTGACCCACACCCACCTCGACCACTGGGACCCCGCCGCGGAGACGCTGATCCCGAGGCAGACGCCGATGTTCGTCCAGCATGAAGCGGACGCGGCCCTGCTTCGCGGCAAGGGGTTCGCTGACGTCCGCATCCTGCCCGCGCACGTCACTTTCGACGGCGTGACGATTTCGCGCGTCGCCGCACAGCACGGTTCGGCGGCCATGTTCCAGGTGGAGCCGCTGGCGATGATGCTCGGCAGTGTGACCGGCTTCGTGTTCCAGAAGAGCGGTGAGCCCACCATCTACCTTGCTGGCGACACTGTGTGGACCGGTGACGTACGGGACGCGATCAAGCGGTATGCGCCGGATGTCATCGTGCTCAACACGGGCGATGCACGGGTCAAGGGCTTCGATACCGGCATCATCATGGGCGTGGAGGACACCTCGCGTGTCCATGCGTTGGCGCCGTCGGCGAAGATCGTCGCCGTCCACATGGATGCGGTGAATCACATGACCGTCTCCCGTGCGGACCTGCGCCGCTACGTCCGTGAGAACGCACTCCAGGACAGCGTGCTGATTCCTGAAGATGGCGAAACCCTGAACTTCTGAAGGAGCACACCATGAAAACTGCACTGATCGTGGTCGACATCCAGAACGACTACTTCGCGGGCGGCCGCTTCCCGCTGGAAAAGAGCGAACAGGCCTTGGCTGCAGCGTTGCACGCGATCGCGCAGGCCAGGCAGGCCGGTGAGCTGGTCGTGGGCATCCAGCACATCGCACCGAGCGATGGTCCGTTCATGGCCGCAGGAACCCAGGGCGCGGAACTGCATCCGGCCATTGCCGAGGCGCTGGAGGGCTGTCCAGTGATCGAGAAGCATCAGGCCGACAGCTTCCTCGGCACTGCGCTGGGCGAAACACTCGCCGCCCGGAACGTCTCGGCCATTCGACTGGTCGGGATGATGACCCAGCACTGCATCACGCATACGGCACTGTCGCCGGAGGCGGCGGGCGTTGACGTCACGATCATTGGTGCGGGCTGCGCTGCGCCGACCGCGATGATCAGTGGCATCGCGCTCTCCGGATTGGCCGGGCGCTGCAAGGTGGTGTGACCCGCAGGAGCTGCCCGCGTGAAGACTCGTGCTTCACGCGGCGCACACTACCCTCTTGCCGTCACACCCCATGGAGCTGCCCCTCGTGAGCCGGCATTGGCCGCCAACGCGCGCGTTAAAAGGACTTACCTGTTTTTCCCTGATTCTATTGAGTGGCGCGGCCATCGCCCAGCCCGCACCGGACGGCGCCGCGGTCCCCGCCTTGGATTGGCAGCAGTCCCAGCAGCGGCTGGAGCAGGTGTCCGATGCCCTGGCCGCGGCGGATGCGTCGGTGCGCAACAAGCAGGACCTGCAGGACGCCACGCGTCTGCTGCGTCTTCCAGAGATCACCGGTGAAGTGCGCCGGCTGCAGTTCCAGAAGACCCTCACCCTGCCCCTGGGCTCCTTGACGCCGGTCGCTGAGGCGTTCGGCATCGACTCGCCGTTGCAGTTCACCGAGCGCGATTGGCGCACCCGCCCGGTGGTCACGGCGGTGTTGCCGCTGTACACCGGTGGCTTGATCCCGGCGGCCCAACAGGCCGCAGCAGGCGCGACCGACCAGGCCAGCGCCGAGCGCGAGTCGCAGCGTCAGTCGCTGAGCGTGCAGCTGGTCCAGGCCTACTTCGGCCAGCGTCTCGCCGAGCAGGCCGTGGACGTGCGCCGCGAGGTGCGCGATGGGCTGCAGCAACACCTCGACGATGCCCTGAAACTGGAACGCGAAGGCTTTGCCACCCGCGCCCAGCGCCTGCAGGCCAACGTCGCCCGCGACAAGGCCGAGCGCGAGTACCAGAAATCCCTGAATGCTCTGCAGACGCTGAAAGCCGCATTGGCCACCCTGCTCCGCAGCGGTGGCGACGTCCGCCCGCTGTCACCCTTGTTTGTGCATCGCGCGCCGATCGGTGCCCTGCCCACCTTCGAACGCGATGCACAGGCCCGGCAGCCCCAGATTGCCCGGCTCCGCGCCCTGGTGGCCCAGGCCGAGCAAGGCGTGCGCGTGCAGCAGGCCAAGCTGAAACCCACCGTGTTCCTGTTCGGCCAGTACGATTTCCGCCGTCGCGACGAAATGTTGACCGACCCGGACTGGGCGTTCGGCATCGGCCTGAAGTACACCTTCCTGTCGCCCACCTCGCGCCCCGCCCAGATCAGCGCCGCCCGCGCGCAGCAGGATCAGGCCGAAGCCGGCCTGCGTGAAGCCGAGAACCAGGTGACGCTGGGCGTGCGCAAGGCCTGGTACGAACTGGATACCGCCCGCCAACAATTCCTGCTGCTGGACAGCAGCATCGAACAGAACCGCGAAAACCTGCGCCTGCAGGAGCTGGCCTTCCGCGAAGGCCAGGCCACCTCGCTGGATGTCATCGATGCACGCCTGGGGCTGGGCGGCGCGCAGGTCGAACGCGCGCAGGCCGCGTATCAATACGACGTGGCGCTGGCACAACTGCTGGAGATCAGTGGACAGATGGACCGATATGAAGAGTTCCGCCGCCGCGGCGACGAGGTGATCGCGCATGAATGACACACTGCAGGCACCGGCCGACGCGCCGCCGCCGAAAAAACGCAAGGTCGGCATCCTCATCGGGCTGGTGCTGGCGATCGTGGTGGTGGTCGGGCTGTGGCTGGCCTGGCGCACCCCGGCCGAACAGCTGCAGGGCATGGCCGACGCCGACACCATCAACGTGGCCGCGAAGATCACCGCGCGGCTGGCCGAGCTGAAGGTGCGCGAGGGCGACCGGGTCACCGCCGGCCAGGTGCTGTTCGTGCTGGACAGTCCCGAAGTGGCGGCCAAGGAGCAGCAGGCCCAAGGCGCGCTCGAGGCAGCGCGGGCGGTGGCCGACAAGGCCGACGAAGGGGCACGCAGCGAGGACATCCGTGCCGCGCAGGCCAATTGGAAACGCGCCGAGGCGGGCGCCACCCTGGCCGATGCCACGTATCAGCGCGTGCAGAACCTGTTCAACGAAGGCGTGATGACGCGGCAGAAACGTGACGAAGCCTTGGCCCAGGCGCGCAGTTCGCGCGAGCTCTCCAACGCCGCGCGGGCGCAGTACGACCAGGCGCTGGCCGGCGCGCGCGATCAGGACAAGCGCGCCGCGCAGGGCCAGGTCCGCCAGGCGCAGGGTGCCGTGGCCGAGGTGGATGCGGCCCGCGACGAGATCAACGGCCGCGCGCCCATGGCTGGCGAGATCAACAAACGCATGTCGGATATCGGCGAGCTGGTGCCGGCCGGCTACCCGGTCTTCACTCTGGTCGACATCGACCACATGTGGGTGTCGGTGAACCTGCGCGAATCGCAGATGCGGGGCCTGAAGGTCGGTACCCGCCTGCGCGGCAACGTGCCCGCACTGGATCGTGACGCCGAATTCGAGGTGTATTTCATCAATCCCGCCGGTGACTACGCCACGTGGCGTGCCACCCGACAATCCTCCGGCTATGACGTGCGCAGCTTCGAGATCCGGCTGCGCCCGGTCGCCCCGGTCGAAGGCTTCCGGCCCGGGATGAGCGTGTTGTTCGGGTGGCCGCAGGGATGAGCCGGCCGGTGTGGGCGAGCGCTGCGGCCTCGTTCCAGCGCGAGCTTCAGCACCTGCGCCGCGATCGTGCCGATCTGCTGCTGATCACGCTGCTGCCCGCCGTGATGCTGGGGCTGATGGCATGGTTGTTTGCCGCCTCGGTGATGCGCGATATCCCCATCGCCATGGTCGACCTGGACCGCAGTGCCGAAAGCCGGCAGCTGGCCCGCATGCTCGATGCCAGCCCCGGCGTGAGCGTGGCCAGCCAGCCGTCCAGCCTAGCCGAGGCGCAATCGCAGCTTCGCCGGTTGGACGTCTTTGCGGTCGTACTGGTGCCTCGCGATGCCACCCGGCAGGCACTGCGCGGCGAACAGGGCACGGTGTTCGCGTACTACAACGCCACCTACCTCACCACCGGCCAATCCGCGGTGCGCGATATCGTCGAGGCGGTCAGCGCCTGGAACGCGCGCCTGCTGGGCGAGCGCATCGGCAAGCAGGTGGGCCCGACCAAGCTGCGCGCGCCGCCGATCGCCGTGCAGTCGGACATTCTGCACAACCCCGCGCGCAGCTATGAGTTGTTCCTGTTGCCCTTGCTGTTCCCGGCGATCCTCTCCCTGGGGCTGGCACTGGCGGTTGCAGCCAGCCTGGGCCGTGAGGTCCGCGATGGGCACCTGCGCGACTGGCTGGGCGACACCCCGTGGTCGGCAATCACCGGCAAAGTCGTGCCGTACGTCCTGCTGTTCTCGATCTACGGTGCGCTCGGGGTGCTTTACCTTGCCCTGCTGCGTGGCGATGGCATCGCCGGCAGTGCCCTGCTGCTGATGCTGGGGCAACCGGTGTTCTACCTGGCCTGCGCGGCGGTGGCCCTGCTGTTTGTCGGGCTCACCCGGGACATGGGCACGTCACTCTCGGCGATCGGCCTGAGCATCGGCACCGCGCTGGCGTTTTCCGGCGCCACCTTCCCGGTGGTCGATGCGCCGCTGTTCACCCGTGTCTGGAATCTCCTGCTGCCGCTGACCGCCTACGTGAAGCTGCAGACCCAGCAGCAGTTCGTGGGCGCGCCGTGGGGTGTCTCACTCTGGCCACTGGGGACGCTGCTGCTGATGGTGCTGGTGGCCGGTGGCATCGGTGGCTGGCGGTTGATCGCTGCCGCGCGCAGCGCCGATCCGGTGCTGCCGGGTGCACCGCGCGAGACCCGCGCATGAACCGCTTCGTCGACAGCCTGCGCCTGACCCTGCGCACCGTACTCACCGATCGGTATGCGGTCGTGCTGATGGTCGGCGCGGTGGTGCTGTACTCGTTCTTCTACCCGGCGGCCTACCGCCATCAGGTGGCCAGCAATCTGCCCATCGTGGTGGTCGACCACGACCAGAGTGCGACCAGCCGTGAACTGCTGCGCCGGGTGGACGCGCTGCACACGGTACGCATTGTTGATCAGCCGGCCAGCATCGACCAGGCACGCCATGTGCTGGAAACCGGCAAGGCCGAAGGCATTCTGCTGATCCCGGCCAACCTTGAACGCGACATTCTGCGCGGCAGCCACGGCTACCTGGTGTTGATGGGCAACGGTGCCTACCTCGGCCGCGCCAGTTGGGTGCTCGGCGGCGTGGCCGAGGCACTGACCGCGTTCGCGCGCGAGGCGGCCGTGTCCCAGGCGGCGTTCATGGGGGCACCGCAGGCACCGCCGATCACGTTGGTGCAGCGCCCGCTGTTCAATACGCAGGAAGGTTACGGCAGCGCCATCGTGCCCGGCGTGGCGGAGCTGATCGTGCATCAGACGCTGCTGATGGGCATCGGCGTACTGCTCGGCGCGCGACGCTTGGCGTTGGGCCGGCGCCTGCGCTTTGACATGCCTACACTGGCCGGCATGGCGGTGGGCTTCGGTGCCATCGGCCTGCTCGGGCTGCTGTATTACGCCGGTTTCACCGCGTGGGTGCAGGACTACCCGCGCGGTGGCAATCCGCTCGGACAGTTGCTGGGCGGCACGTTGTTCATCGCCGCCACGGTGGCGTTCGGGCTGTTCATTGGCAGCTTTTTCGCGACCCGCGAACGTGCCTTCCAGGTGGTCGTCGCCTGCTCCATCCCGCTGTTCTTCCTGGCCAACCTGTCCTGGCCGGCGGTCACCTCCCCGCCCGTGCTGGTGGCCCTGGCCCACCTGCTGCCGACCACGCCCGGCATCAACCTGATGGTGCGGTTGAATCAGATGGATGCCAGCCTGGGTGAAGTCAGCCACGAGCTCTGGACCCTGCTCGCGCTGCTGGCGCTTTACGGTGGTCTGGCGATATGGCGGCTGGGCGCACGCAGGCCGAACTGACCTTGAGCCTCGCTGGTGGCCCAGCGCTGCTAGATGAGCACCTGCCGGGTGCTGCGAAGAAACTGATGGATCTCCTTCTCCACCGATTCATCCAGCATGTAGACCGGCCGCTGGCCGTTGGGGCAGCGCAGGCTGGGGGTCGTCCCGAACATGCGGCAGATCAAGGGGCGTTCTTCGTACACCTCACAGCCCTGCTTGCCGAGATAGGGACAGCTCAGGTCCGCCAGCGCGGCAGCGTGCTCGGCATCGCTCTTGACCGGCAGCCGCGCCACTTCCTCACTTGAGGCGGTGACCGGGCCACAACAGTCCGTACACCCCACGATGCAGCGGAAGGTCGGGATCTGCTCGCGCAGCCGCTGGATCGCGTCGCGGGTGGTGTATGGCATTGCGATGGCCCTGGAACGGCGTCGGCGGTGTGCCATTTTAACGCGTTGGCGCAGTGTTCACGCCGACAGGGTCGGTGGGCCGGCTTGCGGCCACCTGAACGCCGCGGGCGCGCCGCTTGAATCTGTGGCGGACAGACGCATTGAACCAGAGCGCCCGCGGTTGGGCGCTCTCAGGAGAAATGCATGCCGCACCATGAAAAGGTCGCCCTCGCCGGCGTCATCGAACACGTGTTCGCGCACCGCTTCACCCTGATCTGCAACGATCAGGCGTATCTGGCAGACCTCGGCCCCAAAGGGGCAGAGGCGTTTGCGCTCAAGGAAGGCGTTGCCGTCAGGCTGGAAGGGGAACAGCGTCCGTCGGAAATCAAAGTGGCCCGTATCGCCAGGAAGGGCGGCAGCTTTGTAGAGGTGGAGCACAAGAAGCCGCATCACGGCCCCAAGCATCGTCACCCGGAGGGGTCGGCGGATCCTCGTGTCGCCGTGGCCGCAGTGAAGAAGGATGGCTGGACGCCAACCGGCGAGCCCGCGCGCAAGCCCAAGCACTTCGAAGTGCTCGCACGCCGTAAGGGTGGCGAGTGGACCGAGCTCCATGTGGACTTCTCGGGTGTGATCTACAAAGAGAAGCACGCCGACCCGGAGAAGTGGGGGCTGTAAAACCCGGTCGGTCTGAAGCACATGGTACCCAGAGCCCTGGAGATTCCGGGGCTCTTCTGCGTGTGGCGCCACACGACCCTCACAGGCGGACGCGCATAACATGCGCGCCCCACCGGCATCGGGGCTGACCCAGCGAGCATCGAGCCAACGCACGTGAACCCACCTCCCCCTGCCCCCTTGCCCGTGCGCTCGGCTGATCGCTCGCTCGACGCGGTGAACTTTTTCCTGGCCGATGTCCGCGATGGATTGGGGCCGTATCTTGCGATCTACCTGTTGGCCGTGCACAAATGGGACCCAGCCAGCATCGGCCTGGTGATGACGGTGGGGGGACTCGCTGCCCTGCTGGCGCAGACGCCGGCAGGCGCGCTGATGGATCGGGTCAACGCCAAGCGGGCCACGGTCGTCATCGCTGCCCTTCTGGTCACCGGCAGTTGCGTCGTGCTGCCGTGGATCACCTCGTTCACGCTGGTGGCCGCGACCCAGGCTGTCAGCGCCGTCGCGGGTACCGTCTTTGCCCCGGCCATCGCGGCCATCTCGCTGGGCATCGTCGGGCCACGGGCGTTCGCGCGGCGCATGGGTCGCAATGAGACGTTCAATCACGCAGGGAACGCCGTTGCGGCGGTCCTGGCCGGGGGGCTGGCGTACATCGGAGGCCCGGTCGTGGTGTTCTACCTGATGGCCGCACTCACCCTGGCCAGCGTGGCCGCGGTGCTGATGGTGCCGGCCAAGGCCATCGACCATGAGCAGGCGCGCGGATCGCCGGCCGCACCGGAGCGACAGCCGGGGCCATCCTCCTTTGGCATGCTCCTGCGCGACCGTACCCTGCTCACGCTGGCAGCGTGCTGTGCGCTGTTCCACCTGGCCAACGCGGCGATGCTGCCCCTGGTCGGTCAGAAACTCTCCCAGACCAACCCTGCGTTGGCCACCACCTTGACGGCGGCGTGCATCGTCGCGGCACAACTGGTCATGGTGCCGGCCGCGATGCTGGTCGGAACACGGGCCGATGTGTGGGGACGCAAGCCACTGCTGTTGGCCGGCTTTCTGATCCTGCCGATCCGTGGCGTACTTTATCCACTGTCCGATGCGCCGGCATGGCTGCTGGGTGTGCAACTGCTGGATGGCATCGGTGCGGGTATCTTCGGGGCGCTGCTCCCCGTCATGGTCAGTGATCTGACCCAGGGAACCGGCCGATTCAACGTCACGCTCGGTGCAGTCTCGACGGTCTTCGGGCTGGGTGCTGCGCTCAGTCCGGGCTTGGCCGGGGTGATCGTGCAGTTCGCTGGGTATGATGTCGCGTTCCTGACCCTGGCGGCGATTGCAGCCCTGGCCTTCGTGCTGGCAATGGCCATGCCGGAGACCCGACCTCACACAGGCCGCGCTTCCACGGTGGCAGCACCGACGGACGCGACCTGACGCCAGCCACTGCGTTTTTCCTGAGCCATGCATGCACGTCCCCACAACCTCCCTGATCATCTGGATGGTGACCGCCGTTGCCACCAGCGGTGTCATCTTTCGTCCTTGGCGGATCCCCGAGTATGTCTGGGCACTGGGCGCTGCCGTGGTGCTGGTGGCGACAGGCCTGGTGCCCATCCCCACGGCCATCGCGGCGGTGGCCGAAGGCGGCGACGTCTACCTGTTCCTGATCGGCATGATGGTGCTGGCCGAGCTGGCGCGTCACGAGGGGCTGTTCGACTGGCTGGCCATGTATGCCGTCCAGCACGCCAAGGGATCCGGGCGGCGCCTGTTTGATCTGGTCTTCCTGGTCGGCACGCTGGTGACCATTTTCCTGTCCAACGACGCCACCGCCGTGGTGCTCACACCGGCGGTTTACGCGGCCTGCAAAGCGGCCCGCGCCAATCCATTGCCCTACCTGTTCGTCTGCGCGTTCATTGCCAACGCAGCCAGCTTCGTGCTGCCCATCTCCAATCCCGCCAACCTTGTGGTGTTCGGCAGCCACATGCCCTCGTTGCCAGAATGGCTGCGGCAGTTCAGCCTGCCGTCGCTGGCCGCGATCCTGATGACGTATCTGGTGCTGCGCCTGGCTCAACGCCGACAGATCGCCCACCCGCTGGCGGAGCGGATCGAGCACCGCGCCCTGTCCGAGGGCGGTCGCCTGTGCGCCATCGGTGTCGGGCTCACCGGCATCGTGCTGCTGGTGACCTCGGCGATGAACGGCCCGCTAGGCGTGACGACCTTCTGCGCAGGTGCGCTCACCTTGGCGGCGGTTCGCCTGCGCCAGCGTCGCAGCCCGCTGCCGATACTGCGTCACGTCGCCTGGGGGGTGCTGCCCCTGGTGGCTGGCCTGTTCGTGCTGGTCGAAGCTGTTGCCCAGACCGGGGTGATCCGCACGGCGGCGCACGCATTGGATGCGCTGGCACGGACCTCGCCTTCGGAAGGCAGCTGGGTGGCAGGGATCGCGGCAGCGGTGGCGAGCAATCTGGCCAACAACCTGCCCATCGGGCTGGTGGCCGGCTCGCTGGGGCAGATGGCGGACCTGCCGGTGCACACCCGCGCGGCGCTGCTCATCGGCGTCGATCTGGGGCCGAACCTCTCGGTGAACGGGTCGCTGGCCACAATGCTGTGGCTGGTCGCGCTGCGTCGGGAGGGCGAGAACGTCAGCGCGCTGCAGTTCTTCAAGCTGGGCATGCTCGTGATGCCACCGGCATTGATCGCGGCGTTGCTGCTGCTCTGATGATCGCGTGGCGTCGCGGCAATGCCGTGACGCCGACACGCTCAAGCGGCTTTAGAGGTCCACTGGCGGAGCGTGGCGGCTTTGAGCGACTGCTCGCCGCAGCCGGTCGGGCAACGCAGTACCCGTGACGCCGCGTTGCTGACAAAGCCAGCGCCTTCCTGCGCCTTGAAGATCACCTCACACGACAGGCAGCGCGCCACCATCGAATACAGGTGAACGATGCGGCCGCTGCAAGGGTCCTGCAGCGCGCTCACATCCAGCAGGTCGAAGTGGCAGCTGTCGGGCATCGCACGGCGGGGAAACGGTGGGGAAACGGTCGTCTGCGGGTTCACGCGTGCCAGCCTCGATGGTGAGGGCATCACTTTAGGCATCCACATGTGGAGCGTACGTGCACTGGACGACCGTGCCGCGTGATCACAGCGTGGCCTGCGCCTGCAGCGTGAACACCCAGCTGTCCGGGCGGCTCTCATACGCCCCGGGGCGGGCCACATACTGCACCGCAGGCCGCAGGATCAGCCACGGAGTGACCTGCACACCGTAATTGAGCTCCACGAACTGCTCGTTGCGCTGCACGTCCTTGCCGGTGATGCGCTGGTACTGGGCAAGGCGGTCGGAGATGTCCAGCCGGGTCCATGCCAGGCTCAGCACATCATCCTCGCGGGATGCCACCACACCGCGCCAACTCAGGCCGGCTTCCCACGAATACCGCATGAGGCCGGTCTTGGCATCCGCACGCGTGGCCACGCCGAATACCGACAGACCGCGCACGGTGTCGCCTTCGGGCTTCAGCACGCGCTGCGCCAGCTGGATGTACGAACCGCTGCGATGCGACGCGCGCGGTGCGGCCGGATTGCCGATGTCGTCCGCGTTGGACGTGTCCAGGTAATAGCCGACCTTGTAGGTGCCACCATAATGCTCGCCGGTGTTGCCGTGGCTGTAGCCCACTTCCACGGGCAGGAACAGGCCGGTCTTGCCACGGTCGGACACGCGGAAGCCACTGCCCTCCTGCTTGCGCATCGGCACGACATCGTAAATGCCGGTCTGTGCGTACCAGCCCGAGGGATCAGCCCACTTCACCCGCAGGCCCCACTGGCCGGTCGGATTGTCCAGCCAACCGGAGCTGTAGATCGGGCCCAGCGGATGGCCGCACTGGCCGTTGTTGTTGAAGTTGCAGGTGTACGGCAAACCGCCGAAGTCGTTGCCCATCGAGTAGAAGCCGCCCTTCAGGCTCAACCGCTTGTCCAGCAGCCAGCGCTCGTAGGAGAGCTCGTTGAAGCGCAGGTTCTGCCCTTGGCCATAGAACGCCTGGTTCTGCACGTAGGAACCGGTCGAGCGGTCATTGACCGCATTGCCGAAGCGGTCGGAGAACACCACCCGCATCGTGCCGTCGAAACCGAAGGCCTTGCCGGTATCGATCATGGCACCGAAATCAACGTGCTCGGCCGTGGACCAGCCGGTACCCTTGTAGCCATCGCTGTTGACGCCGGTGGCGATCACGATGCGTGCGCTCGGGGTCACGCCACGGTCCTGCAGCCAGATGCGGGCCGCCCAGCCCGCACTGAGCGGTGTCTGGGCAATGGTGTCCACGGCCTTGGGTTTGGGGACCTCTGGTTCAGCCGCCCATGCCGGCAAGACGGCCGCGGAGGCCATCAGCCCGAGGCTTACAACGAAGGAGGTGCGCTTCATGCCGAAGCCCTCCGCTGCTTGCGCCTGGTCCACGCGCGTCGCACCAGCAGGATCACCACCACGAAAGCCGCAAGCCCCAGGATGAGCAACGGCAGCCAAAGGCGCGCGATCTTGGCGAGCAGCGGTTTCTCGCCACCATCGCGGATCAGCGCGACCTGGGCAGCGGTGACCAGGTCGCCAGGGCCGAAGGTGGTCCGCACGTAGCTGGCGACCGCGGCGATGTCGGCATCGCTCAGCGCCTGTACGTAGGAACCTTCCGAAAAGTGCGGCATCACTACGTGCTTACCGTCCACCTCGCGGTCGATGCCGCCGATGATGGTCGCCACCAGGTTCTGTGGCCGGACCATGCCGACGGTGCTGTTGTGCACCAGCGACGGGTAGTAGCCGTCGTTGCTGCCCTCGCCCCGGGAGCCATGGCAGCTGGCGCAGAGGCCGGAATACAGCACGGCACCGGAGGCGATGGGCGCGTCCGTGCCGCGAATCGCGGGCTCGCCCGGTGCCGTGGCGGCATCGCCCCAGGCGAACGCAGCACGGGTGGCATCCTTGTCAGCCACGGCCGGCACCGTCCGCAGATAGGTCACGATCGCGCTGATGTCGTCGTCGCGCAGTTTGGAAAGGCTGTTCGTGACCGCCTCGGCCATACCGCCACCGGCCTGACCTTTGCCCTCAACCCGGCCGGTCTTCAGGTACTGGGCCAGTTCGTCATCGGTCCATCCGCCGATCCCGCTGATCGGATGCGACGTGATGTTGGGCGCGTACCAATCGCCCAGCGAACCACCGGCAAAGGCTTTGCCGCCCACTTCCTGCATCATCAGGCCGCGCGGACTGTGGCAGCTGGAGCAGTGCGCCAACCCTTCCACCAGGTAGGCACCCCGATTCCATTGGGCACTCTGCGCCGTATCAGGTTTGAACGGGGTCTTGTCCAGGAACAGCAGATTCCACACCGCCATGGACGAGCGCACGCTGAAGGGGAATGGCAGCTCGGTGGTACGTGCCTCCTCATCGACCGGTGCGACCGCCTGCATGAAGTAGACGTACAGCGCGTGGATATCCTCGTCGGTCAGCTTGGCGTAGGAGGTGTACGGCATCGCCGGATACAGATGGGCACCATCCTTGCGCACGCCCTCACGGACCGCCTTGGCGAAATCGGCCTCCGTGTAGTTGCCAATGCCGTGGGACTTGGACGGGGTAATATTGCTCGCCCAGATCTCGCCCAGCGGCGAGGCGATCGCGTAGCCGCCGGCGTAAGGCCTGCCCTGCTTCGGGCTGGTGTGACACGCCACGCAGTCCGCGGCCACGGACAGGTAACGCCCACGTTCGACGGTGTCATCGGCGCGCGCGGTGTGGCTGACGCCGGTCAACAGGCCCAATGCGATGAGCACGACGGTCTTCATGCGGCACGCTCGATGGCATCGGCAGCGCGCAGGGCCAACGCGGCCATGGTCAAGGTGCTGTTGACGACGCTGGCCGAGACCATCGCGCTGCCGCCCGGCAGCCACAGGTTCGGATGATCATGCGCGCGGCAATCGCCATCGACCACGGAATCGCGCGGATCCGCACCCATGATGGTCGAGCCCATGATGTGGTTGTTGGCATTGAGCGCCGTGGTGATCACGAATTCTTCGGCGTTGAACAGCGTGCCGATGTGCCGCAGCTGCTCGCAGGATTTGTCGTAGCCCTTGCGCGCGTAATCGCCCAGCGAGTAATGGATGTCCGGGCAGGCCAGGCCATGGCCATCGACACGGGTCTTGGACAGCGTCAGCCGGTTGCTCGGGTCGGGCAGCGGCTCCAGGCTGATCGACAGGTCCACCCCGTAGATCGCGCGGCGTCGGATCTCCGCGTCCAGCGCCTCACCGGCCAGCCCCATCTTCAGTGCCTGGTCGGTGGCGATCGCCACCCGACTGATGTTGTTGAGGATGATCTTGGTCGCCGAATACTCCGACCGGAACGCGCCATCCCGTGGCCCGACCATGCAGCTGGACTGCGCCGGGCCACGCCCGAGCCAGATCGGGCGGTCCGCGATGAAGGAGCAGTGGAAGCCGGAGTGGTCCAGCATGTTGCGCCCGACCTGGTCGGACGAATTGGCGATGCCGTTCGGGTTCTGTTCGTTGGCGGCCAGCAGCAGCAGACGCGGCGTCTCCAGCGCGTTGCAGGCGATCACGAAACTGCGCCCGGTGGCCTTGTGGCTGACCTTGTCGCTGTCATACCAGTGAATGGCGGTCACCCGGTTCTGCGCATCGGTGTCGATCTTGTAGGCCACCGCTTCAGCCAGCACCTTGGCGCCCAGCGCTTCGGCGGCCTGCACGGTGTGGACGCCGTTGTACATGGCCCCGATCGGGCAGATCGGCTGGCAGTTGTTGTTGCCACAGCACGCGGGGCGATCATTCCAGGGCTTGATCATGCGCCCCTGCGGAATCGGCACCAGGTTGTAGCCGTGTGGATTGACCACCTCGGCAAACACCTTGTCGCCGTTGCCCCACGGAATCATGTCGGCCAGGTACGGCTTGGAGCGCTGCGAGGGGCTCTGCTGCGCGGGATCATTCGGGCCGGAGACGCCCATGGCCTCTTCAGCGCGGCAGTAGTACGGCTCGATGTCCTCGTAGCTGATCGGCCAATCGCGGCCGACCCCGTAGGCGGACTGCATCTTGAAATCGACCGGCAGATGGCGCCAGCAGGAGGCAGCCCAATGCCAGGTGGTGCCACCGACCGCCTTGATGAAGCCCTGATGGAAGCTGCTGGCATCGGGGCCGGTCAGGCCGACGTAGTCGTTGGCGGGGAAGTACAGTGGCGCCGTCGCGAATTTCGATTGCGGGAAGGGCCCTTGGAAATCGCTGCCGATGCGCCGCTCGAAGCTGACGTTGCGCCAGTTTTCGACCACGTCGGCGCGATTCAGGCGCGGCCCGGCTTCGAGCACAAGCACGGATTTGCCAGCACGCACCAACTGGTGGGCGATCAACGCACCGACCACGCCAGAGCCGACGATCACGACGTCGGCATCGGCGTCGCCATCACGGAAAACCGGAGCTTTCATGAGAGGAATCCAGATCTGGAACAGAAGAGAGAGGGCCGCGCGGACTTAGGCGCGTGCTCGAATCGGGGCCGGCGGCTCAGCGGTCCACCAGGCGGGGCCGCCTTGGGCGTAGGTCGGTGGTGAAAGACCGTCATCCACGCAACGCTGCATCAGCGCATCGCGGTAGGACACGGTCACGGCGTGCACGCCCTTGCCAACGGTGCCCGTGTACCACGCGGTGATGATGGCCAACGCGGCGGGTTTCGCGTCGCCCGCCGCCGCGATCAGCGCCTGTGCGCCAGTCACCTGCCCTGCCAGAGTGACCAGGGTGGGGAACTGCGCATGCAGCTCGGGCTGAAGATGGGCGAACGCCTGCTCGATCCGGTCGGCCGTGGCCGGGTTCAGATCGGTCTTGCCGGTCAACGCGTGAGAGAGGTCGAGGAAGGCGGTGCCGGTCTTGGCCGCAGGCGCCGTTGCAGCCGGCGCTGCCACCGCAGGCGCTTTGTCACGGCAGGCCGCGAGCAGCGAAACCGAACCGACCGCAAGAAGGAAGCCTCGTCGTGTGAGGCCTTGCCCCCGACGATGCTCGTCCAATCCCTCGGGAATACTCATGATGTGAACTCTGCTCCGTAACACGCCGGCTCCCCGCCCGTAGACCACGGAACGGCTAAGCTTCGACGGCGACAAGGCTACTCCCCCTGTCTGTCATCACGGAGTGATAAGTGATGACTCACGCACCGCGCACGGCATCGGCGTTACAAACCGGGCTCGTCTCACTTCCGGAGAATCGCCATGCGAACCGTGTTGTTCAGTGCCCTTGCGGCGATGGCGTTGGCGGGCTGCAACAAGGCCGAGCCCACCGATCAGGGCAAGCACGCCGATACCATCGAGCAGCCTGCACCTGCACCGGCGGGCAACGCGTCCTCGCGCAACGTGCCCGGCGGTGGCAGTGGGACGGCGGCCTCCGAAACGCAGGATTCCGGGCATGGCACGGAAGCCCCGGCAGAGCCCACGCGCGATTCGCCACCGAAGCGGTAGGCCGTCATGACGCCACTCGATAAACCCCTGCGCCGGGAAGTCCTGATCGAGGATGAAGCCTATACGCTCACCATCGATCCTGAAGGACTGAAGCTGGTGCCCAAGGGCAAGCGGAACGGTGTGACCCTGAAATGGGCCCGCACACGCCTTCTCCATTCAGGTTGATCGCAACGGGAAAGCAAGCGGACGCAGGATCAGGGACAATGGCGGCCCACCATATGCCCCGGGCTGCTGGCGGATGCCCCCATCAGGGGCCGTCGCGCGGCGCCCCATGCCTGTCTTCCTGCTGCTTTCCGGATCCGAATTGAATACCACCGCCCTGCCCCTTGCCGACGACGACCTGCCCCTGACCGACCGCCTGCGCACCGCGCTGGACCTGCTGGAGGCCATCGAAGCCGACCGCAGCGTGCTCGATACGCTGCCCGAGGCTGATCGCGTCCGCCTGCACCAGGTGGTGGCCAAGGTGTATCACCCCGAGCCCAAGGCCCGCCGGGCCAAGCTGAAGCAGCAGGCCAAGGCGCGGCATCAGGAAAAGGTGGCCAAGTCCGAGGCGCTGCTGGCCCAGACCGGTATCCGCGCCCTGCGCCGCAAGCCGGTGTTCAGCACCCCGAACTACTTCCCGCCGCATGCGGCCGGCCTGCATGACGCCTCCAACGGCGAGAATGCCGCTCCCACGCCAGAGCCCGTGCATTCCCCGGAACTGCGCCACTGCTACGTGTGCAAGCAGAAGTTCACCCAGCTGCACCACTTCTATGACCAGATGTGCCCGGCCTGCGCCGAGCTGAACTTCGTCAAGCGCACCGAGACGGCGGACCTCACCGGGCGCGTCGCGCTGCTGACCGGCGGCCGGGTCAAGATCGGCTACCAGGCGGGCCTGAAGCTGCTGCGGGCCGGTGCCGAGCTGATCGTGACCACGCGCTTCCCGCGGGATTCGGCCGCGCGCTACGCCGAAGAGCCGGACTTCGGCGTGTGGGGCCACCGCCTGCAGGTGTACGGCTTGGACCTTCGCCACACCCCCAGCGTGGAGGCCTTCTGCAACGAGCTGCTGGCCACCCATTCGCGCCTGGATTTCATCATCAACAACGCCTGCCAGACCGTGCGCCGACCGCCGCAGTTCTATGCGCACATGATGGCCGGCGAAACTGCCGCGCTGCATGAGGTGCCCGAGACGCTGCGCAAGCTGATCGGCGATTACGAGGGCCTGCGCAGCGCCGAACTGCTCGGCACCACCGCCTCGGCCGCGCTGCCGGTGGTCCAGGGGCGTGATTTCAACGCCGCCAATGGCCTGACCCGTGCCGCCGAGCTGTCGCAGGTGCCGCTGCTGGAGGACGAGCTGGTCGCCCAGCAGCATCTGTTCCCGGATGGCCGGTTGGATCAGGACCTGCAGCAGGTGGATCTGCGCGGTCGCAACTCCTGGCGCATGCTGATGGCCGAAGTGCCGTCGGTGGAACTGCTGGAAACCCAGCTGGTCAACGCCATCGCGCCGTTCATCATCAATGCGCGCCTGAAGCCGCTGATGCTGCGCACGCCTGAGCGTGACAAGCACATCGTGAACGTCTCGGCGATGGAGGGGCAGTTCTACCGCAACTTCAAGACCACCCGCCACCCGCACACCAACATGGCCAAGGCCGCGCTGAACATGATGACGCGCACCTCGGCGGCCGATTACCAGAACGACGGTATCCACATGAACAGCGTGGACACCGGCTGGGTGACCGACGAGGATCCGGCGGATATCGCGGCCAAGAAGGTGAAGGAAGAACGCTTCCATCCGCCGCTGGATATCGTCGACGGCGCCGCGCGCATCGTTGATCCGATCATCCACGGGTTCAACACCGGCGAACACGTCTGGGGTCAGTTCCTGAAGGACTACGCGCCGACCGACTGGTAACTGCATCCGGAACCACGTTCGGTGCGTATAGAGTGGACAGACGGCCGCTCGCGCCCCGCCCCCAGTCGATACGAAATGAGCCCCCCACCCTCCCCCCTGGATGAACGACGCGCGGTGCTTTGCGCCATGCAGGTCGACGGCGTGGCGTCGTTGCCCGCGCTGGACCGGATCACCGCGCTTGCCGGCTACACGTTCAACGCGCCGGTGGCCTTCGTCTCGGTCCTGGGGGATGTGAAGCAGCGCTTCATTTCCCGGATCGGGCTACCCATGGCGCAGACCGACATGCGCTCGTCGATCTGCGCCCACGCCGTCACCTCCGGCGGCGTTCTGGTCGTCCCGGACCTCGAGCAGGATCCGCGTTTCCGCGACAACCCGCTGGTGACGCACAGTCCCCACCTGCGTTTCTATGCGGGCGCGCCGCTGGTGGCTAAAAATGGTGTGGCCATCGGTGCGCTGTGCGTCATGGACACCCGCCCGCGCACCTTTGACGAGCGGGATCAGGAGCAGTTGGCCACTCTGGCCGAGCTGGTGATCGCGCAACTGGAACTACGCAACCTTTCCGGCAACCTCGACCCGACCAGTGGCCTGCCAAGCCGGCACCAGTTCCATGCGGATCTGCCCGGCATCCTCGCGCGATGCGCCGAAGGAACGGCGTATGCCATTGCGGTGGACATCCTCGACATTCCGCGGGCCAACCAGGTGGGCCAGGTGCTGGGCCTGCGCCCGCTGGAAGCCCTGATCCGGCGTGCCGGCGTCCGGCTGCGCACCGCGCTGGAGGACGTCGCGACCGTGTACCACGTCGGGGTGACCCGGTTCGCCTTCGTGGTCGAGATGCCGACCGCAGGCCACGTCGAGAGCCTGGTGCTGGAGCTGAGAACGCGCATGTTGCGTCCGCTGATGGCCGCCGCGGTCCCGATGTCCCCCCGTTTCCATGCCGGCATCTGTGCGGTCGATCCGGATGAAGAAGACAGCCACGACCTGCTGCGGCGGCTGCTGGTGAGCATGCATGGCGCGTTCGACGCGCGGCAGCCATTCTGCTGGTATTCCGCACAGCGCGACGAAAAGATGCACCGCGCCTACCGCCTGGCCTCGGATGCCGAACGCGGCCTGCAGAACGGCGACTTCCATCTGGACTACCAGCCGCGCTTCACCCTTGACGGTCGGCGCCCGGTCTCGGCCGAAGCGTTGATCCGATGGAACCACCCCACCCTGGGGCCGATAAGCCCGGGCGAGTTCATTCCGGTCTTCGAGCGGACCGCACTGATCGATGAGGTGACCAACTGGGTGCTGGACACGGCGCTGGATCAGGTCCGGGCGTGGCGCGCCCAAGGGCAGGACATTCCGGTCTCGATCAACCTGTCCAGCAGTTATCTGTCCAATGCCTCGGCCTGGCATGACATCCGCAGCAAGCTTGAGCACAGGGCGCTGCCGTTCTCGATGATCGAACTGGAGATCACCGAAGGCGAATGGTTGCGTCCGGGGTCGCCGGCCATCGGCCACATTGCGGCGATGGCACAGGCCGGCATCACGGTGGCGATTGATGACTTCGGCAGTGGCTACAGCAATTTCAGCTACCTGTCCGACCTTCCCATCCACACCGTCAAGCTGGACAAGTCACTGATCGATGGCATCGCCAGCAGCTCGCGCGCCCGCGCCAAGGTCTCTGCCATCCATCATCTTGCGCACGAGCTGGGCTATCTGACCGTAGCCGAAGGGGTTGAGCAGGAGGCGCAGATGGACGTGCTGGCAGACATGGGGATCGACCAAGTCCAGGGCTACCTGCTTGCCCGGCCCATGGCGCCGGCCGCGGTGATGCAGGTGTTCGAACAGGCCGCGATCACACCGCGCCCCGTCAGAGTTTGAACACCTGCTGCAGCTTGCGCGCGAACCACCCGCTGAAGACCAGCGGCGCATCCAGCGCTGACACACAGATGCACGCCACACCGGGGGTGGTCACGGGCTGATGCTCGACGTCGCTGTCCAGATCGGCCACATCGCCGGGGGCGAAATGCCCCAGTGAATCGTCATAGGCGCCGCGGAGAATCTGGGTCAGCTCGCTGTTGCCATGGCTGTGCATGGGCAGGCATTTGCCGGGGGCGATCTTGAGCATGATCAACGACGGGTGCGCCGGTGCACGGATGCAGTGGACACCCGGCGCCATCCAGCGCCATTTCAGCGAGCGGTAGGACGTCCCGAAATGTGGTGCCAGCGCGGCCGGCAGTTGATCCGGATCGTGACCAGCGGCGCTGCGGGCCACCGTGTCGTCATGCACGCCACCCGCAGGCGCGGCAGTATCCAGGCGCTCCAGCATGGTCTGCCGCAGTGCGGCCTGGCGATCCTCTGCCGAAGGCGGGGACAATTGCTGCTCCAGCAGCAGCCCGCCCACCCGTTCGGCCGAGCGCAGGTGCTGCCGGCAGTGGGCGCAGGCTTCCAGATGCGCGGCGGCGACCACGGACATTTCCGCGGCCAAGGTCCCGGTGGCAAAGCCCAGGACGGTGGTCGGATCCAGATGGTGACGAGGGTTCACTGCCGCTCTCCCATCAAGGACTGCAGCTGAAGAAACGCACGTCGGATATGGGATTTCACGGTGCCCAGTGGCATATGCAGCTCGTTGGCGATCTCGGCGTGGGTTTTAGCTTCGAAGTAGGACATCCGGATCAATCGGGCCTGCGTTGCGGAGAGTTCGTCCAGCCGCTGCTTGAGCCTGACGTGCTCGGTATGCCGTTCGGCCAGAGAGCCACCGCCGTCCTCTTCCTCCGCCGCCTGCTCGACCACCTCATGGGCATGCACCCAGATATGTTCGCGACGTACCCGGTCGATATGCAGATTGCGCGCCACCCGGTAGAGCCACGTGCCCAGGCTGCTGCGCGCCGGATCATAGAGCTCGGCCCGGTTCCACAGTTTCAGCAGCACTTCCTGGGCCAGATCCTCGGCCACGCCATCGGGCGCCCCCAGCCCACTCAGGTAGCGGCACAGGCGCGGCATGAAATGATCGTAGATGCGCATGAAGCACTCTCGATCGCGCGACGTGGCGACGCCGGCCATGTCGGCCGCCCAGGTTTTCAGCTCCGGGCCGGGTTGAGCGGGAACGGCAATCATCCGGGCTGCCTCGAAGGGCGTCATCCTGGCGGTGGACGGGTCAGTGTCCATCGTAGGCGAGTTCCGGCAGATCGGGGACATGGGCTTCATGGACGTGTGTACGGACGGCCGCGCGGTTTGGATGCAACCCCTGCGCGCCGTGCGGGCGCCACGTGTGGGCGCTGCGGCTTCACGCGATCCCAAGGCCGGCTGGACAAGACTCGCTGCCAGTCATCATCGCGGACCTCCCGGATTCATGCGCCCATCGAACGCTGAACTGCCCTTCCCGATCATTCCCCTCCTGCTGCTCTGCATGGCAGGCTGCTCCAAGGCCCCGCAGGCGCCCGATGGGGCTGCCGCCGTCCCGCCCGTCGGCCCTTCCAGCGCAGTCACGGCATCATCCGCGGTCGCTGACGAAGACGCGCCCAGCGACGTGCCCGCCTTTCCCGTGGTCCCGAACATCGTCGTCCCGGACATCGTCGGGGTGACGCCGGCCCAGCGAGCGCTGGAAACCTCGATGCAGTCGATCCTGGACCCGGTCGCCGGCATAACGGTCTCCCCTGCCCGCTGTGGCAGCGGTGGCGCGCTCATCAATGACGGGGGCATCACCCGCGTGGACGAGTCGGGGCAGCTGATGCGCAACGGTGATGAGGGCATCTTCATCATCAATGCCGACGGCAGCGGCACCGCCAATTTCGAAGGTGGTCTGGTCCGCGTCAATGCCGATGGCAGCGGCACCATCAACGGCACGGCGGGCGGCAGCGGCGATGGCTCGGGCGCCATCATCCGTGTGCAGGCCGATGGCTCGGGCACCTACAACGGCCCTGCCGGCCTGATCAGCCTGGATGGCAAAGGCGCAGGGACCTGGAACGGCGACAGCGGCCTGATCACCAACAATGGCGACGGCAGCGGCACCTGGAATGGCCCGCAGGGCCTGCTGCGCATCAATGCGGACGGCTCGGGCACGTGGAATGGCGAGGCGGGCCTGATCACCAATCATGGCGACGGCACCGGCACCATCGGCCCGCCCGCACGGGCAGTAAAGATGCCGCCGATGCCGCGACTGCAGCCTGCCGGTCGGTTCCCGCCGCTGAAGAAATTCGCACCGCCGGGCGCGCCGTGCGGCTACCTGATCACGCTCAACGACCGCGTGCTGTTCGATTTCGACAAGGACGACATCCGGCCCGATGCCAGCCACCTGCTGGATACGCTCGCCACTGCCTTGACCGGGGTGGGTGCGAAACGAATGGACGTCCGCGGTCACACCGATGCCAAGGGCGATGACGCGTACAACCAGGCGCTGTCCGAACGCCGTGCGTCGTCGGTGGTGAACGCGCTCAGGCAGCGCGGCGCGGCCCAGGACGCCACGGCCACGGGGTTCGGTGAATCCGAGCCGGTCGCCCCCAACGAGTTGGACGGCAAGGACAACCCCGCCGGACGTCAGATGAATCGCCGGGTGGAGATATTCGTACGCACGTAAAGCACTTCGCCCCTTCATCAACCCGGCTGCACAGGAGATACGCATGAGAAAAACAGCATTCGCTGCACTTGCCATCATGGCCTCGGTGGCAGGGATCTCGCCGGCGGGCGCCCAGGACTTCAGTCTGGGCTACGACGTCGACCGCTTCCCGGCCAAGGCGCTCAGCCTGCAGGCCTGCCGCAGCGCCCTGTCGCGTGGTGCGACCGCCGTGGGCTACACCACCCGGGTGGATCAGGACCAGAAGATCCTGGTGGTGCATGTCTCCGCCCCGCCGGGTGACGGCCGCTCACTGGTCGCGTATTGCGTGACCGCAGGCGATCAGACCGTGTTTCTGATCCAGGCTTTCGATTACACCCGCCCGAACAGCCCAGAGGTGGACCGGATCAAGGCACGGGTCGCCGCCGAGGTCAGGAAGGCGGCTGGGCGGGGCTGAATGCTTGCCCGCCCGGGTCACTGACGATACTAGACGACCGGTCAGATGCAGCGTATCGTCAGGGCCATGAAGAAGCCCGCCCACGAAACCCGTCAGCACATTCTCGACGTCACCCGGGCGCTGATGACCCGCAAGGGGTATACGGCCGTAGGCCTGGCCGAGGTCGTCGCGGCTGCCGGAGTGCCGAAGGGCTCGTTCTACTATTACTTTAAATCCAAGGAAGAGTTCGGCCTGGCCCTGCTGGACGAATACTTCTCCGCATACCTGGCCACGGTCGATCGGTTGTTGGCCGCAGAGGGCGCCGGCGCGGAGCGCCTGGTGGCGTACTTCCAGTATTGGAAAGAGACGCAGGGCTCGGATTTCCCCGACGACAAGTGTCTGGTGGTCAAACTCGGCCCGGAGATGTGCGATCTGTCCGAGGACATGCGCACGGTACTCAGAAAGGGCACCGACGCGATCATCCAGCGCATCACCCGTTGCGCCGCACGCGGTCAGACCGATGGTTCCATCTCCCCGGCCGTCCCGGCCCCGGAGCTGGCCGAATCGCTGTATCAACTCTGGCTGGGCGCCTCGCTGCTGGCCAAGCTCAACGACTCCACGGCCCCGTTCGACACCGCACTGGCCGCGTCACGCACCCTGCTGTCGTGACCTGGTTTTACCCCTTTACTAGACGACCGGTCACATATAAAAGGCTCATTCTGATGAAGGACACCACGTCCCGTACCGACCTGTTCGCACCCACCCACATGGGTGCACTCCAGCTGGCCAACCGTATCGTGATGGCGCCGATCACCCGCAGCCGCTACGGCGAAGACGGTGTTCCCAATGCGCTCCACGCCACGTATTACGCCCAGCGCGCCAGTGCCGGGTTGATCGTCGCCGAGGCGACCAATATCTCGCCCCAAGGGCGCGGGTATGCCGCCACACCCGGCCTCTGGAGCGATGCGCAGGTAGCCGGCTGGAGACAGGTCACCGATGCAGTGCATGCCGCCGGCGGAAAGATCGTCAGCCAGCTCTGGCACGTCGGGCGGTTCTCGAGCGTGGCCTTGCAACCTGGCGGCCAGGCCCCGGTCGCGCCGTCGGCGATCAAGGCCGAAGGCGACACCTACACCGCCGATGGCTTCGTGCCGGTTTCGATGCCGCGCGCCTTGGAGACCGATGAGATCCCCGGGATCGTTGCCCAGTTCGAGCTGGCTGCCCGCAATGCACAGCGCGCCGGCTTCGATGGTGTGGAAGTTCATGCGGCCAACAGCTATCTGCTGGACCAGTTCCTGCGTGATTCCACCAACCATCGCACCGATGGCTACGGTGGCTCGATCGAGAACCGCGCCAGGCTGACGCTGGAGGTGACCGAGGCGGTCGTGAACCTCTGGGGCAGTGACCGCGTCGGTATCCGCCTGTCACCCGTCACCCCGGACGCGGGCAACACGCCGCCGGACAGCAACGTCATGGCGACCTACGGCTACCTCATCACGCAGTTGAACCGCTTCAACCTGGCCTATCTGCATTTTGTCGAGGGCGCGACCGCAACCACGCGCAGCGTTCCCGAGGGGGTCGACCTGGATGCCTTGAGTGCCACGTTCAACGGCGCCTTCATCGGCAACAACAACTACGACCTGGAGATGGCCATCTCGCGTCGTGCCGAGGGCCGCATCGATGCGGTCGCGTTCGGTCGGCTGTTCATCTCGAACCCGGACCTCGTCGAACGCCTTCGCCGCGGTGCGCAGCTGACCATCGCACCGCGTGAGTCCTATTACGGCGGCGGCGCCAAGGGCTACACCGACTGGCCCACTGCAACCGAATGATGCTTCGCCCCCTCCCCCACGCCTCATCCCAACCCCCAGAGGATTCACCATGAGCAACCCGACCTACGTGCAGGACTACAACGCCATCGTCGACGTACTGAATCAGTACAACGAGGGCGGCAAACAGGCCAAGAGCAGCATCATGAAACCTGCCTTCAGCGAGCAGGCCACGATCTTCGGCGTTGATGCAGACACTGCACTCGTCGGCGGCCCCATCCAGGGTCTGTTCGACACGATCGACACGGCATTTCGTCCCTCGCCGGAGGCACGCGCGGCGATCGCGCGCATCGACATCGTCGGTACGGCGGCAAGTGCCCGGGTCGATACCGACGACATCTCCGGCTTTCACTTCACGGATTTCTTCAATCTGCTGAAAGTGGAGGGTCGCTGGACGGTCGTCAGCAAGATCTACCACACACACACCAGCGCCTGAATCGGGCAGAGACACCGTGCAGGCCGTCGCGATGGCCTGCACGTCCACCACGCGACATGGTCTTAACCCACGCTCTTTATGCTGACCATCCCCGACCGGTCATGGGTCGCGATCATGGAAAGGAGTGCTGATGAAGACGCTGTGTGCCGCGCTGTTCGCAAGCTGCCTGCTCGCCGCCAGTCCGGTGGCGTTTGCCGACGTGGCCAACCTCACCAACAGCGCCGACGGCGCCAATCGCGATGCAGGTATCGCGGCGGTGAAGAAGAAACTGCAGGATGCGTGCACCGACCGCAAAGGCACGCCGGATATGGGCTCGTTCGAAGTGGTCTTCGAGAAGACCAGCGAGAACCCGGATGTGCCCAAGCCGTACTACGTTGACGGCAAGCTGAAGTGCGACCTGCCCGGCTGATCGGCCCCGGGCGGCCGCACATGCTGCCCTGGCCCGCGCTGGGTCACTACCGGCGCACTGGCTGCTGATATAGTGCGGTGAGCACGATGGGCACGGTGCCCGTCCACGAATCGCAGGGAGTGGGTCATGGGTCTTCGTCAGGCAGTGGCAGGGGCAGTCGGTGGTGTTCTGGCCGACCAGTGGAAGGATTTCTACACTGTGCCGACGGGCCTGCCCTCGACGGCAGCGCTGTTCGCGGCGGTGCCGCGTGGCACCAATGCCGGGCGCGGCTCCAACACCAGCGCCTCCTCCAACATCATCACCAACGGGTCGAAGATCGTCGTGCCCGAAGGGTATGGCCTGCTGCTGTTCCAGGACGGCGCGATCACCGGCTTTGTCGCCGAACCGGGTGGCTATGAATGGCGCTCGGATGATCTGAACTCGCAGTCGATCTTCGCCGGCGACGGTTTCGTCAGCCCGCTGATCAAGCAGAGCTGGGAACGCTTCAAGTTCGGTGGCCAGCCGGGGTCGCAGCAGGCGGCGTTCTTCGTCTCCCTGAAGGAACTGCCGGACAACCGCTTCGGCACGCAGTCCGAAATCTACTGGGACGATGGTTTCCTCGGCACGCAGGTCGGCGCGGTCACACGCGGCTCGTACACGCTGAAGATCGTCGATCCGATCCTGTTCGTGAAGAATTTTGTGCCGGCCAGCTACCTGCAGCCCGGCCAGGTGTTCGATTTCACCGATCTGGACAACGCCGCCGCCAGCCAGCTGTTCAATGAAGTGGTGGGCTCGCTCGCGCCAGCCTTCAGCCTGTATACGAACGATCCGGGCAAGGGCAACCGCATCACCAAGCTGCAGCAGGATTCGCTCGGCTTTGCACAGAGCCTGTCCGCTGCCGTCGAGCAGGGTTACCAGTGGAAGTCCGACCGTGGCCTGGCCATCGTCAAGACCGCCATTGTCTCGATCGAGTACGACGCCAACACCCGCGAGCTGCTCAAGACCGTGCAGCGCGCCGATGCGCTGGCCGGCTCGCGTGGCAATTCCAACCTGCAGGCCAGTGTTGCCCAAGGCATCCAGTCGGCGGGCGAGAACGGCGGCGCGGCCGGCCTGGTCGGCGTGGGCATGGCCTCGGGCATGCTCGGGGTCGGCGGCATGCAGCAGCCGGTCGCCCCGGCGGCGGACGATCCGGTCGCCAAGCTGAAGAAGGCCAAAGAGATGCTGGACCTCGGCCTGATCACCCAGGACGACTACGACAAGCTCAAGGCCAAGGCGCTGGGGCTGTAAGACACCGAGCGCACCGACACCATGTCCGACCCCAAGATGCCCCCGCCGATCCCGGCGGTCCCGCCGCCGTTGCCGCCCTCTCCGGCGGCGCCGGTCACCGGCCCGGGCTCGCCCCGGGATGTGCCACCACTGCCGGGCAGTTTCCCGGTCGATCCAGCGACTCTGCCCCAGCCCATCCGTGATGAGGTGCAGGCGCCGGACCCGGTGGCCCTGGACACCTCGGCGGCAGAACTCAAGGATGGCCTCAACCGCTGCCCGAAATGCGGCTCCAGCGATATCCGGCTCAAGCTCGGTAGCGATCTGCTGATCTGCCAGTTCTGCCGTCACGAATGGCACGGCGACCGCGTTGAGGAGGCCTTCGGGTTTGGCGAAGGGATCGATCAGCTGCGCGGCACGGTCATTGCGTCCGGTGCACGCGACATCGACGCCGATACCGCCAGCCTGATGAGCTTCAAGTGCACCGGTTGCGGCGCCGAAGTCACCATCAACACCGAAAGTACGATGACCGCACGCTGCCACTGGTGCCGCCATGTGTTCGGGGTCAACGAGCAGATCTCCAACGGCGCGGTGCCCGACGCGGTACTGCCGTTCCATATCAGCAAGGACGATGCGGTCGCGCGGATCCGCCAGTTCGTGGACAAGCGCCGCCTGTTCGCGCTCAAGGCGTTCAAGGACCAGTTCACACCGGAGAACGTCACCGGCGTCTATCTGCCCTACATGATCGTGGACAGCAATGTCAGCGCCAGCGTGTCCGGCAAGGGCGAGATCCAGACGCGGCAGTACACCCGCGGCACCGAGAAGAACAAGAAAACGTACTACGACGCCGATATCTACCAGGTGGATCGCCAGGTGGATTTCACCGTGGACGATCTCACCATGGAATCCTCGGCCGAGCGTGGCAACCTGGATACGCAGACCAACACCAACAACATCATCAACGCGATCCTGCCGTTCGACACCAAGAACGCCCTGAAGTGGAACGCCTCCTATCTGGCCGGTTTCACCTCGGAAAAGCGCAACGTGGACGTCGAGACGCTGCGCCCGCGCCTGGAGGATCAGCTGCTGTCGATCGCCCGCGCGCAGGTGGAAGGCTCGGTACGCCGCTACGACCGTGGTGTGCGCTGGGAGCGCGAGCGGGTGGATGTGCACGGCACCCGCTGGGTCTCCATGTACCTGCCGGTGTGGCTGTACTCGTATCACCAGCCGGGCCGCAACGGCGGCATGCTGCACTACATCGCGGTGAATGGCCGCACCGGTGAAACCATGGGCAGCGTGCCGGTGCAGCAGTGGAAGCTGCTGCTGGCCGCGCTCACCACCGGCACGATCATTGAAGCCCTCGTTCTCTTCTTCCTGGTAGCTGCCGCATGAGCGATGACAGTGGACTCTGGTTGCTCGCCGCCGGCCCCGCCGGTGCAACGGCGTTGTACTGGGCGTTGTACCGGTACTACCGCAATACCGATAGATCACATGCCTTCGAGCACGAAACGACCATCGATGCCAAACCGGTGACCGGCGCGGATCGCAAGGTCGATACCATCACGGGTACGCAGGAACGGCGCATCCGTGGCGACAACGTGCGCGCGTACCGGACACGCGTTCAGCGCGACAGGGACAGTCCGCCGCCATTGTGACGCGTCACGGAGGCGGCTCGACGAACCCGGGCGGTATCATGTGGGGTCAGTTTTCCGTAGGACGCCCCCATGCGCACGCTCTATCCGGCGATCACACCCTTCCGCACCCATCAGGTGGCGGTCGATGACCTGCACACCTTGTTCGTCGAGGAGTGCGGCACGCCTGACGGCATCCCGGTGGTGTTCCTGCATGGCGGGCCGGGTGCCGGCGTATCACCCACCCACCGGCGCTTCTTTGACCCGTCACGTTATCGCATCGTCCTGATCGACCAGCGCGGCAGCGGCCGCTCCACCCCGTTCGGCGAGCTGCGTGACAACACGACGCAGCACCTGGTCACCGACGTGGACACCATCCGCAAACTGCTCGGCATCGAGCGCTGGCTGGTGTTTGGCGGTTCCTGGGGCTCGACCCTGGCATTGGCGTACGCGCAGGCACATCCAGAACGTGCTACCGGCATCATCGTGCGCGGCGTCTATCTCGGTCGCGCCGAGGAGAACCGCTGGTTCGCCGAGGCCGACGGCGGTGCGCGCTGGGTGTTCCCGGAGCGCTGGGCGGCCTACGAGGCGCATATCCCTGAAGACGAACGCGGCGACATGATCGCCGCATACTGGCGTCGTCTGGACAGCCCGGACGAAGCGACCCGCATCGCCGCCGCGCAGGCCTGGCTGGGGTGGGAGGATCACGCGGCCACGCTGGAACACGACGTCGACGCGGTGTCCGGTGACGATCCGCTGCACACCCTGGCCAAGGCGCGCATCGAAGCGCACTACTTCCGCAACCATGCCTTCCTCGATCATGCGCAGCTGCTGCGCGATATCGACCGCATCCGGCATCTGCCGGGCGTGATCGTGCAGGGCCGCTACGACATCATCTGCCCGGCGCGCAGCGCGTGGGACCTGGCCTGTGCCTGGCCCGAGGCCTCGCTGCAGATGGTGGTATCCGGTCACAGCGCAACGGAGCCGGCCACCGCCGATGCTTTGGTGCGCGCGACGGATGCCTTCGCGGACGCGCAGTAAGGAGTCATCGTGGATTCGATCTACCTGGTGGTGGCGTTGGGCGCCATCGTGGCGGGCTTTGTGCAGGGCCTGTCGGGCTTCGCGTTCGGGCTGGTGGCGCTCTCCTTCTGGGCGTGGGTGCTGGATCCCAAGCTGGCGGCCACCCTCTCCGTGTTCGGTGCCCTGACCGGCCAGCTGCTGGCGGCCTTCACCGTGCGCCGCGGCTTCAATCTGAAGATCCTGCTGCCTTTCGTGCTGGGCGGGCTGGCCGGGATTCCGCTGGGCGTCTACCTGCTGCCCCTGCTCGACATGAACTGGCTCAAGGCGATCCTGGGCACCTTGCTGGTGCTGTGGTGCCCGGCGATGCTGCTGTCACGTCAGCTGCCGCGTGTCACGGCGGGTGGGCGCGCGGCCGATGGTGTGGTGGGATTTGCCGGCGGCATCATGGGCGGGCTGGGCGGCTTCACCGGCACCCTGCCGACGCTGTGGTGCACGCTGCGCGGTTACGAGCGTGACGTGCAGCGCTCCGTGGTCCAGAACTTCAACCTGTCCATGCTGCTGGTGACCATGGGCACCTATGTCGGCACCGGCATCGTCACCCGCGAGATGCTGCCGATGTTCGCCATCGTCGCGCCAGCCATGTTGATCCCGACCCTGCTCGGCACCCGCCTCTACATCGGCATCAGCGACCTGCGGTTCCGGCAGATCGTGCTCAGCCTGCTCACCGTGTCCGGGATAGCGCTGCTGGCCTCGTCATTGCCGGCGCTGCTGGGCTGGCGCTGAGGCCGCGCTGCGACAGCGGCAGACGGTTGCCGACGAAGTTGACCACGTTCTCCATCGCATCGGGATCGACATTGCTCAGCCCGATCACTACGTAGCCGTTGCTCGGCAGCGCGACGAGCGCGGCATTCGCACCGGGCGCCCCACCCTCGTGGCCATACTGGCGCTGCTCTCCCTCACCGCTCACCATGAAGCCGTAGCCGTACCAGCCCTTGGTATTCTGCGGTAAGGTGGCCGCGTCCAATGCCGCGGCCGGGATCAGCCGGCCACTGCGCAACGCCTCGGCGAACCGCAGCAGATCCTGGGCGGTGCTGTAACCGCCGCCCGCCGACGTACCGCGCAACGGCAGGCTCTTGGTCTCGCGCACCCACTGGCCGTCGCTCAGCGTGTAGGGCACCGCGCGGCCTGGCACCAGGGTCGCCTCGGGCGCCGCTCCCGTGGAAGTCATGCCCGCCGGCGCAAAGATGTGCTGTTCGACGTAGGCGTCGTACGACTGTCCCGACGCCGCCTCGATGATCGAGCCAAGCAGAATGTAGCCGTAGTTGGAATACTGGTCCTGGGTGCCGGGTTTGAAGGCCGGTGCCGCGGCGCCATAGAAGGGCCAATAGTCGGCCAGCGTCTTGAGCGATGCCTTCCGCGCCTCGAACGCCTCGTCGAAGATCTCTCCCAGGCCACTGGTGTGGTTGAGCAGCTGCCGGATCGTGACACCGGTGGCGACGGCCAGGTTGGGGTAATGCTTCAGATGCTGGGCAATCCTATCGTCCAGTGTCAGCTTGCCAGCCTCGGCCAACTGCAGGATCGCCACCGCAGTGAACATCTTGTTCAACGAGGCGAGCCGGAACGTCGTGGTGCTATCGACCGCAATACCCTGCTCCCGGTCAGCCCGCCCGCCATGCCACGCCATCAGCACCTTGCCGTCCTGCGCCAGCAGAAAGCTGCCGGAGAGCTTGTCCTGTGCCGCCAGCGTGTCCAGACGCGCACGGCTCTGCGCGATGAGCGCGGGCAACTCAAGCCGCGCGGGCTTGAACGCGTCGGGTATCGCCACGCCTTCCAGTTGCAACGTCTTGAGCCGCGGCCTGTTGGCAGGATCGATGGCCACGGTGATCAGCACCCCGCGGTCGCTCGATGTGCCGCGCACGATGCTCGCGACGGTATCGGGTGTGTCCACGGTGGTGGTCAGCACCTCGAACGGGCCGAAGGTCTCGCGGATGTCCAGGTATCGCTGCGCGGTGTGGTCGATCCCGGCGGTCGACAGCACGGTCTGCAGTGCGTTTGCATTGCCGGCGTTATAGGCGGTAAGCCAACGATTGAAGATCTGTTTGGCCGACACCGGAGCCGCCGGTGTAGCGGCCCAGGCGGTGGCGCTGAAGAACAGTAGCGCAAAGGTGAGCATTCTGATCAACAACATCCTGTTCTCCCGTCCACTGAGCTGCCGCCCGTCAGTGGGGTGGATTATGCATGCGGGCGCCTCATCCGCGCTGCATGTGCATCCATCGGGCAAGCAACGGTTCCAACCCCACCGCGACGAGCATCCACCCGCCCAGCACGGCAGCCAGCCCCATCCAGACGCTGCTCATGATCCCTGTCCTTGGCGTACTGCCGTTGCTTACCAGCTCGCTTTCAGCCCCAGCTGTGCGCTCGCACTGCGGTAGCCGCCATCACCACGCTGCAGGCCAAGATCGCCCCACGCCGACCAGCGCTTCCCAAGCTGCAGCATCGCGCCGCCACGCACTTCGTAGCGGTTCTTCGACACCGCGCCCACGATCAGAGCGTCGTCCATCCAGATGCGGTTGCCGCCGCCGTCGTGCAGCCAATGCGCAGCAATGAACGGCTGCACGCGGCGATCCTCGCTGCGCACATCACCACTCAGGCGTATCCCCACCCGCGAGGAAAGCCCACCGGCGGCAGCGGTGACCACCTGGGTGCCGTTAAGCTCGGTAAGACGGTCGGCGCGGTAGTCGGTATGGATGACCTGCAGTTGCGGCTGCACCATCAGGTGGGCCCCGCTGCGCGTGCGCAGGGCCCACGTGTAGCCCGTCTCAAGCGAGGCGGCCTGCGTCTGGGCATCCTGGCGCTCCTTCGCCAGACCCATCCCCTGCACGGTGTTGCGGTAGCGTCCGTGCTGGACCCAGCCATCGGCGTAGGCCCCCGTTCCTTCGTCCGGACGCTGCAGCCATGTTGCGTAGATCCCCAGCGCGGCGCCCTTTACCGTGCCCGTCGCGGTGTAGCCACTCAGCTGCGACTGCACATCGGTCGAGGACTGCCCGGCGGCCAGCAGTACACCGGCGCGGCCTCGGCTGGCGCCGCCCCAGTGCAACACATCCATGCCTCCCATCAGCACCGACGCACGCCCCGTCAGCGCCAGCTGACCGGCGACGTCCTGCCGCGTGTGGCTGCTGTTGACCCGCAGCCAACCGTCACCGCGTGCGCCGGCCATGGCGTCAGCGCCGTCGCGGTCCTGCAGCCGGTGCTGGAACAGGAACACAGCGGCCGCCTGGTTGGCCAGGTAGGCACCCGCTTCAGGTCGCACGATCTGCGGCGGTTGCGGGCGATTGCAGTTGGCATCGCCTTCCGCGGCTTCGCAGGGATCCGGCGGCACGATGCCACAGCCGGGGCCGCTGGGGTCCGCCTCACACGGTTCTGGCACCGGTCCAACGCAGCCGGGGCCGGCCGGGTCCAGGTCACACGGCTCCGGCGGCGGTGGCGGTGGCGGTGGCTCGGCGCAGCCTGGGCCACCGGGGTCAAGATCGCAGGGGTCCGGCGGAGTCGGCGACAGCGCAGAGCGCAGGTACCAACCCCCATCGCCGGGCGTGGTGGCACCGCCCTTGTGCAGGAAGTAGTCATAGCTGCCCGCCACGGCGCGTCCGTTCAATGTGTAGACCGCATCGGACTGGCCATCGACCTGGATCAACTGGATGCCGTTGGTCGTCTGCGCGCCCAGACCGTGCACATTGTTCACCTGGATGCCGGCGCTGCCACGGGTATCGCCACGCACGTGCAGGAAGTCGATCCGGGAGGTGTCATCACCCAGTGCTCCATTGAAGATCAGCAGCGCGTTGCTTGTCTCGACGTTGCCGGACACGGTGAGTCGGTTGAATGTCGTGCTGGCCCCTGCCGACAAGGCCAGGGTGCTGTCCTGCAGGCTCAGCTGGCCTACGCTGGCGTCACCGGTCAGGGTCCAGCGGCTGTCGTCGGACAGTGCCACCTGGTTGACTACCGAACTGGCGCCCACCCAGTGCGAGCGGCCGTTGAGGCGCACGCGGATGTCGGCCACGACGGGTACGCCAGCGGCGATGTCCTCCGGGGTGATCACGATATCGCCCTGTGCATGGACATCCTGATCCAGGCTGAGCTCGAACGGGCTGGCAAACGCAGCATCCACCGCCATCAGCGTGCCATTGCCGCCGATCAGTCGGGCGCCGTTGCGTACCGCTACCTCGCGTGCGGTACGCACCCACAACGCGGCATGCCGTTCACTGATCAGCGAGCCGCCATCGATGACCAGCCGGCCGTTGGCATTGACCACGCCTGCATAGGCATCCAGACCCTGTGTGCGCACGTGGGTATTGTGAAGTGTCAACTCTCCCGGGCCACCACTGAGCACGCCGTACCCCTTGATGCCGGTGGTCAAGATGCTGCTGTCGCGCAATTGCACGGCACCACCAAGGCGTGCAATCGCGCCGATGCTGCCTGCGCCGGTGGTGGTGACGTCCACACGATCGGCCTCAAAGATCGGCCGCCGCCCGCCAGTGTCCTGGGAGGCATAAAGACCGTGTGCCGAGGCGCCACCGGTGCGCATCGTCAGACCATCCAGCGTCGCAAGGCCTTCGCGGCTGTCGATGCCCACGCCCGCATCGCTGCGGGTGGTGATGCTGCCACCCTGCATGGTCAACGTGGATTCACTGGGCAACCAGATGCCCGTACCGATGAAGCCGTCCGTGGTGATATCCACGTCGCTCAGCCGTACATCGCTGCCATCGCCGTTGACGTTGATGCCGTAGGTGCCCGCGGTGATCGTCGTCCCGATGATGTCGACCTGGTTGTTGGCCCACAGGAATACGCCCGTGCTGCGCTCGTGGTCCGAGCGCAGTTTGCTGTTCTCGATGCGCAACGTGCCACCGCTGAGCACAACAGCGCGGGACTGGCTCCCGGAGACATGGATGTCGGAATCGATCAGCGTGACGGCACCGCCGCCGGCAACTCCCGCGGCGTCATCGCCTTGGGTGTGGATGCGGCTGTTGATCAGCGACAGGACGGAACCAACGTGGACCCGGGCCGCCGCGCTGCCATAGCCCACGGTGCTGACGTCCAGATTGTCGCCCTCGATGCGCCCACCATTCAGCGTATACAGAGCATCGGATCCGAAGGAGCCGGTCTGGATCTGCGCATCCCGCAGTGTCACCGTGCCGTTGTCCGCCATCACCGCGTGAGATTGGCTGCCGCTGGTCTGGATGCGCCCCCCCACCATGTCCACCTGCGCGTTGCCAGTGGCCAGCAGCCCGTGCGATCCGTCACCGGTGGTCTCCAGCGTCGCATTGCGCATGACCAGGGTGCCCGCATTGATCTGGGCCGCGGTGCTGCGCAGGCCGCGGGTGGTTACCGTCGTGCCCTGCCCGGCGGCGTCGGCCTGCAGCTCGATGCGGCCGCCCGTGGCGACAGAAAGCCCAACCGCACTGGCCCCCGAGGTGGTGATGTCACCCGCAGCGAAGACGAGCGCGCCTGCACTTTCGGCGCGGGCCGCGGCCGTATTGGCACCGATGGCGTTGAGCGATACGGGCCCGCCGGAGCCGATGCTGCCCCCGTTGAGGGCGTGGAAGACATGTCCGGCGACGCCGTCATCGGTCGACGCATAGCTGCCGGCGATGACGTCGAGCTGGTGACCATCGGCGACCACCGGCCCCAGACTCTGCGCCAGGACGGGCGCGCTGCACGTGCAGGCCACCGCGATGGCGAGCGAAAGGGGGCGCAGACGGTTCAGGGGGCGGGGGGCGCGAGAGGTCATGCAGGAATAGCCGGTCTCTATGTAGCCGGCGACTTTAGGAGCGCTGCCTTGCTGCGGATATGCAATTAGTTGCAAATCCACAGCCGCATCGATGTCCTGAACGCGACGACGGATGCCCAATTCGCGAGAGACGGGACCCGGACTCGGGCCTACGCTACGCGTCCTGCCTCCCCTCGCAGCTGCAGCGTAGCCAGCGCGCCTTGGCTCCCCCGTTCCTGATCGTGCCCTCATGCCCCCTGAAACCGCTGCCCCGCCCGTAATTCCCGCCGAACCCCTCAGCCCCGCCCCGAACCAGGGCTTCGCGGTGCGCATCGTCGGCGCGGCGGCCTTCGCCCACCTGCTCAACGACATGATCCAGGCGGTGCTGCCGGCGGTCTATCCGATGTTCAAGAGCCAGTTCTCGCTCACCTTCGGGCAGATCGGCATCATCGGCCTGGTGTACCAGGTCACTGCCTCGCTGCTGCAGCCCTGGGTGGGCATGTACACCGACAAGCGGCCGCTGCCGTATCTGCTGCCCTCGGGGATGATCGCCACGTTCGTCGGCATCGCGCTGATGGCGATGGCCACGCGTTACGAAATGCTGCTGATCGCCGCAGCCGTTGTCGGTATCGGTTCGGCCACCTTCCATCCGGAAGCCTCGCGCGTGGCACGGATGGCCTCAGGCGGTCGCTTCGGTACCGCGCAGTCCACCTTCCAGGTCGGCGGCAACACCGGCTCGGCGATCGGCCCGCTGCTGGCGGCCGCCATCGTGATTCCGCATGGGCAACACGCGATCGCGTGGTTCATGCTCGTTGCGGCGCTGGCGATCTGGGTGCTGTTCCGCCTCACCGGCTGGACCATCCAGCACGGCCAGGCCAAGATGAACCGGTTGGCCACGGGCCATGGCGTCGGGCTGAGCCGCGGCAAGGTGATCCAGGCCATCGCCGTGATCGCAGTGCTGATGTTTGCCAAGTTCGTCTACATCGCTTCGTTCACCAACTACTTCACGTTCTATCTGATCGAGCGCTTCGGCCTGACCGTGCAGCAAAGCCAGATGTACCTCTTCATCTTCCTGGCCTCGGTCGCGCTGGGCACCTTCATCGGCGGACCGGTCGGCGACCGGATCGGGCGCAAGGCGGTGATCTGGATCTCGTTCCTGGGCGTGGCGCCGTTCGCGCTCGCCCTGCCCTACGCCAACCTGATGGGGACGGCGGTGCTGGCGGTGGTGATCGGACTGGTGATGTCCTCGGCATTCGCGGCGCTGGTGGTCTACGCGCAGGAGGCGGTGCCCGGCCGTGTGGGCATGGTGTCGGGTTTGATGTTCGGCCTGATGTTCGGCATTGGCGGTATCGGCGCGGCCGGGCTGGGCAACCTGGCGGACGTGCATGGGATCGTGTGGGTCTACCACTTCACCTCGTACCTGCCGCTGCTCGGGCTGGCGACGGCGTTCCTGCCGAAGACGAACATGCACTGAGGCGTCTGGCTCAGTGGAAGAACTGACTCGGCAACTGTCCGAAGCGCTTCTTGAACATCGCGGTAAAGGCGCTCGGACTGGCATAGCCCAGTGCGAGCGCCACGTCGATCACCTTTTCACCGTGCGCCAACTGTTCCAATGCACGCAGCAGCCGCGCCTGTTGGCGCCATTGCCCGAAGGTCATGCCAAGCTCACGTGCGCACAGGCGCTGGATGGTTTTCACGTCCACGCTCAGACGCCGGGCCCAGTCCTGCAGCGTGGATGGGTCGTCAGGCCTGGATTGAAGCTGCTGGCCGATGACCTGCAGCCGCGGGTCGGTCGGCTGCGGCAGGTGCAGTGGCAGTACCGGCAGCAGTTGCAGCTCATCGAGGATCAACTGCATCAGCCGCCCGTTGCGCGAATCCGTTTCATAGGGGGCAGCTACATCCATTGCGGCATGGATCAAGGCAGCCAGCAACGGCGTCACCGACACGGTCGATGCGCTGGCCGGCGGCTGGGCAATCGCCTGCGGCAGGATATACAGGCTGCGCATGCCGACCGCGCCGATGCAGCTGACCTTGTGCCCCATGCCGGCCGGGATCCAGATCGCGCGCGTGCTGGGAACCACCCAGCGCCCTGCCCCGGCCTGCACTACCAGCACACCGGTTTCGGCATACACCAGTTGATGGCGGTCTGGATGATGATGCAGGGCGATGATCGTTCCGGCGGGATACTCGCGCGCCCGGCAGAACACGGGCGTCTCCGGACCGGCAGGCAGGCGCTTGCCTTCGCCGACACCCGGGGCGATGTCCCTTTTCCGATATGGCATGGCAATACCCTCGCAAACGACCTGCCGGAGGACTCTAGCGTGTCCGGCGTGATGTCGATACCGGGCCGGGGCGGCTATCGTGGCTTCGAAGGCGCCAGCACCTCGATCCACGTGGGCGCGTGGTCGCTCGGTTTCTCCAACGCGCGTACCCACCTGTCCACGCCTGCATCCTTCAGGCTGGGGGCCAGTACGGGATTGAGCAGCAGGTGGTCGATCCGCAGTCCTCGGTCACGGGCGAAGTGTTCGCGGAAATAGTCCCAGAAGGTGAAGATCTGCGCGTCGCCGTACACCGCGCGCAGGCTGTCGGTCCAGCCCTGCCCGAGCAGCGCCTGATACGCCTCGCGCACCTCTGGCTGCAGCAGCGCGTCCTTCCGCCAGGACTTGGGATCGTAGATGTCCGCATCGGTTGGCACGACGTTGAAATCGCCGATCAGTGCGACCGGATGCGGCAGCGCGACCAGGCTCTTGGCGTGCTTATGCAGGCGCTGCATCCACTTCAGCTTGTAGTCGAACTTCGGGCCGGGCTGCGGATTGCCATTGGGCAGGTAGAGGCCGCCCACGATGACCCCGTGCGCGGCGGCTTCCAGATAGCGGCTCTGGTCGTCTTTCGGATCGCCGGGCAAGCCACGTCGGCTCTCGATCGGGTCCTGGCCGCGGGCCAGCAGCGCGACGCCATTCCATGAGCGCTGTCCCTGCCAGATGCACCCGTAGCCTGCATCGCGGATGGCGGCCTCCGGGAAGGCCTCCTGGGTGGCCTTGAGCTCTTGGAGGGCGACGATATCCGGTTGTTCGCGCGCCAGCCATGCGAGCAGATGCGGCAGCCGGGTCAGCACGCCGTTGACGTTGAAGGTCGCGATTTTCAGGCGCTTTCTGGCAGGCATGGTGCGTGCTGCATGGCGGCGGGATCCAATGCCGAGGATTGCCCTGTGTCGATCAACCTGCCGCGAATGCCGGGCGAGCATGGTGTGATGATCGCAAGGCGTTGATCGCGCATTGACCCGCGGCGCGTCACAGTAAGGGCTCGTTTCGGACGGGAAAAGGTATCTCCCTTGCACGGGTTGGCATGAAGAAGTGGATCGTTCTGCCGCGACGCTTCTACCAGCGGCACCCGACCGACGTGGCGCCCGAGCTGCTGAACAAGCTGTTGGTGCGCGATGACGGTCGGGCCGGCCGCATCGTGGAGGTTGAGGCCTACGCAGGTGACCAGGATCCGGCGGCGCATTCGTATCGCGGCATGACCGCACGCACTGCCACGATGTTCGGTGAAGCGGGTCACCTCTACGTCTATTTCAGCTACGGCATGCACTGGGGGTCGAATGCTGTCTGCGGTGACGTCGGCCAGGGCTGGGGCGTGCTGCTGCGGGCGCTCGAGCCGGTGGCGGGGCTGGAGCTGATCCGCGACGCACGCCCCGCTATCAAGCATGATCGCGATCTCGCCAGCGGCCCGGGACGATTGTCGCAGGCGATGGGCATCACCAAAGCCTTGGATGGCGCCGATCTGGTGCGCAATGACCGCGGCATCCGGATCGTCTCCGATGGGACGCCGCCGCCTGCCGATCCGCTGGTGGGACCACGGGTCGGCATCAGCAAAGCAATTGATTTTCCGTGGCGGTGGTCCGTGCGAGATCACCCGCATGTATCGAAGCGTGCGAAGACGTCCAGCGCCGGCTAGCAACACGAACGCGCGCAGGAAACAGTGACGCACAGTGCGCAATCCCGGATGTCCACTCCGCGATGCGCACCACACTCGATATGCCCGATGCATCGGAAACCCACTGTCACGACAGCGCATTCCATGGGCGCAACGTCCGAACTGTGACGTCGCTGTTTTTCGCCGGTATGACGCATTTCCCTGCGTCAAAATGCCACGGCGCAATATGCGTCAACACCAATCAAGTGGACGCATGCATCGCCGATATCCTCGCGACTACCCCTGCACTACGCGCGGGCAGTGCCTCCTTCATCGCATGCGAGATACTGATGCAACACGTCTTATTGAAATTCCGCGTCAATCAACGACTGTCCGCCGCCTTTGCCGCACTCATCCTGATCACCCTGATCATCGCCGGATCCGGCCTCTGGGCCTTGGTTGCGACCAAGCAGAAGCTGGATGTGATCGTCGAAGAGAACATGGTGAAGATTCGACTGTCCACCGACATGCTGGATGCCAACGCCCAGGTGGTGGCTGCAGTGCAGGGCCTGTTGCTGGAAGACGATGTCGCCAGCTATGACGGCTACCTGCAGCGCGTGCACCGGTTCCGCGAGGCGTACGACAGGTCACGGGATGCGCTGTACGAGATGCCCGCCACGGCCGAAGGCAAGCAGGCACGGCAGCAGATCACGGTAACGCGCGACGCAGCGCGGGCGTTGATCCAAGGCGTGATTGACAGCAACGCCGGCGGTGACATGACCGCTGCCCGGGCGCACTTCGAGGACGCCGAGGTCGCCATTGACCAATGGCAATCGTCCATCCGCAACAACATTGCCTTGCAGCAGAGCGACAGTGACCGTGCTTATGCGGATGCGGAGCTGCAGACCCGCCGGGGCAAAGCACTGCTGATCACGGGTGCGACGGTGGCCCTGATGATCAGCGCACTGTTGGCGTTCCTGATCACGCGCAGTCTGACCGTGCCACTGCGCGATGCAATCGCCTGCGCCGACCGGATTGCCGGTGGCGACCTGACCGCGAAGATCACCCCCATCGGTAATGATGAAGCAGCGGATCTACTGCGCAGCATGGCCAACATGCAGCAGCGCCTGTCTGCCCTGATCAACGCGCAGCGCGAGCTCTCGGCGCGGCAGACCGGCGGCCAGAGCAGCTATCGAATCGACGCTGCCGGCTTCCCGGGCGCCTATGGTGAACTCGTCCGCGAAACCAACGAACTGGCGAACAACAATGCGGCGCTGATCGGGCAGATCGTCGCCACGGCGACCCGCTACTCCATCGGCGACCTCAGCATGCAGATGCGCCAGCTGCCGGGGGAACAGGCGGTCATCACGACCGCCATGGAGACGATGCGCAGCAACCTGCTGGCGATCAGCTCGGATATCCAGCGCCTGGCCAGCGCAGCGGCGCAGGGTGACTTCACCCAGCGCGGCGAACCCGAGCAGTTCCAGCACGCCTTCAAGGGCATCATTGTGGACCTGAACCGCCTGATCGATGCCACGGACGTGAGCATCGCCGAGATCGCCAAGGTGTTGCTGGCCGTCGCTGATGGCGACCTCACCGTGGAAGCCAGGGGCGAGTTCTCGGGTGTCTTCGCCGATATTCTGGCCTCCGCAGGTGCCACGGCACGCAATCTGCGCGGCATCATCGGCGGCATCCAGGCCAGTACTGCGGTGATCTCCACCTCGGCGGCGGAGATCGCGATGGGCAACAGCGATCTGTCGCAACGCACCGAACAGCAGGCGGCCAATCTGGAAGAGACCGCGGCCTCGATGGAAGAACTGACCTCCACTGTCCGGCAGACTGCAGAGCATGCGCGCCAGGCCGCACACCTGGCGGCGCTGGCCGAGCAGAATGCCTCGGTCGGCGGTACTGCTGCGGCCGATGTGATGCGTACCATGCGCGAGATCCAGATCGGCTCTGGCCGCGTCGCCGAGATCATATCGGTGATCGACGGCATCGCCTTTCAGACCAACATCCTGGCGTTGAACGCGGCGGTGGAAGCGGCCCGTGCTGGCGAACAGGGACGTGGGTTCGCGGTCGTGGCCAGTGAGGTCAGGACACTGGCGCAGCGAAGCGCCAACGCCGCCAAGGACGTGAAGGCCTTGATCGAAGGCTCATCAGAGCAGGTCAGGAAGGGCGTGGCGCTGGTCGACACTGCCAGCGCCTCCATGCGTGAGATCGTCAGCTCGATCCAGCAGGTACGCCATGCGGTTGGTGAAATCGCCGCTGCGTCGCAGGAACAGACGGCTGGCATCGAACAGGTCAACCAGGCCGTGGTGCACATGGATAAGGTCACCCAGCAGAACGCCGCGCTGGTGGAGGAGGCTTCGGCCGCATCCAGGTCACTCGAGGAGCAGGCGGTGGTACTCAATCGCGCGGTGGTGGTGTTCAAGGTGAGCTGATCCGCTGCCCTGCGCCCACACGCTGTTGATCTGCAGAGAGGCACACTGGCCCTGTCCGCCTCTTCATCAGCTAGGAGTCCTGGCCTGCGCCCCGATACCCCCTCATCACGACCGCCGCGCTCGGTGCCGTCCACAGCGCGTCGCATCCGAGGCTGGTTGATACGGCTGTTCCTGCTGGTCGTCACCCTCGTGGCGGTGGGCTTCCTCTGGAACAGCCCACTTGCGCAGTCGCCGCGCGCGCTCTGGCAGCTGTCCCAGATGCCCGCACCGACCGCCCTGCCCGTTCCCGTGGCCGGGGTGTCGGCTCGCCAGGTCGCCGATACCTTCGGCGCCCCCCGTGGCCGTGACCGCGCGCATGCCGGTGTCGACATCTTCGCCAAACGCGGCACCGAGGTGCGCAGCGCCACACCGGGCATCGTTACGGACATCCGCGAGAGTGGCCTGGGCGGGCGTCAGGTGTGGGTCATGGGCCCGGCGCGCGAGCGCTACTACTACGCCCATCTGGACGACTGGCGTGACGGATTGGAACGTGGCCAGGTGATCGAGCAAGGCACCGTGCTGGGCTATGTCGGCGACACCGGCAACGCCAAGGGCACGCCGCCGCATCTGCACTGGGGCATCTACGGCGCCGACGGCGCCTACGATCCGCTGCCGCTCCTGAAGGCATGGCGGGATGCGCCCTGAGCGGCGTGCAGGCCCCCTTCACAACAAAGCGCACCGGACTAACACCGACGCGCCTAGCGTCGGTGGCTCACTACCCACCGGCAGTACCTCCATGGCGATCAAGACCGCAGAAGACCTCTTCATCCACGAGCTCTCGGATATCTACAGCGCAGAAAAGCAGCTGACCAAAGCGCTGCCAAGGATGGCGCGTGCGGCCTCCAATCCGGACCTGTCCGCCGCATTCACCCTGCACCTGGAAGAGACCCAGGGCCAGATCGAGCGTATCGACCAGGTGGTGGAGCTGCTGGGGATCCGGCTCAAGCGCATCAAATGTGCGGCGATGGAAGGCCTGGTCGAAGAAGGCAAGGAAGCGATCGACAGCATCGAAGAAGGCCCGGTACGTGATGCCGCGCTGATTGGCGGCGCGCAGAAGGTGGAGCATTACGAAATCGCCTCCTACGGCACCATCGCCGCGCTTGCCAAACAACTGGGCTACAAGGCGGCGGTGCCGTTGCTGCTGGAAACGCTCAAAGAAGAGAAAGACACGGACGAAAAGCTCACCCTGCTGGCCTTGGCCGGTGGCGGCAATGCCAAGGCCGCCGCGGCCTGATTTTCGATCACACAGGAGCCTACATGTCGCTGCGCCCACCCGTTCTCTACCACGCCTCGCTCGAACACGCCGATCCGGAGGAAGCCGCCCATATCCGTGAGCTGACCGAGGTGTTCGCGGGCATGGCACTGACCGTGGCCGAGCAGGAAGGCCATGCGCACCGCGCCGTGCACGCCAAAGGCCAAGGCCTGCTGAAGGGTCGATTGCGTGTGCTGGATGGGTTGCCGGCCGAGCTTCGCCACGGTCTATTCGCACGGCCTGGAAGCTACGACGCACGCGTGCGATTGTCCTCGCCGCCGGCCGAGCAGCTCCCCGATTCCGTGTCCACCCCGCGCGCGATGGCGCTCAAAGTGATCGGCGTGGAGGGTCCGCGCGCGGAAGGTGCCGAAGAGCAGCACACGCAGGATTTCCTGATGGTCAACGGCCCCGCGTTCACTACGCCCGGTGTAGCCGGTTTCCTGCGCGCGGCCAAACTGCTGGCCGCCACCACCGAGCGGATGCCACGTACCAAGCGGATGATTTCGGCAACCCTGCGCGGTGCCGAGGCGGCGCTTGAAGCTGTCGGCGGGCAAAGTGCCACACTGAAGGGCATGGGGGGCGAGCCGCAGCATCATCCGCTGGGCGAGACCTTCTTCAGCCAGGTGCCCTTCCTCTATGGCCCCTATATGGCGAAGTTTTCGCTCGCACCGGCTTCACCTGCCCTGCTGGCCCTGACCGGCGACAGGATCGGTTCGGACGAAGATGCACAGCGCGAGGCGGTGGTGGCCTTCTTTACCGACCTCCCCAATCCAGTGGAGTGGGAACTACGGGTGCAGCTGTGCCGGGACGTGGACCGGATGCCGATCGAAGATGCGTCGGTCATCTGGCCCGAGGCGGACAGCCCGTTTCTCCCGGTCGCGCGCCTGAGCGTGGCGCAGCAGGTGGCGTGGCAGCCCGGCATATCTCCCGGCATCGAGGATGCACTGGCGTTCGCGCCGTGGCACGCGCTGGCCGAACATCGTCCGCTCGGCGGATTGAATCGCGCGCGCCGCGTGGTGATGGGCGCCTCGCGTCAGTTCCGCTCGCGGTTCAATGGGTGTCCGATCCACGAGCCGGTGGGCTGAGACCGCCTTCAGGCGCAGCCCCGAGGTGTCGCCTCACCGGATGTCGTGCAGCTCCATGGCGCGCATCACGATCGGCTTGGCCCAGTCCGGGGTCTGCAGCAGCTCGATCGCCGAGGCCGGATAGTGCAGCCCGTTGCGATCCAGCTGCAGCACCGGCAGCGGTTCGGCGCCATCGGCATCGGCCGGAGCACTGTTGTCATAGACGTGCAGCTCGGCCAGATGCGGCAACAGGGCCAGCAGGTTCTCGCGGGAGGAGTCGTAGCGTGCGCGGATCTTGTCGGCGGGAATGTCGTGCCCGCCGCGGCTGACCCGTGCGGCGACGCGTTCCATGTGCAGCGCCACGCTCTGCAGGCCGCAGAACCAGATCGCCACGTCGTGGTGGTCGCAGGCTTCGCGTAGCAGGCGTGGGATGGTGTTGCCACCCAGCGTGGTTTCGAACGCGAAGTCGGTGCCTTCGTCGATCGCCTGCCGCAGCCGGCGCGCGCCTTCGTTCCACGCTGCGGCATTGGCTTCACCCAGCGACCAGCCGCTCTCCACCAGGCGCCGGGTGAACGTATCCGGGTTGAACCAGGTCAGGCCTTCTTCTTCCAGCCACATGCCCAGCAGCGAACTCTTGCCGGCACCATTGACGCCGGCCAGCACCAGAATGCGTCCCATCGGTCAGAGCGGGCTGCCGAGGGCGACCTTGCGGCCGCGGCGGATCGGCTGCCCCAGTACCTTGCCCAACCCGCCATCGCGGCCAAGACTGGCCAGCGTGGTATCGAAGGCGGCGCGCAGGCGCTCCAGCTCGCCCAACCGCTCGTCGGTATCGCCGCCGGCGGCCTTGGCCAACAGTTCCTGGTAGGTCTTGATGTCCACGATCACCGCTTCGGGGTGATTGTGATTGGTGATCACCAGCGCCTGCTTCTCGCGCACGGTGCGCATCAGGCTGGGCCAGCCGCGGGTTTTCACCGACGAGGCGGTGGCCTTCTCAAGGCCGGGCAGATCCAGTGGCAGGGTCATGGCACGCTCCAGGACGGGATGTGCCCATCATACCCCTTCTGGCCAAATTGGACATAAATCCCATTTTGGCCAGAAAGGAGATGCGGGCTCCCGGTCAGTGGGACATCGAATACGGCTGCTCGGCGCCCTGCCCCGGCCAGGCCTTGTTCGGCTCGGCCTGCAGGGTGAAGCGCAGCTCTCCGCCGGCCAGGATCTCGTCGTGGCGCAGGAAGGTGCGCTGCAGCGGCTGGCCATTGAGGGTCACCGAACCGACATAGTCGTGGCCCTTGCCCAGCCCGTCGGTGACGATGGTGAAGGTCCTGCCGTTGGGCAGATGCAGCGCTGCCTTGGGCAGGAACGGACGGCCAATGATGTACTCGCCGCTGCCCGGCGCCACCGGGTAGAAGCCCAGCGCGGTGAACACGTACCAGGCCGACATCTGGCCAAGGTCGTCATTGCCAGCCAGGCCGTCGGGACGGTCGGCATACTGGGTGTCCATGATCTGCTTCAGCCGCGCCTGGGTGCGCCACGGCTGGCCGGCATGGGCATACAGGTAGGCCACGTGGTGGCTGGGCTCGTTGCCGTGCGCGTACCAGCCGATCAGGCCGGTGATGTCTTCCATGTGCTCGAAGATGGACGGGTCGACCTTGGCCTCGAACACCTGGTCCAGACGGGCCAGCAGCGCGTCGCTGCCCCCGTGCGCGGCGGCCAGGCCGGCCACGTCGTGCGGCACGTACCAGGAGTACTGCCAGGCGTTGCCTTCGGTGTAGTCCGTGCCGTAACCGCTCGCGCTCGGGTCGAACGGCATGCGGAAGCTGCCATCGCGCTTGCGCGCCCGCATGAAACCGGTGTCCTTGTCATAGGCATTGCGCCAGTTGGTGGCGCGCTTCTCGAACTCACCGGCGACCTTCGTGTTGCCCATGGCCTTGGCCATGCGCGCGATGGTCCAGTCGTCGAAGGCGTACTCCAGCGTCTTGCTGGCCGCTTCGCCTTCCTCATCGATCGGCACCCAGCCCAGCTCGCGATACTGCGCGATGCCGTCGTACGGGCCGTAATTGGCGGTGGCCACCATGGCGGCCAGTGCCTTGTTTTCATCAAAACCACGGATGCCCTTGAGGTAGGCATCGGCGATCACCGGCACCGCGTGGTAACCGATCATGCACCAGGTTTCCTGCCCATGGAACGCCCACACCGGCAGCATCCCGTAGGCGCTGTTGTGCTGGTGCGCGAGCAGCGAATTGATGAAATCGCTGTTGCGCTTCTCCGGCTGTACCAGGGTCAGCAGCGGATGCAGGGCGCGGTAGGTGTCCCACAGCGAGAACGTCGAGTAGTTGGTGTAGCCCTCGGCGCGGTGCACGGCATTGTCCGAGCCGCGGTACTGACCATCGCTGTCCATGAACACCGTCGGCCCGAGCAGGCTGTGGTACAGCGCGGTGTAGGCGCTGCGCCGGTCGTGCTCGGGGGCGTCGATATCCAGCACCGACAGTGCCTGCGTCCACTGCGCTTTCGCCTCGGCACGGACGCGATCGAAATCGAAGCCCGGCACTTCGCTCTCCAGGTTGGCGATGGCCCCGGCCTCGCTGACCGACGAGATCGCCACCGTCACCACCAAGGGCGTGTCGAGCGTGCCGAAATCAAACGTGCCCACCAGCTGGCGCCCTTCGATCTGCGCACGCTGGGCCGGGCTCTGGTGGCCCGGCGGCGGAAAGCCTTTGTAGGCGATGTCGGTCTCGGTGTTGTGGAAGGCGTGACCGGTCAGTGGCCGCGAGAAGCGCATCGCGAAATACAGTTGACGGCCCGGCGCCCAGCCGCGCGTTTCGCGGAAGCCGGTGACGGTGCCGTCCTCACGGGCGCGCAGGCGCGACCACATGATCTTGCCGGGATAGTCGTAGAGGCTGGTACGCAGGTCCAGCAGCACGCGCGCCGGCTGGTTGGCCGGATAGGTGTAGCGGTGCACGCCCACGCGGGTGCTGGTGGTCAGCTCCGCACGCACCTTCGGATCATCCAGGGTGACGGCGTAGTAGCCCGGCTCGGCGCGCTCGTCATCGTGACGGAAGCGCGAGGTATAGCCGCTGCCGGGCTTGTCCGGATCGCCACGTTCCAGGCTGGCATCGGTGCGCACCGGCATCAGCAGCACATCGCCAAGATCGGAATGGCCGCTGCCGGAGAAGTGCGTGTGCGAGAAGCCGACGATGCTGGTGTCGTCATGCCGGTAGCCGGCGGCCCAGCCATACGCCTTCTCGCGCGGCTGGATACGGGTGTCCGGACTGAGCTGGACCATGCCGAACGGCACTGTGGCGCCGGGATAGGTGTGCCCCTCCCCGGCCGTACCGATGAACGGGTCTACCGCCGCGTAGGCGCGCTCGCCAAGTTTCGTTGGCGCCGCTGTGGCTGTGCCGGCCACCAACATCGCCCCTACCGCGAACCCCAACCACCGCACTGTCCCCGTTTTTGTCATGGCGTTGAATTTAGATCGATTCAGGTGAGGTTGATCCTAGCACCGGCGTGACGGAGGGGCATGTTGCGGTGCGGCTGACGACACCGAGGGACGCGGCTTGCTACGCTGGCGTCCGGTTCGTTTCCGGGAAGACCTGCATGGTGTTGCGCCGCCTCACCCGCCTGCTGACAATCCCCCTCATCACCGCTGCCCTGCTCGCCGCCTGTGCGGGACGCACCGCGCCCAGCGGCCTGACGACAACAGCCGGTGCCTCCGAATCACCGGCGGCCGCGCTGAGATGGAAGGCGCACGAAGGCGGGCATCCACCCACTGCGCGCCACGAAAGTGCGTTGGTCGCGCTCGACGGCAAGCTCTACCTCCTGGGCGGACGCGGTGAGCGCCCCCTGGAGATCTTCGATCCCGCGAGCGGACGCTGGACGCGCGGTGCACGACCGCCACTGGATCAGCTCCACCACGCGCAGGCGCTGGCCTACGACGGCCGCATCTGGGTGCTGGGGGCGTTGACCGGCGATTTCCCGGCCGAGCCCGCGGTGCCCACCCTCTGGGTCTACGACCCCTCAGCGGATGCGTGGCAACAAGGGCCACCGCTGCCTGCAGGCCGCGCACGCGGAGCCAGCGGCGTTGCGTTGCACGCAGGACGGATCTACCTGGTCGGTGGCGTCACGCGTGGACACACGGGTGGCGTGGTGCCTTGGCTGGATGTCTTCGATCCCGCGACGGCAAGGTGGACCGCGCTGCCGGATGCACCGCATGCCCGTGATCACTTCCACGCCGCGGTGCTGGACGGGGCGCTCTACGCCGCCGGTGGCCGGGTCAGCGCCCATGGCAGCGGCGCATCGGGAATGCAGTCGGTGGCGGCGGTGGACGTGTTCGACATTGCCTCGGGCCGCTGGTCCACACTGCCCTCGCCCCTGCCTACGCCGCGCTCAGGCACTGCCGCGGTCGCCTGGAATGACAGGCTGGTCGTGATCGGTGGCGAAAGCGATGCGCACACCATCGCACACGCGGAAGTCGAGGCCTGGAGCCCAGCAACACAACGCTGGGAAGCGCTGCCGGCGCTGCCGGTGGGGCGGCACGGCATGCAGGCAGCCGTACTGGACGGGGCGCTGCATGTCGTCGCCGGCAGCGGCAATCGCGGCGGCGGCCCGGAACTGGACGACCATTACCGCTTGGTCGCCCGTCCGTAGTCCATCGCAGGCAGGGCGTACCAGGGCCCGGTTTACGCCGGGCGTGCCGAGTCCGGCACCGCCGCCTCGGGCAGCATGGGCTGGGTCGCATCCACCGTGACCGGCTCATCACTGCGCATCAGGGCACGCGCTTCGGCTTCGCTCGCCACCGCCGGCGGAGAGCCGCGCAGTGGCATGCCGGCGGTCTCGCGGACGAACAGCATGGTGATCACGCCGATCACCGCCGCGCCCATCAGGTAATAGGCGGGTACCAGCGGATCACCGGTGCGCTCCACCAGCCAAGCGGTCACCAGCGGCGTGGTGCCACCGAACAGCGAGACCGATACGTTGAAGGCGATCGACAGCGCGCTGTAGCGCACCGGCGTGTAGAACAGCGCCGGGAGCGTGGACGGCATCGAGCTGGTGAAGCACACCAGCGCCAGCCCGAGCAGCATCAGCCCCAGGAAGATCAGCCAGTCATTGCCGCTGCCCACCAGTTTCAGGCACGGGATCGCCAGCAGGAACAGCGCGATGCAGGCACCGATGATCATCGGGCGACGGCCCAGGCGATCGCTGAACAATCCACCCACCACATTCAGCGGCATCATCACCAGCATCACGATGATGATCAGCAGCAGGCCTTTGCTTTCGGCATAGCCCATCGTGACGCTGAGGTAGCTGGGCATGTAGGTCAGCAGCATGTAATCGGTGACGTTGAACACCAGCACCAGGCCGACGCAGATCAGCAGCTGTGCCCAATGCACGCGGAACAGCGCGCCCAGACCCGGGCGCTCGTGATCGCGCTTCTCGGCCTCCTCGGCATACGCGCGGAAGGCCGGCGTCTCTTCCAGCTTCATGCGCATGTACAGGCCAAGCAGACCCAGCGGGCCGGCCACAAGGAACGGAATGCGCCAGCCCCAGTCCAGCATCTGCGTGCTGCTCAGGGCCATGTGCAGTGCGGTGACCGTGCCGGCACCGGCGATGTAGCCGCCCAGCGTACCGAACTCCAGCCAGCTGCCCATCAGGCCGCGGTTGCGGTCGGTCGAATACTCGGCGATGAACGTCGCCGCGCCGCCGTACTCACCGCCGGTGGAGAATCCCTGCACGATGCGGGCAAGCAGCAGCAGCGCCGGCGCCCAGATGCCGATACGGTCGTACGAGGGAATCAGGCCGATGCTGAAGGTACCGGCGGCCATCAGGATCATGGTGGCCGCGAGCACCTTCTGCCGCCCGTACTTGTCGCCCAGCGGACCGAACACCAGGCCGCCCAGCGGGCGCACCAGGAAGGCGACGGTAAAGGTGGCGAAGGTGGCGATCAGCTGCGCGGTCGGGCTGCTGTCGGGGAAGAACACGTGGCCGAGGGTGACGGCGAGGTAGCCGTAGACGCCGAAATCGAACCACTCCATCGCGTTGCCGAGCGCCGCAGCGCCAACGGCCTTCTTCAACATGGGGCGATCAACGACGGTGACTTCGTCGACATGCATCTGGCGGCGGCGTTTGAACCAGCCGAAATGAGCGTGTGCGGCAGGCAGGTCCTGCATCTGCTTTCTCCTGGAAGCAGGCCATCGCGGCGCCCGAGGTCCCGCGCACGGCACAGGAAATACCGCCTCTGATGACACAGCGCGATGCGCGAAGAGGGGTTGCAACAGACGATCCCGGACGGCCGCGTGGATTCAGCGACGCTGCGGGATGGATGACCAGGAAGCGGGCAATGGCCCGGGGGTGATCAAGCGAGCCATGTTACTACATTTGGCAAGCGCGAGGCCCGTACTGCTCCGGTCGGCAGCGTGGAACAGCATGTTTCAGGCTGTTTTGATTCCTCTTCACGCGATGCACACACACTCGGGGAGCGGTGGGAATGCGGTAAATGTGTTGCGCTGACGACGATCACGCAGGCAATGTCGCTCGAGAGCGGGCGGCGCGTTACTGTCCGCGCTCGAGCGCATCGATAAGCGGCGCGAGATCGTCGCGCTCGTGTGGCCGCACCGCACGCGCGATCTCCTGGCCGTCGCGCAACAGGATGACGGTCGGCCACAGTTTCACCGCAAAGGAGCGGCCCAGCGGCCGCCCCTTGCCATCCTCGACCTTCAGGTGCGTCGCGTCGTAGCCACCCAGAAACTTCTGCAGCAGGGGCTGGGCGGCACTGCAATGGCCGCACCAACCCGTGCCGAATTCCAGCAGCACCCATCCGCTGCCCGCATCGATGTCGGCACGGGTGATGTCGGAGGGGCTGTACTCACGAACGAAGGTCACGGGCGGTGCTCAGGACAGTGCGCGCTGGATGTCCTCCAGCGGTGCGTTGGTGTAGTCCTTCGCAAGATCCTTGATCAGCCGCTCCTGGGTTTCCTTGTGCAGCAACGGCCGGATGCGGCCCAGCGTCTGCGGATCGGCGATCAGGATCAGGTGCGCATAGCGGTTCTTCAGCGCATCTTCGTTCAACTGCGCGGCGACCTGCTTGGCAAACGTGGCTTCGTTGAGCTGGGAGATCGTCATGTCCTGTGGCACCGAGCCGGACGGGCCCTGCCCCGAGGCGCCGGTCTCACTGACGGCCTGCAGCTGAAGTTCCCCCTCCTGCTTGAGCTGAAGCTTGTGCGCGGTGCCAACGTTGGTGAACACGCGGGCCGAGCCGCCATCGGCGACAACAACGAGGGTACCTTCGGGAATCTGCTGGCTCATCATCTACTCCTTATGGGGAAAACCGAGCGCGGGTGCACTCGGGTTCCACCGTAGGCAACCTCATGTAAGCACCGTGCATACGGATGTATGCATTCCGTATGCAGCGCCTGTGCGCGCTACTCCGCAGGCGCTGGCGGTAGCGGCATGTCCAGGTGGCGGCTGAAGAACCGGGCCATCACCCGGTAAGCCTGCTGGCTCTCCGGCAGCCGGGCATCCAGGTGAAACGCGTGGCCCAGGCCGTCCCAGACGTGCAGATCCGACTCGCGGCCCAGGTCCACCAGGCGGGAATGCGTAAAGGACACGTTGCTCAGCTCCGCCGCACGGGTGGCAGTGATGAACAGGGTCGGCGGGAACTGTGCGAGGACCGCATCGGAGAACACCGGCGACACCAGCGGATCATGGAAATCCACCTTCCCGTAGTACAGATCTTCCATGATCGGCAGCGTGCCATCGGCATGCGGCAGCAGTGCATCGGTCACGGCCGCGGCCACATAACGGGAGTCGCCGCCATAGCGTGCATCGCCGCCGGCGCAGAACAGGCCGGCTGCGGCCGGCATCGGCAGCTTCTCCTTGGCGAACCACGCCAGCGATTCGCCCGTCAGCACGCCGCCGGCCGAGCAGCCGAACAGACCGATGTGACGTGCCGGCATCTTCTCCAGCGCCGCACGGTAGACCGCCGCCACATCCTCACTCGCAGCCGGGAACTGATGCTCCGGGCCTTGCCGGTACTCCACCGCTACGACGGTGGCCCCGGTCATCGCCGCGACCGGGATCGCCTCAAGCAGACCGAGGCTGTCTGCACGCCCGAACACGAACGCGCCGCCATGCAGTTCGATCAACAGACGCCGCTGCGCCGGATCGGCTGGCGCACTGCGTGGCTCGACACGGACCACCGGCACGCCATTCCAGGTTTCGTGGTGCAGCACCACCGCATAGCGCTGGCGCAGCGCCTTGATCTCGCCGTAGGCCCAGTCATCGGCACCCTTGCGGATCGTCGCCAGCTCCTTGAGCACGGTGGCGTTGTCCATCTTCGCGACCGGGTCGCCGTTGACGACGGCGCTGCGCAGCGCGGCCTGTGCTTCCGGGCTCAGATACGGGGACAGCGGCAGCGCGAACGCCGGCACCCTCCGCACACCGTCCGCCTGCGAGGGCGCGGGCGTGGCTGCCATGACGTTGACGCTGAAGGCCGCCAACAGCGCCATGAGCGCGAACGCCCGGGTCCAATCCAACTGCTGCACTCCCCATCCGAAATCGAATCACAGAATAGTCGTTGCCTGCGCGACGCGGGACACGTGGCACGCTGGCTGGAGAGCCGAGTGCCCGCCAGCGAAGGCAACTGGTCAGCGACCGGCTCCCGCTGGCGAAGTAAGTGGCCGGCGAGGCTGAACCCCAGCGCCCGGCGGCCCGTGGTCATTACGGTGTAAAATTCGTCGTTTTAACCGGAACAATGGCCAAAACCGCGCAACGGACGCCTGTCCCGGGCCCGGCCTTCATCCGGCTGCTGGCCCGCCTCGCTGAAAGCAACCTGTCTTCGACGGGCCCTGCCCTGTCAGACCGGCTCAGCGAGTGGGTGGACTGGACGCGGGCGGTCACCCTGTCCAAGGCGCTCGATGGCCGGCTCCCACCCGCCGTGGAGGGCCCGGATTTCGATGCCGACGAGGACGCCGAGTGCCAGCGGATCCGCGCTGCGCTGGAGGCGACCATTGTTCAGAAACCTGAGGGCACCAGGCACCCTCGCCGGGTCGTGGCGCCCGACGGTGGCGACGCCCCTGTCGAGTACACCGTATTCCGCGAGCGCTACCTGACCCAGCAGCGCGCCATGCTCAGTGCCACCAGCCGTCTGCGCGGTCGCCTGCGCGACATGTTGACCCGCACCTCGCCTGAGATGGCCAGGCTCGCCGAAGTCGACGCACTGATGGAGCAGACCCTGAGCGCGCGGGAGTACAGCCTGCTGGCCAAGGTGCCGGTGCTGCTTGGGGTGCATTTCGAGCGCCTGCGCGATGCCGGCAGCGATGATGGCTGGCTCGAGGTGTTCCGCCGTGACATGCAGAGCCTGCTGCTGGCCGAGCTGGATATCCGTTTTCAACCGATCGAAGGCCTGCTTGCAGCGCTTCGCACCCACTAACCGGGACGTCATGTTCAGAACCAGTCTTCACTCCGTTGTTTTCCTGCTTGGCCTTGTTGCGGTGTGCTGGATCGGGGCGGGCTATGCCAGCACCAATCCGGTCGGTTTCGCTGTCGCCCTGCTGATCGCCGTCTGCTACCTCGCCGGTGGCCTCGAGCTGTATCGCTACCGACAGGCCACCGCGTCGCTCACGGCGGCCAGCGCCAGTGCTGGCACCGCCAGCGCCGGGCTCGCCACCTGGCTGGGCCAGCTGCATCCCAGTCTGCGCAATGCTGTGCGTCTGCGCGTGGAAGGCGAGCGCGTTGCCCTGCCCGGTCCGGTCCTGACGCCGTACCTGGTCGGGCTGCTGGTGCTGCTGGGCATGCTCGGCACCCTGCTCGGCATGATGGCGACGTTACGCGGGACCGGACTGGCGCTGGAAAGCGCGACCGACCTGCAGGCGATCCGCGGCTCACTGGGTGCGCCGGTGGAAGGCCTTGCGGTCGCGTTCGGCACCTCGATCGCCGGTGTCGCCACCTCCGCGATGCTGGGCCTGCTCTCGGCCCTGTGCCGGCGTGAGCGCCTGGAAGCGGTGCAGCAACTGGACGTGGAGATCGCGACCACCCTGCACACTCACTCGCAGTCCTGGCAGCGCAATGAAGCCTTCCGGTTGCTGCAGCAGCAGGCCGAACTGATGCCGGCGCTGGTGGAACGGCTGCAGGCCATGACCACCGCGATCGAGCAGCAGAGCAACGTCTCGGGCGAGCGGATGCTGGCGAACCAGCAGAGCTTCCATGCCAAGGCCGACGAGGAATATGCCCGCCTGACCGCCGCGATCGAGCAGTCGCTCAAGGACAGCGTCGCCGAAAGCGCACGCGCGGTCGGTGCGGCCTTGCAGCCGGTGATGGACACCACGCTCGCCGGCATCGCCCGCGCCAACGCCACCATGCACGAGACGGTGACCGATGCAGTGCAGCGCCAGCTGGCCGGCTTGACCGAGGGTTTTGACGCCAGCCGTGTCGCCACTGCCGTGTCCTGGCAGGCCGCGCTGGACAGCCAGCAGCAGACCAACATGGCACTGACCACGGACCTGCGCGCCACGCTGGATGGGTTCGCCGCGCAGCACGATCAACGCGCGCTTGGCCTGCTCGATGCCGTTTCCACGAAGCTGGTCAGCACCGCTGATGGTTGGCAGGCGGCCCAGTCCGCACAGCAGCAGACGAATGAAGCCATGGCGGCTGAGCTGCGCAGTGCACTGACCCAGTTCGCCGAACAGCATGGCGAGCGCTCCAGCGCGTTGCTTGAGGCAGTCTCGACCGAGCTCAGCGCGACCGCGCAGCGCTGGCAGGAGGCTCAGGCGGCGCAGCAGCAGACCCATGCTGCGCTCACCGGCGACCTGCGCACGGCGCTGGCCAGCTTCACCGAAACACATGACGCCCGGGCCACCGGCCTGATCGACGCGGTCGGCAGCCGCATGGACGCCACCACCGCGCAGATCGCCGAGGCATGGCAGCAGGCGCTCGCCCGCCAGGATGCTGCCGCCACTGCAGTGAGCGAGCGTCACCAGCACGCGCTGGATGCCGCCGCCGCGACGCTGCAGGCGCAGGCGCTCTCGCTCGGCGAGGCGATGCAGCACTCGCATACCCAGCTGCAGGACGCACTGGAAGCACGCGATCAGCAGCGCCTGAGCGTGTGGACCGATGCCTTCACCGGCATGAGCGCCAGCCTCGGCGAACGCTGGGAGCAGACCGGCGCCAGCGTCGCCAGCCGTCAGCAGGAGATCTGCGACACCCTCGCCCGCACCGCCAACGACATCACCCGGCAGGCCCAGGCGCACGCCAGCGAGACGATCAGCGAGATCTCGCGCCTCGTCCAAGCCGCCTCGGAAGCGCCCAAGGCCGCGGCCGATGTCGTCGCCGAACTGCGCAGCAAACTCTCCGACAGCCTGGTCCGCGACACCGCTACGCTGGAAGAACGCAGCCGTCTGCTGGCGACCGTGGAGACCCTGCTGGATGCGGTCAACCATGCCGCCAACGAACAACGCGTCGCCGTCGATGCACTGGTATCGACCTCGGCCGAGCTGTTGGACCGGGTCGGCACCCGCTTCACCGATCACATCGAAGCCGAGACCGGCAAGTTGGGCAGCGTGGCCGCGCAGGTCACCGGCAGCGCGGTGGAAGTAGCGAGCCTGGCCGATGCGCTGGGCAGCGCCGTGCAGTCCTTCGGGACGGCCAGCGACGGCCTCAACGAGCGTCTGGCCCAGATCGCCGCCTCGCTGGACGGCTCGCTGGCACGCAGTGACGAGCAGCTTGCCTATTACGTGGCCCAGGCGCGCGAGGTCATCGACCTCAGCGTGCTCTCGCAGAAGCAGATCATCGATGAGCTGCAGCAGCTGGCCGGCCGCCGCAGCAGCAAGGCCGGAGCCGCCTCGGCATGAGCGACGAGATCGAAGTCGAGGCCGACGGAGGTGCGCCGATCTGGGCCGCCTTCGGCGACCTGATGTCGGTGCTGCTCGGTGCGTTCGTGCTGATTCTGGTCGGCGTGGTCGCGCTGCAGCTGGAGCTGACCCACCGGCTGGATGAAGAGGTCAAGCAGCGCCAGGCCGAAGTGCAGCGCCGCCAGACCTTGGAGCAGGCCCTTGCCGGTCCGCTCGCGGCCGGGCGCGTGACGCTGGTGGATGGCCGCATCGGCATCCGCGGCAATGTGCTGTTCGCGTTGAACTCGGATCAGCTGCAACCGGAAGGTGCCGACGTCCTCAAGAGCCTGGCCGGGCCGCTGAAGGGCTACCTGGCCTCGCGCGAGGAGATCCTCATGGTCAGCGGCTTCACCGACGACCAGCAGGTGCGCGATGGCAACTGGCGCTTCGCCGACAACTGGGAACTCTCCGCCGAGCGTGCGTTGACCGTCACCCGCACCCTGATTGCCGAGGGCGTGCCGTCGGATGCGGTGTTTGCCGCGGCGTTTGGCTCGGAGCAGCCGGTGAGTTCCAACGCCGACGAAGACGGCCGCGCGAAGAATCGCCGTGTGGAGATTGCGCCGATTCCCAAGCCCAAGACCAGCAAGGCAGCAGATGCCCCGTAGTTCTGTCGCAACGGCTGAGATCCTCCAGAACTGGCGGGCGGACAAGCTCGACCAGCTCGACCGCACGCGCTTTGCGGTGATCGAGGCGTTGCATGCCCGCGCACAGATGCATGACGGTGAGGTGCGGGCGCTGTTGCAACGGAAGCTGGACGCGTTGGTCGCGGGTTACGCTGAGCGGGTTGCCGATGCGTCGGCATCGGTAGTGACCGCGCCGGGCCTGTCATCGGGTCGAATCGGCCTGCAGGCGCTGGTCACGGAATTAACCGTGCAGCACAGTGCTGTGTATCCGGAATTGACGGTGCTGGGCGAGGTCCGGGCGACGTGGGCCAGGCTTCGCAATGCCAGCCAACTCAAGGAATCACTGGCCCAGATGCCCACCAATGGTGGGCCGTTGAACTCCGGTGTACTGGTCCATCGCGCCCTGACGCTGATGAAAGAGACCTCGCCCGGCTACCTGACGCATTTCATGGCGTACCTGGATGCGCTGTCGGGCATGGAGCACCTGCATCAGTGGGGCGTGCTGGTGGCGACGCCGAAGGTTGTGCCGCGAGGGGCGAAGCCGCGGCGGCCGCGTGCGGGCAAGGCAGCAAACTGAGGTTTCTCATTAACCTGTGAGCGCAGAATCCAGGGATGAGGGATCAAAACCAGCGCCGATCAAGTGCAGGCACAGGTCATAGGGCGACGAGGGACTGAAGAACTCTCTCGCAAGGAGTGACTCGCCCGACTGCGCGCCCTCCAGCCACGCCTGAATATGGTCGGCGAGACTCGCCAGCTCGCTCAGGGGGCCTGCGATCCAATGGCTATCGATGACTGGTGACGTCCATGTGCCAATCTCAAGATAGTCATACGGACCCAGATTGCAGTGGCATGAAATCCAATCATTGCCTGGATCGGAAGCAAAGAGGCGAACAGCGGCAACGAAGGCCTCCAGCCCGCCCACTTCCCCCGTGATTGTCCACTGCTTGGCGGCATGGTCGACCTCATAGTAGAAGCGGAGCTTTCTCCATTCGGACCGAAACCACTCATCCGAAAAATGGTCCATCAGACTTCACTCCTTGGGTTCATGATCGCGGCGCAGGCTTAGGAGCGGGCACTGCCTCGTCAAATGTCATGGTTCAGAATGGACCTCCGCTTCGGCGCGCCGTGGCCCGCTTCGAACAAACACGCCAACGCATGCGCCCGCCATGCCACTCAGGACGGACACCACGACGTTCGGCGCATTGATGCGGAAGATTGGCAGGAAGCCTGCCTGGGTTCCCGCGTTGACGAAGTAAGTCGCCATTCCCCAGAGACAGACGTACAGCACGCCGACGATGATCGCGAACCGGTACTGCCTTGCGATAAGCCCGCCAAACAGCGCGAACCACATGCCGGCAGCCGAGGACAGCACGTCGCTTGTGTCGAATGCAAAATTACTTCGAGCCACTACTGAGATGCCCAGGAAGTACGCGGCCCCGAATACCAATGCCAGCAACAGAAGCAACGCCCCAAGTTGTCGCCACATGGATTGAAACTCCCCTTCACTCCGTTCTAGGGCCACTCTACCTGAATGCGCTTCCCCAGCCTTGCCCCCCCCGCCCCTCTTGTCCCCGCCAAATCGCGGTGGTAGTTTGGTAATTACAGCGTAATTATGAAGAGGCAGCAGATGGCTCGAGACTGGAACACGCTTGCGGATCGCCGCCAGGCAAGGCTGCAGCGGGCCACCGATGCCGGCCTTGGGCGCCTGGTGCCTCACGCCGGGATCACCCAGCTCCTGCACACCGTGCTGGAACCCGGCGACCGGGTCTGCCTGGAGGGCAACAACCAGAAGCAGGCCGATTTCCTGGCCGAGTGCCTGGCCCAGCTCGATCCCGCGCAGGTCCACGGCCTGCACATGGTCCAGTCCGTGCTGTCGCTCCCCTCGCATCTGGATGTCTTCGAGCGCGGCATCGCCCAGCGCCTGGACTTCTCCTTCTCCGGCCCGCAGAGCGGACGGCTGGCCACGCTGGTCGCCGAAGGCCGGATCGAGATCGGGGCCATCCATACCTACCTCGAGCTGTTTGGCCGCTACTTCATCGATCTCACCCCGCAGGTCGCGCTGATCGCCGCCCAGGCCGCCGACCGCCACGGCAACCTCTATACCGGCCCGAATACCGAAGACACCCCCGTGATCGTCGAGGCCACCGCGTTCCGGGGCGGCATCGTGATCGCGCAGGTCAACGAAATCGTCGACACCCTCCCCCGCGTCGATATCCCGGCCGATTGGGTCAACTTTGTCACCGAGGCGCCGCGCCCCAATTACATCGAGCCGCTGTTCACCCGCGACCCGGCGCAGATCTCCGAGATCCAGGTGCTGATGGCGATGATGGCCATCAAGGGCATCTACGCCGAGTACGGCGTGCAGCGCCTCAACCACGGCATCGGTTTCGATACCGCGGCGATTGAGCTGCTGCTGCCCACGTATGCCGAATCACTGGGGCTGAAGGGCAAGATAGGCACGCACTGGGCACTCAATCCGCATCCGGCACTGATCCCGGCGATTGAATCAGGCTTCGTGCAGTCCGTGCATTCGTTCGGCTCGGAGCTGGGCATGGAGCGCTACATCGAAGCGCGCTCGGATGTGTTCTTCACCGGCAGCGACGGCAGCATGCGCTCCAACCGCGCCTTCTCGCAGACCGCCGGTCTGTACGCCTGCGACATGTTCATCGGTTCCACCCTGCAGATCGATCTGCAGGGCAACAGTTCCACCGCCACCCGCGACCGCATCGCCGGCTTCGGCGGCGCGCCCAACATGGGTTCGGATGCCCGCGGTCGCCGCCATGCCAGCCCGGCCTGGCTGAAGGCTGGGCAGGAAGCGGCGCTGCCCGGGCAGATGCCGCGCGGGCGCAAGCTGGTGGTGCAGATGGTGGAAACCTTCCGCGAGCACATGGCGCCGGCCTTCGTGGATCGCCTGGATGCCTGGGAGCTGGCCGAGCGCGCGAAGATGCCGCTGCCGCCGGTCATGATCTACGGCGATGACGTCACCCACGTGCTGACCGAAGAAGGCATTGCCAACCTGCTGCTGTGCCGCAGCCCGGAGGAACGCGAGCAGGCGATCCGCGGCGTGGCCGGCTACACCGCGGTCGGCCTGGGCCGTGACCGCGCGATGGTCGAGAACCTGCGCGACCGCGGCATCATCCGGCGCCCGGAAGACCTCGGCATCCGCACCCGTGATGCCAGCCGCGACCTGCTCGCCGCGCGCTCGGTCAAGGATCTCGTGCGCTGGTCCGGTGGGTTGTACAACCCGCCCAAACGCTTCCGCAACTGGTAAGGGGCACGCCATGGAAACCCTGCGTTATCGCTTCCCCGGGCAGCACGATCTCAGCGAGCGCGATCACCACGCGCTGGTCGGCGTGGTCGCCTCGGGCAACCTCGAAGTGCTGATCGAACCCACCCCGCTGGACGGCGCAATGGAGATCGAGGTAATCACCTCGGCCACCGGCTTCAACACCATCTGGCAGGCGGTACTCGCCGATTTTGCTGCCCGCCACCCGCTGCGCAACGTGCGCTTGTCGATCAACGACGCCGGTGCCACGCCGGCGGTGGTCAGCCTGCGGTTGCAGCAGGCGCTGGAAACCCTGCAGGAAGGAGACGCCGCGTGAGCAGTCACAGCTTTTACGAGGCCGATGCCCGCGAGCGTATCCACGGCCTGCTCGAGGCCGGCAGCTTCAGCGAGTTCGTCGGACCGGCCCGCCGCATCATCAGCCCGCACCTGGCCCAGCTGGATCAACCGGGCGCGTTCGATGACGGCATCGTGGTCGGCGCGGGCAGTTTGAACGGTCGCAGCGTGCTGATCGCCGCGCAGCAGGGCCAGTTCATGGGCGGCGGCGTGGGCGAAGTGCACGGCGCCAAGCTCACCGGCCTGCTGGAGCGTGCCGTTGCGGTGCGTCCAGAGGCGGTGCTGCTGCTGCTCGACAGTGGCGGCGTGCGCCTGCATGAAGCCAACGCGGGCCTGATCGCCATGTCCGAAATCATGCGTGCGGTACTGGCCACGCGCGCCGCCGGCATTCCCGTGTTCGCGCTGATCGGCAGCGGCAACGGCGCCTTCGGTGGCATGGGCATCGTCGCCCGCTGCTGCACCGCGGTGGTGATGTCCGAAGAAGGCCGTCTGTCGCTGTCCGGCCCGGAAGTGATCGAGACCGTGCGCGGCGTGGAAGAGTTCGACTCGCGCGACCGCGCCCTGGTCTGGCGCGTGACCGGGGGCAAGCACCGCTATCTGATCGGCGATGCCGTGCAGTTGGTGCCGGATCGCATCGAGGCCTTTGCCGATGCCGCAACGGCGCTGATGACCGCGCATGCCGAGCCGCAGGATCCGCTGGACGCGCTGGAACAGGCGCAGGCCCAGCTGGGTGCACGGATCAACGCCTATGGCGGCTGCCGCGATGGCCTGGAGGTCTGGCGTCTGCAGGGCATTGCCGATGCCGAGCAGCTGCCATTGCTGGACACCGCTGACTTCCTTGACGCCGTCAAGGACCGGAGCCTGCCATGGAACTGACGCCCCTGCTCGATGCCCTGTTCCCGCTCGGCCATGCGGTCACCCGCGAGGACGATGTGCTGGGCGGTACCGCCACCACCGCCGCAGGCGAGGTCACTGTGATCGGCACCGCAAACAAGCTGGAGGTGGGTGTCGATCACGCACTGACGCTGGCCGCCACCGTGCTCGCCAGCACCCGCGCACATCCGCAGCGGCCGATCGTGATGCTCGTCGATACCGCCGGTCAGCGCCTGGCCCGCCGCGATGAAATGCTCGGCATCAACAGTTACTTCGCGCATCTGGCGCGCACGCTGGATCTGGCCCGTCGCCGCGGCGCGCCACTGGTCAGCCTGGTGTATGGCGAGTCCGTGAGTGGCGGCTTCCTGTCGTTCGGGCTGATGGCCGATCGCATCTTCGCCCTGCCCGAAGCGCAGGTGCGGGTGATGGATCTGCGCGCGATGGCCCGCGTCACCAAGCAATCGCTGGAAAAACTGCAGGCACTGAGCCAGAGCTCGCCGGTGTTCGCGCCGGGCGTGGAGAACTACGTCCGCATGGGCGCCGTGGAGGCCGTCTGGGAGGGCGACCTCGCGCAGGCGCTGGTGGATGCACTGAACGCCCCGGTCACCGGCGACCAACGCCGCGAACGGGGCGCCGAGCGCGGTGGCCGCCTGTTGGCGCGCGATGTCGCCGCTGCCGTGGCCGCAGGCGAGGCCTGAACCATGCGCCGTCACGACCTGGTCTGGCTCGATCCGCAGGCACCGTGGCATGTGCTGACCCCGGGCGCGGACGCGCGCCTGAGGGCGTGGGCCGAAGCACGCCTACCCTTCGTCGTGGCGCGACGCGATCCGGCCACCGATGGCGATCAGCTGCGGCTGGGTGTGCCCTTGCCCTTGGCCGAACAACGCCGGCGGCTGTCGCTGCGGATCGAACCAGGCCATGTACTGCGTACTACGCCGCCGCCGGCCTTGGCCGAGGTCGCCGAAGGCCTCCCTGCGCCCTGGCGCGACGAGGTAGGCCTGCTGTTGGCCGATACCCGCGATCTGGACGTGCCCCCGCGCGTGTTCGGCAGTTTCGCCTGGCAACACCTGACCGGCCTTCTCTATCTGCGGGCCAGCTCGGATCTGGACCTGCTCTGGGAGGTGGAGGATCACGCTCACGCGGATCGACAGGCCGCCCGCATGCAGCGCTGGGAGCGTGAGCACCGCCTGCGCATCGACGGCGAACTGCGCTTTCCGGGCGAGCGTGCCGTCAGCTGGCGGGAATACGCCAGCGGCGCCGCGCGGGTGATGGTCAAAACCGGTGACGCCTGCTGGCTGTCATCGCGCGACGCACTGCTTTCGCTGCAGGCCGCTGCATGAACGCGGTCCTGCACCCGGTTCCGGCGCCACCGCCCTCCCCCACGGCGGCGGCGCATCGGTTGGGTCGGCTGGCCATTACCAGCCTGCACGCCGAGCTGGCCTGCGCCCCCAAACCGGGCCTGGTGACGCCATGGAGCCGGGGCAGCCACCAGGACATGGACGCCGGCACCTTCCTGCGCAGCCTGTTCGCCCTGCGCGGCTACTTCGTGACTGTCGCTGCCGCTGGCGCGCATGGCACGCCCTTTGAAGACCTGCGCGGGTATGGCATCGACGCCGAGGCGGCCATGCTGCGCGCCACTGGCGGCATCAATACCCACCGCGGTGCCATCTTCAGCCTCGGGCTGCTGGTCGCGGCATCCGCCCAACTTCGCCACACCGGGGGAAGGTCCCCCCAGGGGGTCGAGGTCTGTCTGGGCGTCCGCGAGCACTGGGCGTCCGCCCTGCTCACTGCACCGTTGAACAGCGACAGCCCCGGTCAACGTGCCCGCCAGCGCCATGGCGTCGCCGGTGTCCGCGAGCAGGCGGCGCAGGGGTTTCCGCTGCTGCGCGAGGTCGCCCTGCCTGCCTTGCAGGCCGCACTGCGTGACACGGAGGATCGGCAGGCGGCCATGGTCCACACCCTGATGTCGCTCGTCGCGGTGACTACCGATCTCAACCTGCTGCATCGCGGCGGCGAGCGTGGATTGGCTTTCGCACAGCAGCACGCACGACGTTTTCTCGCGGAGGGCGGCGCACTGCAGCCCGGCTGGCGGGCGCGGCTCGGGCCGGTGTGCGATGCCTTCGAGGCCAAGCGCCTGAGCCCGGGTGGCAGTGCCGATCTGCTGGCCTGTGCCTGGTTCCTGCACCAGCAGGAGGCTGCATGAGCCTGGTCCTGCTCTGTTCTGGCCAAGGCGGGCAGCACCCTGGCATGTTCGGGCGCGTGGGTGGTAACGCAAGAGCGCAGCCGGTACTCAATCTTGCCAGCGAGCTGCTCGGCGCGCCGATCGAGCAGATCGCCGCGGAAGACGGGCGCTTCCGCAATGCCGTCGCCCAGCCACTGGTGTGCGCGGCCGCGCTTGCTCATTGGGAAGGGCTGCGTGACGCGCTGCCCCCTGTTACCGCCGTTGCCGGGTACAGCGCAGGCGAACTGGCGGCGCATGCGGTCGCCGGCAGCTTCGACACGGCGACCTGTCTGCGCCTGGCACTGAAACGCGCACGTCTCATGGATGCAGCGACGCCGGGCGACGCCGGCCTGCTGGCGGTGATCGGGCTGGATGACGTACGGATCGCACGCCTGTGCGCCGCGCACGGCATTTTCCTTGCCATCGTCAACGGACCGGACCATGTCGTGCTGGGTGGCACGCGCGCAGCGCTCACCGCGGCATCGGCAGAGGCCGCCACCAGCGGTGCGCGTGTGGTGCCCCTGCCGGTCTGCGTGCCGGCGCACACCCCGCTGCTGACAGTTGCCGCGCAGGGATTCGAAGATGCGCTGCACTCGGTCACGCTGCGCCCGCCCGGGCTGCGGCTGCTGGCGGGCATCGATGGTCGTGTGGTCGGCGATGTCGACCGGGTGGTGGCGACCCTGTCGGCGCAGATTTCCCAGCCGCTGCAATGGCACGTCGTGCTGCAGCAGGCGGTCGAGCGCGGTGGGCGCGTGTTTCTGGAACTGGGCCCTGGCGCGGCGTTGAGTCGTCGCGCCCGCGAGCTGCATCCGCAGCTCGAGGCCCGTTCCGTCGAGGATTTCCAGACGCTGGAGGGCGTTCTGGAGTGGGTGGACCGCGCATGCGCACGCGCATGAGGGCTCGCCGGTAAGAGTTGCATCACGTAAACCCCAGGTGGCGGGTCGCCATCATGCTGCACGCGTATCAAGTGTCTCGGGAGGGCGCATGAGTCCGCAAATCGCAACGATCATCGGCTTGGTGATCATGTTCATCGTGGCCACTGCGCTACCCATCAACATGGGTGCAGTCGCCTTCGCGCTGGCCTTCATCATCGGCGGCCTGTTCGTCGGAATGGAGGGCAAGGAGGTCTTGGCCGGGTTCCCGGGCGACCTGTTCCTGACCTTGGTCGGCATCACATATCTGTTTGCCATCGCGCAGAAGAACGGCACCATCGACCTGCTCGTGCATTGGGCGGTCAAGGCCGTGCGCGGACACATCGTGGCCATTCCGTGGGTGATGTTCGTGGTGACCGCCGTGCTGACCGCCTTCGGTGCGCTCGGCCCGGCGGCAGTGGCCATCATCGGTCCGGTCGCGCTGCGCTTTGCCAAGCAGTACAAGATCAACCCGCTGATGATGGGCCTGCTGGTGATCCATGGCGCGCAGGCCGGTGGCTTCTCGCCGATCAGTGTGTATGGCGGCATCACCAACCAGGTGGTGCAGAAGGCCGGCCTGGAAGTCACGGAAATGGCCGTGTTCCTGACCAGCCTGGGCTTCAACCTGCTGATGGGCATCATCTGCTTCTTCGCCTTTGGCGGGCTGGCCCTGATGCGTCGCGCACCGACGGCGACCGAACCGCTGATCGCCGGCAGCCAGGCGTCCTCGCGCCAGTTTGCGATCGAAGGTCACGGCGCCCTGGTCTCGGCCGGTGGCGGCACGCTCTCCAATGATCCGGACGCGCTGGATGACGTGCGCATCAACCGCGAGCGCGTGTTCACCCTGATCGGCCTGCTTGGCCTGGGGATCGCCGCGCTGGTCTACAACCTCAACGTCGGCCTGGTCTCGATCACCGTCGCAGTGGTGCTGGCCCTGCTCTCGCCCAACTCGCAGAAGGGTGCGGTGGATGGCATCAGCTGGTCGACCGTGCTGCTGATCAGCGGTGTGGTGACCTACGTGGCGGTGTTGCAGCAGGCCGGTGCGGTGGACTACATCGGTCACGGCGTAGGTGCGATCGGCATTCCATTGCTGGGTGCCCTGCTCGTCTGCTACGTCGGCGGCATCGTATCGGCCTTCGCCTCCTCGGCGGCGGTACTCGGTGCCACGATTCCACTGGCGGTGCCGTTCCTGATGCAGGGCCATCTCAGCGCAGCGGGGGTGATCTGCGCCCTGGCGATCTCCTCCACCGTGGTGGACGTGAGCCCGTTCTCCACCAACGGTGCACTGGTCGTCGCCTCGGCGGCGAAAGAAGAGCGCGAAGCGCTGTTCCGCCGCTTCCTGGTCTACAGCGGTCTGGTCGTCGCCTTCGGCCCGTTGCTGGCGTGGCTGCTGTTCGTCGTGCCAGGCTGGATGTGAACCCACGGCGGGCCGGCTCCGGCAGGCCCGCCATGACCCGTTAGAATGCTGCACACCTGCACAAGAACTCCTGCCATGCCGCTGGCTCCTGGTCCCCGTCTGTCGAAGAAACGCGTGCCGCTCTATGAAGAGGTCGCCGAGCGCCTGCGCCAGAAGATCTACGACTACGCGTTGCCGCCCGGCGAGTGGATAGATGAGCCGGTGCTCGCCGAGGAACTGGGCATCAGCCGTACCCCGCTACGCGAGAGCCTGAAACTGCTGGCAGCCGAAGGCCTGGTGCAGCTGGATGCGGGCCGCGGCAGCCGGGTCACCCGGCTGACCCTGGAAGACCTCAACCAGCTGTTCCCGGTGATGGCGATGCTGGAAGGTCGCTGTGTACATGAGGCGGTCAAGCGCGTCGATGATGCGGGCATCGAGGAACTTCAGGCGCTGCATGATGCGATGGAAGTGGCCGCCGCCAGTGGCGATCTGGCCGAGTACTACCGCAACAATTACCTGATCCACGAAAGCCTGCAGACCCATGCCGGCAACCCGTGGCTGATCCGGGTGACGCATGACCTGCATCGCATCCTGAAGATGCATCGCGGCCGTCAGCTGTTGAGCCCCGGGCGAATGGCGCAATCCCTGGCCGAGCACCGCGCGTTGATGGACTGCATCCGCAACCGCGATGCAGAAGCCGCTGAGCAGATGATGAACCGTCACCTGCTCAGCCAGGGCGAGGCGCTGGCAGCGTATGTCGCAGCCGGTGGGCAGCTCAACGTACCGGCACCGCTGCCCAGACAAGGCGGGCTCTAAGCGCGCAGGCGCACGTGACGCCTAGGCCAGTTCCACCGTCAAGCGTGTCAGCGATTGGCCCAGCAGGTGCAGGCGGATCTGATCGAGGCTGGTGAAGTAGCAGACGGTTTCCGTACCGGCCAGGCGATAGATGCCGCGCTTGCCGCCGAGCAACACAAACTTTTCCTGGTCCACCAGGTACTGGGCGACCGGCGGCACGCCCTGTGCCTTCAGCCCATCGATATCGATGGGTTCAAGCGCGTCGAGATCATGCAGTGCAGTAGTCATGGTCGCGGGATACATCGTGTGGAGAGACTGAAGCTTAGGTTCCCGGCAGGCAGCGCGGCGTGGAATCATCGTGAGGACGGTGAGAGAGCCTGCCCGCCTTCGTTACGCCACAGGCAACGCGTCCACGGTCACCGGGCGGCCAAGCAGCCAGCCCTGCGCCACCGCCGAGGGCATCAACTCGAACATCGCCTGCGCCTGCTCTTCGGTCTCCACCCCCTCCACCACCAGGCCGATCTCCAGCGTACGTGTCATCACGCAGATTGCTTCGATGATCTGGCTGATGGCCGAACCGGTGCCGATCGCACGGGTAAAGCGCTGGTCCATCTTGATTGCATCCAGCGGCAGCTCGGCCAGATACGCGAAGTTCGAGTACCCGGTGCCGAAATCATCGATGTAGAACGGGTAGCCATCCCCGCGCAACCGCGCCATGCCGTCGGCCAACTCGCTATGCCGGGTGGTGGATCGTTCCGTGATTTCCAGCACGACCTGCTGGCGTGCCACCCGATGCTGGGCGGTGGCGGCATTCAAGTAGGCACGGAAATCCGCATCGACCACATCGGTCGCCGAAACGTTGAAGCTGACGTAGAACGCAGGATCCGCGCGCAGCCGGTCCCCCAGCTCGACCAGCGCCTTGCGCACCACCTGTCGCGCGAGCGCGCCGCCCAACCGCTGCTGCTCGGCCATCGGCACGAAGGTATCCGGCGGCACCTGCTCACCCTGCTCATTGCACCAGCGCGACAGCGTTTCCACGCCCACCATGCGCCGGTCGGACAGCGCCCGCAGCGGTTGATACACCAGGGTCAGGCCATCGCCCAGAATCGCCCGCTGCAACTGCTTCGGCAGCGAGCCGTGATTACGCTGGTATGCGCTGATCAGCAGCCCCAGGCCGCTGCCGGCGAACCCGCCCAGCAGGCACAGGCCGATCAGGATCCACGGCGACTCGGAGAACAGGCTCGACTGCTGCGCCCGTGCCGCCACACAGATATCGAACGTGCTGCTGCAACGGCGGGAGTGCCGCGTGCTGCCGAGATCAATCCAGGTTTCCTCCCGGAACGGATCCAGTGCGGTCACATCGCCAAACCGCTGGAAGATATGCCGCGCATCGCGGGTAAGCACCAACGCACCCATGCCCGGCTCTACCTGGTCCACCCGATCGAAGGCGCTGGGTGAGGTGGTCACGATCACATCGCCCTTGGCCGACATGTCTGCGGCGACGCGCGCATCGACAATCCCCGAGACGCTGCCCCACAGCCGGTAGCCGCGTACGCGGCGATCCGGATCGGGCATCCGCGCGGGAGTGGCGAGGATGCCCCACGCGGCCGAGCAGATCAGCCGATCCTCATGCAACCGGCCGACATCGCGCACATAGCGCGACGTGAACGCCAGCAGGCGCAGTTCGGCCAGATCCTCCCGCGTGCACGGCCGGCTCGTCAGCGCCGCCGCCTGCTCCAACGTCAGCGAGGAGGCGGCCGCCACGGATTCAGCCTGGAGCAGCAGGCGGTCGGCATAGGCGTCCAGAACCGCGCGGTCGCGCTGCACCAGCATGGCCTGCGCGGTGAGCAGGGTGATGCCCAGCACCGCGATCGTCGTAAGGGTGACAAAAGGCGCTCGCCCTTCCAGCGCGATGCGGTAGCGGTGGGCAATCGAAGGTCGTGGCAACGTCGAGCTCCAGCAGGAACGGTGTCAGTAAGGGCGGCGGTGCCGGGTCAAGCGTGTGCGGCAGCCGGCAGATCGACAGCATTCGACCTACCGGTGTCATCCAGATGAAAAAACACGGACCTCACGATGGCTCTCTGCGGCATCTTCCCTGTCCAGCTGATGGAGTCATTCATTCGTCGCCGATAGGCCGCCCCTATTGTATAGGCGAGTTCTCAAACATGCTGTCCGCGGTTGCGATGCACCATGAAGCAGGTCTCTCCAGACCATAGGACGGAAGCTGCCGCATGCCTCAGTTCTTGATGGCCGTTGGCGCTTTCGTATTTATTGCATACCAACGCAGCACTGCCGCGTGTATTTCTGTCGAGCATGTTTTCTCTGAGTTCCAGGCATTCCTCGGCGGTGTATCGCGCGCCCGGTGCCGTACCTGCTTCCCTCTTTCTTCCGCCGCTACCGGCAGCCACGGGACTACTCGAGACCGTCATGTGAACACCGTTGCATCCACCCGCACCACCTTCGGCAGAGTCCTGCTGCTTGTCGGCATTGTCGTCCTGGCCGTCTGCCTGGTCCTGCTGACACTGGCCACACCGCCCCAGCGGCACGCGACCTTCCGGCTGGCCATCGGGCCGCAGATGGCCATCTCGCAGGGGCTGGGCGGCTCGGCCGCACAGGGGGGGCCGCGTGCGTACATGGAAGCACTGGAGGCCATCGCCGGTGTCCGGCTGGAACTACGGCGCTCGCCTTCCATCGAGAGCGCCATCGCGTTGCTTCGCGCCGGCGCGGTGGACGGCGTCGCGTTCTCGCTGCCCTCCACGCGCAGCCTGCTGCCGGCCTCCGCCGTGATCTCGGCGCCGTTCTATACCGGCACCTCGGTGCTGGTCAGCCGTCGTACCGCGGCGCATACCTCGCTGGCATCGCTCGCCGGGCGGCGGGTGGCCGTGATCGACAATGGCGAGTACCGCACCTATCTGGCCCAGGCCTTCCCCGACATCGAGGTACTCCCCCTGGCCTCACCCGCCGACATGCTGGCCGCACTGGACAGCGGCGCGGCGGATGCGGCGCTCGGCGCCGATGGCATCCTGGTGCCCCTCACCCGGCGCGATCATGACGCCATCCTGCAGGTACATGCGGCGCCGGATGGTCCCGCGGTGGAGCTGCGCGTCGCCTCGGTGCCAAGCCGGGCGGTGGAGGTGAGCATGGCCCACCAGGCGTTGCTCGCGCTGCCGTCGGATATCCACAAGGACATCCTTGAGCGCACGCTCAACGCCGTCTATCGCGCCCCACCGACCCTCCGCGCGGTCGCCACGTACTACCGCACCCCCATCATCCTGTTCTGCCTGGTGATGCTGGCCATCCTGCTCAGCATCTCCCGCGCGTACCGCAAGGCCCGCCGTACGGCTGCCCGGCAGGCCGCGGCCGCACGCGTCCTGACCCTGGTCAACCATGAGGTCCGCAACAGCGCCTCCGCGGTGATATCGGCCATCGACCTGGCCGAGGGCGAGCCGACCTCCTCCCAGCGCGAGCAGCATTTCGCCTCCGCCCGCTCCGCCGCGGATGCGCTTCGCCATACCCTCACCAATGCGCTGGAGTTCATGCTCCATGAGGCCTCGCAACGCAGCTGCGAGGCCTCCAGCCACAGCGCGCAGGCGGTGCTGGAGGAGTGCATCTCCGGCATGCGGCCGCTCGCCTTGTCCAAAGGGCTGGGGCTCCGCCTGGCCCTGGACGCATCCGATGCCGCGTTGACCCACTGTGATGCGCGCGCCCTCCATCACATCGCCAGCAACCTGATCTCCAACGCCATCAAGTTCTCCGACGCCGGCACCGTGGTCGTCCGGCTCGGGTTCCTGCGTGGCGTTGGCGAGCTCGGGCGGGTCAGCGTGCGGGTCAGCGATTGTGGCCCGGGCATCGCGATGGAGGATATCGAGCGCATATTCGAGCCCTTCAATGGCACGGCCCAGGGCCGACGCCGGCTGGGCGCCGGGATCGGGTTGAGCCTGTGCCGCAGGATCGCGATCAGCCAGGGCGGCGACATCACCGTGGCCACCCAGGTCGGCATCGGCTCTACGTTCCTGGCCACGCTGCGCGGCCGCCAGGAAGCACCTCCACTGGCGTCGGGGGCGCCCGCCCTCTGCGCCGACGCTGCCACTGCTCCGCGTGCGCTGGTGGTGGAAGACCAGCCCGCCATCGCCGAGATGATCAAGCGTCGGCTTGAAGCGCAGCGGTTCCAGGTCACCGTCGCCCATACCGGCGCCGAGGCCATCACCCGCGTGGATGTGGGCGGCCCGTTTGCCTTGATCACGCTGGACGGCGACCTCATGGACCGGGACGGCAGCGACGTAGCCATCGCCATCCGTGCGATCGAAGCGCGCCGCAGCTGGCCGGCGTCACGCCTCATTTCGCTTTCTGGCTCCGGTGAGAGCCGTGACCGCAGCGCGTATGCCCGCGCGCAGGTGCACGTTTTCCTGACCAAACCGGTGGAATGGGCCGTGTTCGACGCTGCCGTGCGCCCCGCGCAGCGCACCACCGAAGCACCGCTCCCACGCAACACCGAGCATTCGCAAAGTGTCATGGCCATCTATGCCACCCAGATGCAGGTGGATATCGCCGATCTGGAGGCGGTGATTGGTGAGCAGAACTGGCGGCGCGCCCTGGCGATGGCCCACCGCATCCAGGGCGCCGCCTCGATGGTGGGCGACACTGCTGCGGTCGCTGCGATCTGCGCGCTGCAGACCTGCCTCAAAGTCCATGCCATCAATGGCGATCCCGCCGAGCAGGACCTATGGGAACTGGTCAGCCTGCTTGCCCAGCTGCGCGATGCGACCGGCTCCGGTCAGAGTGCAGTACCACCGGGCTGAGCACGCGGCAACTCAGCGCGTCAGGCGCCGCTCACCGTCATCGCCGGCGATGGGCACCAGCGCGGGGTCCTGGGGCAGCGCGTCGCGGTTCCAGACAATCACGGTCCAGCCGGGCACCCGGCTGCTCACGGCATCGCGCAGGGCCGCCAGCGCGCTTTCGTCCAGCCCTTCATCGGTCGCCACGGCGATCGACAACAGCAGTTGGCCATCGTCCACCTCCACACCGGCCTCCAGACCGTCCAGTTGCGCTCGCACTGTCTGGGCGACCACCGCATTGGCTTCGGCACGCAGCTGCGCGGCCTGCTGGGTCAGCGCATTGACGCTCAGGCGCAGACCGTCCAGATCGGCGCGGTCACGCCGGCCACTGTCATTGGCCTCCAGCGTTTGCCGCACCCGCAGCAGCGGGGTCTGCGCAAGCTGCCGCGCCAGCTGGGCGGCCAGCGCCTGCTGCGCGTGCGGCAGGTAGCCCGGTACCATCGCGACGAGGTCCACGCTGAGCAGGCCGTCGCGGCGCACCACATCCAACCGCTCGATCGAGCCCCCCTGTGCGTGCAGGTACTGCTGCACCACCGTACGGGTCTGGTTGGCGATCCAGGTCTGCCGGCCGATGTCGCGCAGCGCGATACCGAGGGGCAAGGCCAGCAGCAGGAATGTCACCGCGATCACCCCGCCTTGCCACATCGCGTGTTTGGCCACGTTGTCCATGCCGAAGCCATACCACTTGGCAATCAACGTCACGCTCAGCGCGATCGCCAGCAGATTGGTCATGAACAGAAGGAACGCGCCGCCGGCAATGCCCATGTCGCCGGTCGCCAGGCCGAAGGCCACCACCGCCAGCGGTGGCATCAACGCCGTGGCGATTGCCACGCCGACGATCGCCTCGCCCTTGCGCGTGATTACTGCATAGCCGCCGGCCAGCCCGGACAGCACCGCCACCAGCAGATCGAACAGGTTCGGATGCGTGCGCGCCAGGATCTCGCCTGTCGCCTCGCGCAGCGGCGACAGCCAGACGATCAGCATCGCTGTGCCCAACGCCAGCACGATACCGCCGAGCAGCGCCAGCAGTGACCGGCCCATCATGCGGAAGTCGACCACGCACAACGAAAAGCCCAGCTGCACGATCGGCCCCATCAGCGGCGAGATCAGCATCGCGCCGATCACCACCGCCGCGGAGGACTGCAGCAACCCGAGAATCGCGATGCCGCAGGACATCACCGCCATGAACGCAAAGCGCGGGGTCAGCCCGCCACCCTCGGTGACATTGCCAAGCACGGCCGCATGGTTGACATCCTGGGCCATGCGCTCGCGCAGCTGGCCCCACAGGTGACGGCCCCGCAGCACAGCGGAGGATTGCAGAACAGAGCGCAGATTCATGGCAGGGCCACACACCGAAAGAGGAAGACGCACGCGCGCGGGAACAGTCCCCGGCCACCTAGCCCGGCATCATCCGGATACGGCGCGGCGTTCCAATACAACTAGTTGCAAAATTGCGCGTGACGTCCATCACTGTTCAGTGCGTACTTAGCTCAGCCCCTTCTGCTGATGCCTTTGAACGAACACGTCGCCCGAAGACGCGGTGTAGAGCTAGTTGACCGCGACGGACGGCTGCACGCGGTTGCCCGCAGCGTTGCGCATCTGCGTGCGAATACGTCATCGCAGATTGTTCAATCCACTGCGCCGAAAGGGACCCAAGGCATTTTTACTGGTGAAACGCGCCCTCTGAAGGCATTTTCATGGCTTCGCCCGTTCGCCCTCAAGAAGCCATATGAAGCTCCGTCTCATGCGCGCCACCGAGTACAACCACTACCGGTCATTGTCCGTCGACGATTACTGTGCAGACCTGTGCGCCAATTTTGGGTACTCCGTCGCCACCAGCAGGGCCGAGTGCGAGCGAGTGATGCCGGCCACACTTGCCGAGGCAATGGAAGAGCCCGGCCACGCCATGCTGGTCATCGAGGTTGCGGCGCAGTGTGTCGGCTATGTGTGGATACACCTGGACGGGCCCGCCGGTCACCTGCTTGATTTCATCGTCGAGCCCGCTCATCGCGGCCTGGGCCATGGACGGCGTGCGCTGGAACTGATCGAAGCACGGCTGCGGGCCGAGGGCGCGCAGAGTCTGCAGTTGCGCGTGGCCGCCAACAATCCGCGGGCGCGGGCGCTGTATGAACAGGCCGGGCTGTATGTCACCGGCCAGTTGATGGCGAAGACGCTTGTGCCGGCAGCCCCGCCGGGACCCGCCGCAGGGCGGTAAGCCGCACCCCGGCGGCCGGTGCATCACTGCCGTGATGGCGTTCAGGCGTGGCAGGTTGATCGACTCGGGGAACGGTGCGCGGGTTCAGCGCACCGCAACCGCGTTGGACAACTCCCCCAGCCGCATCGCGACCTGCTCGGCGGTGGCCAACGCCGTGGCGGTGTGCGGCCTGCCCGTCATGGGAGGCGCCCCAACAGCATCTGCAGCACGGCGACGACGCGATGGCGGCGCTGGTATTCCTCGGTGAGATCAGCGTGGATATCCACGATCCCCCACAGCGCGGCCTGGTAGTCCGTCACATCCTCGAACCCTTTGCCGTGCGTGCGGCGCGCCAGCAGGGTTTCCCCCTGGAGGCTGTCCACCAGCAGCTGGTGCAGCGCAAGCACGCTGTCTGCATCGTCGTAGCTGACCGCATCGGGGCGCGCCAGCTCGTAGGTGCGGCCCATGATGCCGTCCAGGCGGTGGCACTCGGCCAGGCTGGCGGCCCGGGTGATGGTCAACTGCTCGACCTTCTCGCTGAGTGCGTCACAGCCGAATTGTCCGCAGCCGTCCATGGCACGGGTCAGTTCGGCGATGTCCGAGAGCAGATCGACCTGGAACCGCAGGGCGGCACGTTCCAGCAGCACGCCCCGCACGTGCTTTACCTGGTCGGCACTGTCATTGAGGTTGGCCAGATACGCCGCATCAACGGTCTTCTGCCCGAAATCGATATTGATCGCCGCACGCGATTCCGAGCGGAGGGCTGTGCCGATGCGTTTGGCAATACGTTCATCCAGCGTGGTCATCCACGTCTGGGCGGCCGCGGGCGCAACCCGCAGCAGGGGGGCGGTCAATAGCCGCCAGGCGACCACCGTGACGATCACGATGCCGACCAGAATGAGGAGCAGCTTCAACCGGCTCACGTCAACGCGCGCGGGCGCGCCGGCAGCTGGCGTTGGTGTATCGGTGGGAATGGGCATGACAACGGACTCCTGAAGACGACGCCGCCCCGAAGGGCGGCGTCCAAAGAAAGCGTGTGCGTGCTCGGCTTACCAGCCGATACCCACACCCACGCCGACGGTCTTCTCGCCGCTGTTGGTGAACGCGCCATTGAGGCTGAACGTGGCCGAGCCGCGCTCGTTCATCACCCGCTGGTAGCCCACCGCCAACGCCGACTCACCATCGGAATGTCCCACGCCGGCGCCAAGGCGGTTGTAGGTATTCAGGCCGGCGGTGTTCATGGCCATCGCGCTCTGGGCGCTGCTCATTGCAGCCATACGGTTGAAGCGCTTGTCCATGCCGTCCAGCCGCTTGTTCAAGCCCTCCACCGCCACATCGGTGTACTGGTTGGAGCGTTCCAGCACATCGTTGAGCTGCTGCACGTTGACCGCATCGGTATCCGCGGTGCCCCTGGCCACGTGCTTGACGCTGCGCTCCTTGCCTTCGCTGCCCACGGCCACGGCGTGCTCGCCTTCGGCCTTCACCACCGCTTCGGGGGCGACCGGATCGTTGGCAACCGGCGTCGGCGTGGGGGCCGGCGTGTCCTGGCTGACGATGGCCTCACCACCACCCTCCACGGACATCGCCATCGGCGCACCCTGCCGCGAGGCAAATGCCGCCGGCTCGGCAGTGCGACCTTCCAGGCCATCGATCTGGCCCTGCAGGTTCTTCTGCACTTCGTACAGCTGCCCACCATTGACCGCATCGCGGCTGCCCGCGGCGATCATGCCATTGGCCACGTTGCCGAGGACCATGCCCTGCGCGCCGCCCAGATTGAGGCGGCCGGGGCCGTCAGTGCGGGCGGTGGCTTCTTCCTGGAACAGGCGGTTGAGGCGGTTGTCGATAGAGTCAACGCCGCTGCGAGCGGTTACCACGGCCGAATCAAGCGCACCCAACGCGTCGCCTACGTTGGTGTAGTCGCTGCCCTGAACTTTGTATTGCGGGGCGATGATCTGGCCCGCGGCTCCGACGCGCGCACCCCCACCGAGGCCATCCAGCGTCTGACCCAGCTGGGCGATGTTGACGGCGTCATTGGTGTTGATGCCTGCGCCCATGTTGACGACGCGGCGCTTCAGATTGTCATTACCCAGGGAAACCGCATTGCTTTCTGTAACAATCGACAGGTTACCCAACGCAACACTGTTTGTGGCCCCCGCCTCTACGACGCTTTGAGCCCCGATGGCGAGGCCAGAGTGCGCCGAAACGCGTGTTGCCGTGCCCAAGGCGAATCCATCCACGCCCAAAGCATCCACGTAGGAGCCGCGGCCAAGAGCCACCGAGCTAACGCCATGCGCGGCCGCGTAGGCACCGATCGCTGTTGCGGCCGTGGTTGCAGCGTTAGCGCTGTCACCGATAGCGACGCCCATCAGCACCGCATGCGCACTTTCGCTTTCCCCGTCCGTTCCCACCTTTACGTACTGGTTCAGGCCCTCAAGCGACGCGACGCGTTCGTTGGTCACAAACAACTGCCCCCCCGTCACCGCATCCTTGCTGGTCGCCGAGCTGATATCGCCATCGCGAACCCCGGTCAACCGCGCCCCTTCCAGATCCACGATCGTGCGGTCTTCATTGAAGGTCACCAGGCCGTCCAGATCCGGCACGTACGCGTCGAACTCGCTCCGCAGCGCGGCGATGTCGCTGCGGTTGGCACCGATACCACTGCGGTTGTCGGCGATGCTGTCACGGTTGCTGCCGATGCCAGTCTGGTTGCCGTCGATGCGATCCGCATTGTCGGCCACGGCCTGCTGCTGAAGGTGGAGCTGTTTGCCGGTGACGGCGTCGGTGCTGGTCGCCGAGACGGTACCGTCGGCCACGTTGACGATCTTTCGCTTCACCGTGGCGCTGCCTACGGACACGGTGTTGGCGGCAGTTGCCACCGAGCCCATGCCCAAGGCCACCGCGCCGGTGGCAGCTGCGGACACCGACGCCGAACGCCCCACTGCCACGCTGTCAATCGCGTTTGCGTTGACCTCCGCCCGGTCACCGATGGCAATCGAGTGATTGGCACTGGCCTTGGCTACCGAACCCACGGCGATCGCGCTGGAGCCGGCCGCATCTGCCTGGTAGCCCATTGCGTTGGTCCATGCGCTACCCGCCTTCGCCTGGTGGCCGATGGCGGTGGTGTAGTTACCCGATGCGGTGCTCTCGTTTCCCATCGCCACGGCGGAGGTGCCCTGCGACTTGCTCAAGCGGCCCGTCGCGATGGCATTGGCAGCGGTAGCCGCCGCTGAGTTGCCCAGCGCGATACCGCTTGCCTGGCTGGCGGAACTGCCCGAGCCCACCGCCACGCCATACGCACCAGTCGCGTTGGCTGCATGGCCCGATGCGGTGGCAAAGTTGCCCGACGCCTTGCTGTTCATGCCAACTGCGGTGGCGTTGCTGCCAGTGGCTGCAGCGCCCTGCCCGACCACGATCTTGTCTGCGTTCAGACGTCCCAGTGCCGCGGTGGCAGTGGTAGCAGCTGTTTCGGCGGTCGTTTTCGCGGCGTTTGCCGTGGCGGTGACATCGCTGACCCGCTGTTCGGTAGCACTGAGCTGCTTGCCCGTGATGGCATCATTGCTGGTGCCTGACACCTCACCGTCGGCGACATTGACGATTTTCCGCTGCACCGTTGCACTGCCCACCGAGACGGTGTCGGCGGTGGCCGCTACCGAGCCATAGCCCAGCGCGATCGCGTTCTTTGCCCCGGCCGCCACCTTCGCCCCGTGACCGAGCGCCACGCTGTTCTGACCGGTGGCGTCCACTTCGGCAAGCGCACCAATGGCAACGGAATGATTGCCAGCAGCCTTGGTCGATGTGCCAGCGGCGATCGCACTGTTGCCGGCGGCATCGGCAAACTGCCCCATGGAGCTTGCCCAGGTACCACTTGCCTTGGCTTGATGCCCAATGGCAGTGCCGTAAATGCCCGATGCGACCGACTCATTGCCGATCGCCACGGATGATGTGCCTTCGGAACGACTCCTGCGACCGACGGCTACTGCATTGGATCCGCTGGCCGCGGCGTCCTGCCCCATTACCTGGGTTGATGCGTTCAGACGCCCCAGCGCACTATTGGCCGCCGTTTGAGCACTTTCGGCCGTCGTCTTGGCGGTGTTCGCCGTCGTCGTCGCGGTTGTCACGCGCTGCTCTGTCGAGAACAGTTGATTGCCTGTCACTGCTTCATTGCTGCCCGATCCGACCGTACCGTCAGCCACATTGACGATCTTGCGCCGTGCCGTGGCTGTCCCGACGGAAACCGTATTGGCAACAGTAGCAACCGCGTTCGCGCCCAGTGCCACACTGCCCGCCGCATTGGCATTGACCTTGGCATTGGCGCCGACCGCAACGCCGCTGTCGGAGGTCGCATCCACAGCGGCGCGGTTGCCCAGGCTGACAGCGCTGGCGGCGGCACCAGCGGCCAGCGTACCGATCGCCACGGCGTTGGCACCGGCCGTTGTCGCGCTATAGCCTATGGCGTTGCTGTGGGAGCCGGTTGCTTTTGCGCCATAGCCAACGGCGGTATCGTAGTTTCCCTCGGCAGCCGCGTTCTGGCCGATCATCACCTTGGCCGCGTTCAGGCGCGCCATTGCGCCATCAGAGCTCGTCTTGATCTTCTTGATCTCTTCATTGGTCGCAAACAGCTGATTGCCGGTGACGGCATCGGTGCTGCCTGCGCTCACGCGCGCGTCCTGGAGATTGACCAGGCGCCGCTTGATCGTGCTGCTACCCACCGAAACCGTGTCTCTCTCTGTGGCAGTCGATGATCGACCCAGGGCCACCGAAGATTGTGCCTCGGCTTTTGCGTAGTAGCCCAACGCAGTGCCATCGAGCACCGCGTCACTGTGGCCGCCGACCGCCATGGCCCCGGACCAGCCCGCGCTGCCGGCACGGGCATAGGCGCCGAGCGCCAAACCCTCCACGCCGGCGCCGGTGTTCACGGTGGAACCATGGCCGATGGCCATGCCGGTACGACTGTCGGCACTCGTATACCCGCCAATCGAAATACTACCGTAGCCGAGGCCTCGAGCGCCCGTACCAATGGCTATGGCAGCTTCGGCGCTGGTGGTCGTGTGAGCTCCAAGTGAGATGGAGTAATAGCCCTGAGCCTTCGCCTGCGCACCTACTGCAACGGCTGTGGCATACGTCGCCTGACTGCTTGATCCGACGGCTATAGAGCTGGGCCCTGTCGCCGTGGCGCTCCGCCCCACGGCTGTACTGGAGCCACCGGTGGAGACTGCATCGGAACCAACCGCGGTTCCCCCGCTACCTTCCGCGCGCGCGGCAAATCCGAACGCAACTGAATAGCTACCATTGATGTAGGACCGGTTGCCGTATCCGGCATTCTGGTTGCCGTTCAAGTACGCACGCGAGCCAAGCACAATGGAGTGATCGCCTGCGAAAGCAGCATCGCTATAGGTGCTATCTGAGACCAATGCGCTCTGTCGGTGCAGACCGAATACCACGGCCTCACGTGCGACCGGCGGAAGATTTAACACTTCGGGTGCGTAAGGCGGCAACGCTGCTCCAGATACGGCGACTTGCTCCTCACCATGCACCGGAGATGGTTCATTGGGTTGCGCGTGGAGTGTCACTGGCGTAAGGACAAGCATGGCGGCTACGCCCATCGCGCGTGCCGCCGTGCATCCCTTTCCACGTCGGCGTGTTTGCTCACTGGCCACCATCCAGCAGCGTAGCGCGGTGTTCCAGATCAAACGATAGATGTGATTCACAGAAGGCTCTCCTTGGGTGAGTGGGAAGATGCGAAAGGCATCCGCGCCCGGCACAGTTGTGTTGGCGCGCAGTGGGGTTGGGGGACGTGTAGCGCCGCTCAGGGCATCAGCACGTGCTGACGATCCTCGTAGCTGGCGTAACTGAGGCGATAGGTCACGGTGAGCTTCTTGCCGGCCGTATCGAACGGCAGCGGAAAGCGGACACCGGGGTATACGCTGTGATCGATGGTGTGCGCTGTGCATTGGTTCTGCGCATCGCATGCCTGGATCTCCGTCACCCCCAGGCGCACGTTGCCGGTGTTGTGCAGCGTGTTGCCATCAACGCGCATGTCCGCAACGGGCTGCGCGGGAATCAGGTGGACCAAGGCGCCCCAGATCAGGTTCACGCCGATGTTGGCCGAGGATTCCTCAGGCTCGTCGCCGGTGCCGATCTCGCTGGGCGGGCGCACGCCTTCGAAGTACACGCGGTAGGCCGCTTCTTCATCCACGGCCGCCAAGGGAATCACGCGCACCAGGCGATTGCCGCCGCCGGCCAGCACGAATTTGCCTGGGGTGACGGCGATGCCCTCCAGCGCCCCGGGCGCGACATCCACCTCGCGCTCGTCAGGGGTGGCCGGATCCAGCAGACGCTGCACGCGCAGCTGCACGTACTGCACCCGTGTGCTCTGCGAGTGCACGCGGATCTGCCCGCCGCGTGCGTCGTGCACCGCCAGACGCATGGGATGCACGCTCATATTGGCGTACGCCGGGGCGGCCACCGCACCGGCGGCCAGGAGGAAGAGCGCACACAGCGGCGCAGTCATGCGGTTCATGAAGGATCTCGTGGTAAGGGTCAGGGCGAAGACGGAGGCAGGACGACCTTGATGCTCAGCTCACCCTGGTAGTAGCCAGCCGCCTTGGTGGATGCAGGCACGCGAGGCGTGCGCAGGGTCAGTGGCGTGGGCACGCAGTACACCGGGTAGCTCATGCCGGGCAGCACCACCATGCGCAGCTGGGCGGTATCGATGCCGGGCAGAACCTGCATCCGCCCGTTGCGCATCCTCAGCGGCCGCCCCCCGTAGTCGAGGTCGATGTCGTAATCCAGGTGATCACTCTCGGTGTTACCGCCCGCGCCGTGCCACACCGAGTACATGCCATCGGGCCGCCCGGGGGCTGCGCGGGCCCCGTCATCGATGGTCACTTCCATGTACGCCACCTGGGAGCCAAGACCGTCGTACAGGCACATGTCCAGCGTCGCCTTGCCACCCACGGTGGGCGGCGGGCCGATGGGGTTGTAATCGATGTTGAGGTTGACCAGCGGCGTGATCTGGTCGTACAGCGGGAAGTAGATGCTGGCGTTGGCGTAGTCGGTGATCGTCAGATCAAACGTGAAGGTGTAGGTGGCCAGCGGTGCGCCATCCGTCTCTCCCCTGAGATCCAGCACAAGCTCCGCATCCCAACGGCCTGCAACCAGGCGTTGAAGCTCTGATGCGGGTATAGCGAGATAGGCACCGGTTCCGTCTGGCAGAACGCCTGAACACGTAGAATGAAGCGACGTGGATACCGGTCGTCGGGTGCCCTCCCAAGTCCCGAAGCAATTACGGGCGGTGTGAATGCGCTCTATCCACCCGTTAACAGCGACTTCAGAGGCAAGCCCACTGCGGCGCTCGCGGAATCGCAAGGGGATTTCGCTGTGCCCAGCCCCAGTCTGTGCGTTATCCCGGGTTGGACACTTTCCCGTCGCAGCATCTGTGGATGATCGACACGTGAAGTGCAGCTTGCTGTAGTCAACGCTATCGTCCGGGCTGTAGGCGATGGGCGTCCGCTCCCCCCAGAGGACCTCGTCACCATGATTGGACGAACGGTCGTAGCTGAGCACGACGTTACGACTCTCGCTTGTGGGATGCGTCTCCGGCGGCCGCTGCGCCCACGCAGGCAGAGCCCCGGCCACCGTCAGCCCAACCGCCACCACCCAACGGCACGCCCTCACAGCTGCGCCCCCGCCACCGAAGGCACCTTGTCCATCAGTGCCTGCTCGTGCAGCAAGCGCTGCACGCGGGCCTGCTGCTGGATCTTGGCCGGCAGCCGCTCCACCGCCAGCGGCCGGCAGCGCACCTGGCCAACCAGGAACACCACGCTGCGCTGCTCGCGCACCTGCAGCGGGCATTCGAGCAGGCGATTGGCCTGCAGCAGGTACAGGGTCTTCTCACGCTGCGGGAAATCGGCGATGAAGCCGCCGTCGCGCCCCAGGGAGGGCAGCGGTGCGTTGAGGATCCGTGCGCCTTCCAGCGCGTGGCCTTCGTCGTCGTGCGCGCTGCCGATGAAGGTGTAGGTGAGATCAAGTGCGATGGGCATCATCATCAGCCGCCCCGGCGGCAGGAACAGGGAGGTTCCCAGACCGTGCCCGTCCACGCGGACCGCCGCGGCGACCTCGTGCGAGCTGACGTCCTGGACTTCGGCGCGGGTGGCGGTGTAACTGCTGAGTGGCAGCAGCCGGCGATCACCGAAGCGCAGCAGCTGGCGGCGTGCACCGCTCACCCGCACTTCAGCGGCCTGGCCCTGCAGGCTGAGGTCTTCCGTGCTTTCCACCTGCACGGCCACACCGGCGCCGTTGCCGAGCTCGGCGCCCCAGAACAGGCCGCCGCGTGTCCACGCGAATGAAGACGTGTGCGAGGCGCTGTAGGCAGTGTCGCTTCGGCCATCGCCGCGGTAGTGCGAGACGGTGGCGCCGGTGGTGCCGACGCTGCCCATCCGGCGCCCGCTGATCATCGCCCCCTGGCGATGATCGCTGCGTCCGTTGAGCTCACCGCCCACCTCGCGGTAGCCCATGCCCGATTCCCAGCGGCGGGTCTGGCCGATGCGGTAGCCGAGCGCGGCCTGGTCATCGCGGCCATGCTGCATATCCACGCCCAGCCGATCCTGGCGGGTGCTGGTGCGGCTGCGCTCCAGGCGGGTAATGGTCATGTTGAGGGTCACGCCCTGATCGCGGCGCGGGCCGTTGCTGCTGCCGATATGCTGGCGGAACATACCGGCTCGTGCGGCGATGTTGAAACCGCCCCACATGAGGCTGCGGTTGTAGTTGGCCTGCAGGGTGCGCGTGAGCTGCGGCTCCCGGAACAGGGCGGGCGGCGGATCCAGCAGCCAGGTGTCGTCGAACCACGGCAGGTCCAGATCGCCACGGCGCGGGGAATACGTGGTGCGGCGGGTATAGCCGAGGTAGAGATTGCCCTGCCCCACCGGCACCGACATCGAGCCGCTCAACGAATCCTGGCACCCCAGCGATTCGGCGCTCAGATAGCGGCCCACACAGGCCCCACCGCGCATGCGCTGGTGGTAGGCATTGAGAGAAACGCGATGGCGATAGCTGGCCTGCTGCTGCGTGCCGTGGCTGCCATCGGCGCCGCGCAGCAGGGCGCTGCTGCCGGTGAATTCATGGGTGCCGAAGGCTTTGCGCCCTTCCAGGCGCGCCTCGCCATAGGCGACGTTGTCCACCATGGCCGAGCCGAGGGTCAGTGCAAGGTCGCGGCGCAGCGGCACGCGAACGCCGGCCTGCAACGCGGAATCGTGATCGCGCGCATCGCGCGAGATGACCCGCCCGCCCTGCACGAACCATTGCAGGCTCTGGTCATCCCAGTTGATGCCGGATTTGTTGAACGGCGCCTCTTCACTGCGGACCAGCACGCCATCTTCATAGATGCGCAGGGTCACGATGTAGCTGCCGGCCGGGAAGCGCGTGGTATCGACATCGTTGATGCCGCTGTCCAGATAGAACGATTGCAGCAGGCGCTCGCCATCGTAGGCATCCACGCGTGCGTTGCGGCCCAGAAGTACGGTCAGGGGCGTGCCCTGGCCCATGGCGGACTGATCGACATAGGCCTGGGTGGTGCCGAAGCGGATGCCTTCAAAGCGATCCAGCGGCAGCATGGCGAACGAGAAGTTGCCGCCGAGTGCGCTGGACAGGTTGCGGCGGTCCATGCGACCGAGCTGCACGTAGTGCCTGCGCTGCAGATCATGGCGCAGGTAAGCGTCGTTGATGCTGAGGTCCTGGTAACTGCGGCCCCCGCGTGATTGCTGACGGTTGTAGGTCCAGTCCAGCCCGAGGTGGGCATCTCGGAACACACCGAGCATGCCGGTGCCCTGCGCGGAGAGGCTTTGATAGCCGCTGCCACCGCTGATGTTGAGGCTCTGCTGGTGCAGCAACGCGTTCTGCGCACCTGCGGTGGGGCGATGGTGGCGTTCGCGCTCGGCACTGGCCTGTGGCAGCCACTGGCGCGGCAGGAACAGGTTGAGCACGCCCTCGCCTTCATCGAAGATGGCAGCGGCGGCGTCCGGTTGTTGGGGTGGCGGAAGATAGCCACAGCCTGCTGCCGGCTCGGTGTAGCGGCAGGCCAGATGGCTGTTGCGTGGCAGCGATGCGTTCAGCGCCGGCAGCAATGCCTCACGCGCACCAGGGGCGAGATTCAATGCGGCGAGCACCTGCTCCGGCTGCTGGATCTGTACCCCATCGGGGGTGACGAACACCGGCCAGACGCCTGCCGACTGGCCCATCACACGGATGTCCAGCTGTTCGATCTGCCCGGCGACGAGATCTTCGAACCCTGAGGGCACGGGCGCTGCGGCCAGTGGCGCACAGGCCAGTGCCGCGCACAGCGCGACCGAGAGACGGGAGGGATAGGGAAAATGCCTGGGCATGATGGTTGACCTCACAGCGCCGCCGCCGCACGAGGCGGCAGCGGCGCGGTATGGGCGCTGATTACGGCTTCTGCACCATGGCGATGCTCACCAGGCCTTCGTAACGGCCGGCAGCGGTGATCGTGGCCGGCGTGGTCTGGCGGATTTCCAACGGCATCTCGACCGAGGCACCCGGGATCGAGCCGGTGAACAGCTCGGCCGCGGTGAAGTCCTGGGCAGTGATGGTCAGCGGCTTGCCCTTCAGGCTCACGGTCAGCGGCACGGCCGTACCGGTACCGATCTGTGCCTGCAGCACAGCGGCCTGGATCAGCCGCACCTGTACGTCCTTGCTGACGTCATTGGAGAAGACGCGCACGCTGTCGCTCCACGGCACCAGGCTGCCGGTGGTGGTCGGGCCCGGACGGTATTCCAGCTTGACGACGTCATCGAGTGCGGTGCCGTCAGCCTTCAGCAGGGCCAGGGTCGGATCAACGTCGGCCCAGACCTGGATGTGCGCTTCCAGGGCGTGTGCGGACAGGGAGGCCGATGCCAGTGCGGCGGCGACGAAAAGCTTCTTCAGGAGGTTCATGCGTTCTTTCCTTGGGTGTGTGGATCGCGGTTGACTGCCTGCGAGGCGTGGGGTGCCGCAGTGCGGCCCTCGCAGACAGGGCGCAACAGTAGGGATGCAAGCTGCGCCGCACCATGCAACAACTTGACTAATTTCAACGTGGCCACGAAATCGCGAACGCGGCGTGCATTGCAGGCTGTTTGTGCGCGCACGGCGACGCTGCTGCGGTGATTGCAGCAGCGCGCCTTGCCGGGGTGATGCGCAATGACGCGGCGTCACCGGCGACGCGATGAGCCGCTTTTGCGTGCGCGGCGTGTCAGCCGCCGCTGGGCGACAGGCCGACGGCGCGTGCGTAAACCATCAGTTCGAAATCGGACGTGAGCCCCAGCCGCTTCATCGCCGTTCCCTTCTGCCGGCTGATGGTGCTCACAGTGCGGCGATGGACATCGGCGATCTCCTTGACGCCCAGGCCATGGGCCAGCAAGCGCACCACTTCTGATTCGCGTGCGGTCAGCCGCGCCCCACATTTTTCACGGCGCCGCAATCGATGCGCCAACTCGGGCGGTAAGTAGCAGCCACCTCGCAGGGCAGCGTCCACTGCCTCGATCAGCGCGGGTAGTCCACTCGTTTTCTCCAGGATGCCGCTGACCCCCAGCTTGAGTACGGCACGCAGTACTTCTTCATTGCCAAAGGTGGTGACCACCAACAGGGGCAGCTCCGGATAGTCACGGCGCAGCCCGGCAAGCATGCGGACACCATCGGGGCGCCGCCCCCATGGCATGGAAAGATCGGTGATGACCAGATCGCATGGGGCGTTGGCAAGCCACTCTTCGAGCTGGCCGGGGTCGGCCGCCTCGCCGACGACATGGAAGCGCGGGTCGCGGGACAGAATGGAGTGAAGACCCAAGCGAACGACCGGATGGTCGTCCGCAATCAGAATGCGTTTCATGGCACTGCCTCGCTTAGGTAAACGACACGGACACGACCGCCTGCCCGGGCCACCATCGCGGCGGCCCAGCAGGCTTTCGAGTGTTCAGTCACCACGCCACAACGGAAGTGTGCGCAATCTTCCCTGTTCGACGGCTTCCCTGCGTCTACGTGGTCCCAAGCACCGTAAACGCTTGAACAGCCCGCACTCTATGAACCGAATTGCATAAATTCGAATCTGCGGGGGCTATCTCAATTGGAGAGATTGGTATCGTTTTTCACTGCGAAACGCTCAAGGCGCGGACTATCCTGCCGAGTCGCGCGCGCGGGCTATACCGTGCGCGCGTCACTACGACTAACCGCGTAGCGTTGCGCCGCCATCCACGTAAAGATCGCTCATGGCGATATGGCCGGCCTGCTCGGAAAGCAGGAACATCACGGCGAAGACGATGTCATCCGGGCGGGCGAGCCTCTGCAGCGGAATACCTGCTTTGTAGGTTTCCGGGTTTCCGGCGATGACATGCTGGGCACCTTGTTCGTCTGCCCACATACCGGTCTGCATCGGGGTCAACGTCGACCCGGGCGCGACGATATTGCAGCGGATGCCGAGTGGCGCCAGCTCCAGGCCGAGACACCGGGTGAACATGGTCGAGGCCGCCTTGGAGGCCGCATAGGCGGCCATGCCATGCCGCGGGACGCCGGCGGCATTGGAGCTGACCGTGACCATCGCCCCTTTGCGGCGCGGCGACATCACGCGTGCCAGCGCACGCGAGACATGGAAGACGCCGTCTGCATTCACCGAGAATACCCGGCGCCATTGCGCATCTTCCGTCTCGGCCACAGTGCCGGTCTGCAGGACGCCGGCCACGTTGATGCCGAAGCCGATCGGGCCGACCTCGGCCTCCGCCCAGGCCACCAGCGCATCGACGGCGGCCGAGTCGGTCACATCCAATGCACGGGCATGTACTGTTGCCTGCCCTGGCGCCGCGGCGATGACCGGCGCGACCACATCGGTGGCGATCACGGTGCAGCCGCTGTCGCGCAGTTGCTCGACCAAGGCCGCGCCGATGCCGCCGTTGGCGCCGGTGACCAGGGCGATGGTGCCGTCGAATCCGGTGAGTTTCATGCCGATGTCCTGTGTGCGTCATGCCGCTGAAGATGTGCATCAAGCCACGGCGCGATCTGCGTCACGGCGTCGCGACCGGTGAGTTCGGCGTGCAGGTGGGGGAGTTCGATCGCCTCTACGTGCGCTGCATGGGCCTGCCACAGGGCGGACTGAAGCTGCGGGCGGGCGACGTGGTCGCGGCCGGCACGGACGTGCAGCAGCGGACCCTCGTAGTGCGTGTGGTGATGGGCGCGGATCAACCGGTTGGTGCCGGTGACTGCACGGACCACGCCATCGAGGACGACATCCGGCAGGTTACCCAGCGCGCTGTCTCCGCGGCGCAGGAAGGCCAGGATGCGCGCGCGGCTGTCCAGCTCGGGGTGTGCATCCGGATCATGGCCGGCGATCGCAAGCAGGGCGCGCAGCGCGGCGATCGGGTCCGGCTCGGGCTCGGCCCGCCAGCACTCGCTGGGGTAGGCATCGAGCAAGGCCAGCACGCCAACCTCATGGCCGAGGCTGCGCAGGTGCACCGCCATCGCCTGGGCGAGGATGCCGCCTACCGACCAGCCCAGCAGATGCACCGGGCCGGGCCGACCCAACGCAAGAATGCGCGCTGCATAGTCCGCCGCCAGCGCCTCGATGCTGGTGGGCAGTGGCTGGTCGGGATCGAGCACGGGCGACTGCAGGCCCTGCACCTCGCGCGTGGGAGACAGCGCCCGGGCCAGATCCCGATAGTTCCAGGCGATGCCGCCGGCGGGATGGACCACAAACAGCGGCGCGAGCGCGGCATCGCCCCTGGCCAGCCGGATCATGGGTGCCAAGCCGTGATCGGTGGCCGCAGTCGGTGCGTCAATGCGCGCAGCGAGCCCAGCAACCGTCGGCGCGGCAAACACCGCGCCCAGGCCGAGATCGCAACGCCACTGCTGCTGGATGGCCAGCAGCAGGTGCACGGCACTGAGCGAGTCACCGCCCAGCGCGAAAAAATCGGCGTCGGCGCTGACCGGTGCGGTGAGTGAGAGCGTCTGTGCGAACAGCGTGGCCAGCGCCTGCTCGGTTGCGCTGACCGGTGCCATGCCCGTGGAGACCGCCTGGGTGGGCGCCGGCAACGCGGCACGATCCAGCTTGCCGTTGCCGGTGACCGGCCACTGTTCCAGTGGCACGAAGGCACTGGGCACCATGTAGTCCGGCAGGCGCGCGGCCAGATGGGTGCGCAGCGTTTCCTGGTCCGGGCCACCGGCATTGAGGTAGGCCACCAGCCGCGCCTCGCCCGGGCGGTCCTCACGCAGCAGCACCTCGGCGCGGGTGACGCCGGGGGCCGCGCGCAGTGCCGCATCGATTTCGCCGAGCTCGATGCGCAGGCCGCGCAGCTTGATCTGGTGATCGTTGCGCCCCAGGTACTCCACGGCGCCATCCTCGCGCCAGCGCGCCACATCGCCGGTGCGGTACAGCCGGCTCCCGGGCACGAAGGGATCGGCCAGGAAGCGCTCGGCGGTGAGGTCGTCGCGGCCGAGATAGCCGCGTGCCAGCTGCACGCCGCCGAGATACAGATCACCGGCCACGCCGGGCGGCAGCGGCTGCATCCTGGCATCGAGCACATACAGGCGGGTATTCCAGACCGGATGGCCGATCGGCACGGGCGCGGAGGCGTCATCCCGGCTGGCCGGCCAGAAGCTGACATCCACGGCGGCCTCGGTGGGACCGTAGAGATTGTGCAGGTCGGCGTGGACGGTGGCATGGAAGCGGTCACGCAACGTGGCATCCAGCGCTTCGCCGCTGGTAAACACCCGCCGCAACTGCAACCCGCGCGCGGCCGGGGCCGCCAGGAACGCGGCCAGCATCGCCGGCACGAAATGCAGGGTGGTGATGGCGTGCTCGCGAATCAAGGCGGCCAGCGCCAGGGGATCGCGATGCGCCTCGGGCGGTGCGACCACCAGCGTTGCCCCGCTGATCAGCGGCAGGAAGAACTCCCATACCGAGACATCGAAGGTGGCCGGGGTCTTCTGCAGGATGCGGTCGTCCGGCTGGAAGGCGTAGTGCTCGCGCATCCACGCCAGGCGGTTGACGATGGCGCGGTGCTCGATCAACACGCCCTTGGGCTCGCCGGTGGAGCCGGAGGTATAGATGACGTAGGCAGCGTCTTGCGGCTGCGGTGCGGCGGTCACGTCGGCGTCGCTGTGGGGGTGCCACTGCGCGGGCACCAGCACCGGCGTGCCCGCGAAGCGCTCGCGATCCTGTGCCTGGGCCAGCACGCAGACCGGCTGCGCCGAGCGAAGGATACGGGCGAGGCGCTCATCCGGGTGGGCCAGATCGACCGGCAGATAGGCACCGCCCGCGCGCAGCACCGCGACCAGGGCGATGATCAGCTCCAGCGAGCGCGGCAGCGCGATCACCACCCTCGCCTCGCGGCCGACGCCCTGGGCCTGCAGTTGCAGCGCCAAGGCACGGCTGCGCTGCTCCAGCGCAGCGTAGGTAAGTTGCTGCCCGCCGAAGACCACCGCGACAGCCTCGGGCGTACGTTGCATGCATCCGGTGATCAGTGCGGCGAGGCTGACCTCGGGCACAGGATGGGCGGTAGCGTTGATGTCATATAGATAGCGCTGCGTTTCTTCTGGCGTGCACAACGGCACCGCTGCAATGTCGCCGCCGGCGGCCTGCACCTCCAGCGCGGCCGACACGAAATGCACCAGCCGTGCGGCGTGCGCCTGCACCTGCGCGGGGGTATACAGCGTGGGATTGGCCTCGATCTCCAGATCGAGCACGGCCGTGCCATCGCCACGGAAGCCCAGGGTCACATCATCGACAGGCCCCGTGGACAGCACCTCCAGCGTGGCGTGGACGCCCGCCAGCTGCAGCGGCCGATAGAACGGCTGTACGTTGACCAATGGGCCATGCAGGCGGCGCTGGCCACCGATCAGGCCCAGGTCACGCCGCAGCTGCTCGCCGCGGTAACGCCCGTGGCGGCGGCCCCGCATCAGGCGCAGGGCGACGTCACGCACGAAGGCATCGACGCTGCCCTCCCCGGCCGCGACCCGCAGCGGCAACACGTTCATCACCATCGCCGGCACTCGGGCGGAGACGCTGCCAAGCCGGCCCATGAACGGCACACCGATCACGGCCTCCGCTTCGCCGCTGATCCGGCGGCAGTACTCGGCGCCGAGCGCGGTCAACAGGTCCGGCCAGGGCTGGCCGATCGCGGCGGCGGCACGGTGCAGGCGCTCGCGCAGGGCCGGCGCAATCGACTGTACGTGGCGCAGTGCATCCGGTGCGGCGGCAGCAAGCCCGGCCTGCAGACCGGTCGCGGCCGGCACATCGGCCATCAGCTCGCGCCAGTAGGCGGCATCGCGCGTGCGGCGCTCGCTCGCACGGTACGCGGTGTCTTCATCGAGCGCCGGGGACAGTGGCGCCAGTTCGGCGTGCTGCGTGTCGCCTGCATACAGCGCGCAGACGCGCTCGGTGAGCAGGCCCATGCCATAGCCATCGGTGGCGAGGTGATGCACACGCAGATACCAGACGCTGCGTGCCGGGCCAAGCAGGAACAGACGCTGCTGGCTGAGCCGGTCGCGGGCGGGATCGACCGGGTTGAGGCGGTCGCGCTGCATCGCCTCGCGCGCCGCCGCGGCCGGGTCCGGCTGATCGGACAGATCCACCACCTGCAGCGCCGGCATGTGCTGTGGATCGACCCATTGCACGGGCAAGCCCTCTGCGCTTTCGACCATGCGCAGCGCCAGTGCATCGGCTTCCTGCGCGGCCTGATCGGCGGCGCGCACGAAGGCCGCGACGTCCAGCGCCCCTTCGATCCATACCGCATGGGCGGTGTTGAAGGCCGGGTTGTCCGGCGCCAGGCGCTGCGCGTACCACAGGCCGGCCTGCGCCTCGCTCAGTCCGCGAACGATGGGCTCGGCCGCACCCGGCACCGCACGGGCCTTCATGCGCTGGCCGCCGCCTGTGCCTGCAGGCGCTGTACCACCGTCCACCAGCCGTCGAGCGTGGCGTGCTCGGCCAGATGGCTGAACTCCAGCGCGATGCCGGTGTTGCCCCAGGCCAGCACCAGCCCCAGTACACGCATCGAATCCAGGCCGAGGTCCATCAGGTTCTCCCCGGTGCTGATGTCCTCGGGCGCTTCACCGAGCATCTCGGCGACATCGGCGCGCATGCGCGCCAGGGTGAGTGCGGTCATGCGAGGGTCTCCAGCAGGTGATCGGTGGTCATCGGCACGCCACAGGTGCGGGCGATCCAGTGCAGGGCCAGGTCATGATCGGCGCGCGAGAAATCGGCGACGGCGTCGGCGGCGATGAAGCTCTCGATGTCGCGCTGGAAGGCCTCGGCGACCGTGGCCGTGCAGCCGATGTGCGCGTACACGCCGGTGACCAGCAGCTGATCGCGGCCACGGGCGCGCATCATCGTCTCCAGATTGCTGCGCTGGAACGCGCTGTAGCGGTGCTTGACCAGCACATGATCACCCGGAGCGGGGGCCACGGCATCGACGATGGCTTCGTGCTCCTCGGTGGCGGACATGCCCGGGCCCCACAGATCGGCCTGCAGGCCCCGGTCGCGACGATCCTGGTTGCCCCGCTGGGCGGTGTAGAACACCGGGATGCCACGGGCGCGGCAATGCGCGAGCAGGCGGGCGATGTTGGCCACAGCCGGTGCCAGCGGCGCGGCATCCGGCGCGAACGCGGCCAGGAAGTAACGCTGCATGTCATGCACCAGCAGTGCCAGGCGCTCGGTCTGCGGCTGCCAGGCACCGCGCGGGGTGGGCAGGTCGGCCTGGGTCGGCAGGGGGTACGGTTGGATCTTGGGCAGCGCCATCAGCGCGGTTCTCCTGTCTGTTGCATGAAACGTTCGCGCAGCTGGGCACGCAGCTCGCGGCGACTGATCTTTCCGACCGCGGTGGTGCCGAAGGCATCGACGAACACGATCTGGTCCGGCACTTTGAACGCCGCCAGGCCGCGGCTGCGTACCCAGGCCTTGAGGCTGGCGGCCTTGGTCGGCTCGCCCTGGGCAATGATGAAGGCGCAGCTGCGTTCACCAAGGTAGGCATCGGGAATGGAGACCACCGCCGCATCGAACACGCTCGGGTGCGCCAGCAGGTGGTCTTCGATCTCTTCGGCGGAGATCTTCTCGCCGGCACGGTTGATGTGGTCAGTGGCCCTGCCCTGCACCACCAGATAGCCACCCGGCAGGCGCTGCACCCTGTCGCCGGTGCGGTAGAAGCCGTCCTCGGTGAAGGCGCGTGCGTTGGCGGCGGGATCGTTGTGATAGCCGCGGATGGTGTACGGGCCGCGGGTAAGCAGATGGCCGGTCTCGCCGTCTGCAACCGGGTTGCCGTGGTCATCGACCACCAGCACCTCGTCGTCTTCACTGATCGGGCGGCCCTGGGTGGAAACGATGATCTCCTCGCTGTCGTGCAGGCGGGTGTAGTTGACCAGGCCCTCGGCCATGCCGAAGACCTGCTGCAGGGTGCAGCCCAGCCCGGCGATCACCCGCCGCGCGGCTTCCGGCACCAGCTTGGCCCCGCCGACCTGCACCACCTGAAGACTGGAGAGGTCCTGCGTAGTGGTTGCGGCGGCCTGCGCCCACAGCAGCGCCAGCGGCGGCACGAGGCCGACACAGGTCACCCGCTCGCGCGCGATCAGGCCGAACGCGGTCTCCGGGCCCGCGCCAGGGCTCATCACCACACGGCCACCGGCGTACAGCGTGCCGAAGAACCCCGGCGAGCTCATCGGGAAGTTGTGCGCGGCCGGCAGCGCGACCAGATAGACGCTGTCCTGGGTGATGCCGCAGATCGCGTTGCTGGCGCGGAAGGAATACAGGTAGTCGTCGTGCGTGCGCGGGATGAGCTTGGACAGCCCCGTGCTGCCCCCGGAGATCTGCAGGAACGCAACCGATTGCGGGTCGGGATCGGCGGGCAGCTGATCAAGGTCGCCTGCCAGCGATGCCAGCGCGGTGAAGCCGGCCGCGTCACCGGCGATGATGACGTGCTGCACCTCGGGCACCTGCGCCTGCAGCGCGTGCGCGAGGGTGCGGTAGTCAAACCCCTCGTAGCTGGACGCAGTGATATAGGCATTGGCCTCGGCCTTGCGCGCGAAGTGCGCAACCTCGGTGATGCGGTGCGCAGGCAATGCATACACGGGGATCAAACCCGCGCGGAACAACCCGCAGACCACGGTCACGAATTCCGGCACGTTGCCAAGCTGCACTACCACGCGATCACCCGGGACCAGCCCTTGCGCGAGCAGGCCGGCGCCGATGCGGCCGGCCTCCTGCCACAGCTGGGCGTAGGTCAGGCGCGTATCACCGCCGACCACCGCGATATCACCGGCGAAGCGCTCGGCACGCTCGCGCAGGAAGCCCGGAAAGGTCTCGCCGCGCCAATGGCCGGCCGCGCGATAGCGCGCGACCAGGGCCGGCGGCCAGACCTGGCGCAGCGGCACCCGGGAGGAAGAAAAGGATGCGTTCATGGACAGCTCCCGCACATCAGAAAGGACGAACGTCATGGACGCCGAGCGCGGTCAGCAGGGCCATGAACTTGGCAGCCGTTTCGGCCACCTCGAGTTCGGGTTGGGACTCGGCGACGATGCCGGCCCCGGCATACAGGCGCACTTCGGTGCCCTGCACGCGAGCGCAGCGGATCGCCACATACCAGTCGCCATCGCCTTGCGCATCGGTCCAGCCAACGGCGCCGGCATAGAAGCCCCGTGCGACCGGTTCGGCCTGACGGATCAGCTCAAGTGCCGGCTGGCGCGGCGTGCCGCACACCGCCGGGGTGGGATGCAGCAGCGCGACCAGGGCGGCAGAAGACACCGAGGCGTCCTTCAGCGTGCCGTGGATGCGGGTACCGAGATGCCACATGGTGGCAGTGGCGTGCAGTGTCGGCCGCGGCTGTGCCTCGACGTGAAGGCACAGCGGTGCCAGCGCGGCCACGATGGCCTCGACCACATGGCGATGCTCGTCATGGTCCTTGGCCGACGCCAGAAGCGTCTCCGCGGCGCGTGCATCCTCGGCCGGATCGGCCGAACGACGGGCTGAGCCGGCCAGTGGATGCGAGAGCACACGGTCACCGCGCCTGGAGACCAGCAGCTCCGGCGTGGCGCCGACCAGCCAGGCCGCGTCGTTCGGGCGTGCCGCAGGTACCGGCACCACGTAGGTCGCCACGCTGGGGTCTTTGCCCAGGCGCGCGGCCAGCACGCGCGGATGCAGCGGTTGCGCTGTGGTGACCCGCAGGCTGCGCGCAAGCACGACTTTTTCCAACGGGCTGTCGGTGCGCTGCAGTTCCGTGACTGCGGCCGCCACCGCCTGCGCATACGCATCGGCAGACGGTTCGGCGAGCACATCGCCGACCAGCGTCGGCGTTTCCACCCGGACCACCGTGGGCTGGCCAGACACCTGATCCGGCTGATAGAGCGCATCGCCCTGCTGGGGATCAAACGGCACCGCCCCCACCAACAGGCGCGGGCCTGAGCGCGGCGCGGCGAAGAACGCGGCGACACGCTCGGCCAAGGTGGCGGTGGCATCGGATGGCAGCCGCGCACGGACACCGTGCGCTTCCATCGCCTGCTGCGGGCTGCGCAGCAGGAAATACGGGGCGTCGGCCGCATCAACGGTGGCGGTGTCGGTCACCTCATCGGTCACACCCGTGGCGAGCATCTCGTTCATGCCGCGCCCCGCGCGCGATGCAGGGCGGCAGAGACTGCCAGGACCAGCAGCACCGCGCCTACCAACAGGTACGGTGCGCTCGGCGACCACCGATACAGCAGTGTGCCGATCATCGGCCCGACCACCATGCCCATGCCCTGCACCGACGCGACCGTACCTGCGGCAGCGCCCTGCTCGTGCGCCTCCACCGAATCAGCCGCCAGCGCCTGGAAATTGGGAAACACGAAACCCATGCCGAACGCAGCGATCGCGTAACTGGCCAGCAGCTGCCACGGCACGCTGACCAGCGCCACCGACGCAAAGCCCAGCCCGGAGATCAGCGCACCCACCAGGATCCAGCGCGTCGGGCGGATGTCCTTGAGCTTCATCACCAGGCCCTGGGCGAAGATCAGGCCGACACCGACGGCGGTCAGAGCCAGCCCGGCCATGCGTGCGCCGTCTGCCGGGGAGAGCTGCAGGCGATCAATCGCGAAGAAGCCGACCGTCACCTGCGCGACGGTGACCGAGATCATCGCGACGAACACCGCCAGCAACGGCAGGCGCAGGCGCGCATCGCCCAGGCCGAGCGTCGGTTTGGGGCCGGTGTGCGTCGGCGCGACCGGCGGCGTGTTCGGCAGGCGCCACCAGATCATCAGCAGCGACAACAGCGGCAGCAACGCGGCCACATACAGGGTGAGCGAGAGATTCTGGTAGGCGATCCAACCGGCGGCGGCCGGGCCCAGCACCATGCCCAGCGCATTGGCGGTGCCAAGCTTGGCCATCACGCTGCCGCGCTGCCCCGGGGCGGCCTGGTCGGCGATGATGGCCGCGGCGGTCGGCGGCACGGCGGCGTAGAACAGCCCGACCAGGGCACGCGTGCCGACCAGGACCAGCACGGAGAGCCAGATTGCCGGCGGTGAGGTCAGCGCCACATCCACGAACACCGCCAGCGCCACGTAGATCACCGCGTAGGCCGCCAGTGCGATCAGCAGCACGCGCTTGCGCCCGATGCGATCACTGAGTGCGCCCCAGCGGCGCGCCGACAGCATCCACAACACCCCCGCCGCGGTGACCGAGAGGCCGGCATGCCACTCGGCCAGGCCCAACACCCGCACCACCGGACCGATCACGGACACGAACGCCATCATCGCCATGGTGCCGAGCAACGCGGCGGAAACGAGCGCGGGCAAACCGGAAACGACGGGACGTGAAGACATTGAACACCACAGCCAATAAGAAGTTGAACCACGCGGTGCGCCGACGCGCGCGCGGTTCTGCCATCCGGTTACGAACGCATCACCGCCCTGTGATCCATTAAATGATAACGGCTCGCATTTGCGTTTGATAGTGCATGTGTATGGGACGTTCATGTGTGCAGGCGACCCCACCCTGCGACAAAAAAGCACCACATATTCGGTTGACGACCCGCTCATACCCCACTATGTTGTGCCCATCGGCTCCCCGCTTCCGCCAGGTCCGGTGCATCGTCGCAACGCCGCGTGCTGCAAACGCCCCGTTGCGCCCACCTGACCGGCGCCTGGAAGCATGGCCCGTCGCCACCGATGTGAGCCAGCGGCGACGTATTCCTGCACACGCAGGGCCTGCCCACCAATCACGCCTTCTGTCCGGCTGCCGCACGGCTCTGCCGCGCCGCCTGCTGGGCTCTGCGCCATGCATGGAGAACGCATGAACACCGACGACACCGTCGCTTCCACCCTCACCCCGTCCATTGACACCCCCGTTGATGCGGCCACCGGCAGTGACACGCTGTGGATCACCAAGGAGGGCGGCAACCGACGCATGCCGTTCGACCAGGCGCGGCTGGCGCGTACCGTGCACAGCGTGCATGGCGAGTTCCCGCAGCTGGACGTGGCCGACTACCTGCGCAGCGTGCTGGGGCAGATCGCACGTCGCCAGCAGCTCAGCGCCGATGAAATGGTGGACCTGCTGATCCGCGAGGCGGAATCGCGCATTGACCTGACCGCGCCGGACTGGGAACACTTCGCCGCCCGCCTGTACCTGCGCCGCCTGTACAAGCGCGCCAGCAAGAACCGGTTCTACGATGCCACGCTGAAGTACGGCTCGTATGTAGGTCTGCAGGAGAGCCTGGCCGACCGCAACGTGTATTCGATCGACATCCTCAAGGCCTATTCCAAGGACGAACTGGAGGAAGCCGGGCAGATGATCGAGCCCGAGCGCGACACCTTGTTCGCCTACAACGGCCTGTACCTGCTGGCCACCCGCTACCTCGCCACCGATCACTCGCGCGCCGTCTACGAGCTGCCGCAGGAGCGCTGGCTGACCATCGCGCTGTACCTGATGCAGCACGAACACGAGCACGGCGAGCGCTCGCGCCGACGGCGCATGCTGCTGGTCCGCGAGGCCTACTGGGCGCTGTCCAACCTGTACATGACGGTGGCAACACCGACGCTTGCCAATGCCGGCAAGGTCGGCGGCCAGCTGTCCTCGTGCTTCATCGACACGGTGGACGACAGCCTGCAGGGCATCTACGACTCCAACACCGACGTGGCGCGGGTCTCCAAGCACGGCGGCGGCGTGGGCGCCTATCTCGGCTATGTCCGCTCGGCCGGTTCTTCGATCCGCGGCGTGGCCAATTCCTCCGGCGGCGTGGTGCCGTGGATCAAACAGCTCAACAACACGGCCGTCAGCGTAGATCAGCTGGGCCAGCGCAAGGGCGCGATAGCGGTGTATCTGGATGTCTGGCACCGCGACATCGAGGCCTTCCTCGATCTGCGCCTGAACAACGGCGACCAGCGCCTGCGCGCGCACGATGTGTTTACCTCGGTGTGCCTGCCGGACCTGTTCATGGAAGCGGTGGAACGGCGCGGCGACTGGTACCTGTTCGACCCGTATGAGGTGAAGCGGATCAAGGGCTGGTACCTGCAGGACTTCCACGATGAGCAGCGCGGCCAGGGCAGCTTCCGCGAGAAGTACGAGGAGGTGGTGGCCGACGAGCGCATCAGCCGGCGCACCATCAAGGCCATCGAGCTGTTCAAGCGGATCATGGTCAGCCAGCTGGAGACCGGCAACCCCTTCATGTTCTACCGGGACGAGGTGAACCGGATGAACCCGAACAAGCATGCCGGCAGCATCTACTCCAGCAACCTGTGCACGGAGATCCTGCAGAACATGAGCCCCACCCGCATGATCCAGGAAATGATCAGCGGCGACCAGATCGTGACGACCAAACAGGCCGGCGATTTCGTGGTGTGCAACCTGTCTTCGATCAACCTGGGCCGCGCGGTGACAGCCGCCCCGGACCTGCTGAGCAGCGACGTGCTGGAGCGGCTGGTGCCGATCCAGGTGCGGATGCTGGACAACGTCATCGACCTCAACCAGCTGCCGGTGCCGCAGGCCACCATCACCAACCGCAAGTACCGCGCGATCGGACTGGGCACGTTCGGCTGGCATCACCTGCTGGCCCTGCAGCAGATCGAATGGAACTCCGCCCAGGCCGAGGACTACGCCGACAGCCTGTACGAGCGCATCAACTACCTGACCATCCAGGCCAGCATGGCCCTGGCCAAGGAAAAGGGACGCTATAGCGCCTTTGTCGGCAGCGACTGGCAGAACGGTGAGTACTTCCGCGCCCGTGGCTATGACAGCCCGGCCTGGCGGGAACTGGCGGCGCAGGTGGGTGTCAACGGCCTGCGCAACGGCTGGCTGATGGCGGTCGCCCCCAACATGAGCACCGCGCAGATCGCCGGCTCCACGGCCTCGATCGACCCGGTATACGGCGCGTTCTACTACGAAGAAAAGAAGGACTTCCGCCGCCCGGTCGCCGCACCGGGGCTCTCGCTGGAGACCTACCCTTACTACGAAAAAGGCGCCTACCGGGTGGACCAGTTCGCCAGCATCCGCCAGAACGCCCGCCGCCAGCGCCACGTGGACCAGTCGATCAGCTTCAACCTGTACGTGCCGAGCACCATCCGCGCCAGCACCCTGCTCGCGCTGCACATGAGTGCCTGGCGCGAAGGGCTCAAGACGACCTACTACGTGCGCTCCAACGACATCGATATTGCTGAGTGCGAATGGTGCAGCAGCTGACGCACGTCAGCCCGGTAGCTGACGACCGTTGGTCGTCAGCGCACTGACCGGTAGTGCCGGCCGCTGGCCGGCAACCCCACCCATGCCAGGTAGTGCCGGCCGCTGGCCGGCAACTCGCACTGCCCGAAGAGAAACAAGGACACACCCCGATGGCCATCCCCCTCGAACGCATCAAGATCCTCGAACCGCGCCACCCCAACCGCTCCACCGGCATCATCAACGGCCGCACCAGCGGCATCCTCAACTGGAACGACATTCCCTACCCGTCCTTCTACCGGGCGTACAAGGAGCTCTCGACCAACTTCTGGATTCCGGACGAAGTCGACATGAAGGGCGACGCGCGCCAGTACGGCGAGCTCAATGCGCGCGAGAAGAACGCCTACGAGTCGATCATCGGCCTGCTGGCCACGTTGGACTCGCCGCAGACGCGCTTCATCTACAACGTTGCCGAGTACATCACCGATCCCGCCGCCCATGCCAATGCGGCGATCATCGGCCAGCAGGAAGTGATCCACAACGAAAGCTACAGCTACGTGCTCGCCTCGATCGCCGGGCTGGCCGACCAGAACCGGGTGTTCGAGATTGCCCGCACCCACCCGACCATCCTGGCCCGCAACGCGCCGATCATGCAGTCCTACGACGACTTCATGCGCGAGAAGACCGCCGAGACACTGATCCGCGCATTGATCCAGTCCTCGATCCTGGAAGGCATCAACTTCTACTCCGGCTTCGCGTTCTTCTACAACCTGGTCCGCCAGAACCGGATGACCGGCACCGGCAAGATCATCAGCTTCATCAACCGCGACGAGCTGGCCCACACCAAGTTCATCAGCGAACTGATCCGCGCCATCATCGGCGAGAATCCAGCGCTGCAGGGCGAGCAGCTGACCGCCTACGTGCATGAGGCCTTCGAGCACGCCATCCAGCTGGAAACGCGCTGGACCGGCGAAGTGCTGGACGGCATCGACGGCATCGACGTGGACGAAATGATCCGCTACGTGAAGTACCGCGCCAACAAGATGGCCGGCATGCTCGGCATCGAGAAGCTGTACAGCGAGACCAATGTCAACGTGATGCCGTGGATCAAGGCCTACGCCGACAACTTCACCGAGACCAAGACCGACTTCTTCGAAATGCGCAACGCCAGTTACAAGAAGACCAATGCGGACAATGGGTTTGACGACCTGTAAGGAGGCGTGCAAATGCATATCCTGCTGGCCTTCGCCTCGCTGAGCGGCAACACCCGTGAGGTGGCTGCGCTGATCCGGGCGCGCTGCGAGGCTCTGGGGCACCGTGTGGACTGGGTCGACGTGGATGCCGGCGACGTTGCCGTGGCGCTGGCGGGAGAGCCGCCTGCCCTGTGCCTGGTCGGTTCCTGGACGGACAACGCCGGGCGTACCCCGGCGGAGATGAAGGACTGCGTGGCCGCGCTGCGTGATCACTTCGGGCTGCCACTGCCGTTCCCGGTGGCGGTATTCGGTACCGGCGAGACCCAATGGGGCGAGGAGTACTACTGCGGCGCCGCCCACCGGCTGGCGCGGTTCTTCGGCTCCTCGTATCCAGTGCTGGAGATCGAGCAGATGCCGCACGGCGCCGAAGACACCCACACCATCCACCACTGGGCCGACACCGTGTTGGTCCATACCGAGAGCCCTACGACATGCTGACCCTGTACGCCCAGACCGCTGAGGATTACCACGCCGCCCTGCGCGAGCACCCGGCCCTGCTGGTGGATTTCCATAAGGACGACTGCCCGGGGTGCCGGATGCTGGAGATGTCGTTGGCCAGTGTCGCTGGCGCCATCGCGGAGGCGGGGATGACGGTGTTGAAGGTCAAGCTGGAAACGGTTGGTGAGGGACTGTTCCGCGAACTGGGGCTGCGGCAGACGCCGACGCTGCTGGTGGTGCGGGACGGTCACGAAACGGCGCGGCTGGCGGGGTTCCAGTCGCCGAAGCAGATTCTGGCAGTGTTGGGCGCTGCGTTATAACCCAGTCCCGGCTCGACCCTGCGCGGAGGCAGGGTCGAGCGGAGCGGGATTACCAGTCGTACTGCACCTGCAGCCGCGCATAGCGGGGATTGGTGTAGTACTTGGCTTTCTCGTGGTTGAAGAAGTCGGTGATGGTACCGGTCGAGTCGACGCTGTACTTGGTCTCGTACACCTGCAACGGCTTGATCGAATTGAAGAGGTTGAGGACAGAAAACTGAACGCTCAGCCCCTTCACGGCAGCGGGCCGGTAGATCACGGTGGGATCCAGACTGGCAACCCACGGGGTACGGCCGCTGCTGCCCAGGCCGACCACATCCTCCATATCGGCATTACAGGTATGGAAGACGCCGGCGTAGCCGTACTCGGTACCGAACGTGCCGTAGCCGCCGCCCAGGCAGGTGATGGGCGTGCCAGACTGGATCAGAAGATTGGCGCCCACCTGCCACTGGTCCGTCAGGTCGTACGACCCATACAGCTTGAAGCTGTGGCGACGATCATTGAAGAGATAGCCATCCGCACCGTACATCAGTTCCTTGAAGTCGAAGTCCGAGGTGGTGCCGGTATCGTCCTGGCCGTTGGTGCTCTTCACCAGCCCCTCGTAGTTCCCGTGCAGCTTAGCCCAGGTATAGTTCAGGCTTGCATACCAACGCTCACCCTGACGATCAGCAGAGAGTGACAGGGCACGATAGCTGCGCGTGGCCTTCGGGCCGAGTTCGTCGCCCGGCACCGTGATCTCATCCGGCTTGCCATCGCCATCCACATCGATGCTCAGCCTCAGGTCCTCACCCGGGTTGTATATCCAGCACCCCGGGATGCCGGACGGCACCTCCCAGGGACTGTCCCAGTTGGACAGGTCATAGCCCGCCTTCTTTGCCGCGTTGTACAGCGAGCGGGCATCGCAGGTGTCATCGATGACGTTGTTGATGCGGCGATAGGTCACTTTCGCACCCAGCGTCCAGCCGTCAACCCAGGCATTCGAGGACTGAAGACGGTGTTCATACCCCAGGATCGCTTCGTCCTGGGTGTAGGGCTTCAGGCCTTTGGATGCCACGGCCTTGGGATCGGGTGCTGACCCATCCGCACCGTTGTAAACGCTGTCCGCACTTCCGCCGCGGTAGGAGCCGGTGATGTTCGGCTTGCCGGTAACCGGATCATAGCCGTCGTAGGTGAAGTACTCATTGGTGTAATACGACGCCGACGCCGCGCGCAGCGACACATTGGCGGCAATCGGAAGTGAGTAGCGGCCAAGCGAGCCGAACAGCTTGCTGCTTCCATCGCCCATCACATCCCAGGCAAAGCCACCGCGCGGCTGCCATATGTTGTCCTGCTTGACGAACGACACCCCATCGCTGTTCCGGTTGTCAAAGGAATCATTGCGCAGGCCGGCATACAGCATGAAGGCATCGTTGACCTGCCAATGATCTTCGAGATACCAGGAGCGTTGCTTGATCCCGATGGTGCCGCCGGTGCGGAAGTTGATCCTGCGCGCATAGTTCTCGTGGAGACGCCAGTAGGCGCCGCTCGAGTACGCGGTGCCCTGACGCGATGTCCATTCGTCATTGCTGTAGCCAAAGCCAAGCTGATGCGCGGCCAGCTGCCAGGTGAAATCGACCATCGCACTGGTGCGTTCGTTGCTGCCATCCTTGACATCGATCTGGCTGGTGACGGCGCACCCTACCCGCTTGCCGAGAACGGCATCGAAAACGTAAGGACAGTCGCCGTCAGGGCTCAGAATGTTGCCGTCGTAATCCGAGCGCTTCCCATCCGGGCTGATCGTGTAATCCGAGTTCTTGTTGCGCATCTGGCCGTAGCGGACGCTGGCCGTCAGCGCATCACTGAGGTAGCTCGTCCATTGCAGGACATGCGTGGCGCCGTCGCGCTCACGATACAGGCGGCCGAGATAGTCTTTCTTGCTTGCCTCGGCATCAGGCCTGTCGCTGTCGTAGGCGGCCGTGTAGTTGTCGTAGTGATAGCGGCGGCGATTGCCGAAACCCGTGTACTCGAGGTGATTGTTGTCGTTGAGGTACCAATCCAGTTTGACCAGCCAGTAAGGATCCTTGGAGGCATACTGCTCCGCCGTTGTCGAGAGTGACGTCGGTGGCTTTGGGTTGGAGGGATCCTGAGGTGAGCGGGAGGCGTCCGCAGTTCGACCGTAATAGGTTTCTCGCTCAGCGCGACTCATGCTGCCCAGCGCGAACATGAACAGTTTGTCCTTGATCAGCGGACCACCGATCCACGCCGAGGCAACATCACTGCTTCTGCTGTTGTTGTCGTACGAGCGGAGCAACGTGCCGTCGGTACGGAGCGTGTCGGGTTCGGTACTCCGCCACGCGTTCGGGGCCGTGGTCCAGCTGAAACCGCCTTTCCATTCGTTGGTGCCGCGTTTGACGTTGACGCTGGTGACACCGCCGGTGGAAAAGCCATAACGCGCACCATACCCACCGGTCTGGACGTCCAGCTGATCGATCGCCTGGAACGGGACCTCGGAGAAGCTGAGGCTGTCGAACAGGTTGGTCACATTGAAGCCGTTGACGTAGTAGCTGTTCTCGGCGGCAGAGGCGCCGCCAAACGACGCTGGACCAAAGTAGCCGCTGCTGGCGACGGTGCCCGGCGTGAGCAAGGATACGCTGGTGATGTCGCGCCCAACCGGCAAGGCGTTGAGCTGTTCCGCAGTGAACGTCGTGCGCGACTCGACACTGCCCAGATCGATGGTGGCGCCCAGCTGGGCGCGGACGTTGACCGTGTCCAGCGTTGCCGCGCGGCTCATGTCGGCGCTGGTGGTCTGACCGGCAATGACGGTGACGACAATGGTGCGGGCGTCGCCGTTGGCACCGGTTGCCTCCACTTCATAGCGGCCTGCGCCTAGCGCACCGACACGGAATCGTCCGTCGGCACTGATCGCGCTCTCGCGTGTAACGCCTGAATCCAGGTTGCGTACACGCACCTCGCCACCGGTGAACCCTGGGGCCAGGCCATTGATGTCACCTACCGTGCTCTGTGCAAATGCCGACGCGCTGAGCAGCGAAGATGCGAGCAGCAGCATGCGCAGGCGTTGCCTGCCAACAATACGATCGGGAACAGCGGACTTACGTTGCATTGATGCGCCTCCATGGATATCCAGTCGAAACTGGTAAAGGGGGCATGAACGTAGTCCTGTCTGACTCCTCTGCGTGCTTTGGTTCGATTGATAGATGTGAAGCTGTGACGCCTGTTCGGAATTCGTCCCGCTCTAGAGCAACAAGGGTGACGCAACACTCATTGCGGGTGGGACGCGGGGCAGGCTTGTCGATTGCGGTGTTGCGTTGCCGCACGTACACCGCAGAGATCTGAAGCCGCCGTGGGGCCACAACCGCGTCGCAAGATGCACTTTCCTCCCCTTCTTCCTTATCTCGCCACCGGACGGAGGCGATGCACCGATGCCGACAACAGCCCACGACGCTTGAACCACCACTCCAACGGCAGCGTCACCAGCGGCGGCACCGCAGCAGCCAATGCCAGCAGCGCGGCCCACCACGGCCAACGCAGGCGGATTGCAGCGAGCACCGCCACCACCACGTAGACCATGAAAGCCACGCCGTGCACCGGGCCGAAGATCTTGACCCCGACCGGGGTCGGATCGGCCGCCTGGTACTTGAAGTACATGCCGATCAACAGGCCGGCCCACGTCAGGGCTTCGACGAAGGCGACCGTGGCGAACACGCGGCCCATGGGGCTGATTGGCAAGGCACGCTTCAAGATGGGCTCGGGGTCGTAACGGAAAGGACCGGCATCATAGCCAGCGATGGCGTTTGATGCGAACCATTCTCACACGAGCATCCAAGAGCGTCACGACCAACGGTCGTGACCTACCCTCGATACATCGCCAGCGATGACGCCCGCACGCGCTGCACGATGACCGCTCGACTGGCGGCGGCCTCAGACGAACATGCCGCCCGATGCCTCCACCCGCTGCGCGTTGATCCACGCGGTCTGCGGCGACAGCAGCGCCACGGCGACGGGACCGATGTCATCCGGCTTGCCCGGGCGGCCCATCGCGGTGACCGAGGCCACCATCGCGTTGACCTGCGCATCGTCGCGCACGCGGCCGCCGCCGAAGTCGGTTTCGATCGCGCCCGGCGCCAGCGTGTTGGCACTGATGCCACGTGCACCCAGTTCTTTGGCCAGGTAGCGGGTGAACACTTCGATGCCGCCCTTCATCATCGCGTAGGCCGAACTGCCCGGCAGCGAGAAACGCGCCAGACCGCTGGACACATTGAGAATGCGCCCGCCGTCGGCAATCAACGGCAACAGCGCCTGGGTCAGGAAATACGGGCCCCTCAGATGCACCGCGACCAGCGCATCGAACTGCTCCACGGTGGTGTCGGCGATCATCGCGTGCAGGCCTTCGCCGGCGTTGTTGAGCAGGCCCTGCAGGTGGGTTTCGCCCCACCCGGTCAACACCGTGCGGACCTTGGCGGCGAAGTCACCAAAGCCGGCGCTGTTGGCCACGTCCAGTGGAATCGCCGCGGCACGGCGACCGAGGGCTTCGATCTGGGCGACCACCTCCTGCGCGGCCTCGGCCTGGCTGCGGTAGGTCAGCACGATGTCGGCGCCGTCGGCCGCCAGCGCGAGGGCGGCATTGCGGCCAAGGCCGCGGCTGCCACCGGTGATCAGGACGACTCGGGTTGCGTTGCTCATGTCAGTGCACCTGCGGTTGGGGAATGGTTACCAGCCTATTGTTGTTGCATCACCCGATAAATCGGCGGATGCTGATTTGACTATCCACGAATCGCGAACAATCCATGGATCGTCTCGATCACCTGCGGTGCTTTCTTCGGGTTGCTGAACTTGGCTCGTTCACCGGCGCTGCCGACAGTCTCGGCCTGCCCAAAGCCAGCGTGTCGCTGGCCGTGCAGCGGCTGGAAGCGGACGTCGGGGTGCAATTGCTGCACCGGACCACCCGCCGGGTGCAGCTGACCGCCGACGGCGCCCAGTTCCAGGCACGGGCGCACGATCTGCTGCATGACATGGACGATCTGCAGGGCATGTTCCGGATCGATACCGCTCAGCTCAAGGGGCGCGTGCGCGTGGACATGTCCAGCGGACTGGCCCGGCAACTGGTGATACCGCAGTTGCCTGCCTTTCTCGCCCAGCACCCCGGGGTGGAGATGGAAGTGAGCGGTACCGATCGCCGGGTCGATCTGATCCGCGAGGGGTTCGACTGCGTGCTGCGGGTCGGGCCGCTAGATGACAACACGCTGGTTGCCCGCCCGCTGGGACAGCTGCCGATCGTCACCTGCGCCAGCCCTGCCTATCTCGCGGCCCGCGGCACACCGACGACACTGGACGATCTGGCCGATCACGCGCTGGTCCATTACGTGGGAACCCTGGGGCAGCGTTCGCCAGGATTTGAGTACTACGATGGACAGACCTATCGAAGCCTGCCGATGGGCGGCGCGGTGACGGTCAACAGTGGCGAAGGCTATACCGCCGCGGCGCTGGCGGGGCTGGGCATCATCCAGGTGCCGCTGCTCGGCGTGCGCCAGGCACTGGCCTCGGGGACCTTGGTCGAAATCCTGGCCGACGTGAAAGCGGAGCCGATGCCGGTCACCCTGCTCTACGCGCAACGCCGCCACCTGCCGCGCCGGGTGGCGGCCTTCATGGACTGGGTGGCCGGTGTCGTGCAGCGGGAGCTGGACCAGGACCGGTGATCCACTGCGTCCCGACGCCATGACGCGACGGGAATGAATGCTGTGGTGGCGGCACTGGGGACCGGTTTGCACGTTTCTGCACATTTGCATAGAATCGGAACCATCATGCATCGGTGCGGATCCCTCTTTCAGCCATGACGCCCTCCCCTGACACCCTCCCCAGCGAGCGCCAGCAGGCTATCCTGCAGCTGCTTCAGCAACAGGGCCGCGTGCTCTCAGCCCAGTTGGCGCTGGATCTGCAGGTCTCCGAAGATTCGATCCGCCGCGACCTGCGCGACCTGGCCCAGCAGGGCCTGTGCCGGAAGGTCTATGGCGGTGCGCTGCACGCCACGCCGGCGTTCCCGCCCCTGACCGAGCGGCAAACCGTGCAGAAACGGCAGAAACAGGCACTGGCCCGCCATGCCGCCGAGCAGGTCCGCGCCGGTGACAGCATCCTGCTCGACGCCGGCTCCACCAACAGCGCCATCGCCGCCTGCCTGCCGGAGCACCAGAATCTCCGCGTCGTCACCAACGCCCCGGACATCGCGTTGACCTTGATGGGGCGTGCCGGCATCGACGTCACCCTGATCGGCGGCCGGCTCGACCCGCGTATCGGGGCAAGCGTTGGCGCACAGGCGCTGGAGGCCGTCAGCCGATTGCGCGTCGATATTTTCTTCGTGGGCACCTGCGCGGTGGATGCGCAACACGGCCTGTGGGCAGTGGACGGCGAAGAAGCCGCGCTGAAACGGGCGATGCTTGCCGCGAGCAGCCGCTGCATCGTGGTCGCCACCCGCGACAAGCTCGGCGCCCAGGCCAACCATCGCATCGGCGCGGTCGAGGACATCGACGTGCTGGTGCTCGAGGCCGATACCCCGCAGCCGCAGATCGACGCGTTCGCCCAGCGCGGCGTCGATATCCAGCTCGCCCCGCGACGCTGACCCTTTCCTTCGACCTCCACGACCTCCACGACCTATGACGTCCATTCCGACGCGCATCGCGCGCGCGCAGCAGTACGCCACGCGCGCGGCCTTCTTTCTGCCCGGCTTTGCCACCGCTGCCTGGGCGCCGCTGGTCCCGTTCGCCAAACGCCGCACGGCCCTGGATGAGGGCTCGCTCGGTCTGGTCCTGCTGTGCCTGGGTGCAGGTTCCCTGCTGGCGATGCCGATTGCAGGGATGCTCGCCGCACGCCACGGCTGTCGCGCCGTCATGATCGCCACGCTGATGATGGTGATCGCCAGCCTGCCCTTGTTGGCCATCGCGCCCTCGCCTTGGACGCTGGGGTTGGCCTTGTTCGTGTTCGGCGCCGGGGTGGGTGCGTGCGACTGCGTGATGAACATGCAGGCAATCATGGTCGAGCGCGACAGCGGCCGACCGATGATGTCCGGCTTCCACGCCTTCTACAGTATCGGCGGCGCCGTCGGTGCAGGCGCGATGACCGCGCTGTTGGCCCTCCACTTGTCACCGTGGCTGGTGTGCCTGTTCGCCTCGGCGGTAATGGCTGCGCTGCTGGCCATCTCGCTGCCGCACTGGCGTACCGACAAGGCGCCCAGTGATGCGCCGCTGTTCGCGGTGCCGCACGGGGTGGTGCTGGCGATCGGCGTGCTGTGTTTTGTGGCGTTCCTGGCCGAAGGCGCGGTACTCGATTGGAGTGCGGTGTTCCTGCATGAAGTGCAGCAGGTGGATCCTTCCCGCGCCGGGCTGGGCTATCTGGCCTTCGCCATCGCGATGACCGTGACCCGCCTGGTCGGCGATGGCGTGGTGGCCTGGCTGGGCCGGCATCGTTCAATCCTGATCGGCAGCCTGATCGCCGCCGCCGGCTTCGCGCTGGCCACCTTCGCCACCTGGCTGCCGTTGGCATTGTGCGGCTATGCGCTGGTGGGCCTGGGCTGCGCGAACATCGTGCCGGCGCTGTTCTCGATGGCGGGCAACCAGAAGGTCATGCCCGAGAGTCTGGCCATCCCGGCCATCACCACGCTCGGGTATGCCGGCGTGCTGGCCGGCCCGGCATTGATCGGCTTCGTCGCGCAGGCGAGCAGCCTGGTGTTCGCCTTCAGCGCGGTAGCGGTGACGCTGGTCTGCATCGGCCTGGCGGCACGCTGGGTACGGGCCTGACGGGCATGCCGTACAGGGGCGTTACCATCGGCTCACTGCTTCCCGGATACGCGCCATGACGGCCCTGCCCTTCGATCCCCGCGCGCGCCGCGCCGCCTTCCGTGCGCTGCATGAGGACGGCTGCTTCGTGCTGCCCAACCCGTGGGATGCAGGCAGTGCACGTTACCTGCACAGTCTGGGCTTCCAGGCGCTGGCCTCGACCAGCTCCGGTCATGCGTGGAGCCAGGCCCAGGCCGATGGCACGCTGACGCTGGACGAGACCCTCGCCCACCTGCGCAGCCTCGCGGCCGCGACCCCATTGCCACTGAACGCCGATTTCGGCGATGGCTTCGGCACGCTGGACGCGGTGGGCGGCAACGTCACCCGCGCCATCGCCACCGGCGTGGCCGGCATCTCCATTGAAGACGCCAGCGTGGATCCTGCGCATCCGCTGCGCCCGCTGGACGACGCGGTAGCACGGGTACGTGCCGCCCGCCACGCGATCAACGCGTCCGGCGAAGATGTGCTGCTGATCGGCCGCGCCGAGAACTTCTTCGTCGGTCGCCCCGACCTGGACGATACGATCAGCCGTCTGCGTGCCTATGCCGAGGCCGGTGCGGACTGCCTGTACGCGCCGGGCATCACCACCCGCGAGCAGATCGAAACGGTGGTGGCCGCGGTGGCGCCACGCCCGGTCAACCTGCTGGTGGGCAGCGCGCTGCCGTTCACCCTGCAGGACATCGCCGGCATGGGCGTTCGACGTGTCAGCGTAGGTGGTGCGATGGCGCGGACCGCATGGGGCGGGATGATGCGGGCCTCGCAGCTGCTGATGGACGAAGGCCGCTTCGACGGGTTCGCCGATGCGGCCTCCGGGGCGGTGCTGAATCAGCTGTTCCGCTGATCGGAATCAGGGGCTCGACAGCACCACCACCGCACCGGTGACCAGCGCGATCCCCACCCAGCCGATCGGGCGCAGGCGGTTGCCGAACAGCACGCGCCCGCAGAGGGCCGTGCCGATCACCCCGATGGCACCCCACATCGCATAGGCCGTGGCCAGGTCCATCGTCTTGACCGCCTGGCCAAGCAGCGCGAAGGCGATCCAGACCAGCGCGATCGCGGCGAAACCCCACGCTGGCTTACGGAAGCCGTCGGATTTGGCCACCATCATGTTGGCGGCGATGTCGATCAGTGCCGAACACAGCACAAACAGGAAGGCGGTGAGGTTCATGACGTGTGCGCCTCGCCGAGGGTGACGCAGACGATGCCGACCGCCGCCATCACCAACCCGATCATCTGCTGCACGGACAGGCTGTCCTTGAACACGAACATGCCGACCAGCGTCAGCAGGGTCAGGCCCAAGCCTTCCCACACGGCGTAGGCCACGCCCACCGCGATACCGCGCACCGACAGCGCCAGGAAGTAATAGGAAATGGCCAACGCCACGGCCATGACAACATAGCCTGCATAGCCCCCATGACGGGCGGCATCGGCCATGAACGAGGTGCCGACCACTTCAGCGACGATCGCGACGGTCAGGCAGGCCCAGGCGATCAGACCGCCACGGGCACGGGGTTGCGAATGCACCTGTGTGTGCATGGAAAGCTCCTTGATTGCGGCCGGGGCATGACACCCAAGCGACGCGCCCATTATCATCGCCTTTTCCATCAGACCCAAGATGGAACCCATCGGCAAAGGCGATACATCCATGCGTTACAGCCCCGAATCCCTGCACGCGTTCGTGGAAGCGGCTGCACTTGGCTCGTTCTCCGCCGCCGCGCGCCGCCTGAAAAAGACCCAATCGACCATCAGCACGGCGATCGCCACGCTGGAGGCCGATCTTGGCCTCACCCTCTTCAACCGCAGCGGCCGCTATCCGGTCCTGACCGAGGACGGCCGCAAGGTGCTCGGCCATGCGCAGGAAATCCTCGCTGCCGCCGACCGTCTGGAGCAGCTCAGCATCCGCTTGGCGGATGAGGTAGAGCCACGCCTGAGCCTGGTGTTTTCAGACATCTATCAGCTCAATCCGGACCAGCATCTGCTGCGCCGGTTCGAACAGCGTTTTCCAGATATCGAACTGGAGTGGCTGGATGCTGAAGGCAGTGACGTGCTCGATGTGGTGCAGCGTGGGCGTGCCCATCTCGGGCTGATGCCGCATCAGCCGGCCTACCCGTCCGAACTGGCGGTGCGCGCCCTGCCCCTGCGCGCAGAGATGGCGGTGTTTGTTGCCACCGGTCATCCGCTGGCCGCACTGCACGCGCCGGAAGAATCCCACCTGGCCAGCCACCGCCAGATCTGCCTCAGCGGCGATGCGACGCGCGAGGGCCACGCGCGCGGGCGCACGTGGTCGGCCTCGGACTATTTGATGGTGCTGGAGATGGCCGAGGATGGCTTCGGATGGGCCGAACTACCGCGCGCGCTGGTGGCGCGGTACGGCAGGGGCATGCTGGTCGAACTGCCCTTGCCCGGCTGGCCGCGACTGGTCTCTACCGATGCGGTGTGGCGCAAGGACGCACCGCTGGGGCCAGCGGCGCTGTGGTTGCTGGATCAGTTTCAACTGCCGGCACCTTGATACCGCTCAGAACAGCACATGCCACGCAGCCTGCATGGCACCCCGTATGAGCGCACCGCTTGCAGACACGCGCTGATCGGGACAGCAGGGCACCTACCGTGCCCTGCCCGTCCTGCATCGATTACCAGGCGCGACGCAGACCAATCTGGCCCGCCACTTCCCTGTAGCCACCATCGCCACGCTGCACGCGCATATCGCCCCATGCCGACCACTTGAGGCCGAGCTTGAGCTGTGCACCGGCCTGCGCTTCATAGCGGTTGGTCGGCAGCGTCGCACTGATCCGCTCGCCATCGAACAGCAGCGAGTTGCCATGGTCGCCGCGCAGCCAGTTCACCGCGAAGAACGGCTGCACCCGGTTGCCGATGGCGTTGTCGTGCCCGAACAGGCGTACGCCGACGCGCGACTCAAGCCCACCCGCACGGCCGTCCTGGACGATCGTGCCGTTGGCTTCCTGCAACGTGTCGCCCTTGTAGTCGGTGTAGGTCAGCTGCACCTGCGGCTGGATGAACCACGCGCTGCGCTCCCGGTTGACCAGCGTCCAGCTGTAACCGGCTTCCAGCGACGCAGCACGGGTGGTGGCGTCGTACTTTTCCTTCGCCAGTGCCTCGCCCTGCACTTCATTATCGAAGCGCGCGTACTGCAGCCAACCGTCCACGTAGGCGCCGGTGCTGTCATTGGCACGCTGCACCCAGGTGCCATAGACACCCACCGCATCGCCCTTTACCTTGCCGCGCGTGCTGTAGCCGGTCACGTTGGACACGGCCTGCGTGTCTGCACGGCCGCTGGCCAACATCACACCGATCTGGCCACTGCTGGTGGTGCCCCAGCGCGCCACATCACTGCCGATCTGCAGCACGTTGCTCTGGCTGCGCGCATCGATCTGACCCAGGACATCGCCGTGGACCTGATCACGGGCCACCCGCACCCAGGCACCGGCACGCTCGCCATCGAAGGCCCGCTCGCCGCGGTCATGGGCGCGCTGCTGGAACATGCGTGTGGCGATCGCCTGATTGGCGAGGTACGCGCCGGGTTCCGGGCGCAGGACCGGTACCGGGTCGACGGGATCGACCGGACCCGGACCGGGGTCCGGATTGGGATCCGGATTGGGGTCCGGATTCGGATCAGGGCCCGGACCAGGGCCAGGACCCGGATCGACCGGCGTGCAGGCAGGCAGCGTCGGATCGAGATCGCACGGATCTCCGGTGTAGGAGGATCGCAGGTACCAGCCACCGTCACCCGGTGTGCTCACACCGCCTTTGTAGAGGAAGTACTCGTAGGCACCGCCTACTGCGCGGCCGGACAGCGCAAACGCTGCATCCGACGCACCGGCAACCGAAATCAGCTGGATGCCTTCCACCGTCTGTGCGCCAGTTCCCCCGATGTTGTTGACCGCGATGTTGCCGCTGCCCGTGGTGTTGCCGCCCACCACCAGCTTGTCCGAGGGCGAGGTGTCATCGCCCAGCGGGCTGTTGAAGACCAGCGTGCCGCCGTTGACGGCGAAGTCGCCCGCGACCGTCACCGTCTTGTAGCCCGGCGACGGTGCGGCAAAGGCCAGCGTGCCCGAGCCGATATCCAACGTGCCGACGGTGGAATCGGCGGTGACATCCCAGCGGGAGGTATCGGCGAGTGCCATGGAGGTCACGTTGGTCAGCGCACCGGCGAGGCTGGCGTTGTTCTGGAAGCTGAGGTTGGCCGTATCGGTGACACCCGCAATGACATTGCCGACCAGCGCAGAATCGTCCACCCGCAGATTTGCGGTCTGGCCCCCGGAGACGTCCAGCAGATTGCCATTGCCCCCCACCAGCGACGAACCGTTGCGCACGTCGATATTGGCGGTCCAACTGGCCGGGAGGGTGCCCAGCGCCATCACGATGGCCGCGCCGTTCTGACCGACGATGCTGGAGCGATCAACCAGCAGCGTGACGTCCGCCGGCCGACCGGCCGTGTTGAACGTCATGATGCGCACGCCGCTGTCGATACCGGTCACCGTGGTGCCGTTCAACAGATTTGCCGTGCCGCTGAGATGCACCAGTCCATGGCCACCTGTCAGTGGATTGGTGCCCACTGCCTGCACCGCGGTGAGTTGGGTGTTATCGAACGTCACGGTGCTGCCCGAAGCGACACTGGCCCCCAGCCCGACCCCGGTCATACTGCTGTCGGCAACGCTTACAGCGCTGCCTTCGGCAGCGGCGAGGGCCCTGCTCACCGACGAGGTGACTGTGGCGTTGGTGACTGCCAGCGTGGTCTGGTTGGCCGTGATGGCGTTCGTGCTGCCGGCGTTGACGTTGACAGTGCTGTTGCTGAGGGTCGCATCGGACGCCATGAAGCGCACGGCGCCGGTAATCGTTGAACTCTCTATCTGCGTCGCCGTAAGTTGCGCGAGGATCGTCGGCCCTGAGGGCGCCGAGCTGGCGATCACCGCGCCATTGATGTCCAGTCGTGAGTTCTGCGCTTCGATCCAATCCGATTGTCCGCCGGGATTGATGGTCAGCAGTGCATTGGAGCGCAACGTCCATGTTTCCGGCACATCGCCCGGGTTGACGGTGGCGCTGCCACCTACCAGAGATCCAGCCAACACGGCCGGCGAACCCACCAGCAGGGCCAACGCCACGGCGCCGGCGAGTCTCCTGGGCACGCGGGATTGCGCAAGATCAGGATGCGACATGATGAAATCCTCGAGATGATCAGTGGGGGGCCAATCTCCCGATAGGCCTGACTGCCGCGATGCTCCGCGTTTCGATATGGGACTTCTATGCAACTTGTCCGAAAGCTTGCCTGCGTTCGCCGGCATTCACTTGGGAGTCAGATCGCCGCAGGCGGTCGCCTACACTGCTTCTTCGCATTGTGAAGCACGTGTGTAGGTGCAAGCACAGGGCGGCCAGAAGCACTGGTTCGTCACCGCCGGGAGGGCATTTGGTCGCGCTGGAACGACCCAGGCGGGCAATGGATGAACGAGTGTCGGCCGCAGGCAAAACATGCCTGCCGACTCCCGATGCGCGCTCGGCGTACAGGTTTGGCCATCAGGCCGGAAAGGTCCGGCGGCGTTGCCGCCGACCGGGCTCAGGGATGCGCCAGCGCGTAATCGATCGCCGCGCAGATCGCCGCCACCTGCGCGTCATCGCACTGCTGCGGGGTGGCGCGCGGGCTGTCCGGATACACCTCGGTGGTGGTGGTGTATTTCGCGCCGCTGACGCTGGCGCACAGGCCCAGCTTCTCCAGCGGATATTGGATGACACCCGGGGCCACTACGGGCGAGCCGATGATCTCGCCCTTCTCATCCGCCGGGGCGATGTGGGTCACCCGCTCGACGGCGGCATTGACCGCGGTCTGGAAGGCCGGTTGCGGGTTTTCAGTGTCATCGACCAGATAGAAACCATCCGGGATCAACCCCGGCTCGAACGGCTTGCCGTCGCGCGCGGCCAGCGCCGGGCGGAACTCGGTTTCATCGGTGTCGGTGGTTTCGTGCAGATCGATATGCATCACGATGCTGCCGCGCAGGGGGGCGACCAGGGCGATCAGCGCCGCCGATTCGGCGGCCGGGCTGTTGGCCATGAATGAGCGGTTCGGATCGATCGCCTCGGCGTTCCAGCGCTGGATGCGCTCGTAGCCCCACGGGCTGACGCAGGGCACGACCAGCAGATTCGCACGGCCAGCGTACCCAGCCGCGCGGGTCTGCAGGAACTGCAAGGCGCCCTGCACGCCACTGGTTTCGTAGCCGTGGATGCCACCGGTGACCAGCACCGTCGGCAGTGCGGCGTTCCAGTCGCGGCTGCGCACGGCGAACAGCGGGTACTGGTCCGGCGCGTAGTCGAGCGTGCCGTACTGGGTCACCTCGAAGCTGCCGCGGAGCGCCTCGACGGCCGGCAGTACGTCATCGGCATAGCGGCGCTGCGCCACCTGGCGAGCGCGCCACTGCGCCTTCTCCGCTGCGCCCCAGGGCTGGCCGGGGGTGCCGATGGGATAGAAGGTCGCATTGGTCATGGCGTGCTCGTCTGCTGCAGGGTGGAAATGTGATTTTACCATTGCCGCACACGGCGGCCCGGGTTACGCCCTGCCAAGCTGCGCGACCGCCTCGTCGACCTGCCGGTCGCCTTCGGTCAACTCGATGATCGTGCGCCGCACCTCGGAATGCTCCACCAGCGACACCAACGTGGCGGCCACATCCGCACGTGGCACATCGCCGTACGCGATCGCCGGGCCAGCCGTGACGCGGCCGGTGCCCGGCGCATCGCTCAAGGTGCCGGGGCGCAGGATCACCCAGTCCAGATCGGTCGCGGCCAGATACACATCGGCGCGCTTCTTGACCGTCATGTAATTCTCGAAACCCTCGCCCATGTCCTTGTTGCGGCCCGCTTCCGGGAATGCCGAGACCAGCAGGAAGCGGCGCACGCCCGCCTGCCGGGCGGCATCCACCGCGAGCTCCAGGCCGCGGCCGTCGATGGCGTTCGTCACCTCCACCCCTGCGCCACCGGCACCGGCCGTGAAAACAACCACGTCACTGCCGCGCATCTGGCCGGCCAACGTGTCCACGTCGATAGCGGTGAGATCACCGCTGACCGGCATTGCGCCGAGGTCGCTCAGTTCAGCGCCCTGCTCGGCGCGGCGATGCAGCGCACGTACGTGATGCTGTTTGTCGGCCAACTGCTTGACCAGGTGACGGCCGACCTTGCCGGCCGCGCCGACGATGAAAACGGTACTCAAGACGGTTCTCCTGTTTCGATCCGGCTGTGAGGGTACGCAGGTGGATGTGACACGGCCGTCCCCATCGCGGGGCCTGGTTCAGTTGCCGCTGTACTGCGCGTCGCTGACCTGCTCCATCCACGTCACCGGTGAGCCATCGACCGCTTCGGCGATCGCGATATGCGTCATCGCGGTGGCAGCCTTGGCACCATGCCAATGTTTGACGCCCGGCGGAATCCAGACGATGTCGCCCGGACGGATATCGCGCGCGGGTTTGCCCCATTCCTGCACGCTGCCCACCCCTGCGGTGACGATCAGGGTCTGACCCAGTGGATGGGTATGCCAGGCGGTGCGTGCGCCGGGCTCGAAGGTGACGGTAGCGCCGCCGACGCGTGCAGGGGCATCAGTCTGGAACGGCGCATCAATGCGCACACGACCGGTGAAATAGTCCGCCGGGCCGGCCGCCGAAGGGGCGGTGCCTGCGCTGGTGATGCGGATCGGTGCCGTTTCGGCGGGTACGACGGCGGCCATCGAAAGCGACAGTGCGGCAGTGAACAGGTCCATGGAGGCCTCTCCTGAAGGAACGGCGGCGCCCGCCGGGGACACCCACTGTAGGCCTGCCCCCGCGCGGGCACTAGCCGCCCCGATCGGCATGCAGCCATAACCGCAGCTCATCAATCACGAAACAAAGCCGCTTGAGTTCATCAGTCGGCCGCGCTCATCATGGGCGCGCATGACTGCCATGCGCTGTTGGCCCTGCCCCATGGCCCGCGAGAATTTCAACGATCTGCAGGTGTTCGTCACCGTCGCGCGCGAGCGCAGCTTCACCCGTGCCGCGGCGCAGCTGGGCGTCTCGCAGTCCGCGCTCAGCCACACCGTGCGCGGGCTGGAAGAGCGCCTCGGCGTGCGCCTGCTGACCCGCACCACGCGCAGCGTCTCCATGACCGAGGCCGGTGAACGGCTGTACGACACCGTCGCACCGCGCATGCGGGAGATCGAGGCCGAGGTCGCCGCGATCAGCGAGTACCGTGACCGGCCCGCTGGCACGATCCGCATCACCACGGCCGAGCATGCCGCCAACACGCTCGTGTGGCCCCGGCTGTCCGCCGTGCTGCCCGCCTACCCCGATCTGCATGTGGAACTGACCATCGACTATGGCCTGGCCGACATCGTCGCCCAGCGCTACGACATCGGCATCCGGTTGGGTGGCCGCGTCGCCAAGGACATGATCGCAGTGCCGATCAGCCCGCCGCTGCGCATGGCCATCGTGGCCAGCCCGGCCTACTTCACGACGAACACCGCGCCGCAGCTGCCGGCCGACCTGGCCGCGCACAACTGCATCGGCCTGCGCCTGCCTACCCACGGCGGGCTGATGGTGTGGGATCTGGAGAAGGACGGCGAGGAAGTGAACGTGCGCGTGGATGGCCAATGGACCTTCAACGGCAGCAGTGCGATCCATCGCGCGGCGCTGGCCGGTGCGGGCCTGGCCTATCTGCCCGAGGACATGGTGCTTGATGACATCACCGCCGGTGCGTTGCGGCGTGTCATGGAGGACTGGTGCGATCCCTTCGATGGGTACTACGCCTACTACCCCAGCCGCCGGCAATCCTCGAGCGCCATGAAGGTCGTTATCGAAGCACTGCGCGCGGACCGGTAACGCCGACCGTTGGTCAGGGGCGCAGCAGCACCTTGCCGTTGCGGCCCGGTTCCAGGCTGGCCTTGGCGGCATCGGCCACCTCATCCAGCCCGAACACGCCGTCCACCGGCAGGCTCAATCCACCGCGGGCGGCGAGCTGCAGCAGTTCGCCAACGAGGCGACGCTTGTCTTCCGGCGCCATCGCCTGGCTGACCTTGCTGCCCCAGAAGCCCTTCACCGTGGCCTGCTTGAAGATCACATCGCCCGAGCTGAGCTGCATCGGCTCGCCGGTCATCGAGCCGAACGACACCAGCGTGCCGCCGTCGCCCAGCAACGTCATCAGCTCGCTGCTGGCGCGTCCGCCAACCGAATCCACCGCGGCGGCGATCGAGGCCTTGCCGACCTTGGCCTGCACCTGGGCCATCCAGTCAGACTGCGCGGTGGAGATGGTGTGGTCGATGCCGAGGTCGGTCATCTCGGCCACGCCGGCATCGCGCCGCACCAGGTTGATGCAGTGCACCCCACGCGCCTTGGCCAGCATCGCCAACGCCTTGCCGACCGCGCCATTGGCGGCGTTCTGGAGAATCCACTGGCCTTCCTTCACCTGCAGGAATTCCAGCAGCATCAGCGCACTGAGCGGCATGGCGATCAGCTGCGCGGCGGTGTTGTCGTCGATGCTGTCCGGCATGGGGATGACCATCCGCGCCGGCGCGATGAAGTACTCGGCCCAGGTGCCATGCACCGAGGCAGCGCTGACCCGCTGGCCGACCTTCAGGCCGTCGACGCCCTCGCCCAGCGCGTCGATAACGCCGGTGCCTTCGCTGCCACCAATAGCGGGAAGCTCGGGCTTGTAGCCGTACTGGCCACGCACGGTCCACAGGTCGTGGTTGTGGATGGGGGTGAGCACGGTGCGGATGCGCACCTCACCGGCAGCGGGGGCCGGCTGCGGCACATCACCGCCGTGCAGGACCTGGGTGGGATCGCCAAAAGTGGTATGGATCGCAGCGCGCATCAGTGGCGCTCCTTCATCACGATGTTCATGGGGGGGGCTCCTGCAGAAAAAATCAACGACGATGACGGTGGGCGGCGGCGATCGCGCGCGGCTGGCGGTACGCGCGTACGCGCAGCCACACGGTCTGGATCACCACGATGATGATCAACACCAGCGCCAGGGTGGCGATGTTGGCCGCGCCCGGCAGGTCCCAGCCGGACTGTTTGACGTACATGCCGGCCAGCGCCCAGATGACGGCGGCTGGATAGGCGAAATGCCCGCGCAGCAGCTGGTTGACCACCAGCACCAGCAGGGTAGCCAGGACCAGCAGCACCAGGCTCCAGCCAAGCATGTTGTCGGTCGGCAGCCAGCGGTAGGCGACGATCACCTGGGCGGTATTGAGGTAGGCCGCCAAGGACAACCAGCCGGCATGCAGTCCGAGCGGGTAAGCCGCCCAGGCACGCTGCCCGCCCGGGGCGGTGATCGGCGAGGCGCGGTAAGCGGCTACGATCAGGCAGAGCAAGGCGGCCCAGATGATGGCCAGCGCCGGCAGGAACCATTGGTTGGAGAACACCGGCATCCAGGCGGCGGTCAGCGCGAAGCCCGCCGCGGCCCACGGGCGCACCCCGGTGATGTCCGGCTTGCGCAGGCGCAGCTGCCAGAACCCGAACAGCACATCCCACAGGAAGATCACGCCCCAGATCGCGAAGGCGTACCCGGCCGCGACCAGCAGCGTCGGGTACTGGTCGGAGATTGCACCGTTGGTCGGGCCGAACATGCCGGTCTGTGAGAACCACGCCACCACGGGCATGGCCAAGGCGGCCAACAACACGATCCAACGCATGCACCCACTCCAGCTGAAAAGAGCGGTGACGATACGCGGTTCAGGGTTAAGGCGTTGGGATGCCTCAGATTGCAAAGCCTTAGTAACTTAGCCTCTGCTATATTGCGGCCGTGGACATCCAGCGCCGCCCCGAGCATCCCCCCGCCTGGCCCTCATCGACCGGGCACACCCCCAGCCTGGGCGAAATGAACGCCAGCGTCGCGGTGCCTACGGACGGCCACTGGTGGTTCCGCCTGCTGGCGTTCCTCGGCCCGGGCTACATGATCTCGGTCGGCTACATGGACCCCGGCAACTGGGCCACGGACATCGCCGGAGGCGCACAGTTCGGCTATCTGCTGCTCTCGGTGATCCTGCTCTCCAACCTGATGGCCATCGTGCTGCAGGGACTCTCGGCACGCCTGGGCATCGCGACCGGGCGCGATCTGGCGCAGGCCTGCCGCGCTCACTACTCGCGCCCGGTGAACCTCGGGCTGTGGCTGCTGTGCGAGATCGCGATCATCGCCTGCGACCTGGCCGAGGTGATCGGCACCGCGATCGCATTGAAGTTGCTGTTCGGCATCCCCTTGCTGGCCGGCGCGATCATCACCGCGGTGGACGTGGTGCTGGTGCTGCTGCTCATGAACCGCGGTTTCCGCGCCCTGGAAGCCTTCGTGATCGCGCTGCTGCTGGTGATTTTCGGTTGCTTCGCGATCCAGATGGTCATCGCGGCGCCGCCGCTGCAGGCAGTGCTGGCCGGGTTCATTCCGCATGCGCAGGTGGTGACCGATCCCAAGGCGCTGTACCTGGCGATCGGCATCATCGGTGCCACCGTGATGCCGCACAATCTGTACCTGCACTCCTCCATCGTGCAGACCCGCGCCTATCCGCGCACCGATGCCGGGCGCCGCAGTGCACTGCGCTGGGCGGTGACCGACAGCACCATTGCGTTGATGCTCGCACTGTTCATCAACGCCTCGATCCTGATCCTGGCCGCCGCCGTGTTCCACGCGCAGGGCCGCACCGACGTGCAGGAGATCGAGCAGGCGTATGAGCTGCTGGCGCCGATGCTCGGTGTGGGGCTGGCCTCGACCCTGTTCGCGGTCGCCCTGCTTGCCTCAGGCATCAACTCCACCGTGACGGCGACGCTGGCCGGCCAGATCGTGATGGAGGGTTTCCTCCGCCTGCGGATCGCACCATGGGCGCGGCGGCTGATCACCCGCGGCATCGCGATCGTCCCGGTAGTGGTGGTGACCGCGATCTATGGCGAGCAAGGCACCGCGCGCCTGCTGGTGTTGAGCCAGGTGCTGCTCTCGATGCAGCTGCCGTTCGCGGTGGTGCCGCTGGTGCGGTTCGTCTCGGACAAGGGCAAGATGGGAGCACTGGTGGCGCCGCGCTGGCTGATCGTGCTGTCGTGGCTGATCGGCGGCCTGATCATCGTCTTGAACGTGAAACTGCTCGTGGATGTGTGGCGGGGCTGAGGCCTGGCCACTTGACCTCAACGTTGGTTGAGGTGGCACAGTGCAGCCTCCTCATCCCACTGGCAATGCCAGACCGAGCCCTGCAATGACCGACACCTCGCAGCATGCGTTATGGAATGGCCCGGCCGGTGAGGCCTGGGTGGAGGCGCAGCGCATCCTCGATCAGATGTTCGCACCGCTCGCCACCCACCTGCTGGAGGCGATCCCACCGGGCGACGATCTGCACGTGCTGGACGTGGGCTGCGGGACCGGCGCGGTGGCGCTGGCCATCGCCGGGCAACTGGGTCCGCAGGGGCATGTCACCGGGGTCGACATCTCCGCCCCGATGATCGCCTTGGCGCGTGAGCGCGCGCAGCGAGCCGGGCTGGCAGTGGACTTCATCGTCGCCGACGCGCAGCAGCATGTGTTCGCAGCCGGGAGTCTGGACCGGATCGTGTCGCGCTTCGGCGTGATGTTCTTCGATGACCCCGTGCAGGCCTTCGGGCAGTTGCAGCGCGCCGCCAGACGGGGCGGCGTGCTGCACGTCCTGGCCTGGCGCGGGCCGGACCAGAATCCCTTCATGACCACGGCCGAGCGCGCGGCCGCGCCGTGGTTGGCGTTGCCGCCGCGTCAGCCCGAGGCACCAGGACAGTTTGCGTTCGCCGATCGCGCGCGGGTCGAGCGCATCCTGAAAGACAGCGGCTGGGAAGATATCGAGGTGCTGCCGCTGGACGTGATCTGCCGCATCGACCGGGCGGACCTGGCTACGTATGTGGCGTTGCTGGGGCCGGTCGGAAGCGCGCTGAGGGGGACGGATCTGGATGGAGCAACCCGCACACAGGTGCTGGAGGCGGTCATGGCGGCGTTCGCACCCTTCATCGAAGGCGATGCAGTGACCTTCACCGCAGCCTGCTGGGAGGTGCGGGCGCGGGCGTGGTGAGCCGTTGCGGAGGGGCACCGGCCCACGGCCGGCACCCCGGGCGTCATGGCAGCCGCATGCGCAGCTTCTCCACGATCGCCTGCTCGCTCATCGCGTACCCGTATACCTCCTGCAGTTGCCCGTCGGCACCGAGCAGGAACCACGATGCCGTGTGCTCGAAGGTGGCCGTCTCGCCTTCGCCGACCCGGCGATAGCTCACGCCCAGGCTCTCGGCGATGGCACGGGTGCCCGCCTCGTCGCCGGCCAGGCCCAGGAATGTCGTATCGAAGGCGGACAGGTAGTCGCGCAGATGCGCCGGGGTATCACGCTGCGGATCCACCGTGACAAAGGCGACCTGCAGGTCATCGGCGGCGGGCCCGAGCAACCGCTTGATCTGCACCGCCTTGACCAGGCTCAGCGGACACACTTCCGGGCAATGGGTGAAGCCGAAGAACAGCAGCGTCGGTTTGCCCTGCAGATCCCGTATCGCGAGCGTGCGCCCGTCGCTGCTCTCCAGCTTGACCGCCCCGAGTGCCGCCTGGCCCATCACCGGTAACTGGCCGTCGGCGCAGCCGACCAGCAGCGCCGCCGCCACGACGCTTGACGCCAACCAGCGCTTCATTTGGCCCCTCCATGCGGGATCAGGCCATCGCGCACGGTGAAGTCCACCACCTGGTCTGCGCTGCGGGCAAACGTGAGCGTCACCCTGACCGCCTGCCCCACCGACAGCGGCCGCTTCGGGGTCAGCAGCATCAGGTGATAGCCGCCCGGCTCCAGCGCGACCGTGCGACCTTTCGGCAGGGCCAGCCCTTGAGGCAGCGCCTGCATGCGCATCACTTCACCGTCCATGCGCATGGCATGGACCTGCACCTCGGCGAAGGCTGAAGAGGTGGCCGACAACAGGCGGTCGACGCCACCACCGTTATGCAGTTGCACGTAGCCGGCCGCCACGTTCGCGGCCGGCGGTGGCAGGCGGATCCACGGGGCGCTGACCGACACCGTTGCCGCGGTGCGGGTCTGCGGGGCCGCGGCCACCACCGGCATCACGGAAACGGACAGGACCAGTGCGATCAGCATGGCACCGCAGCGTGACCAGCTCATGGCGCGGCCGACATCTGCATCGGCATCATGTTGAGGTTGGCGTTGTGCATCACCCACAGCGAGCCGGCCACCACGATGGCGATCAGGAACGCGGTGCACAGGAAGATGCCGGTGTTCTCGCGCTGGCTGCGCCCTGCCCCGATGTGCAGGAACAGCACCAGCTGGGCGACCAGCTGCACCACGCACAGCACCACGATGGCGGTCAGACGCAGCGGCTGCGGGACCAGATCGGTCATGACCACGCCGAACGAGGCACCGGTGAGCACCAGGCACAGCAGCAGGCCGAGGATGTAGCCCTTGAGGGTGGCGTGGCCGCTCATACGAACTCCCGCAGGTAGACGAAGGTGAACACACAGATCCAGATCAGATCCAGGAAGTGCCAGAACAGGCTCAGGCAGGCCAGGCGGCGACGCACGATGCCGTCCAGGCCGAACTTGAGCACCTGGTGGATCATGATCGCCAGCCACAGCAGGCCGAAGGTGACGTGCAGCCCGTGGGTGGCCACCAGCGTGAAGTACGCCGACAGATACGCACTCACGTCCGGGGTGGCGCCTTCATGGATCAGCTCGGCGAACTCATACAGTTCCATGCCGATGAAGACCGCACCGAGCACACCGGTCAGGGCCAGCCAGCCCACTACCTGGTTGCGCTTGCCGGCCTGCATGCCGAGCATCGCCAGGCCAAAGGTGAAGCTGCTGAGCAGCAGCACCACCGTTTCGGAGAGCACGAAGCCAAGCTTGAACAGTTCCTTGCCACTGGGGCCATCGGCCGTCCCGTTGAGCAGCACGCCGAAGGTGGCGAACAGCACCGCGAAGATCAGGCAGTCACCCATCAGGTACATCCAGAACCCGACGACGGTCTTGTTGCCGTCGTCGTGGTGCTCATGGGCGTGGTCGTGATGACCAGCCGCGAGCTGCCCGTGCTGCGTGGCAGCGGTCAGGGTATCGCCGCTCATGCCTTGGCTCCTTCCATCTGCGCGACGTGCGCGTCTTCGATGCGCTTCACCTCGGCGGCGGGCACGTAGTAGTCCACATCACGGTCATACGAGCGCAGCACGAAGGTCGCGATCACACCGATCAGGCCAATGCCGGCCAGCACCCACATGTGCCAGACCAGGGCGAAGCACAGCACCAGGCTGAACACCGAGATCACCACACCCGACGCGGTATTGCGCGGCATGTGGATGTCTTCGTAGGTGTCCTGGCACTGCCAGGCACGGCCGTGCTGCTTGTCGTCCCAATGCTGCTCCAGCGAGGTGATCGCCGGCAGCGTGGCGAAGTTGTAGAACGGCGGCGGCGAGGACGTGGCCCACTCCAGGCTGCGCGCATTCCACGGGTCGCCGGTGAGATCCATGTTGGCCTTGCGGTCACGCACGCTGACGTAGAACTGGATGAACATCGCGGCGATACCCGCGGCGATCACCAGCGCACCGATGGCCGCCACGATCAGCCACGGCTGGTAGCCCTCCACGCCGTAGTGGTTCATGCGGCGGGTCATGCCCTTGAAGCCCAGCACGTACAGCGGCATGAAGGCCAGATAGAAGCCGACCAGCCAGCACCAGAACGAGATCTTGCCCCAGCGCTCGTTGAGGGTGAAGCCAAAGGCCTTCGGGAACCAGAAGCTGATGCCGGCCAGGCAACCGAACACCACGCCGCCGATGATCACGTTATGGAAGTGCGCGATCAGGAACAGGCTGTTGTGCAGCACGAAATCCGCACCCGGGATCGCCAGCATCACGCCGGTCATGCCGCCCAGCGCGAAGGTGACCATGAAGCCGATCGTCCACAACGTCGAGGAGTGGTAGCGGATCCGCCCGCGGTACATGGTGAACAGCCAGTTGAACAGCTTCACCCCGGTGGGGATCGAGATGATGGAGGTCATGATGCCGAAGAAGGCATTGACGTTCGCACCCGAGCCCATGGTGAAGAAGTGGTGCAGCCACACGAAGAACGACAGGATGCCGATCGACGACGTTGCATAGACCATCGAGCGGTAGCCGAACAGCGGCTTGCCCGAGAACGTGGCGATGATCTCCGAGAACGCACCGAAGCACGGCAGGATCAGCACGTAGACTTCCGGGTGGCCCCAGATCCAGATCAGGTTGACGTACATCATGGCGTTGCCGCCGGCGTCATTGGTGAAGAAGTGCATGCCGAAGTAACGGTCCATGCTCAGCAGCAACAAGGTCGCGGTCAGCACCGGGAAGATCGCCACGATCAGGATGTTGGTGATCAATGCGGTCCAGGTGAACACCGGCATCTTCATCAGGTCCATGCCCGGCGCACGCATCTTGAGGATGGTGACGATGAAGTTCAGGCCGGTCAGCGTGGTGCCGATGCCGGAGACCTGCAGTGACCAGATGTAGTAGTCCACGCCCACCGTGGGGCTGTACTCGATGCCGGACAGCGGTGGATACGCCACCCAGCCGGTCGCGGCGAAATCACCCACGAACATCGACAGCATCACCAGCACCGCACCCACCGCCGACAGCCAGAAGCTGAGCGAGTTGACGAACGGGAATGCCACGTCGCGCGCGCCGATCTGCAGCGGCACCACGATGTTCATCAGGCCCACGATGAGCGGGGTCGCCACGAAGAAGATCATGATCACGCCATGCGCGGTGAAGATCTGGTCGTAGTGCTCCGGCGGCAGGTAGCCGGCGCTGTCATTGGCGGCGATGGCCTGCTGGGCACGCATCATCAGCGCATCGGCGAACCCACGCACCAGCATGACCAGGGCCAGGATGATGTACATCACGCCGATCTTCTTGTGGTCCACCGAGGTGATCCACTCGGTCCAGAGGTAGCCCCACTTCTTGTAGTACGTGATGGCCGCGATGATCGCCGCCCCCAGCAGCAGCGAGCCCGCCAGCGCCGACATGATGATCGGGTCGTGGTAGGGAATCGCTTCGAGGTTCAACTTTCCAAGCACAATCAGTTCTCCGCGGTACGGCTGGCAGGTGCGGCCAGGCTCACGAGTTGGGTTTTCGCGCCGGGTTCTTCACCGGGCAGGCAGATTTCGTCGTCGGGCATGCCGCCATACCGGCGCAGGATGCTGTCGAACAGACCGGTGTCCACGCTGGCGAAACGCTGCATCGGTGCGCCATGGGTCGGCTTCTCCAGTTCAGCCAGGCGTGCCTGGCCCAGGTGCTGGGCAGTGCCACGCGACTGTGCCAGCCATTGCTGGAAGTCCGCCTCGGTCATCACCCGCGCATCGAACTTCATGTCCGAGAAGCCCGCGCCGCTGTACGCCGAGGACATGCCGGCATAGGTGCCGGGCGTGTGCCCGATCAGATGCAGGCGACTCTGCATGGCCGGCATGGTGTACACCATGCTGCCCAGCTGCGGCACGAAAAAGGCGTTCATCATCGACTCGGAGGTCAGCTTGAACGCAACCGGCGTATCGACCGGCATCACCAGCTCGTTGACCGTGGCCACGTTGTGGTCCGGATAGATGAACAACCACTTCCAGTTGAGCGAGACCACTTCCACGCGCAGCGGCGCCTTGTCCGATTCGATCGGGCGGTACGGGTCCAGTGCGTGGGTACTCTTCCAGATCAACACGCCGAGGACGACCACGATCAGGCACGGAATCGTCCACACCACCACTTCGATCGCGGTGGAATGCGACCAGGTCGGTGCGTAGGTGGCCTCCTTGTTCGACTCGCGGTAGTGCCACGCGAAGTACAGCGTGAGGATGATCACCGGGATCACCACCAGGAGCATCAAGCCGGTGCAGACCAGGATCAGCTGCATTTCCTGCTCGGCGATGCTGCCCATGGGGTTGAACAGCTCCAGGTTCCTGCAGCCTGTGAGCAGCGGCAGCAGCGCTGCCAGGCCGAACCAGCGTCCGGCGCGGGCTCGACCGGCCAGCGTGGCGCGGCGAGCGGAGTGTGTAGCGGGGTTCATGCGTGACGGCCCTTCCAACGCAGTGCCGGGCCGGGCGGCCCGGATCATGAAAAGTGGCGAACACCCCCCTGCATGACCGATGTGCATGGGGGGTGCCCGCCGCAGCCGCGTACGTTAGGCAACGACATGATCCATACATGATGCGACACACTGTCGCAGCCGCTCTCCCCAGCGCGCGTACCATGCGCGCATGGAATGGAGCTCCCTCATCGTCGACGGCCACGGGCCCGTCTACCTGCGCATCGTGCAGGCGCTGGAACGTGCGGTCTGGTCCGGTGCGCTGCGCCCCGGCCAACGCCTGCCTGCACAGCGCGCGCTGGCGACCGAACTGGGCGTGGACCTCACCACGGTGACCCGCGCGTTCAACGAGGCGCGCACGCGCGGGTTGATCGATGCACGCGGCCCGCTGGGGTCGTTCGTCGCGCCCCCCAAGGTGGAACTGGCGCAGCTGGTGGACCTGAGCATGAATCTGCCGCCCAGCCCCGGTGGCGGCCAGGTCGCGGACATGCTGCGACGTGGCCTGTCCTCGGTGCTGACCCGCAGCGATGCGGGCAATCTGATGACGTATCACGTCGGCGGCGGCAGCCGCGCGGATCAACTGGCGGCGCAGCAGTGGCTCAAGCCGATGCTCGGGAAGGTGGATGCCGAGGCACTGGTCGTCACCGAAGGCGCGCAGGCCGCGCTGTCAGCCCTGCTGCTGGCGCTGACCGACGCCGGTGACACGATTCTGTGCGAGCCGCTGGTCTACCCGGGCCTGCTGCATGCCGCGCGGGTGCTGCAGCGTCGCCTGCAAGTGGTCGAGTGCGATTCGCACGGCATGCGCCCGGATGCACTGGCGCGTGCCGCGAGGAAACACAGCGCGCGGGTGGTCTATCTCAACCCGACCGCACAGAACCCCACGGGCCACACGCTGCCGCAGGAACGCCGTGAAGCGCTGGCCGAGGTGGTGCGCGCGCAGAATCTGCGATTGATCGAAGACGACCCTTACTGGCTGCTGGAGAACCAGGCCCCTGCCCCGCTTGCGCTGCTGGCGCCGCAGCACACCTGCTACATCTCCACGCTGTCCAAATGCCTGAGCCCGGGCCTGCACACCGGGTTTGTGCAGCTGCCCGATGGCGTCTCGCGCCAAGGCGTGCTGGATGCCCTGCGCGCGGTCAACCTGATGGCGCCGCCATTGATGAACGCACTGGTGACGCAGCTGATCCTGGATGGCTCCGCGCAGGCGATGCTGAAACTGGTGCAGGACGAAGCCGCCGAGCGCCGCTATCTGGCGCAGTCGGCGTTGTCGCCACGGTTCCTGCAGCACTGCGCGGGCGTACACGCCTGGTGCCGCCTTCCCGCGCACTGGACCGATGCCAGCCTGACCCACGCCGCACGGCTGCAGGGCCTGGGCATCGCACCGTCATCGGCATTCACGCCGGAGGGCGTGGCGATCAACGATGCGGTGCGGATTTCATTGGGTGCCGCCGCCAACCGCCAGGAACTGCACCGGGCGCTGCGCCAGCTGGATCAACTGATGCATGTGGCGGCGGCGGAAAGCACGGGTTGGACGGTATGACGCCAGCCTACCGGCCCACTCAGCCCGAAACGGCTTTGGCCTGCTTCCACACGGCCTCAAACTGACTGGCGGTGATCGCGTCATCCGAATCCAGATCCAGCCAGGACAGCGGCTGATCGGACAGCGGAAAGCGTTCATCGGCCTGTCCGGTTTTGTCGGCCCAGACCAGCACGCTGCGGTAGCTCTCCACCTGCCGCACGATCACATCGCCCTGCGCCTCGAGGTAGATCGTGCCGTTGCCGATCTCGGATTCTGCGGGGTGCTTGTAGTGTTTGCGGGGCGTGCTCATGGCGGGGCGATATCTGGCAAGGAAAATGGGGCCGGGGAATATACCTTGATCTGCCCCCTCCCCGTCGGCAATCGCCGCCCGGGGACGGGGTAGTGCCGGCCGCTGGCCGGCTTCCCGTAAACCACGCAAGCAGACACTAGACGACCGGTCTAATCAGGCGTACAGTGGCGTCCATGAACTCCCCCACCGCCAGCTCCCCGGTTCGCGACACCCTCCTGACCACCGCCCAGCGGATCATGAGTGCCAAGGGCTTTTCCGCGGTCGGCCTCAACGAGGTCCTCGCCGCGGCCGGGGTGCCCAAGGGTTCGTTCTACCACTACTTCGCCTCGAAGGAAGCCTTCGGCGAGGCGATGCTGGAGGACTACTTCACCGCCTATCTCGCTGATATGGACCGTATCTTCCGTCAGCCTGGGCAGACCAAGGCCGAGCAGCTGGAAGCCTACTTCCGCGCCTGGCAGGACAGCCAGTCCTTCGAGGACTGCCAGGGCAAGTGCCTGGCTGTAAAGCTCGGTGCCGAAGTGGCGGACCTCTCCGAACCCATGCGGACCGCACTCCAGCGTGGCACCACAGGGATCACCGATCGGCTCGCACATGCGATTGCAGCGGGTGTCGCTGACGGATCGGTGACAATCCAGGACCCGCCCGATGCTGTCGCGCGCAGCCTGTACCAGCTGTGGCTCGGGACCAGCATCATGGTCAAGATCGCCCGCAGCACCCGCCCGTTCGACGACGCCGTGGCGTTGACCGCCCGCCTTCTGCATACCGCCCCCTGACAAGGGGGATGTCTCGCGCACGCCCCCATCGGCGTGTTTTTCTCGGCCCCATCACTAGACGACCAGTCTAATCAAGCACCCACAGGAGCATCACCCATGAACGTCCTCATCGTTCTGACCTCGCACGACGAACTCGGCACCACCGGCAAGAAGACCGGTTTCTGGCTGGAAGAGCTGGCCGCGCCCTACTACACCTTCAAGGATGCCGGCGCGGAGATCGTGCTGGCCTCGCCCAAGGGTGGGCAGCCGCCGCTGGATCCCAAGAGCAACGAGCCGGACTTCAAGACCGACGCGACCCGTCGCTTTGAAGCCGACGCCGATGCCAACGCACAGCTGGCCAACACCGTCCGCCTGGACAGCGTCTCACAGGCCGATTTCGACACCGTGTTCTATCCCGGCGGCCATGGCCCGCTGTGGGACCTTGCCGAAGACGCCCACTCCATTGCCCTGATCGAGGCGTTCATCGCCGCCGGCAAGCCGGTCGCGCTGGTCTGCCATGCCCCGGGCGTGCTGCGTGACGTCAAGACTGCCGAGGGTGCGCCGCTGGTGCAGGGCAAGAACGTCACTGGCTTCACCAACACGGAAGAAGAAGGCGTGGGCCTCACCGACGTGGTGCCCTTCCTGGTCGAAGACATGCTCAAGGCCGCAGGCGGAACGTACTCCAAGGGCCCGGACTGGGGTTCCTATGTGGTTACCGATGGCCTGCTGATCACCGGCCAGAACCCCGCCTCGTCTGCAGAGGCGGCCCAGGTCCTGCTGAAGCAGTTGCGCTGAAATAACAGTGAAATAACAGGGACGGAGGTAGTTATTAATTACCTCCGTCCCCGTTAAGAGGTTACTGAGCGCCGTCGCGGGTGACCCGCCAGATGGTGTTGGAGAGGTCATCGGCGACGATCAGCGCGCCACGCGGGTCGACCGTGACGCCCACCGGGCGGCCACGGGTCTTGCCGTCTTCGCCGAAGAAGCCGCTCACGAAATCGATCGGCTCGCCGGCCGGACGGCCATTGCTGAAGGGCACGAACACGACCTTGTAGCCGACCGGGGGATTGCGGTTCCAACTGCCATGCTCGCCCACAAACACGCCATCGGCAAACTGCGTACCCATCACCTCGGACGAGAAGGCCACGCCCAGTGCCGCCACATGCGAGCCCAGTGCGTAATCCGGGGCGATCGCCGAGGCGACCTTCTCCGGGTTCTGCGGCATCACGCGGCGATCCACATTCTTGCCCCAGTAGCTGTAAGGCCAGCCATAGAAGCCGCCCTCCTTCACCGAGGTGAGGTAATCGGGCACGAGGTTCGGGCCGATCTCATCGCGTTCATTGACCACGGCCCACAGCGTGCCGGTGCCCGGCTGGATCGCCAGCGCGGTGGGATTGCGGATACCGGTGGCGTAATCCTTGTGCGCACCGGTGGCCACGTCGATCTGCCAGATCCGCGCGCGATCGATCTCCACCGCCATGCCGCGTTCGGTGATGTTGCTGTTGGAACCGATACCCACGTACAGATAACGGCCATCGGCGCTGGCGGTCATCGCCTTGGTCCAGTGGTGGTTGATCGCCGACGGCAGATCGGTCAGCTTGACCGGCGCCGCGCCCGCCTTGGTCTGCCCTTCCTGATAGTCGAAGCGCACCACCGCGTCCTGGTTGGCCACATAGATGGCATTGCCGATCAGCGCCAGGCCATAGGGCGCGTTGAGATTGTCGGCAAACACCGTCTTCAGTTCATAGGTGCCGTCGCCATCGGCGTCGCGCAGCAGGGTCAGTCGATTGCCACTCTTGACCGAGGTATTGCCCTTGGCCTTGATCTTGCCGGCAATCACATCCTTCGGCTTGAGCGCGGGCGCGCTGCCGCCGCGACCTTCAGCCACCAGGATGTCGCCATTGGGCAGCATGAGGGTCTGCCGCGGGATGTTCAGATCGGTGGCGATCGCCGAAATGCGGTAGCCCTTGGGCACCGTCGGCAAGGTATCGCCCCACTGCGCCGGCTTGGCGATGGTCATGTCCGGCATCAACCCGCGATGCGGCGCGGGCATCTCCGGGCTGCCGCCGTACTGGTCAAGCGGGGGCGCCTTGCTGCTGCAGGCCGCCAGAGCGACCGCCAGCGCGGACAGCGAGAGGATCCGGAGCGTCGTCTGGCGGCTCATCGCACACCTCCCACGCGCAGGCTGGACAGTCCCACCCAGGTGGCGATCAGCGCCAGCACTGTCAGGATCACCGAGAGCACCAGGCCCGCCGGCATCACCGCCCACGCGTCGCGCGCGTGGTGGAGGCAGTTGATGAAACCCACGCCCCAGGTCACCGCCAGAATCACGACATACGCCAGGTTGCGGCTGCGACGGACCAGGCCGACGATCCCGCACAGCAAGGCGAGCGTTGTCATCACCATCGCGCCGATCAGCAGCCAGGAGGCAAAGTTCGCCCACTGGATCTCGTACGTGCTCCAGTACGCGTAGTCGGCCAGCAGCGCCGCCAGGAACAACGGCAGCACCCCGCCCAGTACAGCGGCGTGGAAGGGATGGATGACCCACGATCGGGTCAGGACAACGGTCGAAGCCATGGTGGTCTCCTGGTGAGGGGCGAATCTCACCCGATCCTGCCATCCCCGGTGTGATGGGGGTGCCCATGACTCACCGATCAGCACGATCCCAGTACGGCGGCGATCCGATCGCCTCGGTGAGGAAGGCCGACACCTCGCGCACCTTGCGTGAGCGCAGTCTGTTTTCTGGCGAGAGCAGCTGCAGATACACCCGTTCGGATTGCGGGGAGAACTCCCAGTCGCCGAGCAGCGTGACCATGCTGCCACTGTGCAGCGTTTCTGCGTTGAACAGCCAGGTGGGGAACAGCACCACGCCACGCCCGGCAATGGCCGCCGCCAGCAGCGCTTCGGCATTGTTGCTGCGCAGGGGGCCGGTCACGTTCACCGCCTTGAACGGCACCTCCGGCGAGGAACGGAAGTACCACTTCTGGATGCCCAGCTGCCCTTTGTAGACCAGACATTGATGCTGCAGCAGGTCCTCCGGCACCACCGGCGTGCCATGCGCGGCAAGGTAGGCCGGGCTGGCGGCGAGGATGTTGCGGTGGGGCGCGATGACCTTGCCGATCAGGCCCGAATCCATCAGCAGCCCGACCCGGATGATGATATCCACGCCTTCCTGGACGGGATCGATCAGCGTGTCGGTCAGGGTCAGCTCGACGATCAACTCGGGATACCGCGCCTGCAACGTATTGACGATGTGTGCGATGTGCAGCCGCCCCAGTGACTCGGGGGCGTTGATGCGGATCAGGCCCCGCAGCTCGGCATCGCGCCCTTCCAGCTGCCCGACCGCGTCATCGAGCAGGTCCACGGCGTCTCGCACCTGCTGATGGAACTGCTCGCCCGCTTCGGTCAACCGCACCGCCCGGGTGCTTCGGTAGAACAGCTGGTGCCCCACGTCCTGTTCAAGCGCCGCGATGAAGCGCGACACCGATGAGGCTGGCACCCGGTACTGGCGCGCCGTGGCCAGGAAGCTGCCGGTGGCGGCGACGGTGAGGAAATAGCGGAGGGCTTTGAGCTGCATGGCGGGCGCCTTGGAATCGTGATTGCTGTTTCAGCAATAGTCATTTGCCGAATAGCCGCATTGTGGCCGATATAGCACGCCCATACGATGAAGTGAAGCGCATGGCGAACCCGCCACGCCCCCCCCCTCGCCCCCTCAGGAACCCCCATGAGCTCCCTTTTCAATACATTCGACCTCGCGGGCATCCCGCTGCGCAACCGCGTGGTCATGGCCCCGCTGACCCGTGCACGCGCCCCGCAGGATGCCGCCGATGAGCGAACTGCCCTGTACTACGCCCAGCGTGCCACCGCCGGCCTGATCGTCAGCGAAGGCACGCCCATTTCCCGAGAGGGCCAGGGCTACCTGTTCAATCCCGGCATCTTCACGGCCGAGCAGATCGCCGGCTGGCGCCTGACCACCGATTCGGTCCATGCGCTGGGCAGCCGGATGTTCGCGCAGATCTGGCATGTCGGGCGCGTCTCGCACCCCACCATCCAGGCCAACGATGCGCGCCCGGTCAGTGCCAGTTCGAAGCTGCCGGTCGGCGCCCAGGCGTTCGGCTATAACGAGCAGGGCCAACCGGCGCTGGTCGCCGCCCCGGCGCCGCGCCAGCTGGAGACCGAAGAGATTCCGCGCATCGTGGCGGAGTTCGCGCAGGCAGCCGCCAATGCCATCGAGGCCGGCTTCGACGGCGTGGAAATCCACGGCGCCAACGGCTACCTGCACGAGCAGTTCATCAATCCGCAGGTGAATGACCGCACCGACCAGTACGGTCCGCAGTCGCTGGACAATCGCCTGCGCTTCACGCTGGAGGTGATCGACGCCGTGGTCGCACGTATCGGCGCCGCACGGACCGCCATCCGGCTCTCGCCCTATGGCCAGTTGTTCGACATGCCGCACTACCCGGAAATCGACGCCACCTATACCGCACTGATCCAGGCGATCGGGCAGCGTGGCCTGGCCTACGTGCACCTCATGGACCAGTCCGGTTTCAAGGTCGGCCAGAAATCGGTCGATGGCGCTGGCGATTCGGGCTTCAGCGGCCTGTTGCGCACGTTGAAGCCGCACCTGCCCGGGACCGCCCTCATCCTTGCCGGCGGCATGACCCGTGAGCGGGCCGAGCAGCTGATCGATGCGGGCCTGATCGACCTGGCGGCCTTCGGCACTCCGTTCATCAGCAACCCGGATCTGGTGGCGCGCCTGCAGAACGGCTGGCCGCTGGCGCCCGCCGATCGGGACACGTTCTATGGTGGCGGCGCCACCGGGTATATCGACTACCCGGCGTACGCCCCGACCCACGCACAGGCAGCCTCCGAGGCCGCCTGACGGAACGGACACGCGAACGGGGGGACATTCCGTCCCCCCGTTTGTGGATCCGTCTACGCGATGGCCGCAGCCGCTACTTGCCCGTCACCGCTTCCTGCAGCTTCTCCACGGCCTGGTCGGCCGTGAACGTGTTCGGCTTCTGGATCTTGGGGAAGTCCACGAACGTCTCGTTGAATTTCGTGAGCAGCGCGATCGCGCCGTACACGATGTAGACGTGGTTGATGTACCAGTCCCAATAGGTATTGGAGGTCACATCCGCGAACTCGTACGGATCGGTGCGCAGGTTGTAGATCTTGGGGATGCGCATGACCGTGAACGGTTCGCCCCACAGCTGCATCGTGCCTTTGCAGCGTTGCTCGATGAAGGTCACCTTCCAGTTGTCGTAGCGGATGCCCAGCATGTCGCCATCATCGGAGATGTAGACGAACAGCTTGCGCGGCGACTTTTCCTCCTTGCCGGTGAGATACGGCAGCAGGCTGACGCCGTCGATGTGGTTCTTGTAGGTGCGCCCGATCGCCTTGACCCCTTTCTTGAGGTCGTTGACCACACCTTTGTTGCCCGCCAGTTCCAGGAAGGTCGGCAGCCAGTCATGGTGCTGGACGATCTCGTTGGACACCGAACCCGGCTTGATCTTGCCCGGGTAACGCACCACCAGCGGAATCCGGAACGCGCCTTCCCAGTTGGTGTCCTTCTCACTGCGGAACGGCGTCATGCCGCCATCCGGCCACGAATTGCGGTGCGGCCCGTTGTCGGTGGAGTACACCACCAGGGTGTCTTCGGCGATGCCCAGTTCGTCGAGGTAATCGAGCAACGAGCCCACGTTCTTGTCGTGGTCGATCATCGTGTCGTGATACGGCGACTGCCAGCGCCCGGCCTGCCCCAGGCTTTCCTTCTTGGTATGCGTGATCAGGTGCATGTGGGTGAAGTTGACCCAGACGAAGAACGGCGTGTCGTCGTCGTTCGCCTTCTTGATGAAGCCCTTGGCGCGGTCGGCGAAGTCGTCATCGCAGGTCAGCATGCGCTTGCGGTCCAGCGGGCCGGTGTCTTCGATCTTCTGCTTGCCTACCTTGCCCCAGCGCTTCTGGTCGGTGCTGTCCTCTTTGTCGGTGGCGAAACTGTGGATCACACCCCGCGGCTTGATCGTCTCGATGAAATCGCCGAACTCGTCCTTGGGGAAGTAGTCGTACATCTCCGGCTCTTCTTCGGCATTGAGGTGGTAGAGATTGCCGTAGAACTCATCGAACCCATGGTTGGTGGGCAGCATGTGGTTCAGATCACCAAGATGGTTCTTGCCGAACTGCCCGGTGGTATAGCCCTCGTTCTTCAGCAGCGCGGCAATGGTGACGATCTTCTCGTTCATGCCGACCGGCGCGCCCGGAATGCCCACCTTCGACAGACCGGTCCGCAGCACGCTCTGCCCGGTGATGAAGGAGGACCGGCCGGCGGTACAGGACTGCTCGCCGTAGGAATCGGTGAAGAGCATGCCTTCGTTGGCGATGCGGTCGATGTTCGGGGTCTGGTAGCCCATCAACCCGCGCGAGTAGCAGCTCAGGTTGGAGATGCCGATGTCGTCTCCCCAGATGACGAGGATGTTGGGCTTCTTTGTGGATGAACTGGGCTTCTTCTTTGCGGATGAGCTGGCCATGCACTTCTCCGACGACGGTGGTGCTCAATAGTCCGTGTCGGTCATCGTCGCGGCCAGCGTGTTTCTACTTAGACGGCGTCAGTAAGTCTTCGCCTCCCCCTGCTCACCCTTCCCAGCTGATGCCTTTTGGCGCACTGGAAAAACCGGCGGCCCGCAGCGCATCCATCAGGCCATCGCGTCGGGCCGGCGCAGCGTCGATCAGCTCCACGGTGAACGAGGTGCGCCGGCCCCGCCGCAGTGCGGCGGCCAGCGCGTGCGCCGCGGCAGCCGTCGTGCCGGCCAGGGACACATCGTCCGCATCGAAGAACGTCAGCAGCTGGCGGCCCCCCTGGGCCAGGTACATCAACAGGCGCCCACCGCCGATCACCACCACGGCGCCGGCACGTCGCACCGGCCGGACCGCCGAGCCGTGCACCGGCCAGGGCACCACGGTACCGAACGGGTTGGCGGGGTCCACCGCGGACAGCCCGATCGCCACCTCGCCAGCCCCGGGCCGCAGGGCATCGGCGACGCCACGCAGTCGATCCACGATCAGGCGATCGGCGAACTGGGCCCCGCCCAGCCCGTCCACGAAGCGCCCACGCAGCACCCGTCCCGCATCCTCCATGCCGCGATACACCTGTTGCAGCGCCGGGAAGCCGCCGGCGATCCCTTCGGCCATCGCGGCCCCGCGGGTCACGATGCCGTGCCGGTCCAGCAGGCCCTCGGCCAGCGCCACCGCGCGCGCCGTGTCACTGATCGCCTCACGCTGCAACAGCGACCAGCGCCCGGCCAGCGCGGGGGCCGCAAAGCTGGCGATCACGGCCGGCGCGCCGTCGGCCAAGGGCGTGTCGTGCATCGGGATGCCACGGACGCGTCGACCGCGCCGCGAGGCGCGCGCGACCCGCGGCCGTGGCGCGCGGCCCCCGGCCATGCCGCGCAGCGGCGCCCACAGATCCGTGGTCAGGTGCCCCGACCAGGCCAGGCCCCACAAGGCGTCGTGCAGCTGCGCGGCGGTGATCTCCATCGGCGGGTAGCCGGCCCGCACCCCGTGCGTGCCCACCGCGGTGACCAGCTGGCGCGCGAAGTACGCGCCCCCGTCGGCCAGCACCTGCAGCAGCGCGTCCTGCAGCGGTGACAGCGCGCTTGCCCCCGCAAGCGCGGGCAGCGTTTCTGCCGCGAATTCCTGCAGGTGCAGCGAGACCAGTCCGTCCTCCTCACCGAGCCGCCCGTGCCCGGCCCACACCACGGTGCCCGTAGCGAGCAGCTCATCGAGCATCGCCGGCGCGTAATCGACCACGCGCGCGGGCAGGACCTGCTGTTCCCACACCGACGCCGGCAGTGCCACGCCCGCCAGCAGGTCCACCACGCGCAGCACGCCGTCGATGCCCTCCAGCGCACCCGGCCCGCGGTGAGTGATGCCACGTGCAGCCCGTTCGGCATCGGCCAGCAGCCCATGCCGCTCCAGCAACAACAAGGCATAGGCGTCGCGCGTGACCGGCCGGGTCGCCTCGCGTGCCGCCTGCAGCGAGCGCACCCGCAGCCGACGGAACACCGCCTCACCCACCCATTCGTGACGGGCCAGCGGCGCCGGCTCGGCGGCCTCGCCGAGGGCCTCGGCGTCGCGACGCGCCACACCGAAACGACCCTTGAGCAGCCTGCCCTGCGTCTCCAGCTGCGTGAGTGCCGCATCGGCCACGGCCACGCCCAATCCGAACGCGGCCGCCACCTCGGCCGTGGTGAACGGCGCATGGGTACGCGCATATCGGCCCAGCAGCTCGCCCAGCGGGTCCGATGAGGCCTGCAGGAAGGTCTCGGGGATGCCGCGCGGAAGGGTGACCCCCAGCGCATCGCGCAGGCGCGCGGCATCTTCGATGGCCGCCCAGTGCAGGCGGCCGGAGATCTGGACCTGGATCGCACGCCGCTCCACACAGAGATCGTGCAGATGCCCAGCAGGATCGTCATCGACCCGCCGCAGCGCCATCGCTTCATCGGTGAGCGGGCCCAGTTCGCGCAGCAGATCGGCCGCCCCTTCCTTGCCGCGCGCCTGGCGGTCGCGCGCCAGGCGCTGCAGCTCGCTGCCCACCTGCTCCACCACGGCCGCATCCAGCAGTTCGCCCAGATCGACCTGGCCGAGCAGATCCCCCAGCAAGCCGCTGTCCAGTGACAGCACCGACGCGCGTCGCTCGGCCAGTGGCACATCGGTGCCGTACATGAACTCGGCGACGTAGCCGAACAGCAGGTTCGCCGCGAACGGCGACGGCACCTCGGTGGTGACATCGGCGATCGCCACGCGGCCGTCGGTCAGCCGCTGCATCAGCGCCCCCAGCGCATCGAGATCGTAGACGTCCTGCAGGCACTCACGCGCGGTCTCGATCAGGATCGGGAACTCGGGATACCCCTGCGCGATGGCCAGCAGTTCACCGGCGCGCAGGCGCTGCTGCCACAGCGGCGAGCGACGACCCGGCGTGCGCCGCGGCAGCAACAACGCACGTGCGGCACATTCGCGGAAGCGCGCGGCGAACAGGGCCGAGCCGCCCACGGCGCGCGTGACGTCGCTGCGCAGCCGCTCCGGCTCGAACAGGAACAACTCCGCCCCCGGCAGGCGCCCCTCCGCGTCGGGCAGCCGCGCGATGATGCCGTCGTCGCTGGCCACCACCGCCGGATCCACCCCCCAGCGTTCGCGGATGCGCGCGGCCACCGCCAGCGCCCAGGGATCGTGTACGCGCCGCCCATAGGGGGAATGCAACATCAGCCGCCAGTCACCGGCCTCATCGCGGCAGCGCTCCAGCACCAGCGTGCGATCGGTGGGCAGCACGCCGGTGGCCTCACGCTGTTCGGCCAGCAGACCGGCGATGTTGGTGATCGCGTTGTCCGCCAATCCGCAGGCCTGCAGCCGCTCCCGCAGCCCGGCCGGCATGCCCGCTTCGGCAACACCGGCATCCAGCGCACCGATGAAGGCACCCACCGCCTCGCCCAGTTCGGCCGGGCGCCCCACGCCCTCACCGCGCCAGAACGGCAAGCGCGCCGAGCGCCCCGGCGCGGGGGTCACCACGACCTGATCATGGGTGATCTGCTCGATCCGCCACGAGGTGGCGCCCAAGGTGATCACATCGTTGACCCGTGATTCGTGGACCATCTCCTCATCGAGCTCACCGACCCGGCGCGACCCGGCACGCTCCTCGCCTTCCGGAAGCACCACACCGAACATGCCGCGGTCCGGGATGGTGCCACCGCTGGTGACCGCCAGCTGTTTCGCGCCCGGCCGCGCGCTCAGCGCACCGGTGTCGCGGTTCCAGACCAGCCGCGGGCGGAAGCCGGCGAAATCATCGGAGGGATAACGCCCGGCCAGCATGTCCAGGGTGGCATCGAACGCGCTGCGCGGCAGCGAACGGTACGGCGCGGCACGCCGTACGCGCGCATACCAGGCGTCCACGTCCAGTGTCTCCATCGCCGCGGCGGCCACTGTCTGCTGGGCCAGTACGTCCAGCGGATTGCGCGGCGGATCGATCGCTTCGATCTCACCGGCCAGCATGCGCTCGACCGCCACGGACGCATCGATCAGGTCGCGCCGCGTGCGTGGGTAGACCAGGCCAGTGGAGATGCCCCCGACCTGATGGCTGGCCCGCCCCACCCGCTGCAGCGCACTGGCGACCGAAGGCGGCGCGGCGACCTGGATCACCAGATCAACCAGCCCCATGTCGATGCCCAGCTCCAGGCTGGAGGTGGCCACGACACAGCGCAGCTCGCCGGACTTGAGCGCCTGTTCGATCTCGCGGCGCTGTTCCTTGGACACCGAGCCATGGTGCGACCGGGCGATCAGCGCGTCCGCTCCGGCGGCCCGCCCGGCGGTGCCGCCGTTGAACGACCCGTAGTGCTCGGGGGCAGCCGCCGCCGTCGAGGCAAGCGACGGGAGCTGGCCACGGGCGACACGGTCGGCATGCAGTTCATTCAACCGGGCAGTCAGCTTTTCGGCCACGCCCCGTGAGTTGGCGAACACGATCGTCGAACGTCGCGCCAGCACCTGGTCCAGGATGCTGGCCTCCACATGCGGCCAGATCGAGCCGACCCGGCCGGCGGAGGCGGGTGCATCGGCGACAGCGGGATGCGGCGGAATGTCGGCCATGTCCTCGACCGGCACCACGATCCGGACTTCCAGCGCCCGCTGCGACGGCGGATGGACCACGCTGACCGGACGGTCGCCGCCGAGGAACCGCGCGACCTCCTCCACCGGGCGCACCGTGGCCGAGAGCCCGATGCGCTGCGCGGGCACCTGCAACAGGGCATCCAGGCGCTCCAGGCTCAACGCCAGGTGGGTGCCGCGCTTGCTGCCGGCCACCGCGTGGATCTCATCGATGATCACGGTATGCACGTCGCGCAACGTCTCGCGCGCCTGTGAGGTGAGCATCAGGAACAGCGATTCGGGTGTGGTGATCAGGATGTCGGGCGGACGCCGCAGCAGCCGCGCCCGCTCCGCCGGGGTGGTGTCCCCGGTCCGGATCGCGACGGACAGGGTGACCGCTGGATCGCCGCGTCGCTCGCGTTCGGCACTCACCCCCTGCAGGGGCCTCTGCAGGTTGCGCTCGACATCGGCGCCAAGCGCCTTGATCGGCGAGAGATACAGCACACGGGTGCCGCGCTTGGTGGATGTCGCCGTCGCCGGCCGCCCACCGCTCTGCTGCTCACCGCTGCGGAACAGCTGGTCGATCGCGTGCAGGAACGCGGCCAGGGTCTTGCCTGAGCCGGTCGGCGCGATGACCAGAGTGTGCTGGCCGGCGCTGATCGCCGCCCAGGCATGGTCCTGCACTGGCGTGGGCGCAGCGAAGGCTGCCGTGAACCAATCGCGCGTGGCCGGGGTGAAGGTGGCCAGTGCGCCGGGGGCGGGGTCGTTCGAGGTGGGCATGGATCCGGATGTCGTGGGGCGCTCGCCCAGCGACGGCCGCGAGCGCAATGGAACCAGACTAGGGTATGCCGCGTCGGGCATCCGTCAATCGGCGCGGGACCGACGTGTCTGCGGCTGGCACCGCCCGCCCCTGAGTCCCCGCCACTCGTCCCTTCATCACCGACATCCGGCCCCAGGCCAGGGCCCGCGGGCCTCTGCGGGAACACACTCGCTGGCATCAACCACGCTGCTGCCGCAGGAACCACCCTCATGAAACGACGCGATTGCCTCAAGGCCGGGCTGACCCTGCCGCTGCTGCCGATGCTGCTCAAGGCCGGTCCTGCCGTCGCAGCGACGCGTGCGAGGGTCCGGCCCGGCGCTGCGGGGTGGCCGGCTGCCGCCGACTGGGACCAGTTGTCGCGGGCAGTCGGCGGTCGGCTGTCGGTGCCGCAGTCCCCCTTTCTCGCTGATGCCGCCACCCGCGCCGCCGCGCTGGAGCAGCTGCAGAATCCGTTCTTCCTCGGCGATGCGCCCGCGCTCACCCAGACCAGTGGTTACTTCGGCGCATGGCGGTCAGTACCCAGCGCGAAGGTGGTGGCCGCCGCCAACAGCGCCGATGTGGCCGCGGCGGTGAACTTCGCCCGCACCCACCGCCTGCGGCTGGTGGTCAAAGGCGGCGGGCACAGCTATCACGGCACCTCCTGCGCGCCGGATTCGCTGCTGGTCTGGACCCGCGCGATGAAGGAGGTCGAGCTGCACGATGCCTTCGTCGCCCACAACGCCCGCCCGGGCACGGCGCCGCAGCCGGCGGTCAGCGTAGGCGCCGGGGCGATGTGGATCGACGCCTACGACGCGGTCACCACCCGCGGCGGGCGCTATGTCCAGGGCGGCGGCTGCACCTCGGTGGGCGTGACCGGCCTGGTCACCGGCGGCGGCTTCGGCAGTTTCTCCAAAGCGCATGGCACGGCCGCGGCCAGCCTGCTCGAAGCCGAGATCGTCACCGCCGACGGGCAGATCCGCACCGTCAACGCCGACAACGAGCCAGACCTGTTCTGGGCCTTGAAGGGCGGCTGCGCCGCGAGTTTCGGGATCGTCACCCGGATGACGCTGCGGACCCATGACCTGCCCGATACCTTCGGCGGCGTCTCCTGCCAGATCCAGTCCAGCGACGACGCCAGCTGGCGGGCACTGGCGGCGGAGATGCTCCGCTTCTACCGCGACACGCTGTGCAACCCGCACTGGGGTGAGCAGTTCACCTTCAAGGACACGCGCCGGCTGTCGATCTCGATGGTGTTCCAGGGCCTGTCGCGCGACGCGGCCGAAGCGACCTGGACGCCGTTCCTGGACTGGATCCGCGCCCGGCCGGCCTACACCATCACCGAACCCTTGCAGGCACTGGCGATGCCGGCCAGAGACTTCTGGGACGCGGACTTCTTCCGCCAGCACGCCCCTGCCCTCATCGCCGAGGACACCCGCGATGGCGCCTCCTCCCGGCACATGCTGTGGAAGGGCGACCAGGGCCAGGTGGGCTGGTTCCTGCATGGCTACGCATCGGCGTGGCTGCCGTCGGGGCTGCTGGACGATGCGCAGCGTGAGCAGGCCGCCGCCGCGATCTGTGCGGCCGCCGATCACATGGATGTCGGCCTGCACTGCAACAAAGGCCTGTTCGGTGCGCCGGCGGCGGCGCTGGCCGCCAGCCGCGACACGGCCACCCATCCGGCCGTGCTGGACGCCTTCGCGCTGGCGATCATCGGTAATGCCAGCGGGCCGGTGTATCCGGGCCTGGGGCGCACGGTGGATGAGCCCCGGGCACGCCGGGGCGCCTTGAACGTGGCGCGCGCCTACCAGGCCCTGAGCGTGGTGGCGCCCTCGGCCCCGGCCTATGTCTCGGAGAGCGATTACTTCCAGAAGGACTGGCAGCAGGCGTTCTGGGGGCCGAACTACCCACGGCTGCAGGCCGCCAAGCGCCGCTACGATCCGCAGGGCCTGTTCGTGATCCATCACGGTGTGGGCAGTGAGGACTGGAGCGCGGATGGCTTCGAGCGCATCGGCGGCTGACGGCGCGTCGGGCAGCGTCTACGCCGCCGCCCCATTCTGGGCCTTGCCCAGCTGGGCGAGCACGCTGCGCAACGCCTGCTGCGCACGCCGGTTCTCCGCCGGCGTGCCGACGGTGATCCGCACCCAGGTGTCATACGGGGCGAACACACGGGCGATGCGCACGCCCTGTTGCAGCAGCCCGGCGGCGACGGCTGCATGGGGGTGCCCGGTATCGACGAACACGAAATTGCCGGCCGCTTCGGTCGAGCGCAGGCGCAGCCCACTCAGGACCTGCTGCCAGTGCTGCCGCTCGGCCGCCACGCTGCGCCGGACCTGGGCCACGTGGGCGGGATCGGCTAGTGCCGCTGATGCAGCGGCCAGCGACAACTGGTTCTGCGCGTGCGCGCCGCCGACGCCGCGCTGGCGCAGTGCCTCGGCGAGCGCCGCAGGCACCAGCGCATACCCGACCTGCAGCCCGGCCAGGGCATGGATCTTGCCCAGCGTGCGGAACACCACCACGTTCTGGCCCTGCCGCAGCAGGCGCACCGCGCTCAACGTGGCGGCATCCTCGCGGTAGTCGAGGTACGCCTCGTCGACGATCACCAGCGTGCGCGCCTGCGCGGCGCTCACGAAACGATCGAACTCGGCCCCGGGGCTCAGCGTGCCGGACGGGTTGTGCGGATTGACCACGAACAGCGCGCGGGTATCCGGCGCGATCGCCGCCAGCAATGCGGGCAGATCATTCTCCAGCCGCGCGTTCAACGGCACTTCCACCGCCCGGCCGCCAAAGGGCCTGGCCGCATCCACCAGGGCGCCATACCCGGGCACGCTGTAGATGAAACCTCCCGCGCCCTGGTTCAGCGCCAGATGCTGGCCGAGGGCTTCCAGTACCTCACCGACGATGACCTGTTCGGGCGCGACCCCTTCCAGCGTGGCGATCTGGCTCTGCAACGCCTGCAGCTGCGCGGCGCTGACATATCGCGGTGCCTCCGCCAGCGCGCGCTGTAACGCGGGCCCGACCCGAGGGGACGGGCCGTAGCTGCTTTCATTGAGGTCCAGCCGCAGCAGGTCCGTGGTGCGTCCGGCGGCCGTCACGGCGGGCGGCGCAGCGGATCCAGCGGCCGGCGCCAGCGCGACGGCTGCGGCACTGGTCAGCCCGGCGCGCAGCCAGTAGCGGCGCTGCGGGTCGGCAGGCAGGTGGCCTGCAGTCGTGGAACGGGTCATTGGAAACGCGCCTCCAGGCGTGCGTAGTAGTAGGTGCCACTCCAACCGAACGGCGACAGCTCGCTGTACGGGAACACGCCAAAGGTGTCCGCGCCGGAGACCTGTGGGGTGGTGGCGATGTTGCGGGTGGGATAGGTGTTGAAGAGGTTGTTGGCGCCCAGCACGAGAGTGACCGTGTCGGTGGCGCGGAAGGCGATGTCCAGATCGGTGACCCAGCGCGCCTCCAGTTTCTGGATCACGTCGACATTGCCAGCACTACCCGCTTCGGTCGGCAGCGTACGGAACCGGGTCGAGCCCTGCGCAAAGGCGGCGACATTGGCCGCGCTCTGGTTGGTTGCCGCCACGCCTTCGATCTCACCGTAGCGGTGCATGCCGAGGTGGATGCCCCAGCGGCCGACATCCCAGCCAAGCGCGAGCGTCAGGTTGTCGCGCGGCTGGCCTTTCTCCACGCGGGTGCGCTCGGTGACATCGAACAACGGCGTGCGCACGCCGAGCGCGGTGAGCTGCGCAGGGGTCGAGGCGACGTGGGTCAACTCGGTCTTGTTGCGGTTGTAGGCCACGGTGGCGGTGAGCCTGCCATGGTCCGCCAGCTCCCAACGGTAGCGCGCGGAAGCGTCCACGCCGGTGGTGCGGGTATCGGCGGCGTTGCTGAAGTAGCGCACGCTGGTCACGCCGGGCGAGCCCAATGCAGCCAGGTAGTCACGGATCGCGGTGGACCCGGCCGCATCGACGAAGTTGCTGGAGAGGAAGATCCGATCGTCGATGTCGATCCGGTACACATCCACCGACGCGCTCAGTCCGCCGATACCCCAGGTCAGACCGGCCGTGACATTGGTCGCCTGCTCCGGTTCCAGCGAGCGCGCCCCCAGGGCACGCGCTTCCACCGTATCCACCGGTGCAGTGCGCACCAACACATACTCGGGCACCCCGGTCACCGCGTTGTTGAGCGTGCGGCTGCTGGTCGAACTGAAGTACTGCTGGGCCAAGGCCGGCGCATGGAAGCCGGTGCTGACCGAGGCGCGCACCGCCACCCCGCCATCGAGCTGGTAGCGCAGGGCCAGCTTGCCGTTGGTGGTGCTGCCGAAATCGCTGTAATCCTCCCAGCGCCCGGCCAGCGAGACCAGGAAGCGATCCGTCACATCGGTTTCCGCTTCGGCGTAGGCGGAAACGTTGTGACGGTGATGGTTGCCGGCGTCCGCCGGCTGGATGCCCGCGAAGCCCTGCGAGCCGATCGTCGGCACCGCACCAGCCAATGGGCCATCAAGCACCCGCGCCGGGCCCCACACGTATGCGTTCAGCTCACCGGGCGAGATGCCGTAGGTGTCGCGGCGGAACTCCGCTCCGATCGCCAGCCGCAGGGGCGCATGCCAACCCAGCTCGATACTGTTGTTGGCATCCAGATTGGTGGTCCACTGCGAGGCCTCCAGCGCACCGTTGTAGAAGGCCGTCGGGCTGTCCGCACCCAGCGTGGCGTTGAGCGTGTTGCGGGTACGGTAGACCAGCTTGTTGCGGCCGTAGACACTGCTCAGGTCCCAATGCCAGTCGCCGAGCAGACCTTTGATGCCTGCGCCGAGCGAGGCGTTGGTGCTCTGGGTATCGACCCATGGCAGGAACCCGTCCGGGTAGATCGCGCGCACGTTCTCGACCTGGCCAGCGCGGCGCAGGGAGGCGTTGGAACTGCCCTCGCTTACCCCGTAGCCGCCGAAGGCATACGCCTCCAGTCCCTCGGCCCAGGCGAGCGGCTTGCGCAGGTTGCCGAACACGGTCTTTTCCACGGTGTCGGCCGAGTCGGCGAAGCGCCACAGGGCATCGCGGTCGAGGGTGGCTTCGCGTGGGTCGGCCACGGCACCCGCCGCCGCGCCCCCGATCGGGGCCAGGCCGGTGCCGGACCCGAAGGTCCCCGACGGCGCCACCGGCGCACCATTGCGGCCGATCCCGAAGTACTGCTGCCGGGTATCGGGCAACGCGCGGTTGGCGCCCTTGCGGTCACGATAATCCCAGGTGAGGTGCAGACCGCCGCCATCGGCGAAGGCGACGCCGGTGTCCAGGGCGACGGACGTGGTGCCACCGCCGCCATCGCGGGTGGTGCCGCGGCTGACCCGCCCTTCGAAGCCGGCGTCCTCGCGCAGCACGATGTTGATCACCCCGGCAATCGCATCGGAACCGTACTGGGCAGACGCGCCATCACGCAGCACTTCGATCCGCTCGATCGCACTCACCGGGATCGCATTGAGATCCGTGGAGACCGCGCCCTTGCCCACCGTGCCGCCGGTGTTGACCCAGGCACTGGCATGCCGGCGCTTGCCGTTGACCAGCACCAGGGTCTGGTCCGGCGAAAGCCCGCGCAGCGTCGCCGAGCGGATGTGGGTGTTGCCATCCGGGGTGGTCGGGTGCGGGAAGTTGAACGAGGGCAACAGCGACTGCAGGATCTGGCTGATATCGGTGTAGCCGCTGCTGCGGATGTCCTGCGCGCCCAGCACATCGATCGGCACCGGCGATTCGAGCACGGTGCGGGCCTGAGTGCGGTTGCCGAGGACGGTGAGCTGGTCGAGCTGGGTGACTCCCGGCGCACTTGCCGCGGTTTGAGCATGGACCGGAACGGCGGTGAACAGGCTGGCAAGCACGGCGACGGACAGACGGCGACGTCGCAGCACGGTGGCGCGAGGATTCATGGTGGTTTCCGCAGAGGTCGGGCGTTACGCCCGAAGAAGACGATGAGGCGGCGCAGGCGGTACGTCAGCGGCGACATCGCCGTGGCAGGTACGGAGCAGGCAAGGCAGGTTCCCCCAGGTGACCTGGAGGCACTTGTTGCAAACTTGTTGCAGAGCGTCAATCCACCGTGGGGCGTGCCCCCGCGCGGGTGGAATGGCGTGCAGGACCGCCACCGATCAAGTGCTTGATTTGATTCACTGGGGCCCGTCTTTTTACCGAGAACGCCCTTACGCACGGGCATATCCACATAGCCAACGGTGCTCGGGCAAGGCACCGGAACGCAGGATGCATCCAGCCGGCTGCGCACGCGTGACGATCGATACGTGCGCTGGCGTACGTGCTGGCGTAGCCTGCGCGCAGCCTGCCCGCCAACGGAGATCGCCCTGTGATTCCGACCACGCCCGCCCGCCGATTCCCCGCCCTGCTCGCACTCGCCATCGCCGGGACCCTCACGCTTGCATCCGCCGGGGCGCATGCGCAGGCGCCGTCCACGGCAACCACACCGGCCACCACCTCGTTCAACGCCCTGCTCGATGCGCAGACGATGGCCGCGATCAACGCCGATCCGGAACTGCGCACGATGCTCGGCATCAGCGGCGATGCGGGCGGTGATCTGTCCGGCCAGCTGACCGACGTCTCGCTGGCCCGGCGCGAGATCAACCGCCGCTTTCTTGTCGACAACCTGGCGCAGATCCGTGCATGGAAGGGCGCACCGCTGGACCCGCAGCAACGCCTCAGCGACGGCCTGGCGCGCTGGTTCTACCAGACCCAGATCGATCTGATGGCCGTGCCATGGGCCGCGGCCTGGTTGCCGGTCGGCGGCAGCACCTACGCGATCGACCAATTGTTCAGCCTGCCGGTCAACCTGCCACAGTTCATGGACAACCAGCATGCGGTGACCGACGACACCAGCGCCCGCCGCTACATTGAACGGCTGCAGGCGATGGGCACCAAGCTGGACCAGGTCCGCGCCAACGTCGACATGCAGGCCCGACAGGGCGTGGTACCGCCGGCGGTTGCACTGGAAGGCGCGGCCAACCAGTACCGTGCCCTGCTGAAACCGGCGCCGCAGGACAGCCTGTGGGTGCAGTCATTGCAGCGCAAGCTGGACAAGGTGCCGTCCATCCCGGCGGCCCGTCGCGCTGAACTGATCGCGCAGGCCACCGCTGCTGTGCGCGACGCGGTGAACCCGGGGTATCAACGCCTGCTCGACAACGTGCAGGCCACGCTGGCGACCCATCCCGGCAACAACGGCGTGTGGGCACTGCCCGAGGGCAAGGCCTACTACGATGCGGCCCTGCGCTGGTACACCAGTACCGACCTGGACGCCGATGCCATCCACCAGATCGGCCTGCGCGAAGTGGCGCGGCTGGACACGGCGATGGATGGCCGCCTGAAGCAGCTGGGCCTGCACGAGGGCAGCGTGGCCGCCCGCATCGAACAGCTACGCAAGGACCCACGCTACCTGTACGAGGACAGCGACGCCGGCCGCAGGCAGCTGATCGGCGACATCGAACAGCGCCTGCGCGCTCTCGATCCGCTCCTGCCAACCTACTTCGGCCATCTGCCGACGCAGAAGCTGCTGGTGCAGCCGGTACCCACGCACATGCAGGCCACCTCGCCCGGCGGCTACTACTACCCACCGGCGATGGACGGCTCACGGCCGGGCACATTCTTCATCAACCTGGGCGACATCACCTCCAATACGCGTTGGAGCATTCCCACCCTTACCTATCACGAGGGCTCGCCGGGGCATCATTTCCAGATCTCGATCGGCCAGACCCTGACCGAGCTGCCGATGCTGCGCCGCAGCCTCAATCCGAGTGCGTTCAGCGAAGGCTGGGCGCTGTATGCCGAGCAGCTGATGTCCGAGACCGGTGTGTACCGCGATGACCCGGCCGGAGATCTGGGCCGTCTGCAGGCCGAGATGTTCCGCTCGGTGCGGCTGGTGGTCGACACCGGCCTGCATCGCAAACGATGGACACCCGAGCAGGCCATCGCCTACATGCAGGACAAGACCGGCATGACCCCGGCCGATGTGCGCATCGAGGTCTACCGCTACCTGGTGCAGCCGGGTCAGGCCGCCTCCTACAAGATGGGCCAAATGCGGCTGCTGGAACTGCGCGAGCAGGCACGCCGGGAGCTGGGCGACCGCTTCGACATCCGTGCGTTCCACGACCTGATCCTGGGCAACGGGGCGATGCCGATGACGGTGGTCAGCCAGGCCGTGGACGCCTGGATCGCCGCCGGCGGACCGGCCTCCACCCGGACACCGTGAGGCCCCTGCGCAGGTGCCGGCCGCTGGCCGGTGCCTGCGTATAAATACCTAGCGCGCTACCGTGTAACTCCGGTTGTCCGCCGCGTGGGCGGTGCGCAGAGTGTCAGCAGGGTCGGCCCGTCGCGCGCCCCACCGACGACACTCTGGAGACTGTCATGCCGCGCACCTCATCGAGCCTGCTGTTGGCGCTGGTCCTGGCCGGACCGCTGCTCCTGCTTCCTCCCCCGCTTGCGGCGCAGCCCGCGGCGGCCAGCGTTGATCCCCAGGCCGTACAGGCACTCACGCGCATGGGCGCGGCCGTGCGCGCGCTGCCGCACTTCAGCCTCAACGCCACCACCAGCACCGAGTACGTGCTCGACGACGGCCAGAAGATCGCCCTGCCCGGCACCGTCGCGTACCGCGTGCTGGGACCGGACCACTTCTTCGTGGAGATCCAGAGCGAGGACCAGCACCGCCAGCTGTTCTACGACGGCAAGGCGCTGACGATCTACTCGCCGCGGCTGAAGTACTACGCCACGCTGGATGGCCTGAACAAGAGCAGCCAGGCGCTGTTGACCGAATCGGCGACGACCTATGGCATCGAGTTGCCGCTGGCCGATCTGTTCCTGTGGGGCACGCCGGCGTTTCCGACCGATCAGCTGCAGTCCGCGCTGCGCATCGGCAGCGCCCGGATCGGCGGCGAGGCAACCCAGCACTACGCCTTCCGGCAACCCGGGGTGGATTGGCAGGTCTGGATTTCCGACGCGACCCACCTGCCCCGCCAGCTGGCGATCACCAGCCACAGCGATCCCGCGTTGCCCACCTACCAGGCCACGTTGAACTGGGATACGCGGCGCACGGTGACCGCCAAAGAGCTGGCGTTCGATCCCAAGGGCGCGACGAAGATCGTGTTCGTACCGGTCGCGCTGGCCGTACAGACCACTGACCGGGAGAACTGAGCATGGACCGTTCCGCTTGCCTGCGCGCCGCGCTGGCCCCGGCCCTGATGACCCTGATGCTCGGCGCCGCGCTGCTGCCAGCCGACGCCGACGCGCGCCCCGGGCTGCGCGGTTTTGCCCACCCCTCGATCGCCCATGCCGGCGGCTTCGGCGGAGGTGGCATGCCCCACGGCGGCGGTGGATTCACCCCGCACCCGCCGGGGCCTGGCCCCGCCCCGCATCCCGGCCCGGGCCCGCGCCCGGAGCCGGGCCCGCATCCTGGCCCGGGTCCCGGTCCCCACCCTGCTCCGGGGCCGGGACCCGGGCCGGGACCTCATCCTCCAGGACCTGGACCCGGTCCGGGCCCAGGACCTGGTCCTGGCCCCGGGCCGCATCCGCCCGGGCCACCCCCTCCGCCGCCCCCGCCGCCGTACTGGGACCATCCCTTCTGGGATGCCGCCGCGTTCACCGCAGGCGTGGCCGTCACGTCGGCCGTGATCGGCTCGATCGTCTACTCGCTGCCGGTGGACTGCAGCACGGTCGTCGTCAACGGCATCGGCTACCAGCAGTGCGACAACGCCTGGTATCAGCCGCGCTATGCGGGCACCACGGTGCAGTACATCGTCGTGGATGCGCCGCGATGAGGTGTCGGCGGCATCCGGCCTGGCTGGCGCTGCTCGCCCTGCTGGGTGCCGCGCCCCTCGCCGCACAGGAGGCGCCGGCCGGGTCGGCGTCCTCCGACGACATCGCACGCAAGCTCGCCGATCCCGGCGCGGCGCTGATCTCCGTGCCGTTCCAGTACAACTACCAAGGCTCGGTCGGGCCTGGCGGCGACGCGCACAACCAGCAGTTGAAGATCCAGCCGGTGATTCCCTTCGTGGGCGAGAACGGCAAGTTCATCCTGCGCCCGATCCTGCCGCTGAGCTGGAACCAGTTTCCGCGGGACAAGCACGGCACCGGGGACCTGTTCGTGCAGGGGTATTACATCCCCAAGACCGCGGCGGAAGCGCACGGCACCGAATTCGGCTACGGCTTCGCCGCGCTGCTGGATACCGCCTCGCACGACAGCCTCGGTACGGGGAAATACTCACTCGGCCCCGCCTTCATCCTGGTCCACAAGACCAAGGCGTGGACGGTGGGCGCGCTGGCCAACCATGTCTGGTCCGTTGCCGGCGATGATGACCGCGAGGATGTGAGCAGCACCAGCGTGCAGCCGTTCGTCACCCGCAATCTGCCCGATGGCTGGTCACTCAGTGTGACCTCGGAAACCAACTACAACTGGAAGGCCGCCAGCAGCGATGCCTGGACCGTGCCGCTTGGCGCCACCGTGTCCAAGGTACTGCGCGTGGGACATACCCCGGTCAGCGTGGGTGTCGGCGGCTTCTACAACGTGGACCGGCCCCAGTACGCCAGCCGCTGGACCGCGCGCCTGACCGTCACCCTGGTGTTCCCCGAATGAATCCGGCGCGGTGTACCGCGCGCCCTGCAGCGGATGGAGAGACCTTCATGCACGGACATCCCTTGATCTGGATCGTCAGCCTGTTCGTGCTGCCGCTGGTGGCAGCGCTGGTGCTGAGCCTGTTCGTCCGCCACCGCGGCATCAGTGCGAATGCGGTGCTGGCCTGGTTCGTGATCGTCTGCTGGTGCGGCGCGCTCGGGGTGATCCTGTCGCAGGTCTGGTGACCTGCGCTGCCGGCATCACAACGACTGCCCGAGTTCAATGAAGATCACGTTCCGGCCGCCTTCGCGGAAGCCCATGCCGAAGATCAACGGCCCGATCCAGGAATCGAAACCCAGGAACAGGCTGCCGTTCCAGATGCCGTCACTCAGTGACATGTCGCTGCGCCGCTGCCAGGCATTGCCGTATTCGACCGTGCCGCCGACCTGGGCCGAGCGCCCGAGCAGCTTGCCCAGTTCATAGGTGTAGCCGGCAAAGCCCAGCGCGTAATCCTGGCCGGTCAGTTCGTTGTGCTGGAAGCCCGCAAGCCGCCACCGCCCCCCCAGCCGGTACAGGTTCTGCACCGGTGCCTGGCCCGAGGAGGTGACGTGGTAGCGCAGCCCCAGCTGCACCGCATGCTTGCCGAAGGACTTGGCCGCAACAGCATCCAGGTCCAGCTGCCCGAACCGGGCGTCAGCACCCAGCCCGGGGCTGGATTGATAGGTGCCTGCATTGACCAGATAGCCGTCACGCGGGAAGTAGAGGCTGTCGATATCGTCCAGCGTTGCCTGCGCGATCCATGCCCCTTCCTCGAAATCCACGCGCGGAATCGATGGGTCGCCGACCTCGATCTTGGCATTGCCCCGGTAGCGCTCCACGCCGGCGGTGAGTGCCAGCACATTGGAGACATTGCGCACCACCGCCACCGTCGCACCGGTGCGACGCACACGGTAGAGCGCGGTCTTGTTGCCGTCATCGTCGTACAGATTGAAGCTGCGGGTCTGGAATCCGCCGCCCACCTGGAACGCATACCGGCCCTGCAGATCGAAGGGGTGGTAGTACTGCCCGGTCAAGGCCGGCTCATTGCCGATCTGCAGCACCACGCGCGCTTCGGCGCCATAGGCCGACAGCGGCGAGAACAGCAGGCCCGCGCGCAGATTGCTCTGGTGGCCGCCTTCCAGATCGTTGCTCAGGCTGAGCCCGGCCTCCAGATAGGCCGGCCCATTGGGCTTGGCATACGCGGAGACGACCACCCCGGTGCGCCCGTCGCGCTGCTTGACCTCGTAATTGATGCTGGCCAGCGTGCCCATGCCGTAGGCACGCAGCACCCCATCCTGCATCACTGCGACATCCAGCGGCGCGCCGATCTCGACCGGAAAATAGGACAGCAGCAACGCATCGGCATAGCCGGTGTGGTTGTCGACCTCGACGAACGCGATGCGGTCTGTACCCACCGGCCGCTCACGCTGCGCGCGCTGCAGCACAAGACGGTCGTACGTCTCCGGCGGCTGCGCGAAGGCGAGCAGTGCCGGGGCGGCCCGCTCCGCTGCCATCTGGCCGATCTGCAGGGCCTCGGGTGCCTTGTCGAAATCGCCGGTCGCCACCTTGCCGGTCAGGTCCGGAGCGATCAGCAGATCCTGCTGGCCCAGGCTGTCCAGCTGCTGCTGCGCGCTGCGGGTGGTCAGGAATCCGCTGAGCTGGCTGATCACATCCACCAGGCTGGCATCGCGATCGAGTGCGCTCAGCGGCGTGCCCACGTCGACCGCGATGACCCGGTCAGCGCCCATCGCGCGCACCACGTCGATCGGGACCTGGTTGGACAGCCCGCCATCAAGCAACACCTGATCGTGGATCACCACCGGGCGGAAGATGCCCGGCAACGACATGCTCGCACGCATCGCCATCGCCAGGCTGCCTTCAGCAAGTACCACCGGTTTGCCGGTATTGATGTCCGTGGCCACGGCCCGGAACGGGATCGGCAGGTCATCGAAGCGGCCACTGACCCGGCTGCCGCCGGTCGCGCGCTCGAACAGCGCGATCAGCTTTTCGCCTTCGGAGACCCCTGCGGCAAGGGCGACTGCCTTGCCCTCCCCGCCCAGCCCGATGCCGATCGGCGCCAGCTGGGCGTAGTCATCCGCCTTGCGCCGCAGCGAGCGATCCCGCCGCGGCAGGGTGTCGGTGAACAGGTTCAACCATTCGGTGCTCAGGACGAGCTGCTCGATCTGCGCCGGGGTGGAGCCGGAGGCATACAGTGCGCCGACCAGCGCGCCTGCGCTGGTGCCGGCGATGCAATCCACCGGGATGTGCAGCGCTTCGAGCTGCTTGAGGATGCGCACATGCGCGATGCCCCGGGCGCCGCCGCCGCCGAGCGCCAGGCCGATACGGGGCCGGGTGTCGCCCGGGGCGCGCTCACCACAATGCATGGCCCCCTCCTGCATGACCACGGGCACGGCGGGCTCGGCGGCCTGCAGCCGCGATATCGTTCCGGCCGCGCACAGGCAGAGAACCGCAAACCCGGTGGCGCGTGGTCTGCCTCGGCCGGTACGCATCAGCGCCATGCGCTGCCGACCTGGATGTAGAACGTGTCGTCCTCCGGACCCCAGGCGTAGTCGACGCCGACATGCATGCCCAGTTGACGCGCGATCAGGTACCGCACCCCCGCGCCCTTGGACACCTGGCTGGCGCCATCGCCGAAACTGTTGTGGCGCCCCCAGGTGCGGCCCGCACCCACGAAACCGATCAAGGCCCAGCGCTGCGTCAGGTTCCAGCGCAGTTCGCTCTCCAGCACCGCCGCGCGGGTGTCCTGGTAGCGGGCCGAGCCGATGCCGCGCAGATCGATGTACGGCAACCGATAGAACGGGATGTCGCCGTTGGCCCAGCGCGCATCGAGGCGACCGCCCAGCACGAAGTGTCTGCCCATCGGCCAGTAGCTGTACGCATGCCCGCGATAGCTCTGGAACGTGGCATCGCTGCCGATGCCGGGCAGGTAGAAATTGCCCTCGACCATGCCCAGCCAGCCGCTGGACGGGGTGAACGGGTTGTCGCGCGAGTCGTACTCCAGCGACAGACCCAGCCCGGAGCTGCGCTTGGACAACTCGAACGGCTGGAAGCGATCGCTGTCGGAGGCGACATCGAAGCCGACGTCCAGGTCCATGTAGATCCAGGCCAGCCCAAGGTAGAGATCGCGGTCGCCAAGGCGGCGGAAGCCCTGCTGGAATGACATCAGGCCGTCCATGTTGTACTCGATCTTCTGCGCAGGCAGCAGCGTGCCGGGCGTATAGAACCCGAGATTGAACGAGGCCTTGGCCACGCCCCCGCGGTAGCGCCAGCGGTCATCGTCGAAATGCAGCGATGCACCCACGCCGTAGGCCTCGCTGCCGTTGGAGGTGCGCATGGCGCCGCCGCCGTAGATATCGGGCGTCACCATCTTTGGCGCGCCATCCTCCCCCGCGGTGCTCGCGGCCGCGGGACGATGGAAAAATGCCAATGCAACGCCGCCGCCATTGCCGACGGCCGGGTCGGTGATGATGATCGGCACCGGCAGGAAGCCGCGATGCTCCAGCAGCCAGCGTGACATGTCCAAGCGTCCGTCTTCGGCGTCACGGAACATCCCGGCGTTCGTCGGCGTCGCGGCCACCGGTGCCGTCGCCGCGGCATCCGCCTGCTGCGCCGGCACAGCCCACGGCATCGATGCACCCAGCAACACAAGCAAGCGGACGGCATGGCCGATCGGCACAGGGCACCTCAACGGAAGGGTGTAGAGCGCGGGCACGTGCCGGTGGGAGGGGGGAGCCCGGCACGGGCCCACGCGGGTAAACGCGTTTCAGGTCGTGCCGCGCGGGATCAGCGCGCCGCGGTCGCGCCCGGCGGGAAGCCGACGAACAGCTTGTCCAGCCCGGCCTCCACTGCCGCGTTGACCTTGTCCGGCGAGGTCGGCACGGTGCCGCTGGCAGTGCCGCGCCATACCGCCTGTTTGGTCTTGGCATCGAACATGTCCACGACCAGCGTGCCCACGTCATAGGTATGCACGGTGGTGGTGGCACTGCCCATGGCCATGCCGCCGCCCCAGCCACCGCCGCGCCAGCCCCATCCCCCCATGCCGGTGCCGCTGTAGAAGGTATCCAGGGTCTGCTTCTGGCCGGTGGCGATATGCGCGGCCAGCGCGATGTCGCCGTTCGGGGCTTCACGCAGCCCCTTGGCCTGCAGGCGTGCGTTGATGCCATCGATGATGCGCTGCTGCACCAACGGCGAGCTGGCCTCGGGCTTCAGCGCCCAGGTGTAGGTTTTGTAGGACGCGAAACTGGCCGACGGATCGAAATCGGTCTTGACGGTCGGTGTGGACGCGCAAGCGACCAGGGACGTGGCCAGGACGGCGATGGCAAAGGCTTTCATGACGCGAGTCTCCAAGGCATGGATGGAAAGACGCGCTGCGGTCGCAGCCGTCCTGTGACAGGTGGAACAGGCGGATCAGCGGGGTGGATTGATCACCACGTACTGCACCGTGGTGCCGGCATAGCGCGGTTCGTACCAGACGTTGCCGCACTGTTGGTACGCCATGCCGTTGATCACGGTCGTCACGCAGCTGGGCGGCACCGAATTGACAATCGAGCCGATCACCGCCGAGGTCACTGCCACACCGGCGGTGACGGCCGCTGCGGTGGCGAAGGGATGATCGTCCCAGTGGTTCCAGTGATCGTCGTGGTAGTTGACGTCCACGTTGACGTTGCGGTTGACGTTGCGGTTGACGTTGCGGTTCACGTTCCGATCGACGTTGCGGTTGTTGTCGATGTTGCGGTTCACATTGCCGCCGCGATTGATGTTTCCGCCCTGGGCGCGCTGCGCCGGGCGATTGATGCTGGTGTGGGCGCTGGCACGTGCGCCACCGCCATGCAGACCGGCGCGCTGCGCGCTGGCGGGGGTGGCGACCATGAGCAGGACCAGCATCAGGACCGCTGCAAGCAATGAAGACGCCACGAAGAAACGTCCGATCACGATACGCATCTCAGTTCTCCTGCTCTGCATCGACAACGGCCACGGCGACCGGAACAAGTTTGATCCGTGACGCGTCTGCCGGCGGCTTGAACGCGAACGCCGCAGCTGGCACGGGGGTTCGGGTATCCCACCGAAGCTGCGCGCGATACTGCGGCAGCGCCGGGTCATCCAGCGAGGTGATGATCAGCTTCTTCGGCAGCGACGTGGCCTTGCTCACCCACAGCTGCCAGTCCACACCATCCTGCTTGAACGCATACTGCTCGATCGCTTCGCCGTCGACCGTGCCACCGCCGATATGCAGCGCGCCGCGGATCGCGGTCTTGGGCGCCTTGTCGGTGCCCCACAGGAACATGTCGGCCAAGGGCATATCGATGCCGTAGCGGGTGGACGCGTCTTCGACCAGCTCACCCAGCGTGCTGCTCAGCCCCTCCACCTGCGCGTAGTACTTCAGTCGCGGTGCGTACACCGACAGCGCCTTGCCGTCGTAGAACAGCTGGCGCAACTGGCGATCACTGCGCAGCTCCAGGAACAGCTGGTTCGGTGCGCGCACCTTGTAGGTCACCACCCCATCCAGCTCCACCTTCTGACCATCGTCCAGCACGATTTCCGTGCTGGCATCGGAGGTCAGTGAGAACTGTTTGAGCGCACGCAGTGCGGCGCCCATGCGGTCCAGCGCGGCGAGTGCCTCCGGGTCGCGCTCCGGCGTGGCGGCAGCCGTGGCAGCGGCAGGCGGGACTGGCGCTGCCGGGGTGCGTGCAGCGCCGTGCGCGGCCGGCGCCGAGAGCGCCAGAAGCAGGCAGCTCGTCCATACAGCGCAAGGGGATGCAGGTGACATGACGAGGACTCCATGAAAGGGGGGCACGGCGCAGCTCAGAAGCCGCCGCTGATGGACAGGCTCCAGGGATCACCCTCGAAGCGGTTCTTGACGCTGAATTCACCGATGTAGCGGAACGACACGTCCAGGTGCTCGCCACCGGACCACTTCTTGCCGTAGGTCAGGGCCGGGCCCAGGCCGAAGGCGCGCCCCTTGAATCCGTTGAGGCGGTCAGCGGTGTCACCTTCGTCGTCCTGCAACTGCTGGATCCAGCCGCCGGCCGCGCCAAAGCCCCAGCCACTGGGCGTGCGCTTGACCAGCAGCACATCGGTACGCGCCACCACGCCGTTCTTGTAGTCGGTGTCGTCATTGCGCCCGTACCAGTCCAGGGCGCCCAGCACGCTGAACTCCAGCGTCCCTTTCTGGAACAGATGCGTGTAGCCGACGCTGGGCGACACGGTCCAGACGTTCATGCCGGGGTTGGCCAGGCGGCTGGGGTCGTACTTGGCGGTCGGTGCGTACACATACACGCCGAACGAGACATGCTGCACCGGGTCGATGTGGTAACCGGCGATGACCGGCGCGAAGTACACGTCGAACAGGTTGGACGCACTGTCCTTGACCTGCCGCCGTCCGCCCAGCGGGCCTGTCAGGTTGGCGGTCACATCGGCGGTGACATACGGCACGGTCAGCATCGAGGCGAAGTTCCACTTGCCTGCCTGGGTCGGCCACACATACACGCCGGTGGCGGCGGTCAGGCTGACGTCGGCCTCCAGGCCGAGCGAGATCTGCCCGGCGATCGGTGCCTGTCGGTTGCCGCTGATCTTGCCGTCGTAATGGATGTAGCTCAACGACCACTGCATGCCCGGCTCGGGCGGGATCACACCGGCATAGGACGTGATCTGCATCCCGGTGATGGAGCGCCCCATCGCACCCTCGGTCGCGCCTGCAGGCACCGCCGCCAGCGCAGCAAGCAGAGTCAATGCGACCGCAAAAGGCGTGGGCCGGCGGGTGTGGCGGCGCGGTTTCAGGACAGGGATGGTCATGGCGTGGCCCTCCAGAGCGGACACGGTTGCGGGGTCATGGACGTCACGGTGGGCCGGGTACGGCCTGGCGCTGGTGCTGGCGCTCGCGCACATCGGCGATGTCGCGTTCCAGGAAGTAGTTCAGGAAGGTGCGGATCACCGCGATCGCCGCCAGTTGTCCGATCGCGTCCCAGCTGGTGTAGATCGAGGATTCGATGATGTCGGCCGCCAATTGCATGGTGAGACCTGCGACCAGCCAGCGGCCGTAGGACAGCCACAGTTCGCGCCGCTCCACATTGGTGGGATGGCCACGCAGCGCCAGGCGCAGCGCGTTGACGAACACCACCGCAGTGGCCAGGGTGATCAGGGCCAATGCCATCGCATCGATGATCACCACCACAGGCTCGGTGAGCGCGACCAGCCACGCCTTGAGAGGAGACATCATCGGAGCTCCGGTAACGGGGTCGATCCTGGCCGGCGCGGTTCATCCGCGCTCCACGCAACGGAAACCCAGATGGCAGGTGGCGGTATCGATCGGCTGCGCCATGCGCGCCGCGGGCCGATAGCGCTTGCAGTAATCCGGCGCGCACAGGTGCGAGCCGCCTTTCATTACCCGGCGTGGGACCGCGCTGCGATCGCGCGGGTCGTGGCTGCGTTCGCGCAGCCCCCCTCGCGGATTGTCGATCGCGCAGCACGGTCTGCTCTGCAGCTGGTCATGCTGCTGGTACCAGTCGCTGGTCCACTCCCAGACGTTGCCGATCATGTCGTACAGCCCATACCCGTTGGGTGGGTAACTGCCGACCGGCGAGGTCCAACGGTACCCGTCCTCATCCAGACTGTGCCAGGGAAACTCGCCCTGCCAGGTATTGGCCTGATGGCGCCCCTCCGGGACCAGACTATCGCCCCAGGCGAACTCACCGCTGTCCCGGCCACCGCGCGCGGCGAACTCCCACTCCGCTTCGGTCGGCAGATCCTTGCCCATCCAGTGCGCATACGCGAGCGCATCGGCGAAGTTCACCTGCACGACCGGATGATCGTCCAGGCCCTGCAGGCTCGAGGCCGGTCCGCGCGGGTGTCGCCAGTCCGCGCCGGGGAGGTAGTGCCACCAGTTATGCGTGTTGCCCAGGTCGACCGGGTGCGCCGGTTGCACGAACACCACCGAGGCTGGCTGCAGCAGTGCCGGATCGGCACCGGGGTAGTCGCGCGGATCGGCGGCCTGCTCGGCAGCCGTGACGTGGCCGGTCGCGCGGATGAAGCGGGCGAACTCACGGTTGGTCACCGGGTAGCGATCGATGCAGAACCGCCCTACCCGCGCCTTGTGCGCGGGTCGCTCCTCGGGATAGTGGTCGTTGGAGCCCATACTGAAGACCCCGCCGGCCAGCTCGATCATGCTATCGGCCACGACACTCATGCGAACGGCGCCACGTTGAAGGTCATGCTGACGATCGCCAGCAGGCCCAGCAGCCACAGCAGGCCGGCGGTGATCAGGGTCAGCGAGATCGGGTAGTGACTCTCCCCGTGGATCAGGCCTTCGCGAATCATCTCCTCGCGCTCGGCACGCAGGCCCTGCATGTAGCGGATGTGGTAGATGATCCCGAGGGTGAGCAGGACCATGCCGAGACCAACCAGGGCGATGCCGAAATTGCGCGGGGCGTGCGGGCGCAGCCCGACCCCGGGCACCTCCAGCATGTGGCCGAAGAACTGGTAGATCGTGAAGCCGAAGCCGATCAGCGACAGCGCCGTGCGGATGATCGACATCAGCGTGCGGTCCGCGCTCATGCGCGTGCGCTGGAATGACATCCCGGTGCGACGCGAGGAAAGCTCCATCGACGTGGCATCGGCACCGCCAAGCAGGTTCTTGGCCTGTTCGATGGTGAGCGCGCGTTCGGTCAGCTGCTCGCGGGGGTCCTGGGCACTCATCGGCGGGTCGTCTCGTGAGGGTGTCATTTACGGTGCAGGAAGTAGCTGGCGATGCGGGTGATCGGGCCGCGCAGGATCAGATACGGCAGGAACCCCAGCACCACCGCGATGACGAACGCCTCGACCGGATACTTGAAGCCGCCGAACATGCGGAACTGGTAGATCACATCCATGCTGACCCCGAGCAGCAGAATGCGGGCAGTCGCGGTGACGCCTTCGCGCCAGGCGACCAGACGGTCACCGGCCGAGCTGTGCGCCATCAACCAGGCATAGGGCGCCTTGCCGGCCTTGGCGTCCTTGATGCCATCGATCAATGCTGCGATCAGCGCCATCGTCGGCTGCAGGAAGAAGCGGAAGGTCATGGGGCCGTCCGCGCGATCGATCATGTCGGTCCAGAAGCGCGTCAGAATATCGATCACCAGGAGCATGGGCGGGATCCTTGCGTCAGGGCTCCAGCTTGGGCGTCGCGCGTGCGCTGCACAATCGAGATTAGTACTGCATCGCCCCCAGTATTTTTACTGCGTTCAACGGCTTGGAATGCAGCGCTATGCTGCCTGCTTCCGATGTCGTGGGGCATGCCGACGATGCGATCGAGCCAGCACCACTATTCCCTCATGCGCGGCGGGCTGGTGCACCGTCTGCTGCAGGCAACCGGCGCACTGCATGGCCGTGCCCGGGTGTCGCTGTGGGTGGCCGGCATCCTGCTCGTCGTGTCGTTTGGTCCCATGCTGGTGCTGGCTGCGCGGGCCGGCACGCTATGGCCACAGCCACCCCGGATGGCCCTGCTCGGCGATTACGCCACTCTGGCCAGAGTGCTGCTTGCACTGCCCTTGCTGGTCATCGCGGCACCACGTTCGGACGCGTTGTTGCGCAATGCCTTTCGCCAGCTGACCCACAGCAGCCTGGTTCCGGCCCGGCGCCAGAAACGCATGGATGCCCTGCTCGCCAAGGTCCGACGTTGGCGCGATGGCTGGCTGCCCGAAGCGCTCTGTGTACTGATCGCATGGGCCCCGCTGTCGTTCGGGGGTGACAGCGTCAGCCTGCTGCCAGGGGTAGCGGACTGGCGCCTGGAGCACGGTGTCCTGACCGCGGCCGGCCACTGGTACGAGTGGGTCGCGGTGCCGCTGTTCCGCCTGGTGGCCCTGCTGTGGCTGTGGCGCTTCGTGCTCTGGACATGCGTGCTCTGGCGCCTGCCACGCAGCGGCCTGGTGCTGCACGCCGAGCATCCCGATGGGGCCGGTGGGCTGGCCTTCCTCGGCCTGGCGCAGGAACGCTTTGCGGTCCTCGCGTTGGCGGGCGGGCTCCTGCTGGCCGGGGCCTGTGTCAACCACGTGCAGTACCTGGGCAACAGCCTTTACGACCTGCGGCACCTGCTTGCCGGGTATGTCATCGCCGCCACCCTGTTCCTGCTCGCGCCGTTGCTGCTGCTGATGCCGACGATGATGCGGACCAAGCGCCACGCGCTGTACCACTTTGACGCGCTGGGCAATCGCGCCGCCGACCTGTTCGACCGGCGCTGGCCCTCGGCGCAGCCACCGGATGCGGGCAGCGGGTCCCTGCTCGATCATGGTGATGCCTCGGCGTTCGCGGATTTCAGCGGCGTCTACAAGGGGCTGGCGTCGATGTCGGTGCTGCCGATGACGCGCTGGAACGTGCTGTGGATCGCCCTGCACGCGATCCTTCCCCTGCTGCCGCTGGTGCTGTTGGCGATGTCGGTGGACGAACTGGCGCGCAAGCTGATCGGCATCCTGGTCTAGGCCAGCGCTGTCAGCGCCGACGCAGGCCGCGCAGCGAGCGCGATACGAACGCTTCGCCCTTTACGGCGGCCGCAACGGCCTGCAGCAGGTCATCGCCCGCATCGGATTTGAGCACATAGCTGCAGGCGCCCAAGGCCATCGCCTGGGACACCATCTGCGGTTCGGCGTGGACCGTGATGAACACCACGCCCAGCACCGGCCGCTGCAGCCGCAGTTGACGCGCGGCCTCCAGGCCGTTCAATTCCGGCATGCCGATGTCGGTCACCACGACGTCGGGCAGCATGCTCTGCGCCGCCTGCACGAGCGAGGCGCCGTCCTGGACCAATCCGATCACCTGGAACTGCTGGGCAAGCAGGCCGCGCAACTGGCGTCCCATCGCGCATCCGTCTTCGGCCAGCAGCACACGGACAGCATTCATCGCATTCGCCCGTTCGACGCCTGTTCCGATGGTGTGGGGCGGGCGCTACGGGAACAAGGGCAAAACAACCGGACACGGGCAAGTAAATCTACTTGCCCGTGTCCGGCGCGGCCTGTTCAGTGACGGATCAACCCTTCCAGCTCGGCCTTGCGGACCAGCTCCAGCGTGCCGTGCACACCCAGCTCCTGCATGATCGCGTACTTGTGCGATTCGATCGTGCGCACCGACACGCCCAGTTCGTAGGCGATCTGCTTGGAACGCAGGCCGCGGGCCACGTACTCCAGGATTCGCAGCTGCTTGTCGGTCAACACATACTGAGAGCGGCCGGACGCCACGATGGCGTTGGCGGCCAGCGTCGGGGTGACATAGGTCTGGCCTTCCATCACGCCATTGATCGCCCTTACCAGCTCGTCGCCGGCCGCGCTTTTGAGGATATAGCCGCGCGCACCTGCACGGATCGCCTCGGCAGCCATGCTCGATTCGTCATGCATGGTCAGGAACACGAACGGTGTCAGACACCCTTCGCTGCGGACCTGACGCATCACGTCGATGCCACTGAGGCCGGGCATGCTGATATCGGACACGACCACGTCCGGTGCCTCGCGATGCAGCGATGCCAGCAGTTCTTCACCCGACGACACCAGCACGATCGATTCGAAGCAGTCCATCAACAATCGTTCGATGCCCTGTGCGACCAGGATGTGGTCATCGGCCACGACAACTTTACGGAACGGCACAGCCACTGCCTGCGCGCATGAAACGCCCATCGCATTGCCTCCATTGGCGTCAATCATCCCCTGATTGAGTTGCAGATGCGGATCGATCCCATTGCCCCTGCAACGCGCCGAACATGCGCACATCGCCGTGATGGCGCCGTGATATTTCCCATGCGAAACAATGACATCGGACGTACTCGTTCAGTCCATTGTTCAGCGTCGCAGCGTGTCCCGCGGACATTCTCCAAAGACATTCCGGTACATGACCGAGAACCGCCCGAGATGGCCAAACCCCAACCGCAGGGCGATGTCCGTCACGCTCTGCCGTGCATCTGCCTGCAGCAGCGCACTGCGGACGCAATTGAGCCGGGCCAGCTGGTGCCAATGGCACGGGCCGTGTCCGTAAGCATCACGGAACAGGCGCTCGAGCTGGCGCTCTCCCACGCCCAGCGCCAGTGACAGGGCTCTGCTGTCGAACGGCCGATCCAGGTGGGCTTTGAGGTACTCCTCGGCACGCCGCACCACCCTGTCGCGGTGGCGCTCGAACCAGCTGCCGCCCGCACGCCGCGCCGGCCCCGCATCGGCGGCACTCACCGCATCGACGAACGCCCCAACAGCAGTGCCGACTGCGCGGCGACCTGCTCGGAGGTGACCACACCCGTCCAGCTGGCGGCCGCATCGAGTGCCTTGAACACCCCATAGCGCAACCCATAGGCCTCTGCTGGTGCCGCCGGGCGGCTGCACCAGCCGCTGCGTGGGAGCCGCAGTTCGCGCCCGATCCGCGCCACCGCTTCACGCTGCAGCACCTCGCGTGGAATCAGCAGCACGGCCCACTGCCAGCCACCGGGGCTCGGGCGCACATTGAGCTCGCTGTCCTCGGCGAACACCATCACCTGCCCGGCGGGAATCCAGCGCCCGTTGGCCCACATAGGCTGCTCGCAGGACACCGCCATCGCCAGCGCGACCAGCCCTTGGCCGAAGCTGCCGCTGGCGAAGATCGGCAGTGTGTAGGCACCGCTGTCCAGGCTGAATTCGGGAAACACCAAGCGCTGCAGGCAGGCCCGAAAATGCCCGGCCGCCAACAGCCGCTGCTCGAAGCGGGTATCACGCACCACACCCAGCAACGCATCGGCATCGAACCCATCCACGACAAAGCGACTGTACGGGGCCATCGGTTCGTCCATGCCAGCTCCTTGGGCAAGTCGGAAATCGGATAGCGTGCGGGAGGACAAGCTGTTTAGATCGACCCGATTGTGGGGCGGAAGCGACATCACGACAACCGGTCGCGCAGTATCCCCCACAAGCGTGAAGCGCATCACATCGAGACGCCTCCGCGGATCGACCCGAGCATACTCACGCCCGCCGAGGTCTACGTGCACGTCAATGCGACCGTAAAGCACATTGCTGCTGTCGATAGCACCACCGACCCGCCGGACGACACCGCCAACCCAGCCCCGTCCACACGCACCTCACCCGCGCTTCGCGTCACCCTCACGCTGGTGGCGCCGCTGCTGCTCGGCTGCCTGCTCGGGCAGCTGCTGCCGACCCTCGTCCAGATGCCCGGCTTCCGCCTGCACGTGCTGTGGATTCCAGGACCGTTGCTGCTCGGCTGGCTGTTGTTCACCCCGCGCGCGCAGTGGCGCGCCTGCATTCTTGCCGCCTGTGCGGGCACCGCGCTGGCCTTTGCCTTCGCCCCGTTTCTGGGCCTGACCCACCTGATCGCCAGCGCGGGCGAGTTCGCGCTGGTGATCGGTGTGGCATGGCTGGTGCTGCGTTGGCGTGGGGATCGTGCGCCGTTGGAGGGCTACCGCGATATCGGGCTGTTCGTGCTGGTCGGCTGTGTGGCACTGCCTGTGTGTGTGGCGCTCTGGCAGGCGGTCCTGCTGTCCGGCCATCGCACCGGCGCAGCGTCGGCTGCGATCGGTGCACTGTGGCTGTGCAGCGCGGTGAGCTATCTGCTCATCGTGCCCTGCGTGGTGAACGTCGCGCGCGTCCTGCAGACACCGGAACGGCGTGATGGATGGCAGTGGCGGACCGCGGTGATCGCGATACTGATGCTGGTGCTGCTGGGCCTGGTCTGGGGTATCGACTGGGCGGAGGGGGTCATCACGCCCCTGCTGGTCCTTGCGCCGATTCCGCTGCTGGTCTGGGCCTTGATCGTCCTGGGCGTTTCGGGTGCATCGGCCTGCATGCTCATCGTGGCCGTGCTCGGCATGCAGTTGAGCATGCAGGACATCGGTCCGTTCGCCCTCTGGACCACCGACCACAACCTGCTCACGGCCCAGGTCTGGACCCTCGGCACCGGCTGCGCCCTGTTGTTCCTCGGCGCCCTGTCGGAGCAGCGGCTGTCCAACCACCTCAAGCTGAAACAGGCGTATCGACGGCTCGGCGAAGTGACCGGACGCATGCTGGTGGTGCAGGAGGAAGAACGCACCCGGATCGCACGTGACCTGCACGACGACGTCAACCAGTCGCTGGCGGCGATCTCGATCTGCCTGAGCGCGCTGCGCAACCAGATACCCGAAACGGAGCGGCACCGTGTGATCGACCTGCAGGATCAGCTGCTGACCGTCTCCAACGACATCCGCTCCATCTCGCATGAACTGCATCCCAGCATCCTGCGCTTCACCGGCTTGGCCAGTGCACTGGATGCGTTCTGCATCAAGCGCAACGCCCGTGGCGCGCTGCGTGTCCGCTGCCGCATCGACGACCTGCCGCGGCTGCGCGACGACCAGGAACTGAGCCTGTTCCGGATCATGCAGGAGGCGGTCAACAACGTGGACAAGCATGCCCGTGCGCGCGCCGCGCAGATTCTGGTCACGGTGCGCGGCGAGCAGATGGTGCTGCGCGTGGATGACGATGGCATCGGCATGCCGCCAAGCCATGGCCCGGCAGCGCCCGGGCTGGGCATGATCAGCATGGAGGAGCGCGCGCGCCTGCTCGGCGGGACCCTGCAGGTCAGCGCCAGTCCGCTCGGCGGCACCCGTATCGAAGTGCGTTTTCCGCTGTCCGGTACCGTCCGTTCGATGCCGCCGCTGCGGAGCGCCGTGCACCAGTAAAGATACTGATGGGGACCACGTAGAAAGGCGGTTGTACGCGCGGGCCAGGGCCGACAGAGTGAGCCGACACCCCTGCGGAGCGCCCGTATGCACAGGATTGCCTTGCCCTCCTTCCGCCGCCACAGTGCGGTTGCACTGGTCGTGGCCGTCACGCTCGCCGGCTGCAGCACCACCCCGCCGCTGTCGACCGCACCCGCGCCGCCTCCGCCGACCGCCGCCCCCACGCCGGCGCCCGTTCCGGAACTGCGCCCTGGGGTGCCGGCCGGTTACCTGGGTCGCGCCCTGCCCGACAGCCTGGCACTGCTGCCGCCGCCGCCAGCCAAAGGCTCGCCCGCATTCGCCAACGATCAGGCCGTCCATCGCGCAGCGCAGCAACTGCGCAGATCACCGCGCTATGCGCTGGCCACTACCGATGCGGACCTTCGGTTCCCGCAGGTTGCCAACACGTTTTCCTGCGCGCTGGGGGTGCCGATCAGCCAACAGACCTCGCCGGCGCTCTATCTGCTGCTGCAGCGGACCCTGGTGGACGCCGGCCTGGCCACGTATGCGGCCAAGGACCATTACAAGCGCACCCGCCCCTTCGTGCTCTTCAAGGAAAACACCTGCGCGCCCGCCGATGAGGCGTCGCTGCGCACCGATGGTTCCTATCCTTCCGGCCACACCGCGATCAGCTGGGCCTGGGCACTGGTGCTGACCGAGCTGAGCCCGGGCCAGGCCGATGCGCTGCTCGCCCGCGGCCGCGCCTTCGGCGAGAACCGGCTGATCTGCAACGCGCACTGGCAGAGTGACGTGCTCGAAGGCCGTGCCGTGGCGGCAGGTGCCCTGGCGATGCTCCACGCCAATGCGGATTTCAATCGCGACATGGCGCTGGCCCGTGCGGAAATACAGGCGTTGCGCAGCAACAGCGTCGAGCCGACCGGCTGTGACGCCGAGAAGGCCGCGCTGGCGGTGAAGATTCCCGGGGTGCTGTAGCCGTCGCGCCGCCTCGACGCGATCCTCACCTGCGCCTGACGAAAAAATATAGTGCGGAGGTACTGCATCCGCCGGCCCACTCCCGCCGTAATTGAAGGTGCGTCATACCGGCGCATCCATTTGGGAGTTTGGTCATGAAGATCCAGTTTGCAGGCCTTGTACTGATCGGCTGTCTTGCTGCTACCGCATCCCCGCTCGTCTTCGCGCAGGCGCCCGCCCCCATGACGGGCGCGCAGCACAGCAACCCGATGGTGGGCGGCGCAGCGATGTATGCCAACAAGGACATCATCGACAACGCCGTCAATTCCAAGGACCACACTACCCTGGTGGCTGCGGTCAAAGCAGCCGGTCTGGTCGATACGCTCAAAGGCGCCGGCCCGTTCACCGTGTTCGCACCGACCAATGCAGCGTTCTCCGCCCTCCCCAAGGGCACGGTGGAAGGCTTGCTGAAGCCGGAGAAGAAAGCGGACCTGACCAAGATCCTGACCTATCACGTGGTGCCGGGCGCGGTCACCAGCACCGACCTGATGGCCAAGATCAAGCAGGGCGGCGGCAAAGCCAGCCTCACCACCGTCGAAGGTGAAGCGCTGACGGCCCGTGTGGTCGGCAAGGGCATCACTCTGACCGACAGCAAGGGCCAGGTGGCCAACGTCACCATTGCCGACGTGAAGCAGAGCAACGGCGTGATCCACGTGATCAACAAAGTGCTGATGCCGTAACAGGATACGGCGGCCGCAGCATGCCTGCGGCCGCCCCGGGTGGGAGGAAGAGATGACCTGGCGCGCCGTCTTCAGAACGATGACGGGGGAGACATCACGCTGTGCGAACGGCGCGCCAGGTCAAGACGGTTCCTCGCCGGCGCACGTTTGCGCCGACGGGGTATGCGGGAGTGTGGCCGTTTGTCATGACGCCGCGGTTCAGCGCGGCAGTGCCCTGCCCGACAGCTCCACGCGGCGGTTGGGTGCCAGGCAGACGATCAGGGCCTGGCGCTGCGCCTGCTCGCACTGCACCAGCGGGTCCGCTTTGCCGCGTCCTTCGGCAACGATGGCCGCTGCTGGCACGCCGCCAGCAATCAGTGCAGCCCGTACCGCCTCCGCGCGACGCTGGGACAGCACCAGGTTGTAACGGTCGCTGCCGATCCGATCTGTATAGCCGATCACCTGGATGGTCTGCACCCGGCTGGCATCCCGCACCTGCTGCAGCAGGGCCGTGACGTTGTCGCGCCCTTCGGATGTGAGCACGGCACTGTCGAAGGCGAACATCGCATCGGCGGACAGGCGCAGCGGCTCAGCCGGCATCGGCGCAGGTGCGGGAGGTGCGGGTGCGGGAGGTGCGGGTGGACGTGGCGGTTCAAGCACGGCCGCGCAGGCCTGCGGCTTCCAGTGCGCGGCCTGGGCGATGCCCTTGCGGTCGAACTCGACCTTGAACTGACAGGTGAAGTAGTCACCGCCCGGGCTACTGCGGAAGTTGAACAGGTAGTTCCATTCGCGAACACCCCACATGCCCTCGCCGAAGTGCGGTGTGCCCAGCAGGACATACAGCTGACGTTTGCTCATGCCACGTGCGAACAGGCGCAGGTTGTCGACGTCCACGAACAGTCCCTCCTTCAAGGTGGCGTTGCCCGGATCCGGGAAGTTGTCTGCGTCGGTTCCGGCGGTAGTGCCGGGCGATGCCGGACGCGGGTCGCCGTGACTGGCGCAGGCACTCATCAGCAGTGCGGCCAGGCTCAGCCCCAGCGACCGCATCAGCGGCTGGGCCGTGGATGTGGGTTGCGTGCACATGGTGTTCCCCCTGTAAGCGTTGTATGCGGGCCGCGAACCCGGTGCCGGCGGCTGACCGGCACCGGATGCGATCACCACTGGATGCCGGCACCTACCGCGACGCCACCCTCGCCGCGGCTGTTGGTAGAACCGCTGAACTTGTAGATCCAGCGCCCGCCCTCGGACACCCCCGAAATGCCCACCGCCACGCCGGATTCGCCGTTGAAGCTGCCTGCGGCAAGCGAGGCCATGCTGCGGCCAGCCTCATAGGGCTGCGGCAAGGCCGCCACTGCCATCGCCGAGGCGACGCCCGCCGAGGCTCGGTTGTCAGTCTTCTGCAGGTTCCGATCGAACGAATCCATGCGCTCGTCGGTGTAGGCCTTGGACCAGTCCAGGGTCTGCGCCATGCCGGTACGCAACTGATCCACGTTGACGGCATCGGTACCGGCGGTGCCGGCGGCGACATTGCGCACCGTGGTCGGGCCGGTGGCGGTGCTGCCCAGGGTCACACTGTTGAGGTTGGTGGTTCCATTGATGTTGCTGTCATAGCGGATCGTGCCCTGCTGCGACGCCTGCAGCTGGCGGACGTTGACCGCGTCGGTGGCCTGGCTGCCATCGGCGACGTTGGCGATCTGCCGCTCCGCGCCACTGCTGCCCACCGAGACCGTGTTGGCGCGGTCGGCCACCGAACCCGCCCCCAACGCGACGCTGTTGCTGCCCTGCGCGCTGGCACCGTTGCCCAGTGCCGTCGCGTTGTTGCCTGCGGCGCTGGCACCGGCGCCACCGGCCACGGCGTTGTCGCCGGTCGCTGCCGGCGCAGCCAGGGCCTGCGTGTTGTTGACCTGGAACATGCCGGACGTGCCGTTGTTGAGGTTGTTGATCTGCGTATCGGTGTAGGTCCTGGACTCGCTGATCGCGTAGTTCACGCCGTTCTGCAGCTGGCCGACGTTGACCGCGTCGTAGCGCTCCGAGCCATCGGCGACATGGGTGACCTTGCGCTCGGCCCCGATGCTGCCGACGGCCACTTCACCCACCGAGTTGCTGGCCCCGGCCTGGCCGTAGGCACCGGTGTAACCGGTCTGTGCCCCCACGCTCGCCACCGAACCGGCACCGAGCGCGACGCTGTTGTCCGCACTGGCATTGGCGCCGTCACCGATGGCCGCACTGCCGCTGCCCGCCGCGCTGGCCAGCGGCCCGATCGCGACACTGTCTGCTCCCCCTGCGCTGGCCGCCGCCTTGGTCGAGTTGATCTGCACGTACTGGCTGTTGCCGCCCGGCTGCATCTGGTCGATGCGGGTGTTGAGGGTGGTCAGCGAGGTATCCACCGCCGAGAACGCCACGGTGACGTCGCTGTAGTCGTTGGCGATCACGCTGCCATCGGTGGCGATCGAGGAGATGCGAAACGTCGGCGCGGTCCAGATGCCGGTGTTGCCGTCGACGTTGGTGGTGCCACCAAAGTAGCCGACCAGCGCGTTGTTGGTCTGGAACAGCTGGTTGCCGTTGATCGCCTCCAGACTGCCGGCCAGCACGCGGCCGTCGGCAAGATTGGCCAGCGTCACGGCCGCACCGCTGGCATCGCCGGCCAGGGTGATGGCATTGGTGGCGTTGCCACCGGCATCGGCGTCGTACTTCACCGCCAGCCGATCCACAGTGTCGGCCTGGTCGGCGACGTTGGCCAGCGAGGTGCTGACCGCATCGAAGGCACTCCCGACGTTATCGTAGCTTCCCGACGTGACCTGGCCATCAGTGGCCACGCTGTTGAGGGTGTACGTCGGCGCGGTGACCTGGCCATTGGCATCCAGTGCCGCGCCGCCACCAAGACGGGTGGCCACGGCCTGGTTCGCATTGAGCAGCTGTCCCAGGTTGACCGCGTCGGTCGCCTGGGTGCCAGCGGCGACGTTGACCACCTGGCGCTCTGCACCGACCGCGCCAACGGACACCGTGCCATCCCGGTCAGCCATCGCGCCGGCGCCGACGGCAATGCTGCTGGCCGCCACCGCCGTTGCCCCGGTGCCCACTGCGATGCTGTCCAGCCCGGTGGCGGCAGCGTCGGCTCCGATCGAATTCACCTTGAGGTAGCGGCTGCCTGCGCCGTTGCGGATGTCGGTGATCTGGGTGTTGAGGTTGACCAGCGAACCGTCGACGGCAGAGAAGGCATCGCTGGCGTTGTCGTACACACCCTGGGCGACCACGCCGCCCGTAGACACCGTGGAGATCTGGAAGCTCGGCGCGGTCCACGCACCGGTACCCGGGTCATAGGCGGTGGCACCCCCGAAGTAGTCGACGATCGCGCTGTTGGTATCGAACAACTGGGCGCCGTTGATCGCCTCGGTGCTGGTCGCATCGACCGCGCCGGTGGCAAGGTTGGCGATCGTGGTCGTCCCGGTGCCGCCACCGAGGGTGATGCGGCGGAAGTCCGCCGCGCCGGTGCCGTCGTCGTCATAGGTCACCGCCAGCGTGCCGACCGCGTCGATCTGCGAGATAGCACCCTGCAACTGAGCGACATTCACCGCATCGTTGGCCGCGCTGCCCGCAGCGACATTGCTGATCTGGCGTTCCCCGCCGGCGAAGCCGACCGACACTTCACCGGCCGACACCTGCGTGCCACTCAGGCCGAATGCGGTGTAGCTGGCCTGTGCACCCCGGTTGGCCGCCGAACGGTAGCCCAATGCCACGCTGTTGGCCTGGCTGGAGGTAGCCTCCGCGCCCAGGATGGTCTGGCCGTTGGCCGTGCCCAATGCACTGTCACCGACGATCACGGAATGACCCATGCGCGCTGCGTAGTCCGCGGTCGGTACGCCGGTTGGATCGGTCGCGTCGTTCAGGCCCGCTCCCGGGAAGGCCAGGTTGGCATCCTGCCCGGGCAGCTCGTGCCGCGCATTGGCACCGATCACGACCTCCTTGGACCCGTTGGCATACGCGCCATCACCCACCAGCACCTGATAGTCCTGTGCCGCATTGACCGCCCAGCAGTCCACGCTGGCGATGAGTGCGTTGACGCAGGTGTTCGACCAGGCCGGCGAGCCGTCCGGCAGCAGCAGCCCCAGCAGGCCATTCGGGTTGCCGTTGTTGATGTTGTGGATGTAGCTGTCGGAGGTGACGCCACCAATCAGGGTGAGGTGCGAGCTTCCGCCCGTGCTCGCATTGCCCAGACCATCGAGCAGCGTACCCACCGGCGTCAGGTTCACGGTCGGGATGCCCAGCACGTTGGTCACCGCATACGTCTGCATGACGTTGGCGCTGCTGACCGCCAGGTTGCCGTTGCGCACATAGCCATCGCCGCCCAGCAGCCCCTGCCCGGTCGGACCCACCAGCTGCGACAGCGAGCCGACCAGCCCGCCGGTACCGATGATCAGCCCGGCATTCGGGTCGGCCGGCGCCGGGGCCTTGGGGTGACCCGGCGGCAAGGAGGTCGGTGACGGAAGTACCGTACCGATGATCGGCGAGGTGATCGCGCCCACCGTGCTGCCGACGCCATCGAGCAAGCCGCCCACAGCGCCACCTACGCCATCGAGCAGGCCGCCCAGTGCGTTGCCCAGCCCATTGGGTGCCAGCGCCATTGAGCTGGTCTGCACTGCCGTGATGCCGGCATCGACAAGCTTGGGATTGCGGTCGGCGGCATCGACCACATGGCCGAGCGCATCCACACGCACGCGGCCGGCTACGTTGCCGGCCAGCGCTCCGTTTACTGCGTCAGGTGCATCCGGCGTGACGGTTGCGTCGGCGATGAGCGCCGCCGTCGCCTCCACATCGGCCGCCGCCAGGCGTGCCTGTGCGGCAACATCGACCTTGGTGGACAGGGCAGCCTTGAGCGCGGACGGCGACGCCGCAACGGCGACGTTCGCGTTTGTGCGGACCTCTGCACGCACCGCGGGTGCGGCAACGCGCGTTGGCGGCGCCGGTTGGCTGGCCGGCGGTGTGCCGAGCGTAAGATGGACGTTGGCATCGGCACTCAGCAGCGGCGCGGTGCCACGGTCCCGTGCGGCCACCGCCAGAGCAACCTCGGCGTCCAGCTTGACCGGCAACGGCGCGGTGTACTTCGCCGCCAGTGCCTGGAGATCAGTGAGCGTCTGGTTTTCTCCAGCCCATGCACTGCCTGTGCACAGCGCCAGCGACAAGCCCAGCGACAGGACCGACATCGGCACCTTCAGGTGCACCACCACCGGGCCCGCGGCCAGGCTGCCGCGCGCGGTGGCGATTTCGGAGACGACCACCAGGGCATTCAGCCGGTGGCTCCACACCAATCGAAAGATACGGTTCATCAGGTATTCCCCCGTGTACGAACGCGTTGAACATCACCGGTGCCTGAGGGCACGTGGATGTCATTACAGACGAGGGGTCAAACCGCGGGCACTTCATTCCGGCAGCACGAACGTGCGTTCCGGCAAGACGACGGGTAAAACCGGCAGCGGCATAGGCAATTCCGGCAGGTTGCCGAATATGTGCACGCCGCATCGGCGCGGTGCAGAAGTCAATCAAACGAAGACGATCAGGCCGGGCTGCCCATCTGCGCAGGCGCGCGCATCAAGGTATCTCTCGGCAATTCACCGAATACCCGACGGTAGTTGTCGGCAAAGCGCGAGAGGTCCCACAGGCCGCAGCTCAGTGCGATGGCCTTGACCGATTTCCGGCTTGAATCGGCCATGGATAGGCCACGGCACGCTGCGCACAGGCGAAGCATCGAGAGATAGCGGTTGGGCGAGGTTCCGAAAAGATCTTCGAACGCATAGCGCAGCGCCCGTTCGCTGACACCGGCCGCATCACAGATTTCATTCATATAGATATAACGACGCAGATTCAGCCGCATGAAATTCTCGGCCCGCTGCGCAATCAGATAGTGCGTCCGCCGGCCACGGCTGCAGACCGGGTGGTCATCGCCACCGGCGCCAAGCAGCGCTTGGATGTGGTCGTGCAGCAGCGTGTCCACGGCATCGGTGGCGAGCGGTTCCTGCTGCACGGTCAGGCAGTGGTGCAGTGCTGCATAGCGTTCCCGCAACCGGATACCGACAGGCCCGCCACCGGTCTGGAACAATGAGAGGCCCTGGCCGGAAGGCAGTGTATTGCGCAGGCTGAGCTCGGTGAGTTTGCGCTGCACGCGCTGCACCGGTGCCAGCAACAACGTCAGATGGGTGCCGGCACTGAGTGTGAACTCGCTGATGCCTTCCGGCAGTACGGTCAAGGCCATGCCTGCCGCCAGCGGCATTCCGTGGCACCAGCTGATGGCCTCGTCGGTGTCATGGATCAAGCCCAGCAGGCACCAGTCCTGGGGCAGCATGAAGCGGCCGCGGAAGTGGAAGCCGCTCGTTGCGGTGCAGAACAGCGCCTGGTCGTGGACCTGCGATTCGATCGACGCGCGCGGGCCGTTTCCGTCCAGCAGCACCATTTCCAGATCGCAGACACGCAGCACGCCGCTGAGCGTGGCCAGGTCGAATGCCCTCAGCCCGTTCTCGATCCGGTTGTCCACTACACCATCTACCATGACAGTGATGCCCCCTCTGGCCTGGATCCCCGGTGCCACTGCTGCACGCCTACCGGGTTCGCACTCCTGCGTTTCCTGTTGCGCCTTGTGTTGCAGCGCACCTGCCGCGACGATGTCCACCGGCATCGCCTTGGTAAATCAGCCGGCGCTGCCGATTAAGTCACTCCGCCAGGTTACCTCCCGGCTGCGCACGGGATTATCAATGCGCATTTTTGGCAAGTATGCCCGAACTGCACGCAGGATAAACAGAATCACGCTGGACGTCACAAATATGGCCCAGCACTGCGAAACCCAGCGTTTATGCGCCGCGCGAGCGCGTCAATTAAATGACATCACGCGGCCATCACATAATGTGCACCCGTGTTTCACTTTGCGGCAATTACATGGGTCCCTATCCATCGCAAGCACGCGGCATGGATATCTGCTCAAGTTGACGCGATGCCTGCCGATTTTGTGCATTGGATACCGTGTGATTCGCCGAGCATCCAGATCAGGACGCCCGGCTGCACCGAAGCGGTCATCACGACGTAGAGAAACAAAAGGGGGAACGCCATGGACAGCAACCTTCACCGCAACTGCCGTCACCGCCGATGCCGCGCATCGGCAACAGTGACCGCATTGTCCAACGCGATCTGCCACCAATGACGTCGACCGGGCGCTGCCCGGCCGACAGCGCAGGCCAGTAATGGCCGCACCACGCAGGACGCGTGGTCTGGATGGCAGTCCTGGCGGAGCCAGGCAACGCCATCGGTACAGGGGCTGTATCCGCCCGTTCGGGCTCTGATTGGGAAAGGGAGAAACCGTCATGAATGCATCCGTTCGCAAGTTCCTCGTGGAAGAAGATGGTGTGACCGCACTCGAGTACGGCCTGCTGGCCGCGGTGATCGCGGGCATTCTGGTAGCGGTGGGCAAAGACCAGATCACGGATTTCTTCGAGAATCTGTTCACCAAGCTGGGCGAAGTCGTCGACGACGCCACCGCGAAAGCCGCCTGATCCAGCGGTGTTGACTGCGAGCCTGTCGCCCGGTGCTGCCGCGGCGACAGCGCAGCGTGGGCCGGAACGTCGCACGACTGATTCGGGGGACTCAACGCATATGGAACTTCTTCCCCTGGTGGCACTGGTGCTGGGCGTACAGGTGGTGATCAACGACCTGTACGCCCGGCGCGTGTCCAACCGCGGGTTGCTGATTGCCTCGGCAGCAGCGCTGGTCGGGTTGGCCTGGCAGTGGCTTGGCGCCGCTCGGGGCTTCCCTGCCACGCATCTGATCGGCTTCGCGTTGGGCCTGCTGTCGCTGTTGCCGTTCTACGCGATCGGCTGGATGGGCGCGGGAGATGTGAAGTACTTCGCCGTGCTTGGGCTGCTGCTCGGGGCCGCGCCGTTGCTGCCGATCTGGATTGTCGCCAGCCTGCTCGCCGGTGCGCACGCGGTGTGCGTGATCGTGGGGCGTCGACTGGCGCCGCGCCTGGCGGGGCTGCCGCTTGTCGATGCAAACGGCCCGCTGACACGCCGGCTGCAGCCGGTCTTCGCGCAGTGGCGGCAGGCCCGCCAAGGGCGCGTCGGCATTCCGTACGCCGCCTACCTTGCACTTGCCAGCATGGGGTGGGTATTGCAGCAGTATCCGGGAGCTTTCAGATGAGAAGCGGCTTCCCGCACCCCGGAACCAAACGGCGGCAGCACGGCATCGCCACGCTCGAGTTCGCGCTGATGCTGTTGTTCGGTCTGTTGCCCTTGCTGCTGGTGATGTACTCCGGCGTGATGATCATGGCCGTGCAGCAGACCCTCTCGGCCGCTTCGGCGGAGGGCGCACGCGCCGCCTTCCGGCATGCGACGCCCACAGAGCGGCGCACCGCGGCCTGCCTGGCAGCGCGCCGCTCGATGCAGTGGCTGCTGACCTACTCCAGACAGGCGCCCAGCTGCACCACGCCGGGCGCCGCACCGATCAATGTCTCTTCCCCTGCCCCATGCGCGGACCTGCCCAGCGCGCAGTGCATCAGCGTGCAGGTGAGCTACGACTACCGCACGCACCCCTTCCTGCCGGGCACCGGGCGTGTGTATGGCTGGGTGATGCACACGCCCTTGCGCAGCACCGCCGTGTCGCAGCTGGATCTGGGCGGCAACTGATGATTCTCCGGAGAACCCCATGCTCAAGTTGACCCGCGTCGCCGCGGTACTGCTGATCGGACTGGCAGTGATCCTGGCGATCGTCGCCTTCGGGATCAGCCGCCGCGCCGCGCCGGTGCCGCCGGGGATCCCTGCCACGGCCAGTGCGCCGGCCCAGCCAGCCACCTGGCCGGTGGTCGAGGCCGCCGCCGCATTGCCGGCCGGACGCCCCATCGCGTCCAGCGATCTGCGTCTCACCGGCCACGCTGAACAACCGACCGGCGGCTACACATCGATCAATGCACTGATCGGCGCGGTCCCCACGCAGGACATCGCCATGGGGACCCGCATCACCACCGGCCAGATCGCCCAGGGCTTCTCACTGCGCCTGAACCCGGGCGAGCGTGCGCTGGCCGTGCCGGTCGATGAACTGGCCGCGGCCGGCAACCGCATCCAGCCGGGCGACTTCGTGGACGTATTCCTCAACCTGCGCGCCTCCGGCGGACTGCGCAACGACGGAGACGCCCAGACGCGGTTGTTGTTGTCGCGCCTGCGCGTGCTCAGCTATGGCGCGCACGATCTGCAGACCGCGACCGACCTTGCCACCGATGGCAGCCAGGCGACCACGGACAGCCGCGCGCAGGACATCACCGGCGGTGGGCGCACCAGCAGTTCGCGCAGCGACACGGCCACAGCCCCGGCACGCAGCGCCGTGCTGGCGGTGCCGGTCGCCGAGGCGAACAGGCTGCTGCTCGGCGCGCAGCAGGGAAAGCTGTTCCTGGCCCTGCGCAACCCCGCCGATATCGGCCTGCCTGACCCGTCCTTGTACCCCGCGCCAGGGCGCGTGCTCAGTCCGCGCCGGGAACTGTCCGCCGAGGAACGCCTGGCGCTGCAGCGACCCGAGAACGACGCCTATGCGGGGCTGGATACCGACGCACTGGCCGGACGCGGCCGCAGCAGTGTGGCGGCGCTGCCCGGTCCATCCAGCACGCCGCGCCGGGCATCACCGCGAGCGGATCGCGGCATCGAAATCATCCGTGGCGATGTTTCCTCCCACAGCGGGTCGCGTTGAGCCCATGCCGAGACAGCCCATGACCGAACGCCTCACCTCCGCACGCCGCCTTCGCCACGCCCTGCCACGCTGCCTGCTGCTGGCCATGTTGATCGGCAGCCCGTTGCTGGCCAGCGCCGATGCCGAGCTGGTGCTGCAGACGCGCGAGCAGCGTCCGTGGTCATTGCCCGCCAACCTGGAGCGGGTGGCGATTGCCGACCCCAGCGTGGCCGACGTGGTCATGCTGCGCGGCCGCGAGGCCCTGCTGGTCGGCAAAGCGCCGGGCAGCACTACGCTGCTGCTGTGGCGCAACGGTAACCGCGAGCCGGAGCGGCTGCAGATCGAGGTACGCAGCGCGGTACAGGGCGCGTTGACCGCACAGGGCGGCGGCACCGGGCTGCTCGTGCAGGATGGCCAGGGCCTGCTGCAGGGCCTGAGTCCGTCACTGCTGGATCACCAGAACAGCATCAAAGCCGCGGCGATGGCGGTGGGCAAGGAAGGTCAGCTGGCCGACATCTCGACCATCGCCAGCGGCGGCGTGGTCCAGGTGGAGGTGAAGATCGTGGAGTTCAACAAGTCGGTGCTGCGCCAGATCGGCATGAGCTTCGGCAACAAGAACTTCAACCGCAACAACGGCTTCTATTACGGCATCACCCGCCCGGGCGCGACCCTGCCCGGCGTGCTGCCGGCCGGAGAGTCGGCAGGTGATGACCTGATCGTCACCAACCCGCTCTCCTCCGCATTCGGGCTGGTGTTCAAATCCCTCACCCACGGGTGGGATGCCAACATCGAACTGCTGCAGAGCAACGGCATGGCCCGCGTGCTGGCCGAACCGACCCTGGTCGCGCTCTCCGGGCAGAGCGCGAGCTTCCTCGCCGGTGGCGAACTCCCGATCCTGGAACCGCAGGGACTGGGCACCACCACGGTGACCTTCAAACCATTCGGCATCGGCCTTACCGTGACCCCCACCGTGCTCGGACCCAATCGCATCGCGCTGAAAGTCGCCCCGGAAGCGAGCGATCTGAACTATGCCGCCGGCATCACCTACAACGATGTGCAGGTGCCATCGATCACCACGCGCCGCGCGGATACCACCGTGGAGCTTGGCGATGGTGAGACCTTCGTGATCGGCGGCCTGGTCAGCAACAACGTCTCGTCCAACGTGGACAAGGTGCCGCTGCTCGGCGATCTTCCGATCATCGGCTCGTTCTTCCGCACGCTCAATTACAAGAAAGAGGAAAAAGAACTCGTCATCATCGTCACGCCACGGCTGGTGCAGCCGCTGGCCCAGGGCACGGAAGTTCCGTTGCCGGGTCAGCGCGAGGCATCGCCGAACCTGCCGGTCTGGGGCGCCTGGCTGTTGAGCCCGGCCTCTTCGGACCAGCTGCCCGGGTTCTCGCGCTGAACCCGATGCCAGGAACCCGCCCGTCATGTCCACCGCCCTGCAGCTTGTCCACCCCCAGGATGCGTCGATGAAGCTCGTACTGTTCGCGCCCGATCGCGAGCTGGCCACGCTGTTGTCGGCGTTGCTGCCGTCGCTGGGCGTGCAGTGGCTGGACAGCGCGGCGCCGGCCTCGGCGCTGGAACCGCTGCGCGATACCGGCTGCGTGGTGCTGCTCGATTTCCGTCATCAGCACGCGGTGTTTTCCGCAGCGCTGACCCGTCAGCTGCAGGCGCAGGCACCGGAGCTGCCACTGGTGGCGATCGGATCCACCCATGCCGAGCACATGGACGGCGTGGTCGCCGCGCTGCGAGCGGGGCTGCGCGATCTCCTCGATCTGGACGGTGCGCCGCAGGAAATGGAGGCGGTGCTGCGCCGCGCCGCTGCACTGGCCCTGCGCGGCGAGGGCGCCGCCACGGCCGCGCTCCCGGCACCGGCCAAGGCGCGGATGGTGCTGCTGCTCGGTGCCCGCCCCGGCGTGGGCAGCAGTACGCTGGCTGCGCACCTGGGCGTACTGGACCAGCAACTGGCCGCCAGTCAGACGCCGCCACCCGATGCCGCACACCCCGGCAACCATCTGCTGCTGTTGGACCTGGGCCAGCCCACCGGCGATGCAGCGCTGTACCTCAATGTCGACGCGACCTTCCACTACGAGGATGCGCTGCGCAACGTGGGTCGGATCGATGCCACCCTCGTCCGCACCGCGATGGCGCAGCATCCCACCGGGCTGACCCTGCTGGGCCAACCACCGGGCATGGAAGGCACCGCACTGGCCGATCCGGGCATGCTCATGCAGCGCCTGCGCGGGGTCTTCCATACCGTGCTGTGCGATCTGGGCGGCATCTGCCCGCGCCAGTTGCCGATCTCTCTGCTCAACAGCGCCGACGAAATCTGGCTCATCGCCGATCAGTCGATCGGCACGCTGGTCTCGCTCGATCAGCTGCTGCGCCACCTGGAACAGGTCGGTGCACGCGACGCCCGCCTGCAATTGGTGATCAACCGCCACGACGATGCCAGCGGACTGAGCCCGGACCAGATCGCCGCGCGCTTCTCGCTGCCCCTGCTGGCCACCCTGCCCGACCGCGCCGCCCTGCGCTCCAGTGCCAGCCATGGCCGCCTGTTGCTTCAGGATGCCCCCCGTGACCCGTATGTGCGTGCCCTTGCCCCGCTGTTGTCGCACCTGGACCCGGCGGCTCCCGCGCCGGCCAGGGGCTGGCGGGAACACCTCGCCCTTCGCCTGAGTGGTTCCCCATGGAAGACAAAGTGACCCCGTTCCCTTCCGGTGCCACGCGTGCCGACGCCGGTCCCGAACCGGACGGCCAGCCGCCCTCGTTCGAGCAGTCCGAGCAGTACCAGAAGGTACTGATCGCCGCGCATGAGCACCTGCTCAACAGCATCGAGGATGAGCGCATCGACATCGACGCGTGGGCGCCGGATACCGTGTCGCGCTATGTGCACGCGCAGACCGCCGGCTTCGTCCACGAATGGCGTATCCCGATCAACGAAGCGGAGAAGGACATCGTGGCCAATGCGCTGGTCAAGGAGCTGACCGGCTTCGGCCCGCTTGATGACCTGCTGCACGATCCGGAGATCGAGGACATCCTGATCAACGGCTACAAAGACATCCACGTCTCCCAGGGCGGCATGCTCAAGCGCGCGCCGCAGCGCTTCAGCGATGACAGCCACCTGCTGCGCATCCTGCGCCGCATCCTGGCCCCGCTCGGGCGCCGCCTGGACGAATCCAACCCGATGGTGGATGCCCGCCTGCCCAATGGTGGGCGCCTCAACGCCATCATCTCGCCGCTGGCCGTGGATGGGCCGATGGTCTCCATCCGCAAGTTCCGCAAAGACCCGTTCACGCCGGACGAGCTGCTGCGCATGGGCACCTTCGACCGGCCGATGCAGGCACTGCTGCACGCGATGGTGCTGGGCCGCTGCAACATTCTCGTGTCCGGTGGCACCAGCTCGGGCAAGACCTCGCTGCTCAATGCACTGGCCAACTACATTCCGGCCAATGAGCGTGTGATCACCGTGGAGGACACGGCCGAGCTCTCGCTCAACCACCCGCACGTGGTGCGACTGGAAAGCCGAATCGGCGGTGCCGACGGCAACGGCGCGATCAGCATCCGCGATCTGGTCCGCAACAGCCTGCGCATGCGCCCGGACCGGATCGTGGTCGGCGAAGTGCGTGGCGCCGAAGTGCTGGAAATGCTGCAGGCGATGAACACCGGGCATGACGGATCCATGGCCACCATCCACGCCAATTCGCCGCGCGACTGTCTCTACCGCATCGAGATGCTGGCCGGCTTCGCCGGTTTCCAGGGCAGCGAGGACAGCCTGCGCCGGCAGATCGCCAGTGCCATTGATTTCATCGTGCAGATTTCGCGTCTGGGCAGCGGCCGCCGGGTGCTGGTCTCGATCACGGAAATCACCGGCGTCACCGACAACATGATCGCGACCCAGGAGATGTTCCGCCACGAAGTGCAGCTCGATGCCGACGGCAAGGAATACGACCGCTGGGTCGGGCTGGGTTTCCAGCCGCATTCGCACAAGCTTGAGCCGTTCCGTCGTCAATTGCGCGAAGCGCTCGGTGGAGGTTTCTGAGCATGGTCACGGTCCTGCTCCTGTGCAGTGCGGCGCTGGTGCTGGTGGCGCTTGCCGTCGGCCTGTGGAGCAGTGCCAGTGCGCGCGAGCAGCGCCGGCTCTCCACGCAGCACGCCGAGCAGCGCCTGACCCGGGCCTACAGCGCACCGCGGCTGGCAGGGCTGGGCGACGCGCCCGCACCGATGCCGGTCAGCAGCGCCGTGCCGGCCGGTGCGCCGTGGGACGCACTGATGCGCCGTGCCGCCCTGCCGACCGGCTGGCGGGTACCGTTGCTGATCCTTGCGGGCGCCGCGTTGCTGGCATGGATCACCGCCGCACGCCTGGGCACTGCGTGGGCGGTGCCGATCGTCCTGGTGCTGAGCGCATTGGCAAGCGGGTTCTGGATATCGCGACGGATCTCTCGCCTGCAGTCCAAGCTGCTGCGCCAGCTGCCGGACTTCCTGGACAACCTGGTCCGCCTGGCGGCCCTCGGCAACAGCCTGCAGATGGCCTTCCAGACCTCGGCGGCACAGGTGCCGATGCCGTTGCGCGGGCTGCTCGACACGACGCTGTCCTACACGCGCAGCGGGCTGGACCTCGATCGTGCCCTGGCGCAGGCCGCCCAGCCCTATCGGCTCGAAGCGTTGAACGTGCTGTCGGTCGTGCTCGGGGTCAGCGTGCGCATCGGTGGGCGTGCCGACCAGATCCTGCAGCGCATGGCCGATTTCATGCGCGACCTGGATCAGGCTCAGCAGGAACTGATGGCCACCACCTCCGAGACGCGCATGTCGGCGTGGGTGCTTGGCCTGCTGCCACCGATCAGCGCCGTGCTCATGGCGATCACCAGCCCGGACTTCTTCCAACCCATCATCCACGAGCCGCTCGGCCACAAGCTGCTGCTGTGGGCGCTGGGCCTGGAAATGATTGGCGGCTTCCTGCTGTACCGCCTGGCGAAATCGATATGACAGGTCTTCGCAGCACGCCTGCCCAAGGGGGCCATCGATGACCGCCGATCACTGGTGGATCGCGGCCCTGCTGGCGCTTGCCGCCGGGATCGCCCTGCTGGGCCTGCGCGGCTGGGTGGTGAGCAACCGTGATCAACGCAGCCAGCAGGCCCTGCAGTCCGCCCTGCGCCCCCGCGATGCCGCAGCCACACCAGCAGCGCCGCCCACGCCCAGGCGGTCGCTGCGGCAGCACTGGCTCGATGCTATCGCCGCGTTCGGCGAGCGCTTCAACGGCGGGCGCATCGAGGCTGCCCTGCTGGCGCCGGAAGATCGTCTGCTGCTTGACCAGGCCGGGTGGAACACCCAGGCCGGTACCGCGATCTTCCTGGGTCTGCGCGTGCTGATCGCCGTGGCCACCGTACTGGCGGTGCTCGCCTTCAATGAGAGCACCGGCTTCAGCCGCGTCATGGTGATATTCGGAGCACTGGCGTTTGGCATCCTGTTGCCCAAGTTCGCCCTGCGTGCATGGGCCATGCGACTGCGCAAGCAGGTCCGTGCCGAACTGCCGCTGCTGATCGACCTGCTGCGCCTGCTGCAGGGCGTCGGCTTCAGCATGGACCAAAGCCTGCAGACGCTCGGCGACAAGCTGCGCAACGCCATTCCGGTGCTCGGCCGTGAAATCCACCAGGCCAACCTCGCCTACATGCACGGGCGCAGCCGCGAGCAGTCACTGCGCCGGCTGGGTGAATCCTTCGATGACGAGGATCTGCGCAGCCTGGTGCAGCTCATCCTGCAGGTCCACGCACACGGCGGCGCGGTGCAGGAGCCGCTGCGTCAGTTCAGCCTCCGCCTGCGCGAACAGCGCCGGTCCACCCTCAAGGAGAAGGTCGGCAAGCTCTCCGTAAAGATGACCGTCGTGATGATGTTGACGCTGCTGCCAGCGCTGATGCTGGTGCTGGCCGGCCCGGCCATCATCGCCCTCGCCTCCGCCCTGACCAAACTGGACTGACCACCATGCGCCATGCCGTGCTGTCCCGCGCCTGCCTGCTGCTCGCCGCCACCGTGGTGTGCGCCGCGTGTTCAAACATGCGCAACGGTTACCGCCAGGACCCGATGGCGCTCGCCTCGCCCGAGGTCCCGCCGCAGGATGACAAGCAGCTGTATGCCGAGCTGATCGCCAAAATGCAGCAGCAGGGCGCGTACTACGCCTCGCTGGCGCATGTGGATGCCTACCGCCAGCGCTATGGCGACAGCCCGCAGCTTCGACTCTTGAACGCTGACGCCCTGCGCGAGACCGGTCAGCGCGAGGCTGCCGTGGCCATGTACAGCAGCCTTACCAACGGGCCGCAGGCCGCCGCCGCCTGGCACGGGCTTGGCCTGATCGCCGCCCGTGATGGTGACGCTGCCCGCGCCGAACAGGCGCTGGCCCGCGCCGTCCAGCTGCAACCACTGAACACCGGCTACCTTGGCGATCTTGGGTTCGCGCGGCTTCGCGCGGGCGACTGGTCGCGCGCGCAGGAACCCTTGGCCAAGGCCGCCGAGCTGTCTCCGGGCAGCGCCAAGGCGAATGCGAATCTGGCGGTGTGGGCTCTGCTGCGCGGCCAGAATGAGATGGCCGAGACGATCATGCGCAATGCACGGCTGACCGATGCAGCACAGGCCGAAGTCCGCCGCCTGGCCGACCAGCTCCGCCAGCAGGCGCCCCCCGCCCCCTCGATGCAACGCGCCCCGGCCAGCGTGGCAGCAACGGACGTCACGCCCACACCCCGCGCCGCGCGAGTGCCCGCAGCAGCACGCCGCGTCGCGCTCGATACCGAACGCCGCAGCAGCGCCGACGCGCGGCTTGCCCCGTCCATGCTCGAGCGCTTCGGCGCCTCCACCCCTGCCAGCGAGATCACCCCATGACCCGGTTGCCACGTCTTTCTGCCCCGCTGCGGCGCGTTGGGACGACCACGGTGCTTCTGGTCGCTGTGCTGCCCGCGCTCGCGGCTGCGCAGCAGCCCCCCCTGACGGGCCAGATGCTGGGGGGACACAACGCCGCCCCAGCCGCCCCTGCGCCACTCCCTGTCGCTCCGCCGGCAGGACCTGCCGCGCTCCCCGCGGCGAGCGCGCCGGTCGAGCGGTACACGCCTCCGCCACCGCCATCACGGACCGAGATCGGCCAGACCACCCGCGATCTGCTGCGCATGCAGGCCGAAGGAGCACACGCCGGGCCGCGCCTGCCCATCCTGGGCGATCAGGCCGCCGCCAGCTACCAGCGCTACCTGAAAAGCTTCGAGCATGAGATTCCCGAGTTCCTCAAAACCAGCGTGAAAAAGGACGTCAGCGGTACCAACTAGGGAGGTTGAGGCCATGTACCAGTCCAGCGCCCGTGCGCCGCGCCCCTCCAGGCAACGGCTGCGCGGCGGGATGTCGGTCACCATGATGCTGGTCCTGTTTGGCTTGGTCGGCATGCTCGGCCTGGTGGAAGTGGGCTATCTGTACTGGGCCAAGCGTGATGCGCAGAAGGTGGTCGATCTGGCCGCGCTCGCCGGTGCGCAGCGGCTGGACCTGTGCGCTGCCGACCACCGCGACAACAGTGCCGCACGCGGCAACGCAGAGGGCGACAACGGCTTTGCGGGCACGCTGACGATCCAGTGCGGCAACTGGAATCCCGCGCACAGCAGCCATGATCATTTCACCGTGACGCTGGATGCGGGCAACCCGCTCAATGCGGTCAAGGTCGAGGCGACCCGCTCGATCGTGCCGTTCTTCGGCCAGAACGCCCGCCTGCCGATGATCCGCGCACAGGCGGTGGCGACGCGCGCACCACCAATGGCCGTGTTTTCGGTGGGCTCGCAGCTGCTGCGGGTCAATGGCGGTACGCCGCTGGGCAACGTGCTCAGCCTGGTCGGAGTGAACCTCGACCAGACCACCCTGCTCGGCTATGACGGTCTTGCCCAGGCTACGATCACCCCCGGCGGCCTGCTCCAGGCACTGGGCATTCCGGTAAAAGCCGATATCGGCGTCGCCGAGTTCAACGCGCTGCTGGCTGCCCATCGCGTGTCGCTCGGGCAACTGCTCGATGCCACGGCCACGGTGCTCACCAACAGCGGGGTCGCCAACGTGGATCTCACTGCACTGCGCGCTGCGCTCGCCGCACGGATGGATCTGAACCAGCTCAACGTGCAGCTCGGCAGCACCGACAGCACGGGCGGCCTGTTCGCGCGCGTCGTGGCACCCGAGGGCCCTGCATCGCCCGCCCTGCAGGCCGACGTCAGCGCGCTGGACCTGATCACCACCAGCATCGGCATCGCCAGCGGCGGCAATGGCGTTGCAGTGAACAACCTGGACATCCTGGGCCTGGTCCAGACCCGTGCGGCGATCATCGAGCCGCCATCCATCGCGATCGGTGGGGTCGGCACACGCGCTTACAACGCACAGGTCCGGTTGAAGATCCACATCGATACCGCCGGAATGACGCTGCTCGGACCGGTACTCAGCGGGCTGGGCATCCGCCTCAATCTGCCGATCCATGCCGACGTGACCAACGCGATGGGCACGCTGGAATCGCTGCAGTGCGGCGCCACCCCGCCCACCGCGACGGTGCGTGTGCAGTCCTCGCTGCTGCGCGCCTGCGTCGGCAAGGTCGGCGAAGCGAATCAGTTCTCCCAACGCAACGTCTGCGATGCCGGGCTGCAGAACGAACAGCTGCTGACCCTGCTCGGCGCGCCGCTGGTGACCGACAAGATCATGCTCGATACGTTGACGCACACCGAGAGTGTCACCCTGGCCGCGGGCGAGACCGCCTCCACCCGCTTCAACCAGGCCCAGGTAGGCGCTGCGGTTTCCGGGCTGGTGAGCGAGCTGCTGCGCGTGCTGAGCAATGTGGTCACCCCGGGCAAGCAGGGCAGTACCGATGCCGCCACGGCCACCCGCCTGGCAGATCAGTATCTCAAGGCAGCCAATCCGGGTAACGGGTTCTACGATGCAAAAAAAACCATCGAGCTGCTGCGCAATGGTGATCCGGCCCGTGGCATCGGTGCGTTGGGTGACTGGGACGTCCCCAACGGCGTGCCCTATCCGTGCGGCCTTCTGAATCTTGAAACCTGTTTCAAGCCGGGCTCGGTCTGGGTCGGTTACAACGCCACAGTCACCGGTGAAGGCATGGGCGGACTGAGTGGTGTACTGGGCCCCATTCTCGGCGGATTATTGATCAACCGCTGCAACAGCCTGCTCAGCACGCTGCTCAACTACAACAACTGCGTCAAATCCAATCTGACCTCGTACCTGCAGACCCGGCCCGGTGGTCTGCAGGACCTGGGCGGCGGCACCGGGGTGACCGACCCCGGCACCGATCAAGTCCGGTGCAGCGGCCTGCTGTGCCTGGCACTGACACCGGTACTGGAAACGCTCAAGCCACTGCTCAATGGCGTCGGCACACTCCTCTCGCAGACGCTTGGGCAGATACTCGGCGTGGAGCTGGGGCGGACCGACGTGCACATGCAATCGATTCAATGCACGCCGGCACAGTTGGTTTACTGACGCAGTCGTGGAATGCAGACCGGGGGAAAGTGCATGCTAGACTCCGGCTGGGGACATTACTTCACTGATAATCCACTTGTGGATGGCCTGAATATGCGAGAGAGAAAAGGGGTTGCTTCAATCGTCACGCACACGCTGACCGGTGGAATGGTTGTGCTGCTGTCGTTGAGCGTTGTACCGCAGGCGCTGGCCGCGCGCGCGACGCGTGCCGAGCCGGCGGTCGACGCCGAAGCGCGCCAGGCGCCGGCGGTCCGCAATACCGTGGACGAACTGCGCCAGCTGGTGGACTCCAAACAGCTGACCGAACTTCGGACCACCTATAACGGCAGTTATGGTGCCAGCCTGCTGTTCAATACCAGCACGCTGAATTACTACGTGGCGCTGTTCCACGAGAAAGACTTCTGGCGCGTGATCAAGACCGATTCGGTGGACAACGCCGAAAAGGTCTACCGCACGTTCGTCGAACAGACCGAACAGCTGGCCCAGGTGTATATCGACACCACCCGCCTGCAGGCCGGCAAACGCTATACGGAAAACCTGGTCGCCTACAACGAAGAGCGCCTGCGCAGCCTGCAGCAGGAAGCGGATCTGCAGCGCCAGCAGTCGCTGCAGGTCAGTGCCGCGCTGGAACAGGCCAAACAGCAGGCGGTCAGCCTGAGCACGGACCTGCGCAGCAGCCACAGTGAACTGGACGCGTTGAACCAGCGCATCCAGACGCTGCAGGCCCAGCAGCTGAACCCGGCCCTGTCGCTTCCCTCGGCCGAGGCGGCCACCTCGCAACCAGCGCCGCAGGGCAACCCGGGCAGCCCGTAGCGGCACTGAACGGCCTGCCTCGACAGGCCACCTGACGGACGGCGCCGATGGCGCCGTCTTTCTTTGGGGTGCAGTACCCTTGGCGGCGCAGACGTACTGCGCCTCAGCAAGGAGTGCACCATGCCTGTTTCACGTCCTCGCATCACCCTGTCGCGCGCACGCTGGTCACAGGCATCATCGCGCGCCCAGCTGGCCGCGGCGCTGGTCGCGATGCTCGCGCTGCCAGGTGCCACCGCGGCTGCCCCGGTCTCGCCTGCCTCATCACCGCTGTCGGCAGAAGCCTCCGATCCGAAACGGCTTGGCTGGATGCAGGGCGCGCCGCCGCCGGAAGACAAGCGCATCCGCTACACCGACGACGACTATTTCAGCTTCCCCAAGCTGCGCTGGACGGCCTGTCACTTCCGTCAGCTGATGCCCACCGTCGGCGTCAGCCGTGGCCCTGGCGCTGCCCGTGCGCTGCCGCGCCGGCTGGACGACGCGATCGATGCGTTGCCATTTACACCCACCGGCAGCAACACCCGCATGACCTGGGCGCAGTCGTTGGCCGCCAACTACACCGATGGCATCGTGGTGCTGCATGACGGCGTGGTGGTGTACGAACGTTATAGCGGCTGCCTGGACGAGCTCGGCCAGCACGGCGCGATGTCCGTCACCAAATCGATCACCGGGCTGCTCGGTGAAATGCTGGTCGCGGAAGGCGCGATCGATGAGACCCAGCGTGTCGGCGCGATCATTCCCGAATTGAAGGACAGCGCCTTCGGTGATGCCACGGTCAAGCAGGTGTTGGAGATGACCACCGCGCTGCGCTACAGCGAAGACTACGCCGATCCCAATGCCGAGGTCTGGGCGTACGCCGCCGCCGGCAGCACCCTGCCCCCGCCCGCCGGCTACACGGGCCCCCGCAGCTACTACGAGTACCTGCAGGCCGTGCAGAAACAGGGTCGCCACGGCGAGGCGTTCGGCTACAAGACGATCAACACCGACGCCCTCGGCTGGATCATCGCCCGCCGCACCGGTCAATCGGTGGCGCAGTTGCTGCAATCGCGGATCTGGCAACGTATCGGCGCCGAGCAGGACGCCTATTACACCGTCGATTCCACAGGCACACCGTTTGCGGGCGGTGGCTTCAATGCCGGCCTGCGCGATCTGGCCCGGGTTGGACAGCTGCTGCTCGACGAGGGCAAGGTGGACGGCCAGACCGTGGTCCCCGCCGCGGCGATCGACCGGATCCGCGCCGGCGGCGACACGCAGGCCTTCGCCAAGGCCGGCTATCCACAACTGCCGGGCTGGAGCTATCGCGGCATGTGGTGGATTTCGCACAACGACCACGGTGCCTACATGGCGCGCGGCGTGCATGGCCAGGCGCTGTACATCGATCCCACCGCACGGGTAGTGATCGCGCGGTTCGGCTCGCACCCGGTGGCCGCCAACAGCGCGAATGACCCGACCACCCTGCCGGCGTTCGATGCCGTGGCTCGATATCTGATGGAGCGCCACCGGGGGCAGTGATCGTTCACGATGACTGGACCTCAGCGGCAGGCATCGTGCACCAGGTCATCCATCTTCCGGCTCAGCGCCAGGCTCGGCCGGTCGCCTGCCTTGCGGTAGGTCACCTCGCGCTGACGGCGCGCGGCGGCGCAACGGACCGGATCGGCATGCACGGAGATGACGGCACCCCGGATGGCAGGCAGCGGCCGCAGGCCGGGCCGCTGCGATCGGCGCGGGCGCACCGGCGTCGCTTTTTCGCGCTGTCTGGCCTTGAGCGACTGGCGAAGCGATTCGATGTACAGCGCATTGGCCCAGGTATCGGTCGCCGGCGGCATCTCGCGGATGCGCTCGGTCGGGCCTGTGCAGGGCATGGACTGGTACTGGCGGAGGCCATCCACGACACAGGTATGTACCTGTCGCGGCGCAGGTAGGTTCACGACAGCACCCATCATCATGGCGAACATCCACACAGGCATGGCTCAGCTCCATCCAGGATGGCTGCAGCATGGCTTCGTCCCGTGGCCCATGGCCGTGACCGACCGCACGCTGGCCGCGCGATGCGCAGGATCCCGACACGGAATCACTGCCACGCCCTACGCACCTGTTACGGCGCCGCACCCACGTGCAGTTCCAGCACTTCATCGCCCAGCGCATCGATTTCGCCGGTCGGCCGCCAGCCCAGGTAGCGGTAGAACCCATGCGAGCGTACCGCCGGATCGGCCGCGCACCCCAGGATCAGACGCGCATGCCCGGCCTGCACCAGATCGGCGATGGACAGATCCAGCAAGCGCCGACCGATGCCCTGCCCTTCATACGCCGGGAGCAATGCGAGCACCACGATCTCGCCGCCCTCGCGATCGCCGAAGCAGTAGCCGACCATACGTTCGCCATCCAGCGCGATATGTCCCGGCAGTCCGCCGTCACGGATACCGGCGGCCCAGCTGTCTTCGGTGATGCCAAGCTCGGCAAGGTCGGCCGCGGAAAAGGCATTCTCGCGGGTGCGGCCACGCAGATCGATGCAGGCAGCGGCATCGTCGGGTAGCGCGCGGCGGTAGTGGATGTGATTTACCATGGCGCATGGACTGCAGTAAGTTTCAGGCGGTGAGCATACGCGACGCGCCGAGCGTGCGCAGCCCACTCGCCAGCGATATGACCTCGGCGGCGGAGTTCTGGCGCGATCCTCGCCTGCCGTGGGTTGAGTCACGCCGCGCGTGCAACAGCCGGGCCTGTTACCGCCCGCACAGTCACCCCACCTGGTCGATCGGCGCCGTGGATGCGGGCGAGAGCATCTTCAGCGGCGCTCCGGGCGGACAGCACCGCCTTCAACCGGGCACGTTGGTCATCGTGCCGGCGGACCGTGTACATGCCTGCAATCCAGCGCCCGACACCGCCTGGAGCTATCAGATGCTGCATCTGGATGCGGCATGGGTGGAGGCAGTCAGTGCAGACACGCAGCCGCCCGACGCAGACGCCGCAACAGCGTCGTTGATCCGGATCGAGCGCAGCGCGGCGCGCTATCGGATGTTCTGCCACATGAATGCGCTGCTGTTCTCCAGTGCCGATCCTGCGGAAAAGGAAGCAGCGGTCGTCGCTTTCATCGACGACCTCGACGTCGCCGCCGCGACACCGGTTCCTGCCCCGCACGCAAGCCCGCAACAGCACCGGCGACTGCAGCCGGCATTCGCCCTGCTGGACGCCGCGCCGATGTCGAGCGTATCGCTGGACGATCTGGCCAGCTGCACCGGTATGGACCGCTACGCGATGATCCGTGCGTTCCGCACTGCCACCGGACTTACGCCACATGCCTGGCAACTCAACCGGCGGATCAATGTCGCCCGGGAGCGGCTGGGTCAAGGGCAACCGCTGGCCGAGGTCGCACATGCCCTCGGCTTTGCTGACCAGAGCCATTTCCAACGCCTGTTCAAGGCCCACGCCGGCATTACCCCAGGCCGCTATCGCCGCTGAGTGCCGCGCAATATCGTGCAATACGTCATCACGCAACACCGGCACAGTGATGCGCCCCGTTGACGCCAGCCCTCATGGAACAGTTTCTGCTCGTTGCTGCCGTGCACTTTCTGGCGTTACTGTCGCCGGGCCCGGATTTCTTCCTCATCGCACGCACGGCGATCCATCAGGGCTGGCGCATTGCCAGCGGTGCGTGCCTCGGCGTGGCGCTCGCCAATGGTGCCTATATCGCGCTGGCATTCTCCGGAGTAGCCGGGCTGCAACCGGACAGCGTGCTGTTCCAGCTGATCCAGGTGGCCGGATGCGTCTTCCTGCTGTATGTCGGCGTGCTGTTCCTGCGCCATGCGGGGGCAGCGACGCTGCGGGCTCCAGCAGGGCAGCCGGCCGTGTCGTCCCGCCCAGCACCAGAATCCGCGTGGTTCCGTGCCTTCGGGCTCGGCGCAATGTCCGCCCTGCTCAACCCCAAGAATGCCCTGTTCTACGCCAGCCTCGCGGCCATGTTGAGCGGGCCGGACAACGGTGCCGGAACACGGTGGTTCTACGGGGTGTGGATGTTCTCGGTGGTGCTTGGCTGGGACCTGCTGATCGCCGGTCTGGCAGGACGCGCCGCGGTGATGGAACGGTTCAACGACGCATTGCCGTGGATCGAGCGCCTGTCTGGTGTCCTGCTCATCGCCCTGGCCCTGGCGGTGCTGGGCAGGATGGTGATCTGAGCCCCAGCGATACGTCCGCCCCAAACGCAGCGGGCCCGGCATTGCCGGGCCCGCGAGGCGATCACAGAAAGCGGTAGTCGAACTCCAGCCACAACTGGCGGCCGTAAGGGTCGTAGTTGCCGACCGGATAGAACGGCCAGCCACCACCGTTCTTGTCCGCCGGTGGGCGGCTGTCACGCAGGTTGTTGACGATCAGGCCGAGCGTGGCGTTGTCATTGAGCTTGCGGTACAGGCTCGCGTTGTAGGTCATGTACGGGGCAATGCGGCCGCTGCCGTCGGTCCTGGGCAACGAGCCGTAGCGCATGCCGTACAGGGTGGCAGTCCAGTCGTTGATCGCCCAGGTGACGCTGCCGTTGACCTTGCTGCGCCACTGATAAGAATCCAGCGAATTGCGCTGGTCCTGCACGTCATCGCCGGCAAACTGGCGGTAGCTGTGATCGATCACCAGCGAGTACGCCACACGTGCCGAGAAACGACCGTAACGGCCCGCATCCCAGCGCATCGTCGACTTCAGGTCGATACCCCGCACGGTTTCGGAGGCGGCGTTGATCGGATTGATCAGCACGCGCACCACCTGGTTGGGCTGCACGGCGGCATCGGCCGGGTTGCGGATCACCCGACGCAGCGCGTCCTGGCACTGTGCCGAGCCGATATCGCGTGCGTCCCCGCCGACGGTCTGGCCGAGGCGGCAGTCCGCTTCGTCCTTCAGGATGCGGGTCGCATCAAGGTTGGTGACCTCATCGTCGATGCGGATGTCGTAGTAGTCCGCCGTGAAGTCCAGGTTGGCCGAGGGCGACCACACGAAGCCCAGGCCATACGATGTGGCGGTTTCCGGCTGCAGCTGCGGGTTGGCGCCGCTGGTGTAGTCGATTGCCAATCCGCTGAAATCGCAGTCGTCATACGCCTGGCCTGCACTGCGGCACCGCCAGTAGTCGGTCATGCCGGGGTTGTAGCCACGCGTTTCGGTCGCGAACACGTAGTTCATGTCCGGCGCACGGAAGCTGGTCGCCGCACTGGCGCGCAGCAGCAGCGTATTGAACGGACGGAACTCCAAACCGGTGCTCCAGGTCGCCTTGCCCAGGTGATCACCGGCCGCACGGTACTGGTCATAACGACCGGCCACCGTGGCGGTCAGGCGCTCCAGCAACGGCAGCTGCAGCTCCACACCGGCCGCGTAGCGGTCACGCTCGCCACCGGCGGGGACGCCCGCGTTGAGGTTCCAGAACACGCCCTGCGCCAGCGCCGGGTCCGGGCGGTTGCGGTAGCCCTGGCTGCCCGCTTCAACGACCGCTGCCAGCGCGGCACGGCCACCGGGCAGATCGAACAGTTGCCCGTTGACGCTGACGCTGGCCGTCTGCAGCCACGCGGCGTTGCGGCTCTCGTACCGGCCCGACAGGCCTTCATATTCGCCAGGGGTCAGCGGCTGGTACAGGCGCGACGGATCCGGTGCATACACCTCCACGCCGTCTCGGGTGCCGAGCTGCGGGCCAAGCAGGTACGTATTGATGTCGACCAGCAGGCCCGGGCGCTGCGTCTTGTTCTCATAGCGCGAGCGGCTGTAGGCCGCTTCGTAATCCCAGTCCGAACCGCCGATGCTGCCACGCGCGCCCACGTTGAACGACCAGGACTGCTCCAGGAACCGGTTGGCATTGCGCTGTACGCCGCCGATTTCTTCCGGTGCGAAACGCCGGTACCAGCTTTCCAACTGACCGCTGTTCTGGTTGTAGAAGTAATTGCGCGAGGAGGTCCAGCTCGGCGCACGGGTGTTGTTGTAGATGCGTGCGGTGCCGATGGCCGCATCGGCGAACAGTTCCTGGCGATCGTTCAAGCGCCAGGTCACCGCGCTGTACGCATCGATGTTGCGCTTCTCGGTCTGCACGGTCCAGAACGTGGGCGACGCTTCATTGCTGCCGCAGTACCAGCCCTGGCGCGGATTCTGCGCGCGGAACACGCTGCCACCGTACAGGGTGCTGGAGGCATCACAGCCGTTGGCACCGGGATCGATGTAATTATTGGTGGAGGCGTTGCGGCGATACGCCACTGCCGTCGCCAGCGGCGCCACGCCCCGCGGGTCATCGGTCAGCGAATCCATGAAATCGCGCTGCGAGCCGTAGATCGCCTTGCGGTTGGCGATCTCCAGGCCGAAGATCGCGTCCCACTGCTCGCCCGAGCCGCCGCCGACCGCCTGCAGGCGCTGATTGTCGCCGCCGCCCTGTTCGGTGGTGCCGGCGCGCACATTGATGCCGACGCCGTCATAGGTTTTCTTGAGGATGATGTTGACCACACCGGCGATCGCATCGGAGCCATACACCGCCGAGGCACCGCCAGCCAGCACTTCGATCCGATCGATCAGCGCGCTTGGAATGTTGGCCAGGTTGACCACATTGACCGAGCCTTCGTAGGCCAGCGGGTAATCCGACTGGCGGCGACCGTTGACCAGCACCAGGGTGCGGTTGGGGCCGAGGCCACGCAGATTGATGGTGTTGGCGGCCGGGGTGAACGTATTCCCGAAATCCTCACCCTGCACGTTGCCGGTGTTCTCGGTCAGCGCGCTGAGCGCTTCGAAGGCGCTGCGGTAGCCCTGGGCCTCGATCTGTTCCTGGGTGATCACGGTGACCGGGGAGGGGCCTTCCACGCTGGCGCGGGGGATGCGCGAGCCGGTGACCGTGACCGCATCCAGCTGCGTGGGCGGATCGGCGGCGTGGACCAGTGAACTCGCGCCAATCAGGGGCAACAACGACACAACCAGGACCCGCCGACGCAGCGGGCGATACAGCACAGACATGCAGATTTCCGGTAAATAAGAACGCGCCAGCGCGGGCAGGCCCGCGCCGGATCGTGGTGGAGAGAGGGTCGGGATTCTGCTGAACAGGCGGGAAAGGAGGAAATGACCGACCGGGATATGCTTATCGGGTTTTCGCCTAAGCCCTGCCCTGCAAGGACTCCACATGCGCTTCATCCAGACCTTCCAGCTGTATCCCTTCCTGGACACCGTGGTCAGCCTGGCGGCTGCCTTCGTGCTGGGCACGCTGATCGGCGCCGAGCGGCAGTACCGCCAGCGCACCGCCGGGCTGCGCACCAATGTGCTGGTGGCGGTCGGCGCGGCGGCCTTCGTGGATCTGGGCATGCGCATCGCCGGCAGTGTCGAGGCGGTACGGGTGATTTCCTACGTGGTGTCCGGGGTCGGCTTCCTGGGCGCGGGCGTGATCATGAAGGAAGGCATGAACGTGCGCGGCCTCAACACCGCCGCGACGCTGTGGTGTTCGGCGGCGGTCGGTGCGTGCACCGGTGCGGACATGCTGGCCGAGGGCGCGCTGCTGACGGTGTTGATCATCGCCGGCAACACCCTGCTGCGGCCCTTGGTCAACGCGATCAACCGCATCCCGATCAATGAGGCCGCCTCTGAAGCAACCTACGAGGTGCGCCTGAGCGTGGATCCTGCCGCCACGCCCCTGGCACGCGAACGCCTCGTCGACGCGCTGGAGGCCGCACAGTATCCGGTCAGCGATGTGCAGGTGATCGAGCACGGCGACGGCCCGATCGAGCTGGTGGCGATCCTGGTCAGCACAGCGGTCGCCGCCGACGAGCTCGACGCCGTGGTCGCTCGGCTGCAGCGTCAGCCGGGGGTGGTGCACGCCAACTGGGAAGTCAGCACCCGCGACTGATCGCGGCGCTTCCCGAACAACGAAAAACGGCGGCCCTGCGGCCGCCGTTTCTGCTACTGCCTGCGTGCCGGGACTCAGGCCTCGGCAGGCACCTGGCTCTGGCGGTTCACCAGCGCGCTGAAGCGCGCCAGCGAGCTCAGGTGGTGATGCACCAGGGCCAGCCAGCCGCTGCGGTGCCATGCCACGACGGTCTCGTCCGGCAACGCGGCGAACTTCTCCACATCCACCACCTGGAAACCGTTGACCGACATCTTCCGGCCATCGGCCAGAGTGACATCGATGTTGCGGTCGATCAGCAGCTCGTTCTCGATGAGGGCGGCCGTGAAGCGACGGGTATGCTCATGCTCGCGGGTGTAATCGCTGCAGAAACGCATCGCGTTGTCGACCAGCTCGGTCGCCTTGCCATCCTGGAACAGCGGCAGGCCTTCTTCGCTGTCGCCCTGGTTGACCTGCTTGGCGGCCGCATCCACGGCGAGCACGTAGTTGTCCGGCTCACCGGCCTGCATGAACACGAACGGATAGCGGCGCACATACGCCGGCACGTAGCTCTGTTCATCCCATACGCCATCGGCGACAAACAGATTGCGCTGGGACAGGCCCACGGCCACCAGCGGCATCGCATCCTGGCCGGTGAAGATGATCGGGTAGTGCTGCGCCAGCGAGCCGAACTCGCCGATCACGGCCGGGATCGCGTTGGTTTCAGCCGCGAAGTTCGCCGTTTCCGGCAGCAGGCGCCAATTGGCGTGCTCGTCCGAACGCAGCGGCACAGCCTGTTGGTAAAACAGCGGACCGGTGGCCTGGGACGGCGCAGCGGTGGGCGGAGTCGTGGTTTCAGCAGTCATGGAATAAGTCGAATACGACGCGCCAGTAAGCCCGGGCGCGAAAGCGGGAATCGCATTGAAAGGCCACTATAACGTGCCAGGCCTCAGAGCACGCCATCCAGCGGGCCTGCCGCACCTGTCAGGGCGGCGCAGGCGTGGTCCTGAAGCTCCTCACCGCTGGCCTTGTTGCCGGTATCAAGATCCAGCCGGGTTGCCAGAAGAAGGAAACCGGGCGCACCCGCCGCGTCGGTCTGCCCGGTCACCACCAGCGACCAGTTGCCGATATCGGCGGGGTCTTGCAGATAGTCGGCAAGCAAGCGGACCGGATTTCCCGTCAGCTCGGCACCCGGCAGGTGGCGGGCCAGATACGCATGCCCACGCAAGGGCTCGGGCAGCGGCTGCCAGGTGCTGCCGATGGCAGGCTGCAGCCGGCGCAATTGCGTCAGGACATCGGCCCGCAGGCAGTCCACGTGGATGTGCAGCTGGTGCTGGGAGCGTCCGTGGGGTGAGTTCAGGGCCAGGCTGGCCACGTCACGGGGTAACGGCCGACCCAGCGCCTGCTCGGTGTGGCTGCGGGCCGCCCAGGCAGCGGCGAAATAATTGGGTGCACCGGCCCGCAGCAGCGCCGGACTCTCGATGCCCGACACCCGATCCAGCGGCAGCAGCAGGAACTGATAGTGGCCGTGCGAATCCTTCAACAGGACGTCGCGTCGCCGTGCCTCGGCGGCGACGGCCAGGCAACTGCCACGGGGAGCTGACTCGCCGGCGCAGTCGCGCTGGATGATGCCCCACAGGGCGTCCGGATCGGGCTGGGGTTTTGCTGGCGGCAACATCGGCGTTGCGCAGGCGGTCAACAGCAGCAGCGCACAGGACAAGGACACTCGGGCGATCACGGACAGGCTCGTACAGGGATGCAGGCCCAGCCAGGCACTGCCGGCGGGCGGGCGCGATTGTACCGTGCCGTTTCTGTCGCTTCCGTGTCAGTAGGTGCTGTACGGCACCTCGACCACCACCGGGGCGGCGGGACCAGGCGGCTGCAGGGTGTAGCGATCCAGCGCGCCGTTGTCATCGGCGAACCGCTGCGACTGGGTCTGCAGGCGGTAGCTGGTCGCACCGAGCTTGATGTTGCCGCCCTCTTCCAGCGCGGCACCGGCCGGCAGCAGCAGCCCGCCCAGATCGCTGTAGGCCCCTCCGGCATCGGAGAAAACGTGGTCCAGCAAGGCGTCCTCGCGCTTCATCGCGAACACATGGCGGTCGCCATGACGCTGGTTGAAGTCCTCGTTGCCGAGCAGATCGGCAATCCAGACGCCCGGCAGGCGGTAGCGGGTTTCCAGCCCGATCGCATCGAGGCGCTCGCTGTCGACGACCAGGCAGCACACCGCCTGCTTGTTCTCACGGTCCAGGATCGCAAAACGACTGCCCTTGGCCACATCGCGCGGCAGGATCGCGAACGGCAGATTCTCCAGCAACGGCGATGCGCCATTGGCCGAATGCAGGTTGCGCCAGCCGCCAAACACCGGCGCCTCCGGCTCGGCGGCCGATACGCTGCCTGCCAAGGCCATTCCCACCGTCACGATCAAGGCGGCCGTGATCTTCCTGCTCTGCATACTCTGTTTCCGTTGGTGGACCTGTCGCGGCGATACCGCCGGACCTCACAAGACCGCGACACTATGCGCCAGCGACAGGCCGACGGGCAATCGGTGCCGCTCAGCCGATCACGATGTAGTCACTGACCAGGGTGATGCCCTGGTGGTCCCCGCGTTCGAGCTGCACGTGGCGGCCGCCGACCTGATCGATGGCGATGCAGTCATCCACTTCCAGCAGCGCATCGGTATGCGGCTTGAACCAGCTGGCATCGCGCAGCGCCTTGGCCTTGTGCTTGGCCTCTTCGACACTGGTGGCGACCAGCAGCCGATAGTCATGCGCCTCGCCCAGCGCGCCGGCGGCATACCCACCGAGATTGAGAAAATACAGCCGCAGCCCACCGACAGCCGGAGCCACATCGGCGAAGCGAACCCGGTACTCCTCCACCCCGTCCACGGCGAGCCAGCCATCGACATGCAACCCTTTGCGCTCGCCGAACCAGTCCTGGCGCAGCTGCGGGTAGGCGTCCTCGATGACATCGACGTTGGCGAAGGCCACATCGTGGACCTCGATCCGGGCGCGGGCGTGCCGCCCACCAAGCATGAACACGTGCAGCACCTGCGACTCCCGGCATGACCGATGTTGAGCGGGTATCCAGTGTAACGCCAGGCCGGCGGCGTCCTGCCCCGCGCGCGCGATCCACGCTGCGTCGAACAGTCGCGGTGGCCACCACACGTCCGTGCGCACCGCGGTGGTATGGTCGGCGCCTGACCCCGCAGGAGCGACCCGATGGCATCCCTTACCCGTTATCCCCTCGCCGCGATCATGTTCGCAGGCACCCTGTCACTGACGGCCTGCGTCAGCACGCCGGGGCCGGAAATCAAAGGGCCGGGCCTGTGCAAGGCCGACGCGCTGGGCTGGGCCGTGGGCCAGAAGGCCGACGAAGCCAACATGCGCAAGCTGCTGGTGCAGAGCGGCGCCGGCCTGATCAATCCGATCGGTCCGGCCACGATCACCACCCGTGACCTGCGCCAGGACCGCCTGCGGGTGTTCATCGACAAGGACAACGTCATCACCGCCGTCCGCTGCGAGTGATTCCACGCAGGTAGAGCCACCCCACGGGTGGCTTGGCCACTAGATGGCAGGGTTTTCGTGCAGCCACCCATGGGGTGGCTCTACCGGTGGTTGGCGCCGTTGGGTAGCGTCCACCAGCGAATCGGCACTGATATCGGCGATGGTCTTGGCGCCGGTAAGCGTCATCGCCACGCGCATTTCCTTGGCAATAAGATCCAGCAGATTGGCCACGCCAGCCCCGCCATGCGCGGCGAGCGCATACACGAACGCACGCCCCAGCAGCACGCTGTCCGCGCCGAGGGCAATCATGCGGACCACATCCAGGCCGTTGCGGATGCCGGAATCAGCCAGGATCTTCAGCTCGCCCTTCACCGCGTCCGCAATCGCCGGCAGCGCCCGCGCGGTGGACAGCACACCGTCGAGCTGGCGCCCGCCATGGTTGGAGACCACGATGCCATCGGCACCAAAGCGCACGGCATCACGCGCATCCTCCGGATCGAGGATGCCCTTGATCACCATCGGGCCAGTCCAGAACTCGCGGATCCACTCCAGGTCTTTCCACGAAATGGACGGATCGAAGTTGTTGCCCAGCCAGCCGATGTAGTCGGCCAAGCCGGTCGGGCTGCCGCGATACGTGGAGATGTTGCCCAGGTCATGCGGGCGGCCGAACAGACCGACGTCCCACGCCCAGCGCGGGTGGGTGACCGCCTGCAGCATGCGCCGTGCTGACGCGTGTGGGCCACTCATGCCCGAATGCGCATCGCGGTAACGTGCACCCGGCGTCGGCATGTCCACGGTGAACACCAGCGTGGTCACGCCGGCCGCCTTGGCCCGCTCCAGCGCATTGCGCATGAAGCCGCGGTCCTTGAGCACATACAGCTGGAACCACATCGGCCGATCGATGGCCGGGGCTACTTCCTCGATCGGACAGACCGACACGGTGGACAGGGTGAACGGAACTCCCCGGCTCGCTGCCGCCCGCGCCGCCTGCACCTCACCGCGGCGCGCGTACATGCCGGTCAGCCCGACCGGCGCAAGCGCCACCGGCATGGCCAGGCGCTCACCGAACAGCTCTGTTTCCAGGCTCAGATCGGACATGTTGCGCAGGATCCGCTGGCGCAGCGCGATGTCCGACAGGTCGGCAACGTTGCGCTTCAGGGTGTGCTCGGCATATGCGCCGCCATCGATGTAGTGGAACAGGAACGGCGGCAGGCGGCGTTGTGCCGCTGCGCGGTAATCAGTGGAGGCGGAAATGATCATGGCTCATCTGCGCTGGAACGGCCCCCAGTGAACCGCAGATCGCAGGGCATGCCAACCAGACCATTGGTCGAGCGCCTTTCCGGCCGCCCTGCGGGGTATCAGCCGCAGTCGCTGGAGCGACCCTTCAGTTCCACCAGATTGCCGTCGGGGTCACGCAGGCGCAGCGACAGCCCATCACCTTCCGCGCCGTAGTTGCGCTCGGCCTTCCCTTCCAGCGTGAGCCGCTGCCCCTCCAGATGCGCGCGCACGTCTGCCTCATCGAAGGGCTCCACGCGCAGGCACAGATGATCGAGGTTGCGTCCTTCGCGTCCCGGCGCCGCACCGCCCTTGACGCCCAGGGGGCCGTCCACGCTGACAAGGTCGATCATCGATTCGCCCGCATGCAGATGCACCATGCCCAGCGAAGGGCGCTCGCGGGCCACGGTGCAGCCGAGGATGTCGCGATAGAAGTGTACGGCCCGCGGCAGATCCTGAACGCGGAGCACCACATGGTCGATGCGCTGAATGTTGAACGGTCGTTCGCTGCTCATGAGGACTCCAGTTTCTTGGCGATACGGCTGAATACGACCAGCACGATCAGGCACAGCACACTCACACCCGTGGCGATCACGTACTCGCCGATGCCAACCGCGATGCCGATGGCGGCGGCCATGATCAACGAGCTGGCGGTGGTCAGTCCGCTGACCTGATCATCGCGCGAGCCCCGCAGGATCGTACCGGCCGCGACGAAGCCGACGCAGGCCACCACCGCTTCGATCAGACGGACCGGATCGACCTGCAGCAGGTCGCGGTAACGCTCTTCCTGGAAGTGTTCGGCGATGCTGTCACCCAGCCCGACAATCAACGCAGCCGCGCCTGCGATAAGCATGTGTGTCCGCAGCCCGGCGGCGTGCTTGCCCATCTCGCGCTCGATGCCGAGCGTGGCGCCCAACAGCATTGCCACGGCAATCCGCAGCAGGATTGATAGATCTTGTTCCAGTCCCATCTACGTCTCTCATCCGGCAATGAACGGAGCGTCGCAGACAGGGGCGTCTGAGGACCGTGAAGCCGACGGCAGGCCTTGGTGAGCCTGCCGTCGCAGGGCTTACTGCGCCAGATAACCGCCATCGATGGCGTAGTACGTGCCGGTCGCAAAGCCGGCGTCCGCGCTGGCCAGCCAGGCCACCAGGGCAGCCACTTCCTCCGGCTTGCCGAGCCGGCCAAGCGCATGCTTGCTCTCCAGCGCCTGCTTCACCTTCGGGTCCATCTTGTCCAGCAGCGGCGTGGCGATGAAACCGGGGCCCACCGCATTGATGCGGATCCTGTCCGCGGCATGTTCCCACGCGGCCGTCTGGGTCAACCCGACCACACCGTGCTTGGCAGCCGCGTAGGCGGAGGAGTTGCCGAACCCCACCTGGCCCAGGATGGAGGCCATATTGATGATGCTGCCACCCTTGCCCGCGCTGCGCATCGCCTGGATCTGCGCCCGCTGGCACAGGAACACGCTGTTGAGATTGACGTCGATGACGTTCTTCCAGCCATCCACCGGGTAGTCACCGCTGGCCGCGGACGGCCCGCCGATACCCGCGTTGTTCACTGCGATATCCAGCCCGCCGAGTTCCTCGACGGTCTGCTTCACCGCCGCTTCAACGGCGTGCTCATCGGTGACGTTCAAGGCGATGCCGATCGACTTCACGCCTTTCTTGCGCAGCGCCTCGGCGGTCTTCTCGACGGCGTCGGCCTTGAGATCCCACACCGCCACCGCCGCACCGGAATCGGCCAGCAGTTCAGCCACGGCCAGGCCAATGCCGGAGACGCCGCCGGTGACGATGGCGACCCTTCCCTTGAGTTGATAATCAATCATCGCGTTGTTCCTCGGGTTGGAATAAGGCTGCGGGCAGTGCCTGCCCATGCCTCGACCATACGCCGCGAAAACGTTACAGAACGTGCACAGCAGGCTCCGCAACAATCCTTCCCATCGCTGCAACGCACCTGGGCCTATGCTCGGGGTCGTACGCCCACATACCTGATTCCTCCGCCGATGGCGGCAGCCCTCCCCCAAGGTAAACCCATGACAGACTCCAATGACGGCAAGTTGTTCTCCCCCATCCGTCTGGGGGCCATCGACGTTGCCAACCGCGTCGCGATGGCACCGCTGACGCGCAACCGCGCGATCAACGACCGCATCCCCAATCCGCTTGCGATCCAGTACTACGAGCAGCGCGCCAGTGCTGGCCTGATCATTGCCGAGGCCACCCAGATCAGCCCGATGGGCCAGGGCTATCTCGACACGCCCGGCATCTACAGCCAAGCCCAGATCGACGCCTGGAAGAAGGTCACCGATGCGGTGCATGCACGCGGCGGCAAGATCGTGTTGCAGTTGTGGCATGTCGGCCGCATCTCGCACACCAGCCTGCTGCCCGAGGGCGAGGTCCCGGTAGCACCGAGTGCACTGCGTGCCAACACCAAAACGTTCACGGCCAAGGGCTTTGAAGAGGTTTCCGAACCACGTGCCCTGCGCTTGGACGAAATTCCCGGCCTGATCCAGGACTTCCGCCAGGCCGCGCGCAACGCGATCACCGCCGGCTTTGACGGCGTGGAAGTGCATGCCGCCAACGGTTACCTGATCGACCAGTTCCTGCGCGATGGCAGCAACCAGCGAACCGACGAATACGGTGGCAGCATCGAGAACCGCACCCGCCTGCTCGATGAAGTGGTCCGCGCGATCGTTTCGGAAATCGGCGCCGAACGCACCGGTGTGCGCCTGTCGCCGGTGACGCCTGCCAACGACGCGGAGGATTCCAACCCGCAGCCGTTGTTCGAACGCGCCGTGGAGCGCCTGGATGCCATCGGCCCGCTCGCCTTCATCCATGTGATCGAAGGGGCGACCGGTGGCCCGCGCGACAACATCGCCTTCGACTACGCCGCCCTGCGCGCCAAGTTCACCGGTGCCTGGATCGCCAACAACGGCTATGACCAGGCACGCGCGGAAGCCGCCGTGGCGTCGGGCTATGCGGACATGATCGCCTTCGGTCGCCCTTTCATCGCCAACCCGGATCTGGTCGAGCGCTTCCGTCTCGGTGTAGCGCTGTCCGAGCTGGACCAGGAGACGTTGTACGGCGGCGGCGCGCACGGCTATACCGACTACCCCAGCGTTTCCGGCTGATCCGCGCGCGGTTACCGGTCGCGCATCGCATCGGTCACATCGCCGCCGGCAAGCACCGGCAGCAGCGCCGCAGGTAACTTGCAGGGGCGCGTGGGCACACTGTCCACGCGCCACCCGCGCCCGAGCAGGACGCCCTTCCCCTTCGAGGGCGGGCCATTGCCGGGTGCCGGACAGCTGATGTCACTGAGCAGCACCTGTCCGTCGCGATCCAGCCATTGCTGGACGAAGTACTCGCCATCGGCAAAGCGCATCGTGCCGAGATTCACCAGCGTCAGCGCCTGGCTTTCCTCGTCCCCTTGCCAGGTGGACTGCAGTTCGACGCCGCTGAACAGCAGGCGCCGCCGCAGCAGCACCTGATGGTTGGCATCCAGCAGGACCAATTCCTCATCGCCCCCGTCCAGATAGCGGCGCGTCCAGCTGCGGTCCGTGCCCCAGGGCAGGATCTCGAAGCTCTCTGGCGGCGCCGCTTCGCTGCCATCGGCCAGCAGCATGCCCAGTTTTCCGTCCCGCCGGAACACCACCCGGCCACCGTCCATGTGCACCACACCTTCGAAGGGACGACCCACGATGCGGCCACGCTCCAGGTTGTACAGGTGGTTGACGCCGGCGGCCTGCTCCCGGAGCAACAGCAACGGCGGAGTGACGTGGTCATCGTCGATGGCCATGTCGGCAGGCACCGTGTAGGCCGTGCGTCCATCCCACCACAGGCGGGGTGAGGACTCGCCGACGAATGTGCCCAGCAACCCGCCCGCAACCGCATCGAAGCTGTTCACGTTCGGCGGCGCGAACACCACCTCGCCGTCGCAGTCCAGCACCGCTGCGGTGTCGTTCCCGGTGGCATGGCGCACCCGCCACGGCGGTGCCTGCCGCTGTTCTGCATCGGGTTCGTCGAGCACCGCTGCCAGCGCGGCCGGGGCGGCGGTGGGCGGGCGGACACCCTCCTCGTCCAGCACCTGCCAGCGGCCACCACAGTAGTCCAGGCGAACGTTGCCGTGCTGTGCGGCGAAGTGTCCGTCGGCCATCAGCCAGCCGGGCTCGGGCGTGTCGTCGGCGCTGCCGGTGGCATGCCGGTTGACCCGCTCGGGCCAGTCGCGCCGGCCTGCGGTACCGCCATACTGTCGGTACCGGGGATACAGACCATCCTGCTGGTAGCGCGCACTGTCCGTTGCCCTGCCCTGTGCATCCACCCGCCGCCACAGCTCGCCCTGGCGCAGCCACCAGCCACCGTCGGTGACGGGCAGCAGCGCGTCGATGTCATCGGAAAACAACGTCGTACCGGATTCATCCCGCACCTCGCAGTGCTCAGGCACCTGGACACTGCACGCGACATACACGTGGCGGCCGACGAAGGGCCCAGCCACCCACTGGACCTGCTGCTCGTCCAGTTCCATGACCGCGCGGCCGTGCAGGTCATGGAAGCGCAGCGGACCACTGCGGGCGTTCCACAGCACGCGATCGGGTATCGCCAATGGCACCCATTCGCCATCCTTCAGCGCTGGAAAGCGAACCTGACCCAGCGCATCCACCACGCCCCGGCCACCGACTGCCTCACCATCGGCCTGGATGAACGCCTCCCACAACGGATCACCGGGCGCGGCCTGCGGCAGCACCAACCGTTCGTGGTACTCGGTGTAACCGCGGTCCTCACGCAGTAGTCGTCCTGCATCGTCGTACCACTGCTGCGGCGTGGTGGGGCCCTGCGCACGCATCCAGCGGTCGGCGGACAGCCGATGCATGCGCGCCCCATTGGGCGGCACCAGCAGGCGGCCATCGAGGGACACCAGCGCCTCGGCGCCGAAACTGTTGCCCAGTGCGGTGAACGACTGCGCCTGCGCGCCGCCTGCCAGCCAGACCAGCGCGCTTACCACGAACATCCTTTTCATCGGTCGCATCAGACAAAGTGGAGCTGCACGCTAGCGCCTGTGCCTTGACGATGCAATGCAGTCGGCACTCCCCACGCGCGCGGCATTCCCCTGCCGCGGCGTGGCACCGGGAACGCGCTTGCGCTCAGTACACCGGCAATGAAATGAAGCTGGCCTGCTGCGGCGCGTGCCAGATCTGCTGCGTCGCCTTCTGGTAATCGCCCGGCTTGGCAAGATAGATATTCGGCACGAACATCTGCGGATTGCGGTCATACAGCGGGAACAGGCTCGACTGCACCTGCACCATGACCCGATGGCCCGGCTGGAACACATGGTTCGCGGTCGGCAGACCGAATTTATAGTCCAGCACCTGGTTGCTTGCGATCGCCTTCGGGTCGCTGAAGCTCTCGCGGTACCGGCCACGGAAGATCGCCATCGAGACCGACAGCTCGTAACCGCCCATCTCCGGCGTCGACGGCGTCTGGTCGGGATACACATCGATCAGCTTCACCACCCAGTCGCTGTCGCTGCCGCTTGTCGCCGCCTGCAGATTGACCTGCGGCGCACCACCGATCCGCAGCGGTTCGGTCAAGGGCTCACTGACGAAGGTCAGCACGTCCGGCCGGCCATCCACGAAGCGCTGATCCTTCACCAACCAGCTCGTCCACATATCGCGGTCGGCGAACCGCACCGGGCGCGGCACGAACGGCACCGGCTTGGCCGGATCGGACACATACGCCTCAAAGGTCGCCTCACCGGCCTGCGGTGCCTCGAAGGACAGCTTGCCGCCCGCGCGCAGATACAACGGCTTGGACTGCGCCACGCTGCGCGGCCATTGCTGCAGTTTGTCCCAGTGGTTTTCACCGGTGTTGTAGATCAGCACCGGCGGCGTCTGCGCCTTGGGCGCGCCATCCACCAGGTACTGATCGAAGAACGGTTTGAGCACATCGCGGCGGAACTGCAGCGCGGTGTCGCCATCGAACTTCAAGGCGCCCAGACTGCTGCCGTCATAGTTGACCTGGCTGTGCCGCCACGGCCCCATCACCAGATAGTTCAGCGTGTTGCCGGTGTCGCGCGACTCCATCGCCGCATAGCTGTGCACCGCGCCCCACATGTCTTCCTGGTCCCACAGGCCCTGCAGCCACATCGTGGGCACCTTCAGCTCGGTCCTGGCCATGCGCGCGTCCAGCGCCTGTTCCTGCCAGAACGCGTCGTAGCTGGGGTGCTCGATCAGCTTGTGCCACCACGGCAACTGATCCAGGCCATTGGCCTTGGCGTAGTCCCCGGCCGAGCCGGCGCGCAGGAAGGTGGTGTAGTCGTCATAGCCCACGCTGGGAATGGACGGCCCTTTGCCGCGCTTGGCCAGCTGCCCGGTGAAATAGCCGAAATTGACCTGCCGGAACGCGCCGTAGTTGAGCCAATCATCCCCCATCCAGCCATCGATCATCGGGCTCTGCGGCGCAGCCACCTTCAATGCCGGGTGCGGGTTGGTCAGCGCCATCACCACGGTGAAGCCCTCATAGGACGAGCCCAGCATGCCGACCTTGCCATTGCTCTCGGGCACGTGCTTGACCAGCCAATCGATGGTGTCCCACGCGTCGGTTGCGTGGTCCACCTTCGTGGTGTTGAGCGGCCCACGCAGCGGCCGGGTCATCACGTAATCGCCCTCGGAGCCATACTTGCCGCGGATGTCCTGGAACACCCGGATGTACCCGCCATCGACGAACACCTCATCGCCCTGCGGCAGGATGTCGCGCATGTTCGGCGACTCCATGCGTTTGGCGCGGTTGGCGGCATCGTACGGCGTGCGGGTCAGCAGGATCGGCGCGTGCCTGGCGCCCTTGGGCACCACGATCACCGTGTAGAGTTTCGTTCCGTCACGCATCGGCACCATCACCACGCGCTTGTCGTAGTTGTCCTGCGCCGTGGGCGTCACAAATCCTTTGGCGGGAATATCCGGGGTCATCGGCGAGGTCTGCGCCGACACACTGGCCGCCACCATCAGACTCAACAGCGCAACTGGCAATACACGCACACGCATGGGGCTCTCCCGGCAGTGATGGCAACTCCCGCAGCCTAGCGCCGCGCGGCCTGCGCCGGTAGATGCCGATCGGCGTGCTGTCGGACTGTTTCGCGCATTCAGCCGCCAACCACCGTTTCGTGCAAAGCCTGCCAGCGCAGCGTGCCGTCCGGGCGGCTCACGAGAACCGCCAAGGCCTCACGTCGATTGCCGGTGCGATCCGCGCCGATCTGATCCTCGCGATAGCGCACCGCGCAGGCGGCTGGCGCGAGCGGCAGGTACTGCATTGCATCGACCGTGATCTGCAGCCCGGGCCGGCTGCCATGGGCGGAGGCGAAGAGGTCGGCGAGCGCGGGCTTGTCCAGGCGGATGCCACGGATCCCGACCATGCTGAAGTCTTCGTTGAAACGGGCGAGCAGCGCGTCCAGCGCAGCCACCGGCGAGCGGCCGCTGAACCAGTCTTCGATCAGCACATGCAGGTCATGGATCTCGGTGAAGGCAAGCGTGTCATTCATGGGGAGGCTCTCAAGGCAAGGGAAGACGCCGGCAGGCGCCATAGCAGAAGCATCGGCAGCAGGCTCATGGCCGCCGCCAGCATCAGGGTGAGCGGGAACGCGTGCGTTGGCAGCACGGAGGACAGCACCGCCAGCACACAGGCCAGCAGTGCGGCGGCCAGGCAGAAACTGAGCTGGCGGTTGAGATTCCACAGCGCGCTGCCCGGCAGCAGCTCCGCGTCCGCCAGCCCCTGGAAGGCGAGCGTCTGCGCGCTGCTGCTGCACAGGCTCCCGCCCAGCCCCATCAGCGCGAAGGCCACCGCGGGCAGCCAAAGCTGACCGGTCTGAACACCGATCAGCAGCACGATGCCGACGGCCTGGCACCCCATGCCGACGCTCAACAGCGGGCGTGCCCCGATCCGTGGCAGCCAGTGCCGTGTGGTGGCGATCGCGCAGGCCGAGGCGATCGCCCACGGGAGCATGAAGCCACCGATGGCCGCGGCGCCGTAACCCTGCCGATGCAGCATCAGCGTCGCCACCAGTTGCGTGCCGATGAAGGTGCCCGGCACCAGTAGATAGACCAGCATCGCCAGCCGCAGCGAGGCATGTCGCAGCAGCGACCAGTGCAGGACCGGATGATCCGTACGGCGCGCACTGCGCGCATAGAAGGCCAACACCAGCCCGGCGACCACCAACAACGCGGCGCCCAACATCCGCTGGCCCGCTTCGGCCACCAGGCTCAGCGCGACCAGCAACACGCTCAGGCCCACGGAGCCCAGCAACAGCCCGCGACGGTCCAGCGCCGGCACTGCCACCTGCGCCCCCGGACGCACCCACCACCCCGCCAGCACCAAGCCCACCACGGCCAACGGCACACTCACCAGCAACACGCCCCGCCATGAGCCCCACTCCACCAGCACGCCGCCCAGTGTGGGCGACAGCGCCGGCACCAGCAGCGCGACAGCCATGATGCGGGCGGTCAGTCGCGCACGATCGGCCGGCGGGCATTCGCGGTAGGCCATCGCCTGCCCCACCGGAATCAACAATCCGCCACCCAGCCCCTGCAGCAGGCGCCAGCCGATCAGCCACTCGATGCTCGGCGCGGTGCCTGCCAGCACAGCGCCCACGGTAAACAGGGCCAGCGAAAGGCACAGCACACGGCGCTCGCCAAGGCGCGCGGCCAGCCAGCTGCCCAGTGGAATCACCAAGGTCAGGCCGAGCATGTAGGCGTTGCCGATCCACGCCAGCTGCGGCACGGAGGCCTGCAGGTCGGCGGCGATGGCCGGATATGCGACGGTACCGATGAACATGTTCACCAGGTCCAGCGAGAATCCCAGCAGGTACAGCGTTTCCACCCTGGCCCGGTATGTCATGCGGTGCTCCGATTGCGAGGCGGCAGCATGCGCGTTGGCGGCGCCTGGATAAACGGGCAACCGGATGCAAGACTGTCAAACCATTTTTGACAGTCAGAGCGCCGCCATGGTCAGCCTGGACCGCTTCGAGACCTTCAAGACGATTGTCGATGCCGGCAGCCTGACCGCTGCCGCGCAGCGCCTTGGCCAGAGCCGGGCCGTGGTGAGCTTCAACCTCAAACGGCTGGAGCAGGAACTGGGCGTGACCCTGCTGGTGCGCAATACCCGCAGCCTGGCACTGACCGAGGCCGGCGAACGCTTCTACCAGCACTGCACCGCCCTGTTGGCGACTGCCGAGCTGGCGATCGATGAGGCCCGCAGCGAACAGCTGCAGCTGCGTGGCACGCTGCGGCTGACCACCACGCCGGAGTACGCGATCGCCCGGGTCGTGCCGGTGCTGGAGTCGTTCCGTGCCCTGCATCCCGAGCTGCGCCTGCACCTGTCCACCTCACCGGCGCCGGCGGACCTGATTCCCGAGCGGTTCGATCTGGCGATCCGGTTGGGGCGGCTGCAGGATTCGCAGCTGCGCGCGACCCTGTTGGACGAACACGCGCTGTGCGCGGTCGCCTCACCGTCGTTGCTGTCCACGCTGCCGGATGATGCCGCGCGTGATGACCCGCACTGGATCCGCACGCTGCCACGATTGGGGTATCCGCGCCTGGCGGATCTACCGCTGGTGGCGCCCGACGGCAGCGACCAGGTGTTTGCCTGCAACCCCGCCCATGCGGTGGTTACGGTTGATAACGCCTCCACGCTGCGCGCCTTCGCGCTGGCCGGGGCTGGCGCGACCGTGTTGCCGCAGTGGTTGATCGATGACGATCTGGCGCAGGGCCGGCTGCTGCCGATCCTGCGCCGTCATCGTTTCCCGCGCCAGGGCGTCTATGCGGTGTTTCCCAACACCGCCCAGCCCTCGCGTCGGGTCCGGCTGCTGCTGGCACACCTGCGCGAGCACCTGCCGGGGTGACCGGAGGCACGACCCACGGTCGTGCCCTACCCGTCCCGTCAGCTCAGCGGACCACCTGCTCGGCCAGCTCCAGCGGCACGCGCTGCACCGGTGCATTGGCCGCGCGCGAGAGCTGCACTTCGTACTGCCCACCGGCGATCTTCCACTGCTTGGCAGCGGTATCGAAGCTGGCCAGCGTCTTCGGCTCGGCTTCGATGCGGATACGGCGGCTTTCGCCCGGCTGCAGCGTCACCTTCTGGAAGCCGATCAGGCGGATCGGCGTGGTGCTGCCCTGCGGCAGCTGCAGGTACAGCTGCGGCACGTCCGCACCGGCGACCTTGCCAGTGTTGCGCACGTCCACGCTGGCGACCACACGCTGGCCTTCCACCACCACCTGCAGGTTGTCGTAGCCGAAGCTGGTGTAGGACAAGCCGTGGCCGAACGCGTACTGCGGCGTCAGGCCCTTGGCGGCGAACCACTTGTAGCCGACGTTGGCGCCTTCGATGTCGTAATCGATGGTGTCATCCGGCTTGTTCTTCGGGTTGAAGCCCAGGCCATTGACGTGCGGGCGCGGCAGCTGGCTGACATCGGTCGGCCAGGTCACCGGCAGGCGACCGGACGGATTGACCTTGCCGGTCAGCAGCGCGGCGATGCCTTCACCACCCCGGATACCCGGGTACCAGGCCTGCAGGATGGCCGGCACCTGCTGCAGCCACGGCAGCTCGACCGGGCCATTGGTTTCCAGCACCACCACCGTCTTCGGGTTGGCCTTGGCCACACCGGCGATCAGCTTGTCCTGGTTGTCCGGCAGCTGCATGTGCGGCAGATCGACCGATTCGGCCGACCACTGCGTGGCGAACACGATGGCCACATCAGCGGCCGCGGCAGCGCGCGCGGCGGCGGCCACATCGCGGCCATCCACGTAATCGATGCGGGCATCCGGACGCTCGGCGCGCAGCGCTTCCAGCGGCGAGGACGGGTGGAAGATCACCGGACCCGGCCAGGTGGTCGGCATCACGCCCGGCACCGCATTGGTGCCCCGCGCGGTCCAGCCCACCATGGAGGAACCGCCGCCGCCGATCACGCCCTTGTCGGCATGGCCACCGATGATGACGATGCGCTGCACGTCCTTGCCCAGCGGCAGCAGATCATCGGCATTGCGCAGCAGCACGCTGCCTTCTTCAACGGTGCGCTGCGCGGCATGGAAGCCGGCTTCGTCGTCGATCGGCTCATGCACCGGCGGCAGATCGAAGTTGCCGTGCGCGAACATGGTGCGCAGGATGCGACCGACCATGTCGTCCAGGCGCGCCTGCGGCACCACGCCACCGGCCACGGCCAGGCGCAGCGGCTCGTCGAAATAGACCGCCTTGTCGAACACCTCACCGGCCGACTGCTGGTCCAGACCGGCCAGCGCCGCCTTGGAGCCGCTGTGCACGCCGCCCCAATCGGACATCACGAAACCGGGGAACTTCCATTCCTGCTTGAGCACCTCGTTCATGAGGTAATCGTGTTCGCAGCCGTAGGTGCCGTTGATGCGGTTGTACGAGCACATCGCCGAACCGGGCTTACCGATGTCCATGGCGATCTCGAAGGCCAGCAGGTCCGATTCGCGCATCGCCTGCTCGCCGATCTCGGCGCTGTGGAAATTGCGCGAGGTCTCCATGTCGTTGAGCGCGAAGTGCTTCATCGTGGAGATGACGTGCTGGCTCTGCACGCCGCGGATCGACTCGCCGACCAGCACACCGGCCAGCAGCGGATCTTCACCAGCGTATTCGAAGTTGCGGCCGTTGCGCGGATCCCGCTGCAGGTTGACGCTGCCGGCCAGCAGGATGTTGAAACGCTGCTGCCAGGCTTCGCGACCCATGGTGGCACCGCCAGCAAAGGCGATATCCGGGTTCCAGCTGGAGGCCGTGGACGGGCCGGACGGCATCGCGGTGGCGTGGTCGCCCTTGCGGATGCCGCCCGGGTTGGTCACGCCAACACCGGCATCGGCCGACTGCTGCGAGGGAATGCCCAGGCGCGGCACGCCCGGCACGAAACCGGCCGAGCCGACCGCGCCTTCCGGCAGCGGACCGCCGTCTTTGCCCAGCCCGAAGTAGCTGTGCAGCATCTGGAACTTTTCGTCCACGGTCATCTGCGCGACCAGCGCCTTGGCACGGGCATCGGCGTTCAGGCCGGTGTCCATCCACGGCGTTTCGCCACCGACCGGCGCGGCATAGCCCAGGGTCAGCAGCGTGGCTGCGGTGGTGCCCTTCTTGCCGTCATGGGTGCGCAGCTTGATCGCCGCCGACGTGGCGGACTGGAAGCCATCGCTGAAGTAGCTTTCGTTGGCTTCCAGCGCGACGCGCGACGGATCAAAGCCTGCGGTGGTGGCCGCATCGGCGCTGACCGCGCCCAGCAGCACGGCCGGTGCACCCAGGCGCGAGCCGGTGACCAGCGGCGGCAGTGCTGCGGCATCGGCGGCGCTGGTGTACAGCGCGACCACGTGGCGGCCATCGTTGAGGCGCAGGTAATTCAGCGATGGCCGCTCGGTGCCCGACTCGGCCTCGATCGGCAGGCGGGTCAGCACGACGCTGCCGGTCTGCTGCGCAGCGGCCGGATCGGCGGTCACGAAACGATAGTGATAACCCAGCGCATCGGCCAGGCTCTGCAGCGGATCCACGCGGTCGGCGCGGCGCTCCACGTTGCGCACGGTCAGGGCATCGACCTGCAGCTGTTCCAACTGTGCGGCAACCACGGCCGCATCCAGATCACCCGGGGTCTGTTCCAGGGTGAGCACGGTGAACGCGTCGGTGGTGGCGACCGGGGCGGCAGCCCAGGCGGAAGCGCTCAGCGAGAGCGCGATGGCGGCCGTCAGGGCCAGGGGCTTTGAAATCGTTTTCATGAGCGGACGAAACACCTTTGCTTGCGCAATAAATCCAGGGAGTCTTGCCGCAGAAGGGTGCAGCGCCATGTCGGCGGGAACCACGCGCGGGCGCGCGGAACCGTTTACAACGCAAGGCGATGACGGCTACGTCCAGGCCCCTCCGCCCGTCGTGACAGCCGCACCACCCGGGAGGCCCTGACCAGCGCCTCACCCCCGAAGAGTGTCCGAGCCTGTTCATGCCTGTCAACAGGATGCTTACATTTGAGACGCCAGCGGCGTTCCCTTTTACGCCGAAACCGGCTTGATCACTGTTGTAGCGGCGGCCTCCACGACCTGCCCGCGTTGGTCACGCGGCTGCATCGGTGCCAGCGGCAACCCATCGCTGGCGGCCTGCAGTACCGAGCGCGGCTCGCCCGGCGCGAACAGGAATGCCTCGCCCCATTGGCGCAGCGCCACCACCAGCGGGAACAGCGCGCGGCCGCGCTCGGTGAGCACGTACTCCTGATAGCCCCGGCCCTCGCCCAAGGGCTGCTGGGCCAGCACGTCCGCCTCCAGCAAGGCCTGCAGGCGCTGGCTGAGCATGCTGCGCGACATCCCCAAGCGGCGTTGGAAGTCACTGAAACGGCGCGCCCCATCGAAGGCCTCGCGCACGATCAGCAGCGACCAGCGGTCGCCGACCAGATCCAGCGCGCGCCCCACCGGGCAGGAGGTAGTGGCATCGGTTGTCATGAGCGGACTCCTTTCTAAGTTTCATTTTAGAACCAGATGACCCAGAATCAACTGGTTCTATTTTGAGACTAAATAATGGCGATCATCGCCCAACCCCCTACCTCCCGCCTCCCGTTCGCCCTGCTGCTGTTGTTTGCCTGCGCCGCGGGCCTGAGCGTGGCCAATGTCTATTACGCCCAGCCCTTGCTGGACGCCCTGGCCGCCGATCTCCAGATCAGCACCGCCCGCATCGGCGCGGTGATCGCCGCGACTCAGCTGGGTTCGGTCGCCGCGCTGCTGTGGGTGGTCCCGCTCGGCGACCGCATGGACCGTCGCCGCCTGATGGCGATCCAGACCGGTGGCCTGGTGCTGTCCCTGCTGGCTGTCGCGCTCGCGGCCCAGACCTGGAGCCTGCTGCTGGGCATGCTGATGGTCGGCCTGCTCGGCACCGCGATGACCCAGGGGCTGATCGCCTATGCCGCCACCGCTGCAGGCAAGCACGAGCGCGGCCGCGTGGTCGGCGCCGCACAGGCGGGCGTGGTGGTCGGGTTGTTGATGGCGCGCGTGGTGGCCGGTGCGGTAGCCGATCTGGGCGGATGGCGGGCGGTGTACCTGCTCTCTGCGGCGCTGATGGTGGTGACGGGCACCTTGCTGTGGGCACGCCTGCCACGGCTGCCGGCCTCGACGCCTCCCACCGCGAGAACCGGGTTGATCGCCTTGCTGCGGCAACAGCCGGTGCTGCGCCAGCGCGGGGTGCTGGGCCTGTTGCTGTTCACCGTGTTCGGCCTGTTCTGGAGCAGCATGAGCCTGCCGCTGGGCGCGCCGCCGTATGTCCTCAGCCACACCGCCATCGGCGCCTTCGCGCTGGTCGGCCTGCTCGGTGCGTTGGCGGCGGCACGCAGTGGGCACTGGAGTGACCGGGGCCATGCCGGGCGGATCACCACCGCTGCCCTGTGGCTGATGCTGCTGAGCTGGCTGCCGATCGCCGCGATGTCCCACCACCTGGGCTGGCTGGTGCTCGGCGTGTTGCTGCTGGATCTGGCGGTGCAGGCGCTGCATGTGACCAACCAGAGCCGGATTCTGGCCGCAGCCGCGCACGCACAGGCCCAGGTGATCGCCGCCTACATGCTGTTCTACGCTGCCGGGAGCGGGCTGGGTGCGCTGGCCGGCAGTGCGTTGTATGCCGCGTTCGGCTGGCCCGGGGTCTGCATGGCGGGTGCCGGTGTGTCGCTGCTCGCGCTGGTGGTGTGGTGGGCGATGACGGGTTATCACACCATCACCGGTGGTCATGAGCCCTGCCCGGTTCCCGCCGGATCGCGGCTCGATAATGAGCGATCACGTCCCGGAGCCGCCGCATGCCCCCACACCGCCACTTCGATCAACTCTGGCGCGACCGCAACGATACCTCCCGGCAACGCAGCCCGCGGGTGCTGATCCGGGTGTTCGTCGGCCCGGGCGAGCTGGAAGCACGGGTGGCGTTCTACGAGCAGTTGCAGGGCGTGGTCGCCGATGCGGGCTTTCCGTTCCCCGAGGCCGGCCTGCGCCTGGCGATGGTCGGGGCATTCCTGCTGATCGAAGGCGCGCCGGACAAGCTGGCCCCGTTCACCTCCACCACCGGCACGCTGCTGGTGGATGACGTGCAGCCCTATTACGACCGGCTGGTGGCGGCCGGGGCGCAGATCATCTTTCCACTGCAGGTCGTGCCCACTGGCGCGGCCTTCAACGCCGTGCATCCGGACGGCACCGTGGTCGAGTACGTGCATCACCGGCCCGATCCGCAGGGGCGCTGAGTCCCCCGCCCCGCAGAGATCCACGCCCTGCGTGGCGGCGCTGCTGAAGCATTCAGCACCCTCAACGGGTTCGGAATCCGGCTGCCGAATTCGTTAGCATTTTTACTAATTGCGGGTAGGATTGTCGGTCTCAGCCTTTGACACGCGTGCTGCCGATACTTGCCGCCATGCCCTTGATTCCTGCCCGTTTCCGCCTGTTCCAGCCCTGCCGGGTGGCCCGCTGATGGGCGCCGTGCTGGCCCTGGACCGGCTGCTGGAAACCCGCCGGGTCTGGCGGGGGCAGCCACGTGCGGCCTTCCCGGAGGTGGCGCCCCACCCGACCGGGCACCCCGCGCTGGATGCCCGCCTGCCCGGCGGCGGCTGGCCGCCCTCGGCGCTGTCGGAGGTGCTGCTGGCCTCGCCCGGGGTCGGTGAGCTGGCCCTGGTCTGGCCGACCCTGGCGCGGCTGAGCCAGCAACAGCAGACCGTGGTGCTGATTGCCCCGCCGCACCTGCCGCATGCCCCGGCCTGGGCCCGCGCGGGGCTGGCACTGAGCCAGGTGCAGGTGGTCCAGGCCAGCCCGCGCGATGCGTTGTGGGCCGCCGAACAATGCCTCCGCTCGGCCGCGTGCGCGGCGGTGCTGTGCTGGCCGCAGCAGGCCGATGACCGGGCGCTGCGCCGGCTGCAGGTGGCCGCCGAAACCGGCCAGTGCCTGGGCTTTTCCTTCCGCGATGCCCGGCACGCGCGCAATCCCTCCCCGGCCGCGCTGCGCCTGCAGCTCGACGATGGCCAGGTGCGTGTCCTCAAATGCCGTGGCGGGCTGGCACCGGCGCAGCCGCTGCCGCTGGCCGTGGCCCATTGAGCCGCCGCCATGGACTGGGCCTGCCTGCTGCTGCCGCACCTGGCGCTGGATGCTGCCCTGCGCCAGCAACCGGACCCGGCCGCGCCGCTGGTGCTGGTCACCGGCCCGGCGCAGCGGCGCGTGCTGCATGCGGTCAGCCCCTCGGCGCGGCAGCGCGGGCTGCGCCGCGGCATGCTGCTTTCGGCCGCGCAGGTGCTCACCCGTGACATGCTCACCGTGGAGTACGACCCGCGCGCCGAACAGGCCACCCGCCAGCTGTTGGCCAGTTGGCTGTACGGCATCAGCTCGCAGGTCAGCCTGGATTTCCCGCACGCGCTGGCGTTGGAGATCCGCGCCAGCCGCGCGCTGTTTGGTGATTGGCCGAAGGTCGAGCAGCGGCTCACCCGTGGCCTGACCGAACTGGGTTTCCGGCATCGGCTGGTGGCCGCACCCAATCCGCATGCCGCCAGCGTGCTGGCCCGCGTGCATGGCCGGCTCGGCGTGGATGCACATCAGTTGGATGCCGCGCTGGCACAGGTGCCGATCGAACGCAGCGGGTTGCCGGTCGAAGCGGTTACGGTGCTGGCACGCTCGGGATTGCGAACGCTGGGCGCCGCCTTCGGTCTGCCGCGCGAGAGCCTGGCCCGGCGCTTCCCACCGCAGGTCCTGGCGCATCTGGATGCGCTGCGTGGGATCAGCACGCCGCCACTGCGCTACTTCCAGCCGCCGGACCGTTTCGATGCGCGCATCGAGTTCGAGTACGAGGTCGAGTCCACCCAGGCCATGCTGTTTCCGTTGCGGCGTCTGACGGCCGATCTGGCCGCATTCCTGTGCTCACGCGATGGCGGCGTGCTGCAGTTCGATCTGTGGTTCGAACACGAACACCATCCCGATACGCGGCTCTCGATCGGCCTGCTCGCGCCCGAGCGCGAACCGGCGATGCTGTTCGAGCTGGCCCGCAACCGCGTGGATCATCTGCAGTTGCCGGCCGGCAGCCGCGGCCTGCGCCTCCAAGCCGAGCAACTGCCGCCGTTCGTCCCAGCCGCACGCGATCTGTTCGACCCGCGCCCGCAGCAGGCAATGCCCTGGGAACAGCTGCGCGAGCGTCTTCGCGCCCGGCTCGGCGATGACGCCGTGCAGGGGCTGGGACTGCGCGCCGACCATCGGCCCGAACGCGCGACCGGTGACACCCAGGGCGCGCCCAAGGCCCCGCCCCCGGCACTGCCTATGCGCCCGGGCTGGCTGCTGGCCCAGCCGCAGGCATTGCAGGATCCGCACCTGCGCATCCTGTCCGGGCCGGAGCGGATCGAGTCGGGCTGGTGGGATGCCGACGACATCCGCCGCGATTATTACGTGGTCGAAACCACGCAAGGTCAGCGCGGCTGGGCCTACACCGCCGCCGATGCACGCAGCGGACCGTTCATGCTGCACGGCTGGTTCGCATGAGCGCACCGCTGCCCGGATACGCCGAGCTGCATTGCCTGTCGGCCTTCAGTTTCCAGCGCGGCGCGTCCATCGCCGAAGAGTTGTTCGCGCGCGCCAAGGGCCAGGGCTACCATGCGCTGGCGATCACCGATGAGTGCTCGCTGGCCGGCATCGTGCGCGCCTGGCAGGCCGCGAAGAAGCACGCACTGCCCCTGATCACCGGTGCCGAATTCCAGCTGGAGGACGGCCCGAAACTGGTGCTGCTGTGCACCGACCAGGGCAGCTACGCCGCGTTGTGCCAGCTGATCACCACCTGCCGCCGGCGCGCGCCCAAGGGCGAGTACCGCTGCCTGCGCAGCGACATCGCACAGCTGCACGCCGGCCTGCTGTGCCTGTGGGCAGACCCTACCCCGGGCATCGAGGATGCGCAGTGGCTGCAGGCCTGCTTTCCGCAGCGGCTGTGGCTGGCAGTCGAGTTGCACCGCGAGGCCGATGATCGCGCGCGCCTGCAGCGCCTGCGTCGTTTCGGCCGCGACCAGGGCATTCCACTGGTGGCCAGCGGCGATGTGCACATGCACGTGCGCCGCCGCCGCGCGCTGCAGGACACCCTCACCGCGATCCGCCACCACTGCACGCTCGGCGAAGCCGGCTGGCGGTTGTTTCCCAACGGCGAGCGCCACCTGCGCACCCGTCAGGCCCTGGCCACGCTGTATCCGCCCGAGCTGCTGGCCGAAACCGTGCGCATCGCCGAGCGCTGCCACTTCGATCTCAAACAACTGAAGTACACCTACCCGCGCGAGCTGGTGCCGGCCGGTCACGACCCGGCCAGCTGGCTGCGGGTGCTGGTGGAAGAAGGCATGCAATGGCGTTGGCCAGCGGGCGAGACGCCCCAGCAGCGCCACCAGATCGAACACGAACTGGCGCTGATCCACACCAAGCAGTACGAGTCGTACTTCCTGACCGTGCACGACATCGTGCGCTTCGCGCGCGGCCAACAGATCCTGTGCCAGGGCCGCGGCTCGGCCGCCAATTCCTCGGTGTGTTACGTGCTGGGCGTGACCGAGATCGACCCCAGCGAAATGGCGCTGCTGTTCGAGCGCTTCATCTCCGCCGAACGCGATGAGCCGCCGGATATCGACATCGACTTCGAACACGAACGCCGCGAGGAAGTGCTGCAGTACGTGTTCAACCGCTACGGCCGCGAGCGCGCCGCCTTGACCGCCGTGGCGATCAGCTACCGTGGCCGCAGCGCGGTGCGCGATGTGGCGCGTGTACTGGGCCTGCCGCCGGACCAGGTCAACGAACTGGCTGCCTGCCTGGACCGCTGGAGCAGCCACGAGCCACTGCCCGAGGCCCTGCGCGAGCGCGGCTTCGATCCGGAGACCCCGCTGATGCGGCGCGTGGTCGCCCTGACCGCCGAACTGGTCGACTTCCCGCGCCACCTGTCCCAGCACCCGGGTGGTTTCGTGATCTCCGAACACCCCCTGTCCACAATGGTGCCGGTGGAGAACGCGGCCATGGACAACCGCACCGTGATCCAGTGGGACAAGGATGATCTGGATGTCACCGGCCTGATGAAGGTCGACTGCCTGGCGCTGGGCATGCTCACCGCGGTACGCAAATGCCTGGCCATGCTGGAGGCGCATGGCGGACCGGCGATGACCATGGCGAAGATTCCGCAGGACGATGGCCCCACCTACGACATGATCTGCCGCGCCGACACCCTGGGCGTGTTCCAGATCGAGTCGCGCGCGCAGATGGCGATGCTGCCGCGCATGCAACCGCGCTGCTTCTACGATCTGGTGATCGAAGTGGCGATCGTGCGCCCTGGCCCGATCCAGGGCGACATGGTCCACCCGTATCTGAATCGACGGAAGAAGCTCAAGGAAGAAGGCATCGAAGAGGTCGACTACCCGCCCGAGCTGGAGAAGGTCTTCAAGCGTACCTTGGGCGTGCCACTGTTCCAGGAACAGGTGATGCAGCTGGCGGTCGCCGCCGCCGGTTTCAGCCCCGGGCAGGCCGACGCACTGCGCCGCTCGATGGCCGCCTGGAAGCGCCACGGCGGACTGGAGCCGCACCGCGACAAGCTGCTCGCCGGCATGGCCGCCAACAATTACAGCCGCGAATACGGCGAGCGCCTGTTCGAGCAGATCAAAGGCTTCGGCAGTTATGGCTTCCCGGAAAGCCATGCGGCCAGCTTCGCGCTGATCACCTATGTCAGCTGCTGGCTCAAGTGCCATCACCCCTCCGCATTCGCCGCCAGCCTGATCAACAGCCAGCCGCTGGGGTTCTATACCCCGGACCAGATCCTGCAGGACGCGCGCCGCCATGGCGTGCCGGTGCTGCCGGTGGACGTACGCTACAGCGACTGGGACTGCACGCTGGTGCCGCCCACCTCGTCGGGACGGCCGTTCGGCATCCGGCTGGGGCTGCGCATGGTCGATGGCTTCAGCGAGGCGGTCGCCACCGGCGTGGTGCAGGCACGCCACCGTTCGCCCTTTGAGAGCGTGGCCGATCTGAGCCAGCGCGCACAGCTGGACCGTCGCCACCAGGGCCTGCTGGCCGATGCCGGTGCACTCAAGGGATTGAGCGGCCATCGCCATCGTGCACGCTGGGAGGTTTCCGGCGTGGAAAAGCCGCTGCCGCTGTTCGAGGCTGCACGCGCCACCGCCGAAGCCGCCGTCCCGCTGCCGCTGCCCAGCGCGTTCGAGGACATGCAGGCCGACTACAACACCACCGGCACCACGCTGGGCCGGCACATGGTTTCCTTCATCCGCAGCCAGCTGCGCCAGCGCCGCTGTCACCGCTCCGACGAACTGGCCGCCCTGCCACACGGGCGCAGCGTGCGCTTTGCCGGGCTGGTGCGCATGCGCCAGCGCCCACAGACCGCCAGCGGGGTCACCTTCCTCACCCTGGAAGACGAGTGCGGCATGGTCAATGCGGTGGTCTGGCGCAAGATCGCCGACCGCCAGCATCGCGTGCTGGTTGAAGCGCAACTGATGCAGATCGACGGCCGGCTCGAACGCGTGGACGGCGTGCAGCATCTGATCGTCCGCCAGATGCACAACATCGACACCCTGATCGACGGTGTGCGCACCCACAGCCGCGATTTCCGCTGAGCCATCCCGTGACCGACTTCACGCCCTGAATGCAATTCCAGACTTTTCCGACTGGTGTCGTGAACGGCCTATCCGGTATCGTCGCAGCCTTCCAAGGATCCGGAGAACTGCATGTCGCGCGCGTTGACTGTCACCACGCTGGTCATTTCCAGCCTCGCTCTGGCTGTCTCCGGCTGGACCGCGCTGCAACTGCATCAGAGCCAGTCCGATGAGCGCGTCATCACCGCACGCGGCCTGGTGATCCGCGATGCCACTGGCCAGGCACGGGTGATCCTCGGCGCCCCCGTCCCCGATCCGCTCACCCAGGACGCCGGCCAGGGTCCGCGCGCCTCACCGTTGTCCGGCATGGTCCTGCTGGGCGCGGATGGCGCCGAGCGTGGCGGCTTCGGCACCGCCGATCTCGGCGATGAGGCGATCCTCACCCTGGACGATGCCACCGGCACCACCGAGGTGTTCAAGGTGACCGCCAATCCGGACCGTGGCGCGACCCTGGTGATCAAGCACCAGAACAGCACCGGTGCGATGCTGACCTCCTGGCAGGGCAAGCCGGAACTGATCTTCGTCAATGACAACGGACAGTCACACTACGTCAGCCCGAACGCCGCCGCCGCCCCCTGAGCTCAGCCGGCCATCGCCTCGCCCAGATCCTTGGCGAAGCGTCGTGCCTCCGTGGCAGTGAGCGTTGCAGTGGTGATACGCAGCCCGTGCACGGGCATATTCACCGAGAACACCTCGCCGGCCCGCACCTGCCAGCCACGCTGGGCCAGGGCCATCACCAGCGGTTGGCTGTCCTGCTTCAACGGCAACCACAGATTCAACCCATCCATCGCCGCAGGCACCGCGACGCCTTCATCCTGCAACGCCTGGCGAAGCAGTTCCCGCCGCGCCTGGTAATCGTCCCCGGTCCGCTTCATCCGCGCAGCGACCCGCGGCGACCCCAGCGCCGCCGCCGCCGCGTCCTGCAACAGATGGCTTACCCAGCCAGTACCCGGCGCCATCCGCAGGCGCAGCCGTGCCGCCGTCTCGGCATCGCACCCGATCAGGGCCAGGCGCAGGTCCGGCCCCAGTGACTTGGACAGCGAGCGCACCAGTGCCCAGCGGCGGGTCGTTGGCGGAATCACGGCGTGATACGGCTGCCGGGACAACCATGCGAAATGGTCATCGACCAGCACCAGCACCTGTGGGTACCGTTCCAGCACCTGCCGCAGCGCGCGCGCACGGCGCCGGCTGAGGCTGGCGCCGGTCGGGTTGTGCGCCCGCGGGGTCAGCAGCACTGCCCGCGCGCCCGTCGCCAGGGCCTGCTCAAGTGCCTCGACCTGCATGCCCTCTTCGTCGGTTGCCACGGCCAGCGCGTCGTAACCGGCGGCACGCAAGGTATTGAGGCTGCCGAGGAAGCACGGATTCTCCACCGCCACTGGATCGTCAGCCACCAGCCAGCACGCCAGCACCCGCTCGATCGCGTCAACCGCCCCATGTGCCAGTTCCAGCGCATATCCGGGCGGACAATCACCGGCCAACTGTTGATGCGCGAGCGCGGCCAGGACCGGATCGATCGTCGGTGTGCCATACAGACGCGGCGACCGCGCCGGCAGCAGCGCGCGCAGATCCGGCAGGCAGCGCGGATCGGGATTGCCACTGGCCAGATCGTGCAGCGCCGAGCCCGGCTGCGTGCCTTCCTGCGCGCCTTGGCTGGGCCGTGCGCTGACTACCGTGCCACGCCGGCCCTGGGTCTGGGCCAGCCCTGCGGCATCCAGTCGTTTGTACGCGGACGCGACCGTGTTGCGGTTGATCCCCAGCGCGAGCGCGAGGTCACGGACCGGTGGCAGCAGCTGCCCGGGTGCCAACGCACCACTGAGCACCTGCTGACGGATGCTCTCGAACACCGCACTGGCGGTCTGGCCGATGATTTTCATTTTGTCCTATGCCAATATATCCATCGTCACGGGACAGTGTTGCATGTGCGCCGCCGCCGTGCAGCCGTCCCCGCCTCCGGAGCTGTTCATGCCCATTGCTGCCCCCACCTGGCCACAGGCCACCACCGTCGACGAGATCCGTCACAACCTCGCGGCGGTGCGCGAGCGCATCGCCCGCGCCTGCGCGCTTGCCGGCCGCGACCCGGCCAGCGTGCGACTGCTGCCGGTCAGCAAGACCGTCGACGAAGCCCGGCTGCGCCTGGCCTGGGACGCCGGTTGCCACGAACTGGGTGAGAACAAAGTTCAGGAAGCCCAGCGCAAAGCGGCTGCCTTGGCCGACCTGCCCGGCCTGCGCTGGTCGGTGATCGGCCATCTGCAGACCAACAAGGCACGCGACGTCGCGCGCTTCGCCAGCGAGTTCCAGGCACTGGACAGCCTGCGCGTGGCGCAGGCACTGGATCAGCGTCTTGAACTGGAGCAGCGCACGCTGGATGTGTTCGTGCAGGTCAACACTTCCGGCGAAGACAGCAAGTACGGCCTGGACCCGATCGAGGTCGCCGACTTCGTGCAGCAGCTGCCCGCCTTCTCCAACCTGCGTGTACGCGGCTTGATGACCCTGGCGCTGTTCTCATCCGACCCGGAACAGGTACGCCCGTGCTTTGCGCGTCTGCGCGAGCTGCGCGAACGGCTGCGCCCCACGCTGCCGCCGGGCATCCGCCTTGACGACCTTTCGATGGGCATGTCCGGTGACCTGGAGATTGCCATCGAGGAAGGCGCAACCGTCGTGCGCGTGGGCCAGGCCATCTTCGGCGCGCGCTCGACGCCGGACAGTTTCTATTGGCCAGCGCCTGCGACGGAGGGCGCGCCATGATGCCTGCTGCACGTCGCCACGCCGTGGCCATCCATCACGTCGCCTTCGAAGACAGCGGGACCCTGGCACCCTTGCTTGCCGAGCGCGGCTGGGCGCTGCAGCGCCTCCAGGCGGGCATCGATCCACTGGAGGCTGCCGAACATGCCGACCTGCTGATCGTGCTGGGTGGCCCCATCAGCGCCAATGACCGCGACAAATACCCGCACCTGGTTCGCTTGCAGTCGATGCTGCAGGATCGACTGTTGGCGCATCGTCCGACCGTGGGCATCTGCTTAGGCGCACAGCTGATCGCCCGCGCAATGGGTGCCACGGTGACGCCGATGGGCGGCAAGGAGATCGGCTTCGCACCGCTGTCGCTGACCGATGCCGGACTGGCGTCGCCGTTGCGCGCGCTGGTTGGAATCCCTGTCCTGCATTGGCATGGCGAGGGCTTCAGCCTGCCGGCCGGAGCAACGCGATTGGCGGCGACGGCCGCCTGCGCCCAGCAGGCCTTTGCCGTCGGCCGCCATACGCTCGCGCTGCAATGCCACCCCGAAGTGGACGCCACCCGCCTGGAAACCTGGCTGATCGGCCACGCCGACGAACTGGATCATGCAGGCATCGACCCACGCACCCTGCGCGAGCAGGCCCAGCGCTACGCCGCGCCGCTGGCGGCAGCCGCCCGCGATCTGTTCGGCAGCTGGCTGGATGCGTTGCCTGTTCGCACTGCCGACACTGAGAAGGCCCACGCATGAGCAGCTATCGTCTGATCGTTCATTGCCACGACCAACGCTGGGGGCAGTTCGACAGCGACGGTCCGCAGGCGCGTGAGCATCTTCTCGCCTTGGCCGCCCGGCTGCCCGGCGCCGAAGGGTTCCAGCTGCAGTGGCAGCAGGCCGTCGGCGAGCAGCGGCTGCTCCACAGCGGTCCGGATGGATTGAAGGTACTGAGCAGCCAAGCGCTCTATCGGGACATGCCCGCGCCCTGAGCCTGCAGAAAGAAGGTGGACGAGCCGCCGAAAGGCGGCGTGTTCAGTTGCGTACGCGCGATGCCCTGCTTTCCAGCCGCAGGCGGCCGGCATCCGTTGCCGGCGGCGCACCGAACAGCCGGGAATAATCCCGGCTGAACTGCGAGGGACTGTCATAGCCCACCGCATAGCCGGCATTGGCCGCCTCCATCCCGTCGCCCACCATCAGGCGCCTTGCTTCCTGCATGCGTAATTGCGTCCTGAAATCCAGCGGGCTCATCGCCGTGACGGCCCGAAAATGCTGGTGAAAGGTGGATCGGCTCATGCCCGCCACACGTGCCAGCTCTTCTACCCGGCAGGCGCCCGTGAAGTTCGCCCGGATCCATACAATCGCCCGGGCAATCTGCCCCTGCCGGCCGTCGGCCCGTGTCATCGCCTGCAGCACGCCACCATTCGGGCCGGTCAGCAGCCGGTACAGGATTTCCCGGACGACCAGGTCGCCCAGGGCCCGTGCGTCGTCCGGTGCATCCAGCAAGGCGACCAACCGGGTACACGCGTCCAGCAGCCCAGGCGTCATTGCAGTGAGAGTCAGACCCGCGGCGACCGCGCGCTCGCCAGCCGGTCGAGGGTGTTGCAGCGCAAGCTCACTCAGCAGTGCCGGATCCAGATCGAGTTGAAGGCTCAGATAAGGGTGCGCCGGCGTCGCCTCGATCACGGCGCCCATCACCGGCAGACCCACCGAGGCCATCAGGTAACTGGTGGGATCGTAGTGAAGCACGCTGGCGCCCAGCGTCGCGCGCTTGCGGCCCTGTGCCACGAAGCAGACGGTCGGCTCATAGATGACCGGCATCGGCATCGTCGGCGTGGCGCAGCGGATCAATCTCACCCCGGGCAGCACGGAGGCGAAGGTGCCATCCCTCGGCGCGTGCCGGGCGATGGCGTCACGGAACTGCGCCAATGAGGTCATGCCAAGGATCTCCGATCATGCGCTGGGCGACCCCATCATCCGTCGCATCCGGACGATCGTGCAAGCATTCCGGAGGACGTTGCTACCGGCCCGGCATGGGCTGCCGGAACAATGGGGCCACGCAGGCACCGCCCTGTCCCGCCATGGAGAACGCCCGCATGACCTCACCCACCTCGCTCGATCACTATCGCCTGCTGGGCCGCTCCGGCCTGCGCGTCTCGCCGCTTTCACTGGGCACGATGACCTTCGGCGCCGACTGGGGCTGGGGTGCAGACGACGCCGAGGCCCGGCGGATCTTCGATGCCTACCTCGACCGGGGCGGCAACTTCATCGACACCGCGGTCAACTACACCAACGGAGCCGCCGAGCAGATCCTCGGTCGTTTCGCCAAGGCCCAGCGCGACCGGCTGGTGCTGGCCACCAAATTCACGATGGCCCGCGATCCCACCAACATCAACGCCGGCGGCAACCATCGCTACAACCTGGTGCGCTCGGTGGAGACCAGCCTGCGCCAGTTGGATACCGACCGGATCGACCTGATGTACCTGCATGCGTGGGACTTCACCACCCAGCCGGACGAAGTGATGCGCGCACTCGACGATCTCGTGCGAGGTGGCAAAGTGCTGTACCTGGGCATCTGCAACACCCCTGCCTGGCGCGTGGCCGAACTGCAGACCCTGGCCGACCTGCGTGGCTGGGCCCCGTTGGTGGCGCTGCAGATCGAATACAGTCTGGTGGAACGCACGGTGGAACATGAGCTGCTGCCGATGGCGCAGGCCCTGGGCTTGGGTGTACTTCCCTGGTCGCCACTGGGCGGCGGCATCCTGACCGGCAAATACACGCGCGAGGATCTGTCCGACGAAAATGGCGCGGACGTGGCGAGCAGCCGCAAAGGCGTGATCGCATCGATCGGTCATCTCAACGAACGCTCATTGGCCATCGCCGAGGTAGTGGGTGAGGTGGCCGAGGAACTGGGAGTCTCCCGCTCGCAGGTGGCCATCGCCTGGACGCTTGCCAACCCGGCCGTGGTCTCACCGATCATCGGCGCACGCACCGTGGCGCAGGCAGAAGACAACCTCGGCGCGCTCACCGTGGTGCTGAGCGATGTGCAACTGAGACGGCTGGATGAGGCCAGTGCCCCGGCACCGATCTTCCCTGCACGCTTCATCGGGCGGCCCATGGCCCAGCAGTTGATCTTCGGCACCTCCACGCTCAACGGGCGACGGTAATCCATGGCGATCACCCAACCGACAGATTGAGTGAAAAAGCCTGCCAGACCCCCGTGAGACAATGTGGTTCATGACTTCACCGGACTCTCAACGCCCGCTCCTGTCCAGGGACGCGTGGAAGCGGCGTGCCGCGCTGTGGGGCGGCGCGGTAGCCGTCGCCCTGGTCGCGATCGTGTTCGCCAAGGCCAGCGACGCGGCCTTCCGGGTGTTCCAGTGGATCATCGCCCATTCGATCTGGTGGGCGCTGCTGGTGACGCCGGCGGTGTTCGCCCTGTTGGCATGGCTGACCAGTGGCGCACTCAAGCCGACGCGTGGCAGCGGGATTCCACAGGTGATCGCCGCACTGGACGTTGCCACGCCCGAGTTCCGGCGCGACAACCTCTCGCTGAAGGTATCGGCCGGCAAACTGGCGCTGACCACACTGTCCCTGCTCGGAGGTGCATCGGTGGGCCGTGAAGGCCCCACGGTGCATGTCGGTGCCAGCCTGATGTACATGTTCGGGCGCTGGTTCGGCTTCCGTGACCCGAAGGAGCTGTCGCATTTCCTGCTGGCCGGCGGCGCAGCCGGTATCGCCGCCGCGTTCAATACACCGCTGGCTGGCATCGTGTTCGCCATTGAAGAGCTCAGTGGCCGCTTCGAGCACCGTTTTTCAGGCACGTTGCTCACTGCCGTCATCGTCGGGGGCGTGGTGTCGCTGGGCCTGCTCGGCAACTACACCTACTTCGGCAAAGTAAGTGCCACGCTCCCGTTGGGGCAGGCATGGCTGGCGATCCTGGTGTGCGGCACGGTCGCAGGCCTGCTCGGTGGCGTGTTCGCCAAGGCGGTACTGCTCACCATGGAGGGCCGACCGCGATGGCTGGGCAGGCTGCGCCAGCGGCACCCGGTACTGCTGGCCACCCTGTGCGGACTTGCGTTGGTGCTGCTCGGTGCCGCCTTCGGCGCGGGTGCGTTCGGTACCGGCTACGAGCAGGCCAGGGGACTGGTCCAAGGCGGCGCAACCGTCGGTCACGAATTCGGCCTGATGAAACTTCTCGCCAATCTGGTGTCGTACGTTGCCGGCATTCCGGGCGGATTGTTCTCGCCCGCACTGGCCGTTGGTGCCGGGCTGGGACACAACCTTGCCGCCATCATGCCGTCCGTCGATGAGCGCATCTTTGTCCTGCTCGGCATGTGCGCCTATCTGACCGGGGTGACCCAGGCCCCGCTGACCTCTGCGGTCATCTCGCTGGAACTGACGGACAGCAGCGACATGCTGCTGCCCATTCTGGCGACCGTCCTGATTGCGCGCGGCGTCTCCGGGCTGGTCTGCCGCGTGCCGATCTACAAGGCCATGGCCGAACAGCTGGTCAAGCAGCTACCGGGCCCCCACCCGCCTTCGGCCTAGCGCACTGGCGAGAGGCTGGAACCAACGCCCCTCGCCAGCGTCCGGCGGCAGGATCACGCGTTGACGTCGACCACCGTGCGGCCCTGCACACGCCCCTGCAGCACCTGCTCGGCCAGTGCCGGCACCTCGGCCAGGCCGATCATCTGCGTGGTGCGGGCCAATTTGCCCAGATCCAGATCGGTGGCCAGCCGCGTCCAGGCCTGCTCTCGCGCAGCGTAGGGCGCATTGACCGAATCAATGCCCGCCAGGGTCACGTTGCGCAGGATGAAGGGAAGGACGGAGCCCGGCAGATCCGCGCCCTGGGCCAAACCAAATGCAGCCACCACGCCGCGATAGCGGGTCTGCGCCAGCACATTGGCCAGGGTGTGGCTGCCCACCGCATCGATCGCACCGGCCCAGCGCTCCTTGGCGATCGGGGCTCCGGCCTCGGAAAGCGTCGCGCGGTCGATGATCTCCGCCGCGCCGAGTTCCTTGAGATAGGCCGATTCCTCCAGTCGGCCGGTTGACGCGACGACCCGGTAACCCAGCGTGGAGAGCAGCGCGATCGCAATGGACCCGGCACCGCCATTGGCGCCCGTGACCAGAATGTCGCCCTGCCCCGGTGACACGCCGCCATGCTCCAGCGCCAGCACCGAGAGCATCGCGGTGTAACCGGCGGTGCCGATGGCCATTGCTTCCTGGCTGGAAAACGCAGCGGGCGTTTTCACCAGCCACTCGCCCGGTACACGCGCCTTCTGGGCATAGCCGCCATGATGGGTCTGGCTCAAGCCCCAGCCGTTGACCAATACACGGTCGCCCGGCGCGAAACCGGGATGAGTGGAGGTTTCGACCACACCGGCCAGATCGATGCCGGGGATCAGCGGGAAGGTGCGGATCACCGGCGAACGGCCGCTCAGCGCCAGCGCGTCCTTGTAATTCACCGTGGAGTACTCCACGGCAACGGTGACGTCGCCGGGCATCAGGTCCTGCTCGGTCAGGTCGACGACGCCGGCACTGATGGCGTCACCGCTTTTGGTCGCAAGAAGGGCGTTGAAGGTCATGGGATCTCCGGTTCGGGTGCATGAGGGGCATTGCAGACCGGACCAGTGTGCGTACGGCGCTGTACCGTCCTGTTAAATCACCCTGATCGGCGGGTACCTCATTCGTCCAGTACGCTCGCAATCGCGCGCGCGAGCACGCCCCGCACGGTGTCCGCCGCAAGGTATGGATCGCGCACTGCGCGCATCGCCAGCCCCTCGACCAGCAACCGCATCAGCAACGTACGCCGTTCCAGATCGGCGTCCTCCGGCGTGCGCCCACGCGCGATGTCGTGCTGCCGAAGCCAGCCGGTAATGGCCTCGCTGGTCTGCCTGTCGTGCCGGCGCAGCACCTGCGCGACCACCGGATCGCGGTGCGCTTCAGCGGTGATCTCCGCATACAGCGCGACATTGGCGATCGCGTTGCCACGGGTTTCCAGCGTCTCCCCGCGCGCCCACAGCTGGTAGCAACGCAGGAGTCCGTCAACCAGATCGGCCGCCGCCGGCATGTGGCCGATTGCGTCCTGGTCGTAGGCGAGCTGTCGTTCGATCAGCGCCAGGATCAGCGCACGTTTGTTCTCGAAGTAGCGGTACATCAGGCCCTGGCTGATCTCCGCCTCTGCGGCGATGTCACTGATCGAGCCGGCATGGAAGCCGCGGGCGATGAAACAGCGTTGCGCGGCGTCCAGGATCCGCTGGCGCTGCGCTTCGGCACGCACGGCTGCAGCGTCTTCGGCAGGGGTGCCGGAAAGGGGGGTAAGCGTCATTGCTCGTCGTAGATGGCGTCCAGTTGAGGGGTGATGGTACGACACGCAGAGGCTGAATGAACGGTCATTCATCTGTCATTTTGCGCGCACAGACTGCGCCGGCCCCCTCCTCCCGTGAACGAACCCGATGCGCCACGCCCAGCTGCACCGCCGCCTGTTAGCTCTTGCCATCGCTACCGCCCTGCCCGGCCTCGCCGTGGCCAATGACGTCACCACTGTCGCCACCGCCGATACCGCCGCCCGCGATGTGGTCGCGCTGGACCAGGTGGTCGTCACCGCCCAGAAGCGTGCTACCAATCTGCAGGACACCCCTATCTCCGTGTCTGTGGTGGATGCCGAAGCGCTGAAGGACCGCAGTGCGATCTCGATCGGCAGCCTCTCCGATGGCTCGATCCCCTCACTGCGTGTCACCCCCTTCGCCACTCGCAGCTCGGCGCTGAACATCGGCATCCGCGGGATCGGTGCCTCCGGTGACGCCAACCAGCCGGCGCGCGATGCCGGCGTCGGCGTGTATGTCGATGGCGTGTTCATGGGCCGCGCGCAGGGCCTGGGAAGCATGCTGTATGACGTAGAGCGCATCGAGGTGTTGAAGGGCCCGCAGGGCACCCTGTTCGGCCGCAACACCGAAGGCGGTGCGATCAGCATCGTCACCAGACCGCCCACCGGCGAGTTTGGCGGCAGCGTCAGCGCCGGCGTCTCCAACTACAGCGGCTACACCACCGGGCTGCATCTGGACCTGCCGAAGGTGGGCGATGTGAGCTTCAAGATCGACGCCGTGCAGGCCAAGCGCGGCGGTACCACCGACAACCCGATGCGCGGTGAGCGCGACTTCAACAGCTACGACAAGCGCGGCGCACGCTTCAGCGCGCTGTGGCCGCCCAGCGATGATTTCTCCGCGCTGTATGCCTTCGACCGCTCCTACGATGCCACCACGCCGTACCACACCCAGTTGCTGGTGCCGGGCGCCTACGTGAGCCCGCTGCAGAAAGCCGGCGCCAGCGAGGATCGACGCGATTCCGCCATCCTCGGTGGCCCGCAGGAAGACAACATCGGCCGTACCAGCGGGCATCTGCTCAACCTTGGTTGGACCCTGAGCGACAGCCTGGAACTGAAGTCGATCAGTTCCTACCGTGAACTGACCCAGGGCCAGTTCGACATGGGTCTGGTCGACGCGATCTCCGCCTATGGCGGCCCCAACACGCCGTTCGGCCGCTACAGCCTCGCCCAGGTCTACCAGCACCAGTACAGCCAGGAATTCCAGCTGATCGGCACCACCTCGCAGGTGCAGTTCCTGGCCGGTGCCTTCTACTATCACGAAACCGCCGGCGACAACGCGCAGACACCCAACATGCTGCTGTGGGGCCCGGGCGGCAACAGCTACACGCTCAACCCGGCCACCAACCCCTTGAACCTGGGCAACGTGCGCATCGACCGCGCCAGCAAGGCGTGGACGGACAGCCTCGGCATCTTCGGCCAGGCCACCTGGACGCCGGCCTCGCTCGAACGCCTGCACCTGACCGCCGGTGGCCGCTATACGCGCGATGACAAGAAGGGCAGCCTGTACATCGTCAATGGGGCGGCTAAAGACCTCGCCTTCGATGATGCATGGGGCCGCTTCGATCCGATGGTGAACATCGCCTACGATCTCGGCGAGAACGCCATGGTCTATGCAAAATACAGCACCGGGTTCAAGGCAGGCGGTGCCAACTCGCGCTCGACAACCTATACCGCCTTCGCGCCCGAAGAGGTGACGGCGATCGAGCTCGGGCTCAAGTCGCAGTTCTGGGACAACCGCGCGCGCCTGAACCTGGCCCTGTTCGATTCGAAGATCGAACACAAGCAGATGGATTTCTCGCTGCCGTTCGATCCCAACAGCGGCGAAACCCGCACCACGATGGTCACCACCAACGCACTCAGCAACGGCACCTCGCGCGGTGCGGAGCTGGAGTTCAACGTGATGCCGGTGGACAACGTCACCGTGGGGTTGAACTACGCCTACACCCGCATCGATGCGCAGAGCGCGGTCGACCCGTTCGGCGCCGGCGTGCAGGTCACGGTGCAGCCATTGCTGGCGCCGAAGAACGCCGGCAGCGTGTCGCTGGACTATCTGGTGCCGTTCGCCAACTTCTCCGCGCTGAAGTTCCACCTGGATGGCAACTGGTCCGATGGGTACTACACCAGCGAGTACGACCAGATGCTCACCGACAGTTCCTTCATCGTGAACGCCCGTGTCGCCCTGATCGACGTCCCCCTCAACAGCACGGGCTCGACCATGGCCGTCTCACTGTGGGCGCGCAACCTGCTGGACGAAGAGCACCTGTTCTACAAGCTCAACAACGCCTCACTGGGCCAGAGCGGGATCTTCAATGACCCGCGCACCTATGGCCTGGACGTCACCGTCACCTTCTGATCGCCCTGGAGATCCTGATGCACCTGCGCCGCACCCACCTTGCCCTTGCCGTTGCCCTCAGCCTGCCGATGCTCGCTGGCGCCGGCCTCGCACTGGCCCGCTCGCCCGTCACCGATACCGCCGCCGCGCCCACCACTGCGGCAAGCGCCAACGTGCAGCCGGTTGCCGCCGATGCGCAGCGCGTCATCCCGCTCCAGGGCGCCTGGAACACGCGTACCTTTGCGGGCCTGCAAGGCAGCCATGGCCCGATCCCGGCCAGCGCCTTCGTGCGCACCTCGGACCTGGGCCGTCTGACTGCGGCCGACCGCGACGCACTCGCCGCTGCCGGTGTCACGCTGGATATCGACCTGCGTACCGCCGATGAGCAGGCGCAGTCGCCTGACCTGCTGGCCAGCGACGCGCGCTTCGCCTACCAGCGCACCTCGCTGATTGGCACCGAGAAGATGGACCTGCAGAAAATGATGACCACCTTCCCCGACTCGCTGGGCGCAGCCTATGTGCAGTGGCTGGATCACAGCCAGCCGCAGTTCAAGCAGGTCTTCCAGCGCATTGCCGCCGAGCGCGACGGCACCGTGCTGTTCCACTGCACCGCGGGCAAGGACCGCACCGGCATCATCGCCGGGCTGCTGCTGGACCTGGCGGGCGTGTCCCGGGCGGACATCGTGCACAACTATGCGATTTCCGCGCACTACCTCGAAGGCCAGCCCAAGGACAGCGCGATGAACGCGCAGATCATGGAGCTGATCAAGCAGAACCCGGAGATCGGCAGGAAGATGGCCGGCATGTCCGGCACCGCGCCAGAGAACATGGCGATGTTTCTCGCCGCTCTGCATGCGCAGTACGGCGGTGCCGAGGGCTATCTGAAGTCCATCGGCGTCAGCGAGGCGGAGATCGATCAGTTGAAGGTGCGGTTGGGTCAGGCGGGCTGATCTGACCAGCGTGTCGCGTGTCGGCCACGGATGGCCCACACGTCACGCGCTGCATGGCGCATGCCGGCGCTCGCCACTGGCAGGACGTGCAATCGGCTGGATCGAACCCACTGCGGTTGTCTGCGCCGGTTCGGCCATGATGCGCTCGATCCAGTCACGATAGTGATTCACACGCACATTGCAGGTGACCTGCCCATAGCGCCCGGGCCGGGCGGTCAGCACATTGCCCTGGACGACCTTCCACGCGCCCTGCCCGGCCAGCAGCCACTGACCATTGCGCTCGATGAGCACGGGGCCACCGCTGTCGCCGTTGCCCAGCACGCCTTCCAGGGGCAGCGCTTGCGGCGGTTCGTCGAAGACATAGCAGAGCCAGCGGTCGTAGGCACTGGTGATCGTGTTGAACGCGCGCCGCAGCTCGGTGCGATTGGGGCCGCTGGGAGAATGCCCGGTGGCGCCCGTCCCCGTAGCCCCCTTTCCCAGAATCTTCGCGATCTGACCGGCCTCGTCGGTGCCACTGTAAATGGCCACAGGCGCAACGTCGGTCACCGGCGCCTTCAGCCTGATCAACGCAACATCGTCGCCCGATGCAAGGAACACAACGATCAACATTGCCTCGCCACTGGCCATCGCCTGATCGATCAATGTCTGTGGCAGCGTCCTGTAGCCGGGATGGACGACAACGCGCTCAACGTCCCGGGCCGTTCCGTTGATCACTACCTGCTTGAGGTCGGCATGCATCGGCAGCGTGTGCGCGGCCGTCAGCACCCATTGTGGTGCGATCAGCGCGCCGTGACCCTCGCCGGGCATGTCCACGAGTGCGGGAAACTCGGTAGCGGGAGCGCGATACTTCGCATCATCCACGTCATGCCGGATGACGATGGCATGGGCAGTTGAGGACACGGCGAGCAGCACCCCGAGTAACAACAATCGCTTCATATGTGATGCCTTGTGAGGTTCCGACAGCGGGATCAGATGCCGGGCGCGGCACCGCAGGCTGGCCGGGTGTGCCGTTACGGCTCACGCTCACGGGATTCCAGCGCGCCGGCGAACTTTGCCATCAATCGCACCAGCTCCGATACGTCCTGCGCGGACCATGAGGCGAAGATCTCCCGTCCGATCCGCTCGCGGGCCGCGTCCAGCCGGTCCGTCATGTCTTTGCCTTTCGGCGCGATGGTCGCCTCGCGGATGCGGCGGTCTTCTGGATTGCCGCGACGCGTGACCAGTTCCATCGACGCCAGTTTGGCGACCTGGCGACTGATGGTCGTGTAATCGCGGCCCAGCCGGTCGGCCAGATCCACCACCCCGATCGGGCCGACCCGCTCGATCATCACCAGCAGTCGGAACAGCGCCTGGTCCAGCTTCAGGCCGGCGGCCTGGATCAGCATTTCATCATTGCGCGGGCGGTTCATCACGCTGGCAAGGCTGACCATGGAGAGGTGCAGCGACTTCAGCTCGGCCGAATTATGTGTATCTTGCACCTTCTTTTTCACGGGCATAGCATCTCCTCCAAGTACGTGCATATTACACACAGCTGGAGCGAGGCATGAGCAACAACCTTGATGTAGTGATCTGTGGCGCTGGCGCTGCCGGCCTCACCCTGGCCATCGAACTGGCTCGCCGCGGCGTGGCATTCCGGCTGCTGGAGCAGCGTGACCGACCCTTCCACGGCTCACGCGGCAAAGGTATCCAGCCGCGCAGCCAGGAGGTCTTCGAGGACATGGGCATCGTCAATCAGCTGTTCGCGGCGGGCGGGGCCTACCCTGTCTCCCGATCACATCACGCCGATGGCACCCATACGGACACGGTCATGGTGGAGGCGTCGCCCGCCACACCCGCCGAACCCTATCGGCGGCCGCTGATGGTGCCGCAGTTCCTGACCGAGTGCGTGATGCGCGACCGCCTCGCGGCGCTGGGGCACCGGGTCGACTTCGGGCATGCACTGATCGGTTTCGAGCAGGACGCCGATGGCGTGACCCTGCGTCTTGCCACGTCTCTGGGCGAGCAGACGCTCCGCACACGCTATCTGATCGGCGCTGACGGCGGCCGCAGCATCGTGCGTCACGCACTCGATATCGGTTTCCCCGGCAAGACCCTGGGCGTGCGTGCAGTGGTCGCAGACATCGTGCTGCAAGGGCTGCCACGCGATGCCTGGCACACCTTCAACGAAGAGGACATGGCGCGACGTATCTCGCTGTGTCCTTTGATGGGAACCGCGTTGTTCCAGCTACAGGCCCCGGTTCCCTTGGAGGGCGAGGTGGATCTCTCGGCAGCGGGCCTGGCGGCCATGGTACGTGAGCGCACCGGGCGCGATGACATTGCGGTTCTGGACCTCGAGTGGGCCTCGGCGTACCAGATGAACGCCCGACTCGCCGACCGTTACCGCGTCGGCCGGGCCTTCCTCGTCGGCGACGCCGCCCACACGCATCCCCCCACCGGCGGACAGGGGCTCAACACCAGTGCCCAGGATGCCTACAACCTGGGATGGAAGCTGGCCGCCGTGCTGCAGGGGGCACCGCAGACCCTGCTGGAGACCTACGAAGAAGAGCGCCGCCCTGTTGCAGCCGCGATGCTTGGGCTGGCGACGAAACTGCTCGACCACGCCCGCCGCGGCGACAATCGACGCGGCCGGGAGGTCCAGCAGCTCGATCTCGGGTACGCGGACGCATCGCTCTCGCTAGCGGGCGAGCCCCGTACCGGACGCATCACCCCTGGCAGCCGCGCCCCCGACGCCCCGTTGCAGGGTGCGGGTGGGCAGCCAATGCGCTTGTTTGAGGTGCTGCGCGGTACGCATTGGACGTTGCTTGGTTACGAAGCCACACGCGCCGATGCACCGGCGCGGAAGGGCTTGCACGTGCACGTGATCGGCCAGTGCGGCGATCTGTGGGATACGCAGGGACACTTCGCCGGTGCTTATGGCCTGCAGCCGGGCGAGTGGGTACTGGTGCGGCCGGATGGTTATGTCGCCGCCGTTGTCCACGAGCAGCAGATCGAGACGCTGAGCGCGCATTTCGACGGGTTGATGCCGCCGCGCCGATAGGACAACCGCACACGGGACGGCATCGGTCAGCGGTGTGCGTCATCCAGCTGATCGCGCGATGAGCTGCTCTTTATTACTTGCGAGCGGAACGTGCGCCGCTTGCTTCGCTGTCCTGCGCAGCCTCACGGCTTTTCGCGAAATCCGGGAAGGTTTCTGCTATCGATGCGTTATCGGGCAGGACATAGAACACACCGCCCCGCTCGAAGGTGGAACGGATGACCTGTTCGTAGAATCCTGGCGAGACATTGATGCAGCCGTGCGTCACGCGGTTGTCGTCGGGCGAAGGCGATGCGAGGCGTTCGGCGCGCTTCTCGGCCGGCACGCCGATAGCGGTCGGGTGAATGGAGACGGCGGACTCGTAGTCCACCCAGAGCACGCGCCCCGCGTCGATCGACGGGCCGTAACCGCCCACGAAGCGACCTGCAGGTGTCGTGCGGTCCCGCCCCGGAATCTCGCGAAGCGCGAGCCCGGCAACACCGGGAGCGGTATGGTCGCCGGTCGCCGAGCCAAACAGACCGGACGCCGCGCCGCGAAGCCGGCCGTTGCCATCAAACACCAGCACCTGCGCCGCCGCTTTGTCCATGATCGCGAACGGATAGCCTTGCGCATCCTTGCTTGCGACCACCCAGCCGGCAAGCTCGATCACCGTCTCGGACACCTCTTGGCCTTGCGGCAGCTCGTCAACCGCAGCCGCCGGCGGCGCGGCCGCATCCTCAGCGCCAGCGGTGCCGATACTTGCAAATGCCAACGCCATTGCCAACGCACCAGCAAGGGCACGGTTCACGGGGTATGGGTGCGTACGAATGGGACACTTCCTTTCAATGCAGACGGTACCGCCAAAGGAAACCAGCGGCCTGCATCGGCCACTGGTCCCTGATTCAGACGTTCCTCACCAATGGTGCAGGAGCGATCAACCGCGCGGCTTGCGGCGAGGTGCCTGTTCCAGCTGCTGGACGCGGCCTTCAATCTGATCCAGACGCTGGTTGGCCTGCTGTGCGGATTGATTGGCGGACTCGGCGCTCTGGGCCGCGCCCTGCACCTTCGTATCGAGTTGATCAAGGCGTGAGTTGATCGTTGCGAACTCGTCCTTGTACGTGGCGCAGGAACTGAGGCCTACGGTAGCGATGATTGCCACAGCCAGCGTACGCGCCGTCGTCATTTGTTTTGTGGTCAGAAACATTGCAGTGCCTCCTTTGTCTGGGGTGTTCGGACTATAGCGGCGTTTTCGCCAGCGCCATGACCGGCATTCAGTTGAAGCTGGGAGACGTAGAGGGAGTGTGATGACGGCTTGCCGCGGGCGTGATACAAGACGCAGCGTTGCGCTCGAGGCGGAAGTCAGGACGGGGCAGCTTGCTGGATCAGCACTGCGCCTGCGCAGCGACCGCCGAATCGATGGCCGCAGCGTCGGCAGCCGTGACATAGGCAAGCACCGCCGCGGACGCCAGCAGGCCCGCACTGGCCAGAAATGAAAAAGCCAAGCCGACGCTATCCAACAACAACCCGCCGAGGGTCGATCCGAGCGCGGTCGAACACTGCACCACCGCGACCATCAACCCGCCACCGCCTCAGCGTTGTCGGTAAATGGCCAGAATCCTCCGATCACTACGCCAATCAGCGCACGGCCGATCATGTAGACCGCCAGGCCGGATACCGCCATCAACGCGGTGAGCGTCAGAAGCACCGCTCGCCTGTTCAGGTTCCCGGCCACCGGGAAATCGACAGGCTGGTCAGCACCGCGACGACCCCCGAGATGGGGCGGCGTCGACATGGCCGTGATGGGCGTCGGCTATCCTTATCACCGTCACCAGAACACGGAATAAACCGCATGGCGTCCATCGATGTGCGCGCTGGATGTGCCCTTTGTCGCGATGCGAATCCGCTGCAGTTCGACTTCAGTTACGCATTCCAGCCCATCGTGGATGTTCATGCACGAAAGGTGTTCGCACATGAAGCGCTGGTGCGCGGCCCTGCCGGGGAACCCGCAAGTTCGGTACTGTCACGTATCACCGCGGACAACCGCTATTCGTTCGACCAGGCCTGTCGCGAGAAGGCGATCCGGATCGCTGCGTCGTTGAATCTACCGTCCCATCTTTCAATCAATTTTCTGCCCAATGCAATCTACCGGCCCGAGGTGTGCATCCGCTCTACGCTTCAGGCCGCGGATCGGCACGGCTTCCCGGTTGAGCGAATCATCTTCGAGACCGTTGAGGGAGAGCAGGTCAGCGATGGAAAATGGCTGGCTGAGATCCTGAGTGAATACAAACGGATGGGCTTCAAGACCGCGATTGATGATTTCGGTGCCGGGTTTGCCGGGCTGAACCTGCTGGCCGATTTCCAGCCGGACATGGTCAAGCTGGACATGGCGTTGATCCGGGGCATCGACCAAAGCGCGTCACGCCGTGCCATCGTGGCCGGCGTGGTATTCATGTGCGGGCAATTGGATATCGATGTGATTGCTGAAGGTATAGAAACCGGTGATGAGGCGAACTGTCTGTCCGATCTCGGCATCCGGCTGATGCAAGGCTACTGGTTCGGCCGCCCGCAGTTCGAGGGCGCTGCGCGGGAAGCCGACATACCCATGCATCCTGCATGAGGAGTGGGCTCCCTGCTCACCTGACGCGTAGGTCGCAGGCGCGTAGGAACAGCGCGGTCGTTGCATGACTGTCAGACGCTCGCCTGCGCCCCTGAGGCAAGCCATGCTCTGCAAGAAGGAGGCTGACAAACCGCTCCCCGTCGCCGGAGCAGGTCGAGCCGACAGAAACGCGCTCAAAGGCCTTTTCCGCCAGATCGAGATACGGTTCCAGCACCGTGCTCCAGCGTTCCCTGTAAAGGTCGATGCCAGGACCGGAGCGCAACAACGATCTGCAGAATGCCAGACACGAGGGGTTGGCGGCCAATCGTTCAATGCCACCGGCGATGCACATCAACGCGTCGCCAAGATCGGTGCCTGCAGGCAGGCTGAGCTCGCCTGACGTCATGGATGCCAGATGACCGTCCATGACTGATGTGTAGAGACGCTCCTTATCACGATAGTGGGCATAGATCGTCACTTTGGTGACACCACAGAGGCTGGCGATTCGCTTCATCGTGGTGTGCTCAAAGCCCTCCTCCGCGAAGACGGTACCGGCCGCGTCCAGGATGCACTGCCGGCTCTCCGCCCTCGCCCGCTTCCAGCGCAACGCGGTTTTGCTTGGGAAGGTGGGTGACTCACCCGTGCTCATAGACCTGTTCACAGGCGCCGGAATACTGCACTGGCATTCACGCCACCAAAGCCAAAACCATTGGTCAGCGCAAACGTCATGCCGGCATGACGGGGTTCCCCGGTGACGATTGACAGCCCTTCCGCCAAGGGATCTGGGCTGAGGAGGTTGAGCGTCGCTGGCGCGACCTGATCGCGCAGCGCGAGCACGGTGAAAATGGCTTCGATGCCGCCAGCCGCCCCAAGCAGGTGGCCCGTGCTGGACTTGGTGGCAGAGATCAGAAGATCGGGGCGGAAACCAAACAGCGCCCGCACCGCCGCAAGCTCCGCCCGATCACCCACCTGGGTGGACGTCGCATGCGCATTGATGTGATCAACCTGATCCGGCGTGATACCCGCCTGCGCCAGCGCAATCTCCATCGCCCGCCGCGCGCCGCTGCCGTCGTCGGGGCCGGCCGTCAGATGGTAGGCATCAGAGGTTGTGCCGTAGCCAACCAGTTCGGCAAGCGGCTTGGCGCCACGCGCCAGGGCGTGGTCCAGGCGCTCGATCACCAGCAACCCTGCCCCTTCGGACATGACAAACCCGTCCCGCTGTTCATCAAAGGGGCGAGATGCAGCACGGGGCGTGTCGTTGAACGACGTGCTCAGTGCCTTGGCAGCCGCGAAGCCGCCCAGGCTGACCCGGTGCATCGCGGCCTCCGCCCCACCGCACAGCGCGATGTCCGCCTCTCCGGCCCGGATGAGGCGCGCTGCGTCTCCGATCGCCTGGACGCCCGCTGCGCACGCCGTCACGGGCGCGCCCTGCGGGCCCTTGAACCCGTAACGGATCGACGCCTGCCCCGCCGCCATGTTGGCCAGGAAGGTCGGCGCGGTGAAGGGCGACAGCCGGCCAGGCCCACGGCTTTCGGTGGTGTGGACCGCATTGACGATGGATCCGAAGCCACCGATGCCCGTGGCAATCACGGTCGCCGTGCGCAGCAGCCCCTGCTCGTCGGCGTCACGCCACCCCGCCTGCTCCAGCGCTTCATGGGCCGCGACCAGCGCGAACTCAACGAAGCGATCCATCTTCTTGAGATCTTTCGGCGCGATGATGCCGGTGCAATCAAAGCCCGCCTCCGGGTCTTGAACGCGGTCAGGCACCCGTCCACCGACTTCGCAGCCGGTTCCCGCGGAGAGATCAGCACTCAGCGACCCGATGCCGGAGCGCCCGGCCAGTAGGCGCGACCAGACGGTCTCGACCCCGCAGCCGAGTGGGCTGACCACGCCCATTCCGGTCACCACGATGCGGTCCTTGTCAGCAATGCTCATGAATCACTTCCCATATAAAAGAGGTCCGGGCCAATATCAGGCAACGGGGGTCTTCTCCGCTCGGACCTTGAACCAGATGGCATACATCGCCGGAAGGAAGACCAGCGTCATCACCGTGCCGGCGATGGTGCCGCCGATCAACGTGTAGGCAAGCGTTCCCCAGAACACCGAATGGGTCAGCGGAATGAAGGCAAGCACCGCAGCCAATGAGGTCAGGATCACCGGGCGCGCTCGGTGAACCGTCGCCTCGATGATGGCGTGGAAGGTCTCCATTCCTGTCTCTTCGTTCTCGTGGATCTGCCCGATGAGGATGAGCGTGTTGCGCATCAAGATGCCTGACAAGGCAATCAACCCCACCAGCGCGTTGATGCCGAACGGCTGCTGGAACAACAGCAGGGTTGGCACCACGCCGATCAGCCCCAACGGACTGGTCATGAAGACCATGATCATTGCCGAGATGGACCGCACCTGCAGGATGATGATCAGCAGCGTTACCGCCAGCATGATCGGGAACAGCGGCAGCATGGCGCTCATTGCCTTGCCTGATTCCTCGATGGACCCGGCCTGGGCAATGGCGTAGCCCTCGGGCAGCGAGGCAATGAAGGGTTCAAGCTGCTTGCTGATCGCTGCCGATACGTCCGGTGGCTGCAACGCATCGTCAATGTCACCGCGCACGGTGATCGTGGGCACCCGATCACGGCGGCGCAGCACCGGCTCTTCCATCCGAACCTCGACCGAGCCGATCTGGGACAGCGGCACGCGCTGGCCAGCAGCCCCGACCAGGGTGAAGTCCGCAATCCGGGCAGGATCCAGGCGCGTGTCCCCGCCTGACCGAGCAACAACCTCGACGGTGCGGATGTCCTCACGCACGGCAGTGATCGGCACCCCGCTCAGGAAGAACTGCAATTGCTGTGAGACGGATGCCGACGTCATCCCCATCGCCTGCAGACGGTCCTGATCAAGCGTGAAGTGCAGCGTCGGCGTGCGCACGCCCCAATCGGTATTCACAGTGCGCATCATCGGGCTGGCGTGCAGGGTCTGCTCGACCTTGGCCGCAATGCCCCGAATGACGTCCGGATCCGGACCACTGACACGGTAGGCCACCGGATAGGGCGAGTAAGGCCCAAACACCAGCTGGGTCACGCGCACCCGCGCCTCAGGCGCCAAGCCCTCGGCCACGGCCTGACGGAGCTTGGCTTTCAGTGCATCGCGCTGTTCCTGGCTGTCGGTGCGAACCACAATCTTGGCAAACGCCGGGTCCGGCAGTTCCGGGGAAATGGCGAGGTAGAACCGGGGCGCGCCCTGACCGATGTAGGCCGTGACGATCTTCGCTTCTTCCTGCCCAGCGAGCCATTGCTCCACCTTTCTGGTGGCCAGGTTGGTCTGTTCGATCGCCGTGCCGTAGGGCATCTGCACTTCGACCAACACCTCCGGGCGATCGGAAATGGGGAAGAACTGCTTTTTCACCAGCCCCATGCCCACCACAGCAAGCACGAACAGGCCGATCACCGAACCCGCCGCAAGCCACTTGCGTGCAATCACGCGCGCCAGGATCGACCGGAAGCGGTTGTAGCGCGGCGTGTCGTAAAGACTGCTGTGCCCCCCTTCCACGGTCTTGAGTTCAGGCAGAAGCTTCACGCCCAGGTACGGCGTAAAGAACACCGCCACTACCCACGACACGATCAGCGCAATGCCCACGATCCAGAACATGTTGCTGGTGTATTCGCCAGCGGTGGACCGTGCAAAGCCATTGGGCATGAAGCCCACCGCAGTCACCAAGGTGCCAGCCAGCATCGGCGCTGCCGTATGGCTCCACGCGTAGGCCGATGCCTTGACCCGGCTGTAACCTTCTTCCATCTTCACGACCATCATTTCGATGGCAATGATCGCATCGTCTACCAGCAGACCCAGTGCCAGGATCAGCGAGCCGAGCGTGATGCGGTCAAAGTTCTTGCCGGTTGCGGCCATGACCATGAACACCGCAGCCAGCGTCAGCGGCACGGCCGCCGCCACTACCACCCCCACTCGCCACCCCATGCTGACAAAGCACACCAGCATCACCACCAGCAGCGCGGCGAAGAACTTCATCATGAACTCGTCGACCGACGCGCTGATGTTCACGGCCTGATCGGTGACCTTGTCCAGTGCCATGCCCACAGGAAGCCCGTCATTGATCTTCTTGACCTCCGCGTCGAGGGATTCACCAAGATCCAGGCCATTCCAGCCGTCACGCATGACGATACCCAGCAGCATGGCCGGCTCGCCGCCGTTGCGGATCATGAAGGTCGATGGATCCTCATAGCCCCGCTTGACGGTGGCAATGTCCTGCAATTTGAGGGTCTTTCCCTGTGCAACGATGGGCGTATCGCGAATCTTGTCCAGCTGATCCAGTGCGCCATCGAGGCGAATGAAGATCTGTGGACCCTTGGCCTCGACCGAGCCTGCGGGGGTCAGGGCATTCTGTCCGTTCAGCGCTCCGAAGACCTCCTGTGGCGTGATACCGAGGTTCGCCAACCGCTCGTGGGACAGCTCCACATAGATGCGCTCGGATTGCTCACCGATGATGTTGACCTTTTTCACGCCAGGAACGTGCAGCAATCGCTGACGCAGCGTCTCGGCATCACGCGCAAGCAGGCGGAACGGCTCACCCTTCGCTTTCAGTGCAAACAGAGCGAAGGTGACGTCCGCATATTCGTCGTTGACCATCGGGCCGATCACGCCTGCGGGCAGGTTCGCCGCTTCGTCATCCATCTTTTTGCGCGCCTGGTAGAACTCCTCCTGCACCTCCGAAGGCGGCGTGCCGTCCTGCAACGTCAGCGTGGTGAAGGACAGCCCAGGCCGCGTGTAGGTTTCGCTGCGGTCATACCAGCGAAGCTCCTGCAATCGCTTTTCCAGCTTCTCGGCGACCTGGGCCTGCATTTCCGTGGGCGTGGCACCCGGCCAGGCCGTCACGATGGTCATGACCTTGACCGTGAACGCAGGGTCCTCAGCGCGGCCGAGCTGGAAGAAGGACACGATGCCGGCCACGGAGATCAGAAAGATCAGGAAAACAGTGATGGCGCGCTCGCGCACCGCAAGCGCCGACAGATTGAACCCACTCACTGATGGGCTCCGTTTGCAGCGGTACTCTTGGCGCTGTCAGCCAGGCGAACCACCTGCCCTTCGCGGAGCATATGTGCGCCAAGCGCCGCCACGCGATCAGAGGCCTTCAATGCGCCTTCGACCAAGGCGTGATCATCGCCCAGCTGCTTGACGGCGACCGGCGTCCAACGGGCTTTGAGCGGCTCACCGTTGATCACCCATACGCCGGTTCCGGTGCCAGGATCGAACAGCGCGCCCAGCGGAACCTCAACTCCGGCCGAGACGCCGACAGCTGCGGCGCCTGCAAGCTCTACGGCCACCGTTGAACCCAGCGGCAATGGGGTGTTGCCCTCTCCCAGCGTGTAACGGGCTTCGAAAGTTCGGGTGGCAGGGTCTGCCGATTGAGAGAGCACGCGCAACCGTGCCGGGATCTTGCCGCTGCCCCCGAACGAGGATGCTGAGGCCACAGAGCCGATCTGGGGACGAAGCGTCTCTGGAAGCTGAACAACCGCTTCCCTGCTCCCAGCACGGGCAAGCCGGGCGACGATCTGCCCCGCCGCCACCACTTGGCCGGGCTCGGCAGAGATGGACATCACCACCCCATCGGCATCGGCAACGAGCGCGGTGTATTGACTGGCATTACGCGCTACCCGGGCTTGCGCTTCGGCCGCTTTAAGCTGCGCTGATGCTGCATCTGCCGCCGCCTTGATCTGATCATAGGCCGACCGGGACACGACACCCTTGGCGGCCAGATCGCGATACCGCGCTTCGTCGGCAATGGCCTGAACGCTCTGCGCACGGGCCGCAATCACCGCTTGCTGCTGAGAGGCCGCTGCCAAGTTCAGATCGATCGGATCAATCCGGTAAAGCACATCGCCACGCTTGACCGTTTGCCCGGTCTCGACGAGGCGTTCAGTGATCTTGCCACCCACTCGGAAAGCGAGATCGCTCTGCACCCGCGCGGCGATGGTCCCCGTAAACGTGCGTGCATTTCCGGCGCCCGCTTGGACCTGGGCAAGCCGGACGATGGGGGGCGCGGTGCGGGGGTCGATGTCGTCCGACGTGCCGCAGGCCACAAGGAACAACGGAGCAACGCAGGAGATGGCTAGGACTACAAAACGGCGACGCATACGGCCTTCCGGAGTGGGGTATCCGGACGCATTCTGTTCCTAGTGACCGTTTTCGTCAATAGTCACCCCCGTTGGGGTGAAAGGCTCCTGAGAACCAGCTCCTGCAGGGCGGTGGGCGATTCTTCGTGCATGACCGACAGGTGTGGAAGCGTCACCGGATTCAGATACGGGACCAGGATCTGGTACACCGCGCGACTGGTCTGATCGAGCGGTGTCTGGTTCTCAAACGCCCCGGAGGCGCGGCCATCTTTTAAAATGACCTCGACAAGCTGCCGGATGCGGCCTTGGTAGGCCTGGGTCGACGGCCATCGATCCGTCGCGGCCGCCACAGCGATTTCATAGAGGCGGCGATCCTGGAGAAACAAGCGAAGACTGGCCTCCACGATGGCGGTGAAGAGCACCCGCAGCCGATCCGGCGCAGCGTCTACTCCCTGCAAGGCCGCATGCACATCGCTTTCGATCTGGGCGAGGCAATTGGCGCAGATGACCTCCCCGATCGCCTGCTTCGAGGCAAAGAACTTGTAGATGTAGGCCTTGGAGAAGCCAATGGCTTTGGCCAGGTCCGAGACCGTGGTCTTGTCGTAGCCGTAATGGCTGAAATGCGCGGTGGCAGCCTCGATGATCTGCGTGCGCACGTCGTGCTCAGCGGGGCCGCGCCCGGCGTCCAGTGCTGTGGAGGGTGAAATAGACATCGGGCAAGGGTAGCGCCGTGTGCCGATGCGGGCAAACAGTGACCATTCGAGTATGGGTTCACCCTCGCCAGGCAATGCACCCCGCTCACACTGCAACGTGTCCGGCGTCCTTCTTCCATGTCCACTCCCGGCCAGAGGCAGTCATTCACAGCAGACACTCAGGCCCAGCCGCGGAGTGGCTTCGATTTACATGAACTGTCAGGTACAGCGCGACTAGTCCCACCAAAGGAAGATCGCTCCTTCCTGCTTGACCGCCGCCTGAAGCGACACAATGTCACCGACCCCTTGGTCAACGATATCTGGACAGAATTCGTAAAGCCCTTGGGAGAATTCTGGAAGATCCACTGGAATGGACTTGAGCTTGAGTTGAACGGTGTCGGTCTCAGCTTGCCAGATATCAATCCCGAATTGAGAGTCCCACCGTCTCAGCTCCTCAATGATCTGATCGGTGGTCTTGTCATAGTTGACAGCATCCGTAGCTGCCAGGCGGACGATGTCAAACTGGTCTTGACCTGGTGCTATGACAAGTTCAGCACCCTTGATCTTTGGGTTATCGAGGTTGTTGGTTGTTCCAATAAAGGCGACGTAGCCGGAAGGCACCTGTACCCGGATCGATTCAAGGAGCTTCTCTGCACTCTCGACAGGCACAATTACGGAATACCCACCACTTCGCTTTTTCCTGCCAAAGTCAGTTGTCCAATAGTCACGGACGTTTGACTTTGTAACAGCGGCGAGCAGCGCTTGCGGCGACCCCTGAGTCGGCGTTGTCGTACCGACGCATGAATTCGACCCTAATGCTGCAAGAAGGAATACAAGCATCCGTCCAATGGCTGAGTATTGTTTCATGTTGCTTCCAACGCCTGAATTATGCCAACCCGTGGAGCGGGCTCGGCTTGAATGAATTGTCAGATCTTAACGCCGCAAGCGATAGTCGCTATGGCTGCGAGCGCAACCCCAACCTGCCCAAGAAAAAAGCTCCGTCCGGTGGGGCGCGCCATTCCTTGTACAGGTTGATCTCTGGGCAGCCGGACCCGACTCACAAACGCTAGCGTCGCCCCTCGGCGCGGGCGGCTTGCTGCTCTGCACGCTTGGCCATCCCCAAAGCCGAATCCAGCTGTCGAAGAGCGAGTTCCCGAACAGCAAACAGCCCAGGTTCCGATTCGCGTGTGCTCGACCCCTCTGAGAAGCACACCGCAGCGATGGGGACCATTGGCCGGCAGGTGGACACGAATGCGCAGCCTGCCCAACCAGGTGATGCGATCAGACCTTCGTCGTCGCCTCACGAACGAAGTTCTCATAGGTACGCAGCGGATGGCCGAGGATGGACTCCAGTCGCGCAATCGCACCGTCGGCCGCCTGCATCCCGAACGTCTGGATGCCTGCCATCATCAGGCGCATGTCATAGGCCAGCCACGACGGGCCGAATGCAGCCATCTGCCCTTCGAACGCTGCCACGTCATCGCCCGCATAGACCACGTCCCGACCCAATGCGGTGCTCCATACCTGCGCTACCGACGTGCCCGTCAGTGTCTGGGGGCCGACCAGATCCAAGGTGACGGTGGCCAGCGCAGACGGCGCGCGGTCGCGTCGCAGCAGCTCTGCCACGGCAATCTCGGCGATGTCCCGCGCATCGATCATGGAGACACCGGTGCCACCAATCGGCATCGGGTAAACGCCGTAATCCTCGATCGCCTTCTGGACCATGAACTCGTTCTGCATGAAATAGGCCGGACGCAGAATGGTAGCGGGAATGCCGAGGCTCTCGATCATGCGTTCAACCGTGTACTTGCCGGTAAAGTGCGGCACATTGGTGAACTTGTCGGCATGGATGACCGACAGGTAGACGATGCGCTCGATGCCGGCCTCCCGGGCGAGGTTCAAGGCGATCAGCGCCTGGGTCACCTCGTCCGGCGTCACCGCGTTCAACAGGAACAGCGTGCGTACTGACGAAAGGGCTGCGCGCATCGATGGTACGTCGGTCAGGTCACCAACCACCTCGGTCACACCGTCGGGGAATGAAACCTTGCCGCGCGTGCGAACGAAAGCGGTCACGCCAGCGCCCGCGCTGGCGAGGCCGTGAGTGATGAGAGAGCCGATGGTGCCTGTGGCGCCGGTGACGAGAATGCTCATATGAATCTCCTTCAGGGGATGGAAAGGGAATTAGCGCGAAAAATCCGCGACGACTTTGCCGGCGCGTGAGGTGGTTCGGTTGCGCTCGATGGCCGCAGGAATGTCGGTCAGAGCGATCACTTCGCCCACCTTCGACGTCAGCGCGCCACTGGCGACATCCAAGGCAAGCCGCTCCAGAAGAGCGACGTCCGGCTTGTTCATGAACCAGAGGCCTCGGCGGCCGGGCGGCGTGCGCGCCAGGATGTCCGCCGAGGTCGTGCCGACGATGACGCCATCCTGCGCAAGCACCTGCCATGAGCGGTCCAGAACCGTACCGCCGACATAGTCGAGCACCAGGTCGATGTCGCGCGCGATGTCCTCGAAGCGCTGTGTCTGGTAGTCGATGACATGGTCCGCACCGAGGCTGCGGACGTAGTCGAGGTGCTCGGTGGCGGCGGTGGCGAAGACTTCTGTACCGGCCTGCTTGGCGTACTGCACGGCATACCCGCCCAGCCCGCCTGCTGCACCGTGGATGAGGATCCGCTGACCAGGACGAAGGGCGCCCGCGTGATGGAGGCTTTTCCATGCCGCAACGGCGGCGACGGGCATCGCAGCAGCATGCACGTCGTCCAGCCGATCAGGGGTCGGGGCCAGCGACCGTTCGTCGACGACGATGAACTCGGCATATGCGCCCAGCCCACCCACCGCGCCCATCACCCGGTCGCCAATCTTGAAGCGCCTCGCGTCGGGGCCGACAGCGTCGACAACACCCGCCAGCTCGGCGCCCAGAACGGCGGGCAACTGGAGCGGGAATACCTCCCGCAGATACCCTTCGCGGACCTTCCAGTCGATACCGTTTATGCCGGCGGCGCGAACCCTTACCCGCACTTGGTCCCGTCCCGGAACCGGGATTGGCAACTCTGCCACCTGCGCGGCTTCAGCGCCGCCGTAGCCTTGGATCAGTACAGCCCGATGCGTCATGGTCATGGAGGATCACCCCGGAATAGATTCGATGGAGAGACGATAGGCTGTTGCAATGTCAGAACGAAGACGACACTATGTAGACCCCCCGTTTCACATATGAAACACCATGCGCCTGAATGATCTGGATGACTTTCTTCTGGTAGCGGCAAGCGGAGGGCTCGGCAAAGCCAGCAGGGCGAGCGGCAAGTCCAAAGCGACCTTGTCGCGGCGGATTTCAGACCTCGAAGAACAACTGGGTGTCAGGCTGGTCGAACGTAGTTCGCGAGGGTTGATGCTCACTGACGCGGGTCAATTGCTCGCCAGCCGCATTGAGGCGCCCTTGGGTGAGGTCGCCGAGGCGATGACGGCCACACGCGAAGGCGTGACGATTCCACGCGGTCGCCTACGCATCGCAGCGCCGGTGCTGTTCTCTCAGTTGGCAATGGGAGGAATAGGCGCTGATTTCTCTGCGGCGTACCCGGAGGTGTCTATCGAGGTCGTGGCCGAGGACCGCTTGGTCGACCTGGTTGAAGAGCAATTCGACGTGGTCATCCGAGTCAATCCGAGTCCAGACAGCAACCTGGTAGGACGCTGTTTCGCCAAGGACCGCCTTGTCGTTGTCGCCTCCCCCGGGATGACCGTGCCAGCACCTGGTGCAGTGAGGCAGGTTCCAGGAATCGTCGCTTCGACGTTCCAACCCGGTCTTTGGGACCTCGACCAAGGACGCCTGGTTCTGGAGCCGCTCCCACGGCTCAGGTTCTCCTCGTTCCTGATGATCCGCGATGCTGCACTTGCAGGTGCTGGGGTCGCGCTAATCCCTCAGTCCATTGCCTGGAATCATCTTGCCCGTGGAGATCTCGTGCAGTGGGGCGTCGTTTCCGGTGCAGAGCCGGCGCTCTGGGTACTGCACACCTCCAGGCGCCTGGCAGCACCAAAGGTGCGCGCCTTTGTAGATTTCATGTGCGCCAGATATCCGGATATGTCGCTGGTACTGAAAGGATGAAGTGGCAGGATGCATGCCGAATGACCCCCCTACCCCGTGCGTTGGCAGTCCTGCTGAGCGTGTGCCTGCCGGCGGCGGCGCAGGCCGAACCTGTTTTCTTTACCAGTCATGGCGATTTCTACCGGTCACTCGGCGGTGCCTTGTTTCCGGAATCGGGAACGTCGCTGGCCATGCCTTGCACGGAATCACCCCGGCACTGCATCTGGGTGACCTCCATGCACCAGGCGCTGCGCCGGTACGACCAACCGTTGTGGACCACGCCCGGCGATCTATCCATGACGCCGCCCAAGGGTGGCCTCGATGTTGCCTTTGATGGCCAAGCGTTGATGGTGGGGACGCGGCGCTGGCCCCTGAGCCGTGCCGTGAGCCTGGCGTCATCGCACTGGCGCAGCGAGACGGCGATCGACCCGGAGAACCTGACGGCCGTAACGGCCTGGCAGCGCGGCACGTCGGTTTGCCTGGATATGCGCTATTCCAGCAGTGGCACAGCCGTCCGCTACACAGTGGTGCTGTTGTTGCATGGTGAGCGCCTGTACACGCTGCCACCGCTGTTTGCCACGTGTGCAGCGGTACGGGAGGCGCCCCATGGCAGCTTCAGCTATCCGAGCAACACCTACCTCGGTGCTGAGCAGGAACACCCTCGGACCGGCCTGCAAGTGGACTATGTGTTGTCCGATGGCAAGACACGCATTGCGCGCTACTTGCTGCGCTTTTCCGATCAGGGCAATCCCTACCGCTTTGAAGCAACACGCGGCGATTGACCGTGACGCCACCAACCGCAGCACTGCGGTGCCGCTGGTGGCGGCGGCGAATCGGGTGTTCGCGGGGAAACCCCTAGCGGTGGCTGTTGGGCACACCACCCAGCCGCGCCAGCCCGTCTTCGCGGCACGCATCCAGGATTTCGTCCGCCAGCGGAGAGTCGTCCGGGCAGGACCTGGACAACACCATCGCGCCGACAGCCTGGGCCATCAAGGCGATACGCCGCGCACGCGCCTGTTCGGACGTGGGGCCGTCTGACTGGCCTTCCGGGTAGGGGGATACGGCCAGCTGCGCCTCGATACCTGCCGCGAAGGCCGCCTTGACCGGTTCCGGCTGACGCGCCGCGTCGGTGCACAGCGCTGACATGGTGCAACCCTGGCCTGGCGCGTCACGATGCTGCCGGGAAAGGTAATGGCTCATGAAGCTCGCCAGGTCCATGTCGGCCGCGGCATCGGCCGATTTCGCCAGGCCGCAGCTCGCCGCCTCCGCCATCAGGTCGGCCTTGGAGCCGAAGTGCTTGTAGAAGCCGCCATGGGTAAAGCCAGCGGCCGCCATGAGGTCTGCCACGCCCACACCGTCGTAGCCCCGCTCCCTGAAGAGCGTGGAGGCGGTGTCGACGATGTGCGCCCGGTTGGCCTGCGCCTGTGCCTTGGTGACCTTCATGACTCGTTGTCTCGTGCCGCTCTGCCGCGATAGACCCGCACTCTACCACGGATAGATGACCATCATCATCAAACCATTGACATCTAAGATTATGGTCATCATCATTGCGACACTTCCAGGCGATGCCACTGCCGGCCCGCCCGCGCCACCCCCTCAACGACCACGACCCCGCACCCGCCATGACGATCTCGACACTCTTCCAGCCCTACCCCCTTGGCCCGCTGACCTTGGCCAACCGCATCGTGATGGCACCGTTGACGCGCAACCGCGCCGGTGCCGGTCTGGTGCCCGGTCCGCTCGCCGCCACCTACTACGCCCAGCGCGCCTCGGCCGGCCTGATCATCACCGAGGCCACCCAGATCTCGGCGCAGGCCCAGGGCTACCAGGACACGCCGGGGCTGTACACGCAGGATCAGATCGATGGCTGGCGCAAGGTCACCGACGCCGTGCACGCGCGCGGCGGACGCATCTTCGTGCAGCTGTGGCACGTGGGCCGCATCTCCCACGTGGATCTGCAGCCCGGCAACGCCGCGCCCGTGTCCGCCTCGGCCATCCGGGCGCAGACCAAGACCTTCGTCCACAACGGCTTTGTCGATGTGTCCGAGCCGCGTGCACTGGAGATCGACGAACTACCGGCCATCGTCAACGACTTCCGTCAGGCCGCCGCCAATGCGATCGCCGCCGGGTTCGATGGCGTGGAACTCCACGGTGCCAACGGCTACCTGCTCGAACAGTTCATCAAGGACGGCGCCAACCAGCGCACCGACGCCTACGGCGGTTCGATCGAAAACCGTGCGCGCCTCCTGCTGGAGGTCACTGCGGCCGTGGCAGCCGAGATCGGCGCCGATCGCACCGGCGTGCGCCTCTCGCCGGTCTCGCCGGCCAACGCCATCGCGACCATCAGCGATCCGCAGCCGCAGTACGACTACATCGTCGATCAGCTCAGCGCGCTGGGCATCGTCTACCTGCATGTGGTCGAAGGCGCGACGGGCGGCCCGCGCGATGTCGCCCCGTTCGACTTCGACGGCCTGCGCCGCCGTTTCACCGGCACCTACCTGGCCAACAACGGTTATGACCTGGAACTGGCCAACGCGCATCTGGCCAGTGGCAAGGCCGACCTGTTCGCCTTCGGCCGTGCCTTCATCAGCAATCCGGATCTGGTCGAACGCCTGAAGACCGGCGCGCCCTTGAACGCCCTGAACCCGGCCACGTTGTATGGCGGCGGCGCGGAGGGCTACACCGACTACCCCGCCCTGAGCGACACGCTCGCGCAGTAACTCCGTCGCCATCGCCGCGCTGCATCCCCGTTGCCCCATTACATTTCAAGAGACACACCATGAGCCTGCTTCCTGCTGTCCTCATCACCGGCGCCTCCAGCGGCATCGGCACCGTTTACGCCGAACGTTTCGCGCGCCGCGGCCACGATCTGGTACTGGTCGCGCGCGACACGGCGCGGCTGGACGCACTGGCCGCGCGCCTGCGCCACGACACCGGCGTTGCCATCGACGTACTTCCGGCCGACCTCACCCAGCGCGCCGACCTGGCCGCCGTTGAAACCCGCCTGCGCGACGATGCCCGCATCGGCATCCTGATCAACAACGCGGGCATCGCCCAATCCGGTGGCTTCACCGAGCAGTCGGCCGACAGCATCGAACAACTGATCACGCTGAACACCCTCGCCCTGACCCGCCTTGCCGCTGCCGTTGCACCACGGCTGGCCAGCGCCGGCGAAGGCGCGATCGTCAACATTGGCTCGGTGGTCGGCCTGGCGCCGGAGTTCGGCATGTCCGTCTACGGTGCGACCAAGGCCTTCGTGCTGTTCCTGTCACAGGGACTGAGCCTGGAGCTGTCGCCCATGGGCGTCTATGTGCAGGCCGTGCTGCCTGCGGCGACACGCACCGAGATCTGGGAGCGGGCCGGTATCGACATCAACACGCTGTCGGAGGTGATGGATGTCGGCGAGCTGGTGGATGCGGCACTGGTCGGCTTTGATCGCCGCGAGACCGTCACGATTCCACCGCTGCATGTGGCCGAACGCTGGGACACGCTGGACGCATCGCGTCAGGGCCTGCTCTCGGACATCCGGCAGGCGCAGGCGGCGGAACGCTATCGCCCCACTGAGTGAAACCCTGACCCCACAGGTACGCGACCATGATGCTTCCCAGCACGCCCCCCGACTCCAGACGTTCGTTCGAGAGTGCACCGACCCGCTCGCTGGAGGTCGATGGCACCCATTTCGCGTACCGTGAACTGGGGCCGCAGCACGGTTTCCCGCTGGTCATGCTCAACCACTGGGGCGCGGTGCTCGACAACTTCGACCCGCGCATCGTGGATGGCCTGGCCAGCAGGCATCGGGTCATCGCCATCGACTACCGTGGCATTGGAGGATCAGGTGGCAAAGCACCGGTAACCGTCGCGGAAATGGCGCAGGACACGATCGCGCTGATTCGCACGATGGGCTTGGGCCGCGTCGATCTGCTCGGCTTTTCGCTCGGCGGCTTCGTTGCGCAGCAGGTGGTGCTGGACGCGCCTGACCTGGTGCGGCGGCTCATCCTGACCGGCACCGGGCCGGCGGGTGGCCGCGGCATCGACCGGGTGGGCCGCGTGTCTTGGCCCTTGATCCTCAAGGGCCTGCTGACGCGGCGCGATCCCAAGTACTACCTGTTCTTCACTGCCAGCGCCCGCAGCCGACAGGCGGCCACCGCGTTCCTGCAACGGTTGAAGGAACGCACGAATGATCGCGACAGGCCAGCCTCACCCGGGGCGCTCCTGCGGCAACTGAAGGCGATCACCGCGTGGGGCAGGCAATCGCCCCAGGACCTGGGCGACATCCGTATCCCGGTACTGATCGCCAATGGGGACAGCGACATCATGGTCCCCACGCCCAACAGTGGCGATCTGGCCCACCGCATTCCCGATGCGTCGCTGGTCCTCTACGACGACGCCGGTCATGGCGGGATTTTCCAGTATCACGCTGAGTTTGTACGGGACGCGCTGGCGTTCCTCGATAACTGATGCGCCCACTACGTTCCCCGCCCCGCAACCCGACGGCATCCCTCAACCAGAGACACACCGCCCATGAAAGCCTTCCTCATCGACCGTTATGGCAAAAAGGAGACCGGCCGCATCGGTGACGCGCCGCAGCCGCCCCTGCGCGATGACGATGTTCTCATCCGTGTGCACGCGGCCAGCGTGAATGCACTGGACACCAAGATCCGGACAGGCGAATTCAAGTTGATCCTGCCCTATCGCCTGCCGCTGGTTCTGGGCAACGATGTGGCTGGGACGGTGGAGCGTGTCGGTGCCGGCGTACGTCAGTTCAAACCGGGCGACGAAGTGTATGCACGCCCCGACGATGATCGCATCGGCACCTTCGCCGAGTTCATTGCCATCAAGGCAACCTCTGTCGCCCTCAAACCCGGCAACCTGGGCATGGTGGAGGCCGCCTCGCTGCCCCTGGTCGCACTGACCGCATGGCAGGCGCTGGTCGAAACCGCCCAGCTCAAACCAGGCCAGAAGGTCTTCATCCAGGCCGGCTCCGGCGGCGTCGGGACGGTGGCGATACAGCTGGCCAAACATCTGGGCGCTTTCGTTGCCACTACCACCAGCACGGCCAATGTCGGGTGGGTAAAGGCATTGGGGGCGGATGTCGTCATCGATTACAAGGAGCAGGATTTCGCCACCGAACTGGCTGATTACGATGTGGTGCTCAACAGCCTCGGCAAAGATGAGCTGACCCGCTCGCTGAAGATTCTCAAGCCGGGCGGGCATCTCATCTCCATCTCCGGACCGCCCACGCCCACCTTTGCCACTGCGCGCGGGCTGGCTTGGCCACTCAAGCAGGTCATTCGCCTGCTCAGCCATGGCATCCGCAGCAAGGCCAGGCAGAAGGGCGTGACCTACACGTTCGTGTTCATGCGGGCCAGTGGGCAGCAGTTGGGCGAGATCACCTCGCTGGTGGAGGCTGGTGCGATCCGCCCGGTCATCGACAGGGTCTTTCCGTTCCAGGAGACCCAGAGCGCCTTGGCCCATGTCGAGAGTGGCCGGGCCAAGGGCAAGGTGGTGGTGGAGATGCGGTAGGTCGCAGGCGATCCAGAACCTCTTCTACCTGCGGTTAGCAGCGCTCCTGCTCCTGCGCACGTACCTCGTCCCTCCCATAACCGCGCCCGATGTCCTCGAGATCGGATGCGCTGGGCGGCATATCGAGTTGATCGGCCAGCAGCCCGGGCAGGTCGGACGTGGTCGACAGGCCGCTGCGCCAGCGTGGGGACCAACGATCCAGCAGAACGCCGTACGCCGGCCCGGTCACGGCATCAACCAGACGACGGCAATCGCTACGCCAGGGAGAGTGGGGATGGACATCCTTCTCATTTCAGGCGCGTCTCCTTGACGGTCCGATGGCAGGTTTCCCGCCGATTCTGATTCTCGCGACGATGGAATGTTATGTCACCGCGTTGATACGGCGGGATCTTAGAGCAACAACCTTTATCGCGATGGGGCCAGGTCCACGGTACCAAGAATCTCCTTCGGGGTTCCAGACTCTCCATCACTGAGGATCAGTGTCAGGTTCCGCAGTCCCCCAAGGTCATCAAGCGGGTTACTCCCGAAGAACACGACATCTGCCTCCATGCCCCGCTCGATACGCCCTGTGCGGCTGCCGATGCCAAGCGCTTCCGCTGCATCCGACGTCGCCAGTCGCAGCACAGCCCACTGACTGATGCCCGCACGCCGGTGAAGCTCCAGCTCGCGGCTGTATGCCGGGCCTCCGCCATTCCCGTCAGTGCCCACCAGAATGGGTACGCCCGCAACATATAGCCTTCGGGCAAGTTCAAGCACCTTCGGCATCACTGCCCTCGCCTGCCGGTGGTCCTGCTCAGTCATGCGCGGCAGGAAAGACAACAGGGCCTCGAGGTTGGCCGGATGGACGTACATCCGGTCTTCGGCCGGAAGCACGCTGTCCAGACGATCACTGTTGTAAGCCAGCTCATTCACCCCCAGCGTCGTGCTTACTACTACGCCGCGCTGGGCCAGCTCGGCGAGCATCTCCTGTATGAGTTGGCCATCGAAGTCAGCCAGTTCAAACCAGCGGAAAAGATAGCGCGCGTCTGCGCCACGCTCTGCAAGGTAGGTGGCGCGCTGTTCGGGTTCAAGCAGCGCTGCACTGGTGGGCAGCGTATGTTCCAGGCCATCGATGCCGAGCCGCGCCGCCTGCGTCCAGCTGATGGCATCCAGATGAGCGATGGCCTTTAGACCGTTACGGTGCGCCGCCTGGATGCCCAGGTTGAGTTCATCGGCATCCAGGCCGCTGTAGAGCTTGAAGTAGCGCATGCCCATCTCCGCCTGCCGTCGGGCCTCCGCGTCCCATGCGGCCTCCGAGCGCGGATAGGCGAACGCGCCACCACCAAAGGGGGGAGGCTGGATGACCGAGCCGGCGTGAAGCGCCTCTGGACCACGCCAGGCGCCACTCCGGATCTGCGCGTCGTAGCGCGCGTTCGCCGCAGGATCGCCGCCGGGGTTCCGGACGGTGGTGACGCCAAAGGCAAGCGCGACTGCTGCGTTGTGCCGGGTGATCGCATCGACACTCGGGATGATGATGACGTTGGCGCCATCTATCACTTCAATGCTGTGGGGGCCAGAAGTGATATGGGCATGTCCATCAATCAGCCCAGGCAAGGCGTAGTGTCCCGTCATATCCACGGCGCGCTGCGGGGCCCGGCCCTTCCACTCCCCCGTCCCGACGGCTGCTATTTTTCCGTGGGCAACAAGGATGTAGACGTTGTCCACCACACGTTCCGCAGTGGGATCGAGTAGAGCGAAGCCGTGGTAGAGGACGCCCGTTGGTGCCAGGCTTCTCGTTGCATTGGATGCGCAGCCGACGAGGAATGCGCAGAACAGTGGAATGGCCATCCACCGCTGCACCTCTGCGACAGGTTGTCTCATCTTCGCCTTCATCATCGTGTCCTTGTCTGAGGGATTCGCCGGAACCTGCTCACCGTGAGCATTCCAGTCCCTTGGTAGTAACCTCCGCGAACCGGTTTCTTACTGCTCAATCAACTCAACACAGCGTGTAAGAAATCGTCTCCCCCCGACGACTGTGGGTGTGTAGCCCATGGAGACTCCGCCCTGATGCACCCCTTGTGGTCCGACGTCCAGCAGCATCTGCCCCTGATATGGCGGGCGGTGCGGGCCTACGAGCGCGACCCTGCCGCGCAGGAGGACCTGGTGCAGGAAGTGCTGCTGGCCGTCTGGCAGGGATTGCCGCGACTGCGTGACCCTGCCCGGCTTCGCGCCTACATGCTTCGCATCGCGCATAACCTTGGCGCCAGCCACGTACGCCAAGCCGTTCGCAACCCCGAACATCCGCGCGTGGATCCAGACGCCTTGGCGTTGATTGCCTATGCATCCTCCGCCCCCGGCGATGCGGATACGCAATGGCTGCTGGACGCGCTGCGATTGATTCCGCTACCCCAGCGCCAGGTACTCCTGCTGCAGCTGGAGGGCTTCGATTACAAAGAGATCGCCGGGATGCTCGGCATCAGTACCGACAACGTCGGTGTGCGAGCGCACCGTGCCCGCAAGGCACTACAGGATATCCACGATGGACATCAATGACGACGCGCTCCGCACGCTCTGGCAACGCCAACAACCTCCGTCAGACCTTGCCGACACGATGGCGCGAAAGGTCCGCAGGCACCATCGCCTTGAGAAGCTGCGCCGCGCCCTCGATATCGCGGTGACGATCGGTGGCATCGCGCTGCTCACCTGGCCTGTAGCCGGCGGCGGACTGTCACCTGGCCAATGGCTGCTGATCCCCTTTTTCTCGGTGTTCCTCATCACGAGCTGGAGCATTCTGCTGCGACAGGGGTGCGATCAGCGGGTCGCCGCCCATCAGCCGATGTCGGTGTACGTGACGATCCGGAAAGTGCAGCTGCGCAACAGGCTGCGGCACCTGAGGCTGGCCCGAATGGCCTACCTTGCGCTATGCGGCTACGCGCTGGTCAGTGTGGTCACCTGTTACCTGGTCGCAACCGCCGATTGGCAGCAGGCCGCCCTCCGCCTGGCAGTGTGGGCCGTCCTCTGGGCCCTCGGAACCTGGTGGCTGGCCAAAAAGCAGCGGAGGGCTACGCGCGAGCAGTATCGCCAGATCGCGCGACTTGGCGGTAAACGATGATGCGTCGCCCATGGCAATGAGCATGGGCTGTTCGAAAGCCTCAAGAGCACCCATTGGGCACAACCGACCGACTGCCATTTCCGAGGGACAGCCCGCCATGGTGTGCAGGCCCCTGCTCGCACCCTCTGCATGCTGACCTGCACGGGCGTCCATTCACTGGATATCAGTGGTCCTGTGGAGGTGTTCGCGCTGGCCAGCCGCCAAGCAGGGGAAGACCGCACTGGCAGTGGCCTCGCCTGATCCCCATCTGCCGTGTGCAGACATGCCGGACGACACCGATACCCTGGATGCACTACGGCTTTGCCGAAACGACCTCGACGCTCTTGACGTTCTGATTCCGACACGTCGAGTAGCCCACGGACTTGCCAGACGTGAATGTGATCGAGCCAACCTGCTGCGCCAGTACGAGCGGCGCGTTGATCTTCGGGTACGCCGCCAGGACCTTTGCACCCTCATCCAGTGCATCAGCGGAACCGGCGCCCATGTTGCTCAATACGTCACCAAGCGAAATTACACTGACCTTGCCGGGAGCGACGCGAAACACGGGCGCGCCTTCGGAATAGCAGTTCTCCATCACCACATTGCCTTGAAGATCGCTCCTCGCTGCATACGCATAGTCGCCTGGCACCACCGAATGAGCACCGAAACGCAGCGTCGTGGAGACGCTCTCGGGCTTCTTCAATTCATCGACAACGAACGTCCCCGCGCCAGCGTCAAAAACAATGGAAAACCATTCGGACTGAAAGGTTGACGACTGCATGTCGACCCTGCTGAAAAGCAAGGTGTAGCTGCCCACGACCCGCTCGGGCAGCTTGTCCACGGCTACAACCACGAACGCACTGCCATCGCTGCCATCGAACGTCGTTTTCTGATCGACGGTGGCGCACCCGCTGAGGGATACGATCGAAATCAATGCAAGAACTGCGGTCCTCATGACGCCCCCTGATTCGTTCCGATGAAATGGATCAGCCCGGGGGGATTGTAAGCCACGAAATCCTTATCGGTCCGAAGCGGGACCGCTTTGGGCCAAGCTCAGAGGACGTCGGTCGATCTCCGCAACCCGGAATGATCAACCGTCGCCCAGCAGACGGCCCCCGCTCTGCTCCGATCAGCGCCAGCCGCGGTTGTGGTTGCGGCGGTCATGGTCCCAGCGACGCTGGTCATGACGACGATCGTGGCGGCTGGTGCGCTCGTAACGATGGTCGCGGTCATAGCGGCGATCGCGATCATGGCGATAGTCGCGGTTGTCGCGGCGATCCTTGGTGGTCACATTGCCGATCGCGCCGCCGGCCACAGCGCCGCCAGCGGTCATCATCGGGTCGCCGTTGGACAGCACGTGCCCCGCAACGCCACCCACGACGGCACCGACCAGTGTGTTCCTGTCCTTGCGCGACAGCGCGGAGGCATCGCCAGCGGCGATGACGCCAGCGGTCAGAGCCAATGCCATGGCCAGGCCACGGAAGCTGAAAGCGGTTGAGGTGAGCATCGTTGGATCCTCCAAACGTATCGGTGTGGAATCGAATCTGGTGGCCGAAGATTGCCGGAACATTGCGTACCCTCCACTGAACCGCCCCCTGTTCAGGTTGGAGTCCGGCCGGTCGATGCGAACGCCATCCGGACGTTACTTCCGGCATTCGCAGGATGAGTCGGTAAAGCCGCATCGTCACGCTCCGTCTACCGATGAGTCAGTCGCCCATGCTTCGCGCCGCGCTATATGTTGTGTTGCTGGTCGCCCTGCCCTCACTGGTCCATGCAAGAATCCAGGCTTCTGCCGTGTCGTGCGACGATGCGGCGCCGTCGCCGCAGCTGCGCGACTCGCGCTGCATGACCGTGCAGGTACCCCTGCGGCATGCCGAACCGGACGGCGAAACGATCTCGTTGTTCGTTCGTCGCGTTCCGGCAGCGACCGATCTTGCAAGACGAGGAGAGGTCTGGTTGCTGTCCGGCGGTCCCGGCGAAGCCGGCGCCTCGCTGTATCCGATGCTGTCTACCTACCAGCGCGCGTTCCCGGGCTTCGACCTGGTGATTGCCGATCACCGCGGCACTGGACGCTCATCGCGGATCTGCCCGGTTCAAGAGGCACCCGACAGCCCAGACGGTGTGGGGCTTGCCGGGACCGAATGGGGGCCGTGCATCGGGGCGATGTACGCCAACCCCACGCGGACCATGGCGTTTTCCATCACCGAAGCCGCGCAGGACCTTGGTCTTCTGATAACAAGCCAACGCGGCAGCGGCGAGTTGCTGGTATATGGCGTTTCCTACGGCACCCAGCTCGCGCTGCGGGCGTTGCAGGTCGCACCCTTTCCGCTGGACGGACTCATTCTGGACGGCTTGGTGCCACCCGAGGCAACCCAGCAGTGGGACCTGAGCCGGCGCACGGCACTGGTGGACGAGGTCGGCCGTCAGGTGCTGCGCGGCCCTGATGTGGCGGCGTACTCGCAACTGCTTGCGTCTGGACCTGATGCGTCTTGGCGTAAGCAGGTGCCCGGCGGCGACCTGCGCCGGTTCTATGGCGCGCTGCTGAGCTTCCCGGCGCTGCGCGATCGTATTCCACAGATGACGCGGGACCTCTCCCGCGGCGATGCCCGCTCGCTGGAGCGCACAGTGCCCGACTGGAATGCCGCATTGGCGCAGCTCGGACAAAGCGGGGACAACCGCCCTGCCCTGCCCCTGGTGATGCTGATCGCCGCATCGGAAAACAATGCGCGGCCGGAGCTGACCAAGGCCATGGTGGAGGCCGAGGAGAAGGGGAAACTGTTCATCAGTCCGATTCCGGGCTTGCTGGTCGACAGCCCGGTGCCGCCCTATCCGCGCGACGCGTGGTTCGGCAAAACGCCAACCGGCCTGCCAAAAACGCTGGTGGTGCACGGCACACTGGATCCGAACACGGCTTACGCTGGTGCCCGCGAGCATGCCGCCGAGCTCGCCAGGACCACGGCACTGACATTCCACACAGTAGACGGTGGCGCGCACCTGCTGGCGTTGGTTGCGCCATCCTGCTTCGCCAACGCGGCGCGGGCCTTCGTTGAAGGGCGCAAGGTGTCCCAGCGGTGCACAGAACCGAAGGGGCCCTGATCCTGGTCGAACGGCTTGGCGCCAGCGCAACCGCTGTTCCAGGCAGCATCGCGCGCGAAAAGATGACTTCACACCGGCATTTGCTATGGTGCCCACCGACAGCCCCCTCTTACTTGGAATTCCATGCCCCGCAAGCCCTCCACCGCCTCCTCCGCATCAACGATGAACGCCACCTTGGCAGCTGCGGTCGCGCGATCGGGAATGGATGAAAGCGCGCTGCTGCGGGCCGCCACGAAGGAGGCGTTCGAGCGCGCACTCGTGCTGCTTACCGCCTCCTACGCCGATTTCAGCCCGGAACAACAGCGCAGGATCCGGGCAGCGGTGGGCAGCGAGGGATCGGCCAGCGCCATTGCACGCGCCAAGCCAGCGAAAGTCCCCCGCGAAGCGCTGCCGCCCCGCTTCTGGCTGCCGCACAGCGGTGCGACCTGGTCCGGCCGCGGGCGCATCCCCGGTGCGTTCCTTGCGTGGGAGGGCACCGTGGCGCACACCGAATGGAAGAAGACGCACCCGGATCAGCGCTTCCCGTCCTACCCGGGCTGAGCAGGCACCGCGTTTGGCGACGCAGGGCGACTGATCGAAGCGACTATGATGGTCGCCATTGAACGAAGCAGTGGTTGCACATGAGTCGCGGAATCAAGATGCGCAAGGCCGTGGGGACGCACGGCACCCTGCACCGGTTGGTCGACCTGCAAAAGCGGCATGACGCGCAGCAGACCCTGCCCACGTTGCTCTGCGATGGCTGCGCCGTGCCGGTCCGATTCGTCCCCGCGCACGACAGGAGCGGTGCCGACGGCGACTTTCCCGCCTCGGTTCCTGCGTATATCGCGTTGAACAAGGGGACTGAGCACCTGCCAGGGTGCCGCTACAACGCCCCCTCACATCACCAGACCCTGCTCGCCAGCGGAACCGATCCCGAGTTCCTGCCCGCCTTGGGTGATGGCGCGTATGAGCTGCGACTGTTGATTCTCCAGCAGGCCCTGAAGCGCCGCAGCGCCGGACCGACCCTGCTCCCGGCCGACGCGCCACTCGACGGTTACCTGCGCACCCTCACCGACCTGCTGATCCTGCAGGCGATGTGCGAGGAAGACGCGCTGCTGACCTCGCAATTGACCCTGCGCCTGGGCAAGAAGCGGGTCGACTGGGCGAATTTCCTTTACGGCCAGGACCGCTACGACGAAGCATGGGAACGGCTGGGCACGGCATCCAGCGAGCTGCCGCTGGCGCTGCTCGGGACGGTGCGGTCACATCGCACGCCGCAGCCCGGTGATCCCCATGGCGTCACCTTCCTCAACTGTGCTCCGAAGTATCAGCAGACCGGCGTGACCGACCGCAGGGACTTCTACGAAGTGAGCGTCGGGCACGCCGATGCGGCATGGCTGAAGTCCTTCCCGGTGGGCGCGGAGATCGTGATGTTCGGGCTGTGGCGCCAGGGCAGAAGCAGCACCGCCTCACGGCCGCACCCGACCGACCCGCGCCGGACCATCACCAGCATCACCCACAAGGTGGCACTGCGGCCGGTGGTTGCTGGACAATTGGTCTTGGTGGAATGAAAGACAAGCCCTACTGGTTTGTCGCGCGGTCCCATGGCTGGGGATGGGGCCTTCCGTGCGCCTGGCAGGGATGGGTGGTTTACGCCATCGCGTTCGCCCTTCTGGCGGCCGGGCCGTTCGTGTTCTCGCCCTTCAAAGAACCGGTGGCATTCCAGGTGTGCACGTGGACGGTCGTGGTAGCGCTCGTCCTGATCTGCTGGAAGAAAGGGGAACCGCCGAGCTGGCGCTGATAAAGGGGACACACAGCAAACGTATCGTTACATTTCAAATGCGAATGGTTCGTGATACGATTGTTAAGAGTTGTTGAAATTCCCCACACGGACGTCCCCAAGCCATCGCCAGCGGACCCCTTTTTCCCAGGAGTACTGCGTCGATGTTGCCCCCCTCTCCCCGTTCCCGCCGTTCCGTTGCCACCCTGACTGTCGCCATCGGCCTTGCCCTGGCGAGCCAAGCGCACGCAGATGCCTCCGCAGATGCCGCCTCGGCCAAGCAGATGGACACGGTCGTCGTCACCGCCACCGGCGCCCAGCAGTGGATCAAGGACGCCCCCGCCAGCATCAGCGTGATCACCCGCGAGGAGATCGAACGCAAGCCGGTCAGCAGCATCGGCCAACTGCTGAGCACCGTTCCCGGCGTGACCGGCGGCTACGCGCTGTCAGGCGCGCAGTCCAAGATCCGCCTGCGCGGCCTGCCCGAGCAGTACACCCTGATCCTCATCGACGGCCGCCGCCAGGGCAATTCCTCCGGCGTGAACTACCGCGATGACCTGGGTCCGCAGGATCTGAACTGGCTCTCGCCGGACATGATCGAGCGCATCGAGGTGGTCCGCGGGCCGATGTCCTCGTTGTACGGCTCGGATGCGATGGGCGGGGTGATCAACATCATCACCCGCAAGATCGCCGACAAATGGGGCGGCTCGGTCACCTTCAACTACAGCAAGCCCGATTCCCCGACCCGCGGCGATACCACCCAGATGGGCGCGCTGTTCAGTGGTCCGCTGACCGAGAACCTGGGCCTGCGCGTCGGTGCCAATGTCACCAACCGCGAATCGGATACCGGCCGCCGCCAGACGCCCGGCAACAAGGCCGAGAACGCCAACGCCCTGCTGAACTGGCGCGTCAACGATGACCACACCGTGGGCGTTGAAGCCTCGCGTGGCGAGCAGCGCAACAGCGGTGCCGGCGCGGTCGGTGCGTGGGGTCTGTCCAAGCTGGTGCAGACCGGCTACGTGGTCATGCACGATGGTCGCTACGGCGATGCCGCCACCTCCAAGACGACGCTGGTGCAGAACGATTACGAAGACAAGGGCAGCGCCGTCGGCAACCACTCCAAGGAGACGGTGTTCGATACCGCGTTCACCCGCAGCTTCCATTGGGGCTTCGAGCAGAGCCTGAATGTGGGCGGGCAGTGGAAGCGCGAAGAGTTGAAGAACGGCGACACCATCGGCACCGTGCCGGTCACCTGGACCGGTACCGGGCGGATCAGCCCGGTCAGTGAGGCCGACTCCTGGGCGCTGTTCGCCGAAGATCACATCACGCTGCACGAGCGCTTCATCCTGACCGTGGGCCTGCGTTGGGACAACACCGACAATTACGACGACAACCTGAGCCCGCGCGTCTACGGCGTCTGGCACCCGTCCGATGACTGGACTGTGCGCGGCGGTGTCTCGCAGGGCTTCCGCGCGCCCACCCTGAAGCAGGGCACCGCGGGCGCTGCGACCCAGTCCGGTGGCAACGGCTGCACCGCGTTGACGGTGGAAGGCTGGACCAACCGCTCGATCAGCGCCGATGGCACCACCGGCTGCTACATGGCCGGCAATCCGAACCTGGAACCGGAAACCAGCACCAACTACGAGCTGGGCGTCGGCTACGACAAGAACGGCTGGTCGGCCTCGGCCACCTACTTCCTGACCGACTTCGATGACAAGATCCAGCAGGTCCCGCTGCGTGACATCCCCGGCCAGACGACCAGCTTCGTCAACGGATTCTGGTGGACGGTCGCGCAGAACATCCAGAAGGCCCGCACCCGCGGTGTCGAAGCCAGTGTCACCGTGCCCCTGCATGAGCGACTGAACTGGGTCACCAACGCCACGCGCATGCTGGAATCGAAGAACCGCACCACCGGCGCCAGCCTGCTGGTGGTGCCCAAGCTGACCGCCAATACCTCGCTGGACTGGCAGGTGACCGATGCCTGGTCGCTCAACCTGAGCGCGCAGCATATCGGCGAGCAGCTGGTGTCCTCCACCAGCGCCACGTTCGCCAAGGCGTACACCACCTGGGACCTGGTCACCGGCTACGACGTCAACGAGCACCTGACCGTGCGCGCGGGCGTGCTCAACCTCGGCGATGTCTCCACCATCGAGGAAGGCAACAACTACGACGGCGGTGCACGCACCTTCTTCGTGGGTGCCACGGCGCGGTTCTGACCGTGCCGGGTCGAGTGCAGACCTGAAGCAACGAAGGGGCGGCGCGGACTTAACCGCGCCGCCCTTCTGCGTTGTGGAGCAGCGCGTCGTTGCGCGCCACCGTCCATGCCCGCAACCCCATCACGGCCAGGCCGACGAACACCAGATACAGCACCGCGGTCACGTGCAGTGACTTGACCATGTACATGCCGACGTAGACGACGTCGACCAGGATCCACAGCCACCATGCGGCCGTGTGACGCCGCGCCTGCCACCACTGGGCGACCAGGCTCAGCGCAGCCAGCATTGCATCCAGCCACGGCAACGCTGCATTGGTGAGGAAGTGCATCGCCGCGCCGAGCGCGATGCCGAAGGCGACGCCGATGCCGAGGTCACGCCACATGGCCGCCCGCGCCAGCGGCATGATCGCGACCCGGCCATCGTCCTCCACTTGGCCACGCCAGCGCACCCAGCCGTAGACCAGGAAGCCACCGAACACGACCTGCAGCAACGTGTCCGAGTACAGCCGTGCGTCGACAAAGACCAGTGCATACAGCGCGACCGAAATCAGCCCGACCGGCCAGGCGAGGGTCACCCGGCGCGTCATCAGCCACACGCCAAGCATGCTGACGATGGCGGCCGACCATTCCAGGAGTGCCGGGTTCATAGTGCGAACGTGACCGACAGCCGGGCCTGACGCGGTGCGCCCGGGAACAGGTAGTAGTCGCCCGAGCTGCTGCCGGTGTCACGCCAGTAGAAGCGGTTGAACAGGTTGTCCACCGAGAGGTTCCAGGTCACCGGATGCTCACCCACCTGATGTCTGAAGCGCAGGCCGGCATCGAACACGCTGTACGCCGGTGCGCTCGCGCGGCCATCGGCAGTGGCCACGTTGGAGGCCGCGTAACGCCAGCCGCCGGTCAGCCCCAGGCCGGTCACGAACGGCAGCTGGTATTCGGCATGCACGGTCGCGCGAGTCCTGGGCACGTTGATCAGCTGGTGGCCTTCGTAGTCCGGCGTGCCGGCATCGCGGGCGCGGGCGCGCAGCACACTGGCGCTGGCGGTCAGCGACAGGCGCTCGGTGAGCTGGCCCTGCGCGGTGAGCTCCAGCCCGGTATGGGTCTGCTGCCCCTCCTGGACGAAGCTGTAGCCGGCATCACTGCCGCCCGGCTTGGCGTACTGGAACGGCTGCGAAGTGCGGAACAGAGCGGCACCCAACGTCAGCGCATCGCTGCGCACATACTTGACGCCCACTTCGGTCTGGCGCGACAGCACCGCGGGCAGGAACGTGCCTTCGTTGGAGGTCCAGAACGGCGCTTCCTGGCCGAGCGAAATGCCCCGCACGTAGCTGACATACGCGTTGACCTCGTCGGTCGCCTTCCAGACCAGCGCGGTCTGCGGCAGGAAGCGCGACAGGCGGCTGTGGCGCTCGGGGTTGCCACGCTTGTCGTAGGCACGCTCGTCCAGGCGGACAAAACGCCCGCCGGCCAGCCACTGCCACTCGCCGAAGCTCATGCGGTCCAGTGCGAACACCGCGGTCTGCGCGCTGTCCAGACGCCGCGCGGAGGGGCCCGGCATCAGCGGCGACGGTTCGAACTGCGGCACCTGCGCATCGTGGATGTTGGCGGTGCCCACGTACTCATTGACATTGCGTCGCTTGTCCACGGTGCGCTCGAAACGGTCCGCACCCACACTCAGCTCGTGCCGGATATCGCCGGTGGCGAAACTGCCGCGCACTTCGGCACGGAATTCCAGGTTGCGGCGGGTGTCGTCCGGGCTGCGGTAATCGTAGATGTCGTAGTCGCCGTTGGGCGCGAAGTAGTTGCCCGGCACGCCGCCATCGGCACAGCCGGCGGCGTAGTAGCAGCCGTAGGCGAAGGCGACGTTGTCGTCGATCACCGAGCGGCTGTAGCTGGCCGACACCCGCGATTGCCACGTCGGGCTGAAGTCGTAGGTATGCAGTGCAGTGAGGTTGGTGCTGTCGATGCCGACCGGCCGCTGCCAGGCCTGATAGCCCAGCATGTGCTTGCGGTCCACGCCGCGCGGCAACTCGGTGGCGCCCAGCAGCTGATAGCCCGAGGCTGAGCGCTGCGCGCTGGTCTGGTAGTTGGCATCCACCTCGAGCTTGCCGCGTTCGCCGATCAGCCAGTCGGTGGCCAGCGAGTAGAAGTTGCGGCGGCCGTCGGCATGGTCGATGTAGGAATCGGTGTCTTCCCATGCGGCATTGAAGCGCACGCCGAAGCGAGGCGACAGCCAGTGGCCGACATCCACGGCGGTGTAGCGGGAGCCTTCCGAATCGGTGCCGAGGGTGACGTTGCGGACCTCGGCCGTGCGCTTGCCCACGTAATTGATGATGCCGCCGGGCGCCATGACGCCCGCGGCGAGCCCCGCCTCACCCTTGAGGATCTCCACCGACTGGATGTTCTCCAGCGCCAGGCGCTGCTCGCCGGTGATGGCCAGCCCGTTGAAACGGTAGCCGGTACCGGTATCCAGCGGGAAGCCGCGGATCGCGATGTTCTGGTAGTAACCGACCGGCGCGTAGCTGTCGCCCAGCGAGGCATCGTTGCTGGCCAGTTCGGACAACGTGCGCACCTGGCGGCTGTCCAGCAGATCGCGATCCAGGACGTTCACCGAGGCCGGGGTGCTCTTCCAGTCACCCGCGCCGAAACTGCTGGTCTGCGTGGTGGTAGCTGCCGGCTGATGCGCCTGCACGCGCACGGCGGCGAGCTCGGTCGGCGAGCGCTGGGGCGCGTCCGCGAGATCGTTGGCATGAAGAGGCAGCGCGGCGCAGAGGGCGGCGGACAACAGCGTGGGGCGGAAGCAACGGTTCATTCGATTCGTCATCAGCTGGGGGAGACGAAGCGAAGGCACGCACGCCCACCGACCCATCACGGCGGTATGCCTGCTGCTCAAAGCTCCCTACGCCGGTGCAAACCGGATCAGGTTCCAAGGGACTCTCTCAGCCTGGTTTCGCCAGGCACCCCCGCTTCTGTGACTATTTCACTACAAACCGTACGGATTTGCGAGCCTGCCCTCAGGCAGCGGCATGCAGCGCCTTCAGCAGGCCCTGCCCTGCCGGGGTGCTGAACCAGTCAGTATGCCCGAGCAGGAAGGTGTGGTAGGCCACGTCGGCATTGGCCGGCGAGTGCGTCACGCCCTCGAAGTACTCCACTTCCGACAGCGCGAAGTCGAGCTGGACGATAGGAAGCAGATCGGCCAGCAGGTGCACGCGCTCGGCAGACAGCGGCACGATCTCGCGGTAGCCGGCCAGCAGGGCCAGCGCGATATCCACGCGCACGGCCGCCTCGCCGCTCTCCAGCGCCAGCCAGGCCACCGCGTTGCGTTCAATGGCGGTGGCCAGGTCGAACAAGGCACTGGTCGGTGACGCCAGGCCGACATCGAGCACGGTATCCACCACGTAACTCTCCCCGTCCTGACGCCAGAGCAGGTTGGACACATGCCAGTCGTTATGCGCCCAGAGGCGGGGTTCGGCCTGCAGCCGTTTGGCCAATCCGGCGTGCCACGGCAGCACCGCCCGCTGCAGATCGGCCTGCCAATCCTGGCGCGCGAGGTAGGCCGCCAAGCCCGGACGATCGTCGAGTCCGGCCTGAAGGGTGGCGATGGGATCAGCGGCGCGGATCAGATCATCGCGCGCGACCAGCAGATGGGTGTTGCGCTGGGGCGCGTGATGGCTGGCGGACGCATGATGCAGTCGCGCCAGCATCCGGCCGGCCTCGCGCGCCTGTGCGGCGTCGGTCAGCAACGTCCAGGACGGCGCATCGCGGTAGATGTCCTGGCCACGGCCCACGGTATGCAGCTCGTAGGTCCAGCCATCGTGTTCGACCGCGGTTGCGCCGTCCCGATCATGCAATACCTCGACCACGGGCACGCCCTGAGCGGCGAGGTGCTGGAGCAGGCGATGCTCTTCGGTCAGCCCGGCCGCGCTGCGTACGCTGCCATGGTGACGCTTGACGAACACCCTGCCCTGTTCGCTCTCGACAATGGCGGCGGCAGACATCGGCCGCGGGCTGTGCCACAGCACCTGGCTCGCTTCGCCCAGCTGCGGAAACCGCTCACGCAGCCAGGTGATCTCCCGGTCGGTGATGGCGGGCCAATCGGCGGCCACCTCATCGTTGTTGAGGCCTTGGACGCGGTGGGGGCTGTTGCTCATGGGATGACGGGTCGATGACGGCGAGAGGCACGCTGTCACCAGACAGTGGGCGAGGCGAGGATACCAAGCCGGGCCCACCGAGGGGAGCCAATCACTCCCTCAGGGCGTGCCGTTGCCCTGCTTCGTGGCGGCCGGCTTGGCCGGCAGCAGCCGCGGCTGCTCGGCATACCAGTCGCGGGCGCCGGCAAGGTGCCACTTGCGCTGCTCGCCCTGCAGCTCGATGCCGGCCCCCAGCACGCCCCAGCGCAGGTAGAGATCGCCGCGGCGCTTGCCATGACTCAGATCCAGCCGCGCCTGCAGGGACAGCCGCTCGTTCTCGGCCTGCAGATCCTCCACGATCAGCTCGCCACTGCGCCAGCGCAGCTGCCCACTGGCCTGCACCTCCCCGGAATCCAGCATCCCGAGTACCCAGCGCGGGTATTCGCTGCGCTGGGCGAACACGCCGAGCAATGGACCGGCATCGCGCAGGCGCAGGTCGGCCAGGCCATCCACCTGGAACGGCGCGGCCGCATCGATGTGGCCACTGCGGATCGCCACCTTGCCCCACCAACGCCCGTCACTTTTTTCATCACCCACGTGGATGTTGCGCAGGTCCACCGTGGTGCCACCAAGATCAAACTGGCGGCTGTCGAAATCCGCACGCTGCAGACGCGCCCGCAGCTGCGCATCGCCGCGCATCGCGATGCCCGCCACACTGAGCCGGGCCCCGGTGCCGCGTAGATCGGCACTGCCCTTGCCTACCCGACCGGAGGCATCCAACGACACATCACCGCTGAGCAGACCGGTACCGCCGAGCAGGCGCACGTTATCGTTGCCCAGATAACGGTTGTAGGCGGTGAGGTCGGGCACCCGCGCATCGGTGAAGCGCAGCTGGGCCCGCATGCCATCACTCAATTCCTTCAACCGCGCATCGCCGCGCAGGGTCAGCGCCAGCTGGCGCCCATCGAACAGCACCGACTTCGGCGCATGGGTGGGCGCAGCCTGGAAGCGCGGGATCTGCACCTTCAGTTCTGCCTGCGGTGGTTCGCCCTCCACGATCCGGCCCTGTGCGTGGGCGTCGCCGCGCATCCTGACCCCTGCAACCTCGGCCACGGCAGCCACCTGCGGGATATCCACCGTGCTGCCCGGCGCCAGTTGACCATCGGCGAGGATGACGTCTGCCTTGAGCAGCCCACCGCCATCAAGGTGGAACCACGGCTTTTTCACGAACAGATCGCTGATCCAGTTGAGCGACTGGAACTGCCAGGCGCCCTGCACTTTGCCAGACAGCCGTGGAAGCAGCTCGGCCGGCGCCTGGAACGGAATCTTCCGGCCGGTCACGCGCAGATCGGCATTGAGTTCGCTGCCCGTTTCCGGGTCACGCGGGAGCCGGGCCTGGACGCGCATGTCCTGCGCCACGTCCAGTTGCAGCGACAGCAGGCCACGGTCATCGGCGTGGACGCCGGCATGCAGGGGCAGCCGCCAGACCAGCCGGCTGCCCGGTCGCAGCGCGCCCTCTTCCAGGGTCACGTCCGCGGTGAGGCGGGCATTGGAGACCGCACTGCCCACTTTGACGTGCGGGCCACCGGTGTCGATGCGCAGGCCTTGGCTGCGGGCATCGATCTGCAGCTGCGCCCAGGTGATGCCAAGTTTCTGCAGTCCCGGCGCGTCGTCACGATAGTGCCGCGGGAAGTGGAAGCGCGCGGCGATATGGGCATCGTCCAGCACGTTGACCCCGTCGAAACTGACCTGGGCATCATCGAAGCCTGCCGTGGAATCGAACAGCTCCGACGGCCCGCCCTTGAGCTGCTTGAGGAAACCGACATTGCCGCGCCCTTGACCGACGATCAGCAACTTGCCGAAGCGACCACTGCGGATGGTGTCGCTGTGGATCGCATCGAACCGCAGCGTCCAGCCACGGTCACCCCGCGGCGGCGGGGGAATGGCCTTTTCAACCCGCTCGACCTCGGCTTCAACCCCTGTGGCATCAATGCGCGGAATGCGCACTTCCTTGCGCAACAGCGCCGGCAGATCGATCCAGGCACTCGCCCGGTCGGCACGGAACACATACTGCGTGCGATTGGCCTGGCCGCGCATGCGGATGTTCCAGACCACGGCCTGCCCGGGCAGCAGGGTCAGCGCCGGCCCGGTCTGCATGGTGAACTTTTCAGGTTTGCGGTTGGTGACCGCATCGAACAGCGGCGTATTGAGGAACACATTGCCCGCCAGCAGATACAGCGCATACAGCGCCAGCAGCGACAGCAACGCCACGCGCCACGGCCGGGGCCAGCGCTGCACGCGCTCGGGAATCAGGGGCATGTGGGTCCGCAACAGGAAGCAGGATGACGGCTTACTATCGGCAAAATGCAGCCGTGATCGCGTGAAGGCGTGCTACGGAAGCTTCGCGATCACCTTGATCTCCACGTCGAATCCATACAGCCAGGTCACGCCGATACCGGTGAGCGTGGGATACGGCGCCTCGCCCCAGTACTCCGGAACGACGGCCCACACCCGCTCGAAGACCTGCTCGGGATTGACCAGGAACACGGTCACGTCGACGACATCATCGAACGTGCACCCGGCCGCGCCAAGCACCGCATTGAGGTTGTCGAACGCACGCCGTACCTGCGCCTCCAGCTCGGGCTCGGGCGAACCATCCTCGCGGCTGCCAACCTGCCCGGACACGAACAGGAAGCCATTGGACCGTACTGCCGGCGAGTAGCGGTTGCGCTCGTACAGGGCCTGGCGGCCCGGCGGGAAAACGACGTCACGTGTTGCCATGATCAACCTCTGCCCTGGGCCGATGAACGGCTCGTCATGAATGAAACGCCACAGTAGACCGCCATGGGCACCTGATAAACGCGGCCGCCCCGGCAACATTGTTTGTAGAATCCAAACAATCAGCCCCCGTGGAATGCAGATGGACCGGTTCGACGCAATGCAGGCCTTCGCCAGGGTGGTGGAAACCGGCAGCTTCACCAAGGCCGCCGAAACGCTGCAGATGAGCCGCACGACGGTCACCCAGCTGGTACAGCACCTGGAGGCCCGGCTGCGGGTGCGCCTGTTGAACCGCACCACCCGGCAGGTGAATGTCACCGCCGATGGCGCGGCCTACTACGCACGGGTGATCCGGCTGCTGGCCGACATCGACGACGCTGAAACCAGCCTGTCCACTGCGGCGGCGGCGCCTCGCGGGCGCCTGCGGGTGGACGTGCCCGCCCCATTCGCGCGGCTGGTGCTGGTGCCGGCCCTGCCCGACTTCCTTGCCCGCTATCCGGAGATCCAGCTCGATCTGGGCGTCAGCGATCGCCACGTGGACCTGATCGACGAGAACGTGGACTGCGTGATCCGCGGTGGACAGATCACCGATCAATCGCTGGTCGCCCGCCATATCGGCGATCTGCAGGCCGGCATCCACGCCTCGCCCGCCTACCTGCAGCAGGCGGGCATCCCCGCGCATCCGCAGGACCTGGAGCAGGCCCCGCATCGCGTGGTCGGCTACCTGCGCTCGCGCAGTGGCACGGTTCTGCCCTACACCCTCCAGCGCGGCGACGAACAGGTCACCGTGAAGGGGCACCACCTGCTCGCGGTCGATGATGGCAACGCGTATCTCGCCGCGGGCGTGGCGGGCCTGGGCGCGCTGTGGCTCCCCGACTACATGGCCGCCCCGCATGTGGCCGCGGGCGAGCTGGTCCGGCTGTTCCCGGAGTGGCGCATCGATGCGATGCCGCTGCACCTTGCGTTCCCCCCGAACCGGCATGTCAGCGCCAAGCTGCGGGTGTTCATCGACTGGGTCGCGACGCTGGTGGAGCAGCGCATGCCGCGTATGCGTCCGTAAGCGCGGACGGCGAACGGCACTCGCCGCGCCCCCCTGCTATCGGCCACGCGTTGGCGTCTGTGGCTCCAGCGCAACCGCACGATCATCCGGTGTTTTCTTCAGCGGCGCGATGACCAGTGTGTCGCCCCTGCACACATCCACATCGCGGTAGACCACCCGTCGTCCGTTGCGGAACGCCACGCGAAGGTCGAACCGGCAGCCTTCGTCGGCCAGGCGGATCATGGTGCTGCCGCCGCCACCCGCAAGAATATTGATCGACCGCGGCGCAAACGCTTCCGTGCCGGCTGGCGCGACATCGAGGGTCACCACGCTGTCGTGCGCCCGGTTGAGCAGACCCAAGTAACGCGCCTGTCCGCCGTGGGCGGCACCGGCGAGCAGCAACGAAACGAGCAGAAGGGGGCGGATCAGGATCATGGCGGTGCTCCAGGCAGGTGATGGACACCCGCATCACGCGCCCGCCGGCCGGATCGGCCAACCGATCCGGGACGAATCGTCGCCACGACCAGGCCAATCGTAATGGGCCGTCATGGCGCTTCCCGCCCTCCCGCCGCCTGCCTAAGATGAGCGTCGCCAGAGATGCCTGGCCCGGAATCGACCATGTACATTCGCCTCGGCAGCACCCGGATCCGCCTGTCCCGCTACCTCGCCCTGTGGACGGCGGTGGCCGTGGTGTTCGCTCTGCAGACCTCCATCAACGCCGGCCTGCCGAACAGCCAACAACCCCTCTGGGATCTCCTGCGCTGGTCGCTGATCCAGTGGTACACCTGGGCTGCCCTGGCGCCCACGGTCTTCCGCCTCGCCGAGCGCTTTCCGGTACGCGGCAGCGGGCGCCTGTACGGGCTCGGCGCACAGGTGGTGGCCAGCGTCGGCATGACGTTCATCGCCATGGTCGTGGGCGCGATGGTTTCCACCCTGTTCGAGCCGAGCGGTTTCTTCGAGCAGCTGGGCTACTTCCTGGAGCAGCACTTCGCCATCGGGCTGCTGACCTACTGGACCCTGTTCGCGATCCAGCAGGCCATCCATTTCCACGCCGAGAAGGCCCGCCGTGAACTGGAGGCGAGCCAGCTGGCCACCGAGCTGGCGCAGTCGCGTCTGCTCTCGCTGAAGTCCCAGCTGCAGCCGCACTTTCTGTTCAACACCCTGCACGCGATCATTACCCTGCTCGACGAGGACAAGGTCTCGGCAGAGGACATGCTGTTGCGCCTGAGCGACCTGCTGCGCGCGTTCCTGGAAGACTACGACGGCCAGGAAATCAGCCTGCGCCAGGAACTGGACCTGATCGAGCTGTACCTGGGCATCCAGCGCACCCGCTTCAAGGATCGGCTCACCACCCGCACGTACATCGCTCCGGACACGCTGGACTGCGCGGTGCCCAGCCTGATCCTGCAGCCGCTGGTGGAGAACGCGCTGCGCCATGGCATCGGCCAGCGCGTGGGCAGCGACACGATCGAGATCGAGGCCCGCCGCGATGGCGACACGCTGTGCATCGAAGTGCGCAACCGCAACAGCACCCTTTCGGCCGAACCGACCGCATCGGCCGGGCACGGCATCGGCATGTCCAATACACGCCTGCGCCTGAAGGAACTGTACGGCGACGCCGCCGATGTCCGGCTGGACATGCTCTGGCCAGAGGGCGTGGCCTGCCGCATCCGCGTGCCGTTCCGTGAACTGGGCAGTGCCGACGAGGCACCCGAATTCACCCCGGGTACAACGCCGGGGATCGCGCCGGCATGAGCCTGACCGTACTGGTGGTCGATGATGAGCCGATCGCCCGGCATGCGATCGTGCGGTTGCTGCGCGATGATCCCGAGATCGACATCGTCGGCGAATGCGGCGATGGCATCTCGGCGGTCGGCGCGATCCGCAGCCACTCACCGGACCTGGTGTTCCTGGACATCCAGATGCCCGCGATCAACGGCATGGACGTGGTGGCCACCCTCGGCGCGGCGCGAATGCCGGCCACCGTGTTCGTCACCGCGTACGAGCAGTACGCAGTGAAGGCCTTCGAGGCCAATGCCGTGGACTATCTGGTCAAGCCGTTCAGCCGGGAGCGCTTTGCCGCCACGCTGCAGCGGGCGAAGGCGCGGCTGTCGGCGGCGAGCGGCGTGGGCGCACAGGCCTCGGCGCAGATCCTGCAGGCGCTGGATGCACTGCGCCAGCGCGACGACTACCTGCAGCGCATCCCGGTGCGGGTCGATGAGCATGTGGTGCTGGTGGCGGTGGGGGACATCGTCTGGATCAAGGCGGCACGCAACACGGTCGAGATCCACCTGGTCGACCGCATGCACGAGCTGCGTGAGACCATGACCACCCTCGCTGCCCGGCTGGATCCGCGGCATTTCGCGCGCGTGCATCGCTCGGCGATCGTCAACGTGCGCCGGGTCAAGGCGATCCATCCGTGGTTCAACGGTCACCACGTGGTGACCATGGACACCGGCCAGCAGCTGCGCATGAGCCGCTATCAGAACGAGGCATTCCTCAAACTGGTGTCCACGCGCAGCGAATGAGGTCGCCGAGCCAGGTCCGTTGGCCGCGTCAGCGCACCACGCGCTCGTCTGCCCGCAACGTCAGTACGTCGACGCCATCGGCAGTCACCAGCACAGTATGCTCGGCCTGCGCCGACAGTTTCCCGTCGCGGGTGGTCACGGTCCAGCCGTCGTCACTCATGTCGATGGCGGCGCGGCCCTGGTTGATCATCGGCTCGATGGTGAAGGTCATGCCCTCCTCCAGCTCCAGCCCGTCGCCGCGGCGCCCGAAATGCAGCACCTGCGGTTCTTCGTGCATCTCCTGGCCGATGCCATGGCCGCAGAATTCGCGGACCACGCTGTAGCCATGCGCCTTGGCATGCTGCTGGATCGCAAAACCGATGTCGCCCAGCGTCGCCCCTGGGCGCACCATGCCGATCCCCTTCCACATCGCCTCGCGGGTCACACGCACCAGCCGCTTGGCCGCGTAGTCCACCTCGCCGATCAGATAGGTCTTGCTGGAGTCGGCGATGTAACCGTCCTTCTCCAGGGTGATGTCCAGATTGACGATGCTGCCGCTGCGCAGGATCACACCCGATGAGGGCACGCCATGGCAGACCACGTTGTCGATGGAGGAATTGAGCACGTAGGCAAAGCCGTACTGGCCCTTGCTCGCCGGGCGCGCGTGCAGCTGATCGACGATGAAACGCTCGACCCAATCGTTCACCTGCAGCGTGCTCATGCCCTCCAGCGGCAGCTCGTCCAGCGCTTCGAACACCTGTGCCAGCAGGCGTCCCGAGGCGCGCATCAGTGCCTGTTCTTCAGCGGTCTTGATCATGCCTCGGCCACCCGCAACGCGCCCGGTTCGACCCCGGCGGCACGCAGTTCACGGCTGACGATCTCCTGGTAGCTCATACCCGGATTCATTTCACACAGCATGCCGATCTTGATCCAGAACCCCGCCTGGGCATTGATCGAGCGGCCCGAGACGCCGCTGGCGCGGCGCAGGTTGTCGTGCAGTTCGTCGTCGATGTTGACGATACCCATGGGCGAGCCCTCTGAAGTGATATACACATCATATATGTTTCGTATATCACATGAGAAGGCCCGACCCGGATCGCTCAGCCGGTGTACGCCGTCGCCGCGATCTCGAACAGCATGCCCTCCAGCGCCAGCCGCGGCACCGGGATGAGCGTGCAGGTCGGCGCACGGCCCAAGGGCCAGCGGCGGCCGATCTGATCAGAGAGGATGCCGAGCCGGTCCTGATCGTGATCCACCACCAGCACGGTCACCGTGGCCACGTCGGCCAGGGTGGCACCGGCCGACGCCAGCGCCAGGCTCAGGTTGTCCAGCGCCTGGACGACCTGCGCCTCGAAGCGCGGCGACAACGCGCCATCGGCGGTCTCCCCGCCCTGCCCGGCGATGTGGATCACGCGGGCGGGCAGCCGCACCACGGCAACGTGGGAATAGCCGTTCGCGGTCGGGTCGTACAGCCCGGACGGATTGATGAAACCAAACAGGCCAGCAGGCGCAACAGGGGTATCGGTCAACATAGGGGAGGCGTCGTCGGGGAGTGAGTGCGCAGTCTCCGGCCTCAACTGCGGTTGAGGTCAACGGCGCGCACTGCAACGCTGCGATGCGCCGTCGCATTGCCCGTGCAGAGCTGCCAGAACTGAGTCCCGTCCCCGGCCTCAGGTCCAGGCCGGATCGGCCGTGAAATCGATGGTCAGCCAGAACTCGCTGCCGCGCGCATCCAATCGCTCGGCGATCTCGTCGCGCATCGCGTCCACGTTGCCGATGGTGCCGATCACCGTTTCCGGACGGGTCAGGATGTGGATTTCCACGAACCGCATGCGGCCCATCTTGGCCACGTGGCTGGTGAAATCCAGGTAGCCGTGCTCGGCGACGAAGTCCTTCATCACCGCCTGCACGCGCGCATCCAGCGTATCCGGCGCCACCTGCAGCACTTCGCGCATGGCCTTCCAGGCGCTGCGCAGCGGTACCGGCAGCACCGCGACACTGATTGCGGCCAGCACCAGTGGATCCAGGTAGGGAATCCAGTGGGCGTGCTCGCCACCGCGCAGCAGCAGCGCGATCGCGAACGCCAACACCACGGCCAGGCTCATCAGCCCGCTGAGCAGCCAAGCGCGCACGTCCAGCCACAGCAGCGCCGAACGCAGCTGCATCGCACGGGTACGCACGAACGCCGCCATGGCCAGGTTGCTCACGCACAGTACGGCGGCCCACAGCAGCGCAGGCCCAGCCTTGACCTCATGGCCCCCGGTGGTCAGCCCGATCACCGAGTTGGCCAACGCATAGATGCAGGCCAGCGACAGGATCGCGCCGCCGAGCGCCTCCACCATCGGCTCCAGGTGCCAGTACCCATACTGGAAGCGCGGGCTTTCTTCCCGCGCCACCAGCCGCAGCACCGACAGCGCCACCAGGGTCAGCGCCACATCCACCAGGCTGTAGACGCCGTCGAACAGGATGGCCTGCGATCCCACCAACAGGCCGCCGATGAAGCCGATGGCGCTGACCGCCATCGTCACCCCGATGGAGAATGTGAGGACCCGCTGCTCGCGTGCTGTATCCATCGCTGGCCGAAGGTCCTCCGCGCAGGCGTCAGACCTTCAGCACCTCCACCTTGTAGCTCGGCGCGTCGCCGTCGGTGTCGATGATAAGCCCGTGCACATCCGACTCGAAGCCCGGGAAGCGCGCGTTCTGCTCGCGGGCGATCCGCAGCGACTGGATGATCGGCTCATCGCTGGCGCCGAAGCGCTCACCCGGCATGATGGTCGGAATGCCAGGCGGATACGGCACCAGCATGGTGCCGGCAATACGACCGCTGATCTGCTCGATATCGACCCGCTCGATCTGGCCGCGCACCAGGTGGTCGTAAGCCTCGGCCGGGGTCATCACCGGTTCGGGCAGATCCACGTACATCGCGCGCATCACCTGGGCCACGCCGAACTCATCGTTGAAGGCATGCAGCGCATCGCACAGATCGCGCAGGCCCCAGCCGGCGTAGGCGATCGGGAACTCGGCGGCGAGCTGCGGCAATGCGCGGGTCAGCGGCGCGTTGCTGTCGTAGAGCTCCTTGAAGGCCATCAACTCGGTGACCAGGGTGCTCCACTTGCCCTTGGTGATGCCCATCGAGAACAGGAACAGCACCGAATAGAGGTTGGTCTTCTCCACCGTGATGCCACGGGTCCACAGGAACTTGCTCAGTACCGCAGCCGGAATGCCGCGCTGGCCCATCTCGCCGTCCATCGACAGCCCCGGCGTGAGCAGGGTCACCTTGATCGGATCGATCAGCACGTAGTCGTCGACCAGGCCATCAAAGCCGTGCCAGTGCGCGCCCGGCTGCAGGTACCACTCGCTGCGCTTGGCCACCATCGGGGCCGGCGCATCGCCCTTGGCCAGCGAGCGCTCCAGCTTGTCCGGCTGCCAGACGCTGAACCACCAATCGTCGCGACCCAGATCCTCGCGCACGTGCAGCATCGCGCGGCGGAAGGCGATCGCTTCGTCGTGCATCTCCTGCACCAGCGACTCACCGGCCGCCCCTTCCATCATCTTCGAGGCTACATCGCACGCGGCGATCACCCCGTAATGCGGGCTGGTCGTGGTGTGCATCATGAAGGCTTCGTTGAAGCGCTCCGCATCGAGCTCACGGGAGGCCGCATTGCGCACGTGGATCATCGAGGCCTGCGAGAACGCGGCCAGCAGCTTGTGCGTGGAGTGCGTGGTGAAGATGATCGCATCCTGCTCGCGCGGCTTGCCCTTGGCCATGCCGTAATGGTTCTCGTAGAACGGATGGAAGGCAGCGTAGGCATACCAGGCTTCGTCGAAATGCAGGAAGTCGACCGCACTGCCGATTTCCTCGGCGATTTTTTCCGCGTTGTAGCAGAGCCCGTCGTAGGTCGAGTTGGTCACCACCGCGATGCGCGGCTTTGACCCGGCCTTGTACGCCTTGCTGGCCAGCGGGTTGGCGGCGATGGCCTGCTGCAGCGACGCGGGGGTGAACTGATCCAGGCTGATCGGGCCGATGATGCCGTGCGCGTTGCGGCTCGGAGTGAAGTACACCGGGATGCCGCCGGTCATGATCAGCGAGTGCAGCAGCGACTTGTGGCAGTTGCGGTCGACGAACACCACATCGCCCCGCCCCACGGTCCCGTGCCAGACGATCTTGTTGGCGGTGGAGGTGCCGTTGGTGACGAAGAAGGTATGGTCGGCGCCGAAGTTGCGCGCCGCCTCGTTCTCGGCCTCCTTGATCGGGCCGGTGTGATCGAGCAGTGAACCGAGCTCCGGCACCGAGATCGACAGATCGCTGCGCAGCGTGTTCTCGCCGTAGAACTGGTGGAACGCACGCCCGACCGGCGACTTGGTGAACGCTACGCCGCCGGCATGCCCCGGCGTGTGCCAGGAGTAGTTGGACTCGGCCGTGTGGTGGATCAGGGCCTTGAAGAATGGTGGCAGCAGATTGGCCATGTAGTCTTCGGCCGCACGCATCACCTGGCGAGAGATGAAGCTCTTGGTGTCTTCGAACAGGAAGATGTAGCCGTGCACGAATTTCAGCAGCTTGCTCGGCACCTTCTCGATGGTGCGCCGTTCGCCGTACAGAAAGACCGGCAGGTTGGCGCGCCGGGCCGTCTGCTCGCGCAGGAAGCCCAGCAGCCGCTGGAACTGCTCGGGATTTTCCTCGGTGCCATCGATGGAGATCAGCACCGCCGAGGCCGCCACATAGGTGCGCGCACCGGCCTGCGCATCGGCCAGGGTCAGGCCGCATAGGACGCGCTGGTCGTTCTTGCGCAACTCGTCCACCAGCGCACGGATCAGGATGCCGCCGATGCGCGGGGATTCGTAGTCGTCGTCGATGACGATGATCGGGTAATCAAGGGACTTGAAGTACACAGGGATTCTCCTGGGGGAAGATCACGAAAGCGTCGTGCGGACGGCGGCGTCAAGCGCGGGCAGCTGGCCGCGCTGGCGGCGACGCTCCTCGCTGAAGAACGGATAGAACACCGTGATGAACAACACGAACAGGAAGGCGTACTGCACGATGTTGCCGGCCGAGCCGAAGATCGCCCACAGGCAGTACACGACGGTGACACTGGTCAGCAGCCAGAACGCGCCGGTATGGACCAGCGTGTGCGAGCGCTCCACCACGAAATAGCAGGCCACGCAGGAGTAGATGTACGGCAGCAGGGTCAACACCACCGCCGCGGAGGTGATCACATCGAACTGGGCCGAGGCGGTCTTGGACGTGGAGGTGACCAGCACCGCCAGGGTCATCAGTACCGCCACGATCAGCACGCCCTTGACCGGCACATCGTTCTTGTTGGTCTTGCTGAAGATGCTGGGGAACAGGCCGTCATCCGAGGCCGCCTTGGCACTCTGCGCGGTCAGCAGGATCCAGCCACCGAGCGAGCCGGCCGCCCCCACGAAGGCGCACAGACTCACCAGCGCCCCGCCCCAGCCGCCCACCGCATTGGCCGCCGCCAGCGCGAACGGCGCATCGGACACCTGCAGGTCGCCATTGGGCACCATGCCCATGATCACCGAGGAGCTGGCGATGTAGGCGATCGCGGCCAGGAACACGCCGGCCAGCGTCGCGCGGGCCACGTTCTTCTCCGGGTTCTCGACCACACCGGCGGTCACCGACGCCGATTCCACGCCGATGAAGGCCCACAGCGTCAACGCCGCTGCACTGGAGATCGCGCCGAAATTGGATTCACCGGAGACGTTGTAGGCCCCCTTGAAAATGGTCGGATCAAAGAAGAACCAGCCGAAGATCGCGATACCCAGGATCGGCACCAGCGCGAAGCTGGTGGTCACCGTCTGCAGCTTGCTGACGAACGACGGGCCGATGACGTTGGCGAAGCTCAGCGCCCACACCAGCGCCAGCACCGCGATGCAGCGCGGGAGTGGTTCGGACAGGATCGGGAAGAAGTAGCTGAAGTAGCCCACCGCTGCGATCGGGATGGCGACATTGCCGATCCAGTTGGCGAACCAGTAGACGGCGTTGGTCTGGAAGCCCATGTAGGGTCCGAACCAGTCACGCGCATGGGCATACGGTCCACCGGCCTTGGGCGCCAGTTTGCCGAGCTTGGCGAACACGAAGGCCAGCAGCAGCGCACCGGCGGTGGTGATCAGCCAGCCCCAGATCGAGGCGGTGCCGATCTTGGCCAGGCTGGAGGGCAGCAGGAACACCCCCGACCCCATCATGTTGCCGGCCACCAGGAAGGTGGCGCCGACGACCCCGATTTTCTTTGCTTGTGCCATGACGCTTGCTCCTTTGCCAGGCAGGGGCCCGGTCATGCCGGGCGGAGGGAGTTACTTGATGAAGTTGTATTGCAGGCTGCCCTGCAGCCGCATCGTGTCGCCGCGTTGCCCGCTTTGCTCTTCCAGTTGTCCGTAGAGCAGTTCCATGCCCATCGTCCAGGACGGCGCCGGGCTCCAGAGCAGGTTGAAGACGCCATAGCGGCTCTGGCGGAACGCATCGGCAGCCAGCGCCGCGTTGCGTCCGCTGGTGAGCTGGCCGTAGATCAGGTTCGAGCGCCAGAGCGGCGACCAGTAGTGCGTGTACCCGACGAAGCCGCCGTACAGCGACAACGCCTGCAGGCGCCCGTCTGCGGTCACCACCGCATCCATGCCCGAGCCGGTGAGATCGGCCGTGTAGCGCGCCAGGCCCTTGCCGCCGAGCATGCCGAACAGCAGCAGGTCCTGTTCGCCCACCGCAGCCGAGCCGCTGAGCTGCAGGCCACCGGCGACACGACGCCCATCACCGGCATCACCGTCGTAGCCGAGGCTGCGTGCGACCGCACCCAACTGCAGATGGCCCCAGTCGCGCTCCATGCGGGCGGTAACGGTGACATCCGGCAGTTGATCGACCGGCATGATCCCCGCGGCAGGGTTGCTCAACTGGGTATCCGGATCTTCGGCAGCCACGGTCAGCGTGTTGCCCTTGCCCATCGCGAAGCTATGGTGGATGCCGGCCACCAGCAGGTAGCCCGCCCCACCTGGTCCGGCGAAATCCAGGGTGTCGGGCAGGCTGTCGGCATCCATGAAGGTCGAATAGCCATAGCCGGCGTAGGTATTACCGAGCTGCCCGTAAGCATGGCGCAGGCGGAACTGATAGCTGTCACTGCTGCCGAAGAAGTCGTTCTCCAGATAGAAGCGCAGGTTGCCATGCGTGGTCGGGCGCCGTGCTTCGAAGCTGAAGCGGGTCTGCTTGGCATGCAGGGTGAAATTGGCGACATCGCGGTGCGCGCTGCCGACCGGAATGGACGAGGTGATGAACTGTTCCTGGTCGCCGGCCGCACGCGCATCGGCGATCGCATCAAGCTTGGCGTAGCCGCCGATGCGGATCAGGGTGTCGGTGTTGGGGATCGCGAAGAAGCCTTTCAGCTCGGGATCGGTCGGACCGGCAGCGCTGTCCGGGCGGGACGCGGCGGTGGACGGATCCGCAACGGAGTCGCGTTGCGGGAGGATCGCCTGGCCCATGCCCGGCACCTGTGCCTGGGCCGCCAACGCGGCCGGGGGTGCAGCGGGAAGATCCATCGTGCCGGGTACCGCGGGGGCCGCGATCCGCGTCTGGGTGGGCGGAGGCTTCCCCGATTCGATCGCCTGCAGGCGTCGCTCCATCTGGTCCAGCGTCTGCCGGAGTGTCTGGATGTCCTGCCGCAATGCCGCGGCCGAATCCTGTGCATTCACCGGCGCGGCAGCCACCGCTGCCACGCATGCGATCGTCCACACAGCAAAGCGCATCACCCCATCCTCCATGACCCGTACACAGCCGGATGCACCCTCGCCAGCCGGCGTCGATGACGTCGCGGGCCATGGGTACGCTCGCACGGGATCCCCTCATCCCTGAGGGCAACACTGCCAGCGCAGCGCTGCCAGCGGCTTGAGTACCAAGCGGGCAGTGAGAAGGTCGTGAACGTCTGAAGGCAGTTTCCTGACTGAACGCGCGCGCTTGCGGGAGGGGCCAGGCAATGCAGGAGAGTGCGCATGGAGGCCAGCGTAGCGATCCACGCAAACGCGGCCTTGATTCAGATCAACTTGATCGCACCACACTGCAGCGCAAGGCATGACGCATCGCGCCGAGCAGGACCCGGCGCGGGATGCAGCGTATGAAGGGCCGCTCAGCGCGAACCGAGCACCACCGTCATGTCATCGCCCTGCGGCATGCCCGAGCGGCGCTGCACCATGCCCTGCGCATCCTTGAACAGGATGCCCGGAGTGCCCTGGAAGCCCAGTTCGATCATCAAGACCTGATTGGCATCAAGCTTGTTGGCTACCTCGGCGGTCAACGACGCCGTCGGCTTGATGCCGCCGCGGTCAAACAGCCGCTCGTTCTCCAGCAGTGCAGCGCTGGGGTTGGGCGCAGTAAGAATGGCCGCGGCCTTGGCCGGGCTGTCTTCGCGGATGACGCCGACCATGACGTGGCGCAACTGCACCTTGCCGGCGTCGACCCACGGGCGCGCCGCTTCCCAGAAGCGATGACAGTAGGGGCAATTGGCATCGCTGAAGGTGTAGACCACGCGCGGGGCGTCGGCGCGGCCATCGCGCACCCAGGCACTCTCGTCGAGCTTCTTCCAGGCACGCTCGGACATCGGCTTGGCCACCAGTTTTTCCAGCGGTGCCTCGCCCACGTCCTGGCCGTTGGCATCGAACAGGCTGCCGACCACGACGTGCTTGCCGTCTGCGGTTACATATGCGGCCGCCGGCTGCTGCCCGCCGACCACGCCGGCGAACCCGCGCAGCCCACCCGGCGCATCGAACTCGCCGATCACTTCAAAGCCATGCTTCTCGATGCCCTTCAGAACCGCTGGGCGATCACCGCCGGCTGGCACCGTTGCCGCATCGCCGGCCTTCGGCGTCTGCGCCTGGCTGCAACCGGCCAGTGCGATGAGCAACGCGGTGACCAGCGTGCGCGGGGAATTCAACGTCATGGAAACTCCAGGATTCATGGAACAAACGACCCGCGACCGTTACAGATCGTCGAGCTTGGATTGCAGGCCCGCGGCGGTCAGCTCGCCCAGGTGCAGGTGCCGCAGGCGGCCCTGCCCATCGAAGAACAGGGTAGTCGGATACGCGTGGACCTGCAGCTGCTCGGCGGTGAGCGCGTCTTCATCAAGCAGTACGTTGTGCAGCGACAGCTGCTCGGCCGCCATGAACGCGTTGACCTCGTCGCGCGTTTCCCCCTGGTTGACGAACAGGAATCCGATATCCGGGTGGCGCTGCTGCGCGCGGGCGAGCACCGGCATTTCGCGGCGGCACGGGCCGCACCAGCTGGCCCAGAGATTGATCACCACCGGCTTGCCCTGCGTATCGTTCAGCGCGGTCGGGCGCCCCTCCAACGAGCTCAGCGTGATCGCCGGCAACGTCACCCGTGATTGCTGAAGCCACCCGGCACCGGTCGACAGCACCGCCCAGCTCAGCAGACCCGCCAGCGCAGCGGCACCCACGCGACGGCGCAGTGCGGGCCAGCGACGCAGACGCCATGCACCCCATCCCAACCCCACCAGCAGCGCCGGCCACAGAAGGAATCCACCATCGCCGATCCGCAGCATCGCCCAGGGATCGGCGGCATAGTCGCCCGCATGCCGGATCACAAAGCCGGCGCGTCCCGCCAGCATGCCCAGCAGCAGCATGTCCACCACCACCGACCGAGGACGCGGCGCGCCTTCGGTTGTCGTCCCCCGCATGACGCTGGCCACCAGCATCGCGATACCGGTGGCCACCAATACCCACACCACCGCAAGCGGTACCGGGCCTGCACTACTGATCATTCGTCGTCTCCACCGTCGCCCAGGTTGTTTCCGGGCGACAGCTGCATTGCATGGGGCCCGCGGGCATGGTCACCGCAAGGCCCTGGGGGATCAAGCACGAAGACCTTGCACGATTCAGGCAGCCGAGCGGATCGGCTCCGCCAGCCGTCCGGATGGGCCGCTGGTAGCACGCTCGCGGTGCTGCGCCGCCACCTGCCGCCGATAACGCGCCGGTGTCAGCCCGACGATGCGCAGGAACAGACGGCGGAACGCGCTCTGATCGGAGTAACCCACCGCCCACGCCACCTGGTCGACCACGCCCCCGCTCTGCAGCAGCAGCTGCGCCTTGGCGATGCGCAACCGCTGGCAGTATTCGATCGGGCGCATGCCGGTGGCCTTCAGGAAACGCCGCTGCAGCGTGCGCGGCTCGAGCCCGGCCTGCGTACAGATGTCGTCCAGGCCCACGCCACGGGCGGCGATGCCGTGCAGCCAGCGCTGTGCCTTGAGTACGCAGCGGTCGCCATGCGCGAAGTTGGGGCTGAAGCGCTCCAGGTCGTCCAGCTCGCTGCGCGGAATCATCAGCTGGAGCTGCTGGATCACCGTGTTCATCACACTCTGGCCGTACACACGGGCCAGAAGACGCAGGCTGAGGTACTTCCACGCCTCCTGCCCGGCGGCAGTGAGCAGATCGCCATCGTCAACCAGGGTGCGCTCACTGGGCAGCCAGCTGGGCACCATCGTGCGCAGTGCCGGGCAGCGCGCGGGATCGGGCACACTCACCGAGCGGCCCGCCAGCACGCCGGAAGCGGCCAGCAGCAGCCCCCCTTCGTCGCAGCCGGCCAGCAGGCTGCAGCCCTCATGGCATTCACGCAGCCAGGCCAGCAGGCGCTCATCCGGCGGCGCCATTGCCCAGCTGGACTCGCTGCCCGGGATCACGATGATCGTGGGAAACGCATCGCCGAACAGTTCGGCACCGGCGACGCGCTGCATGCCGCGTGAGGACATCGTCCAGCGGGTCACCAGCATCCGCGCACCGGTGCGCCGTCCTGCCGCGACGGTGCGATTGCAGCGCTGGGCCAGCTCGGACAACACCGACGCGGCAGCACGCAGGCTGCCAGGAAATTCCACTACAGCCACTTCCATCAGGGTCGGGGTGTCCAGCCGGCGATCGGGCTGGAGCGTGTTACGGGGTGCATCCATGGCCAAACTCCTGAAACATTGCGGCCGGGCGTGGGGCCCGGCACACCTGGGCGGTACGTAAGATGGCCTGAGGCTACGGCCGTCCCGGATGGACAGCCATGCAACTAGTTGCAAATTTCACGCGGACTGAATTTTCAGTGGGGTTTCAGTAAGGCTTGACTCTTGACCAGACTCCAAGGTTCAGAATGACCCCGTCATCCAGGAGGTGGTCATGAACATTGGACAGCTCGCACGCCAGGCCGGCGTACCTATCGATACCGTCCGCTACTACGAGCGGCAGCACCTGCTTCCCACTGCGCAACGCAGCGCGGGCGGCTACCGCGTCTTCAGCGCCAACGACCTCACCCGCCTGCAGTTCATCCGGCGGGCCAAGGCATTGGGCTTCACCCTGGAGGAAATCGGCGAACTGCTCGGCCTCAGCGATCAACGCGGCCAGGATATGGCCCAGGTCCGCGACAGCGCGGTGGTCAAACTCGCCGACATCGAGACACGCATCCGCGAACTCCAGCGGATGCACGCCGCGCTCAAGCAGTTGGTGGATGCGTGCCCCGGCCATGGCGATCTGGAGCAGTGTCCAATCCTTGCGGCGCTGACGGAGACGCGCGCATGAGCACTCCCCACGCGCATGGCGGCGGCAGTTGCTGCAGCACCAAGGCGGCCGCCGGTGCCAACACCGTGACAGACCTGGTCTGCGGCATGGCGGTTGATCCCGCCACCACCGCCCATCACGCCCGGCATGACGGCAGCGACTACCACTTCTGCAGCGACGGATGCCGGCGCAAGTTCATCACCGATCCCCAGCGCTACCTGGATCCCTCCTCGCATGTGGCCGAGCCGGTGCCGGCCGGCACGCTGTACACCTGCCCGATGGACCCGGAGATCGTGCAGGAAGGCCCGGGCACCTGCCCCATCTGCGGCATGGCGCTGGAGCCGATGATGCCCACCCTCGACGAGGGCGAAAACCCGGAACTCACCGACTTCCGCCGGCGTTTCTGGTGGAGCCTGCCACTGAGTGTGGCCACGATGACGCTGGCCATGCTGGCGATGACGCCGCTGCTGCATGGCTTGTCGCCTGACCTGCGGGTGTGGATCGAGTTGGCGCTGGCTACTCCGGTGGTGCTGTGGGCCGGCTGGCCGTTCCTGCAACGTTGGGCGCAGTCGATCCGCAACCGCAGTCCGAACATGTGGACGCTGATCGGGACCGGTGTACTGGCCGCCTATGGCTACAGCGTGGTCGCCACGATCGCACCGGGCCTGTTCCCACCCTCGTTCCAGCAGCATGGGCATGTCGGGGTGTATTTCGAAGCCGCTGCCGTGATCATCTCGCTGACCCTGTTGGGCCAGCTGATGGAGCTGCGGGCGCGTGCCAAGACCTCTGCCGCGATCAAGGCACTGCTCGGCCTGGCGCCGAAAACCGCCCGCGTCCTGCGCGACGATGGCCACGAAGAGGACGTGGACATCACCGCCCTGCAACCCGGCGATCGCCTGCGCGTCCGCCCCGGTGAGAAAGTACCGGTGGATGGCACAGTGCTGGAAGGCCGCTCCTCCATCGATGAATCGATGCTCACCGGCGAACCCGTCCCGGTCGGCAAGGCCGTCGGTGACACGGTGATCGGCGCCACCCTCAACGGCACCGGCAGCCTGGTGATCCGTGCCGACCGCCTCGGCGAAGACAGCATGCTGGCGCAGATCGTGCAGTTGGTGGCGCAGGCCCAGCGCTCGCGTGCGCCGATGCAGCGCATGGCCGACACCGTCGCGTACTGGTTCGTACTCGCCGTGCTTTCCGTCGCGGTGATCACCTTCTTCGGCTGGGGTCTGTTCGGGCCGGAACCGTCCTGGACGCACGCCGTGCTGAGCGCTGTGGCGGTGTTGATCATCGCCTGCCCCTGCGCGCTTGGGCTGGCGACGCCGATGACGATCATGGTCGCCACCGGCCGGGCCGCGCAGCATGGCGTGTTGTTCCGCGATGCAGAGGCGATTGAAGCACTGCGCCAGATCGACACGCTGGTGATCGACAAGACCGGCACGCTGACGGAAGGCCGGCCGGCATTCCGCGCGGTGCAGGCGGTTGCACCGTTCGACGCCGCTGCGGTGTTGCGCTGGGCGGCGAGCCTGGACCAAGGCAGTGAACATGCGCTGGCCGCAGCGATCGTTGCCGAAGCGCGTGCGCGTGGTGTCACGCTGGCCCAGGTGGTCGATTTCGATTCACTCACCGGCATGGGCGTACAGGGTGTGGTCGAGGGCAAGCGATTGTTGCTGGGCAATACGGCACTGATGGATGCGCACGGCATTGCGCTGGACGCGTTGCGTGACGATGCCGAGCACCTGCGTGCTGCCGCGGCAAGCGTGATGTACCTCGCGGTGGATGGTCGACTCGGCGGTCTGCTCGCCGTGGCCGATCCGATCAAGGCCTCCACCGCTGAGGCGATCGCGCAGTTGCATCGCGATGGCCTGCGTATCGTCATGGCGACCGGCGATGGCCTCGCCACGGCCAACGCGGTCGCCGCGGAGCTCGGCCTGGATGAGGTGCACGGTGAGATGCGCCCCGCCGACAAGGCCGAGCTGATCCGTTCGCTGCAGGCGCAGGGGCGCAAGGTGGCGATGGCCGGCGATGGCATCAACGACGCCCCGGCACTGGCGAGTGCCGATGTCGGTATCGCGATGGGCAACGGCACCGACGTGGCGATGTCGAGCGCGCAGGTCACGCTGGTGAAAGGCGACCTGCGCGGCATCCTGCGTGCACGCCAGCTATCGACGGCGAGCGTGCGCAACATGCGCCAGAACCTGGGTTTTGCGTTTCTCTACAACGGGCTGGGCATTCCGGTTGCGGCCGGCGTGCTGTATCCGCTCGGCATCGCGTTGTCGCCGATGTTGGCCGCGGTTGCGATGAGCTTGAGTTCGGTATCGGTGATCAGCAACGCATTGCGTCTACGCCATCAACGACTGCCCAGCCGATGAGCGCGCATGCATGATGAACTTTCTTCACTTTTCCCTTGCCAATCCAAAACGTCGTCGCTATGATTTCGCTCCTCACGACGTGGGGCCATAGCTCAGCTGGGAGAGCGCCTGCATGGCATGCAGGAGGTCGGCGGTTCGATCCCGCCTGGCTCCACCAATCCGATCATTAGGCCGATCAGATTGCAGTGACAAAATTTGAAGTTTTCGTGCGTCCCCATCGTCTAGAGGCCTAGGACATCACCCTTTCACGGTGGCGACCGGGGTTCGAATCCCCGTGGGGACGCCAATTGCAACGCACTAAGCCCTGACCTCGGTCGGGGCTTTTTGTTTGTGACACCACAATCCATGGTCGTCATCGGCGGCGTGTTTTCTCGCGTGCCTGTCGATGCACTCGCCTGGGCAAAGGCCAGCCTCTGCCGTTGGACACTGCGTGCATGCTTTGTTCGTTATTTCAGAAAAAAGACTTGGCGAACGCTTCACGGCCGCGTAGAATTCCGCCTCCAGCATCGTGGGGCCATAGCTCAGCTGGGAGAGCGCCTGCATGGCATGCAGGAGGTCGGCGGTTCGATCCCGCCTGGCTCCACCACTCCGGACCTTAGGCCGTTCGGGTGTGCTGAACAATTTGATGAGTTTATGCGTCCCCATCGTCTAGAGGCCTAGGACATCACCCTTTCACGGTGGCGACCGGGGTTCGAATCCCCGTGGGGACGCCACTCATCAGAAGAACACCGAGGCCCGGCATGCCGGGTCTTTTTGTTCACCGCCTACTGCGGTTGCGATGCGGATGCCTCAAAGGCTTCCACAAACGTGAACAGGCAGATATACTAGGCGGCTCGCGGTACAACGTGGGGCCATAGCTCAGCTGGGAGAGCGCCTGCATGGCATGCAGGAGGTCGGCGGTTCGATCCCGCCTGGCTCCACCACTTCTCCGGACACAGGCCGTCCGATAGAAGCCAAAATTCGGTTTAACGCGTCCCCATCGTCTAGAGGCCTAGGACATCACCCTTTCACGGTGGCGACCGGGGTTCGAATCCCCGTGGGGACGCCAGCTTCAAACAAACAGCCCTGACCTCGGTCGGGGCTTTTTGTTTGACGAACCCCTTCCCATTCGGCAAGACCGCCGCTATGATAGGCGGCTCGCAGCACAACTGTGGGGCCATAGCTCAGCTGGGAGAGCGCCTGCATGGCATGCAGGAGGTCGGCGGTTCGATCCCGCCTGGCTCCACCACTTCTCCGGACACAGGCCGTCCGATAGAAGCCAAAAATTCGGTTTAACGCGTCCCCATCGTCTAGAGGCCTAGGACATCACCCTTTCACGGTGGCGACCGGGGTTCGAATCCCCGTGGGGACGCCAGCTTCAAACAAACAGCCCTGACTTCGGTCGGGGCTGTTTGTTTATGGGCCTTACGCTACGACCTTGGCCATCCCTGCCGATCGCGGCGCGGTCAAGGCAAAACCGAACTGCGCATACAGGCGGTGCGCCTGGCCATCGGCAATCAGGCTCACATACGCACCGACCGCATTCTCCCGCAGCCAGCCATCCAGCCGACGCATCACGGCCTTGCCCAGGCCCTGCCCCTGGCGGTCAGGCACGACCGCGATATCCACCACCTGCAGGAAGCAGCCACCGTCGCCGATGATCCGGCCCATGGCCAACAGCCGATCCCCCTCGCGCAGGCTCACACCGAAGACCGTGTTGGGCAGGCCACGTGCCGCCGCCTCGGCCGTCTTGGGGCTCAGCCCGGCGAGTACCCGCAGCGCGCGGTACTCCTCCACGCTGGGCGGCAACGGAATGCAGTGAACACCAACGGGCAGCGACATGACGCGGATCCAGTACTGAATGGACGCTCAGCATGCCCGAACGGATTCGCAGGATGTGCGACCCACAGGCCTATCCTGTCCCCCTGCCCGCCCTGTTTGCCTGCCATGTGCTATTCCGCCCAGATCCGTGCCGACTACACCAAGCTGGTCCGTGAGTACGGCGCCATGCTGTCGCTGGACGAATTCGCCCAGCTGTATGCCCACGACGCCGGCAAACAGCGACCCAAAACCCCCAAGGCGATGGACGATGGCTTCGCTGGCGCGCGCACGCCCCAAGGCCAGGAGATCGTGGCGCGGATCCAGCAGTGGCATGCCGAGGAAATGCAGGCACTCGACGAAGAAGTTCGGCTGCAGGGAGCGCGATTGAGGGCGGCCGAGGCGCAACTGGTCGCGCGCGCCACACAGAAGGCACGCAACGAGGTACGCGTCGCGGGCAACCGCATCGACCGCGCACAGACACGCCTGTCCGATCTGCAGCGCGCCGGTCTGGTACCACGCGACAGCCGCATCTTCCCAGGCGTGTACGCACCGGTGATCGTGTCCGAGCAGGGCCAGCGCGTGATCAAACCGATGCGCTACCAATGCCGGCTGCCGGACAAGCCCGCGCGCAACGACGTGCTGTATCCCGGCACCTACAACGCGCGCCGCGACAGCCTCGAGGCGTATTGGAAATCCGCGTTTGGCCATCAGCATGGCGTGGTGGTGGTGCAATCGTTCTACGAGCACGTGCCGCGGCACGCCCTGGAACAGCGGCTGCTGTCGCCAGGCGAAAAAGCCGAGAATGTTGTCCTGGAATTCAGCCCGCAGCCGCCGCGCGACCTGCTGATCGCCTGCCTGTGGTCGGAGTGGGAAGGGCCGGAAGGCCGGCTGCTGTCGTTTGCCGCCATTACCGACGCGCCGCCGATGGACGTGGCGCGCACCGGCCATGACCGCTGCATTGTGCCGATCCGGCCGGCGCATCTGGATGCCTGGTTGAACCCGGATCCGCAGGACCTTGCGGCGCTGTACCGGATCCTGGACGACCGCGAGCCGGTCACACTCGCCCACGCCGAAGCCGCGTGAGCGCTGCTCAGCCGGCGACCGAATCGCCGACCTGCGCGCGCGCCAGGGCAGCGTTCAATTCAGCGGTCAAATACGGCTTGCTCAGAATCACGCCCGAGCGGAAGGCGTCGGGCAGATGCGCGGTGGCCATGCCGGTCGCCAGCACGAAGGGAATCTGGCGCGCCGCCAATGCCTGGGCGACGGGCTCGCTGGTTTCGTTGTTGGCCAGCCGATAGTCCAGCAGGGCAACCTGCGGCTGGGTCTCGCCCAGCAGGCGTAACGCCTCGCCCACCGAGGCCGCCAGCCCGACCACGATGGCGCCGGACTGGACCAGTTGCATCTGCAGCAGGGCCGCGCTCATTTCGTCGTTCTCGACCACCAGTACCCGAAGATCCTGCAGCGCGCTCATGACGACTCCCTGTATGGTTCAGCGCGATGAGTATAGCGTCCTGTGTAGGTGAAACCCTGACAGGAACTTAAGCATTCAGGTCTGCACAGATGTGTGAATTTTGTATACACTACGCGGCCAGCCAGCCGAAGTGGCGGAATCGGTAGACGCAGCGGACTCAAAATCCGCCGCCCTTAAAAGCGTGTGGGTTCGAGTCCCACCTTCGGCACCAATGGTTTGCGGGGTTTCTGGATGGTCAGAAGCACTCTGCAAAGAATGACGCGCTCCGCAATCAGCGGAGATGAGACCCCGCTTAGGCGGGGTTTTTTCGTTTGAGGCGGGCTTGCCCCCCGTCAGGGAACCCATGCGCAATGACGCCGCAAACGGTCGGACGTCGGGACGCGCCACACCTTCCGCCCCCGAACCATCTCCACCCGGGCAAAGATGCGCGCTAACCTTATGTTGAATAAGGATTTAAGTCCGTTCTAAACGTGGTCAATTATTGTTTTCCTCGTGGTGCATCGCTGCGCGAGGTGTGCAATACTCCGCCAATCCCGCCCCCGCTTGGCTTGCCATGCAAACCGCCCCGCTCTTCCGTAGCGTCCCGCTCAGGGACTCGTTGCATTTCGGGAAAGGCACCGAATTCGAGCCCAAGAAGGTTGCAGAGTTCATGCAGCTGGACCGCAATGCAGTCTCGAAGATCGCATCTGTTGCGGTTGCCTCCGTCCGCTGGGACGACGGCGAGCCGAAGGCTGTCAGGGAACGACTGGAGGAGATCGGTGCCGTTGCCAACATGGTGGCGGACATCTTCGAAGGCGATGCAGCAAAGACTGCTCTCTGGTTTCGTACCAGGAACCCGCTGCTAGGTGACATCGCACCACGCGACATGATCCGGCTTGGTAGACACGATCGTTTGCGCCGCTTTATTGTTACGGCAATTCAAGAGGATCAGGCCTGAGAGTCCATGGCACGGAGGTCGAAACAGCCTGTCCCTCTGCACGGTGTTCCGAACGACTTTCCTGCAACGATTCATGTCCTCGATAGATTCTCTGAATCTGATCTGGAGGTGTGGAAGAAGCGCTCCCGAGAGCTTGATGACCTTCACGACGCCCTTTATCACGGCCTTGAAGGTGAACGCTTACGTCGCAGGGATGAGCTGATAGATGCGCTAAATTCAAAGCCTGCGCCGGCCTTTGAATTCCATAGCTGGGCTCGCATGGTTCAGTATCGATACTCCTGCGATCCACTTTCAGCCGCAGGGAGCGTGCGCTCCATAGGCGGCCGATTCAATATCGGGAACGACTGCGACGAATCTGGTGCGGCCGTGATTTTTCCGGCGTTGTACATCGGTGACTCGCATGAAACTGCGTTCCGCGAGTGCTACCAGTCCTCATCTGAAAAGATGAAAGCAACCGGACTGACCGCGGCGGAAATGAGCCTGCGAAAGAGTGATACGACGGTGCGCATCCATGGCAGGATTGAGAGGGTGTTCGACGTTCGAAATATCGAGAACCTCAGACCTGTCGCGAAGATTCTTGCCAAGCTCACCGTGCCAGATGAACTGGTCCGGCTCGCGAGAGCATTGCGACTTGGCAAGCCCGGGAGCCTGCTCATTCGTACGCCGGCCCGTCTCCAGACCAACCTGCAGGACGTCAACTGGCGAGCATGGCCCGTCCAGTTCGGTTTACCGTCACCGAGTCAGCGCTTTGGCCTCATGCTCAAGTGGGCCGGCTATGAGGGCGTTCTGTTTCGATCGAGCAAGCAACCGGGATCGACATGTCTGGCGGTTTTCCCCGGCAACATCTGCAGTGATCGCTCCTTTGTGGAGCTCCAGGACGACTTCCCGCCAAGCGTCGTTCATAGCCGGATGGACCTATCAACGGCGCCATCACTGTGCGGCTGGGAGTACGTGAGAGAGAAGGATCGATGCGCCTGAGCGACGATAAGCGCGCATTGCGTTCCAGATTGGCGTACTCAGCTCCCCCCGCCCGACGTCGGGCCGCCTGAAGGCCAGATCCAGGGGCTCTGGCCTTCAGCTATTGCGTAAACCAACTCAGACCAGCCGCAACGGCGGCTGCCCCCCGTGCACGGCATTGGCCGCCGCCGCTCGCGCCACCGCACCCGTCGTCCCCACCCGGAAGGCCGCCACCGTCTGCAGCAACTGGGTGGACTGCTCTTCCATGCTGCGCGCGGCGGCCGAGGCTTCCTCCACCAGGGCGGCATTCTGCTGGGTGCTCTCGTCGATATGCTCGACCACCTGGTTGATCTGCTCGATGCTGTCGCTCTGCTCACGCGCGGCCGTACTGATGTCGGCCATCAGATCGCTCACCCGCCTCACACTGACGACAATCTCGTCCATCGTGCGCCCGGCACTTTCGACCTGGCGCGTGCCCGCGCCCACCTTCTCGACCGAATCCCCGATCAGCTGCTTGATCTCCTTGGCCGCCTCGGCCGAGCGCTGCGACAGCGAGCGGATTTCCGACGCCACCACGGCAAAGCCGCGACCGTGCTCGCCGGCACGCGCCGCTTCAACGGCCGCATTGAGCGCAAGGATATTGGTCTGGAAGGCGATGCCGTCGATCACCCCGATGATGTCGACGATGCGGCGCGAGGAGTCGTTGATCAGCGACATGGTCGAGACCACCTCGTGCACCACCTGGCCACCCTGCGCAGCCACTTCCACCGCCCCGCCCACCAGCTGGTTGGCCTGCACGGCATTGTCGGCCGTCCGCCGCACGGTAGCCGTCAGTCCCTTCATCGAAACGGCCGTTTCTTCCAGGGCGGCCGCCTGCTGCTCGGTGCGCACGGAGAGGTCGCTGTTGCCTTCGGCGATCTCGCTGGCACCCACGGCGATAGTATCTGCGGCCAGCTTGATCTGGGCGATGATGCCGGCCATCGCTTCGACCAGCGCATTGATGCCCTCGCAAAGCTCGGCGATCGGGCCGGTTTTGTCCTGGGTGGCGATGTGCCCGGTCAGGTCCCCGCTCTGCGCGGCGGCCACCACTTCGCGCGTCTGTGCAACGGCCTCCTGCAATGCCTGGGTGTCACGCACCTGGGCGGTGATGTCGGTGGCATATTTGACGACCTTGAACGGACGACCGTTCATATCGTAGATCGGGTTGTACGAGGCCTGGATCCAGACCTCGCGCCCGCTCTTGCCCAATCGCTTGTACTGGCCGGCGTCGTACTCGCCACGGCCGAGTTTCGCCCAGAATGCACGGTACTCGGCACTGTCGCGGTACCCAGGCTCGGCGAACATCGAATGGTGCTGGCCGCGCACCTCGTCCAGCGTATACCCCATGGCGGCGAGGAAGTTTTCGTTGGCGGCCAGGATGCGGCCGTCGAGATCGAACTCGATCACCGCCTGGGACTTGTTGATCGCCGCCAACTGGCCGGCAAAATCGGCGGCCTGGAATTTCTGCGCGGTGATGTCGGTGGCGAACTTGACCACCTTGTAGGGTCGCCCGTCGGCGTCGAACACCGGGTTGTAGGACGCCTGGATCCAGATGTCGCGGCCGCCTTTGCCGATGCGGCGGTATTGGCCCGCATCGAATTCGCCACGCCCCAGATTCGCCCAGAAGTCCCGATATTCCCTGCTTTTGGCGTACTCGGGATCGACGAACATGGCGTGGTGCCTGCCCTGGATGTCGCCCAGCGTGTAGCCGAGCGTCTGCAGGAAGTTCTCGTTGGCCTGCAGGATGGTGCCGTCCAGGTCGAACTCGATCACGGCCTGGACCCGATGCAGGGCCTTGACCTGGTCTTCCAGCTCGCACTGGCGCTGTCGGGCGGCGGAGACCGCGCCCTCCGTGCCGCGGCGGGAAGCGAACAATGCGGCGAAAGCGTGTCGCGGGGACCATGCACCTCTATCGGAGGCACGGTCGGGCACATGCGTGTGCAAGCCTGAAGTAAGCATCGTTAGACCTCGGTGTCCGTTTAGCGAATAGGTCAACCCCGGGCGGTGGCCCGGTAGCGGTATTCCGTTGGCTGGACTCACGAAGATCGCCAGTGGGGCTGACGTTACTTCAGTGCGCTTCAAACACCGCGACAGGCGGCGGCAATGAACCGTTCGAACAGGTGTAAAGCCAGATATCCACGTGAGTGTGCAGGCAATGACTGCGAGTCATATAACGGCCGCGATTGCGCGAGCTTTAGGGCGCGCTGCGGTTCAGCCCGCACCGGCTCACTCGCCACCCTCCGAGCCGTCCTGGCTCTCAAGCACCTCCACGTCCCCCGCCACCAGGGTCTCCACCTGCACGTTGTCACGTCCCATCGCCTTGGCCCGGTAGCACTGCGCATCGGCGGCGGCCACTGCATCGTCCACGCTCATGCTGCCACCGATCCGGGCGATGCCGATGCTGGCGCCCACCTTCAGCCGCTGCAGGTCCCAGGGAATGGACAGCCCGCGCAGGGACTCCAGCAGGTCGCTGGCGATCCGGCGCGCGCGCTTGAGCGAACAGCCGGCCAGGATGACCGCGAATTCATCGCCCCCCAGCCGCGCCACGATGTCCGAATCACGTACCCCATGGCGCAGCAGACTCGCCACCGCCCACAGCACGGCATCGCCGGCGAGATGGCCATGGGTATCGTTGACCGGCTTGAACCGGTCCAGGTCGATATACATCAGCGACGCCGACTGCCCCGTCCGGGCAACCCGGGTGATGGCCTGTTGCAGGTGGGCTTCGAACCCGCGCCGGTTGCTCAGTTCGGTGAGCGGGTCGACTTCGGCCAGGTGCCGTGCTTCCCGCTGCCGGGCGCGCTGCTGGGTGACATCACGGATGACCCAGACCGCGCCGGTGGTCTGCCCGTCCTCGCCACGCAGCCAGGCCCGGGTGACGTCCACCGGCAACAGGTGGGCGCCCACCGAGAGCAGCAGATCCGAATGGAGGTCGACGGCATTGCTCTCCGGGTCCAGCAGCACGGCCAGGTCCAACGGCGAGCGCGGTGCGTACTCGGTGGTCAGCTCCATGACGTCCTGGAGCTGACCACCGGCCAGTGATTCGGCCCCCTCGCCGGCCAGCGCGCGCGTGGCCGCCGCGTTCGCGTACTGGATGCCACCGTGCAGGTCCAGGGTCAGCACCATGTCGGCTACCGCATCCAGTGTGACCCGGGTCCGCTGTTCGGATTCGCGCAGTTGCTGGCCACTCTGGCGCTGCACCGTCACATCCTGGATCTGGGACACGAAATGCAGCGGCTCCCCACTCTCCGAGCGCACCAGCGAGACCGAGAGGCGCCCCCAGACCAGGTTGCCGGCCTTGCCCAGGTAACGTTTCTCCATGTGGTAGTGGTCGCGACGCCCGGCCAGCAGGTCGCCAAGCAGGGCCAGATCGGTGTTCAGGTCATCGGCGTGGGTGAGCGTCTGGAAATCGATCTGCAGCAGTTCGGCGCGGGTGTAGCCGAGAATCCCGCACAGCGCATCGTTGACGTCCAGCCAGCGACCTTCCAGCGAGACCAGGGCCATGCCCAGCGCCGCCGATGAGAACGCGCCGGCGAACTTCTTGGCCGCCACATGGGCCTGCTCGCGCACTTCCAGCAGCGGGGTCAGATCGACCGCCATGCCCACGTAACCGATCCGGCCGCCCGCACCGTCGAGCGGACTGATCGACAAGCGCACCTGGCGGCGTTCCCCGTCCTTGCGCACGAAGGTCCACTGACGCGACCAGGTCCCCTGCGTCGCGCGCGCGGTGAGCGCCTGGAAGATGCTCGGTACTTGCCCGTCCGCCGGTGCGTCGGCCTGCAGATAGGCACGCATTTCATCCGGATCGTGGAACCGGCCCAGGTCGACCCGGCCGATCACCTCCTCGGCGGCGTAGCCCAGCAGCTTCTGCGCGCCGGTGTTGAACAGATTGATCACGCCGTCGATGTCGGTGGCGATCACCGCCACTTCGTCGGACGCATCGACCACGGCCTGCAGCCGCTGCCGCATGTCCGCCGCATCCTGCCGGGCCTGCTGCAGATCGGTGACATCGGCGTGGGCGCCGGCCATCCAGACCGGCCGGCCCTGCCCATCCCGCTCGTAGACGCGCCCGCGATCCTGCACCCAGATCCAGTGACCCTGCTTGTGGCGCATCCGGCACAGACTCTCGTAATGCGCGGAGCGGCCTTGCAGATGCTCGTCCAACAGCGCATTGGACTGCGCCAGATCCTCGGGATGGACCAGCCGGAAGAAGGTCTCCGGGGTGATCGGCGCCAGCTCCTCCCGCGTATAGCCAACGATCTGCGCCCAGCGTTCGTTGACCCGCATCAGGCCGTCGGGAATGTTCCAGTCCCAGGTACCGGCCGCGGTGCCCTCGATGATCATCTCCAGGCGACGGGCGTGCTCGGCCATGGCCGGCAGGGCAGCCTCGGCGTCACCACTGTGGCCCGGCCGGTCGCCCGGCGCTGCCTGTTTGTCGGTCATCTGGCCTCCCCGCCGCCCATCCACCATACGGGCATTCAACGCGGAGTTTGCGTAAACGCGCGTCAAACCAGAAGTGCCCCCGGCATGAACCGGTCGCCGGAAACGCCAAAGGCCGCCCGAAGGCGGCCTTTGGGACTCCCCGTGCCGGCCTCAGCCGCCGCGCTTGGCCCGCGCAAAGGCATCGGCCAGCGCGTTGTTGGCCGGCGGCGCCGCACTGCCCGGCCGCGGGCCGGACGGGGTGCCACGACCACCACCGCGCGGCCCATTGCCCGCCCCGCCGTCCCGGCGACCGCCCCCCGCCGGGCGCGCATCGCGCTCACCGGGGGCCTTGGCCGGGGCCGGGGTGTCATCCAGGCGGCGGGTCAGCGCGATGCGCTTGCGCGCCACGTCGACCTCCAGCACCTTCACCTTGACGATGTCACCGGCCTTGACCACGTCACGCGGATCCTTGACGTAGGTATCGGACAGCGCGGAGATGTGGATCAGGCCATCCTGGTGCACGCCGATGTCCACGAAGGCGCCGAACGCGGCGACGTTGCTGACCACGCCTTCCAGGATCATGCCGACCTTGAGGTCCTTCAGTTCCTCGACCCCGTCGGCGAAGCGCGCGGCCTTGAACTCCGGGCGCGGATCGCGGCCGGGTTTTTCCAGTTCCTTGAGGATGTCGCGCACGGTCGGCACACCGAAGGTGGCGTCAGTGAACTGCTCCGCCTTGAGCCCGCGCAGGAAGCTGCCGTCGCCGATCAGCGCCTTGATCGGGCGCGCGGTGGCGGCCACGATGCGCTCCACCACGGGGTAGGCTTCCGGGTGCACCGAGGAGGCATCCAGCGGCTGATCGCCATCGGCGATGCGCAGGAAGCCGGCGCACTGCTCGAAGGTCTTCTCGCCCAGCCGCGGCACCTTGAGCAGGTCCTTGCGGCGTTTGAACGGGCCGTTGTCATCGCGATGCCTCACGATGTTCTCGGCCACGGTGGACGACAGCCCCGACACGCGCGAGAGCAGCGCCGCCGAGGCGGTGTTGACGTGCACGCCGACCGCGTTGACGCAGTCTTCCACCCGCGCATCCAGCGCGCGCGCCAGGCGGTACTGGTCCACGTCGTGCTGGTACTGGCCCACACCGATCGCCTTGGGCTCGATCTTGACCAGCTCGGCCAGCGGATCCTGCAGGCGGCGGGCAATCGACACCGCACCGCGGATCGATACGTCCAGGTTCGGGAACTCCTTCGCCGCGAATTCCGAGGCCGAGTACACCGATGCACCGGCTTCACTGACCACGATCTTCTGCAGCCTGGTGTCGCCCAGTGCCTTGATCACGTCGCCGGCCAGCTTGTCGGTCTCGCGGCTGGCGGTACCGTTGCCGATCGCGATCAGCTCCACGTTGTGCTGCACGCACAGCTGCTTGATCGTGTGCAGCGACTGGTCCCACTGGCGGCGCGGCTCGTGCGGGTAGATGGTGTCGGTGGCGACCAGCTTGCCGGTGGCATCGACCACGGCGATCTTGCAGCCGGTGCGGATGCCCGGGTCCAGGCCGAGCACGGCCTTGGGACCGGCCGGGGCGGACAGCAGCAGGTCCTTGAGGTTGTCGCCGAAGACCGAGATGGCTTCGGCCTCGGCCTTCTCACGCGCCTGGTTGAACAGGTCCAGCAACAGGTGCATGTGCAGCTTGGCGCGCCAGGTCAGGCGGCAGGCGTCGAGCAGCCAGCGATCGCCGGGGCGGCCGGCATCGCGGATGCCCGCGTTGTGCGCGACGCGGCCTTCGGCATACAGATTGCCGGCCTCGGCATCGCTGCCCGGGTCCAGTTCCAGGAACAGGATTTCCTCGCGGCGCGCGCGGAACAGTGCCAGCAAGCGGTGGGACGGAATCTTCGCCAGCGACTCGGCGTGTTCGAAGTAATCGCGGTACTTGGCGCCCTGCTCTTCCTTGCCTTCGGCGACACGTGCGCGGATCACGCCGTTCTCGCCCAGCCAGGTGCGCAGCTCGCCGACCAGCGCGGCATCTTCGCCCCAACGCTCCATCAGGATCGCGCGCGCACCTTCCAGGGCCGCCTTGACGTCGGCCACCCCCTTGTCGCTATCGACAAAGGTCGCGCCAAACACCTGCGGGTCCAGGCCCGGATCGGCCAGAAGGCCATCGGCGAGCGGCTCCAGGCCGGCTTCGCGCGCGATCTGGGCACGGGTGCGGCGTTTGGGCTTGTACGGCAGGTAAAGATCTTCCAGGCGCGACTTGGTGTCCGCGCCGAGGATCTCATTGCGCAGCTCGTCGCTGAGCTTGCCCTGTTCGTCGATGCTGGACAGTACCGCGGCGCGGCGATCTTCCAGCTCACGCAGGTAGGTCAGGCGCGTTTCGAGGTTGCGCAGCTGGGTATCGTCCAGGCCGCCGGTGACTTCCTTGCGGTAGCGGGCGATGAACGGAACGCTGGCGCCTTCGTCCAACAGGGCGATGGCGGCGAGGGCCTGGGCGGTCTGGGCACCGATCTCATCGGCGATGGTCTGGGCGATCTGCTGCGCGAGCTTGATGTCAGGCATTGCTTCCGGCCGGAGCCGCTTTTGCGGAAAGAACCCATTCTGGCGATGCGCGGCGGCTGGGGAAAGCCGTTGACAGGCCGGGCCGAACCTGTCGCCCCGTGGCGATGACCACACGAGGGGTCCTGCGTTCACGCCGGCATCCTGCGTGGGGCTGGGATGCCGGCGCGGGCGCCCGCGACAACCGGGCACCTCTGCGGTGTGACTGGCTTACCGGTAATGCGCGGCCGCGCGTTGGTGGACGATCTCGTCGTGCATCGACTCCAACGCCATCACCCGCACCTTGCCCACACCCTGCAGTTCCATGAACCGCTCGGTGTAGATCTCCGGACCCAGCTCGGTATCGGCCTGGGACTTGCTGAAACCATGGGGCACCAGGCCCTTGTCGCCATCCTTGCTACCACCGACATAAAGAACGATTGCCATGTGATGTATTCCTCCAGAAAAACGGTTGCTCATACAGCCATGCAAGCTTACCCCGGCCAACCTGACTGATTCGTCATGCAGGCTAATAACGTTTTTTTGCATGCAGATGACGCCGCGTTGTCGACGTTTTTCTTACATGAATTTAACGCGAAGATAACGTCACTGCGCCGGGCGCCGTGACGGCCACCAGCCCCGCCCCTGCAGCGCATAGACATCGGCCGCGCGCTCGAACGGATTGCGTGCACTGACCCCACCGCACAGCAGGTACACCGGCAGGTACAACGGCCCCAGCACCAGATACTGGTAGACGTGCGCACGCTCGTGGTCGTGCAGCCCGATCACCGGCTCGGTGGCGTGACCGGCCTGGTGCGCATAGGTGCGGCACGGCACGTCCAGCACCGGCCCGGTGTGCAGGATGACGTTGCCCAGCGTGATCGCCCCGCCCGGCCCCCACGGAAATTCGCGGAACACGATCGCGCAGTCACGCCCGTTCCATGACGGCCGCGCACCGGCCAGCATCCCGGCGGTGCCGGCGGCCAGGCCGATCAGGGTGTTGGGTGAGGTCCACAGCGCGCCAAGCCCCTGCAGCGCGCGCAACAGCCCCGGCGAGAGGCTCAATCGGCCTCGTTGGGGATCAACAGCCACAGGATCAGGTAGACCAGGATGCCCGGGAAGGCGGCCGAACCGATCGAGATCAGCACGAACAGCACCCGTACCAAGGTGACGTTCCAGCCGTAACGGTGCGCGATGCCGCCCATGACGCCGGCGATCATGCGGTCGTTGAGCGAACGGGACAGCGGGCGCGGCGGTGTGTTCATGCACGGGGTCTCGGTCCGGAATGCGCCGACTCTAGCGCGAACCGTGTCTACGGGGTGCGTTGGCGCAGGGCCTTGAGCCGGGTGGCGAACCAGACGGCGGCGGCCTGCTCCGGCTGGCCCGGGCAGGCGATCCGGTAGGGCTTGCCGCTCATGCTGCTCTGGCTGGCGGCACGTTCGATGAACTGCTCGGCCGTGTCGACCTTGTCCTTCTTGAGCAGGTAGTCGTACTTGCGCTGCAGATGGGCGCGCGCTTCAGGCGCATCGTGCCAGCTGCCATTGCGCTGGAACCGGCAACTGGAGCCATCCAGTGCGCCGATCAGGCCGGCGATCTCGCGGCGGGCGGTCTCGCTGGGTGCGGCGTGGGCGGTACCGATGCTCAACAGACCCGCAGCCAGCCAGAGAAGGCGACGAGGCTTCATTGCGAACGCTCGTTCAACCAACCGGTGATGGTCACGGGCACTTCGCGCTGGGCCCGCCCGGAGACATAGATACCGATGTGGCCGCCGCGGAAACTGCTCTCGGTGTAATCCGTGCTGCCGATCCGGCCGCGCAGCGCGCGTGACGCATCCGGCGGGACCAGATGGTCCTGCTCGGCATAGATGTTCAGTACCGGCAACGTGACCTGTCGGAGATCGACGGTGTCATCACCGATACGTACGCCGTCATGCATCAGGCCATTGCCCTGGTAGAACTGCTTGATGAAGTCACGGAAGGCTTCGCCGGCGAGATCAGGCGAGTCGAAAATCCACTTCTCCATGCGCAGGAAATCTTCCAGCGCGTCCTTGTCGTCCAGGATGTCGAGCAGCCCCACATACTTCTGCACGTTGAGCCGGAACGGCTTGAGCATCAGGTAGCTGGCATTCATCAGATCGGCCGGGATGTTGCCCAGCGTGTCCACCAGCAGGTCCACGTCCACCTGGCGCGCCCAGTGCGAGAGCATGTTGTCCGGCGTGTGGAAATCGACCGGGGTGACCATCGTGATCAGGTTGGCCAGCTTGGCCTGGCGCAGCGCGGCATAGCACAGCGCGAACACGCCGCCCTGGCAGATGCCCAGCATGTTGATCGGCTCGCCGCCGTTGTGCGCCTGCAGGTGATCCACCGCGCCATCCACGAAGCGCAGCAGGTAATCCTCCAGCGTCTGGTAGCGCTCGGAGCGGTCCGGGTAGCCCCAGTCCAGCACATAGACATCGTGACCTAGTGCCAGCAGTTTCTGCACCAGCGAGCGGTCGGTCTGCAGGTCGACCATGTACGGCCGGTTCACCAGCGCATAGACGATCAGCAGCGGCGTGGCACGCACCGGCGGCTCGGTGCCGACAAAGCGGTACAGCGTGACCTTGCCGTCGCGCCAGACTTCCTCGCGGGTAGTCACGCCGTAATCGACATCGTCCACGGAGGGCAGCAGCTTCAGCCCGTCCATCAGCTTGCGCTGCATGGCCAGGGTTTCCTGCAGCAGGTCTTCGGCGTTGAAGCCCAGGGGGCCTTTCATTCGCTGCGCTTCCGGGGCTTGGTGGCGGGCTTGGTGGTGGGCTTGGCGGGCTTGGTGGGCTTGGCCGACTTGGACGCGCGGGGTGTGCGCTGGGTCGTGGCGGCTGGCTTCACTGCAGCCTTGCGCACCTTGGCCGTGCTGGCAGGTGCCGCACCCGCGGCTGCGCCGCCGGCCATGCGCCGCACCAGCCGCTCAAGCTCGGCAATCCGGCGATGCGCTGCATCCATTTCGGTGCGCGTCGGCAGTCCGAAACTCTCGGTCAGCCGTTCGATCTCCTGCTGGGTGGCCGCGCGCAGCCGCATCTGGGCATTGCCCAGCGAGGCGTACACCGCCTGGAACGGCTCGGACAGCGCGACCTTCGCGTAGGCCTCCTCGGCCGCATCGATCCACAGATCGAACATCGCCCGCGCGCTGGTCAGCTGGTTGCCCGGCTGTTCGTGCTCGGCCAGGCGCTGCTCGAACAGAGTGAACGCATCGTCCAGCGCCTGCTTGATCTGATCCACGTAATCGCGAGAGTGTGCCTGGTAGTCCTGCTGGGCCCGCAGCAGCGCCTGCCAGCGGGCCTGGTGCTCGCGGCCGGGGCCAAACGCCGGGCTCTGCAGCCACGGCCCGAGCTGACGCTGCAGGGTCTCCAACAGCTGCAGCAGATCCGGCCCCTCGGCGTGGGTATGTCCGCGTGCGCCCTGCAGCATCCACTGCAGCAGTCCATCGCCCTGCCCCAGCACCGCCGTGCGCCACGCCTGCGCCACCTCGGCGCTGGTGGTGTCTCGACCAGCAAACTGCGCGGCGACCTGCTGCATCGTGCCGTACCAGCCACCGGCCTGCTCGCGGAAGCGGTGCACGGCTTCATCGGCAGGGCCGTTGGCGGCGTTGGGCATCATCTGTGCCCACCAGTCGATCGCCTGCTGCCAGCTGCCTTGGCCTTCGGGGCCGGCGGTAGGGCCGGGCGGTGCCGCAGCGTGCCGAAGGGCATCGCCCCAGGCACTGAAATACTGCCGCGCCAAGGCTTCTACATCGCCTGCGCCGCTGCCGCTGCCCGCCGTGGTCATGACCGTCCTCCCGTCTCGGGAAACGATGATAGCAATGCCGCGCTGCCGCGCCTCACGGCTTGGGGATGCGCAGGGTCTTGCTGATCATCAGCGAGCCGGACAGCGCAAACAGCAGCACCAGCGGGTGCAACTGCCACGGCCCCAGCTGCCACTGGCCCAGCCACAGGTCCGCACCGGTCGCGCCGATGCTTGCCGCCACCGCCAGCACCACCACCAGCGCCAGGCTGGTCGGGATCGGGGTGCCTTCGAAGTACGGCACCTTGTCGCCCTCGCCGGCCAGTGCTTCGGCGGTCACGTTGTAGCGGGCCAGGCGGCTGACGCCACAACAGACGAAGTAGCTCAGCACCAGCCAGTCCCAGCCGCCCTGCATGCCGCAGGCATAGGCCAGCGCCGCCGGGGCGACGCCGAAGGAGATGATGTCCGACAGCGAATCCAGCTCGCGGCCCAGCGTGGAGCTGGACTTGCGCCAGCGCGCGATGCGCCCGTCCAGCGCGTCGAAGATGAAGGCCAAGGGGATCAGGGCCATGCCGAACAGCAGATAGCTGCGCTCGCCATCCTGCAGGTAGCGCATGGCGGCAAAGACCGCCCCAGTGCCGCAGAACGCGTTGGCCAGGGTGAACCAGTCGGCCAGGTGGAACTCGCGCAACATCGAGAAGTGACGTTTCATGGAAGATCGGGTGGCGGCAATCGCAAGAGAGTACCGCGAGCGGCCCACAGCGGGACACCCCACCCTACGCCACCGTACCCCGGCCTTGCCGCGCCGTTCACGCCGGGACGACCTGCGGTGAATTTTTGGCCACCCATCTTGACAGCGAGTGCCAGCGGGGGCCGAAGCGGCTTATCCACAAACTTGCCCACGAGTCATCCACACCCCCTGTGGACAACTCGATCTCAATAGACGCGACGATGGTCATTTGTTGATCACCGATCCTCATTGCCTCGGCCGCATTCCCCTCTGCATGCCTCCCCGCCGCGGCCGCCGGTCGGCTAAGCTGGTAGATGGACTCCGCCGCCGCCAGGTCCTGCCGTCCACCGACAGGAGTCTTGCGCGTGCTTTCCCACGATGATCTGGCCGCCCAGTTGCGCCACCCGCACGGTGAGCATGCGCTTGCCGTGGCCGACGCCATGAACCGCAGCAACGGCGATCTCAACCGGGCCGCCATCGCCCTGCTGTCCGTCACCCCTGGCGAACAGGTGCTGGAGATCGGCCCGGGCAATGCGGCCTTCGCGCCGGACCTGCTGCGCACGCCGCGCAGCCGCTACGTGGGTGTCGATGTCTCAACGGCGATGGTCGATGCGGGTAACGCGCTGCTGGCGGCGCACGGGCTGCAGGATCGTGCCGACGTCCGTCTCGGCGATGCCCATGCCCTGCCCCTGGACTCGGCCTGCACTGACGCGGCGCTGGCGGTGAACACCCTGTACTTCTGGGACGAACTGAAATTCCCGTTCGCCGAACTGACCCGCGTGCTTCGCCCCGGTGGCCGGCTCTGCCTGGCCTTCGGCGATGCCGCCTTCATGCGCACCCTGCCGTTCACCGCGCACGGGTTCCATCTACATGAACTGGCCGACGTCGAGTCGGCACTGCGCAGCGCCGGCTTGACGGTGCAGGCCTGGCGCACGCATCGCGAAACCGGGCGCAGCAACGACGGGCGCGAAGTGACCAAGCACTTCCACCTGCTGCTCGCCCGCCGGTAGTGCCGGCCGCCGGCCCGCAACCACGCACTACAACCGGGTGTAACTCCACGACTGCATGGCGCCGTCGCGGTAGGGCATCACCCCGTGGAAGGCGCGCGGTTCGTCGTCGAAGACCAGCGGCAGGAAGCTGCGATCACCCTCCCACAGCGGCAGGCTGTCGATCTTGTCCACGTCCACCCACTCCAGCGTGCCCTCCGGGTTGGAGGTCAGCGGCGTGCCGGTGAAGTCATCGATGACGAACACGAAGCCGAACCAGTCCTCACCGTTTTTGCCGAAGCCCGGCCAGCTGATCGTGCCGCGCAGGCGCATGGTGCCGCACTCGATGCCGGCCTCTTCGCGGATCTCACGGCGCATGCAGGCAGCGGCATCTTCATCGCGCTCCATCTTCCCGCCCAAGCCGTTGTACTTGCCCAGATGCAGGTCGCCCGGACGGGCATTGCGGTGGATCATCAGCACTTGCTTGCCGTCGGCGGACAGCACGTAGCCCAGGGTGGCCACGATGGGGGTATAAGGCATTTCGCACAGGCTCGGGAACACAGACCCCGATTATGCGTGATCCGCCCGGGGACGGCTCAGGGCACCAGGCTGGTGCGGCGCGCGTCGGCCGGTGCCGTCACCGTGCCATCGCGGCGCAGCGTGGCCACGCCGTGGCCGCGCTCGGCCAGGTATTCCAGCCATTTGCCGAGGAAGGTGTTCATCCGCATGCGGTGGCTGATCAGTTGGGCCGGCGGCGGGTACATGCCCACCACGTCCTGCCAGCGGCGACCGACGTAGCAATGCGTGGTCTCGGCCTGGCGGGCGTCACGGTACAGGCGCACATAGGCCGAAGGATCCGGCTGCCCGGTGACCGGGTCGGCGAAGTCGTAGGTCAGGCGCAGCTCCACCGTATAGCGGTGGCACTCGATGACGTCCAGGCGTACATCCAGCCCATCGCCGATCGAGGAGACGTAGCTGCCGGGAACGAGCTCGGCGGGGGCGAACAGGCGCACGAGGTGCTGGTAGTTCTCGGCGTACAGGCCCATCAGCCAGCTCAAGCGGCTGAGCCGGGGAATGCGTTCGATACGGGGCGATGCCTGGGCCATGGGTCGATCCTACACGTTGATCTCCCAACGTGGGGGCGGCAGCCGCCCGGCCAAAGGGGCGGCCCGCAACCGTTCACGGACGCAGGGTAGTCCCGGCCCCGGACGAAGGAAGAGCCCCCTTGTTGTTCAAGGGGCGCGCCGGATCAGTACATCTCGCGCTGCAGCCCCAGCGTGCCCAGCACCTTGCTCGAAATCTCCTCGATCGAGGTGTGCGTGGTGCTCAGGGTCGGGATCCGTTCCATCCGGAACATGGTCTCGGCCGCGGCGACCTCGCGGCGGCAGGTCTCCAGGTTGGCGTAGCGCGAGTTCGGGCGGCGCTCCTGGCGGATCTGCTGCAGGCGGTCCGGGTCGATGGTCAGCCCAAACAGCTTCTTGCGGTACGGGCGCAGGCGCGGCGGCAGGCGGTCCTGCTCCAGATCCTCATCCGTCAGCGGGTAATTGGCCGCGCGGACCCCGTAATGCAGGGCCAGGTAGATGCAGGTCGGGGTCTTGCCGGCCCGGGACACGGCCACCAGGATCACGTCGGCATCGTCGTAGTTGATGGCGATGCCGTCGTCGTGGGTCAGCGCGAAGTTCATCGCGTTGATGCGGCGGTGGTAGGTCTCGAAGTCGACCATGCCGTGGGCCTGGCCAACCCTCGAATGCCGGTTGACCGCCAGTTCGCGCTCCAGCGGCTCGATGAAGGGGGCGAACACGTCCAGCATCAACCCGCCGCTTTCGGCCAGGATGATGCTCAGCCCGCTGTCCACGCAGGAACTGACCACGATGGGCCGAACCTGGTACCGCTCCCCCGCTGCACGGATCCTTTCACAGGCTTCGCGCGCTTTTTCCGGATCATCGATGAACGACATCCGGTCGGTGATGAAGCTGAACCCGGAGAACTGGGTCAGGAGGCTATGCCCAATGGTTTCAGCGGTGATACCGGTTCCATCGGACACGTAGAACACCGGACGGATCGTCGACATACGGCTTTTACCCCCTCCGAAGCTTAAAAAGGCTGTCGATACAAGCTTGTGCCGACAGCGGTCTGCCCGGCATCATATCGGCTTCTTCCTACGGACGTGGCCATCCAGCCCGCCTCGGGCGATGGCCAAACGGAGCATCGCGCTTGAACGAGAATATCCTGTGGTTGCACGAACTGCGCCTGGCCGATCTGGCCCGCGTAGGCGGCAAGAATTCGTCGCTTGGCGAAATGATCGGCAATCTTGCCGGTCTGGGGGTGTCTGTCCCCGGCGGTTACGCAACCACCTCTGAAGCCTTCAAGGACTTCATCGCCCACAACGATCTGTCCAAGCGCATCTTCGACAAGCTGGCCACGCTGGACGTGGAAGATGTCGGTGCCCTGACGATCGCCGGCAAGGAAATCCGCGGCTGGGTGATCGATGCCCCGCTCCACCCGGCGCTGGACCAGGACATCCGCACCGCCTACGCCAAGCTGTGCAGCGAAAACGGCGGCGGCGACGTCGCGGTCGCGGTGCGCTCCTCGGCGACCGCCGAAGATCTGCCCGATGCGTCCTTCGCCGGCCAGCAGGAGACCTTCCTCAACGTGACCGGCGCCGACGATGTCGTGCTCAAGGTCAAGGAAGTGTTCGCCTCGCTCTACAACGACCGCGCGATCGCCTACCGCGTCCACCACGGCTTCAAGCACGAGGACGTGTTCCTGTCCGCCGGCGTGCAGCTGATGGTGCGCTCGGGCGTGGGCTCCTCCGGCGTGCTGTTCACCCTGGACACCGAGTCCGGCTTCCGCGACGTGGTGTTCGTCACCTCCTCGTTCGGCCTGGGCGAAATGGTCGTGCAGGGTGCAGTCAACCCGGACGAGTTCTACGTCTACAAGCCCACCTTGAGCGCGGGCAAGCCGGCGATCCTGCGCCGCTCACTCGGCAGCAAGGCGATCCGCATGGTGTATTCGGATGTCCCCGGCGAGCGCGTGCGCATCGAAGACACCCCGGCCGAGCTGCGCAACACCTTCTCCATCAGCGACGAGGACGTGCAGGAACTGTCCAAGCAGGCGCTGGTGATCGAAAAGCATTACGGCCGCCCGATGGATATCGAGTGGGCCAAGGACGGTATCAGCGGCAAGCTGTTCATCGTGCAGGCGCGTCCGGAGACTGTGAAGTCGCGTGGCCATGCCACCCAGATCGAACGTTTCGCACTGAACCAGAAGGACGGCAAGGTGCTGGCCGAAGGCCGCGCCGTCGGTGCCAAGATCGGTGCCGGTACCGCCCGCGTGGTGCGCACCCTGGACGACATGGCCCGCGTGCAGCCCGGCGACGTGCTGATCGCCGACATGACCGATCCCGATTGGGAGCCCGTGATGAAGCGCGCCTCGGCCATCGTCACCAACCGTGGCGGCCGTACCTGCCACGCGGCGATCATCGCGCGTGAGCTGGGCGTGCCGGCCGTGGTCGGCTCGGGCAACGCCACCCAGCTGATCCAGGACGGCCAGGAAGTGACCGTCAGCTGCGCCGAGGGTGACACCGGCTTCATCTACGACGGGATCCTGGAGTTCGAGCGCACCACCACGGATCTGGGCAACATGCCGCCAGCGCCGCTGAAGATCATGATGAACGTGGCCAACCCGGAACGTGCCTTCGACTTCGGCCAGCTGCCGAACGCCGGCATCGGCCTGGCCCGTCTGGAAATGATCATCGCCAGCCACATCGGCATCCACCCGAACGCGCTGCTGGAGTACGACCGCCAGGACGCGGCGACCAAGAAGAAGATCGACGAGAAGATCGCCGGTTACGCTGATCCGGTCAGCTTCTACGTCGGTCGTCTGGCCGAAGGCATCGCCACCCTGACCGCCTCGGTTGCCCCCAACCCGGTGATCGTGCGCCTGTCGGACTTCAAGTCCAACGAGTACGCCAACCTGATAGGCGGTACCAACTACGAGCCGCACGAAGAGAACCCGATGATCGGCTTCCGCGGCGCCAGCCGTTACGTCGATCCGAGCTTCTCGGCCGCCTTCGCCCTGGAATGCCAGGCCGTGCTGCGCGTGCGCAACGAGATGGGCCTGGACAACCTGTGGGTCATGATCCCGTTCGTGCGCACCCTGGAAGAAGGCCGCAAGGTCGTCGAGGTGCTGGAACAGAATGGCCTCAAGCAGGGCGAAAACGGCCTGAAGATCATCATGATGTGCGAAGTGCCGTCCAACGCACTGCTCGCCGATGAGTTCCTGGAGATCTTCGACGGCTTCTCGATCGGCTCCAACGACCTGACCCAGCTGACCCTGGGCCTGGACCGCGACTCCTCGATCGTGGCGCACCTGTTCGACGAGCGGAACCCGGCGGTGAAGAAGCTGCTGTCGATGGCGATCAAGTCCGCGCGCGCCAAGGGCAAGTACGTCGGCATCTGCGGCCAGGGCCCGTCCGATCACCCGGATCTGGCCGAATGGCTGATGCAGGAAGGGATCGAGTCGGTGTCGCTGAATCCGGATACCGTGGTGGATACCTGGCTGCGTCTGGCCAAGCTCAAAGCCAAGGGTTGATCCTTTCGGCAATGCGATGAAAAACAACACCCCGCGCAAGCGGGGTGTTGTTTTGTGTGACGTCGATAGCGTCTTCAGGCCTCGGCGGTCATGGCAATCAGGTACGCTCCGCCGCCAGCATCGAATAGGCGGCCCGCACGGTCTCGTACCCGTAGGTCCGCTCCAGCCGGCGCACGATGAAATGACCGCGCGCCACGTCCTGGTAGTAGTCGGTGAACATGGTGTTGAGCGTCGCACCGGCGACCGCCCCGACGATCGGCACCGCCTGCGCGGCGAACTTCTCGGTGACCACCACGCCGAAACGCGCGGCGACCTTCTCCACCAGCTTGGCCAACCATTTTCCGGCTTCCTTCGGGGTCAACCCGATCATCACCGGGCTGCCGCCGACCGCGCGGCCGGCCAGCTCGGCTGACAGGTGACGCATCACCTCGGCAGTGAAGCCACGCGTGATGTAGTAGCCGGTCTCGCTGGCATCGTCCTTGCCGGAGTTGCCGCCCAAGGCAAACACCTCCAGACAGGCATGCCGGGTGCTCATCTCGCGCAGGTCGAAGCCCTCGCTGCGGGCCACGTCGGCCACCGAACGCATCATGATCGTGGTGGACACCGGCAGCTCGATGAACAGCGTGGTGAAGCCGAACGCGCCGCCGACCGCACCGGAGGTGGCTGCGGCCAGCTTGTGCCAGCGTGTCGAGGCGGCTTTACCGGGCGTGTTGTCCATCGTCCACAACGCGGCCTGGGCGGATTTGAACAGCGCCGCTTCGACCGCGCCGTGGATGCGGCGGGACACCGAATCCGGCAGGCGCTTGACCGCGAACTCCAGCGGCGAACCGATCAGGTTGGCCATCTTGGCGGTCAGCGTGGGCGATTCGAGCAGGTCCACCGCACGCTGCAGGTCGCGCCAGTCCTGCGAGGTGGGCAGGATCGAGGAGGACAGCGGCGGCGGTTGCGGCGAGGTGATGGCGTTCATGGCCGCGATCATAGCGCCGCCGATGTATACCGCTCGTTGCCTCGCCTGCCGGTGGCTGAACGCCTGCGCACAGGCTGCGTTGCCGGGCGATGCCCGGCGTTCGGGTCAGGCCGGCAGGCCCGACAGCGCGCCCATGAACTGGCGGTAGTGGCGCAGTTCTTCGATGGAATCATGCACGTCGCTCAGCGCGGTGTGGCTGGCGGTCTTGCCGACGCCGGCGGCCACGCCGGGCGCCCAGCGCTTGGCCAGTTCCTTGATCGTGGAGACGTCCAGATTCCGGTAATGGAAGTACTTTTCCAGACGCGACATTTCACGGTGCAGGAAGCGACGGTCCTGACAGATCGAATTGCCGCACATCGGCGAGGCGCCCGCTTTGATCCACTGCTGCAGGAAGGCGATGGTCTGCGCTTCGGCCTGCCCGAGCGTGACGGTGCTCTCGACCACGCGCTGCCACAGTCCCGAGCGACGATGCTGGTTGCGGTTCCATTCGTCCATCGCCTCCAGCCGCTCCACCGGATGATGGATGGCGAACTCCGGACCTTCGGCGAGCACGTTCAACTGCGCATCGGTGACCACGGTGGCGATCTCGATGATCGAATCGTTGTCAGTGTCCAGGCCGGTCATTTCCAGATCGATCCAGATCAGTCGCTCGCCTTCTGCGCCGTTGTCCGCCATGTGTTCGCCTTGTGCTGGGCCGCCGCTTGCGCCGCGACCAGGAATGGATAAGGCCCACATGATACCGCCAACCCGTCACGACCCTGTCGCTGCGGCGCCCTTATTCCAGCAGCAGCGGTGGCTTGCCGCGCTTGGCGCGGAAATAGTTGGTCAGCCGGGTGCTCGCATCCTTGGCCAGTACGCCACCGTGGATCTCCACACGGTGGTTGTGCCGGGGGTCGCCGATCAGGTCGAACACGCTGCCGCAGGCACCGGTCTTGGGGTCGGTGGCCGCATACACCAGCCGCGCCACCCGTGCGTGCACGATGGCCATGGCACACATCGCACACGGCTCCAGGGTGACGTACAGCGTGCTGCCGATCAGCCGGTGGTTGGTGATCGCCCTGCCCGCCTGCCGCATCGCCACGATCTCGGCATGCGCGCTGGGGTCATGGTCGGCAATGTTGAGGTTCCAGCCTTCGCCGAGCACGGTGCCATCGGCACCGACGAGGACTGCGCCGACCGGAATCTCATTGAATTCACGCTCGGCACGCTCGGCCAGGCCCAGCGCGTGACGCATCCAATGCTCATCCTGGTCGTGCACGGGCACGCCCAGTGGTGGTGGCGGGGCGAGCCGCTCAACCATGGCCGTTGGCCTTGCGCACGAAGGCCTCGAACGCGGCCAGGGTGGCCTCGCTGACGTGGTGCTCGATTCCTTCCGCGTCGCGTCGCGCCGAATCGGCGTCCACGCCCAGGGCCAGCAGGAACTGCTCCACGGTCTGATGGCGAGCGCGCATCTCCACCGCCAGCTGCTCGCCGGCCGGGGTCAGGAACACCCCGCGATACGGCCGTTGGATCGCCCAGCCCTCCTTGACCAGCCGTTTGAGCGCCTTGGCCACGGTGGGCTGCGCAACCCCGAGCCGGGTGGCGATATCCACCTGGCGGGCTTCTCGGCCATCGGCGATCAGGTCCGCGATCAGCTCCACGTAATCCTCGACCAGCTCGGACCGGCGCGCTTCACGCACCTGCACGAAGCCCTCGACATGCACCTGGGCATCGATCAGGGGCGAGGCGGCTTTACGGGTCGACGACGGCATGGTGGCTCCAGCAATGGGCCGGTGGCGAAGGGCTGCGGCGCCGGAACAGTTTACCTAACGCCGAACCTCAGCGAGGCCGACGCTGCAATACCGTCTCGAACAACACGGTACTGTCCTCGTTGACAGCCACCAGCGTGCCGCCATGCGCACGCGCGAATTCGCTGGCGATGAACAACCCCAGCCCCAACCCACGGCTGTCGTGGAAGCTGGCCTTGAACGGCTCGAACAGCCGCGGCAGCAAGGCCTCCGGAATCTGGCCCGCGTTGCGCACCTGCACGCGCAGCGGCCCGCTACGCTCCCCTTCCAGGCGTACCAGCACGGGCGCATCGCCGCCGTGCAGCACGGCGTTGCTCACGAGATTGGACAGCAGCTGCGCCAGGCGATCCGGGTCCCCCTGCAGATGGGCATCGCCCTGCACCTGCAGCTCGATCGTCGCCTGGGGATGCGCCCGACCAATCTCGGCGACCACCAGCGAGGCAAGCTCGGCGAGGTCGCAATCAGTGGTGTACAGACGCAGCCCGCCGGTGCGGATCTTCGAGAAGTCCAGCAGCTGCTCGACCATCCGCACCATGCGCTGGGCACTGTTCTCCAGATGGACCAGCGTGCGTTGGACCTGGCTGTCGTCGGGCAGGTCCAGTGACAACTTGTCGGCACACAGCAGGATCGCGGCCAGCGGCGTACGCAGGTCGTGGGTCAGCACCGCCATCATCGTTTCATTGAGCTTGAGCGCATGCTCCAGCGCCTCGTTGCGCGCCTTGAGCAGCTGCTTCTGCTGGTAAAGCTCGATGAAGACGTTGACCTTGCTCAGGATCACCTGCGGCTCGATCGGCTTGTGCAGGAAATCCACCGCCCCGGTTTCGTAGCCTTTGAAGGCCCGCACCGGGTCGTTCGGTGAGGCGGTCAGGAAGATGATCGGCACGTCGCGGCTGCGCTGCGAGCCACGCATCAGTTCGGCGAGCGAAAAGCCGTCGATCTCCGGCATGTGCACATCCAGCAGCGCCAGCGCGACCTCATGTTCCAGCAGCAGTTCCAGTGCCTCAGCGCCGGAGGGGGCACACAGGATCTCCAGGCCCGGGCGGCGCAGCAGCGCTTCCATCGCGACCAGGTTCTGCGGAATGTCATCGACAATCAGCAGCTTCACGCAATCGGTGGTGGCAGTCGACCCGGCGGGCTCGATCAGGTTCATCGGGTAAGACCTTTCATACGCGTGCAGATGGAGGTGAGCGGGAGCACCGCGTCGGCGCCGGCGTGTGCCAGGGCCGATGCGGGCATCATCGAGGAATACGCCTCCTCAGGGCATTGAATCCAGGCTTCGCCGCCCGCCTGGCGGACCGCGGCGACCCCGTCACTGCCGTCGCTGCTGGCACCGGTGAGCAGGATGGCCAGTACGCCGTCGCCAAACACGTCGGCAGCGCTCTCGAACAGAGGGTCGATCGCCGGGCGCGAGAACAGCACGGGCGGATCGATGGACAGCGCCAGCGTGGCGCGGTCCTCCACCAGAAGATGGTAGTCCGGTGGCGCGAACGTCACCGTCCCGGGTTGCAGTGGCTGCTTGTCCTCGGCCTCGCGCACGGGCAGCGGACAGCCGGCGTCGAGCAGGTCGGCGATGCGGCTGGGCCGGTCGCGCGGCAGATGCAGCACGACCAGCACGGGCAGATCCAGCGTCGCCGGGAACGCAGACAGCAGCGACTGCAGCGCACTGACGCCGCCGGCGGACGCACCGATGACCACCAGATCGAACCGGCTGCGCTGCGACATCCCGAGCATCAGGCCAGCTTCCGGTACAGGCGCTGGTCGCGTGCGCAGGCCTCGAAAGCGGCCGCGTGCTCGCCGAACTGCAGCGACTCCTTGCTACCCAGGCCGAGAAAGCCGCGGTGCACCAACGCCTCATGGAACAGGCCGATGGCACGGTCCTGCAGCGGACGCTGGAAATAGATCAGCACGTTGCGGCAGGAGACCAGGTGCACTTCGGAGAACACGGTGTCGGTGGCAAGGCTGTGGTCGGCGAAGACGATGTTGCGCTTCAGGCGGCGGTCGAAGACCACACTGCCATACCCGCTGCTGTAGTAATCCGACAACGAGCCGGTGCCGCCGGCGGCCAGGTAATTGCGGCTGAACTGCGCCAGCCGGTCCAGCGCGAAGGCACCGGACTCGGCGGCCTGCAGCGCTTCGGGATTGATGTCGGTGGCGTAGATGATCGCCCGATCCAGCAGGCCCTCCTCATGCAGCAGGATCGCCAGCGACCACACTTCTTCACCGGTGCTGCAGCCGGCCACCCACAGTTTGATCGAGGGATAGGTGCGCAGCACCGGAACGGCGTGCTCGCGCAGGACCCGGAAGTACGGCGGATCCCGGAACATCTCCGAGACCTGCACGGTGAAGTACTGCATCGCCTGGGCGAACGTGTCCGGCTCATGCAGCAGGCGGTGCTGCAGCGCGCCCATGGTCGGGCAGTCGAACCGCGACATGGCATGGCGCATGCGCCGCCGCAGCGACGCCAGCGCATAGTCACGGAAGTCGTAGTGGTAGCGCTGGTACACCGCCTCCAGCAGCAGCTTCAGCTCCAGGTCGAACAACTCCGTTTCATTCATCGGCGCGAGCACCACACGCGGCACAGCGAGACCAGCTTGTCCACGTCGATCGGCTTGGCGATGTAATCGTTGGCACCGGCCTGCAGGCAATGCTCGCGGTCATCGGGCATGGCCTTGGCAGTCAGCGCGATGATCGGCAGGTCGCGCCAGCGGTTGTCCGCGCGGATTTCGCGCATGGCGGTCAGCCCGTCCATCTCCGGCATCATGATGTCCATCAGCACCAGGTCGATCTCGGGACGCAGCTTGTCCAGCGCCTCGCGACCATTGCGCGCGATTTCCAGGGTGACACCCAGCGGCTCGAGCACGCTGGACAGCGCGAAGATGTTGCGCACATCGTCCTCGGCCAGCAGCACGATGCGGCCATCAAGCACCGCATCACGGCGGCGTGCTTCACGCAGCAGGCGCTGCTGGTCGGTCGGCAGCGAGGCCTCGACGCTGTGCAGGAACAGGGTCACTTCGTCGAGCAGGCGCTCGGGCGAGCGCGCGCCCTTGATGATGATGCTCTTGGAATAGCGGCGCAGGCGCTGTTCTTCATCACGGGTCAGCGCGCGGCCGGTGTAGACGATCACCGGCGGGAAGGCGACCGCATCATTGCCGGCCATGCGCTCGAGCAGGTCGTAGCCGGTGCCGTCGGGCAGCGCCAGGTCGGTCACCATGCAATCGAAGGTGGAGCCGGCCAGCTCGGCCATCGCCTCGGTGATGGTGCCCACCGCGGTGATTTCGAGCTGGTCGCGGCCGAGCAGCAGCTGCAGGTTGGAGCGCAGCTCGCTGTCGTCCTCGACGATCAGCAGGCGGCGCACATCGCGCTGGCTGGTGGCTTCCAGCTGCTGGATCGCCCCGACCAGGCGCTCGCGCGTGGCCGGCTTGATCACGTAGCCGATCGCGCCCAGCTCCATCGCCACCTGCGACCGCTCCAGGCCGGACACCACATGCACCGGAATGTGGCGGGTCGCCGGGTCGCGCTTGAGACGCTCCAGCACGCTGAGCCCGGACACATCGGGCAGACCGATATCGAGCAGGATGCCGTTCGGGCGCAGCTCGGTAGCCAGGCCCAATGCCTCTTCGGCAGTACCGGCGACCACGCAGTCGAAATCCAGCTCGTGCGCCATCGATACCAGCGCGCCAGCGAAGGTCGCATCGTCCTCTACCACCAGGATCATCCGGCCCGCGCGGCTGCGGCGGCCCCGGTCATCCATCACCTTGGCCGCAGGCGCGGGTGCGGGGGTGGCGTCGGCGTGGGCACGGCCCAGCGGAGCAGCGGCAGGTACGGCCGGTGCTGCCACGGTGGCGGGGCGTACGTCGTGCACGACGTTGTGCGCGGTGCCGGTACCGCCACCGGCCAGCAGCGGCAGTTCAAGCGTGAAGCAGCTGCCCCGGCCCGGCTCGCTGGAGACGGTGATGCTGCCCCCCATGCGGGCCGCCAGATCGCGCGAGATCGACAGCCCCAGCCCGGTACCCCCGTAACGGCGGCGGGTGCTGCCATCGGCCTGGCGGAAGGCCTCGAAGATCACCGCGGTCTGTTCTTCCGGAATGCCGATGCCGGTATCGGACACCGCGAACTGGATCCGCCCTGCCCCGGCACTGCGCACCTTCAACGACACGCTGCCGTGTTCGGTGAACTTGACTGCATTGGCCAGCAGGTTCTTGAGGATCTGCTGCAGACGCTGGCTGTCGGCCAGCAGTTGGGTCGGCGCGTCCGGCGTGGCGCTGATCTCCAGGCTCAAGCCCTTCTGCACGGCCATCGGCTCGAAGGTTTCCTTCAGGCGCTGCAGGACGCTGGACACCGCGAGGTTTTCTTCGACCAGCTCGACATGGCCGGCCTCGATCCGCGACAGGTCCAGAATGTCGTTGATCAGCGCCAGCAGGTCGTTGTTGGAGGAATGGATCGCCTGGGCGTATTTGACCTGCTCGGCGGTCAGCGTGCTTTCTTTGTTGTCGGCCAGCAGCTTGGCCAGGATCAGCGAGCTGTTGAGCGGCGTGCGCAGCTCATGGGACATGTTGGCCAGGAACTCGGATTTGTAACGCGAGCTGGCCTCCAGTTCAGCGCTGTTCTGCACCAGCTGTGCCTGGGCCAGCAACAGGGCCTGCTGACGCGACTCCAGTTCGTGGGTGCGCTCTTCAAGCTGCACGTTGGTCTGTTCCAGCTCGGCCTGCTGCTGCTCCAGGTTGGCTTGGGAATGCAGCAGGCTGCGGCTCTGCTCCTCCAACTCCTCGTTGGCCACGCGCAGCTCTTCCTGCTGGGTCTGCAGCTCTTCGCTCTGGCGCTGGGTTTCCTCCAGCAGCTCCACCAGCTGCGCATTGAGCAGCGCCGCACGCAGCGCGATGCCGATCGGCTCGGCGCACTGCAGCAGCAGCGCCATCTCCAGGCCACGCGCAGGCGAGACGCCGGCACGGCCCAGTTCAATCACGCCGATCACCACGCCGTCGGCCGTGATCGGGCCCAGCAGGCGCTGGTGCACCGTGGTGCGGCCCAGCGGGGTATCGATATCCAGCGGGCTGTCGCTGTCCTCCAGCCGACGCGCGCGGCCCTCGCGGATGATTTCGCCCCATTGGCCGGCATGCGCCGGCAGGGTCTCCGGCAGCTGCGAAGGCAGCGCGGCGCCACCGACCAGCACCAGCCGCTCGCCCTGCAGGCGATACATGGCGCCGACATCGGCATTGAGCTGCGCGCACAGCGCGCGCATGGCCGCGTCGGCCAGTTCACGCGGGGTGGGATCGCCCTGCAGACTGGTGCCCACCACGTTTTCGCCAGCCTGCAGCCACAGCGCATCGGCCGCTTCCCGGCGCGCACCGATGGCCTTCATCACGGTCAGCGCCATCATCAGGAAAGCAACGCCGCCGATGCTGCGGTTGACGAAGGAGAAGGCCGAGTTGCTGCTGGACGGCGCCACGTTGTAGCCCACCGCAAGCAGGATGCAGGACCCGATCGCCACCAGCAGAGGCACTTCCATCCGGCGCTGGAACAGCGTGATGCCCACCGCCATGAAGTAGGTGAGCCAGACCGCATAGCCCAGCGGCACCACCATCTCCGTGCCCAGCGTGGCGGCCATCAAGGCGGCCGACGCAAGCCAGATCCAACGGTCACGGGAGGTGGGCGCAGAATTCATGCCGTGTTCCAGCTTAAAAGGGGGCTGATGGTACCCGAAGCGGTAAACGGCTGTTAAGCGCCAGAAGTCAGCGTGTTTGGCGCACGTTCTTGACACGTTCTTCACATCCCGCCCCCTACGGTTCGGACCCTTATCGGGGGAGTCGATAGCCGTCGTGGTCCAGGCCGTATCCAGCGTTGCACCGCTTGCCGACGAAAGCCGGCAGCTGAAGCTGTTGATCGACAACGTGAGCGACCACGCGATCTATCTGCTCGATACGCAGGGCCGCATCTGCAACTGGAACCGCGGCTGCGAACGGGTCAAGGGCTACACCGCCGAGGCGGTGATCGGCCAGCATATCGGTCTGTTCTACACCCCCGAAGACCAGCAGCTCGGCGTGCCGCAGCAAGCCCTGGACTACGCCCGCGACCACGGCCGCTTCATCGGTGAAGGCTGGCGGGTGCGCTGCAACGGCGAGCGGTTCCGCGCCGGTGAGGTGATCGAGCCGGTCCGCGAAGACGGCTGCCTGCTCGGCTTCGTCAAAGTCACCCAGGACGTCACCGAACGCTACCAGGCCCAGCGCCTGCTGCAGGATGCGCAACGCGCGCACGTGCAGCAGCGACAACTGGACAATGTCGGTCGACTGACCCGCGGCCTGGCCCACGAATTCAACAATCTGCTGACCACGATCGGCAACGCACTGGATCTGATCGCCCTGCGCCCCGGTGCCGAAGGGCGTACCCAGGAGCTGGTGGACCTGGCCCAGGCAGCCGCCGACCGTGGCTCGCTGCTGACCCGCCAGCTGCTGGCCTTTTCCTCCGATCAGACCCTGGTGCGCGAACCGGTGGTGGTGCAGGAATTCCTGCTTGACGCCCTGCCGGTGCTGCGTCGTGCCTGCCCGGCGAGCATCGACGTAAAGCTGAATCTGACCTCGGATCTGCCCCCGATCATTACCGATGGCGTACAGTTGCACAGCGCCGTGTTGAATCTGGTGCTCAATAGTGGCGAAGCGATGCCCCAGGGCGGCACGGTCACGATCACGGCCGAGGTCGAACAGCGACTGGCGCCGGATCTGTCCCAGCCCATGCGCCGCCACTATGTCGCCATCGCGGTGACCGATGAGGGCAACGGGATGCCCCCGGACATCGCCGAGCGCGCCAGCGAGCCATTCTTCACCACCAAGGAAGTCGGCAAAGGCAGCGGACTGGGCCTGAGCCAGGTGTTCGGCTTCGTCTCCCAGTGCGACGGCTTCGTCGACGTACAAACCGCCCCCGGACGGGGCACCACCGTCCGCCTGTTGTTACCTGTCATTGAGGAAGTCGAGCATGTCTGAGCCCCTACGCGTATTGATGGTCGAAGACCAGCAGGACCTGCGTGAACTGATCGGCCAGGCGCTGCAGGACTTCGGCATCGAGATCCACACCGCCGATGACGGCCCGGCCGCGCTGCGGCTGATGCAGGATCCGGGTGGGTTCGATGTGGTGTTCAGCGATATCAGCATGCCCAATGGCATGAGTGGCGTGGAACTGAGCGAGCATGTGGCCGATGTGCTGCCCAATGCGCGCATCATCCTGGCCTCCGGTTACGCCCGCTCGCAGCTGCCGCCGCTGCCCGAGCATGTCGAATTCCTGCCCAAGCCGTATCGCCTGCGCCAGCTGGTCACCCTGCTGCAGTCCCCCGTCTCGCCCTGAACGGGCGCCACGCCGCCAGCGTGAACGCTTCATCCCCGTTTCACCTGCTTCACACCGGTTCTGCATGACACCCCGGATAGTGGCGATGTAGTCGGAACAGGGCGCGGTAGATGCTGGACAGAAGCAATGATGTAGATCGGATCGCGTTGATCGAGGCGCTCAACGTGATGGATCCAGCGCTGGGTACCGCGCTCGATCCCATCGCCGAGTTGACTGCCTTCAGCTTTGGCGTCCCGATTGCATGGGTGTCCATCCTCGACGCCGATCACCAGCACATCATTTCGGGCGTGGGCCTGGCACTACGCCGCACCGATCGGCATGCCTCGATCTGCGCGCGCGCGCTGGGATCCAACACCGTCATGCAGGTCGCCGATCTGCGCCAGGACCCGCGCTTCGCCGATAATCCCCTGGTGACCGGGCCGGAGCAGCTGCGCTTCTATGCCGGCGCGCCGCTGGTCACCAAAGCGGGCGTCGCGCTCGGCACCCTGTGCATCATGGACCGCGCGCCGCGGGAGCTGTCTGCTAAAGAACAGCTGCAGTTGCAGACCTTGTCGCGCGTGGTCGTCGCGCAGATGGAACTGAAAATGTCGTTGGGCCGCCGCGAGCAGATCAGCGGATTGCCCAACCGGCACCAGTTCCAGGCCGACCTCAACGCCCTGTCCCGCCACGCCGATACGCGTGCGTTCACTGCCGTGGTGCTGGATGTGTTCGATCTCCAGAGCGCCAATGATGCCGGCCAGGCGCTGGGCATGAAGCCGGTGGAGACCCTGCTGCGCCAGGCTGCCCTGCGCGTGCAGGATGTGCTGCGTGACATGGCGCAGGTCTACCACATCGGGATGACCCGCTTTGCGTTCCTGCTGGCCGACCACTCGCATGAAGAGACCGAAGCGCTGCTCGATCGTCTCCGCATCCGCATGCGTCGGCCACTGATGGCCGGCAGTATCCCGATGTCGCCGCAGTTCCATGCCGGCGTCTGCGATTTTCTCTCGGCCCCCGGGCAGACCGGCGATCTGGTGCGCAAATGCCTGGTCGCCATGCACCACGCCATCCAGACGGACAACTGCCTGTGCTGGTATTCGCAGGAGCGCGACGATGCGTTGCGTCGCCGCTATCGGTTGGCCTCCGACGCCGGCCGCGGCCTGGCCCAGCACCAGTTCAGCCTGGTCTACCAGCCACGCTTTGATCTGATCACTGGACTGCCGGTATCGGCCGAGGCCCTGCTGCGCTGGACCCATCCGATGCTCGGTCCGGTCAGCCCCGGGGAGTTCATTCCGGTCCTCGAGCGCACCGCGCTGATGCCCGCCATCAGCCGCTGGGTGATCGACCATGCGCTGGCCCAGGCGGCGCAGTGGCAGAAGCGGGTGCCCGATTTCAGCCTGTCGCTCAATCTTTCACCGCGCGATTTCGACGACCAGCGCGTGTGGAGCGTACTGTCCGAGCGGCTGCACGCGCATGGATTGGCACCGGGCCTGATCGAAATCGAGATCACCGAAGGCCAATGGCTGAACCACCATCCTGCAGCCCTTCCCCAGCTGCGGGAGATGGCCGCCGCCGGGGTACGCATCGCGATTGATGATTTCGGCAGTGGGTACAGCAACTTCGGCTACCTCAGCGAGGTACCGATCAGCCACATCAAGATCGACCAGACGTTGGTCACCGGACTGGCACGCTCGCGCACCGCGCGACTGAAGGTGGAGGCCATCATCAAGCTGGCGCGGCAGCTCGGGTACCGCACGGTGGCCGAAGGCGTGGAGAACGAAGCCGAACTTTCGCTGCTGCGGCTGTGGGGCTGCGACGAAGCTCAGGGCTATCACCTCGCACGCCCCATGCACCCTGACGCCGTGCTGCAGCTGGTCAGCGTGTGCCGGGCCGGTCCGCTGCCGGACGCGGGCTGACCCCGCGCGACGTCCTCGGCACCTCAGGCGATAATGGTCGGCCCGCCTGCCTCGCTGCCCGACCATGTCCGATCTCGCTCCGCTGCCCACCCTGGCCCTCGGCCACTACCGCCACTTCAAGGGCGGCAACTACGAGGTGATCGGCCTCGTGCGACACAGCGAAACCCTGATGCCGATGGTGTTGTACCGGCCACTGGATGCGGAGATCGGGCTGTGGGTGCGCCCGTTCGAGATGTTCGTCGCGCAGGTGGAGGTGGACGGGCAGTGGCGTGCGCGTTTTGCGCGGGTCGAAGTGGACGGCTGAGGGGACAAAGACCTGCGCATCGCTGCCCAGCGGCGCGATCAGTCCAGGACCGCCCGTCGCGCGTCCACCAGCTCACGCAACCGCGCGGTCACCGCGCGGAACTGCTCCGGCAGCATCGCCGCATCCAGTGCGTCTACCTGACCGGACAGCACCGACAGTGCCTCGCTCATGCTGGGCACTTTCTGGCCCGCCTCGGCGGACGCTTCCGGCACCTCCAGCTGCGCGCCGATGACGCCGGCCAGGATCTCGAATGCCTTCACCGTGGCGGCATCGAGCCTGGAGGGGTTTGGATCGAGCGCGCACAGGGTGCCGTGGAAGCCGCCATCGCGGCGGAACATCGGCACCGAGATGTAACTTTCGAACCCATACAGCGCCGGCGTGGGGTGGCTGGAAAACACCGGGTGGGTGCTGGCCTGATCGAACTGCACCAGATGGCGATGCTCGCGGATTTCATCGCAGATGGTGGTTTCCAGCACCAGGTCTTCGCCGGGTCGCAGACCAAAATCCAGATGGTCATGCACCGCACAGGCCGTCCATCGATCCGCCGTGACGCGTGCCACGGCGACAAAACGCATGCCGGTCATCGCACTGGCCAGCTCCAGCATGCCCGGCACGGCAGGCATCGCCAGCAGCGCCGCGACATCGTCCAGACGCGGATCCGCCGAGATCGCAGGATCCGCCAGGGGCGCCGTGCCGGGACCGTCTTCGTCGAGCGGATTCTCCATCGCGGACAAGCGGCGATCCAGCGCCTTCGCGTTGACCTCGTTGAAGAGACCTCGCACCGACGCGGACAACGCGCGCGGGTCCTTGATGGCGCCGACGAAATGGATGCCCTGCCCGACCAGCCGGATCTGCTCGACGCCATGATCCAGGCGCAGCGATGGCCATGCCAGGCGGTGCAGGATGCGCATCCAGTCATTGGGGGGCGTGTCGTCCAGAAGCGCGGTGACGATCACGCGTGACGCGCCAGCCCCGTCCTGCAGACCGGGCAGATCAAAGCCGATGAGCGCTGGAAAGCCCGTACTGATAGACATCACAACCCCTATGGCCACATGGCGCAGCCATCGACAGGTGGTGGCTTTGAAGGCAAATTGTCGCACGAATGAGCGAGACTGGCCGTGACCGAAGCCTGCGCCTGCCCCCATGCCGCCCGAACGGTGCAGCGGCTATCATGCGCGCACGGACGTCTCTGCCACGTACAAAGGAATGCACATGTTGGACGGTTTCTCGCTGTTGATTGGCCTCGGCTGGGCGCTGTTCGGGCTGCTGTGGATCTTCGTTCCCTTCGCCATCTTCGGCATCAAGGGGCTGCTGCGGGAGATCCTGGCCGAACAGAAGCGGACCAATGAGATTCTCAGCCGTGCGCATGGGGTCAGCCCCCCGTTGGACGTGCCGGAAGGGCTTCCGTTCAGGCCCGAGCGCTATCCGTGAAGACTCGGCAATAGCCCATCCGGACAGGCGCCGCGGGCTTACCCGGGTGCCCTTGACGCAGGTGCGCAGTGTCCCCCGAATCCAGCGTTCTACCGGATGCACTGATTATGCTGCGCTGCAGCAGTACAATGCCGCGCTCCCCCGTTCGACGCTGCCTGAATGAGCTCTTCTTCCGTCCCCCTGGCCGCCCGGCTGTCGCCGCGCGAGCGCACCCTGATCCTGCTGGCTTTGTCGCTGGGCGGCTTTGCCATCGGCACCAGCGAGTTCGCCAGCATGGGGCTGATGCTGGAGATCAGCCGCGGGCTGTCCATCAGTGAGACCCAGGTCGGTCACCTGATCAGTGCCTACGCCGTCGGCGTAGTGGTCGGCGCCCCGGTGCTGGCCTTCGCCGGCGCAGGCTTCGCCCGCCGCAACCTGCTGCTGGCGCTGATGGGCTTCTACGCCATCGGCAATCTGGCCAGTGCGCTGGCCCCCAACTACGGCACGATGCTGCTGGCGCGGTTCGTCGCGGGTCTGCCGCATGGCGCGTACTTCGGCGTGGCGATGCTGGTGGCCGCCGCGATCAGTCCCCCGGCCCAGCGCGGCGCGGCGGTATCGAAGGTCTTGCTCGGCCTGTCCGTCGCCATTCTGGTCGGTAATCCGCTGACCACATGGCTCGGCCAGCAGCTCAGCTGGCGCACTGCATTCGCCGTGGTCAGCGTGTTGGCGATTGCCACAGTGGCCATGATCGCGCGCTTCCTGCTGCCCGATCCGGATGAAGTCCGCACCTCGCCGATGCGCGAACTGCGCGCGTTCAACCGCACCCAGGTGTGGCTGGCGCTGGCGATCGGTTCGGTGGGCTTTGCCGGCATGTTCTGCGTCTTCACCTACCTCGCCCCGACCCTGGTGCAGGTCACCGGCCTGGCCGAATCGTGGATGCCGCTGGCGGTAGGCATCTTCGGCATCGGTGCGATCATCGGCAACGTGGCGGGCGGCTGGCTGGTCGACCGCTTCCAGTTCCGCGCGGCGGCGGTGGTGCTGGTCTGGTCGATCATCGTGCTGCTGGCGTTCCCGCTGGCCGCGCAGTCGATGTGGAGTGTGTTCCCGATGATCATCGCGGTGGGCACCATGGGCGCCCTGGCCGCGGTACTGCAGACCCGCCTGATGGATGTGGCCGGGGAAGCGCAGACCCTGGCGGCGGCCTCCAATCATGCCGCGTTCAATACCGCCAACGCGCTGGGCCCGTGGTTCGGCGGCATGGCGATCGGCGCCGGCTTCAGCCCGGCCGTGACCGGCTACGTCGGTGCGGCCACCGCGCTGGGCGGCCTGCTGTTGTGGGGCGTGGCGATGCTGGTCGACCGCCGTTCCCGCAGCGAGCCGGCGCTGCAGCAGTAAGCGCACCGCGTCCATCGCAGGCCGACTCGACATCCCCGCCCAGGCGGGGATTTTTTCATTTCCTTATCATGGGTGTCCGATCAAACAGCGCTTACCGATGACGTACGAATGGGCCCCGAGCGACTGGGGTCAACGCCTCACGCGATCGCCGCACTGGCGCCTTCGCCTGGAAGACGACCAGCTGCTGCTGACCATCGACGGTCATCCGTACCATGCGCCCCTCACCGCGCTGCAGGTGCACCCGCGCCTGCCGTGGGCACGGCTCACCCTGCATCGCGATGGACAGGCCCCCTTGATGCTGGGTGGCCTGTCCCCTGCCGCCGCCCGTCTGCTGGCCGAGGCGCTGAGCCAACGCCGTGGCGCACTGCGTCAACGCGACCAGGTCACCCTGTTCCAGCAGGCCCATGCCGCGATCCAGCGCTGGCTTGCGCAGGTGCAGACCGCGACCGATCTGGCCGACGATGAGTCGCTGTGGCTCACGCACGACCAGCAGCAGGCACTGCTGCAGGCGCGCCCCGCCCTGCCGCTCGATGAGGATGCACTGTGGGCGGTCTTCGATGACGCCGACCTGCGCAGCGAGCTGGACGGCGATCCCTCGGCCATCGAAGCAGCCCTCATGCTCTGGCTGGCCGACTGGCCAGCCCTGTGGGCGCGCCGCAATGAGGCCCATGAGGCGCGCGAACTGATCGCCTGCCGGCCCCTGCTGGACCGTGTCGAAAGCCGCCCGCTCACCGCTGAGCAGGCCCGTGCGGTGATCTGCTTCGATAACCGCGTCCAGGTGGTCGCCGCAGCCGGTTCCGGCAAAACATCGACGCTGGTCGCCAAGGCCGCCTACGCCGTCGAGCGCGGCCTGGTCGCGCCCGAGCGCATCGTCATGCTCGCCTTCAACAAGGACGCCGCCACGGAACTGCAGGCGCGTGCCGACCGCGCCTTCCAGCGTCTCGGCCTGGGCCAGGTGCAGGTGGAAGCACGCACGTTCCATGCGCTGGGCCGGCACATCATTGCCCAGGCCACCGGGCGTATGCCGCAGGTGCCCGACTGGGCCGTTGATGCCACCCAGGGGTTCCATCGGCTGGCCGAGATCATCGACGCGCTGAAAGACCGCTCCCTCCATTTCCGCACGCAATGGGACATGTTCCGGCTGGTGTTCGGCCGTGATCTGCCCGTCATCGGCGTGCCGCTGGAGGCCGAAGAGTGGGACAAGGACGGCCAAGGGTACGTGCGTACCTTGCAGGGCGAGCGCGTGTGCAGCATCGAGCACTGCGTGATCGCCGACTGGCTGTTCTACAACGGGGTGGCGTACACCTATGCACGACGCAGCACATTCGATGCCGGGACCGATGCGTACCGCCAGTACCGCCCGGACTTCCACTATCCGGGCATAGCGCTGTATCACGATCACCTCCCCTTGGAAGGGTACGAGCGAGCGCCGGCGCATCGCGCGGGCACCCCAGGCACCGGCCATGACAGCGAGCGGATCGAGACCACCCCGCTGCAGTTGCGTACCGGCGAACTGTTCGTGCGGCTGGGCGAGGCCTTGTCGCAGCGTGGCATCGAACTCGATCCGAATCCTGACCGCGAACTGCCTGATGGCGGCGCAACGCCGATGCCGGACACCGAGCTGATCGGCCTGGTCCGGACGTTCATCAGCCACGCCAAGAGCAACGGCCTGCACGTGGAGGACATGGTCGAGCGGCTGCGCCGGCTGCCCGACGATCACTTCAAGCACCGTTACCGCCTCTTCCTCGAACTGATCATCCCGATCCTGGACGGCTGGGACGATGCGCTGGTCGCCGAGGGCGGCATCGACTTCGAGGACATGCTCAACCAGGCCGCCGAACACCTGGAACAGGGCCGCTATGTCGCGCCGTTCGATCTGGTGATGGCCGACGAATTCCAGGATGCCTCGCGCGCCCGTGCACGGCTGTGCCGTGCGCTGGTACAGGCGCCGGGCAAGCATCTGTTCGCGGTCGGCGATGACTGGCAGTCCATCAACCGGTTTGCCGGCGCAGACGTCTCGGTGATGACGGGGTTCGTGGCGTGGTTCGGCCAGGGCCAGGTGCTCAAGCTCGAACAGACCTTCCGCTGCCCGCAGGCACTGTGCGATGTCTCCAGCGCCTTCGTGTCACGCAATCCGGCGCAGATTCCCAAGCAGGTCCACTCGGTCACGCCCGCGTACGGGGCGGTACTGCAGGCCTTCCAGGTGGCCTCACGCGACCGGCTGGTCGGGGCGGTCGAACAGTATCTGGCGCAGCTGCACCAGCAGTTGCTGACCGGCCAGGTCCCGCCAGGCCGCGATGGCAAGGTCACGGTGTTCGTGCTCGGTCGCTACAACGCCGACCGTGCAATGCTGCCAACCACGTGGCGCGCACGCCATGGGCAGCACATGGAGGTCAGCTTCCTTACCGCGCACCGCTCCAAGGGCACCGAGGCGGACTACGTCATCCTGCCCGGCATGCTGGATCGGCGCTTTCCCAACACGCGTGCCGACGACCCGGTACTGGCCCTGGCGATGCCCGAGAGCGACGCCTATCCACTGGGCGAGGAGCGTCGCCTGTTCTACGTCGCGCTGACGCGTGCGCGCCGCTCGGTAGCGATGTTCACCGTACAGGGGCGCCGCTCGTCGTTCCTGACCGAACTGGTCAACGACGGCGCGGTACGCGTGACCTCGATGGCCGGCGATACGATTCACGAGCAGGCCTGCCCGGCCTGCAGCGTGGGCGTGATCGTGCCGCGCACCGGGCCGTATGGCGCGTTCCAGTCGTGCTCGGGATACCCACGCTGCGAGTACAAGCCGCCGAAAGCGGGCGGGACCGCGCACACCGGGCCTCGGGCCTACCGCTAGATCACGCGGCGGTCCCGCATGTCCGCATCAATCTGCTCGATCAGCGCCCGCCGCTCGGACAGGCCGGGCATCACCCGCACCAGATTGCGGACCATGCGCAGGTCCTGCTGCCCGCCCAGCTGATCACTCAACGCATGCAGGGCCCGCGCCTGTTTGTTCTTGTTCCGCCCATGTCCCTTGATCGGCACCGCGCGGGACGGCGCCAACAGCGGCAGCGCCTCCAGCTGCATGCGCAGACGACGCACTCTGCGGCGCCAGCGATGCAGGTCCTCGGCATCGTGACTGCGCGCGGCGCGCTTGGCGGCATTGGCCGTTCGGCGCTCGCTGCGTGCGAGCCCCCTGCGGACGTCGGCTGCTTTGAGCAGGCCCCAAGGCTGCGCCAGCAGATCGGTGCCGATACGCAGAAGTGCGGCCTGGCGGCGTGCAAACCCAGGGTCGTGTGCCAGCGCCCGGGCGAGGAGCTTCTCGCGCCGTGCCTTCAGGCGGCGGCACACCTCTTTCCACGGCTGAGCGGGCTGCGCTGCCGCCAGCCGCTCACAGGTTTCCACCACGACATGCGCATCGCGCAACGCTGACAGGCCATTGCCGAGGCGGCGCAGCGCGGCATCCGCCGTTGTCGTGGTCAGTGCACTGTTGTCCAGCAAGGCCAGCAGCGCGCGCAGGCGGCGGATGGTCTTGCGTGCACGATGCACCGCCGCATGCACATCCGGCTGGCACTCGAGCGCGTCGGCAATGGCGTCGCACTCCCGTTGCGCCAGTACGCGGGCGGCGGGGCCGATACCTGATGGCGTCATCGCGGTCTTCCCCCGGGGGCAGAGTGGCGATTGTACCCACGCCACGCCCGCCGCCGCTCAGCCCGGGTTGAACATCTGCCGCACGCCCCGGAGCAGCTCGTTCACGCTGAACGGCTTGGGCAGCAGGGACATGCCCTGCCCCAGGAACTCATTGCGGACGGCCGCACTCTCCGTATAGCCGGTCACGAACAGCACCGGCAAATGCGGACGCAGTACCCGCGCCGCATCAGCAAGTTCCCGGCCGTTCATGCCCGGCAGACCCACATCGGACAACAACAGGTCCAGCTCACGGTCCGAATGCAGCTCCAACAAGGCCTGCTGCGCATTGATGGCTTCCACGACCTGGTAACCGGCCTCGACCAGCATCTCCCGGACCATCATGCGTACCGAATCGGTATCGTCGACCAGCAGAATCCGCTCGGCGCTGCCTCGGGTCAGCGGTAAAGGTGCCGAGGTGTCGTGGGCTGCAGGCTGGAGCTGGCCCTCGGGCAGCAGCAGCTCGATCTCGGTCCCCTCGCCACGTTCGCTGGCAATGCGTGCACTGCCGCCGGATTGGCGTGCGAACCCGTAAGTCATCGACAGCCCCAGCCCGGTCCCTTCGCCCTGCGGCTTGGTGGTGAAGAACGGCTCGAATACTTTGGTCAACAGCTCTGCGGGGATGCCCACACCGTTGTCGAGCACGGTCACGGTGATGTAATGGCCAGGTGCCAGCTCATGGTCGCGCTCGATCTCGGCACGCCCGGCGCGGATGCGGATCAGGCCCTGGCCGGCCAACGCATCGCGGGCATTGATGACCAGGTTGAGGATCACGTTCTCGAACTGGTTCGGGTCGGCAACCGCAATCAGCGGTTCAATGCCCAGCTCCAGCTCGAGTTCGATGTTCTCACCGATCGACCGCTGCAGCATGTCTTCTAGCGAGCGCACGCGCGCGACCACATCGAAGGTCTGCGGATCGAGCGGTTGCTTGCGGGCAAAGGCGAGCATGCGCTGGGTCAGCGCGGCCGCACGGTGTGCCGAGCCGGTGGCGATCTCGACGTAGCGCGAAGCCTTGTCCCATTTACCACTGGAGGCGGCGATCTCGATCATGTCCAGCCCGGAAATGATCGTGGTCAGCAGATTATTGAAATCGTGCGCGATGCCGCCGGTGAGCTGACCCAGCGCGTCCATCTTCTGCGCCTGCATCAACTCGATCTCGGTGCGCTCGCGCTCGGCGATCTGGAAGGCGAGCTCGGACGTGGCGCTCTCCAGTTCCTGCCGCTGTTCGTTGGCGCGCGCATGCTGTTCAGTGGTGTCTTCAATCAGCACCAGCCCCTGCCCGGCGGCCTGGTACGGCGTGACCCGCCATTCCGTCATGCGGGTGGCGCCACCGACACGAAGGCTGAAGGTGCCCTGCCAGCGCTCGCCTTCGGCCAAGGCCACCTTCAACGCGCTGAGGGGCGCGACCTGGTCCTGCAGCAGCTGATCGAGTTGGCCTGGTCCTGCCTGCTGACCCAGCAGACGGGTAAAGGCATCGTTGGCATCGTGCGCGTTGAGCGACGCATCCAATACCGCGATCGGGGCATTGATGTGACGGAAAATTTCGCGGAAGCGCGCCTCGGTCTCGCGCAGGGCTTCCTCTGCACGACGGGCGCGCAGCAGGCTGCGCAGCGTAGCCAACAACACATCCGGATCGACCGGATGGATCAGATAGGCATCCGCGCCCGCGTTGAGGCCCGTGATCATGTCACCGGTGGCGATCGACGCCGCCGAGACATGCACCACCGGCAGCAACTGCAGCCGGACGTCTTCGCGCAGCTGGCGCACCACATCAAAGCCGCTCATGTCCGGCAGGTTCACATCCAGCACCAGCGCACCGAAATCATGCTCGGCCAGCCGTGCCAGGCCCTCACCGCCGGTACCGGCTTCCTCCACATGGAACCCGTGGTGCTCCAGCACGCGGCGCACCGCGTAACGGGTCGCCACGTTGTCATCCACGACGAGGATGCGATCAGGAATCGCCATTCACGGCCTCCGTGGCCAGGGTCAGCGGCAGCACCACGTAGAAGTTCGAACCCGTCCCGATTTCGCTCTCGACGCCGACATGGCCACCGAGCAGCTCGGCGAAGCGTTTGCACAGCGACAGCCCCAGCCCGGTGCCGCGCAGGCGCTTCTGCAGCGGGGTATCGACCTGCACGAAATCCTCGAACAGGGTCGACTGCAGTTCCGCCGGTATGCCGATGCCGGTATCGCGCACACTGAAGCGCACCTCGTTCTCACCCTCCAGTTGGGTCGATACCACCACTTGGCCGCTGGGCGTGAACTTCAGCGCATTGGAAATGAAATTGCGCAGGATCTGCGCCAGCTTCTTGTCATCCGTGAACAGCATCGGCATCACTGGCGGGTCCTCGAACAGCAGGTCCACCTGATTGCCTTCCACCAACGGACGGAACATGCCACGCAGTGCCGAGAACAGGTCCATCAGATCGAACCAGGCCGGCGAGATGGTGATGCGCCCGGCCTCGATCTTGGCCAGATCCAGCAGGTCGTCCACCATCTCGCGCAGCTCACTGGTGGAGGCGCTGATGAAACGCACCTGTCGGCGCTGCTCCGCGGTCAGCGGGCCATCCATGCCATCCTCCAGCAGCCGCGTCATGCTCAGGATCGAGCCCAGTGGCGTGCGGAACTCATGGCTCATGTACGACAGGAACCGGCTCTTCAGCTCGGACACCTCGCGCAGCTGCTCGGCCTGCTCGTCCAGCTCAGCGTACAAGGCGAGCACACCCTGATTGGTTTCATCCAACTCAGCGCGCAGCGCATCGGCTTCCAGGCGCAGCCGCTGCAGCTCCTGGTCATGGGGTGAGGCGCTCAATGCAGGTCTCCAAGACGCAGGGCGACAATGCCGGCGTCATCCCGGCCACGATCGAAGTCACGGTGCAGCACCGCCACGATCAACGCGGGGTGGCGGTGGAACAGGCCGGGGTAGTCGCGCAGGCTCCAACGCGCCTGCAGTCCATCACTGTGCATGACCAGCAGCGTGCCTGCCGCCGCGTGAAAATGGAATGGTTGCGCCTTGCGGTATTGCACCCCGACGATGCCCGGGTGCGAGGCCAACCCGCGTGAACCGGTGGGCTCGCACAGACTGGCGGCGATATTGCCGATACCGGCGAACTCCACCTGGCCACTCGCCACGTCCACGCAGGCCACCGCCGCCGCACCGCCGCGGGTGCCGGACATGCCCGCGTGCATGACACCGATCAAGGCCGGCGCCCCAACGGCGGAGGCCTGTGCAACGGCAGCCACACCGGCCTGCGCTGCGTCGGCAGCGGGCAGTCCATGCCCCAGCCCGTCGATCACGGTGACCGCCACGGACTGAGCATCGGCACGCAGATGCCAGGCATCGCCACAGGCCAGCTCGTGGCGCATCGGAATCCGCAGCGCGCCATAGGGCACATCGATATCGCCTGGCGCACGGCTGGCATAGATGCGCGCCACGACGACCGCGCCTTTGCCATCGGACCAGGCATCGAGCACCGTCGCCTGGCGCTGGATCGCGCCCAGCCCCAAGCCCTGGGTGCCGCCTGTCGAGTAACCGTCGGGGAGACATTCGGCCAACGAGAAGCCCGGGCCGCCATCCACCGTCACCAGCTCCACGCCGTTACCGCCGCGACCACACACCGCGGACAGGAACATGCGACCGCTGCGGCCGTGCTTGAGCACATTGGTCGCCATCTCCGTGGCCACCAATGCCGCACGGCCAGCGTCCATCTCATCCAGGCCGATCAGATCGGCCAGCGCCAGCGCTTCGCGCCGGGCCTGCCCGACCTGTGAAGACTCCTCGACCACCACGATCCGCGTCACCTGGCCGCCGAAGTTCAGCTCCATTTGGTGATCGTGATACGGGTGCCCTGCCCCGGTGCACTCTCCAGTTCGAACTCATCCACCAACCGGCGCGAACCGGACAACCCCAGACCCATGCCCGAGCCGGACGACCAGCCATCGGTCAGGGCCTGTGCGACATCCGGGATGCCAGGGCCGTCATCGGCGAAGACCAGCCGTACGCCCTTGCGCAGTCCTTTCTCGACCACTTCCCAGTCCATGGTCCCGCCGCCACCGTAGATGACGGCATTGCGCGCCAGCTCGCTGGCCGCGGTGACGAGCTTGGTCTGGTCGATCAGGCGCAACTTGCACGCCACGCAGATCTGCCGGGCGGCCTGGCGGGCCAGCACGACATCCTGCTCGATACGGATCGGCAGCGAACCACTGGAAGCACTCATAAGGCGTCGTCGTCTTCGTCGTTTCGCTGCAGCAGCTTCATGCCCCGCTCCACGTTCAATGCGGTGCGCACGCCACTGAGCGTCAGCCCCAGCTCGACCAGAGTGATCGCCACCGCAGGCTGCATGCCGACCACCACCGTGGTGGCATCCATGATCCGGGCCAGCGACGAAATCGTGGCGATCATCCGCCCGATGAACGAATCGACGATATCCAACGCGGAGATGTCGATCAGCACACCGCGCGCGGAGGTGCTGCGGATCTTCTCGGTGAGGTCGTCCTGCAGGGTCAGCGCGAGCTGATCATGCATGTCCACCTGGATGGTCACCAGCAGCAGATCGCCCATCTGCAGGATCGGGATGCGCTCCATCTCAGCGGGCGGTCCGGGTAACGGTCTGGCCGGTGCGCTTGAGCGCCAGCGCCAGTGCATCGGCCAGATTGGCCTTGGTCACGATGCCCTGCAGATCCAGCCCCAGGTGCACGATGGTCTGGGCAATCTGCGGGCGCACGCCGCTGATGATCGCGTCGGCGCCCATCAGACGGATCGCGGTGACCGTCTTCAGCAGATGCTGGGCCACCAGGGTGTCCACGGTCGGGACGCCGGTGATATCGATGATGGCGATTTCAGAACCGGTATCCACGATGCGCTGCAGCAGCGATTCCATCACCACCTGGGTGCGCTGCGAATCCAGCGTGCCGATCATCGGCAGCGCCAGCACGCCGTCCCACAGCTTCACCACCGGCGTGGACAGCTCAAGCATCTCTTCCTGCTGCCGCTGGATCACGTCTTCGCGGGTTTTCTGGAACACGCTGACCGTGTGCAGGCCCAGCTGATCGATCAGTTCGGAAATCGCCCACAGCTGGTCGCCCAGCTGTGCCGGATCATTCGTGTAGGCCTGCTGGATCACCTCGAACAGCGGCCGCTTCAGCGAGAAGATGAAGCTGGCGGTCTCAGAGGAATTGAAGCCCTTCAGCACGCGCTCGCGCGACAACTCCTCCAGGAAGCGGCGGATGTCCTTCCACTCGGCACGCGCGACGGAGCTGACGTCGGCCGCGGACAGGGCCTCCAAAAACAGGCGCCAGAACTCGCGGAGCTGGGTGTCCAGCTCGCGGGCGGAAAGGCGGCCATCCTGTGCCTGGGCGGACCCGGCCAGAGTGCCGGCCCATGCCGCCAGCAAGGGCTCCTGATGGCTGCGGATGAGATCGATCGTGCGCTGCTGCAAAGCCGCCATGGGAACGTCCTGGAAGATGAGGGAACACCGGGTGTGCTGGCGACCCGTCACTCGAATGAATGGGGGTCGTAAGCGTCAAAGCTTAAATGAATTCAGGAAGATTGGGCATCACGGGCGATGCTGATGATGTGAAGACGATCTGCACGTCGCTGACCGGTTCATGCAGGCACGATGCGGCGCCTGGAAGGGCCGATGAAACGGGTGCCCTGCAAACGCATCAGGCCGCCCGAGGGCGGCCTGATGATGGGTCGTTCAGCGCAACAGCGCGAACAGGAGCAACAACGGAATCGGAATGCCCAGCATCCACAGCAGAATGTACTTCATGGTGTTTCCTCCCTCAGATGGTCAGGTTCACAGGTCGCGGCGACGGCCGCCCCAGGTGGCACTCAGGCTGGCGATGAAGGCACCGATCAGCAGCGTAATGAACAGCCACAGCGCGGCGTAGGCGGTTGCCTTGCGGGCATCGTCGGCCGCCTGCTTGGCCTGCTGCTTGGCGTTGTCCAGCGCCGCACGCAGGCGGGTCTGCACATCGGTCACCCGGGCCTGGGCTTCAGCCTGGCTCATGCCGGTCTGCGCCGCCACCAGCTGGCCCAGATACTGGGTGTCGGCCGGGTCCATGGTGTCGGACTTCAAGCTGTTGAGAATGATGCGGTTGACCTCGGTGCGCACTTCACGGCTGTCCGGACGACGGTCGGCACCCGGCATCGGGCGCGGCGGCAGCGGTGCACCATTGGCAACGGGCGCCGGGGCGGGTGCGGACGCATCGGCCGGACCGGCGGGACCCGCCGGCGGCGCGGGCTGCGCAGCGGTCGGGTTGGCACGGAACAGCGAATCCACCCAGTACTGCACGTCGCCCTGATCGTTGCCCATCGCAGCCGAACCCGCACCGGCAGCGGCGATACCGCCTGCGGTCGAGGCGGCGGCACCGGCAGTGGCGCCGGCAACCTTGGCACCGGCACCGAGGATGCCGCCGATGGCCGAGGTCAACAGCGCCGCAGTCAGCAACGTCGCCACGGCCCATGACACGAACCCATGCGCAGTATCGCGGAAGTAGGTTTCATCGCCGTGGATGTTGCTCCACTTCGTACGCAGGCGGCCGGCCAGATAGCCGCCCAGGCCGGAGGCTGCGATCGCAGTGAAGGTCAGCCAGGCGATGCTGGACCACCCGAACGTTTCGGCGGTCACGCCTTCAAACGACCAGGGCGACACCGACGACAGGCCCAAGCCAACACCAAGGATGACAAGAATCAGCGAGAGCGCAGCGGCGGCGATCGCACCGGCGAGAATCGCGCCCCACGACACTGCGCTGTCGCGCGGAAGATCCACCACCGGCGGTGGGGTGACCACGGCCACGGTCGCTGCAGCGACGGGCTCGGGGTGGGCGTAATCGCCTCGGGTATTCATAGCGGATGACACTCCTTTTCAAGCACTGCGGACGCAGCGCGCATCGGCAGGCTGCGCTTCAGGTTGTGAAATACGCGAGAGGCTGAAAACAAGACGGTGTGGATGCGGGACCGGGATCACACCGACAGTCGCCTGTGCGATGGATGGCTCACGGTGTGCCCCAAAGCCGCATGCGGCGCTGATATCAAAACGGTTATGAGCCTGCCATCGTCGCGCTGCTGAATATGCTGATGAAGATGCGTTCCAAGCGGCGATGAACTTTTACGACATTCACGTGGCAATAATCCAATCACGCCATGGATGGCACATGACCGGCCAGGGACGGCCATTCTGCGGATGCAGTGGAACGGGGGCTGCATCGCCGGCGACTTGGCGCGACCAAGGGGATTATCTGGAAGCACTCTCATGACACTGGCATTATCCGGTCGCGTCGTCGCGACCCTGTTCCTCGCCTCAAGCCTGTTGTTCGCTGCGCCTGCACCTGCTGCAGCGAAAGCAGCGTTCCCCGCCGAAGGAATCTGGCGGGGCGAGTTCACCATCGATGGCGACCCGATTCCCTTCAATTTCGAAGTGAAGGGCAAGCGCGCGCAGGACGCGACCTTCACCCTGCTCAACGGCGCTCGCACGGATAAATTCAAGGTCACTCCGCGTGACGACGGGACGTTCTCGGTGCGGATGAACACCTACGATGCCGTACTGGAGGGCAAGGTTTCCGAGGATGGCAAGCATCTCGTTGGCCAGTACAAGGACCTGGTGCCAAGCCGCAACGGTGCGCGCAACCTGGCCTTCACCGCAGAACACAATGCAGCCTGGCGCTTCGTCAAACCCGGCCAGGACGAGGCGCCGGCGGCGGACCTCAGCGGCAAGTGGGCCGTGCAGACCATCGACAAGGCCGCCCGTCAGGACAAACGCAACCAGGTCGCCCTGCTCAAGCAGGAGGGCAACCGCCTCTCCGGCGTGTTCATGACCGTGGTTGGCGATACCCGCGAGCTGGAAGGCACCGTGCAGGGCAACCGCTTCTACCTGTCCGGCTTCAGCGGTCCGAGCCCGTTGCTGATCCGCGGCACGATCGATGAGGACGGCAACATCCAGGGCGCGTTCGGCAGCGGCATCTACAACGTGGTCAAGTTCGAGGCCGAGAAGAGTGACAAGGTGGAGCTGCCCGATCCGTACAAACTCACCTTCCTCAAGGATGGCCAGGAACGCATCGATTTCAGCTTCCCCGATCTGCAGGGCAAGCAGGTCTCGCTGCAGGACGACAAGTACCGCGGCAAGGTGGTGATCGTCGAAGTGATCGGCACCTGGTGCCCCAACTGCACCGACCAGACCTACTTTCTGGCGCCGTGGTTCAAGCAGAACCAACATCGCGGGGTGGAGGCGGTGGCCGTGGCCTTCGAGCAGGAAGACAACTTCGATTACTTCCAGAAGACCCTGACCACGTTCAAGGATTACTTCGACATCCGCTACGACATCGTGTTCGGCGGCATCGCCGACAAGAAAGTGGCGACCGAGAAACTCAAGGGCCTGAACTATATGGCCGCCTTCCCGACCACGATCATCATCGGTCGCGACGGCAAGGTCCGCGAGATATATACCGGCTATACCGGCACGGTGACCGGCGAGTATCACAAGGACTATGTGACCCGCTTCAACAGCCTGCTCGATGGGCTGATCGCCGAACCGGATCCGTACGCGGCCAGCGCTGCTGCACCGGCCACGGCGGCGTCACTGGCGGTCGCGCCGTAATCCCCCGCGGCGGCCAGCCCCTGGCCGCTGCTTCCCTCCTGCACCGCACGCCCCACACGGCGTCTTCTTGACGCTGCGGGCGACTGCGCGCCACTGCCCAGAGACCTTCTCATGCGTACTCCCCTGCTACTGGCCTTGCTCGCCCTTTCCGGCGCCCCCGCCGTGGCGACCGCCGCGCCGGTGACCTATCAGCTCGACCCCACCCACACCGATGTGCTGTTCACCTGGAACCACAACGGCTTCTCCTTCCCGACCGGCCGCGCAGCGATCAGCAGCGGCACGCTCATCTACGACGCGGCAAAGCCCGCTGCCTCGCAGGTGCAGGTGGAGCTGCCACTGGCCGAGCTGGCCACCCACGTCCCGAAACTGGACGAGATCGTCAAGGGCGACAAGCTGTTCGATGTCGCCACGCACCCGCAAGCCAGCTTCCGCAGTACTTCGGTGGTGCCGCAAGGCACCGGTCGCCTGAAAATCACCGGTGATCTGACCCTGCATGGCGTGACCCGCCCGGTCGTGCTCGACGCCACCCTCAACAAGGTCGGCGAGCATCCCAGCCGCAAGATCCCCACGATCGGCTTCAATGCCACCGCCGTCATCCGCCGCAGCGAGTTCGGCCTCACCGGGTTCCTGCCCAACATCGCCGACGAGGTGCAGCTGCGCATCACCACCGAGGGCCAGGGGGCGAAGGAGTGAATCGCAGCCTCCTCGCCATCGCCACGACATTGCTGCTGACCAGCGCCGGCGCAGGCGCCGCCGATACCCCGAAGGTCGCGCTCGATCCCCGGCTTGAAGCGCGTGCCGACGGCACCCGCGAGCTGGTCATCGACGCGCGCATCGAGCCGGGCTGGATCCTGTATGCCTCGGATTTCGAGCAGCCGCAGATCGGCCCGCGGGCGGCGCGGATCAGCCTGGCGAACGGGGCACAGACCGAAGGCCCGTTGCGCTCGGTGGACGCACGCGAGGGCCATGGCCGCAGCTTTGCCGGTGACTATCGCTACACCTACTTCAGCGAGCGTGGGCAGCTGCGTCTGCCCATCGCCGCAGGCAACACCCCGGTGAACGGCATCCTGCGCGCGCAGGTGTGCTTTGAAGAAAGCGGCCTGTGCGAACTGGTTCAGCAGGAGATCGCTGCGCGTTGAGCGCGGCATTGTCATGCGCCGTCCTGCCCGCTCCCTCGCCCTGCTGACCACCCTGATCGGTGTCGCCGTGCTGGTGCCGGTGTTCTCCGCCGATGCGCCAACCTATGACGGCGACCTGAGTGACAACCCACGCGCCCAGCTCGGCCGGCAGCTGTTTTTCGATCCCATCCTGTCGCGTGATCGCACCGTCTCGTGTGCGAGCTGCCATCAGCCTGCGCGCGCCTTCGCCGATGACCGCGCCGTCAGCCTGGGCGTGGAAGGCCGCGCAGGCACCCGCAATACCCCCAGCGTCATGAACAGCGCCGGCCGGACCCGGTTCTTTTGGGATGGCCGCAGCGAAACCCTGGAAGAACAGGCATTGGGCCCGATCGCCAACCCGCTGGAAATGGACCTGCCGGTGGATGACGCCGTCGCCCGTCTGCTTGCAGATGCGACCTGGGTGGCGCGCTTTCAGGACACCTACAACGCGCCGCCGAGCCCGCGCACCCTGGGCCGTGCCCTGGCGGCCTACCAGAAGACCCTCAATACCGTGGACAGTCCTTACGACCGCTACGCCCTGGGCCAGGAAGACGCGATCAGCGACGCCGCCAAGCGTGGCCGCCTGCTGTTCATCACCAAGGCGCAGTGCGTGAGCTGCCATGCCGGCGAGGACTTCACCTCGGACCGCTTCAAGAACATCGGCATCTACAACGGCCGCCAGTTCAACGACGAGGGTCGCGGCGGCATCACCGGCGATTCGGCGCAGAAAGGCGAATTCAAGGTGCCCGGGCTTCGCAACGTCGCGCTGACCGCCCCCTACATGCACAACGGGATGTTCAGCACCCTGCGCGAGGTGATCGTCTACTACGACGATCCCGGCAAGGTGATCCCCGATTCGATCGGCCGCGATGCGCAGCTGCGCGACCCGCTGCACCTGACCGAAGCGGAGATCGATGACATCGAGCAGTTCCTGCACACCCTCACCGACGACCGCTTCGCGGCCCGCACGACCTCCTCGACGGCCTCCCCGCCATGACCCTGCCCCACGTCCGTTTCGCCATCGTGCTGACCATCGCGCTGTCCGTCGCCCTGCCGAACGCCTCCCGCGCCGCACCGCTGACCACCGCCCCGCCCGCCGGCCAGGCGGCGCCTGCCCTGCAGTGGACGGATCTGGACGGCCGCCCTGCGACGCTGGCGCAATGGCGCGGCCGCCCGGTGCTGCTCAACTACTGGGCCAGCTGGTGCGGGCCGTGCCTGAAGGAACTGCCCGATCTGCAGCGCTTCTCGCAGGCGCAGACGCCCCTGCCTGACGGCGTGCACGTGGTCGGCATCGCCCTGGACGACATCGATGCCGCCACGGCCTTGCGCGACCAGCTTCAACTCACCTACCCGCAGCTGGTGGAGGGCGACGGCCCGCCCGGCACCGCGGCCGCCTTCGGGAACCGCATCGGCACACTGCCGTTCTCGGTCCTGATCGATGCGCGCGGCAAGGTGCTTCAGGTTCACAACGGCGCGTTGCATCCGGCCGATCTCGCCCGCTGGGCCGCTGCCGCAGGCGGGGCGCCGTGATCGGCACCGTGCGCCTTGCCGCTACGGGGCAACGCTGTTGTCCACGCCAGTCGCGCCAACACACCTGCTGACCCGGCCGTTTCAACGCCGACTGCCGGTGTGCATGTCTGCACCTGTGTCCATCTGTCCGCCGCAATCGCTGCCGCAGCGGCCCACCATTCCCCGGGGGATCCTCCATGCTGTCCACGCACCATCGCCTGCCGTTGGTTGTCGCCGTCCTGTCGGCACTGTCGCTGCCCCTCACCGCCCACGGCGCACCCGAGGTGGACGCTGCCACCAGCGTCAACACCGCCACCCTGGATACCGTCACCGTGACCGGCACCCGTGCGCAGGGTCGCACCGTGCGTGAAAGTGCCGCGCCGATCGATGTGCTGTCGGCCGAGGATATCCGCGCCGCCAACGCGACCAGCCTGCTGGATGTGCTCAACACCACGGTGCCGAGTTTCAACCTGCCCCTGGAAACCGGCGATCTGAACAGCATGGTCCGCGCCGGGCAGCTGCGCGGGTTGAATTCCAGCCACGTGCTGGTGCTGGTGGATGGCAAGCGCCGCCACGCTACTGCACTGCTGGGCGCGGGCGGCTTTGGTGGCGCTGCCCCGGCCGATCTGGCCTTGATCCCCACCGGCGCAATCGAACGCATCGAGGTGCTGCGTGATGGCGCTTCGGCCATCTACGGGTCGGATGCGATCGCCGGCGTGATCAACATCGTCACCAACAAGGCCCCGCGTGGCGGCGACGTCTCTTACCGCGATGGCACCTACTTCGCCGGCGATGGCCGTTCGCGCGTGGTCCAGGCCGATGCGGGGTTCGGCATCGGCGATGGCGGCTACCTGCATCTGGCCGCCCAGCTGGACGACCAGCACGCCACCGACTACACCAGCCCCGCGCGCGACACGTTCCTGTACTACTTCCCCCGCAACGCGGCCGGTACGGCGATCCGGCCCGGTGGCAACCAGGCCAGCAACCCGACGCTGCCCGCCGGCGCCACGCCGGATCCGCGCGAAGCCACCCGCGACAACAACGCCTGGCGCAACCGCGGCATCCGCGCGTTCCGCACCAAGACCGCCACCGCCAATGCCAGCATCCCACTTGCGGCGACAGTCGACGCCTACGGGCTGTTGACCCTCGCCCAGCGCGATGCATGGGCGCCGCAGAACTTTCGCCAACCACTGCGCAACGAAGTCGTGCGTGCCATCGATCCGGATGGCTTCGCCCCTACCGAGCACATCGATGAGAACGATGGCGCGCTGACGCTCGGCCTGCGCGGGCAACTCGGCCAGTGGGATTGGGACCTCAGCAGCGGCTACGGGCGCGATGCGATGGACATCAACCTCCACAACAGCATCAACCCGACCTACGGGCTGGACAGCCAGACCGATTTCTACATCGGCGACCTGCGCTACAGCGCGTGGACCCACAACCTGGACCTGCGCCGTCAGTTGCAGACGGCATGGTTGTCCGCCCCGCTGGAATTCAGCGCGGGCGCGGAGTACCGCGACGAGCGCTACCGGATCGGCGCCGGCGATGTGCAGTCCTACACCCATGGCGGGCAGCGGGTGCTGGATGGACCGTATGTCGGCACGGTGCTGGGCATCGGACTGGGGGGATCGCAGGCACTGCCGGGCTACCGACCGGAGGATGGGGTGGACGTCAGCCGCAACAGCGGCGCAGTCTACGTCGGGGTCGCCGCCGATCTGGGCGCGCGCTGGCGCATCGATCTGGCTGGCCGCCATGAGCGCTATTCGGATTTCGGCAGCGAAACCACCGGTCGCCTCTCCACCCGTTTCGCGCTGCACCCCAGGCTCGCCCTGCGCGGCACGATCAGCAACGGGTTCCAGGCGCCGTCGCTGGCGGCGCAGGCCTATCGCAACACCTCCAATGGCAATTTCTACACCGACCATATCCTGCAGGCCGGCTCGCCCCAGGCCATCGCCCTGGGCGCGCAACCGCTCCGTCCGGAAACCTCCCGCAGCCTCAGCCTGGGCATCGTGGCCGAGCCATGGCAGGGTGCTTCGTTGACCGTTGACGCCTACCGCATCGATGTGGACGACCGCATCGCGCTGTCCACCACCTTCCGCGAGGGGCTGTACCCGGGCTCGGGTGCGCTGGTCACCTCGGTGGGCCTGGGCGCCCAGGATGGCGTGCGCTACTTCATCAACGCTGCCGACACCCGCACCGAGGGCGTGGAGGCCACTCTGGAAGGCCGGTGGGATCTTGGCCGCGGCGGGAGCCTGCGCTGGACGCTGGCCAGCAGCCACACGCGCGCGACGATCACCGGCCTGGCGCCGACGCCGGCGGTGCTGGCGGCCTTCAACGTGCCGGTGTTCAGCACCGGCTCGCAGAACGACCTGCTCTACAAGGCGCCGAAGTCACGGCAGGTGCTGGGCCTGGACTGGAACCTGGGGCGCTACCGTGTCGGCCTCCGCCAGAGCCGCTATGGCGACATCCAACGCTACGGTTCCCCCGCCACGGTGACCACCAGCGGTCCCTATGCCGGGCAGGCCGAGATCGCCTATGACATCGGTGGGCTCTGGATCACGGACCTGGAACTCGGCGCCACCCTGGCAGGGGGGTGGGAGATTGCCCTGAACGCCAACAATGTCTTTGACCGCAAGGTCACGAAACTGCCCGAGCCGCTGCTCGCGGCGAACGAATACTACCGCTACGCCAATGGTGGCCCGATCGATGGCTCGGGCGGGCTGTGGTCGGCAACGGTGCGCTATCGCTGGGAGTGACCTGCGCGCAGCGCAAGGAACTCCGTCGCATCCTCACAAATCAGCACCCGTTCCTATGCAAAAATAAAGGAACTGTGGCAACACCGGGTCGCAGTGGACGGTGTGCTCCTGCCTTTCAGGCGATGCCGTGCCATTCGGGCGGTTTCAGCACTGAAAACAGCAGGAGTCAATGAATGTCCTCGAGGAATTCCGGCGCAAGCGCCTTGGATCTGTCCAGCTGCGCGCGTGAGCCGATTCGTACCCCGGGGGCGATCCAGCCATACGGACTGGTCCTGGTCCTTGATCAGGCCACATTGACGGTCAATGCCCGTGCGGTCGCCCGGCCCGAGCTGCTGGAGCAGCTGGGCGACCCGCTGGGCCAGCCGCTGGATGCGGTGCTGGGCGGAGTCCTCTCCCGGTGCAGGCCGGTGATCGATACCCTCCAGGACGGTGCATCGCAGTTCCTCGGCGCGCACCCGGTGGGGCGCGCGGGCAACCACCACACGGTGGCGCACCGGATCGGCAGGGACATCATCGTGGAGCTCGAGGCACCGGTCGCCGGCGAACCGGGCTCGCTGGAAGACCTCTATCCCTCGATCCGCCGCTTCATGGCCGCCATCGAGCAGGCGCCGACGACCCAGGCGTTGTGCGAACTCGCTGCCGCGCATATCCGCGAGCTGACCGGCTTCGACCGCACGATGATCTACCAGTTCGATCCGGACTGGAACGGCGCCGTGGTGGCCGAAGACCGCAACACGGTGCTGCCCTCCTACCTCGACCTGCGCTTCCCCGAATCGGACATCCCCGCCCAGGCGCGCGAGCTGTACCGGCAGAACCGGGTCCGGCTGATCGCCGACAGCCATTACACCCCCGTGCCGCTGGTGCGTGTGCCCGCCATCGCCGATGCACCGCCCACCGACCTCGGTCCGGCCATGCTGCGCAGTGTCTCCCCGGTGCACCTGCAGTACATGCGCAACATGGGCACCGGTGCGTCGATGTCGGTCTCGGTCGTGTCCGAAGGCGAACTGTGGGGCCTGATCTCCTGCCACAACCAGGTCGCGCGCCGCGTGCCGTACCACGTCCGCACGGCCTGCGAGTTCATTGGCCAGATTCTGTCGCTGCAGATTTCAGTGAAACAGCGCGCGGTCCTGGTCGAAGAGCGCATCGCGCGCCGTGCCATCCAGGTGCGGCTGATGGGCCGCATGGCCGGTGACACCGACTTCATGGCCGCACTGGGCCGCGACCAGCGCAGCCTGCTTGCACTGACCCAGTCGACGGGTGCGGCGATCGTCCACCGCGGCGAGTGCATACTGCACGGTGAGTGCCCCAGCCAGCAGCAGGTCATGCAACTGGTGCAGTGGTTGACCGCACAGCAGATGGACGGCGACATTTTCTGCACCGACACCCTGCCACTGGACTGGAAGGAGGCCGAGGCCTTCGCCGGTGTGGCCAGCGGCGTGCTGGCCATCTCCATCTCGCAGATCCATGACAGCTTCGTGATCTGGTTCCGGCCCGAAGTGGTCCGGACCGTCCGCTGGGGCGGTGATCCGCGCAAGGAAGAGAGCGATCAGCCGTTGTCGCCCCGGACCTCCTTCGAGGGCTGGAAGCAGACCGTGCGCAGACAGTCCCTGCCGTGGAACGACGTGGATCGCGACGCATCGCTCGAGCTGCGCACGGCCATCGTGGACATCGTGCTGCGCAAGGCCGAGGAAATGGCCGCGCTCAATGAGCAGCTGCTCCGCAGCAACAAGGAGCTTGAAGCCTTCTCCTATTCGGTCAGCCACGACCTGCGGGCGCCGTTCCGCCACATCGTCGGTTACTCCGAGCTGCTGTGGTCCTCGGCCGGCGAGCGATTGAACGATTCAGAAAAGAGATTCCTCGACACCATCGTGGAGTCGGCAAAATCGGCAGGAACGCTGGTGGATGACCTGCTCAGCTTCTCGCAGATGGGCCGCTCCACGATGGGCCAGATTGCGATGGACATGTCGGCCCTGGTCGATGATGTGCGCCACAAGCTGGACATGGAGTACACCGGGCGTGCCATCGATTGGCAGATCGGTGCGCTGCCCAAGGTACAGGCCGACCCCGGCATGCTGCGGCTGGTGTGGCAGAACCTGCTGTCCAATGCGATCAAGTTCACCCGCGACACCTCCGACCCGCGCATCGAGATCGGGCACGACCGCAACGACACGGAAGACATCTTTTTCGTGAAAGACAATGGCTGCGGCTTCGACATGCGCTATGTGGACAAGCTGTTCGGCGTGTTCCAGCGGCTGCATCACGTCGATGAGTACGAAGGCACCGGCATCGGCCTGGCCAACGTGCACCGCATCATCACCCGCCATGGCGGCCGGACCTGGGCCGACGGCCAGGTCGGCGCCGGCGCCACGTTCTTTTTCACCATCCCCTTTGTTACTGGAGACCACCTATGAGAGATCTGCGACCGATCCTGCTCGTAGAAGACAACCCGAAAGACGCTGAGCTGACGATGGCGGCGCTTGCGCGCTGCCAGCTGCTCAACGACGTGACCCATGTGCGCGACGGCGTGGAAGCGCTGGAGTATCTCCGCTGCCAGGGTCCCTACGAAGGCGCGATGCATGGCGGCCCCGTGGTGGTTCTTCTGGATCTGAAACTGCCCAAGCTCAATGGCCTGGAAGTGCTCAAGGAAATCCGCAGCGACCGCGCCCTGAGCAGCACCCCGGTGGTGATGCTGACCTCATCGCGTGAGGAGCAGGATCTAGTCCGAAGCTACGAGCTGGGCGTTAACGCCTTCGTGGTCAAGCCGGTGGACTTCAAGGAGTTCCTCGAGGCCATCCAGGGGCTGGGCATGTTCTGGGGCATCACCAACCAGCCGCCACCACACGGCACATTGTTCGGCGGGAAGAGTAGACACGATGGCTGAAGCTGCCACAGGAAAGGCCATCAGGATTCTGATGGTCGAAGACAGCGCGCTGGATGCCGAGCTGATCACGGCGCAGCTGCGACGTGCTGGCCTGCCCTTCACGTTCGAGCGCACCTGGTCCCATGACGGCCTGGTCCAGGCACTGGGCGCCGGGGGCTTCGATGTGATCCTGGCCGACCACGTCCTGCCCGGGTTCGACGGCGATGCTGCCCTCGCCCTGGCCAGCGAGCTGGCCCCTGAGATTCCGTTCATTTTCGTGTCCGGCACGCTCAGCGAAGAGCTTGCCGTCGAAGCACTCAAGCGCGGTGCCCGCGACTATGTGGTCAAGTCGCGCCTGCAGCGTCTGCCCGATGCGGTCGTGCGGGCCATCCACGAGGCTGACGAACGTCGGCGCCTGCTGAGCGTCGAGGCCGAACTGCACGACAGCCATCAGCGGCTGAAGCTCATCACCGACTCGCTGCCGGCCCTGATCGCCTACTTCGGTCACGACCACCGCTTCCGCTTTGCCAACAATGCCTATGTCGAATGGCACGGCCTGACGCCGGACAGCCTGGTCGGCAAGCACACCCGCGAAGTCATCGGCGAGGAGGGCTTCGCCGAGGTGCAGCGTCACCTGGAGCGCGTGCTGGGCGGGGAGAAAGTCAGCTTCGAAATGCTGTCCCGTCGCAGCATCGGCGAGCCACGCCACGCCCAGATCGACTGCGTCCCCGAGCTGGCGCCGGATGGGTCGGTCCTGGGGTATTACGCCATGGCGCGCGATATCAGCGAGCTCAAACTGGCGCAGTCGCTGCTGACCGCCAGCAATGCATCGCTCGAGCGCCAGGTGGGTGAGCGCACTGCCGAGCTGCATCGCAGCGAGAGCCGGCTCAAGGCGCTGTTCGAATCCAGCTTCCAGCACCAGAATCTGCTGAGCCTGGACGGACGCATCATCGACACCAATTCCGCGTCGTTGGCAGCCATCCTGGCAGACAAGGACGACGTACGTGATGCCATCTACTGCGAATCCGCCTGGTTTGCCGATACACCCGGCGTGCCGCAGGTGGTCTGTGCGGCGGTCGATCAGGCCGCAGCCGGTACGGCCTCCCGGCATGAACTGGAGCTGCGCCTGCCGACCGGCAAACGTGCCTTCGAGTTTTCCTTCCGGCCATTGCTCGATCACAACGGACAGATCACCGCCGTGGTGTCTGAAGCGGTGGAAACCACGGCCCGGCGCCAGGCCGAAGAGGCGCTGCGACAGAGCCAGAAGATCGAGGCGGTGGGCCAGCTGACCGGTGGCATCGCACATGACTTCAACAACATCCTGACCGTCATCGCCGGCAACGTCGAATACGCCAAGATGCTGACCGACCGCCTGGGCGATTCAGCCGGCAACTCCTCGCGCGCCCTGGACAATGCGATGAAGGGCGTCATGCGCGCGGCGAATGTCACCCAGCGGCTGCTGGCGTTCTCACGTCGCCAACCGCTGAAGAGCATGCCAGTGGACCTCAACGTGCAGCTGCGCGGCATGCAGGACATGCTGCAGCGCTCGTTGGGCGAGCTGGTGCAGATCGAGATGGTGTACAGCCCGGATATCTGGTGCGTGGAGATCGACCCGAGCCAGCTGGAGGCCTCCATTCTCAACCTGGCGGTCAACGCACGCGATGCGATGCCCGAAGGCGGCCGCCTCACCATCGAAGTGGACAACATCCATCTGGATGAGGATTACACCGCGCAGCACCCGGACGTACCGTCCGGACAATACGCGATGGTCCGGGTCCGTGACTCCGGGCAAGGCATGTCGGCCGACGTGATGACACGGGTGTTCGAGCCGTTCTTCACCACCAAGGAAGTCGGCCGCGGCACCGGGCTGGGGCTGTCGATGGTCTATGGGTTCGCCAAGCAGTCCGGTGGGCATGTCCTGCTGGATTCGACCGAGGGCGTCGGCACCACGATCACGCTGCTGTTCCCGCGCTCGGCCACCGCGCTGCCCAGCGTCCGGCTCGCCGATGACCAGGCATTGAACGCCTACGAGGCGCAGGACGAAACCACCGTTCTGGTAGCCGAGGACAACGACGACGTCCGCGCCTATACCGTGGAAACCCTGCGTCAGCTGGGCTACCGCGTACTGGAGGCGCACGATGGGCCTTCGGCGCTGCGCCTGCTCGAACGCAACGAGGCCAACGTGGATCTGCTGTTCTCCGATATCGTCATGCCCGGCATGTCCGGCTGGGCGCTTGCCAAGCAGGCGCTCGTCCAGCAGCCGGACCTGCGCGTCCTGTTCACCTCCGGCTATCCGCGCGATATCGAGGCCAGTGGCGCCGTCGGACGCAACATCGCCATCCTGCCCAAGCCGTTCACGCGCACGGACCTGGCACGCTCGATTCTTGGCGCCCTCCGCGAGGACAGCCCCGCCCACGCCGGCAGCGCATTGAATTGAACGGTGCGTAGAGAGCTGCCTGCGGCGGCAGCTCTCTACCCTTCATGACGCGGGCCTCCCGTGCGTTGCACGGCGGGCTAACATGCGCGGGCGCTAAGGTGGAGCGCTACGCAGTTACCTGCATGCCATGAGGGCGAGCCACCGCAATGACCGTTGTGACAGACCACCCGCGATGCCGCGTGCTTCTGGTCGAAGACGATGCGCCCATCCGGGAGATGACCAAGGACATCCTCAGCGAGGACGGTTTCGATGTCCTGGATGTTGCTGACGCCGAGACAGCGTTGGGCTGCCTGAAACGCGAAGGACCGTTCGACCTGCTGGTCTCCGATGTCGGGCTCCCCGGTATGGATGGCCGCGATCTGGCCACGCTCGCCACCACGCTCCACCCGGCCATGCCGATCCTGCTGGTCACCGGCTACGCCGGACAGGCAGGTGCCCGCCCCGACTTTCTGGCCTGCGGCATCAAACTGCTGCGCAAGCCGTTCACGCTCCGTCAGTTGCTCAGCACCGTCCGGGCGCTGGTGTAGACGCCCGGAGCGCGTTCAGCGAGTGCCGCTGGCAGACAGCAGCGCGCGTGCCCTGCGCTCCAGCTCGGTGGTGGTGAAGGGCTTGGTGAGCACTTCCATGCCCTCGTCCAGCTGACCTGCACCTACGGCAGCGGAGGCGGCATAGCCGGTGATGAACAACACCGGCAAGCCCGGACGGACCTGACGTCCTGCGTCGGCGACCTGGCGACCGTTGAGTCCACCGGTCAGCCCGACATCGGTGATCAGCAGATCGATGGTCTCCTCCGACCGCAGGGTATCGATCGCCTGCCCCCCCTCCGGTGCCTGCAGCACCCGATAACCGGCCCCGCCCAGCACCTCGGTAAGCAGCGCACGGATCGCCTCCTCGTCTTCGACCACCAGAATCGTGCCGACGCTCGGTGCCGATGCCGCCGGCACGTCCCGCACGGTGTCTTCCGCCGCCTCGCCGGCCGCTTCGCCGATGAATCGTGGCAGATAGAGCTCCACCGTCGTGCCGTGGCCGAGCTGGGAATCGATCCGCACCTGCCCGCCGGATTGCCGGGTGAACCCATAGATCATCGACAACCCCAGCCCCGTACCCTGGCCGATCGGCTTGGTCGTGAAGAACGGCTCGAACACCTTTTCGATGACCGCCGCGTCCATCCCGGTGCCGGCGTCTTTGACCGCAAGGCGGATGTAGTCGCCAGGCGGCGTATCCAGAAGCGCAGCCGCCTGCCCCTGCAAGGTGACGTTCGCGGCGCTGATGATCAGCGGGCCACCGTCGGGCATTGCATCGCGTGCATTGATGCACAGATTCAGCAGCGCATTCTCCATCTGCGGCACATCGACCAGCACGGCCCAGGGATCGGAGTCCAAGTGCGTGGAGATCGCGATCGACGGCCCCAGCGTGCGCGAGATGATGTCGAGCATCCCGCGCACCATCGCATCGGCCACCACCGGCGTCGGCGCCAGCGTCTGCCGGCGCGAGAAGGCCAGCAGCCGCTGGGTGAGCGCGGTGGCGCGGGCAGCGCTGGACTGTGCCATCTCCAGATAGCGGCCGACATCGTCATAGCGCTGCTGATCGATGCGCAACTCCAGCAGTTCCAGGCCCACCGAGATGGCGGTCAGCAGATTGTTGAAGTCATGCGCCAGACCGCCGGTCAACTGGCCGACCGCTTCCATCTTCTGGCTCTGCCGCAGGCGCTCCTCGGCCACCTGCAGCTCAGCGCTGCGGGCCTGCACGCGCTCTTCCAGAGTCTGGGTCAGCTCACGCAGCTGGTCTTCGGCCTGGCGCCGCTCGGTCACATCCGCCGCCGTGCCGAACCACTCGGTGATGACCCCCGTGCTGTCCAGCAGCGGGACCGCCCGCATCTGCACCCAGCGCACGCTGCCATCGGCCAGCAGGGTCCGGTGTTCCAGCGCCAGCGGCTGACGATGCTCCATCGCGCGCGCGATGGCCTGCTCCAGCAGCAGCAGATCGTCGGGATGCACGTACTTTTCGCGCCAATCGGTGATCGTCGGGAAGCCTTCGCTGGAGGGTTCCGCGCCCGTGGGCAGGATCTGCCGCATCTCGCGCCAGTCCGCGCTCACCGCATACAACGACTGCGAGGATGCACTCACCAGCGCGCCAAGGCGACGCTCGCTATGCACCAGCGCCGCGCTCGCCCGCTGCTCTTCGGTGCGATCGCCCAGGACCTTGACGAAGCCCAGCACCGCCCCGTCTTCGCCGCGAAGCACGGTCATCGCGCCATTGGCCCAGAAGCGCTCGCCGGACCTGCGCATCAACCAGCGTTCACCACTGACCCCGCCGGATGCGATCGAGACCGCGCGGTTGTGTCGCAGCCGTTCGGCCTGGATGTCCTCGGCGGTGTAGATCACCTCGACGCTCTGGCCCAGCATCTCCGCTTCCGTCCAGCCGAAAATGTGCTCGGCACCGGCGTTCCACAACGTCACCCTGCCCTCCAGATCGGAGGCCACGATCGCGTAGTCCTTCGCACTGTCGATGATCTGGCGGTTGCGGGCCTCGACCCGACGCATCGAGCGCTGCAGCTCGATGTGGGAGGTGACATCCAGGCCCTGCACGAACACGCCCGCCGTGGTGCCATCCTCCCCGGCCACGGGCTGGAACACGATATCCAGCATCCGCCTTGCCGATGAAGGGTCGGACGGGTATGGGGCGTCGTACACCACCTCGTTGCCGATGTAGGGCTTGCCGGTGCGATACACCTCGTCCAGCAGCGGCAGGAAGCCCTGCTCGACGATCTCCGGCAGCGCGTCACGGATCGACTTGCCAAGCACGTGCCGATTGCCGACCAGCCGCTCGTAACCGGGATTGGCCAGCTCCACCCGATGCTCAGGGCCGCTCAGGAATGCCATGAACATCGGCGATTTGTCGAACAGCGCGATGAGCCGCTCGTTCTCACGGGCCAGGCGTTGCTGGGCCACAACGATATTGGTCACCTCGTTGGTGACACAGAACGCCCCGCCAACGCTGCCGTCATCGAGATAGATGGGCGAGAATGAGAAGGTCCACCAGGTGTCTTCCGGTTCACCACGGCGGCTCATGGCAATGGGCAGGTTTTCGTAGCGCGACGCATTGCCGGCAAATGCCGCCTCGATCGGAGTCCGCACCGCATCCCACGCATCGGCCCAGAGCTGCTTCAGCGGGGCACCCAGCGCACCCTCCAGGCGGGGGCCCAGAATCGGGCTGTAGGCATCGTTGAAGAAAAACGTCAGATCCTCGCCCCAGACCACATACATGCTCTCGGGCGAGGCCAGGATCAGGTTGATGGCGTTGCGCAGCGCCCCGGGCCAGGTCTCGATCGCGCCCACCGGCGTGGCCTGCCAATCCAACACCCGGACCTGCTCGGCCACCCCCCCGGTACTGCCCGGGAAGCGCCCCGGCGGTCCGCTCACGCGCACCACCACAGCACCACCGGAGCGCGCACACCGCGCGCGGGCGCGGGAGAGAATGGACAGACGAACGTCATCGGGGCACCAGACCTTGAACTGAAGGCATTGCAGAGCGCGGGGGGAAGGCAGCGGCCAACGGCTGGCTCACCAGAACGGGAAAGCAATTTACGCCACCGCCTGCAATTCTGCGTCAAGGTGAGGGCCGGTGGAATCCTGGCGTGTTTCCGGGCCGCCGATGGCCTGCACGCCGCCCGGACAACAGGTTGCGGATGATGCGCTTCTCCCTCCCCTGCGCCTCCGTCATGGCCAAGCCTACCGGCTCCCGTCTCGTCATCTACGCCGCGCTCGCCGGCAACCTGGCCATCGCCATCGCCAAATTCATCGCCGCCGGCATCTCGGGCAGCTCGGCGATGCTCAGCGAGGGCGTTCACTCGCTGGTGGACACCATCAACGAACTGCTGCTGTTGTACGGCCTGCGCCGGGCCGAGCAGAAGCCCGATACCACCCACCCGTTCGGCTATGGGCGTGAGCTGTACTTCTGGAGCTTCATCGTCGCGCTGCTGGTGTTCGCCGCCGGTGCCGGGGTCTCGGCCTACGAAGGCATCCAGCACATCCGTAACCCGGAGCCGGCCACCAACCACCTGATCAGCTACATCGTGCTCGGCGTCTCGCTCGTGTTCGAGGGCGCCTCCTGGTGGATCGCACTGCGGGAATTCCGCGCCACCAAGGGCGCGATGGGCTACTTCGAGGCCTTCCGCCGCAGCAAGGACCCGTCCACCTTCACGGTGTTGCTGGAAGACAGCGCCGCCCTGCTCGGGCTGGGCTTTGCCCTGATCGGCCTGCTGGCCGCACAGTTGCTCGAGATGCCGATCCTGGATGGTGTGGCCTCGCTGTGCATTGCCGGCGTGCTGGCCGTCACCGCCTTCCTGCTGGCCCGCGAAACCAAGGGCCTGTTGGTGGGTGAGCCTGCGCATCCCAGCGTGGCCAAGCGCATCCTCGCCGTGGCCACCCACGATGCGGACCTGCGCCGGGCCAACGGGGTGACCACGATGCAGATGGGGCCGGACCAGGTCGTCGCGATGCTGAGCGCGGAGTTCGAGGACGACCGCACGACGCCGCAGATCGAGGCGTGTATCACGCGTATCGAAAAGGCAGTGAAAGCGGAGTATCCGGAACTGGTGGCACTGTTCGTCAAGCCGCAGACGCCGGAGGTGTTCCAGGCACGCAAGGCGGCGCTGGGCGATCCTCAGTCCGCACCCTGATCGGAAAGGGCCAGCACGACGCCATCACACCCGCCGGTGGATGCTCACTCCACCCCACTCCCTCAGGACCAACGATGCCCCACGCACGTCCCTTCGTTGTCCATGCCTTCGAGGCCGCCTACTCCTACACAGGCGCGGTCGAACGCATCATCGCGCTGACCGTCGAATGTGGCCCCTGCGGCACCACCTCCTCGGCAGATGCCAGTCTGATCCACCTGCCCGGCGGCGCACTGTTCCGCTGCCACCAGTGTGGCTCGCACCAGGCCATCAGCCACGCACGGCTGGATGCCCGCAACGACATGGCGCCGCAGACCTCCAGCGTCGCGCTGCTCTGAGCGAAGCGGCCCCGAAAGCCGGGGCCATGAGACAACGCCATGCGTCGTTTTGCACAAGCCATTGCTGACACGGAGTCGCTTCCTGACGGACTTCCCGAGTCGCTGGCACGCGCCCTGGTCACCGCGCCGGACCACTACAACATCGCCAAAGGCGGCGTCGCCGCGCTGATCGCCCGTGACCACGATGGGACGATCGTCGTGGCGGACATGATGTGGGGACTGGTGCCGCGCTGGTCGAAGGAACCCGCCACCCCGTACACAACCGTCACCGCGCGCCTTGATCGCGCGCCGCGAAGCAGGATCTACGCGCAGGCGTGGGCGCAGCGCCCCTGCGTGCTGCCCATGACCGGCTATTACAAATGGGACCGTGAGCGCCGGCCCCCCTGGCCGCTGTTCGTGCAGCGCAAGGACGGGCGTGCCCTGCTCGCCGCAGGGCTGTGGGAACACTGGGAAAACGAAGATGGCCAGCAACTGGACAGCTTTACGGTGTTGACCGGACCGAACAGCGCGATCCCCTCCCCACTCACACCGGACGGACCGATATTCATCGCGCCAGCCACCGCACTGGATTGGCTGAGTGGCGCCTTCAAGACGCCTGCGGCGTTGCGTGCCCGCACATCCACACCGGCGCTGGAGGCCTATCCGGTCAGCCGCGCGTTCCGTGATCCTTCGCGTGACGATTACACCCTGTTGGAGCCGGTCGATCCGGATGCCGCCGCATCCATCGCTGAACCCCAGCAATGGGATGGCGATGGGTGGGATGAGCGCGATGCGGATGAATGACGTGCAGCGCACGTGAGCATCAACCTTGCCCGTGCTTGAACAGATTCCGCGCCCGCGGCGGATTTCACCTTCGCGCCACTGCGCTCGCGTCAGGGTGGACATGCCCGGCAACACGGGCCCTCTCTCTCACCAATTGTGGAGTCAACCATGGACAAGAATCGCACTGAAGGCGCCAAGAACCAGGTCAAGGGCACCGTAAAGGAAGTCGTCGGCAAGGTCACCGGCAACAAGACGAAAGAAGTGGAAGGCAAGATCCAGAAGGGCGTTGGCGAAGTCCAAAGCGACGTGGGCAAGGCGCGCGACGACGCGCGCCGTTGATGCTTGACCCCGCGGCTCTCTGACCCGTTCAGGGCAGAGAGCGGCAGGCAGGAAATCAACTCCCCTGCTTAGAACTTCACCGACATGCGGGCCCAGTAGAACCGGCCGAGCACATCGTAGGTGGCGACGTCTGTATTGCCGTTGCCGCCATTGTTGGCGTAGTACAGCGGTGCCTGCTTGTTGGTCAGGTTGTCCACGCCCAGTTCGATGCTCGTATGCCACGGTGCCACGGTGTAGCCGACCTGCACGTTGTGGTACACGAACGACCCGATCCGGCGGACCACGCCGGCCTCAGCGGTATCGGCCGACAGGCCCTGATCCAGGTCGCTGCTGCCGATCCGGGTCTTGCCGACGTAACGTGCCCGCCAGGCAGCACTCCAGTCGCCCTGCGCCCAGTTCAACGTCCCCAGCGCACGCCAGCGCGGGAAGTTGCCATACGCATAGGTGTACATGCCGCCATTGCGGATGGTCACCGTGCTGGGGTCGGTGGTATCAGGCAGCACGTCGTAACGCTCCAGGTAGGTGCCGTTCAGCCCTGCCGAGAACGTGCCCCAGCGGGTGACAGGCAACCGATAGGTCGTGTTGAAGTCCACCCCGCGGGTCGCCAGCGTGCCCAGATTGACGGTCGGTTCGGCCACATAGTTGATGGTGCCGTTGCCATTGCGATGGATCAGCGCGCAGAACGCGCTGGCCGGGTTGGCATAACACTGGTTCAGCACCGTCTGCGCCGATACACCGGTGATGGTGTCCTCCAGATCGATCCGCCACCAGTCGGCACTGATCGACAGCCCCTCCAGCCAGCGCGGATCGTAAACGAAGCCCACGTCATACGACTTGCCGGTTTCCGGCTTGAGCTGGTAGCCCGCCACCTCGGCACCGGAGGCCTTGCCCGAAATCTGGCCATCGGCCTGGTGATAGCTGCCGTTGGTGGGCACGTTGGCGCAGGCCACGTCGTTGCCACCGGTGTAGCCATTGCACGGATCGTTGACCGTCGGGGCATCGCCCACCACGCCCGAATACAGCTCATTGATGTTCGGCGCACGGAACACCTGCGAGACCGTGCCACGCAGCAGCAGGTCCTGGATGGGTCGGTACTCGATGGATACCTTGCTGTTGGTTTTGCTGCCCACGGAGCTGTAATCGGAGAAGCGCGTGCCCAGGCTGAGGTTGAGCGACTGCACGCCCGGCAGATCCTTCAGCAGCGGGAACAACGCTTCGGCATACGCTTCTTTGACGTCGAAACTCCCGCTCAACTGCGAGGCGCAGAACTCGATCACGCCGCACAAGCCGTTCTCGTCACCCGTCCACAGCGCGTCGGCCTTGCTGGTGCTGGTTTCCTTGCGATACGACACACCGGCGGCCAATCCCACCGTGCCGGCCGGCAGCTCGAACAGATCCCCGTTGGCATTGGCTTCGAACTGCTTGACCGTATACACACTGGTCGCCACCGGGTTGACCACCATGGCCTGCAGGGTGCCCAGACTGGATGGGTCGTTGATGTTGAAGATGTTGAGCGGCGTGCAACCGGCGATGACGCTGCCGGCGCTGCCGCACTTGACGGTGCCATCGCCGTCCAGGAAGGATGGACCGACCGCCCGGTTGAAGGCGGCGTAGTCCAGGAAGCCGTAGTTGGTCGAGGTCTGCTTGACCCGGCCATAGTTCAGATTGACGTCCCACCGCCAGGAGCTGTCACCAAAGCCACCGCGAAGTCCGGGGCTGATCTGGACGTTCTCGGTTTTGTACTCGTAACGGCGATTGCCAAGCACCGTGGCCCGCGTATTGAGATCGTTGTAGGACGTGCCAGTGGTGCGATCGGTGCCGAAATTGACCCCGAACGGGTTGTAGTAGCTCTGCGCGGATACCAGGAAGTTGTCGCCGTTGGCGAAGATCGGGATCGGGGCAATCACCGAGGCCGATTCGGTTTTGCTGAACCAGGTGTTGAGGTAGCCCTCGACGTTGTCGGTGAACCGGAACGTGCCCAGCGCGAAGGCGTTGGTGCGCTCCTGGGGCGTCTGCAGCAGGTTGTAGGGCTGATAGTTGTACGAGTCGTTGGCGGCGGTGTAGCAGTGGAAGTCGCCCGGGTCCGTCGCGCCGGACACACCCCCGTTCAACGTCACCCGCGAACAGCCGTTGCTCGCCGCCAGCGCACGTGATGCGGCCGAGCCGTCGTTGAAGTTGATCGACCCGGTGGGTGTCGCGGACGAACCCTGTTTGACTGCCACGCCGTTGCTCAAGTACAGAGCATCCTTGGAATAGTCCCGATTCAGCGCGGAAACCGCGTCCAGGTTGTGATACGACACGCCAGCCACGATGCTGCCGCGATCCCAGGCCTTGCCACCGGTGAGCGAGAAATTGCGGCGATTGCCGTCACGTTCACCACTGGTGCCGAAATCCGCGGTGAACTGTGCGCCCTCGAAGGTGTCGCGCAGGATGAAGTTGACCACGCCACCGATGGCGTCTGAGCCATACACCGCCGATGCTCCGTCGCTGAGCACCTCGATGCGCTCGATCATGGTGGCCGGGATCGCATTGACGTCGTTGTAGGCAAGGCGCACGCCATTGACCAGCACGAGCGTGCGCTTGTCACCCAGCCCGCGCAGCGAGATGGTCGAGGCGCCGGTACCGCCGCCGTTGTTGGTGTTGGGATTGGTCGAGTTGCCTGCAATGGATGGCAGTTCCTGCAGCAGATCGCCGACCGTTGCCTTGCCGGTGGCGGCAATCTGCTGCTGGGTGACGGTCACCACCGGATTGGCGCTTTCGGTATCGACGCGGCGCAGGCGCGAGCCGGTGACGACGATGCTGTCCAGGGTCGTAGGTGCGCTGCCGGATGCGGCGGCCGTGTCCTGCGCAAGCACCGGCACAGCGGCCGCCAGCATCACGACGGTAGCGACCGCGGTCGCGAGTGGGCGGCGGGCTGCCAAGGAAGATCGGGACAACGACAACGCGTGCGGTGCGGGGGACGGATGGGGCGTCATGGCGGAGTTCCTCGGTCATGTGCAGGCCAGCGGTATCGAGGGGCAACAGTCCCCCGCACCGGCATGCGCCAGTAAATCGGTTCGATGGGGCTTGCGAGCTGGCGTTCCACACCAGGGCGCACATGGGCAGACGGTGTTTGGATGCCTACAACGTTTTCATCTCACGGTCACAATGTGCCGGGTGGCTGGACCTGGCGTCTTGTCGCATTTATCGCGTCTGGATGCGGAATAAGGCATGGCGCACCTCATGCAGGCATGAGCCAGCCACCGAACAACGGTCCGGCGGTGTCACCGTGCTGGGGCTCGACGCGGAAGGTCAACGGCTGGCCCGTGCGGGTCAGAGCATGCGGCAGCGGGTAATCACGGTCGACGAAGTCGATCACCTGCCCGCGCTCCACCGCCACCTCGACCGCCAGCGCCCCATTGACGAGGATGTTGAAGCGGCCCTTGTCGCTACCCCAGAAGCGCAGTCGCAGGACCAAGGGCTGTGTACTGCCCTTCATCACGAACGTGACGAATCCCTTGCCGCGTACATCGCGGCATTGCTGACGCCGGTAGGCCGCAGCGAACGAGGTGTCGCTGGTCAGGCGATGGTCTTTCTCCGAGGCCTCGTTGCCGAACTGGATCATGTCCACCGCACTGGCCTGAAGCTCAGCATGCTCGGCCTTGGCGCGATCCCGGCGCTGCGCTTCTTCCGCCCACTGGGCCGGGTCCATGCGCTTGAAGTACAGCGCGCTGCGACGGTCGTGCTGGGCGTAGAACGGGGAAAACTCCAGCGCCCGCGGGCGGGTGGTACTGGCCAGAAAGCGGGTGGGCTCGCGCAGCGCGACAAAGCCGGACAATGGAGACACGTCCGCCACCAGGGCAGGATCCAGCGCGTCGTACGGCGTTGCGGCCGGGCCCAGATCGGCGGCCAGTGCCAGTGGGCCGCGCATGACCACCACCGTGTCCGGGTCGCCAGCGGCGGGCTCCAGACGCAGCGGCATGTCCAGCGCCAATTCGACCACATCACCGGCCTTCCAGCGCCGTTCCAGCGCGATGTACCCCTCCTTCGGCGTGGCCGACACGGTCCGCCCATTGAGCTTCAGCGCATGCCGTCCGTCGGCCCACGCCGGGATACGCAGCATCAAACGCCGGGGGGCTTTTTCGTCAGCGCGGGTCACCTGCACGCGTACGTTGCCGGTGTGCGGAACGTCGCTGTCCAGCTCCAGCGCCAACCCGCCCTCCTTCCAGTCCAGCTGCGAGGGGATGTAGAGGTTCACGTACAGCGACTGACCGTCATGCCAGTAGATCGAGTCACCAAACTGCGCGTGCGCTTCCATGCCGCTGCCCACACAGCACCAGAAGGAATCGAACGCGTCGGAGAAACCCCGCTCGGCACCGGTGATCATCGGCGTCATGTAGGTGAACATGCCCGTCTCGGGATGCTGCGCCGCCATGGTGTGGTTGAGCAGCGTGCGTTCGTAGTAATCGAAGTAGCGCGCCTGTGGCGTCCACTGGTACAGATGCCGGGTCAGCTTGAGCATGTTGTAGCTGTTGCAGTGCTCGCAGGTCTGCTCGGTGAGGAAGGCGGCGATGGTGTCAGGCTGCTGGAAGTACTCGCGGTCGGCATTGCCGCCGATCACGTAGCTGTAGTGGCCGGTGACCGTCTCCCAGAAGAACCGTGCCGCCGCAGCGCTGTCTGCGTCACCGGTGACCTCGAACTGACGTGCCTCGCCGATGAACTTGGGCACCTGGGTATTGGCGTGGTGATGCGGAAGATCGTCCTTGCCGGCAATGGCCTGATCGACGATTCCTTCATGCCGGAGGCGCTTGCCGATCGCGATCCAGCGCGAATTGCCGGTGCGCGCGCCAAGCTCGATGTAGGATTCATTGATTCCGCCGAATTCGGTGGCCAGCAGCGACTGCATCTGCGCGTGGTCGAGCGCGTCGAACACGCCGGCGAGGTACGCCGCCAACGGCTCCAGCACCTGCAGTGCCTGGAGGGTGTCGGCCAGCGCATCGGCGTCCAGCAGCCCGGCGAACAGCTTGTGCACGGTGTACAGCGGCGACCAGCTGCCGTTGATGTTGAACTTGCTGCCATTCACCGCGCCGGCGCGCACACTCTCGAACACGCTCTTGCCGCCGACGATCTCGCCCGCATCGGTCTTGCGGGTCAGCCCGCCGACATAGCCATCCGGATCCTGCGCCTGGGCCCGCGCCAGCTCGGCCACGATGTACTCGATGCGTTGCTTGACCTGGGCGTCCCCGGTCTGCGCATACAGTTTGGACAGCGCGCTGAGGTAATGGCCCAGCGTGTGCCCGGCGATGGTGTCGCCTTCCCAGCCACCATACACGTCGCCTTTCGGCGGCAGCCCCGCGTACTGAAGGAAGTTGTGCAGCAGCCGATCCGGTTCCAGTTCAAACAGATAGCGGCGGTTGACCAGCAGTGAGTCCAGGAAGATCGATGGCGTCAGCCGGACCGCCTGCAATGGCAGCGCGGTGACCGTGCCTGCGACCGATGCTGCCACCTCCAGCGGAAAGCGCAGCATGCCGGCGGCGGCGGCCAGCGCGCTCCATTGCAGGAAACGGCGACGCGACGGATCAATCGTGATGTCAGGATGGAGTGCGGGCATGGGCGGCGTCCTCAGTCGTAGTGGGCCTGCACCACGACCGTGGCACCGGCAGCGAACGGAATCTGCACACGGTCGTGCTGGGGCCCAGCCGTCTTCGCCGGTCGTCCGTCCACCGTCACCTCACGCAGCTGCGTCCCGGTCGGCGCGCGCAGTGTGAGCCAGATGGCATTGGGCCGCATGGCGGGCAGCGTGAGTGCGGCGTCGATGCGGCGCTGCCCGGTGTCGGCCTGCAGGCGCAGTCCGGTTCTGCCCCACGGGGTCGGCGCCTCCTGCAGTTCGATCGGCTTGCCGGTCGCCAGCCAGTCCCGCGGCACCGCGCGGGCCAGATACAGGTCCTGGTCCTGGTCGAACACCAGCATCCAGCGCAGCAGCAGCGGCACGGTCATCTGCGCCGGCATGCAGAACAGCGGCATCCCGCCGGTGATGCCGGCCACCTCGCCTGCCGTCCAGCTGCCACGGGTATGCGCCTGGTAACGGTGCGCATACAGGAACAACAGGTACTCCTCGATCCGGTCCAGGCGGAGCAGCTGCTGCGCATGCCCATAGGAGATGAACCCGAGGATGTCGCGCCCTTCCGGGCTCGGTTTCCAGATATTGGAGACGATGCCGAGTGTGGTGCCACCGTGGCCGCGCAGGCAGTCGATCACCAGGTGGGCAATCTCCGGTGGCAACACATCGGCCTGCAGCAGCTCGGCGTAAGCGCGATGCGACCATAGCTGCTCGCTCTTGCTGGGGTCCTCCTGTGACATCGCCTGGCGGAAGGTTTCAGTGGTGCCCGGCAGCGGCCCGAGATACGGGGGTCGAAGGTCATGGCGGATATCGGCGCGGATGCTCTGCAGCAGCCGCGTGCGCAATTGCCGGGCGTGCTGGCGCCACTGGCGGCTGGCCCCTTGGGCGCCGGCGATGGTCGGCCATACGGCGGCGATATCTTCCCACCCACGGATGGTCAGCGCACTGTTGCCGAAGTACGGTTTCCACCACAACGTGGGATCGGGATACAGACAGGCATCGGACTCGCTCCAGCCATGGATCAGCCCGTGCCCGCGGTCGCTGCGTGGCAACGCCAGGCTGACATCATGCAGCTCCACCAGCAGCGCAGCGGTCGCCTCGATCTTGCCCTGGTGCCTGCGCAGCAGCGCGGCATCGCCGGTGTAGCGCAGATAGCGCGCCAGCAGGGACAGGGTCAGCCCGAACTGGCCGATTTCCGGCCCGCGCATGTTCACCAGCCCATCGGCCTGGGTGTACTCGCTCAGGTAGTTGTCCAGCACTGCCCTGGCCTGGTCGAACCGCCCCCATTCCAGGTTGGCGTACAGCGAGCTGGTGAACGTGTCCTGGAAGCCGTCGTACTCGTTGCCGACGTAATCCCGATCAACCGCACCGTACTTTGGGTACACGCCGCCCGGGCGCACCACCAGCTCACGCGCGAACGCGAACCGGGCCAGGTCCGACCAGCTGGCATCGGGCAGCTGCGCGGTACTGGCCTGGGCCAGCTGCGCCTGCCAGCTCGCGGCGAAGTCGATCACACCGCGATAGAAATCCTCGACGCTGGCCCCGGTGCGACGCGGCGGGAAATCGGGGTAGCTGTAGCCGACCACCGTGCGTACCGCCTTGCCCTGCTCCACCAGCACCGTGCGGTGCCAGGTCTGCACGATGAAGCGGTCCTGCGCGTTCACATCGGCGAACACCAGCACGTCGTACCAGCGCCCCTCCCCGGCAGGGACCACCTTGTGCACCGCCGGCATCCAGCCACCGAGCAGGCCTTCGGCCCGGTGCGCGACGGTGTCTGCATCGGCAAGCGCCGGGAAAGACTGCAGCGCGCGATAGGTGCGGCTGCGCCCATCGGGGTAGATCTGCATGGTGTCGTTGGCCTGCACCGTGCCCACGAAGGTGGTCCATGGCAGGCGACCGTTGTGATCCTTGGGGTCCAGCCGGGAAGCCGGAGGCGGTGCAACGTCACGCACCGCCTGTTCGCTCGGATCGCCATCGCGCAGCAGCGCGTCGGCCAACAGGTCGGCCTCGGCCATTGCCAGTTTCGCCAGCGGAATGCCGAGGTAGGGGGGCGTGTCGCTGCCCCACACCTCCTCGGTCCGTTTGCCAAGCTCGAGCAGGCCGTCCGCGCAGACCAGGACCAGCGCGCCCTGTGGCGTGCGCAGATCCTCATGCGCGGTCCACGCCACGCCACGGTGCTGGAAGCTGGCCAGCGCGGTGAAACCGGTGAGATCGAGCGATGCCGCAGGCTGCAGCACGGGCCGGGCAAGGGGCGCCGACACCGTACCGCGCGCGTCGGCAGCGCGGCTGCTCAACGCAGGAAGAAAACCGACGGCAGCGGTTGCCGCCATGCCCTGACGCAGGAAACGTCTGCGATCCATGTTGCCTGTGCCTTGCGATGACCAGCCTTCATGCTGCGCGGCGCAGGTCCCGGCGTCTTGTCGCGCACCCCTGCCTTCGATGCGGTTTTCCGCATAGACCGCCCTGCGCCAGCGTGGCGTGGCGTGGCGATCACTGTCACACGTCAATACGTGCCGACCGTGACCCGCAGCACCGGTGGCGAATCGCGCACGAAATTGAGCCCGTAGTCGGTCTGGTCACCGTTGAGCAGTCGCTCGAACCGCCACTGGCCGTCCACGTAGCGCCCCTGCTCCACCCGCAGCAGCTGCCCGTGCCGCGCATCGGCCGCCACGCGCACGAACTCCGCACGGGCGGAAAAGCCGGTCAGCAGGAACTGGTCAGTCGTCGTCTGCACCACCAGCAGGCGACCGCCGTGGTCGGGGTTGCCGGGCAGGATGGGATCGGCATCTCCCCAGTACGGTGCGCCGTAGGAGACCTGCACGTCCCAGTCGCCGAAGTGCAGCGTGCGCGTGGGCTGGCCCGGCTGTTCGGCCACGGCCTGCAGTCGGCCTTCGAAGGCGGCCTTGGCGAGGATCCGCTGGAACGGTGCCAACTGTCCGAAATTGGCTGCATGCGCAGCGGTCGCCGCCTGCTTTTCGGGCGAGTCCAGGCCATCCATGCCAAACACCGAAAACCCGAGGCCGCCCTGCCCCAGCACATGGAACAGATACGGCGTGGTGGCTGGCTCGAAGCCGGTCTCGGAGACCCACGCCGGGTTGTCCGGGCGGGCGTACTGGCCGATCACCTTGGTGTATTCGTTGTAATCGCTGGTGTAGATGTCGGTGCCGATGAAATCGATCGACGGGGTGGCCGCACGCCACAGGTCGAAGACATTCACCGTTGCCCCGCCGGAGGGATAGTCCACGCCCGGGAACTTCTTGCCCTTGTAGCGCAGCCAGGTATTGACGTACATCGGCATGGGGTAGGCGCGTTTGCCGGCCGCGGCCACCTGTTCGATGAAGTGCGCGGTGCCATAGGCATTGAAGGCTTCGTCGGCGTCCGGCCCGAACACCTGCCGCCACGTGCCGGGGGGCTTGCCCAGCCGGGTGGTGATCGCCAACGGTACCAGCTGCGCGAAGGCCGCATTGGCCGCCGCGCCATGGTCACGCACCGCGCCCACGGTGCCGGGCTCGTTCTCCACCTGCACCAGGATCACCGTATGGCGTTGGCCATCAACCTTGCGCAGGTGCCGCATCAAGGCCGTGAACGCACGTGCGTCGGCCTCCACATTGGCCGCGGCGTACGGCGACAGCACATCCACCGGCTGGCCGCGCTCATCCAGCACACGTGGGTAGGTGCCGGCATCGCGCTTGATCCACTCCGGCACATAGTGCATCTGACCGTTCTTCCAGCTGCCGAACCACAGCAGCGCCACCCGCAGGTTGCGCTTGCGGGCCTGATCGATCAGCGCGTCCACGTTGGTGGTGTCGTACTGGCCCGGCATGGGCTCGAACTGCTCCCAGTACACCGGCGCCTCCACCGTGTTGGCATTCAGTGCCACTACCTGGTCCAGTGCACCTGGCAGCACCGCCGGCCACGCACTGGAATTGTGCAGCTGCGCGGCCAGCACGGTATAGGGTGCCCCATCCACGAACAGCGCGTGGCGGCCGTTCCCGGTCACGAAGCGCGGCATCTGCTCTGCTGCCCAGGCGGTCGTGGACAGGCCGGCCAATGTCATGATCGCCGGAGCAACCACGCGGCGCAGCGGCAGCCGGGTCAGGAAGGCGATCCTCATTGCTGTTGCGCCGCGCGCGAATTCCAGTGCGGCGTCGGCGCCTTCATCAGGTGGCGGACGAAGAAGTCGAACTGGCGACGGGTCACGTACTCGATGGGACCGGTGGAGCGGCCGACCGAATGCTCGCCCCCCGGCACGTTCAGCAGATCAAAGTCCTTGCCTGCCTGGATCAGGGCGTCCACCACCTGTGCGGTCGAGGCGGGATCGACGTTGCTGTCCTGCTCGCCCACGACCAGCAGCAGGTCGCCGCGAAGTCCGGCTGCGTTGACCACACCGGAGGTGCGCGCGTAATGCTCATCCACCGGCCAGCCCATCCACTGCTCATTCCAGCTGATCTTGTCCATGCGGTTGTCGAAGCAGCCCGCCATCGCCACGCCCACGGTGTACAGCTCCGGGTGCAGCTCAAGCGCGCCCAGCGTGCTCTGGCCGCCGGCCGAGGCCCCGTAGATGCCCACACCGCGGCTGATGTCGTACGACGGATCGCGGGCGGCCATCGCCTTGTGCCAGGCGATGCGGTCCGGGAAGCCGGAATCGCCCAGGTTTTTCCAGGCCACGTCATGGAAGGCCTTGGAGCGGTGGGCGGTACCCATGCCGTCGATCTGCACGACGATGAAGCCCAGATCGGCCAGCGCCTGCATGCCGATCTGCTTGTCGCCGCCGGAGTGATACCCGAACGGCCAGAAGGTCTTCGGCACGAACGCATCGTGTGGACCGGCGTAGATGTTCTCGATCACCGGGTAGCGCTTGCCCGGGTCGTAGTCCCGCGGCCGCACCACCATCCCCCAGATGCCGGTCCTGCCGTCGCGGCCCTTCGTCACGACGCTCTCCGGGGGCTTCCAGCCGGCGGCCAGCAGCCGCGAAATGTCGCCACGCGCAAGTTCGCGCAGCCGCGTGCCGTCGATGCTGCGCAGTTCGGCGATGGGGGCCATGTCCGGGCGCGAGTACACATCGATGTAAAACCGGCCATCGTCGGAGATCGCGATGTCGTGGTCGGCCGGCGCATCGGTCAGGCGGGTCAGGCCCCTGCCGTCAAAATCCACCCGGAACAGATGCCGCTGGTAGGGATCCTTGCCTTCATCCATACCGCTGGCGGTGAACCAGACCCGTCGCTGTGCATCGTCCACGCGCAGCACGTCGCGCACCACCCACGCACCGCGGGTGATCTGCTTCAACACCTTGCCGCTGGTACCGTCCACACGGTACAGGTGCCGCCAGCCATCGCGTTCGGAGATCCACAGCATCTCCTTGCCCAGCCCACCCACATCATGGGCGTAGGTGCGATCGGCATACACGAAGGTCTTCGCCGTTTCCTCCACCGCCGCATGCGCGTGGCCGCTGGCCGCATCCACGGCCACCACGCGCACCGCCTGGAAGCCGCGCTGCACGTACTGCAGGCTGAAACTACTGCTGTCGCTGCGCCACTGGATCGGCGAGAGCTCGTAGGGGTTGGCCAGCAGTGGGGTATCGATGTCCTTGCGGGTGCCATCCACATCAAACAGCACCGGCTGCTCGATGTCGACCGGATCGCCCGGCTTGGGATACAGCTGCGTCTGCAGCAGCGGCTGCAGCTGCCCGCGGGGTGACGTTTCAACCCGGTTGACCAGCCGGGCCAGCCCCGGCTTCACCCGATACACCGCCAGATGCTGCGAATCCGGCGACCAGGCCAGCGTCTCCGGATCGTAGAACGCATCGCTGCGGCCATCACGCGTCAGTCGCTTCACACCGCCATCGGCGATGGATCGCAGCACCACATCGAAGCCTTCGGCGTAGGCCTCCCACCGGCCATCCGGGGAGCGCCGCGGCGCGTTGTCGGCCGCGATGCGCAGGTCGCGCACCACGCCAAACCCGCGAGGACGCCCGGGTGTGGCGACCGGCGCACAGACGTAGTCACGCAGCGTGCAACGCCAGGGCGTGTAGTCGCTGTCGTGGTAGAAGCGGATCGCACCGTTCGGGTCGTTGCCTTCGGCCACATAGTCGAACCGCGAGAACGGCAGCTTCAGGGCCGTCTGGGGCTGCTGGCTTGCCTGGGAGAGCCCCTGCGCCAGCCGTGCGGCATCAAACGCCGGCTGCAGCGCATCGCTGCCCGGTGTGCCAAGCACGAACGCAAAGCCACCCTCCACCGTACGTCGGTAGTAGAAGTGACCGTCGCTGCGCCACTGCGCCGGGAAGGCCACGTCGCGCGTCAGCCCGCTCCATGCCTCGCGCAGACCCAGTGATCGCTCGTAGTCGGCGACGCCTGGCTCGGCATTGGCAGAAGCTGCCACCCACGCGATGCAGGCCAAAGCGATCCGTGCCTGCCACTTACTCACCATCGTCTTCCTCCAGTTTGAGTTCCGCGCTGCTCAGGCCGCTGCGCGCGCCCCACTGATAGATGAAAAAGGCGATCACCGCCACACAGGCGGTATCCCACGGGTGCGCGATCACACCGATGCCCCCGAACGTGCCCAGCCACGACACGCCCATCACCAGAAGGAAGAACGCGATCAGCCAGGCCGAGCTGCGCACCTGACGCACCACGCGTGCGCGCCGTTGCGGATTGAACAGCTGCGACACCACATAACCGACATAGATCACGACCTGCAGGCCAAGCAGCCACGAGACCGTAGTCCAGGTCGACCAGTAGACGATCAAGGCGGCGATCACGAACGACAGCGGCCCCAGCACGGCCAGCCCTTTCACCCGGAACGGGCGCTCCAGATCCGGCGCACTGCGGCGCAGCGCGGCGACCGTGACCGGCGCGATGGCGTAGCTCAGCACCAGCGCCGCCGAGACCACCCCGATCAGCGTCTCCCACGAGGGGAACGGCAGTGTCCAGAACACCGACAGCGCAAAGCTCAGCCACAGTGCCGGGCGCGGAATGCCCGACTTCGCATCCACCCGGGTCAGGATGGAGAGGAAGCCGCTGCTGCGTGCCCACCCGTACACCACGCGCGGCGTGGCGTTCATGTAGATGTTGCCGGTGCCGCTGGGTGACACCACCGCGTCGGCCACCACCAGCGTCGCCAGCCAGCCCATGCCCAGGGCGAGCGCGATATCGCGATAGGGCAGCGAGAACACCTTGTCCATTCCGGCCCAGCCGTTGGCCAGCACATCGCCGGGCACCGCGCCGAGGAAGGATACCTGCAGCAGCACATAGATCACCGTGGACAGCGCCACCGAGAGGATCAGCGCGATGGGGATCGTGCGCTGCGGATTACGCACCTCGCTGGCCACCGACACGATCGGGGTCAGCCCCAGGTAGGCGAAGATGATGCCACCGGCGGAGATCGCCGCCTCCACGCCTGCCATGCCGGAGGGGGCAAAGCCCTGGCTGGTCAGATTGTCCGGATTGAAGTGCGCGAGCAGCAGCACGATCACCAGCAGCGGCACCAGGAACTTGAACACGCTGATGATGTTGTTGGCCCGTGCGAACGTCTTGACGCTGAAGTAGTTCAGCAGGAAGAACAGCACCAGCAGCCCGAACTGCAACAGCCAGCCCAGCAGCGTGGGGTGGCTGCTGCCCGGCTGGCTCAGCGAGGGAAACCACGCCGCGGCGTACTGCCGGCAGGCTTCCACTTCGATCGCGATCAGGCTGGAGAACGCGATCAACGTGATGAACCCGGTCAGCCAGCCCAGCAGCGTGCCATGCGAGTACTCCGGGTAGCGCACCACGCCGCCGGCCCTGGGCAGCGCTGCGCCCAGTTCGCAATACACCAGGCCGAGCAGGAACACCGCGATGCCGCCGATGATCCACGACAGGATGCCGGCCGGCCCGGCCATGGAAGACACATGACTGGCGGCGAACAACCAGCCTGAGCCGAAGATCGAGCCCAGGCCGATGAAGGTCAGATCGGTCAGGCTGAGGCGTTTGTGGAACTTTCCTGCTGAAGCCATGAGCGTGCTCCGGTGAAACGTTGCGGGCCGGTACCGTTGCGGCAGCAGCGCCGCAACGTGCAGGCGAAGAAGGTTCGATGGGTCAGCGCGGGCCATCCGCCCATGGCGACGTGCCGCCCTCGGCGATGAAGCGGTCGATGCGCGCCTCCAGCACCGGCAGCGGCACCGACCCGAGCGACAGCACCGCATCATGGAAGTGGCGGATGTCGAACCGCTCGCCCAGCGCGGCCTCGGCCTTCCGGCGCAGCGTGAGGATCTCCAGCTCACCGAGGTAGTACGACAACGCCTGGCCCGGCCAGGCGATGTAGCGGTCGACCTCGGTGGTGATCTCATGCTCGCTCAGCGCCGCGTTGTCGCGCAGGTAGGCCAGCGCCTGTTCGCGGCTCCAGCCCTGGCTGTGCACGCCGGTGTCGATCACCAGCCGCGCTGCACGCCACATCTGGTAGGTCAGGTAGCCGAAGCGCTCGTAGGGCGTGGTGTACATGCCCATCTCCTGCCCGAGGTATTCGCAGTACAGTGCCCAGCCCTCTCCGTAGGCGGAGATGTAGGTGTAGCGACGGAAGTCGGGCAGGCCCGTGTCTTCGGCCGCCAGCGACATCTGCAGCGAGTGGCCGGGCGAGGATTCGTGCAGGGTCAGTGCCGGCAGCACGTAAAGCGGCCGCGACGGCAGGTTGTAAGTATTGAGCCAATAGGTATCCAGCCCGCCGCGCCCACCGGTGTAGAACGGTGCCAGATCATCGGGTACCGGCTTGATGGTGAAGCGCTGGCGCGGCACGCGACCGAAGTAGCGGCCGAGATTGCCGTCCATGGTCTTGGCGATCCAGGCGGCGTGGTTCAGCAGTTCCTGCGGCGTTTTGGCATAGAACTGCGGATCGGTCCGCAGGAAGGTCAGGAAATCGGCAAAGCTGCCCTTGTAGCCCACCTCGTCCATCACCTGCTGCATCTCGGCGCGCAGGCGCGCCACTTCCTCCAGGCCGATCTGGTGGATCTGCGCAGGCGACATGTCGCGGGTGACGAACTCTCGGATCTGCGCGCGGTAATACGCTTTGCCATCGGGCAGCGCTTCGCCGGCCAGCGTGGTGCGAGCCTTGGGCACATACTCCTCGCGCATGAAGCGCAGCAAGGCGCTGTAGGCCGGGATCACGCTGCCGGAGATCGCCGCCAGCGCCTGCTGCCGCAGTTGGGCCTGTTGCGCGGCCGGGATGCTGGCCGGCATCTGCTTGAACGGCGTGTAGAACAGATTCGCCTCGCCCGTGGCCTGCGCCACATCGGCGATCGACTGGTCGCGGCCGGTGAGCGTCACCCGCGGTTGACTGAAGCCGCGGGCCAGTCCGGCGCGCATGTTCGCGGTCTGATCGTTGAAGTAGCGTGGGATGTCGGCCAGCTGTGCCAGATAGCGGCGATAGTCGTCGGCGCTATGGAAGGTGCCGCGCGCGGTGAACCCCAGATTGGTCCAGAACGCGGTATCGCTGTTGAACGGCATCTCCCAGGCACGGTAGCGCTGCTGGTCCAGCAGCACCTCGATCTGCTGCCGGTAGACCTGGTAGTTCACCTGGTCCACCGCCGGCAGCTGCGCCTGCGCAACGGTATCCAGTTCCTTCAGTACCTGCTGCCAATACGCGGTGCGCATGTCCTGTGTCGCCGGGTCGACCTTGGGCAGGTGGTCTGCCGGCCGGCCGCCACCGTTCTCGTCATCACCCCCGGCCTGTTGTTGCGCGCGCCAGCTCCATTCGCGCGTGTACAGCGCCTTGAAGCGTGCCGCAGCGTCAGTGGCGGTCGCGGTGCCAGCGGTGGCACCCGCGGCTGCGGCGTCGGCAGACGGGGCCATCAGGCCGGTCGCGCTGATGCCCAACAGCAGGGCAAGCGACAGAGGGGAACGCAGATTCATGGGGTCTCCTTGGCGGTGGCGTCGGCGCTGCGCACCGGGGCGGCCTGGGCCCGGGCGATCCAGGCCTCGATGCGGGCGTCGAGCAGGTCCAGCGGCATCGCGCCGCCGCCCAGCACCGCGTCGTGGAACGCGCGGATGTCGAACCGGTCACCCAGCGCCTGCTCTGCACGGGCGCGCAGGGCGAGGATGTCGAGCTGGCCGATCTTGTACCCCAGTGCCTGCCCCGGCCAGACGATGTAGCGGTCGGTCTCGGCCTGGATGCTGGGCTCATCGTCGGAGGGATGGGCGTGGAAGAAGTCCACCATCTGCTGGCGGGTCCAGCGCTTGTAGTGCACGCCGGTGTCCAGCACCAGGCGGTTGGCACGCAGCAGCTCGCCGGCCAGGTGGCCGTACCGGCTGTACGGATCCTTGAAGAAGCCGACCTCGCCGGCCAGCTGTTCGGCATACAACGCCCAGCCTTCGATGAAGGCGTTGTAGCCGGCCTGCTGGCGGAACGGCGGCAGCGGCAATGTCTGCGACAACGAAATCTGCAGGTGATGCCCCGGTACGCCCTCGTGATACGCCGTGGTTTCGATGTTGACCAGCGTGCGTTCGGTCGCATCGTTGGCGTTGACCATCACGATCGCCGGCTTGGTGCCCTGCGGATTGCTCTGCCAATACTCGGCACCGGGCGCTTCGCGACGGAAGGCCGGCATCCCCTGCACCTCCAGCGGCGTCTTGGGCAGGGTGCCGAACAGTTTGGGAAGCTCCGGCTCCATGTCGGCGATGTAGCCGCGATACAACGTCAGGATCTGGTCGCTGGAGGTGGCGAAGTGGCGCTTGTCGGTGGCCACCGCCTTGCGGAAGCTGGCCAGGTCGGGGTAGCCCTGCCCGATGGCGATCCGGGTCATCTCGCCTTCGATCCGCGCGACTTCCGCCAGACCGATCTGATGGATCTCCTCGGGCGATTTGTCGGTGGTGGTCTGGGTATGCACGGCGAACAGATAGCGCTTGTCGCCGTCAGGCAGCGACCAGAGGCCTTCGTGCTCACGCCCTTTCGCCGCGTACTCCTCTTGCACGAAGGCCGCCAGACGGGTGTAGGCCGGGCGCACCTGCCCGTCAATGGCAGCCATCAGCTGGGTGCGGATGGCCTCGCGCTGCGCCGGGTCGGCCACGACCGCGTCCAGTTTCTTCAACGGCGAGGCGAACGCACTGTCGGCACCGGCTGGTGCGGCGATGCTGGCGATCTGCGCGGGCAGCTTGTCGAGCAGATAGCGTGGCTGCACCAGGCCATCCTTCGCACCCTGCCGCGAGACCTCGATGATCTGCGCCAGCAGGGCCGGAACGGCATTGAGCCGCGCGATGTAGTCCTGGTAGTCCTTGGCGTTCTCGAACGGGAAGGCATCGCCCATCCCGGCCAAGCCCAGCTGAATGCCACCGACCGGCTCCAGCGGCATCTCATGTGTTTTCAGATCGATCGCGGTCAGCTTGTCGCGCAGCTGGCGCTGCATCATCTGCAGGCTCAGCTGCCGCTGGTCATCCAGTGCCGTGGCATCGACCGCATCGAAGCGCGCCAGCAGCCCGGCCGTTGCTGCACGATCGGCAGCAACAGCACTCAGGCTGTAATCGGTCCAGCGATCGTTGTAGCGCTTGTCGCCGATGATGCTGGCGAACTCCGGGCTGTGCGCCAACTGATACTGCCACTGCTCATCCAGCAGCGCATCGAAGGTCTTCGCCGCAGGGGCCATGGCATCGGTGCCGGCCGGTCTTTCAACGTCCGCCGGCGGGGCGGTGGACGGTTGGCAGGCAGTGGCAAGCGCGGCAGTCAGCAGACCGATGGCGAGAGGACGGAACAGGGCCATGCATCAACTCCAGTAGCAGTGATCACGAAAGAGGCATCAGGCGAACGGGCGATCGATGGCCGGCGACGGTGGGGTGAACCACTGCGCGCCCTGCGCGGTCACGAAAAAGTGGTCCTCGAGCCGGACACCGAAGGCACCCGGCACCACGATCATCGGTTCGTTGCTGCAGCACATGCCGGGCCGCAGAACGGTGTCATTGCCGCGCACCAGGTACGGCGCCTCATGGATGGCGAGGCCGCAGCCGTGGCCGGTACGGTGCGGCAGGCCCGGCAAGCGATAGTCCGGGCCGAGCCCGGCCGCCTCCAGCACTGCACGGGCGGCAGCGTCGACCGACGCGCAGGTCACCCCGGGACGCACCGCAGCGAAGGCAGCCGCCTGCGCTGCATGCTCCAGCGCCCAGATGCGGCGCTGCGCATCGTCGGGTGTGCCGAAGATCCACGTGCGCGTGATATCGGCGTGGTACCCCTGCACCGTGCAACCGGTATCGATCAGCACCAGCTGGCCCTCGGCCAGATGCTGAACACCCGGGATGCCGTGCGGAAACGCGGTGGCATGGCCGAACTGCACGATGCAGAACGTGGACCCGTTGTCGGCGCCCAGCGCACGGTGTGCCTGGTCGATGAAGCGCACGAGCTCATCCGTACCGATGCCTTCACGAGCAATGCCCGCGGCAAGGCGATGTACCTGCAGGGTCATGTCGCAGGCCTGCTGCATCAGCGCCAGCTCGGCCGGCGACTTGCACATGCGGCACCCGTCGATGATCGCGGTGGCATCGCCGATCGCCGCGGCAGGGAGGTGCCTGGCCAGGCCCGTATGCACACCGAAGGCAATGCCCGGGTCCAGCGCCAACGTGCGCGCACCGCGCTCGGCCATCACTGCGGCAACCAGTGCATACGGATCGTCGTGCTCCTCCCACAGCCGCTTTCCGGCCGGGATCTTCAGCACGGCATCCAGCGAGCCTTCCTCGAATACCGGGCACACCAGCAGCGGCTCGCCGCTGAGCGTCAGCAGCAGGCCCACCAGACGCTCGGTTGCGCCCCACGGCACGCCGCTGAAGTAACGCAGCGACGTGCCCGCGCCGACCAGCAGCGCATCCACGCCCTGCGCCTGCATCAGCGCCCGCGCATGCTCGATACGCGCCTGATACTCGTCCGCAGCGATGGCCGGCGCACGATCCTCCCAGGGCTTGAGCTGGGCCTGTGCCTCGGCCAGGCTGAGCCCACCGATCTGCCCGCTCATGCCGCGCTCCCCACATCCGCCGTGGTGCCAACGCTATCGATGTTGCGTTGCACGCCGCCGGGATTGCGGTCGCGCAGTTCCACCGGCAGCAAAGGATCGGGTACCGCGTCGTAGCTGTGCAGCGCCGCGAAGCGGTGGATCGCACCCGGCATGCCCACCGAGGTGAAACCGGGGTGGCCGGTGCTCGGGAACGGACCACCGTGGTTCTGCGCCGCGCTCACCGCGACGCCGGTCGGCATCTTCGAATTGATCAGGCGGCCCACCCGCGCGCGCAGTACCGGAGCAATCCGCTGCCACGCCGCGTCGTCGCTGCCATCGGCCGCGCGGTACAGCGTGCCGGTCAGGTTGCCCTCGAACGCCGCAGCGACCTGCGCCATCGCATCCACATCCGCGACCCGCACCAGCAGACTGACCGGACCGAAGGCTTCGGTCTGCAGTGCCTGCGGCTGGGCGATGAACGCCTCGGCATCCACGCTCAGCAGCGTCGGCACATAACGATAGCCGCCCTCGCCCGCCGCACCGCCGGCCAGCAGTTGCGCACCGGCCTCGCGCAGCGTCGCCACCCCGTGGGTCAGATGGTCCAGGCCGCCCTGGGAGAACAACACCATCGGCGCGGCCGAAGCGAAGTGCGACGTGGCGGCGGCAACGAAGGCATCGCCATCGGCACCGTGTGGCACCACCACCACGCCCGGGTTGGTGCAGAACTGACCACTGCCCAGCGTGCAGGACGCAAAGAACTCCTGCGCGAGGGGCTCCCCGCGTTCGGCCAGCACGCCCGGCAGCATGAAGACCGGATTGACGCTGGAGAGTTCGGCGTAGAACGGCACACCGGCCGCGTCGGCTGCGGCTTTCAGCGCCAGGCCACCGCCACGGCTGCCGGTGAAGCCGATCGCCCCCAGCCGCGCGTCGCCGGCCAGCGCCAGGCCCAGCGGATTGTCGAACTGATACAGCAGTTGCACCGCCGCCGCCGGCAGCCCGGCCTGTACCAACGCGGTGTGGGCCAGCTGCGCCATGCGCTGGCTGGTGGCCGGGTGCAGCGGATGGGCTTTGGCGATCACCGGATTGCGGGCTGCGATCGCCGAGGCGAAATCGCTGCCCGCGATCGCGTTGAACGCGAACGGGAAATTGTTGGGGCCGAACACCAGCACCGGCTTGGACAGTGGCGCAAGGTGCGAGCGCAGTCCCGCAGCGGTATCGATCACCGGCTGGGTCCAGCTGAAGCTGCGCACCGCCGCTGCGGCCTGGCGCAGCTGGCCGGTCGTGCGAGGCAGTTCGTTGCCACGCAGACGCGTGGGGGCCGGCAACGCGGTTTCGGCGTGGGCCAGTGCCACCAGCGTGTCCGCATCGGCATCCAGCGCGTCGGCGTAAGCCTCCAGGAAGGCCGCGACCCGCTCAACGGGTGCGGCGGCCAGCTCGGCCGCGACGGCACTGGCCGCCGCGACCGCGGTCTCGATGTCGGCCGCACCGCTGACGGGGAATGCGGGTCCGATGCGCTCGCCGGTGGTGGGATCCGCCGCGCGGAAGCTTCCCTGCAGCGACAGGCTCGGTTGCCAGCGTCCCGCCAGCAGGAGCGGTTCGACATGCGTCATATCAGGCCTTCTTGGTTGCAATGGCGTGGTCGATGATGGCCAGTGCGTCCGTACGTTCGGCGCCTTCGACCACCAGACGCGGAGCGCGCACGGTTTCGCTGCCCAGCCCGACCTTGGCCTGGACCAGTTTGATCAGCTGGACGAACTTGGGCACGGTATCCAGGCGCAGCAGCGGCAGGAACCAGTTGTACAGCTCGGCAGAGGCGGCATACCCGCCATCGCGGGCCAGCTCGAACAGCTGCACCGACTCCACCGGATACGCGTTCACCAGGCCCGCAATCCAGCCCTCGGCGCCCATCGCCAGGCCTTCCACGATCGCATCGTCCATGCCGACCAGCAGCACCAGGCGGTCGCCCAGCAGTTCCTTGATCGCTGCGAAGCGGCGGATCTCGCCCGAGGATTCCTTGACCGCCTGCAGGTTGGCGAACTCACCGGCCAGCTGCGCGATCTGGGCTGGCAGGATGTCGGTGCGGTAGGCCACCGGGTTGTTGTAGAGGATGCACGGCAGATCGGTGGCACCCAGCACGGCGCGCGCATGCGCGGCAGCCTCGTGCCAATCGGACGTGTACACATACACCGGCAGCACCATCAGGCCACCTGCACCGGCGGCCTTGACCGCCTGCGCCAGCTTGACCGCTTCCTCGGTGGACAGCGCGGCAATGCCCGGCACCACCGGCACGCGGTCGCCGACCGCCTTCACCAGGGTGGCGACGATGGCCACCTTCTCATCAAAGCTCAGCGTCGCCGCTTCGCCCAGCGAGCCCAGCGGCACGATCGCGGTGGAACCGGCATCGACCAGCTGCACCGCGTGCTTGGCCAGGAACGCGTGATCGACGCTGCCGTCGGCATGGAACGGGGTGGTGATGGCGGGCAGGACGCCCTTCCAGAAAGAGGCATTGCTCATGGATGTATCCCTTGCGAGTCGTCGGTGAAGGAGTCGGCCAGCGCCGCGAGGCGGACCGGGAACAAGGGCGGCCGGCGGCCGCCATCGGTGGAACGTTCGGCATCGCCCAGGCCGAGTTCGGCCAGTGCGGTGCCGCAGATACGGCCTTGGCAGGCGCCCATGCCACAACGCGAGGCGAGCTTGGCGTCACGCGGGTCGTTGAAACCACGCAACGCGCGCAGTGGCACGTCTTCGCAACGGCAGACCAGAGTGTCGTCCTGCGCCAGGGCGTGGACGCGCGGATCCAGCGCAAAGGTGCGCTGGAGTTCGGTAGCGAACGCGCGCACCTGGCGGCGCCGCGACTGCAGCGCCTGTGCGGCATCGGTGCCCCCGGCCGCCATGTAGCCCGCGATGGCGCCTTCGACCAGCGCGCTGTCGCGCCCGCCGATGCCCAGCGCTTCACCTGCCGCGAAGACATTGGCCACGCTGCTGCGCAGCAGCGCATCGACCGCCACCTGCGCGTGCGCACCGCTGCGTTCCAGACGGCAGCCGAGCAGCTCAGCCAGTTCAGTGTTCGGCACCAGTCCGTAGCCGACCGCGAGCTGATCACAGGCGATATGGTGGCGGCCGCGCGGACCCTCGATCTCGATTTCGCGCAGCTGCGTGTCGCCATACGCACCCACCACCACGCTCCTCGCGTGGTAGCCGATGCCGGCCAGCTGCATCTGCAGCGCAGCGGCCTGCAGGGCCTTGGTCGGCCAGCGCGGCAGCCGCAGTGCAAAGCTGGCCAACGCGCGCCGCGAGGCCTGCTCATGAATCCCCAGCACGCGTGCACCGTGGCGACGCAGGGTTGCCGCGCTGGCCAACAGCAAGGGGCCACTGCCGGCCACCACCACGCGCCGGCCCGCCAGCGGCCAGCCCTGCTTGGCCAGCGCCTGCGCGCCCCCCGCACCCGTCACACCGGGCAGCGTCCAGCCGGGGAATGGCAACAGCAGCTCGCGCGCGCCGGTGGCCAGCACCAGGCTGCCGTAGTGCAGTTCGCGGGTACCGGCAGGACTGTCGGCCAGCAGCCAGCCCGATTGCGCCATCGTCACCTGGGTCTGGGCGAGCCATTCGACCTGGCCGGCACCGAGGATGTCCAGCGCGCGTCGCGCCATCGGCGGCGCACCATGCGCCACATCGTGACGCCAGACCTGGCCACCGGCGCGCGCCTGCGCATCCACGATGCCAACGCGCGCGCCATGCGAAGCCGCGGCTCGGGCAGCGGCCAGCCCAGCTGGACCGGCGCCCACCACCAGCACGTCGTAATGCCGCACGGACTCAGCCATCGGTACGTACCTGCATGCCTTCGCGCGCCGGGGTCATGCACGCGCGCAGCTGGGCAATTCCATCGATGCGCACCCGGCACTCAAAACACACGCCCATGCCGCACAACGGCGCGCGCGGCTCCCCGCCGCGCGACGTCCGGAAGGCGCCACCGGCGAGCGCGATCGCCACCGCCACCGTTGCCCCTTCAGGCACCTGGACGGGCGTTGCGTTGACCGACAGACACACGCGCGTGCTCATGCCGCCACTCCGGTGATCACGCGGTCCGGCAGATAGGGGGCCGGGTCGATCACCGGCGTGCGGCCTAGGACGCTGTCCACGATCAAACGCGCGGTGCCCAGTGCCGTGGTGACACCCAAGCCTTCATGGCCCGCTGCCACCCATACACCGCGCCGCCCCGGTACCCGCCCCACGTAAGGCCGCCCATCCGGCGTGGCCGGGCGCAACCCGGTCCAGATACGGATCGCCTGCAGATCGCGCAGCACCGGCAGAAACGCAAACGCCTGCCCCAGCATCTGCCGCAACAGCGGCAACGACACGTCACGATCGGACACGTTGAATTGGCGAGAGGAGCCGATCAGGATCTGTCCGGTGGGCCGCGGCTGCACGTTGAAGGCAACGCTGGTGTCCGCATCGCCATGTGCCGAATCCGCATAATCCAAGGCCAGCAGCTGGTGATGGACCAGGCCCGGGTAGCGGTCGGTGATGACCAGCTGACCCTTGCGTGGACGCATCGGCAGCTCCGGCAACAGCTGTGGCAGATCCACGCCGCTGGCCACCAGCACCGGACCGGACAGCGCTTCGCCATCATCCAGACGCACCCCGTGATCGAGCAGCCCGACCACGCGGCGCCCGGCATACAGCTGCGCACGGTGTTGGCAGGCTTGGTCGACCAGATAACGCGCCATGCGCGGTGGATACACCACCGCCTCGCTGGCGACCCGCATGCCCCCGGCCAGGCCGGGCACCAGGTTCGGTTCGAACTGGTACAGCTGCGTGGCATCGACCAGTGCCGCATCGATGCCCGCCTGCGCCAACCGGGCGATCTTGGCCGGCACCGTCTCCAGCTCGCGTGCATTACGTGCCACCCACAAGGTGCCACAGCGGCTGAACTCGGCCTCTTTCAGGCGCGCATAGCGTTCCCACAACCGCAGCGAGTAGGCCGACAGCGCCAACTCCGCCGGATCGTCATCCATCGCCACCAGATGCCCCATCGCCGCCGCCGTCGAGCCGCCACCGACCGGGCCCGGCTCGATCACCGCCACGCGCAGGCCTTCGGCCGCGGCGGCTTCCGCGCACGCTGCACCGACAATACCGGCGCCGACGATGATGAGGTCGTAAGTGTTCATCCGTGCGCGCCGGCCTCGGCACCGATGCCCCAGGCGAACGGGTCGGCCGGGTCGATCAACAACTGGGCCCGGGCAGTGAGGTGCGCGGTGCCGGTGATGCGCGGTGCGATGCCACGCCCGCTCAAGCGGTAGCTGCCTTCGAAAGCGCTGCCCAGGATGCCCTGCTGGATCCAGCGCGCCCCCTCGGCCAGCTTGCCGTCCGCCGCCAGACAGGCCAGCTTGGCGCTGGTACCGGTGCCACACGGCGAGCGGTCATAGGCCAGGCCCGGGCACAACACGAAATTGCGCGCCTGGCCGCTGCCATCCGGTGCGAGGCCATTCACCTCGACATGGTCGATCTCGCCACCGTCTGCACCGGTGATGCCCGCGGCCTCCAGCGCCTGGCGGATGGCCTCGGTATAGGCAGTGAGCTCGCGCTGGTTCGACAGCTCCAGTGCACAGGGAGACTGCTCGGTGATGTAGAACCAGTTGCCGCCCCAGGCGATGTCGCCGCGCACACGGCCATGGCCGGCCACCTCCACCTCGATCCCCGCGGCATGCCGGTAGCTTTCCACGTTGTCGACGGCGATGTTGCCAGCGGCGTCCAGGTCAACACCGACGTTACCGACCGGCGTCTCGATCAGGTGCTGTCCCGGTTCGATCCGCCCGAGCTCCAGCAGCGTGCGGACCACGCCGATGGTGCCGTGGCCACACATGCCCAGATAGCCCACATTGTTGAAGAAGATCACCCCGACACAGGCGCGCGGATCACGCGGCGGCAGCAGCAGCGCGCCGACCATCGTGTCCGAGCCACGAGGCTCACAGGCGATCGCACTGCGCCAGTGGTCGAACTCGGTACGGAAGCGCTCACGGCACTGCGCAAGGTTGCCCTCGCCCAGGTCCGGGAAGCCGGAAAGGACGACCCGGGTAGGCTCGCCGGCGGTGTGGGAGTCGATCACGTCGATGGTATGCATGGCAACGATGCTCCCATCCGGCCACCACCGCGACTAGCGTGGAATGGCGGTGGCAAATGCGGAAATCTGCACAATCGACGCCCCTTGCAGGCGCCCCGCTTTGCGCTAGGATCGGAGCCACATGCCCTCCCGCAGACCGCCAGTGGATTCGATGGACGTCAACCTTTCCGGCAAAGAAATGCAGTCTTTGTTCGATGAACTCCCTGAAGTGGTGTTCTTCATCAAGGACCAGGAGGGACGTTACACGCACTGCAACCTGACCCTGGTGCGACGCCTCGGCCGCAAGCAGCGCAGCGACGTGATCGGCAGAACCGCGCTTGAGCTCTTCCCGCTTCCCCTCGGTGGCAGCTACACCATCCAGGACCGCCGCGTGCTGTGCGGCGAAGTCATCGACAACCAACTGGAAGTGCATCTGTATCCCAACCGCATGCCGGGCTGGTGCCTGACATTCAAACGTCCGTTGTGCCAGAACGACGAGGTCTCCGGCGTCATCGGTGTCTCACGCGATCTCGGCCAGCCCGACAACAAGCACTCGGCGTTCGAGCGGTTGAACAAGGTGCTGGAACACATGCAGAACCATTACGACGAACAGCTGCGCGTGCAGTCACTGGCCAATCTCGCCGAGCTGTCCGTTGCGCAGCTGGAGCGCCACTTCCGGCGCGTCTTCCAGGTGACGCCGCAGCAACTGCTCACGAAACTGCGGATCGAAGCGGCGATGCGCCTGCTGCATGGCGATGAGAGCATCGCCAGCATCGGGCAGCAATGCGGTTTTGCGGATCAAAGCGCATTTGCACGGCAGTTCAAGGCGACGGTAGGGATGTCGCCGCGGGATTATCGGGGGATCAAGGGGCAGTTGTAGGGAGCGCTTTCAGACGAGACCGCGGAGTATGTCCAGACGGTTGGCTGACGCGTCCGCTGCCATGAGATTCGGGATGGTTTCTGGCGTTCGCCGAGGACGAGAGAGAAATGACACCGGCCATTCCGTTACACGACGTTTGCGCACCCCCCCTGATATGCGCACGGGCATTGTCTTCTTCACCAACACGTCAGCAGCTGAGACCGAGAAGGCGTACGTCGCTATTCTCAAAGCGCTGTTTGAGCATGCAGAGGCACTTCGTCAGGGGCACCACGAGCAAGGCGTTGCGCTCGATCTGAATGACTCACGCACCGTCAACGCGACAGTGGCATCCTGCATGTTCGTGCGGGAGAAAAACGATGCGAGTAACGGGAAATTCCATAGCAGCAAGTGCTGTCACGCTGAAGGTCGGCGTGGTGTTCTGGGTGCTGGTGGCCTGGCGGACACCCGGGGGCGAGCCTTGGGACGCGGCTGCATTCTGGACCGTCGTCTATCCCATCGCATTGGCCATTGCCGCAGTGCTAGGCGCCTGTTTCCCCCGGAAGGCGTGGCTATGGGGACTGTTGCTCATGGCGCTGCAGGTGCCGGTGGTGGCCGTGATGTCGGGCGTTGGCCCGTTGCTGCTGGCCGGGCTGGTATATGCACTGGTCCTCGCGGTGCCTGCGATGGCCATCGCGGCAGCGGCGGGCGCGCTGCGTCGCCGCCTGCATGGGAGGGTGTGAGACGCTCAGCGCTTCGCCGGCTGCCACCCTGCGCGCATGGCATCCGCAGGGCTGCAGAACATGCGCTCGCCGCGGCTCAAGTCGATGCTCGTGCGTTCGTAGTCCCGCTGGCCTGGCACGTGGTAGATCTTCCTGCCTTCGCGGGAGATGTTGCCCTTGATTCGACATCCTCCCGGCGCCGGCGGCGAGGCCACCGGGGATTGTCGTGCCGTCTGCTCACGCTTGCTGCGACGATAGTCAGCTGGCATCTGGAACGGCCCTTGCCAGAGATTCCGCTGGTGCTGGCGCGCGTCGGCTTCGTCTGGGATGAATGCCGTCGCGTACTGGCGATACGCGACCGCCCAACCGGCGCGCACCATCAGCCGATTGACCGACTGCCCTTGAATAAAGCACTCCGCCACCACCCGGCCGTAGCGGTCCGTGTCCTTGGGCTGGCAACGAACGGTTTTGTCCACCACATACGCGTCCAGCGCAGCAGCGGACCGTCGGCCACAGGGCCATGGACGTCCGTCGTTGGCGGTGCATTGCTGGGCGCTTTCCGGCGCGTCGATGCCCCACAGGCGAATGCGCTGCTTCGCCACGGTGAGCGTGTCACCGTCCGTGACCGTCGCGCGGCCGACCAGCTCTGCTGCCACACCAGGAACCGAAGCCAACACCAAAAACAACACCACCAGACCTTTCAACACCATCAACAACGACATCCTCTAAGCGCATGCCCGGGTGCGAGCGCCAGTTCAACGGGGTGCGACACTCTAGCGGAAGTGGTGGACTGTCGGCTAACTATGAAACGCCCGACCTGCCGACAACGTCGGCGAGCTCACCCTGACCCGGAACGCGATGAGCAGGCTGGCGAGAAGCATCACCGCCGCGGCAACGATGAGGACTGCAATGATGCCCCCGAGTCCGAACACCAGGCCGCCCAAGGCGGCTCCCGCTGCGATGGAGGACTGCACCGCTGCGACCACCATCCCGCCGGCACTCTCGGCCTGATCCGGTACCGCACGCGCGACCCAGCTCGACCAGGCAACCGGCACGCCACCAAAGGCCAGGCCCCAGAGCGCGACCAGCATTGAAAGCCCGCCAACGCCCACCGGCAACAGGAGCATGCCGAGCGCGGCTGCGCCAACCAAGGCAGGCATGATCACCAACGTGGCTTTCAGACTACGCTCCATGAGCCAGCCCGCCAGGAGTGTGCCGACAAAGTTCGCCACACCGAATCCGAGCAGAATCAGCGCGAGGCCATCAGCGCTCATCTGCCCCAGACTCTCCAGCGTGGGGCGGATGTACGTAAAGAGCGAGTACTGACCGGTATGCGCCAGAACGCAGCCCAGCATTCCGACCGCAATGCCTGGCCGGCGCAACAGGCCCACCACCGACTCTGGCAGCGCCGCCTTGCGTGGCGCCATTCGGGGCAGCGTGAACCACTGGAACACAAACGTGAGTCCCCCTACCGCCGTCGCTGCCCAGAAGGCGCTGCGCCAGCCCAGCAGCCCGCCGAGGTAGCTCCCCAAAGGAACCGACACCACCGTGCCGACCGCAATGCCACTGAAGATGATGGACAGCGCGCGAGGCACCCGCTGTGGCGGTACCAACCGCATGGCCACGGCCGCTGCCATGCTCCAGAAACCGCCCAGCGCGACGCCAAGAAGGACGCGCATCACCAAGAGGACGCCCATGCTGGAAGACAACGCCACCAAAGCGTTGGAGAGGATCATCAGACCCGTGAAACTCAGCAGCACCAGGCGCCTGTCGATCGAGCGGGTCAGGCGAGGTATCACCAGGCCGGCGAACAGGGCGACTACGGCGGTGACCGTCACTGCTTGACCGGCCAGCGCCTCCGACACCCCCAGGTCCGCCGCCATCGGCGTCAACAGGCTGGCAGGCAGATATTCCGCCGTGAGCAGCCCAAAGACCCCCATGGCCAGCGAAAACACCGCCACCCATGCCGATGAAGACCGCTCCCCGCTCTCCCTGGCCACAGAATCAGGCGCGTTCGCGGCGTCAACTACGTTATTGCTCATCACAGATCCCAGTGCATTCGTGCAGCCGAGAGTCTAGGGAGGCAGATCAGGATGATCTATGATTGTCCAACCTATATTTTTGATCGAAACCCCGGACCGTCGTAATGAGCCAGGTTCCACCCCAGCCCACCGACCTGATCAGCGAGCTGCTCACCGGCATGCGACTGCATGGCGTCCAGTACCGACGCATCCAGACCGGGCCGACCTTTGGACTTGGATTTCCCCCGAAGCCAGGCCATGCCTACTTCCATTACCTGGCAGTGGGCAGTGCGATCCTTCGAGGCGCGGACGGCAGCAAACACCGTCTATCCGCCGGGGACGTCGTGCTTGTTCCCCGTGGAGAAGGCCACGCGTTGCTGTCGGACGAGGGCCACCCCGTCCAGTGCCTGGAAACGATAGTCGCAGCTCCACTGGGTGAGGCAGTGAGCGGGATAGACACATGCCCGAGCACACATGCCGTGCCAAGCGCAGTGCTTTTCCACGGATGCATGCTGTTCGATCTGGGTGGCATGCAAGGGTTGAGCAAGTTGATGCCGGCCGTGATGTTGGCCGATGGCAACGCCACTGCGTTCCCTGGGCTGTTGCCGATGGTCGACGCGATGAAGCGCGAGGTGTGCTCCGGACGCATTGGCTATGCAGGCATACTCGCCCGGCTGGCGGATGCCGTCGCGGCCATGATCGTGCGTGACTGGGTCGAGCGCGGTTGCGAGGGCGCATCCGGCCTTGTCATGGCCATGCGCGACCCTCGCCTATCGCTGTCGTTGCTTGCCCTGCACAGGGACCCCGGGCGTGACTGGACCGTCGAAGCGCTGGCTGCAGAGTCGAACATCTCACGTTCTGTCTTTGCGGACCGGTTCCAGACCGTCATTGGAACCGCGCCTCTGCGATACGTGACTGAGCTGCGTATGCAATTGGCGAGTCAGTGGCTGACCCAACAAAGCCTATCGATCGAGGTAGTGGCAGAGCGTCTTGGGTACGCGTCGCAGGCTGCCTTTAGTCGCGCGTACAAGCGCGTCATGGGGCACTCTCCTGGCGCGACTCGGCGGGGGCGTGCCTTGGCCTCTCGGTAGGAGCGCCGCCAGCCCTGCCTTCGAACAATCGCCCCGCGCATCGCGGCTCATCGCCGATGCGCCATCGGTGCTTGGCCCGACTTGAGCGTGGGGACCCGCAGACCGAGGTCGACCGCTGCTGCTGATCATGCTTCACGCACACAGACGGCAGTCGGGCACCATGGCTTCGCCTGAGCGGAAGCCACGGGATGCAGTTAGCTGAAGCTGCTCATTGTGAGGGCCCAAGCCGCGCTGTAGTCAAAGGGTACCCCGCGAGTTAAATCGTGATTGGCGGAGAGAGTGGGATTCGAACCCACGGAAGGAATGACCCTTCGCCGGTTTTCAAGACCGGTGCCTTAAACCGCTCGGCCATCTCTCCGTATCGGTAACGCTTTACGCGCCCCGCGTGCCCAGGTCATTGCAACCCAGGCAACCGGTCGGGGACAGCGCCCCATCCGGCATGGCTCCCCGGCATTGGCCGGGGGTCGCATTCTCGCATTTCAGGTGGGATTTGCCCACCCGCCAGCGATCGGGCTCACCCCGCATCCACCGCCAACGCCCCCAAGGCACTGGCCTTGATCTTCTCCTTGGCCCGCTCGCATGCCCCACCGCAATCCAGGCGCGAGGCCTCCAGCTGCGGCGGCAGGTGTTCGGCCAGGAAGTCGATGAACACGCGCACCGCCGGCAGCAGGCCGCGGCGGGAGGCGAACACGGCGTGGCAGATGCCCTGCGGCAACGACCAGTCCGGCAGGACGACTTCCAGTTCGCCGTTACGCACGGCGTCGGCACAGACGGTCTCCGGCAGCATGGTGATGCCGAAGCCGTCCTTGACCATGCTCTGCAGCAGCGGGAAATCGAAGCCGGCCACGCGCGGCTGCAGGTCCACGCGGCGGACCGCGCCTTCGGGGCCGTGCAGCTCCCAGCGCTGGCGGGCTTCGTCTTCGCTGATGCTCAGGGTGACGTGATTGGTCAGCTCGTCCGGGTCTTTCGGGCGGCCGGCGCGGTCGAGGTATTTCGGACTGGCAACCAACAGTTCCTGCACCTGGCCGAAGCTGCGCATCACCAGGCTGCCATCGTCATCCAGGCGCGAGCGCACACGCAGGGCGACGTCGTAGCCTTCGTTGATGATGTCCACGCGCCGGTTGCTGATGTTCAGCTGCAGCCGCACCTTGGGGTACTGCGCCAGGAAGATCGGCAGCAGCTTGGGCAGCTGCATCTGCGCCAGCGAGACCGGCACGCTGGCGCGCACCAGGCCGCGCGGCTCGGCGCTGAGGCGATCCACCACCTCACGCGCGGCCTGGGCCTCGGCGAGCATGGTCTGCGCGTGGCGATGCACGCTGGTGCCGACGTCGGTCACCGCGAAGCGGCGCGTGGAGCGCTGCAGCAGGCGGACGCCCAGGTCGGTTTCCAGCTGGCTGATACGGCGGCTCAGGCGGGATTTGGGGATGCCGAGCGCGCGTTCCGCTGCGGCGAAGCCACCATGATCCACCACCATGGCGAAATAGTAGAGGTCGTTGAGGTCTTGCATACCGAAGTTCCAGATATAGAACAATACGTGGTATTCAACCACCTTTATTCCAATCAAGCAACAACCTAACCTGTTCTTCGTCGGCGGCGCCTTGCCCCGCCCCTCCCCAGATAACAGGTGATTGCCATGAAGCTTCTTCACATCGACGCCAGTGTGCTTGGCGACAACTCGGTTTCCCGCCAGCTCTCCGCCGCCGTGGTCCAGCAGTGGCGCGACCAGGTGCCGGGCCTGGAAGTGAGCTACCGCGACCTCGACGCCCAGCCCGTGGCCCATCTGCGCAGCTCGTCCCTGGCCCAGTCCGACCAGGCGGAAGTGGCCGACGCCGAACAGGTGCTGGCACAGTTCCTGGCCGCCGACGTGGTGGTCATCGGCTCCCCAATGTACAACTTCAGCGTCGCCTCCACCCTCAAGGCGTGGATCGACCGCCTGGCCGTGGCCGGGCGCACCTTCAAGTACACCGAGAATGGCCCGGTGGGCCTGGCCGGCGGCAAGCGTGTGATCGTGGCCAGCAGCCGCGGCGGCCTGCATACCGGCGCACCGACCGACTTCCAGGATCCGTACCTGCGCCAGGTGTTCGCCTTCTTCGGCATCGACAACGTCGAGTTCGTGCGCGCCGAGGGCATTGCCTATTCGCCGCAGCACCGCACCGACGCGATTGCGCAGGCCCTGGCCGCACTCCCGCAGCCGGAAGCACTCGCTGCGGCCTGAGCCGCCGCGACCCACACCGTTCCCTCCCCCTCGTCGTGACGGTGTGGATGTGGCACTGATGGCCCCTTTCGGGGCCATCTTTTTTTCAACGCCCCGCCTTACTGAAGCGCACAGTCCCGCGTGACCGGTGAGCCCAGCACCATGCCATTGCCCATGCAGGCCACAATCAAGGCGTCGCCCTTGCTGAGCCCTGCCGCCTCGTCTTTGGAGAGGCCGGAAATCGTGACCTGCTCGATAGGTCCGGCTTTCAGGTGGACCTGCGGTTGATCCAGCAGATCCGTCTGGATCATCGCTACTTCGCCGGCGATCAGCAGTGGCTTGCCCTTGTAGAGCACGTCCGCCGCGACCTCATTGGCCTGGTAGTCCAGATACAGCTGGCGCGCCGCAACTTCGACGGCAGCGGCCTGCGCAGTGGCGGTTTCGGTTGCGCTGTCCGGGTCAGCACGGATCTCGGCAGATGGCTGGCTCATCGCTCCGATGGCGCCTGCGAAGACCACGACCCCCACGAAGTACACCAGCGGCGACACGATCAACGACAGCAGAAGCTGGACAATTCCCTTGCCTGCGCCTCCCTTGGCCATCGCAACGACCGCAAGAATGAAGGCCACCAGATTGAGTGGCCAGCCAACAACGATGCCCAGCCCAGGGAACGGGATCAGGAAGCACAACCAGGCGATGCCCAGCATCAGCCATGCGGCGATTCCGGCGGGATTGGAGGATGGGAGGGGTGCGGCCGCTTTGTTCACGGGGCGTCCTGTAGGAAGTGGATATCAGCGCTCAGCCTGTCTGCTCTGTGGCGCCGGAAATGGGCACCGATCACATCTCATCCTGCCGACCTTGCCGCTCGCCTGACCCGTGCTGGCGCCATGCCGCGTCGTCCACGCGGCGGTTGTTGGAGATCGCGTCGCGCGCTACGCGTCACGACTGGTCACTTCGCCTACATCGCATCGCTGCAATATCCGACATGCGTGAGCGCTTTCCGGGAAGCCATTCAACTGACGCGTTCAGCCCTACGGCGTTCGATGCATGACCGGTAAGCTGAGCCCTTTGTAGACGGACCCATCCACATGGACTACCGCGTCACCGAAGCACACCGAAGTGAGTTCCCGCACCCGATCACCCTGCACCCCGGCGACACACTGCAGGTCGGCGAGCGTTATCAAGGGCCCGAAGGGTGGGACAACTGGTATCTGTGCCAGACGCCCGGGCAGGAAGCCGGCTGGGTGCCCGCACAGGTGATCCGCAGGAACACCCAGGGCGACACCGTGGCAGCCGAGGCGTACTGCGCGCGCGAGCTGGATGTGGACGTGGGCCAACACGTGCGGGGGGAGCGCGTGCTCAATGGCTGGCTGTGGTGCGAGGTGGTGGGCGGTGATACGTCTGGTTGGGTGCCGTTGGGCGTGTTGACGCCGATGACGCCCCGGTAGAGCCACCCCATGGGTGGCTGCCGTACCGGTCATGCATAACCTGCAGCCACCCATGGGGTGGCTCTACCGGGCGCCAACAAAAAACCCGCCTTCCGGCGGGTTTTCTCATACGGTCACAGCGCTGGATCAACCGATGATCTCGACACCGCCCATGTAGGGCTTGAGCGCATCCGGCACGGTGATGCTGCCGTCGGCGTTCTGGTAGTTCTCCATCACCGCGATCATCGCGCGGCCAACCGCCACGCCGGAGCCGTTGAGCGTGTGCAGCAGTTCGGGCTTGCTGGTTTCCGGGTTGCGCCAGCGGGCCTGCATGCGGCGCGCCTGGAAATCCCCGCAGTTCGAGCACGAGGAAATCTCGCGGTAGGTGTCCTGCGAGGGCAGCCACACTTCCAGGTCGTAGGTCTTGATCGCCGAGAAACCCATGTCGCCGGTGCACAGCAGCACCTTGCGATACGGCAGGCCGAGCTTTTCCAGCACCACTTCCGCGCAGCGGGTCATGCGCTGGTGTTCTTCATCGCTCTGCGCCGGGGTGCACGCGGCGACCAGTTCCACCTTCTCGAACTGATGCTGCCGGATCATGCCGCGCACGTCGCGGCCACCGCTGCCGGCTTCGGCACGGAAGCACAGCGAATGGGCGGTCATGCGCAGCGGCAGCTGCTCGGCGTCGATGATCTCATCGCGCACGATGTTGGTCAGCGGCACTTCCGAGGTCGGGATCAGGTAGCGCGTGGAATCGCCCACGGCGGTCTTGAACAGGTCGTCCTCGAACTTCGGCAGCTGGCTGGTACCACGCAGCGACTCGGCATTGACCAGCGCCGGCACATTGGTTTCTTCATAGCCATGCTCGCCGGTGTGCAGGTCGAGCATGAACTGCGCCAGCGCACGGTGCAGGCGCGCGATCGGGCCACGCAACACGGTGAAACGCGAGCCGGACAGCTTGGCGGCGGTCTCACCATCCAGCCAGCGGTTGCGGGCGCCCAGCTCGACGTGGTCAAGCACCGGGAAATCGAACGCGCGCGGGGTGCCCCAGCGCTTCTGTTCGACATTCTCGGATTCATCCTTGCCGGCCGGCACATTCTCGGCCGGCAGGTTCGGGATGCCCAGCGCGATCGCTTCGATCTTCTCGCGCAGCTCATCCAGGGCCACTTCCGAGGCCTTCAGCTCATCGGCGAACGCGGCCACCTCGGCCATGATCGCCGAGACATCTTCGCCCTTGGCCTTGGCTTGGCCGATGGCCTTGGAACGACTGTTGCGCAGGCTCTGCAGCTCCTGCGTGCGCACCTGGATACGCTTGCGATCGGCTTCCAGCGACTCCAGCCCGGAGACATCCAGCTCGAAGCCGCGCGAGGAGCGCAGGCGTTCGGCAAGGTCGGCGGGCTGTTGGCGGAGCAGGGCTGGATCGAGCATGGCGGCAGAGGGGTCTACGGATTCGGAGGGGGATTATCGCCTGTTATGCGTTTTTCTGCCGCCGGTTCATCCCGGGCGTGGCAGAATCGCGGTGATCCATACGGTATGCCCCATGTCTGCTTCCCGCTCGACTTCTGGCAAGAACATCACCTTCCACCTGCCCCGCCGCAGCCTCGTGATCGCCGCGATCGCCTTCGGCGTGGGCCTGCTGCTGTTCCTGGTGGTATGGCTGAGCAGCCGCAACAACGACTTCTACAAGGCCGACCCGGCCGCGCAGACCCCCGCCCAGGTGGCCGAGGTGGTACCGCTGCCCGAGCCGTTGGCTGCTGCCGCCGGCTCCAGCGACATGCCCGACGCCAAGGCCCCGCCAGCCAACGAGGAAAAGCCGCAGCTGGTCGAGACGGCCCCGCCGCCACCGCCGGCCGCCCCGGCGGCACCTGCCGCACCGGCTACCCCCACCGCGATGGCGCCGAGCGACCGCCCGCAGCCGATCGCCGACCAGTCGCCGCCGCCGAATTACCCGCCGGCCGCCTTGCGCCGCGGTGACAGTGGGACGGTAGTGGTGCGCGTGGACGTGGACGCCACTGGCTATCCCTCGGCCGTGACGTTGATCCAGCGCAGCGGTTCACGCGATCTTGACCGCGCGGCGTCCGATGCGGTGCGTCGCTGGCGTTTCCAGCCGGCGCAGAACAACGGTGTGCCAGTGCCTGGCAGCTTGGAAGTGCCGTTCGACTTCACGCCGCAGTGATTCCTCGCCGCCGCGTGCGGCGATTGTGCAACGGCTCAGCAAACTGAACCTCGATGGGAATGCAGTCGTCGCGTTGACGTTGCGCTGACACATCCACAACCGGTCACGGGCAAGACTGCGAGTGTCACATCGACACCAGGAGTCAGCCATGAGTGTTACCCATGCCCCGGACATGCCCCATTCGCCGCAGCATCAGCGCGACGTGATCGATGACCCCCCCCATCGCCGCACCTCGCCCTGGTTGTGGGTGGCGTTGATCGTGGCGATGTTCGCCGCCGCGCTGGTCTGGCTGCGCTATGCCACCCCGGGCGATACGAATGACGCGCCGGTGGGCCAGCGCATGTTGCCGGCCACCGAGACCGCCTCCGTGGCGACCGCGCCTGCCCCGGCTGCGCGACAGGCGGCACCGGCCGCCGAGCAGCGCAAGGCGACGCCGGCCATGCGCAACCGTGAGGCCCGCCCGCTGGCGAGCAATGCCAAGCCGGCCTACCCCCGCACCGCGCTGCGCAGCGGCGTGCAGGGCAGCGTGGTGGCCAGCCTCAACGTGGATACCCGTGGCCAGGTGACCGATGCCAGCATCGTGCAGCGCACCGGTACGCGTGACCGCGATCTGGATCGCGCCGTGCTGACCACCGTGCGCGACTGGAAGTTCGAGCCGGCCATGAACAATGGCCGTGCCGTGGCCAGCGTGGTGCGCGTTCCGGTGGATTTCCGTACCGAGCGCTAAGGTGATGCGCTGACGCGTGAACGAAAAGGGAGGCCAATGGCCTCCCTTTTTTTGCGTCGCATTTTTTTGTGCCGCAAGGAGCCGGACCGAACCCGCCGCTACCTCAGCCGGCGCGAAGCCCGAAACCCGCACCGGTCGCCAGGCCATCGAAGTCCGGGAAGGACGTCGCCACATTGGCGATGTCGTTTACCCGCACCTCGCCGCTGCTGAGCTGGCCGGCAATCGCGAAGGCCATCGCGATGCGGTGATCGCCGTGGCTCTCGATGGTGCCGCTGCCAAGCACGGCGCCGCCGTGGATCGTCGCGCCGTCATCGGTCTCATCCACCTGCACGCCCAGGGTGCGCAGCCCGGCTGCCATCGCAGCCAGACGATCCGATTCCTTGACCCGCAGTTCGGCCGCACCGCGCACCACGGTGTGGCCCTGCGCCGCAGCCGCCGCGACGAACAAGGCCGGGAACTCGTCGATCATGTCCGGCACCAGCACTTCGGGAATCTCGGCACCGTGTAGCGGTGCGTAGCGCACCACCAGATCGGCCACCGCTTCCCCACCCTGCTCGGCATGGTTTTCTTCGGTGATGTCCGCGCCCATCAGGCGCAGCGCCGCCAGCAGCCCGGTACGGCGCGGGTTGAGGCCCACCGCACGCAGGCGCAGCTCGGAACCTGGAATCACGCTCGCCGCCACCAGGAAGAACGCCGCCGAGGAGAAATCGGCCGGCACCACGATATCGGTCGGGCGCAGGCGCTGGCCGCCACGCAGGCGTGCCTTGCCCGGCGAAAACTCGATATCCACGCCGAATGCGCGCAGCATGCGTTCGCTGTAATCGCGGGTCGGGTGCGGCTCGGTGACAGACGTTTCGCCATCGGCATACAGACCGGCCAGCAGCACGGCGGATTTGACCTGCGCGCTGGCCACCGGCGAGGCGAACGCGATGCCGTGCAGCGCCTGGCCGCCATGCACGCGCAGCGGCGGCGTGCCATCGGCCTCGGTATCGATCTTCGCGCCCATCTCGGCCAGCGGCCCGGTCACGCGGCGCATCGGGCGGCGCGACAGCGATTCATCGCCGACCATCACCGAGTCAAACGGTTGTGCAGCCAGCAGCCCGGCCAGCAGACGCATGCCGGTGCCGGCATTGCCGCAATCCAGCGGGGCGCCCGGTGCCTTCAGGCCATCCACGCCGACGCCGTGCACGATGCGCTGCGAGGGCGACGGCGTTTCAATGCGCACGCCCATCTGCGAAAAGATCGCGGCGGTAGCGCGCGTGTCTTCGCCCTCCAGGAAGCCATCGATACGCGACACGCCATCGGCCAGCGCGGCAAACATCACCGAGCGGTGCGAGACGGACTTGTCGCCGGGAATGGTCAGGCTGCCCTGCAGGGGCTGGCCCTTGTGGGCGATCCAGTACGGAGAAGCGGTCATCGGAAATCCTATGGGGCGGGCCGCCGCGGCGGCGATGCAACGGTGTGCGGGAGGGGCCGCAGTGCCCACACGGGCGCCGGGCCGGGCGTAGCGCGCGAGGCGGCTACGCCGTTCGGATCAGGGCACGGCGACCGGATAGGAGCCGAGGATCTTGATCTGCGCCGAGTGGGCTTTCAGTTCGGCCAGGGCCGCCTGCATCGCGTCGTCCTCGACATGGCCGGCCAGATCGATGAAGAAGCCGTACTCCCACTTGGCGTTGTGCGAGGGCCGCGACTCGATCCGGTTCATGCTGATGCCATGCCGCGCGAACGGGCTGAGCACGTCGAACAGCGCACCGGGCTTGTCGTGGATGAACACGAGCACCGAGGTACGGTCATGGCCGGAGGTCGGGAAGATGTTGCGGCCGATGACCAGGAAACGCGTGGTGTTGTCCGCGTCGTTCTGGATCGGCTTGGTCACGACCTTCTTCAGGCCGTACACATGCCCGGCGCTCTCGCCACCGATCGCGGCGGCGTCATCGGCATTGCGCGCGCGGCGCGCACCTTCGGCATTGCTGGAGACCGGCACCTTCTCGGCCTTGGGCAGATTGGCACGCAGCCACGAGGAGGTCTGCATGAACGACTGCGGGTGGCCGTAGACACGCTCGACATCCTCCAGCCGGCCACTGCGCGACATCAGGTACTGCTGCACGCGCAGTTCCACTTCGCCGCAGATCTTCAGGTTGGAGGTCAGGAACATGTCCAGGGTGATCTGGATGGTGCCCTGCCCCGAGTTCTCCACCGGCACCACGCCGAAATCGGCGTTGCCCGCTTCCACTTCCTGGAACACTTCTTCGATGCTGGCCAGCGGCAGGCCCAGCGCGGAGCGGCCGAAATGCTTGAGCACCGCCTGCTGGCTGAAGGTGCCTTCCGGACCGAGGTAGCCGATCTTCAGCGGCTCCTGCTGGGCCAGGCAGGCCGACATGATTTCGCGATAGACGTGGACCAGCACTTCATCGCTGAGCGGGCCTTCGTTGCGGTCCACCACCATGCGCAGCACCTGCGCTTCGCGCTCGGGGCGGTAGTAATCCACGGCGGCAGCGAGCTTGCCCTTGGCCTTGCCGACCTGGTGGGCGAAGTTGGCGCGCTCGGCGATCAGCGCCTGGATGCTGCGGTCGATATGGTCGATCTTGGCGCGCACGTCCGACAGCACGGGCGCGGCAACGGCCGGCGCGGCGCCGCGCTTGGCGGCCTTGGCCTTCTTCGCGGGGGCAGCCCCCTTGGGCGGGGTCGGCGCCGGCTTGGCGGCCTTGGGCTTGGCGGGTTTGGTGGCCATCTGGGTTCCAAATGCAGTGGGGCGGCGAGCGCCCCGGGAAAAACGAATGCGTCAGCCGTTGCGCTGTTGGAAATCGCGCATGAAAGCGGCCAGCGCCTGCGCGCCCTCCACCGGCATGGCGTTGTACAGCGAGGCGCGGATGCCGCCGACCGCCTTGTGACCCTTCAGCGCCAGCAGGCCGGCCGCTTTGGATTCACTGACGAAACGCGTAGTGAGCGTGTCGTCTGGCAGGAAGAACGGGATGTTCATGCGCGAGCGTGCGGCCGGCACGACCTCATTGCGGTAGAAACCGCCGGACTGGTCGATCGCCCCGTAGATCAGGCCCGACTTGACCGCATTGCGGCGCGCGAATTCCTCCACGCCGCCTTCGGCCAGCATCCACTGGAACACCAGCCCGGCCAGGTACCAGTTCCAGGTGGGCGGGGTGTTCAGCATGGAATCGCGGGCGACGTGCGAGCGGTAATCGAAGATGTCCGCGCGCGGCTGACCGCTGCGCTCGAGCAGGTCGCGGCGCACGATCACCACCGACACGCCGACCGGGCCGAGGTTCTTCTGCGCGCCGGCATAGATCAGGCCGTACCTGCTGACATCCAGCGGCTCGCTGGCGATCGAGGAGCTGAAATCGGCGAACAGCGGCACCTCGCCCACGTCCGGGGTGTCACGGAACTCGACCCCGTGGATGGTTTCGTTGGCGGTGATGTGCACGTAGGCCGCGTCATCGGAGAGCTGCCAGCTGGCGCGCGCCGGGATGTCGTGGAAGCCGTTGGCTTCGCTGCTCGCGGCGACGTTGACCGTGACGTAAGGGCTGACCTGCTTGATCGCGGTCTTGCCCCAGTGCCCGGTGAGCACGTAATCGACGGTCTGGCCAGGCTGGGCGAAGTTGAGCGCGAGCAGAGCCTGCTGGGTGGTGGCGCCACCGGCCAGGAACATCACCGCGTAGTCGTCCGGGATGCCGATCAGGCGACGCAGATCGGCCTCGGCCTGGGCGGCGACGGCCATGAACTCCGGGCCGCGGTGGCTCATTTCGACAATGGAGGCGCCCGCGCCGTTCCACTCCAACATCTCTTCCTGCGCCTGGCGCAGGACCGATTCCGGCAACGTTGCAGGGCCGGCACTGAAATTGAACGCGCGCGTCATGTCACACCTATGAGGCAAGACCCCTAGTATGCCGCAGCGCACCAGCCTTTAGGCCTTGCAGGACAAGGCGAATTTGGTTGCAAACGAATCTAATGGCTCACGCGGGACGTGCCAGGTTGCCGGCCAGCGGCCGGCACTACCTCGCCCCGAACCAGAGCAGCCCGCTGAGCGCTGCGGCCAGCAGCAACGCACTGGCCAGCAGCCACGGCCAGCGGCTCACCCGCTTGGGCGCAGCCACCGGTTCCGGGCGCTGACGTGCGTCGAAGCCGTCGTCCTCTTCTTCGATCACGATGCGCTTGCGGCCGTCGTGTGGGACTTCGAGCACGAAGCGATGCTGGGCATCGAAGACCAGCTGATCGCCCGGCTGCAGCCAGCAATGGCGAACGGTGATGCCATTGACCCGCGTCGACTCGCCGGCGCCCAGATCGCGCAGCAGCAGACGCTCGCCGTGCTGCTCCAGGCGGGCGTGCTGTTCGGCGAAGGCAGGGTCGTCGATGACGATGTCCGCCTCCGGCCCCCGCCCGATCACGCGCGGGCGATCCAGGGTGAAGCTGCGCCCGTGGTGCTGGCCGCCGACCCCGCGTAACAGGCGCTGGTCATCGCCGCCATCATCGCTGCGCGGCGGCGCATGGACGACAGCCTCGCAATCGCCCTGCACCACCATCTCCACGCCATCGGCGTAGACAGCGTCACCGGCGCGCAGCAGCGCCATCCGGCGCACCGGGCGGCCGTTGACGTGGATGCCACGGATCCCGTTGGCGACCTGCAGCCACAGGCCACGGTCGTCCAGGCAGAACTGGGCCAGCAACAAGGTGCCGGGCGTGTCATCGCCAAGCCGGACGGTGCCCGATGCATGACGCACGATGCGCTGCACCCCGGGCCGCAGGGGCTGGTCGGGATGTTGGCGTTGAGTAAAGTGAACTAGCAGGTTCTGCACGCGGCGCAGCCTAGCAGGTTGAATGTCAGGGAAGAAGAAGTGTGACGCAGACCTTGGAGTTGTGCCTGAGGATGCGCACAATGCACGCCCAAATCCGCGCCGTTGTCCGCCAGGAGGCTGTATGTCCACCATCGATATCCGTCACGCCCACACCCTGCCCGCCGAAAATGCGCGCAAAGCCATCGAAGAAGTCGCCGCCAAACTGTCTGAACGTTTCGGCCTGGAGTCCAACTGGGTGGGCGATGTGCTGAACTTCAACGGCTCCGGCGTGGATGGCGCGATCGCGCTGCAGCCCGGCCAGGTGCAGGTCACCGCCAAGCTCGGGTTCCTGCTGTCGGCCATGAAGGGCATGGTGGAAAGCGAGATCCAGCGCGTGCTCAAGGAAAAGCTCGGCTGAACCGACGTCCGGCCCGGCGCCACAACGGCGCCGGCCATCACATCACTTGAAGCCGGCGATGCATACGATCCAAGGGTGTCCACCCAAGGGATCGCCCCATGAATGCACCCAACGATTTCGACGATCGCATCCCCGGCGAGAAGCCCTCGCTGCAGGATCAGGCCGAGCGCTTCTCGCGCAAGCTGACCGATTCGGCCCAGCAGATCTGGCTGGCCGGCCTGGGCGCCTTCGGGCGTGCGCAGGCCGAAGGCAGCCGTGTCTTCGACAACCTGGTCAAGGAAGGCGAGAACATCGAGGCCCGCAACCGCGAGCAGACCGGCGATACGCCGCGCTGGCGCGACAATGTCGAAGAACACCTCGGCGAGGCCCGCGAAAAGGCCAGCGGCACCTGGGACAAGGTGGAGAAGGCGTTCGATGATCGGGTCCAGGGCGTGCTCAAGCGCCTGCACATCCCGACCGCCGAGGACGTCGCCGCGCTCAATGCCCGGATCGACGCACTCAACACCCGGGTCAACCGTGCCGAGGCCCGCAATGCCTCGCCGTCAGGTGCGCCGTCCCCGGGCACTCACCAGTCGCCGACCTCCGACGCCTGACCGCCTCCGTCGATTGTTGCAAAGCAGCACAACTTTGTTGACAATCGAAACCGACCCGCCAATCGCTTGCACCGCCGTTTGTTCCCTCCCCTCACGGCTCTGGATTGGCGGGTTTTTTGTGGGCGCTCGATCCGCGGATCGTCCAAAGTGAGACGGCCGTCACCGACGTGACCACCCGACGCACGGCCAGTGCAAAAACGACGCGCCGCAGACGTGCAAAGGCGCATATAAACTGTCTGTCGCACTTCCCTGTTCATATCCCCCTGCATGCTCTCCTGGATTCTGGCCCTGCTGTTGGCCCTCATCGTCTGGTTCCTGGCCACGGCCTACTTGTGGCTGATCAAACGGAAGCAGAAGGAGACCCAGCTTGGCCTGAATGCCTTGGCGGGCATGCACTGGCGCGAGTTTTCCCTGATCGTCCGGCGGGCGATGCACGAGCAACGCGGCCTGCAGGATGTGCCGGAAGAGACCGCCGACAGCCGCGAACCGCGCAGCGATTTCCTGATGCACGACGGTCCGCAGCGCTGGCTGCTCTCCTGCAAGCATGGCCGCGCCTACCGGATCGGCACGGCGGCAGTGAACGAGCTGGGCGCCGCCGCGCGCCTGGCCGGTGCCCGTGGCGGCATCCTGATCACCGAAGGCAAGGTTGAGCGCGACGGTCGCAGCGCTGCTGAAAAGCAGAGCGTCGAGGTTCTCGATGGCCCGCTGCTGTGGCCGTTGCTGAAGCCCTATCTGCCGGGCGACATGGAAGCCCGTGTCGAGGCCGGTGCCCGTGGCGAGGCGCTTCGACGTATCTCGATCGCGGCACTGGGCGCGGCGACGTTGGGCCTGATGGTCGGGCTGGGCTCGCTGACCGCCGGGCTGGAAAAGGAATGGGCCAACGACGAAACCGCGGCGGCCGCGCCTGCCGTCGCCACATCTGCCGCCACGGAAGCACGCGCCACGGCCGACGCACCGCCCACTGCGGCTGCGACGCCAGCCCCGGTAGCCACTGGGACCGCTGAAAATCGCGCTGCCGATGCCCCCCTGTCTGCAATGGAAGCGAACCCGGACAACGCCACGCTGGACCGCTATCAGCAGGAATTGTCGCGCAAGGTCGCCACCCACCCCGGCGTGGCCAGTGGCATCTGGCTGACCCGCCAGACGCTGGCGATCAACCGCACCGGCGAAATCGAGGCGATCTGGCCGCTGATCTGCGATGAAGTCACCCGCTACCCGGCGCTGCGCACGGTGCGCATCCAGCTCAACCCGCGCCCGGGCGTGGATGAGCCGGTCCGCTGGCGGCAGTGCACCACGCTGTAAGGCTCAGCGCGCGCCTGGCGAGAACCGGGCAACCAGATCGTAGGCATCGCCCAGGAACATCTGCCGCACGCAGGTGATCGGCTGCTCGCCGCGCCAGGTGAGGCGGTCGATGACCAGGCACGCTGTGCCGGGTTTGACCTGCAGCAGCGTCGCTGCCGCCTCATCCGCGCCCCAGGCACTGATCCGATGCTGAGCGCGCGTCCAGGAGACGTTCTGCAGCAGCCAGCTGCCCGGTGCCGTGGTCTCGAAATCCACCTCCAGCACCTCCGGCACGCCGACCGGGCTGATCAAGCGGTGCTCCAGCGCCAGCGGCCGGCCATCGGCCAGATGCAGGCAGCGGATCGCCAGCAGCTTCTCACTGCCGGACAGCGCGGTTTCTTCGGCCACGTGCTCACGCGGCAGCCGATAGGCGCGCTCCAGCAACTGGTAGCCATACACATGGCCACGCGCCTGCACCGCCATCGCGATGTCGGGAATCTCCAGCGCCACCTGTTCCAGGTGCGGCGGCTGGCGCGCGACAAATGAGCCCGCACGCCGGCGGCGTTCGATCATGCCGCTCTCGGCCAGTGCAGTCAGCACCTTGTTCACGGTCATCCGCGAGCAGCCGTACTGCTCCATCAGTTCGTGTTCGTAGGGGATGCGGAAGCCAGGCTCCCACTGTCCACTGAGGATGCGGCTTTCCAGATCAGCACGGATGCGCTGATTGAGGGTTGCTGCTTTCTTGCCCGTCACTCTGGATTCCTGCATGGGAGGGTCGGATCAGACCCTCAACAACGGTCGAAGTGCCGCGGCGAACCGTGCGGCCACCGCCTCGCGTTGCGGGTGGCGACCATCACGGACCAACTGGCGCCCTTGGCGCCACACCGATCGCACGGCGCCATTACGTGCGGCGAACACCCAGCTGTCAAGCAAGGCATCGCCGTCGCGGGCGATCAGCGCCGGGTGGTCCGGATCGAGTTCGACGAGATCGGCCGGTGCACCTGCCTGCAGCCCGGTGGCCACGCCCAGGGCCTGCGCAGCACCGTTCAACGACTGTTCGTACAGCCAGCGGCCGGTGGACTGCCCATCGCCCGGAGCCAGCACGTTGCGCCCGCGCAGCTGCAGGCGCTGGCCGTACTCGAGCAGGCGCAGCTCTTCGGCCGCGTCGATCAGCACGTTGGAATCCGAGCCCACGCCGAACCGGCCGCCGGCACGCGCGAAGGCCTGCATCGGGAACAGACCATCGCCCAGGTTCGCCTCGGTGATCGGGCACAGCCCGGCCACCGCACGGCTGGCGACGATCTGCTGCATCTCCACCTCAGTGATGTGGGTGGCATGCACCAGGCACCAGCGCGCATCCACCGGCGCGTGTTCGTACAGCCACTGCACCGGCCGCATGCCGCTCCAGGCGACGCAGGCATCGACCTCGCGGGTCTGCTCGGCGATGTGGATGTGGACGGGCCCGGTGTTGAGCGGCAGCAACGCCGCCAGTTCCTCGCCGGTCACCGCGCGCAGGCTGTGCGGGGCAAAGCCGAGCACCGCATCGTCCTGGTCCTGCAGCGCGCGCGTGCAGCCCTGCAGCAGTTCCGCAAAGCCGTCGACATCGTGGATCAGCCGCCGCTGGGCCGGATTCGGCGCGGCGCCGCCGAAATCGGCATGCGCGTAGAACACCGGCAACAGGGTCAGGCCGATGCCACTGGAGTGGGCAGCGGCCGCGATACGTTCGGCCATTTCGGCGCGATTGGCATAGGGAGCACCGTCCGGGCCGTGGTGCAGATAATGGAACTCGCCGACCCGGGTGAAGCCGGATTCCAGCATTTCCACATAGGCCTGCTCAGCGATCGCCTGCATGGCTTCGGGCTGCAGATGCGCCAGGAAGCGGTACATCAGCTCGCGCCAGCTCCAGAAGCTGTCGCCGCTGTTGCCGCCGATCTCGGTGAGCCCGGCCATGCCGCGCTGGAAGGCGTGGCTGTGCAGGTTGCCCAGGCCCGGCAGCGCGATCGCCAGCGCGGTATCGCCCGGCTCGGCCGACACACCCTCGGTCACCTCGAGGAGCGTGCCGCCCTGGCTGAGGATGCGCACATCGCGCGCCCAGCCATGTGGCAGCAGTGCATGAGCGGCGTGGAAACGAAGGATCGGTGCGGGGGTGGCTGGCATCACTGGACATCCCGGAAGAGGCGCCTATATTGTATAGACATATACACCGATGTGGTTGCTGCCATGCACTGTGACACCCTCTGGTACCACGCCAACCTGATCACCGTCGACGGCCCGGGCCTGGGCGTGATCGAGAATGGCGTGATCGCCGCGACCGATGGGCGCATCATGCATGTCGGTGCGGCCGGTTCTGCCGATCACCTGCAGCCCGCCCAGCGCATCGACTGCGCCGGGCGCTGGATCAGCCCCGGTCTGATCGACTGCCACACCCACCTGGTCTATGCCGGCAACCGTGCCGGCGAGTTCGAGCAGCGCCTGCAGGGCGTGAGCTATGCCGACATCGCCCGCGCCGGCGGCGGCATCGTCTCCACCGTGCGCGCCACCCGCGCCGCCAGCGAGGCCGACCTGCTCGCCGCCAGCCTGCCCCGGCTGGATGCCATGCTGGCCGAAGGCATCACCACGCTCGAAATCAAATCCGGTTACGGGTTGACCCTGGCCGACGAGACCAAGCAGCTGACGGTCGCGCGCGAACTGGGCCGCCAGCGCGCGGTCGAGATCGTGCCGACCTTCCTGGGCGCGCATGCGATCCCGCCGGGCCGCGAAGCGCAGGAGTACATCGACGAGGTCTGCAAGGTCATGATTCCTGCCGTCGCGGCGGCCGGGCTGGTCGAGGCGGTGGACGTGTTCTGCGAGAACATCGCCTTCAGCGCCGCACAGGCCGAGCAGGTCTTCGTTGCCGCGCAGCAACACGGGCTGGCGATCAAGATCCATGCCGAGCAGCTCAGCAACCAGCACGGTGCCGCCCTGGCGGCACGTCACGGCGCACTGTCGGCCGACCATATCGAACACCTCGACGCCGACGGCATCGCCGCCATGCGCAGCGCCGGCACCGTGGCCGTGCTCCTGCCGGGCGCGTTCTATTTCACCCGCGATACCACCCTGCCCCCGATCGCCGACCTGCGCGCCGCCGGCGTACCGCTGGCGCTGGCCACCGATTCCAATCCCGGCACGTCGCCGCTGACCAGCCCGCTGCTGGCAATGAACATGGCCGCCACCCTGTTCCGCATGACGGTGGCGGAGTGCATCGCCGGCTTCACCCGTGAAGCGGCACGCGCCCTTGGTCGGCAGGACCGGATCGGCCGGCTCGCCGTCGGCTTGGACTGCAATCTCGCCCTGTGGGACATCGAGGCGCCTGCCGACCTCGTCTACCGCATGGGCTTCAACCCCCTGCACGGCCGCGTGATGCGCGGCCAACCCGTCTGAATCTAGTGATGTCTGGAGATTTCATGAGCACTACCCTGACCCTGCACCCCGGCGCCGTCACGCTGGCGCAATGGCGCGCGATCCATGACGGCGCGCGGGTGCGGCTGGACCCGGCCTCGGCCGAGGCGGTGCTGCGCAGTGCGCAGACCGTGGCCGACATCGTCGCCAAGGGCGCGCCGGTGTACGGCATCAACACCGGCTTCGGCAAGCTGGCCAGCGTGCGCATCGAGCGTGACGACCTGGAAACCCTGCAGCGCAATATCGTGCTCTCGCATGCCGCCGGCGTGGGCGAGCCGATGCCTGCACCGGTAGTGCGCCTGATGATGGCGTTGAAGCTGGCCAGCCTCGCCCAGGGCGCCTCGGGCATCCGCCCGCAGACGCTGGCGCTGCTGGAAGCCTTCCTGCAGCACGACTTCATTCCGGTGATTCCATGCCAGGGCTCGGTCGGTGCCTCCGGCGATCTGGCTCCGCTCTCGCACCTGGCCAGCGTGATGATCGGCGTCGGCGAAGCCTTCGTGGCGGGCGAGCGCCTGCCGGCGGCCGAGGCGCTGGCCAAGGTCGGCCTGGCCCCGCTGGTGCTGGGCGCGAAGGAAGGCCTGGCCCTGCTCAACGGCACCCAGTACTCCACCGCCTATGCACTGGCCGGTCTGTTCGCGATCGACACCGTGTTCCGCGCGGCACTGGTCACCGGCGCGCTGTCGGTGGAAGCGGCCAAGGGCTCGGACACCCCGTTCGACCCGCGCATCCACAGCATCCGTGGCCAGCGCGGGCAGATCGCCACCGCTGCCGCGCTGCGCACCCTGATGCAGGGCTCGGCGATCCGCGAATCGCACCGCGACAACGACGTGCGCGTGCAGGATCCGTACTGCCTGCGCTGTCAGCCGCAGGTAATGGGCGCCGCGTTCGACGTGATGCGCCAGGCCGCCACCACGCTGGCGATCGAAGCCAACGGCGTGTCCGACAATCCGCTGGTATTCACCGATACCAACGAGGCGCTGAGCGGTGGCAACTTCCACGCCGAGCCGGTCGCTTTCGCGGCGGACATGCTGGCGATGGCCGTGTGCGAGATCGGCTCGATCAGCGAGCGCCGCACCGCGATGCTGGTCGATCCGGCCCTGTCCGGGCTGCCGGCCTTCCTCACCCCGAAGCCCGGCCTCAATTCCGGCTTCATGATTCCGCAGGTCACCGCCGCGGCGCTGGTCTCGGAGAACAAGCAGCGCGCCTACCCGGCCAGCGTCGACTCGATCCCGACCTCGGCCAACCAGGAAGACCACGTCTCGATGGCCGCACACGGTGCGCGCCGCCTGATGGCGATGGCCGAGAACGCCGCCAACGTGATCGGCATCGAGCTGCTCGCCGCTGCACAGGGCTGCGATTTCCATGCCCCGCTGCGCTCCAGCGATGCACTGGAAGCCGTACGCCAGCGCCTGCGCGCGCAGGTACCGACGCTGGAAGACGACCGTTACTTCCACCCGGACATGGTGGCCGCGACCGACCTGGTGCGCAGTGGCGTGCTGGCTGAGGGGCTGGCCGACATCCTGCCGCCGTTGGAGCCGCTGGCATGACGACCCAACCGGATTGGCTGCAGATCCACCGCGGCGATGTGCCGTTGATCGTCAGCTTCCCGCACACGGGCACCGAGTTGCCCGATGCACTGGCCGCGCAGTTCGTGTCGCCGTGGCTGGCACGCCGCGACGCCGATTGGTGGGTGCATGAGCTGTACGGCTTCGCGCAGCAGATGGGCGCCACCACGGTGCGCACCGCGGTGTCGCGCTCGGTCATCGACGTCAACCGCGACCCCAGCGGCACTTCGCTGTACCCGGGCCAGAACACCACCGGCCTGTGCCCGCTGACCACCTTCGACAACCAGCCGCTGTACTGCGATGGCCACGGCCCGGACGAGGCGGAGATCGCGCGCCGCCGCGATACCTGGTTCGCGCCCTACCACGACGCCCTCGCCGCGGAGATCGCGCGCCTGCGTGCCCTGCACGGCACCGTGGTGGTGTATGACGCGCACTCGATCCGCTCGCACATCCCGCACCTGTTCGATGGCCAGCTGCCGCAGTTCAACCTCGGTACCAACGGCGATACCACCTGCGACAACGCCCTGACCGATGTGGTCGACAACCTGTGTGCGATGAGCGGCATGAGCCATGTGCGCAACGGCCGCTTCAAGGGCGGCTACATCACCCGCCATTACAGCGACATCCCCGGCGGCGTGCACACGCTGCAGATGGAGCTGGCCTGCCGCGGCTACGTGCACGAGCCCGAGGCCGTGGATGAGCACAGCTGGCCCACGCCATTGGATCCCGATCACGCCGCCCCGCTGCGCGCCACGCTGCAGCAGGTGCTCGATGCCTGTCTCGACTTCGCTACGTCCCGGAGTGCTGCATGACCCGTCTCGATTCCACCCGCACCATCCTTGCCCCGACCGGCACCACACTCACCTGCAAGAGCTGGCTGACCGAAGCCCCGCTGCGCATGCTGATGAACAACCTGCACCCGGACGTGGCCGAGCGCCCGCAGGAGCTGGTGGTCTACGGCGGCATCGGCCGCGCCGCGCGCGACTGGGAGAGCTACGACAAGATCATCGAGACGCTGCAGCGGCTGGAGGATGACCAGACCCTGCTGGTGCAGTCCGGCAAGCCGGTCGGCGTGTTCCGCACCCACGTCGATGCCCCGCGCGTGCTGATCGCCAACTCCAACCTGGTGCCGCGCTGGGCCAACTGGGACCACTTCAACGAGCTCGACAAGAAGGGCCTGGCGATGTACGGCCAGATGACCGCCGGCAGCTGGATCTATATCGGCGCCCAGGGCATCGTGCAGGGCACTTACGAAACGTTCGTGGAGATGGGCCGCCAGCATTACAACGGCAGCCTGGCCGGCAAGTGGCTGTTCACCGGTGGCCTGGGCGGCATGGGCGGCGCGCAGCCACTGGCCGCGGTGATGGCCGGGGCTTCCTGCCTCGCGGTGGAATGCCGCAAGAGCAGCATCGAGATGCGCCTGCGCACCGGGTATCTGGACACCTGGACCGATGACCTCGACGAAGCGCTGCGCCTGATCGAGGCATCCTGCACTGCGAAAAAGCCGCTCTCGGTCGGCCTGCTCGGCAACGTTGCCGACGTGCTCGACGAGCTGCTGATCCGCGGCGTGAAGCCGGACCTGCTGACCGACCAGACTTCCGCGCACGACCCGGTCAACGGTTACCTGCCGCAGGGCTGGACCGTGGAGGAATGGGACGATAAGCGCGTCTCCGCGCCGAAGGAAGTGGAAGCCGCCGCGCGCGCGTCGATGGCCAACCACATCCGCGCCATGCTCGGCTTCCACTCGCTCGGCGTACCGACGGTGGACTACGGCAACAACCTGCGCCAGATGGCGCTGGAAGAAGGCGTGGAAGATGCATTCGACTTCCCCGGCTTCGTACCCGCCTACATCCGCCCGCTGTTCTGCCGCGGCATCGGCCCGTTCCGCTGGGCCGCACTCAGCGGCGATCCGGAGGACATCGCCAAGACCGATGCCAAGGTCAAGGAACTGATCCCGGACAACCCGCACCTGCACCGCTGGCTCGACATGGCCGCCGAGAAGATCAAGTTCCAGGGCCTGCCTGCGCGCATCTGCTGGGTCGGCCTGGGCGATCGTGATCGACTCGGTCTGGCCTTCAACGAGATGGTCGCCAACGGCGAATTGAAGGCGCCGGTGGTGATCGGGCGCGATCATCTGGATTCGGGCAGCGTCGCCTCGCCCAACCGCGAAACCGAGGCCATGCAGGACGGCTCCGATGCCGTCTCCGACTGGCCGCTGCTCAACGCCCTGCTCAACACCGCCAGCGGCGCCACCTGGGTGTCGCTGCATCATGGCGGCGGCGTCGGCATGGGCTTCTCGCAGCATTCGGGCATGGTCATCGTCTGCGATGGCACCGAAGCGGCGGCCAAGCGCATCGCGCGCGTGCTGTGGAACGACCCGGCCACGGGCGTGATGCGGCATGCCGACGCGGGGTATGCGATCGCGGTGGACTGCGCGAAGGAAAAGGGGCTGGATCTGCCTGGGATTCTGGGCTGACTTGGGAAGCCTCGGCCAAGTGCCGGGGCCTTTTCATGGCCGGGGGTGACTTCCGTCGCATTGACCGGCGTATCCACGCTTCCTACTGTGCTGGCTCACGTACGGGGATGCCCGCAATGCGTCGTTTCGCCTGTGTAGCCGTCCTGCTGACCGCGTTATCGACACCGTCCGGCGCCGCCCGTGCCGATGACCTAGACACTCGGATCACCCGGCAGCTCCATGCCAACGCGGAGCGCTATGGCATCGCCGGTCAGTCGGTGCTGATACGGCACGACGGCAAGCTTCTCGCGCAGGCCGTCGCTGGAGAGGCCGACCTCACGACGCACCGGCCGGTGACACCCGAGACGGTGTTCAACGCTTATTCGCTGGCCAAACTGCTGGTGAGCACCTTGGTCATGCAACGGGTGGAAGCCGGCTCGATTGAGATGAACGCGCCGGCCAGCCGTTATCTGCCGGATCTGCCGGAGGCCTGGCGGGCAATCACCGTGCAGCAGTTCCTCGATCACGCGTCGGGGGTTCCTGATTATTTCCAGACCCACGACGGCAAGATACTCACCCCGCAGGGCGTTCCCCTTCCGGCCACGCTGGCGGATGTATTCAAGGCGCTCGACACTGCGCCGCTCCAGTTCGCCCCGGGCACCGCCAACCGGTACACGCAGACAAACTATCTGGTCCTCACCGCGCTGTTGGAAGCGCAGTACCGGCAGCCCTATACGCAGATCGTCGAAGAACGTGTGCTGCGCCCGCTGGGATTGACGCACACCTCGCTGGGTCCGGCGGGCGCCGCGCAGGAAAACACCGCCATCGCCTACGTCGGCAGGCAGGGTTCGCTGCAGCGCGAAGACGATATCGCGTGGCCATCCTATGCCTACGGGCATGCCGCACTGCATACCACCGTCGGTGATCTGGACCGCTTCCTGCTGGCCCTGACCCGCGGGGAGCTGGTGCGTCGTGCCACGCTGCAACGTCTGTGGCAGCCGCAGCTGTTGAGCAACGGACGACGCAGCGGCTTCTCCACTGGTTGGGAATTCGAGGAAAGCGGCGACTACCGCATGGTGGGGCATGACGGTGGCACGCGGGTGCGGGCGCGGATCGCCTTCACCAACGGCCTGGCCGGGGATACCTACAGCTTCATCTACCTCACCAACGGGAGTGCGAAGAACGTGTGGTCACGCACGCTGGTGGACAGCACGATGGCGGCGGTGGCCCCAACGCAGTTCCCCCGCGCGACACTGTCGGAAACGCTGATCACCTACGCGCTGGAGCCCCATACGGCCGCACGCACAACCGCGTTGCGACAGTGGTTCACCAACACCGGGCGCGGTGATCAGGCGACGCTGGAGCAGGACATCAATCGCGTGGGCTACGCCGTGGCCGAGAACCTGGGCCACGCCACCGCCGTGCACATCTTTACTCTCAACACTACGCTGTTCCCACGCTCGCCCAATGCGTGGGACAGCTTGGCGGAGACCTACTCCGCGCTGGGGGACCCGAAGCAGGCCGAACGGCTGTACGCCAAGTCGAAAGCTCTGGCAGCGGCCCGGTAGTGCCGGCCGCTGGCCGGCAACCACGCAATCATGGTTCTCACGCGACGGGATCGCGTAGATCCTGGCGAGCCGGCCAGCGGCCGGCACTACGGACATCCCGCCGTCGGCGTTCGTCACCCATACGCCCCACAAGGGTGACGAACACCCCCACATCCTGTTAACTTGCGCGCCCCACATGAAGTTGACAGGGTGTCGCGCCAACACGCGCCCTGTCGACACTGATACCGCGCACGAATGACTGCCCTCCCGAATCGCTCCACCGCCCCCGCCCTGTCCCTGCTCGCCGCTGCCTTGCTGGCCAGCCTTGCCGCCACCAACGTCGCCCATGCCGCGCCCGCCAGTCAGGCGGTCACCCTGGACGCAGTCAACGTCACCGCCGCCGACGCCACCGAGGCCGCGCGCCGCGCGCTCGACCGGGTGCCCGGCGCAGGCAACGTCGTCGATATGACCCAGGTCGGCCAGGGCCGCGTCGCCGGTACCGCCGATGTGCTGGCCTATCAGCCCGGCATCAGCGCGCAGAGCGCCGGCAATGAAGGCGTCAAGGTTTCCGTCCGCGGCTCGGGCCTCAACCGCGCGCCGGGTGCGCATGCCTCCGGCCTGTCGGTCTCGCTGGATGGCCTGCCGCTGACCGGCCCGGGTGGCACGCCGTACGAGCTGCTGGAGCCGCTGTGGCTGAGCCGCGTCGAAGTCCTGCGCGGTGCCAACGGGTTTGAGCGCGGCGCCCTGGCGCTGGGCGGTGCGATCAACTACATCACCCGCAGCGGGCGCGATACACCCGGGCTGGAGCTGCACTACGAAGCAGGCGCACGCGGTTACCAGAAGCGCGGCATCAGCGTCGGCGGCGTGCACGACGCTGTCGACTATTTCCTGGCCTACACCGATACCGAGTACGACGGCTATCAGCAGCACGCCGCCGGCAAGGGCAAGGGTGCGGTGGCCAATATCGGCTGGCAGCTCACGCCGGATCTGGAGACGCGCTTCTTCCTGCGCTACCGCGAGACCGATCACGAAACCCCGGGGCGCCTGACCCGCGCGCAGATCCGCAACGCCCCCCGCGCCGCCAATCCGGCCAACGTGGCCATCGATGCGCGCCGCCCGCAGCCGGGCAGCACCTGGTTCGGCAACACCACTACCTACACGATCGATGAAGATTCATCGCTGCAGGCGGGCCTCGTGTATCACAAGTACCCGATGGACTTGAACGAGAGCCTGTACCGCCAGCAGCTGGACTACGCCAACCTCAACGGCACGCTGGACTACCGCCGCCGGCACGCGCTGTTCGGGCATGACAGCGTGACTACGATCGGCCTGCGCGTCACCCACGATCTGGATGCCAACGTGCGCGAGACCCTGCGCTTCGCCAGCAACGGCTACGCCGCCGGCACGCACACCCGCGACTTTGAGCATTACGGCACCGACAGCGTGCTGCACATCGGCAATGATCTTGCGCTGAGCGACACGCTTCGCCTGCAGACCGGCATGGCGTTGATCCACACCCGCCGCGATGTGCAGGTCACCTGGCCGGCGACGCAGGAGAAACTGTCCGAGCGCCAGTGGGATTACGCGCCGCGGCTGGGCTTCACCTGGCAGCAGACGCCGCAGACGCAGTGGTTCGGCAACCTCAGCCGCTCGGTGGAACCGGCCCACCCTTGGTCGATGATCTGGGGCTCGAACAAGTATTTCGCCGCCGGCAACGGTGCCTCCACGGGCCGCCAGCGCGCGCCGGTGGAACTGGACAACCAGACCGCGACCACGCTGGAACTCGGCGCACGCGGCGACAGTGTGCTGGGCCGCTGGGAGCTGACCGGCTATTACGCGCGCCTCAACCACGAACTGCTCACCGTGGAAGTGCAGCCGGTGCCGAACCTGTTCATCGCCGAATCCAACGCCAGCCCGACCGTGCACCGCGGCATCGAAGCCGGCCTGGACAGTGCGCTGTGGCAGGGCATCGGCGGCCGGCTGTCGCTGCGCCAGGCCTACACCTTCAGCGACTTCCGCTACCGCGATGATGCGCGCTTCGGCAGCAACCGCCTGCCCGGCCTGCCGCGTCACTACTACCAAGCCGAACTGCGCTACGACCACCCGGCCGGCTTCTATGCCGGGCTCAACACCGAGTACGCGTCGAAGATGTTCGTCGACTATGCCAACAGCATGGCCGCCGACAGCCACGTGATCTTCGGCACCCGCATCGGCTACGACGCCCCCGGCGGTCGCTGGCAGGCTTGGGCGGAGTTGCGCAACCTGACCGACCGCCACTACGCCGCCACGGTCACGCCGGGCTACGACGATGCGGGCAAGAATGTCGCGCGCTCGACGCCCGGTGATGGGCGTGGTGTGTATGCCGGCGTACGCTGGCGCTTCGACTGACGTCGTCGCGCCGTAGCTGGGCCGGCAGGCGGGGACCCGGCCTCAGCGCGCCAGTGCCTTGGTGACGGCAGCCTCGGCCAGCGGCACCATCTTCGCGTAACCGGCCGGCGTTGGATGCACGCCATCACTGGCCAGCTCGGGGTCCAGGCCGCCGTCCTTGTTGGTCAGGGCCGTGTGGTAGTCCAGATAGACCACGCCCTGTTTCTTGGCATACGCGCGCAGGGCCTTGTTGAGCGCGGTCACTTTGCCGGCGGGCTGCACGCCCGGCTGCCACGGGTAATCGCTGACCGGCAGCACCGAGGCGAGCACGATGCGGATGTTGTGCGCCTGCGCCAGTTCCACCATCGCGTGCAGGTTGTCTTCGATCATCGCCTGCGTGGTCGGCCCGGTGTTGCCGGCGATGTCGTTGGTGCCCGCGAGGATCACCACCAGCGCCGGTTTCAGCGCGATGACGTCCTGCTGGAAGCGCACCAGCATCTGCGCCGTGGTCTGCCCGGAAATACCGCGGTTGACGTAGGGCTTGCCCGGGAAGAAACGATCACTGCCGGTCGGTCCCCAGCCCTCGGTGATCGAGTCGCCGTAGAACACCACGCGCTTGGTCCCGGGCGCAACGGGCGCCAGCGCGGCGTTCTCGGCGCGGTAGCGCTGCAGCTGTGGCCAGTCCAGCAGGCGCTGCTGCATCTCCGTGATCTGCGCGGGCGTCGCCTTGTCGGCAGGCACCAGATACAGCGGATTGACTGCAGGGCCATCCTGCGCCTGGGCAAGTGGGTGAAGCGCGCACAGCACCAGGCCGGCGGCAAGGGCGAAGGGACGGGTCAAGGCTGGCATGATGCGGCGCTCCGGTAAGGGCAAGCCAGCAGTCTCAGCGATCCGCCACCAGCGATTCAAGCTGCAGCGCGACGCGATCGAACGGGCCGATGTCACGCATCGCCCGGCACATCGCCACCGCGCCCTCCACGCTGGCGATGATCATCGTCGCCAGCGCGTGCGCCTGCCCGGGCGTACGGGCGTCGGTGCACAACGCCTCGCTCAGCCGGGCTTCCCAGCTGGCAAACACAACGGCGGCCGCCCGCTGAGCATCGTCGGGCGCCGCATCGATCGGCTCTTCGACCGCAGCCGCCAGCACCGGGCAGCCCGCATGGAAGTCCGAACGGATCAACCGCTCGCGCCACATCGCCAGAAACAGCGACAGGCCCTCGGCACCACCGGCCTGCAGGCAAGTGGCCAGCACGCTATCGACTTTTGCGCCGGCCAACGTGGTCGCCTCGGCCAGCACCTGTTGCTTGCCGCCCGGGAAATGGTGATAGGTGGACCCGAACGGCGCCTGCGCACGCTTGGCGACCTCGCGGACACTGGAGGCATTGAGCCCATACGTGGCCAGCATTTCCGCTGCCGCAGCCACCACGCGTTGCGGGGCATCGGAATGGCGTGCGCTCATGGCCGGATTCCTTGCTAAGACAAGTGTCATAGACTAGCGTATTTACGTTATGACAACTGTAATAGAAACGACGGCCCGCCCATGAATCTCTGGTTCCGCCTGCTGCTCCTGCTGCTGTCCACCCCATTCAGACCGAAACTGGCCGCGCCGTTTGCGGTGTCGCGACTGAGCTTCCGGGTGCTGCCCAACGACATCGACAGCAACCTGCACATGACCAACGGGCGCTACTGGACGATCTTCGACCTGGGTCGCCTGGACCTGGTGTTCCGGATGGGGCTGGGCCGCGTGGCCTGGCGCTCGAAGTGGGCACCCATCGTGAGCGGCGGCACCATCCAGTTCCGGCGTGAGCTGAAACCGTTCCAGCGTTTCGTGCTGGAGACCCGCATGGTCGGCTGGGCCGGCACGCGCATCATCATGGAACAGCGCGTGTTGATCGGCGAGGAAGAGAAAGTCGCCACGCGCGCGCTGCTGATCACCGGCGTCTACGACCGACGGCACCGCCGCTTCGTCTCTACCGATCAGATGATGGAGGCCATTGGCGCGCCGATCGTGCCCTCGCCCGAACTGGGCAAGGCGGCCCAGGCGTTGCTTGCCGCCGAGATGGCGATGAAAGAAGACTGACCTCACCTTGCGTCACACGGATCACGGCGCCGCTCACGTAGCGCGCCAGGACAGGATCTCTGCTTTGGCCGCCATCGCCTGTTCGATCACGCGCAGGCACTTCACGTCAGGACTGATCAGATACCACTGCTCGCTGTTGCGCAGCAGTGGCAGATCCGCGCGATGATCGGTGTAGGCGATGCGCCACGGCGGCGGATAGCCGCGCTCGGTCAGCATGGGAATCTTGTTCTCACCGATGCAGTGGTTTTCGCTGACCCACCCACCCAGACAGGGCCGTAGGGTGGAAGCCACCAGTGGCACATGCTGCAGACCTTCGCGTTCAAGCAGCGCGCGTGCCAGTGGCTCCCAGCATCCCGTCGCGATGACGACCTGATCCCCATCGGCGAGATGCTGACGCACGCGTTTCACGCCCTCAGGCAGGAACACAGGCTCCGGGCCGGCGAATACTTCGTCGGCATGCACCACGGCAAGCCTGGCCAGCGCCTCGCGGCTGCGTCCGAACGTCGCCATCCACACGGCGAAGCGTACCGGCCTCTGTCGCGTGCGCGGTAGTGCCCAGAGCGGCACCAGCACCGGCAGCGCGAGCATGACACCGGCGATCCGCCACGGTTGGCGGCGCAGCAGACCTTTGAAGAACCGGCTTGCCGTTTCCCAGCGGGTCAGCGTCAAGTCGAAATCAAATACCACCACACTGCGGTCTGACATCCGTATCAGCTCCTTTCAGAAGACGCCTTGCACCAGCAGTTTGTCGTCATCGGTCGGTGTGAGCACCAACCCGTAAGCCTCGTTTCCGCGATGGAAGCCTGCCGAGCAGATCGCGTCCCAGCCCTGCCCGCAATCCACCTCCGGATGCGCGGCAAAGACGGGCGTGCCCTCGTTGTCGGGCGCGGATGCGAGCCATCCGGCCTTGATGAGCAGCGCCTTGGCCTGCGCGTACGGCATGCCGACGGTGATGCCGATCTGCGTCCACGCGGCGGGCAGCGACGGTGCATCAGCGGCATGCACGTGGCCGGCAGACAGCAGGAGCACCACAGCCAGGAACATCGATTTCATCGGCATCACATCAACACCATGGCTGCACAGGATAAAGCGCAGAACCCATCAGAACCCATCCAGTGTCCGCAGCAGTGAGCCAAAGGTCAGATAGAACGAAGTGTGCCCACCCTGCGCGCGGCCGTAGCCGAGGAACACCGGCCCCAGGAACGTATCGGCGCCGACGAACAGGCTGCCTGCGGTCTGCATGCCATCCAGGCTGACATCCTCGCGGCGCTGCCAGAATCCGCCCCACTCCACACTGCCGCCGACATACAGCGGGATGGTCAGCAGCGAATCGGCGTGCGCGACGCGACGGTAATACACCACCCGGGCCAGCGCGGTCTGCGGCGCGAAGATGGATTCTTCCGGATAGCCGGACAGATTGCCCAGCCCACCCAGGAAGCCGTAGGTGGCCAGCAGGTCATCGCCACCGTGTGCCGAGGACGCGCGAAAGCCGCCCAGCCAGCGATTCTGACCGTACGCCCACGCCCCATCCCACTGCACCCGCGTGACCGCCGCCGAATTGTCGGTGCCGAGCGCGTCGAGATAGTGCTGGCGCGTCACTGACACGCGCTGGCCGCGACTGGGGAAGGCCGAGCTGTCGATCGAATCGTGGCGCAGCTGCCAGCCGACGCTGCCCATGTCCGCGCGATAATTGCCCAGCTCGGTGGGGTTGCCGACGTCCAGGCGCAGGCGCTCACGGCCGCGCTCGCCGAACAGCGCGATTTCCCAATCCGGATGTGGCGAATATGCCCAACGCACTCCGCCCAGCCACTGGCTGTAACGGAACTCGGCGAGTGCGCCGCCGCGCATCAGCGCCAGGTCTAGATCGGTGGCGCGGTATTTGGCATAGGTGGACAGCGCATGCCGGCCACTGGCGCCGAACGGCCGGTAGTACTCGGCGAACGCCTCTTCAACTTCGCCCAGCCCCACGCGCAGTTTCAGCTCCGCGCCCTGCTCGCTGAGGCCAGTACGGGTCAGCTCCGTGATGAGCTGGTAGTTGCTGCTGCCGTCGAAATCATCGGACAGGCGCAGCGCGAAATGCAGGAAATCCGGACCCCATCGTTTGTCCTGCGGTGCGAGCACCAGGCCCTGTTGCCCGTCACGCTCTTCCAGCCGCCACTGCACCTGCTGGTAGCGGCCTTCGCCGTAGGCCGTGGCCACGTTCTGCTCCACGCGGTCCGGTGCCAGCGGCTGGCCGACCTCCGGCTTCAGGCGCTGCTCGATATAGCGCGCGGTACGTGTCTTATCGCGCAGCACATCGATGAAGGCCACGATCGGCGCTTCATACGCCGGCGGCCGATGCTGGCGCTGGAAGGCGGCGTAGCGAGTATCGTCCACCTGGAAGCGACGAACCGCCGCGACCTCGGCCTGCGCGGCCTGCTCACCGACGCCGACCGCCTGTGGTGAGCGGTTGAAGTCCTGGCTGCCCATCTCGCCCAGCGGCGGTGTGATCAGCAGATCCTGTGGCCCGAGCGTGGCCAACTGCGCGAGTACTTCGCGCTGCATCAGCACGCTGGCCATCTGGTGGCTGATCGCCAAGGGTGAATCCAGCTGCGCTTCGGTCATCAACGGCGAGCCGACCCGCGACACGATCAGCCGCTGCGCGCCCAGCCGCCGCGCCTCATCAATCGGTACGTTGTCGACCACCCCACCATCCACCAGCAGATGGTCCTCATAGCGGACCGGCGCGAACACGCCCGGCACCGACATGCTCGCGCGGATGGCCAAGGCCAGATCGCCCTGTGCGAACACCACCTTCTCGCCGCTGACGATATCGGTGGCGATGGCCCGGAACGGAATCGGCAGATGATCGAAGTCGCGCACCTGCCAGGTCGGCAGCAGCAGGCGGCGCAGCAGCATCTCCAGCTTCTGACCCTGGATCAGCCCCTGCGGGAACGCGATCTTGCCGTTGCTCAGGCCGACTTCGACGCCGCCCAGCAGGCGCAGGTCATCTTCCTTGCGGCGCATGCTGCGCTCATCGCGTGGCGGTTTGTCGCGCAGCACCTCGGCCCAGTCGATCCGGTCCAGCACCGCCTCGATCTCGTCGGCCGTGTAGCCAGAGGCATACAAGCCGCCGACCACCGCGCCCATCGAAGTGCCGACGATGCAGTCGATCGGCACGCGCTCGCGCTCGAGCACCTTGAGCACGCCGATATGGGCCGCGCCGCGGGCACCGCCACCGCCAAGGACCAGGCAGGTGCGGGGGCGGTCGGAAACCTGCGTCGCGGAATCAACGGGCGCGGGAGCGGTCTGCGCCACCGCCATGAGCGGGGCGAACGCCAGCGCTGCCAGGACGAACAGCCAGCGGCTGCACCGACGCCGCGTGGCGGGACCGGTGGGTTGTAATGGTGTCTGCTGCATTCGATCCCTCGCTCCCCGGTACCCGGCATCCCCTTGAAGCGCACTTTGCCTCGTTTCAAGCGCCGATGGGAAGAAAGCCCACCAGTGCCACGACCAGACAGACCAGGCCGCCAGCCAGCGGCAGATAGGTGGCCCATACCGGCGCCCCTTGGCCGATCGCGAAGGCGACGAACGCTTCCCGTATGCTTCGGCCGGTCAGAAACGGGATGACGACCAGTGCCAGCAGGGGCAACAGCGAAGCGAGCCCGAAGCCGAGGAATGCCGGCCGGTGATCGTTGCTGGCAAATCCGCCCAGCGGGTACAGGGCCAATCCCACTAGTAATCCCACGAAGAACAGGGCGTTGGCGACCCGGATCGTGGTGCGATGACGGCGCCGCAACGCGGCCCGGGACCAGCCACGGTAGTGCGTCTGCAATCGCCTCGCCCAGTACGCGACGAGCCATGTGGCGATGATGCCGCCGACGACACCGCTGCCCGCCGGTCCCCAAGACTGGATATCCATACCTGCGTCCTTGTGGTCTGCCCCGAGTGTAATTCCATCACCGGCCCGGAATGCAGAACGGCCGCCCATTGAGGGCGGCCGTGGGTCTGATGCGTATCGCGGCTCACTGATGAGCGGCGCTACCGATGTCTCGCCTCAGCGCTTGGCCGGCGGCGCATTCTTCACATAGGTGTCGAACCAGGTCAGCATTTCCGACACCAGCTGCTCATTGGATTCCAGCGCGGTGTACCAGTGCGGTTCGTGCGGCAGCATCACCAGGCGAGTGGTGCCGCCATTGCCACGGATCGCCTGGAACAGCTTGCGCGACTGGAACGGCTCGGTGCCCGGGTTGGCGTCATCCTCACCGTGGACCAGCAGCAGTGGCAGCTTGATCTTGTCGGCGTAGAAGAACGGCGAGGCCTTCAGGTACACGTCCTGCGCCTGCCAGACCGAGCGACGTTCGTTCTGGAAGCCGAACGGGGTGAAGGTCTTGTTGTACGAGCCGCTGGTGGCGACCCCGGCCTTGAACAGGTCGGTATGCGCGATCAGGTTGGCGGTCATCAGGCCCCCATGGCTGTGCCCAGTGACACCGATCCGGTTGCGATCGACCACGCCCAGCTCCACGGCCTTGTCCACTGCGGCCTTGGCATCGGCTTCAAGCTGTTCCAGATACGTGTTGTAGGCGGTTTTCGGGTCGCCGACGATCGGGAACGAGGCATTGTCGATGATCGCGTAACCGGCCAGCAGCATCAGCCGGTACGGCGCCAGGCGGGTGAAGGTCTGCTGCGAACCGGACACCTGCCCCGCCTGCGCCGCGTTGGCAAAATCGGCCGGGTACGCGTACAGGATCGCCGGGACGCGCTGGCCTTCCTTGTAACCCGGCGGCGTGTACAGGGTGAACGACAGGTCCACGCCGTCGGCGCGTTTGTAGGTGACCAGGCGCTTCTTGATCTGACGCACTTCGGGGGTCGGGTCCACCAGGTGGGTCAGTGCATCCGGCTTGGACGCGAACTGCGCTTCGCCCGGCTGGGTGTCGGCGACCGGTTCGCCGAGCAGGCGCACGAAGGCATTCGGCGCATCGGTGACCGACTGGTGCCACGTCAGCAGGTGGCCCGGCGTGGCGCTGAAGCCGATGAACTGCTCATAGGCATCGGCATCGCTGCGGAACAGACGCTCGGTTTTCAGGCTGCGCAGGTTGAGTGCGTCCAGGAAGGGACGATCGCCCTGTGGCGACGCACCCTGCCCGCGCAGGAACACGTTGTTGCCGTCCTGGCGCACCACGTAGGCGCCGTTGGGCAGGCGCTGGTAAACGAAATTGCCCGGGTCCTCGTACAGCTCATCGCTGGAAAGGTCCCACAGCAGGCGACCTTCCTGCTTGGGGTTGTCGACGTTGACGATGCGGGTCTGGCGCCAGTGGCGGTTTTCGTCGTTCTCGTCCAGGAAAGCGACGTCCGGCTGCGCGGTCCACGCCAGGCCTTCGAAGCGCTGCGCGGTGCGGGCGATCTCGCTCGGCTTGGCGGTGAACGGGGCCTTGAGCATCAGCACGCGATCGCGATGCGGGACGGTGACTTTCCAATCGCCTTTGTCCAAGGCTTCGGCATACACCAGCGTGGCCGGATCGGTGGCGCGCCAATCGAAATCACGCGGGCCTTCCGGCACGCCATGCACCGGCACGCGGTCGGCCAGCGGCAGGCTGGCGATCGACGTGCTGCGGCCGCTGGCGATATCCACTACTGCCACGTCATTGGCGAAACGCTGGTAGGTCACCGCGTGCGAGAACGGTGCCTTGAGCGTCCTGGTGAGCACGTGCACACCATCCGGCGCGGCCCCGACGCTGTCCAACAGCGCCGGTGCGCCGACGGTGCGCACCGTGTTGGAAGCCGTATCCACCACCGCCAGCTGCGACTGGCCGTAATAGGCGAACAGCGCTTCATCGTAGGCACTGGTCAGCGTATCGCGGGCCTCATAGGTGCTGCTCTCACCGGCAGTTCCCAGCGACTCCTGGATGTCCGGGCCGATCGCACCGTCCGCAGACGGTGCCGGGCCTTGCCTGGCGGGAACCAGCTTGACCAGCAACTGCTGGCTGCCACCGAGCCACTGCACGGTACTGCCGAAGATCGGATTCAGCGCGACGTTGGGGACCTGGCGGACCTGCCCGGTCACCGCATCGCCGACCCACAGCTGCACGCTGTCATCGACCACATTCTGGAACGCGAAGCGCTGGCCGTCGGCCGACCACAGCGCCATGCCGGCGCACCCGTTGGGCAGCGCCACCTTGGTGGAGCGGCCGGTGGTGGTCTCCACCACGGTGAAGTCACCGACGCACGGTGGAATGCCGTAACCACCCGGGGTGTCGTGGCGGCTGCGGTTCTTCGGCTCCAGGCGCACACCGGCCAGCTTCAGATACGGCTGGGCAACGCGGGTGATCGAGGGATAGGTCTGCGTGGTGGTCAGCAGCAGGCGCTGGCCGGTCGGGTCGACACTGGGTATCGGCGGCGGCGGCGCCTTGAGCACCTTGAGCAGGCTCTCCGGTGGTGTGGCGTAGCCACTGGCATGGGCGGGCATCGTGCCCAGCGTGGCGAAGGCTGTCACGGTGAACGCCGTGGACCAGAACGTACGAGCAAGCATGCGTGTCCCCTTGGATATGGTGGGAGCCGGCACGGCAGGGTCGTCGGTCGGCACGTCTCGAATCTAGCACTGCCGTCCTTCCCGAAGATGGGCCAGAAGAAATGACCGGCGGCCATCGAGACCGGTATCGCGGTGCGGTACCCTTGTCGTTCCATTGCTTCCGGGTGCCGCTGTGCGAACCGTGCACGCCCTCCGTTATGTCACCCCGCTGCGCGAAGGCGGCTCCCTGCCCGCCGTGGTCGAGACCGACGACGACGGTATGGTGGTGCTCAAGTTCCGCGGCGCCGGCCAAGGGCCCAAGGCGCTGATCGCCGAACTGATCGCAGGCGAAATCGCCCGGACGCTCGGCTTGCCGATTCCAGAGATCCTGTTCGTCGAGCTGGACCGCGAGTTCGCCCGCACCGAACCGGATCCGGAAATCCAGGACCTCATACGCGCCAGCGAAGGCCTGAACCTGGGCAGCGATTACCTGCCCGGCGCGATCAACTACGACCCGGCCGCGATGCAGCCCGATGCGGAACTCGCTTCGAAGATCGTGTGGTTCGATGCGTTCACCAGCAACGTGGACCGGACCGCGCGCAATCCCAACTTGATGGTGTGGCACCGCAAGCTGTACCTGATCGACCATGGTGCAGCGATGTATTTCCATCACGATTGGGCCAGCGCTGGCGAGGCGTGCAAGAAGCCGTTCGTGCTGATCCGCGATCATGTGCTGTTGCCGTTCGCCACGCAGATTGCCGAGGTCGATGCCGGCCTCGCGGTGATGCTGCCCGATGCGGAGATCGAGCGCATCGTCGCCCTGGTACCGGACAGCTGGCTGGTGGACGAACCCGTGTTCGACAGCCCGGCGGCCTACCGCCAGGCCTATATCGACTACCTGCAGCACCGCCTTCGCGTCCGCGCGGCCTTTGTCCAGGAGGCCGTCCGTGCCCACACTGCACACGTATGACTATGCGGTGATCCGCGTGGTGCCCCGCGTCGAGCGCGAGGAGTTCATCAACGTCGGCGTCATCGTCTCCTGCCCCGGTGCCAAGCATCTGGAAGCGGCGATCGAGCTGGATCTGGAGCGGGTGCGTGCCTTCGCGCCTTCGCTGGATATCGACGGCCTGCAGCCGTGGCTGGACGCCATCGTGGCGATCTGTCGAGGCGACGCGAACGCCGGCCCGATCGCGCAGTTGCCGGCGCGCGCACGCTTCCACTTCCTCACCGCAAAACGCAGCTCGGTGGTGCAGATGTCGAGCACGCACGTGGGGCGCACCGCGGATCCGTCCAGTGTGGTGGAGCATCTGATGCGGAAGATGGTGCGGGTACCGGGCTAGCTCACACCGGCCAGCGGCACCACGCGAACGGGTAGCCATGCAGACCGCTGGCCAATCCCGCGCGCATGGGAGTGGACAGAATGTAGGTAGCGCAGGCGAGCAGTTGACGCTCGTCCAAGGGCCGTTGATCGTGGTAACCCGGTTGCCAGATTCGCCCCCGGCTCGCAGTGCGTTCATGCAGCGCGCGCGCAGAGCGCGACTTCAACGTTCGGATCACCGTCGACAGCCGGGGTCCGCGCAGACGGAACAGCCAGTGCACGCAATCCGGCATGACCACCCAGGCCAGTGATTCGGTGCGCTTTTCAGCATCGGAGGTGCGTAGCCACCGCACGACTTCCTGCGCATGGGCGGAATGGGCGAGCAGCGCGCATTGACGGGTGGAAAACGAGATGACGACGTAGCAGGCGTGTGGCAACGCACACCGGCCGGGTGTAGCAGCGAAACTGGGCATCCGGCCATCATGACCACGGATATCCACCCGTTTCAGAGGGAGACTTCGCCTGCCCCTGTAAGAGTTATGCGTGGTGCGCTGTAGTCATGCCATCCATCACCGGACAGGAACCGGCTGCGCTGGTGGCGTTGGGCAACGCGAACCGCCGCCCTGCACCTCACCCCTTCGGCAGCGCGTAGGCGATCACGTAATCACCCGCCGGCGTTTCCATGAAGTGGTGGCCGCCGGCCATGATGACCACGTATTGGCGCCCGCCAAACTCATAGATCATCGGGTTGGCCTGGCCGCCCGCGGGAAGCTTGGCGTGCCACAGTTCCTTGCCGGTCTTCAGGTCGATGGCGCGCAGCAGATCATCGGTCGCCGCCGCAATGAAGATCAGTCCGCTGGCGGTGACCACCGAGCCACCGTTGTTGGGCGTGCCGATCTCGATCGGCAGGCCGGAGCGGATGCCGAACGGGCCGTTGCCGCGGGCGCTGCCGAACGGACGGTCCCACAGGGTCCTGCCGGTGCGCAGGTCCACGGCACGAATGCCGCCATAGGGCGGTTCCTTGCACAGCAGCTTGGTGAACGGCAGGCGCCACCCCGCGTTTACATCGATGGCATACGGCGTGCCCACCTGCGGATCCCCCGCGCCTTCCGCGCCGCCCTTGTCCGCTTTGACGTCCTCGCGCGGCAGCCAGCCCAGCTTGTCCGCCTTTTCGCGCGGCACCAGCCGGTTGTAGTTGGGCATGTCGTTGTAATTGGCCACGATCACCCCACGGCGCGGATCCACCGCGACACTGCCCCAGTCCGAACCGCCGTTGTAACCGGGGTACTCGATGGAATGACGGTCCGCGGTGGGCGGCGTGTAGAAGCCTTCGTAACTGGCCTTGCGGAACTGGATGCGGCAGACCAGCTGATCGATCGGCGTCATGCCCCACATGTCGCGCTCGGTGAGGTCCGGCTTTCGCAGCGTGTGATACAGCGAGAACAGCTGGGTCGGCGACCGCTGTTCCGGCTCGACGCCACCGGTGGGCACCTTGCGTTCCTCGGCCGGGGTCAGCAGTTTGCCGGTGCGGCGGTCGAGGATGTACATGTCGCCCTGCTTGGTGGGCAGCAGCAGCGCCGGGACCTTGCCGGCGGCGGTCGGGTAGTCGATCAGCGTCGCCTGCGAGCCCATGTCGTAATCCCAGACATCCTTGCGCACCGCCTGGAAGTGCCAGGCCGGCTTGCCGGTAGTGACGTCAATGGCGACCAATGAGGTCGCGTACGTGTTTTCGTTCTCGGTGCGCGAACCACTCCAGTAATCGCCGGCCGAGTTGCCCATCGGCAGGTAGACCAGGCCGAGTTCGTCGTCACCGGTCGCGGTGGTCCACATGTTCGGGGTGCCGCGGGTATAGGTCTCACCCGCCGGCGGTGCACCATTGCGATCGGGGCGGACCATGTCCCATGCCCAGCGCAGCTTGCCGGTGACGGCATCGTAGGCCTGGATCACGCCGGAGGGGGCATCGCGACGCTGGCCGTCCAGCACCTGGTGGCCGGTCACGATCACGCCCTGCACGATCGCCGGCGGCGAGGTGATGGAGACATACCCGGCCGGACTGTCGCCCATGCCGACGGTGATGTCGACCTGGCCATTGTTGCCGAAGCCGAGGCACGGCTTGCCGGTCGCGGCATCGACCGCGATCAGGCGGCCATCCAGGGTGCCTTCGATGATCCGGGCAGCGCAGGCCCCACGCGGCACCTGGGTCAGCACCGGCACGCCACTGGGGACGGCAAGATCGGCCGCGACATCGTTCAGCTCGGTGTCCTGGGCGGTAGCGGGTACTTCGTAATAGGAGACCCCACGGCAGGCCGCGGTGTATGGAATGGAGGTGTCCTTGACCTTGGGGTCGTAGCGCCAGCGCTCGGTACCGTCAGCGGCATTGAGCGCCACCAGCTGGTTGCGCGCGGTGCACAGGTACAGGCTGTCGCCGACTTTCAGCGGCGTGGTTTCCGCGCCCCAGCGCTTGTCCGGCAGATCACCGGTCCGGAACAGCCAGGCCTGTTCCAGCGTGCCCACATTGTCCGGGGTGATCTGCTGCAGCGGCGAGAACCGCGTGGCCGCGTTGTTGCGGCCATAGGCGGCCCAATCGCCATCCACCGGACGATCGGCCGGCTGCAGCGGCGCATCGGCGGTCGGGGCCAGGCCGGTGCTGGTCATCGGCTTTGGGAATGCGCCCTCGGCGGTGGTAACGCCGTGCGGCACGAACGCCAAGGTGAAGGCGGCGACGAACACCAGCGCCAGCACGCCGGCGATGCCACGCGAGACCTTGCGCGAGACCGGGCGATCCAGCGTGGGCAACAGCAGCGACAGCACGAAGCCGATGGCCACGATCAGGCCCAGGCGCGGCACCCAGCGCCAGTAATTGCTGCCCGACTCCCACCACGTCCACAACAACGTGCCGACGAACACCAGCGCGAACCACAGTGCGCCGCTATACCGGCCCCGCCACAGCTGTACCCCCGAGACAAGCAGTCCGATACCGGCCAGCACGTAGTACCAGGAACCACCGAGGCTGGCGAGCCAGGCGCCCCCTGCGGTGAATACAACGCCCAGCAACAGAATGACAATGGCCAGCACAGCCACCAGCCAATGGCGGGGGTGGCGGGTCTGCGTCGTGGTGGACATCGGTCTCTCCTGGAGCGCGAAGATCGCCGACGTTGCTGCCGGTCCCGCGGCCCTTATCCCACCGGGGTCGTGAACGTTGCGCGTTCTTTGCAACGAAAAACGCCGGCGTGTGCCGGCGTTCTCCGTGTGACTACCACTGGCAGGCCTTACGCCTCCGGCGGTGCCACCACCGGGCTGGCCTCGACGGCCGCCAGTGTTTCTTCTTCCACACCCTCGTCCAGCGAGGCATCCATGCGTTCCACCGCCTGGAGCTTCTCTTCCTTGGACAGACGGATCAGCGTCACACCCTGGGTGTTGCGGCCGACGCGCGAGATTTCCGAACCACGGGTGCGCACCAGGGTGCCACCATCGGAAATCAGCAGCACTTCGTCGCGCGGCCCCATCAGCACCGCACGCACCAGCTTGCCGTTGCGCTCGGTGGTCTGGATGCCGATCACGCCCTGCGTGCCGCGGCCCTTGCGCGGGTAATCCGGCAACGGGGTGCGCTTGCCGTAGCCGTTCTCGGTCGCGGTCAGGATGTACAGCGCGTTGTCGTCGTCAGCCCCGTTCTCGATCACGGCATCGCCGCTGTCGATCACGGTCTCATCGACCTGGCTCTCGTCCTCGTTCTCGTCTTCACTGCCGCCCGCACTCTCGGCCACGATCAGACTGACCACTTCCTCGCCCTTGGGCATCTTGATGCCGCGCACGCCAGTAGCGGTACGGCCCATCGAGCGGACCTTGTCCTCACCGAAGCGCACGGTCTTGCCGTTGGAGGCGAACAGCAGGATGTCGCGCTCACCGTCGGTCAGGCCAACGCCGACCAGCGCGTCACCCTCATCGAGGTTGATCGCGATCTTGCCGCGCGCCAGACGGAAGGCGAACTCGCTGAGCGGGGTCTTCTTGACGGTACCGTTGCGGGTGGCGAAGAACACGAACTGGCCTTCGGCATACTCACGGACCGGCAGCACGGCCTGCACCCGCTCACCGGTTTCCAGCGGAATCCAGTTGATGATCGGGCGGCCACGGGCGTTGGAACCGGCTTCCGGCAGCTGATGCACCGGCAGCCAGAACACCTTGCCTGCGCTGGTGAAGGTCAGCAGCGTGTCGTGCGTGTTGACCAGCCACAGCTGTTCGATGAAATCCTCTTCCTTGGTCGACGCGGCGCTGCGGCCACGGCCACCGCGGCGCTGGGCCCGGTAGGCACTGACCGGCTGGCGCTTGGCATAGCCGGCGTGCGACAGGGTGACCACCACGTCTTCCGGGGCGATCAGGTCGAGGATGTCCAGGTCTTCTTCGCTGTGGCGGATCTCGGTGCGGCGTTCGTCACCGAACTCGGTGCGCACGTTGATCAGCTCTTCGCGGATGACCTGCAGCAGACGGTCGGGATCTTCCAGGATTTCGATCAACCCGGCGATCACTTCCAGCAGCTGCTTGTACTCGTCGGTCAGGCGGTCCTGCTCCAGCCCGGTCAGGCGGTGCAGACGCATTTCCAGGATCTGGGTCGCCTGGATCTCGGTCAGCTGGTAGCCGCCCTCGAGCAGGCCCACACCCTTGGGCAGATCATCCGGACGCGACGCTTCGGCACCGGCGGCGCCCAGCATCGAGCCGACCAGGCCCGGCTCCCACAGGCGGGCGAGCATGCGTTCGCGCGCTTCGGTGGGGTTCGGCGAGGTCTTGATCAGTTCGATCATCTCGTCGATGTTGGCCAGCGCGACGGTCAGGCCTTCCAGCACGTGCGCACGGGCACGCGCCTTGCGCAGCTCGAACACGGTGCGGCGGGTGACCACTTCGCGGCGGTGGCGCACGAAGGCCTCGAGCATCTGCTTGAGGTTCATCAACTGCGGGCGGCCATCCACCAGCGCCACCATGTTGATGCCGAACACCGACTCCATCTGGGTCTGCTGGTAGAGGTTGTTCAACACCACTTCCGCCGACTCGCCACGCTTGATCTCGATGAAGATGCGCATGCCGTCCTTGTCGGACTCATCGCGCAGTTCACTGATGCCTTCGAGCTTCTTTTCCTTGACCAGCTCGGCGATCTTCTCGATCAACCGGGCCTTGTTCACCTGGTACGGGATCTCGGTGACGATGATCGATTCGCGGCCGTTTTCAGCCACTTCGACCTCGGCCTTGGCGCGGATGCGCACACGGCCACGACCGGTCCGGTACCCGGCAACGATGCCGGCGGTGCCGTTGATGATGCCCGCGGTCGGGAAGTCCGGGCCCGGGATGAACTCCATCAGGCCGTCGACGTCGATCTCGGGATTGTCGATCAGCGCGATGCAGGCGTTGATCGATTCGGTCAGGTTGTGCGGCGGGATGTTGGTCGCCATGCCCACCGCGATACCGGCCGAACCATTGACCAGCAGGTTCGGGAACCGGGTCGGCATGACCGTCGGCTCCAGTTCCTTCTCGTCGTAGTTGGGCTGGAAATCGACCGTTTCCTTCTCGATGTCCGCCATCAGCTCATGGGTGAGCCTGGACATGCGGGCTTCGGTGTATCGCATCGCGGCGGCGGAGTCGCCGTCGACCGAACCGAAGTTACCCTGGCCATCGACCAGCATGTAACGCAGCGAGAACGGCTGCGCCAGACGCACCAGCGTGTCGTACACCGACTGATCGCCATGCGGGTGGTACTTACCGATGACGTCACCGACGATACGCGCCGACTTGAAGTAAGGCTTGTTGGCGTGCGCGTTGAGTTCACTCATCGCGAACAGCACGCGGCGATGCACCGGCTTGAGGCCATCGCGCGCATCCGGGAGTGCGCGCCCCACGATCACGCTCATCGCGTAATCGAGGTAACTCTTGCGCATCTCGTCTTCCAGGTTGACCTGGATGATTTCCTTGGCGGTTTCTGCCATTCGGGTTCCGTTGTCTGGTAGCGGTCCAGTCCGTCACGACCGCCCTTTCGGGGCGGTTGCGCCGGAATCTCGATTAACCGTTGGATTCTACCACAGCGGGCCATTTTCCGCCCGCTTTTACGGGGGTTTTACCGGCAAGAATCAGGAACTTACGGGAGCGTTGCCGGCCAGCGGGCGGCACGGCCGCAGGTAATTAGCGGGGAGCCCCCTGGGCAAGGGGGCAGCCGCAACGCGCCAGTGCCGCGACTTATCCGAATGCAGCCTGCATATTGGCCATCGTCGGGTTCAGGATCACCCCGCGCTCGGTCACGATGGCATCGATCAGACTGCCCGGGGTGACATCGAACACCGGGTTCCAGGCGGCGATGCCCTCGGCCACGGTGCGGGTCCCGCCCACGCCATAGAGCTCGCCGGGATCGCGCTGCTCGATCTCGATCTGGTCGCCATCGGCGGTGTCCATGTCCACGGTGGAGGACGGCGCCACCACCATGAACTTCACGCCGTGATGGCGGGCGGCGATCGCCAGCTGGTAGGTGCCGATCTTGTTGGCGGTATCCCCGTTGGCGCAGATGCGGTCGGCGCCGACGATCACCCACTGCACCGCGCCGGTCTTCATCAGGTGCGAGGCCGCGGAATCGGCGATCAGGGTGGCATCGATGCCATCCTGCTGCAGCTCCCACACGGTCAGGCGCGCGCCCTGCAGCCACGGCCGGGTCTCGCCGGCGAACACGCGGGCGATGCGGTGCTGGGCCATGCCGGCACGGATCACGCCCAACGCGGTACCGAAGCCGGCGGTGGCCAGCGAGCCGGTGTTGCAATGGGTCAGCACACCGCTGCCAGCCTCGATCAAGCCAGCGCCCAGCGCGCCCATGTGACGGTTGGCGGCCAGGTCCTCCTCGGCGATCGCCTGGGCCTCGGCGGCCAGCACCTGCTGCCAGTCGGCACCGGCCGGAGCCAGCGCGCGGCGCATGCGGGCCAGCGCCCAGGCCAGATTCACGGCGGTCGGGCGGGACGCATTGAGGCGCTGCAGCGCCGGTTCCAGCTTCAGCAGCGCCTGGGCGCCATCATCGGCCTGCACCTCGTTGGCCGCCAGCACCACGCCCCAGGCGGCCGCAATGCCGATCGCTGGCGCGCCGCGTACGGTCAGCGCGTGGATGGCCTCCGCAACGGCGTCGCTGTCGCGGCACTCCACGTGCTCGACAATGAACGGCAGTTTGCGCTGGTCGAGCAGTTGCAGGCTCTCGCCGGTCCACAGGATCGGGCGGATATGGTCGTAACGGGCGTAATCGATGTCGGTGGATGCGTTCATCGGGCCATTGTAGCGGCGCGTCGATGCGGGCGGAATCGCGTGCTCAGTTGACCGCGAACTCGGCCCGGCAGCCCTTGTCCACCCAGACCCCGCGACTGTCCCAGCCCCAGCTGCTGCCCTGCTCGCAGGGCGTACCCGACAGTTGCTTGTTGAGCGTGACACCGTGGGTGATTCCCGCACCACAGAAGCGGCGCTGACGGGATTTGGATTCGCAGACGAGAATGCGCGGCACGTTGAGGAAGCCGCTGCCATCGGCGGCACCGACCTCGAACTCGCCCTGGCAGCCGCGGGTCACCCAGATCTCGTTGCGCCGATAGCCCCAGCTGTGGCCTTCGCGGCACGGCAATGACGTCAGCTGGCGCAGCAGGCGGACCGGCGCGCCCTGCAGCACGACCGGGCAACTCTGCGGGCGACCACTGGATTCGCAGCGCACGACACGGCGCGTGCGACGCTCGCCATCGGCGCGGGTTGCGGCAACGGCGCTACGCGCCCGGAACTCGGCGCGGCAGCCCAGCGTGACCCAGATACCGGAACGGTCCGTGCCCCACTCCGAACCCCGCACACAGCTGTTGTCGGACAGCTGGCGGATCAGATCGACGCCGCGTTCGGTGGGGATGTCGCAGTGCACCCACTCCATGTCGCGTGATTCGCAGCGCACCACTTCGCCGGCATAGCCGCCCGTCTGCGCGAGCGCCGTCTCCGGCAGCAGCGCAGTCCACAGCAACACCGGCCACAGGGGCATGCCCGCGCCTACCAACAGCTTCATCAACACGATCCCCGCCACGCTTGAACGATCACACGATCACCTTCGGACATCCCGTGTGATCAGAGCATCATCATGCAGCCCGTGCAAGACGCGACTGCGTCAAAAGCACCCTCACGCCCGGGCGAAATCGAAGGCCAGCACATCGGCGATCCGGCCGGTGCGGTTCATGGCCATCAACAGACGGTCCACGCCGACCGCGACGCCCGCGCAGTCGGGCAACGCCGGCAGGGCTGCCAGCAGACGTTCATCCAGCGGGGGCAGCACGTCGCCACGCGCCGTGCGTCTGGCATGGTCGCGCTCGAAGCGCGCGCGTTGTTCAGCCGCATCGTTCAGCTCGTGATAGCCGTTGGCCAGCTCCACACTGCCCAGATACAGCTCAAACCGCTCGGCCAGAGGCGGCGTGCCGGGACGGATCCGGGCCAGGGCCGCCTGGGTGGCGGGCCAGTCGTGCACCACCGTCATCGTGTCGTCACGGAAGTGCGGCTGGATGCAGTGGGTCATCAGCAGATCGAGCCAGTCGTCGCGGGTGAGCCCATCGGCCTCGATGCGGACCTCGGCCAGCGGCGCCTGCAGCTGTTCCAGGCTGGCTTCGAACGGGTCCAACCCGATGTGCCGCTGGTAGAGGCCGCGGTAATCGATCACGTCCAACGTGGCCTCGCGCTGGACCAGCTGCAGCGCGGCGCGGACCAGCTCGGCGGTCTCGTCGATCAAGCGGCGGTGATCCCAGCCCACCCGATACCACTCCAGCATGGTGAACTCGGGGTTGTGGCGGCCACCGGCCTCGCCATTACGGAACACGCGACCGAGTTCGTAACAGTCCCCCACCCCGGCGGCAAGCAGCCGCTTGAGGGGGAACTCCGGCGAGGTGCGTAGCCAGCGTTGCGGCGTGCCTGCATCCACGTGCCCGCTGAAACGGGTGTGGAAGCTGTCGATGTTCGGCTCGGTATTGCCGGCGGCAGAGAGGATCGGCGTTTCCACCTCCAGCACATCGCGCGCGGCGAAGAAGCCGCGGATCAGCGCGTTGAGCGCAGCACGCTGGCGCAGCGCGGCAATCATGCGCGTGCGTCCTTCAGGCGCTGGGCCAACGGCAGCGTCAGCAGATCGCGGGTGTCATCCACATAGCCGGTGGCCAGGTACAACCGGCGCGCCAGTTCGTTGTGGTGGTTCACTTCCAGCCGCATCCGTTCCACGCCCCGCGCATTGGCACGCTGCTCCAGTATCGCCAGCGCCTGCTTGCCGCGCCCGCGGCCGCGCGCGGCATGGGCCAGATAAAGCTCGTCCAGCAGCGCGAAGTGACCGCCCTGCTCCAGGCTGAAGCCCATCGCAAGCGCACCGTAGCCCACCACAGCGCCCGCCTCGTCCAGCCACAACAGCACTTCGCCATTGCGCGGATCTTCCAGCAGTGCGGCCAACGCGTTGCGCACGCGGGTGTCGTCGAAATCGAGTTGGTCTTCGGCGTAAAAATCGCGCATCAGCCCGATCAACAGCGCGGTGTCAGCGACGGTGGCCAGGCGGAAATCGAGGGGAACGGTCTGCATGCGGTCTCTCTTGTTCAATACTTCGCCAGGAAAGCGACCAGCTGGTCTTCGTCCCAGACCGGCACGCCCAGCTCCTGCGCCTTGGTCAACTTGGACCCGGCCTCGGCACCCGCCACCACGAACGAGGTCTTCTTGGACACACTGCCGGCCACCTTGGCACCCAGCGCTTCCAGGCGCGCCTTGGCCTCATCGCGATTCATCTGCGACAACGTCCCGGTCAGCACAGCGGTCTGGCCCTCCAGCGGACCTGTTGCCTGCTCGGCTTGTTCCGGCGCCAGCGCCAGCAGCTTCTGGCGGTAATCCTCGGCCTTGAGCAGCATCGGCCCGTGGCCCTCGCTGTCCAGCCAGTCGGCCAGGCCCATGGCTACCTCATTGGGCAGGCCGGCGGCCACGAAGCGCACCGGCTCGGCATCCAGCACCGAGGCAGCGTCCGGCAGCATGGCGACCAGCTTTTCGGCGCGCAGGCGGGTGATGCCCGGAATCTCCGCTTCGACCAGCAGCTGCGCGAAATCCAGACCCTCGCGCAGCTTGGCGATCGGTGGATGCACATCGCTGATCCGCACCTGGCCGACCTGCAGGAGTGCATCGATCGCCTCCTGGTTGCCGGCCTGCTCGAAGAAGTGGCCGAGCGAGCGCGCGACTTCACCGCCGATGTCCGGCACGCGCTTGAACAGCGGCCACGGCAGATGGCGGATCAGCTCCAGATCCCCGAACCAGGTGGCCAGGGCCTTGGCGGTGCTCTCGCCCACGTGTTCGATGCCCAGCGCGAACAGCAGGCGTTCCAGCGTCGTGGTGCGGCTGGCGTCGATCGCGGCGATCAGGTTGTCGGCCCACCTGGTCGCGATCTTCTTCGTGTTCCAGGTGAACGTGGCCGGCATCGCCAGCGCCTGCGCACGCCACGCCTCGTCAGTGCCATCCAGCCTGAGAATGCCACGCAGGTAATCGCCACTGCCTTCCGGCGGCAGGTGCAGCCCGATCTGGCTGGCCAGGGCCTCGGGCGACTCGGCATCCAGCACCAGCTTGAGCTGCAGCAGCTGGTCGCGCTGCAGGCGATACAGATCGGCCACGCCACGCACGATGCCCGCATCGACCAGCGTCTCGATGTACTTGCCGCCCAATCCATCGATATCCATCGCACGACGCGAGGCGAAGTGCGCGATGGCTTCCTTGCGCTGGGCCGGGCAGCTCAGCTCACCCGAGCAGCGCCAGGCCGCCTCACCCTCTTCGCGGACGATCTCCGAACCGCACACCGGGCACTGCGAGGGCATCTGCCACGGGGTAGTGCCGGCGGGGCGACGGTCGGCGATGACGCTGACCACTTCCGGGATCACATCGCCAGCGCGGCGCACGATCACCGTATCGCCCACGCGGACATCCAGACGCGCGATCTGATCGGCGTTGTGCAGCGTCGCGTTGGACACGATCACGCCGGCCACGGCCACCGGTGCCAGGCGCGCCACCGGGGTTGCGGCGCCGGTGCGGCCGATCTGGATCTCGATCGCCTCCACCGTGGTGGTCTGCTCCTGTGCCGGGAATTTGTGTGCGATCGCCCAGCGCGGGGCACGCGCGACGAAGCCCATCTGTTCCTGTCCGGCGCGGTCATCGAGCTTGTAGACCACACCGTCGATATCGAAGGCCAGGCCATCGCGGCGCTCGCCGATATCACGGTAGTAGGCGAGCAGCCCGTCCGCACCTTCGACCACCTGGCACAGGTCGCTGACCGGGAAGCCCCATGTACGCAGCTGGGCGAGCGTGGCCGAGTGCGTGGGCGGCAGTTCACCGCCGTCGACCTGGCCGATGCCATAGGCGTAGAAACTGAGCTTGCGCTTGGCGCTCATCTTCGGATCCAGCTGGCGCAGCGAGCCGGCCGCGGCGTTGCGCGGATTGGCCAGCACCTTGCCGTCATGCAGCCGGGCATCGGCGTTGTAGGCCTCGAAATCAGCGCGGGCCATGTAGACCTCGCCGCGTACTTCCAACACCTCAGGCCAGCCTTCGCCGTTGAGCGTCTGCGGGATCACACTGATCTGGCGCAGATTGGCACTGACATCCTCACCGGTGGCGCCATCACCCCGGGTTGCGCCCTGGACGAAGCGGCCATTCTCGTAGCGCAGGCTGATCGCCAAACCGTCGAGTTTGGGTTCGGCGGAAAAATGCAGCGTACTGCGGCGCAGGCGCTCGCCGATGCGGCGCACGAAATCCTGGACTTCCTCATCGCTGAAGGCGTTGCCCAGCGACAGCATCGGCACCGCATGGCGGACCTCGGCGAAGCGCGAAGAGGCCTTGCCACCGACCTGCCGGGTGGGCGAGTCGGCCGCGGCCAGCTCCGGGTGCGCCTGTTCGATTGCCTCCAGCTCACGCACCAGCAGGTCGTACTCGACGTCGGGAATCAACTGCTCGTCGCGCTCGTGGTATGCCTTGCCGGCATCCTCGATCTGGCGGCGCAGGACGTCGGCACGTGCGGCGGGGCTGGGGGTCATGCGGAAGGCGATCCTGGTGGGGCATTCAATTTTACCCCTCCCCCCGCTCCTGCGCGCAGTGAAGAACGCTTGCCGCCACTTCGCAGTGGCGCTAGGTTGCGCCGAACCCCTCTTTGCCCGGTGCGCCGTGACCCCTGCCCTTGCCGCTTCCCGTCGCTCGTTTCTGCAACTGGCCGGTACCGGCCTGGCGTTGTCCGGCCTGGGCGTACTGCCCGCATCGGCCGCGCCGTCGCGCGCGCTCCCCGCCAGTGGGGGACCGGTGCTGCTGAACTTCAACGAATGCCCGTATGGGCCATCGCCCGCCGCGCAGGCCGCGGCGCGCGACATCGTCGCCGGCAGCGGGCGGTATCTGTTTGCTCTGGCCGGCGAGCTGCGCGACCTGTTCGCTCAGCAGGAAGGCATCGGCAAGGATCACGTGCGGCTGTATCCGGGCTCCAGCGAGCCACTGAACCGGGCGGCAGTGCTCTGGACCTCGCCTGGCGCGGGGCTGGTGGTCGCCGATCCCACCTTCGAGGCGCTGGGCGATCTTGCGGCTGCGCGTGGGGCCACCGTGGCCAAGGTGCCGCTGCGCGCCGACGGGGCACATGACGTGCGTGCGATGGCGGCGGCTGCCGCGACGGTCAATGCCGGCCTGATGTACCTGTGCAACCCCAACAATCCCACCGGCTCGATCACCCCGGCCGCCGACATCGCCTGGCTGCTGGCCAACAAGCCTGCGCAGACCCGGGTGCTGGTCGATGAGGCCTACCTCCAGTACAGCGAACAACGCTCGGTGATCGCCCAGGTGATGCAGCGCGATGACGTGATCGTGCTGCGCACCTTCTCCAAGCTCTATGGCATGGCCGGCCTGCGCCTCGGTGTGGCCGCTGCGCATCCTGATCGTCTGAAGGAACTGGCCAGCCTCGGCGACAACCCGCTGCCGGTCAGCGCGGTGGCCGCCGGCCTGGCGAGCCTGCGCGATCCCGGGTTGATTGCACAGCGCAAGGCAGAGAATGCCGTGGTGCGTCAGGAGACCATCGGCTGGCTGGGCAAGCGCGGTTTCACCTGCGTGCCTTCCGAAGCGAACTGTTTCGTGGTCGATGTACAGCGTGACGGCGCAGCGTTTTCCGCGGCAATGGCCGAGCGCGGCGTGGTCATCGGCCGCAGCTGGCCGATCTGGCCGCAGCGGGTGCGCGTGACCGTTGGGACCGCCGCCGAGATGGCGCGCTTCCGTGAGGCGTTCGAGGCGGTGGTCAGCCGCACCGGGTAGAGCCGACCGTTGGTCGGCTCTACTTGATCACCAACGCGGTGCTTTGGTGAGCGGCGGGGCCTGATGCTGGCGGTCATAGGCACGCAGCTCATCGCGGATGTGCGCGATGCGCTGGCGGCCCAGGGCGTTGCGGCTGTCATCGAGCACCACGCCATCGAGCAGTTCGCCCATGCGCTGCACGGTCGGCAGCATCTTTTCCCAGGCGTCCAGCGCGGTCAGCGGCGCCGGCAAGGTCAGGAAGAAGGCGATCGCCGGCGTTTCCATCTCGCGGATGTTGGCCATGTCGAAACTGCCCGGCTTCATGATGCTGGCCATCGAGAAGATCGGGCCGCGCTCAGGATGGCCTTCGACCAGACGGTGGAAGACATTCATGTGGCCGAATACCAGGCCGGTCTTTTCCGCAGCGACGACGATGTCTTCGCCGCGCAGCTGCTCACCGGCACGAGCGGCCACGAACAGCGAGACGATCTTGTCGAAATCCTGGGTGGTGCGCTTGCCAAGGTCACTGGCCGGACCGGCATCCACCTCGGGCAGGCCGAGCTCGGGCTGGGTGACGCCGTCTTCGCCCACAACGGGTGCAGCGCCATCGGCCGGGGTGTCGCCCTCGCCCAGTACGGGCTCGCGGCGCTGGCCGTTGGTGCCTTCAGCACCCTCGACACGGCGGCCCTGCACTTTCTTTTTCGGACGGCCAAACAGGAAGATCGCAGCGATCAACAGCAGGCCGGCGGCCAGGATGCCGATGCGGAGCAGTGCCATGTCGGACATTCGGGAGGTTCTCCGGCTAAATCATTCAGGTACTTAAGGATGGCACGTCACGCCGCGCCCGCCAATCGTGCGGCTTCCTCCAGGTCGACACTGACCAGTCGGCTGACGCCCGGTTCGCGCATGGTCACGCCGGAAAGCTGCTGCGCAGCCTCCATCGTGGCCTTGTTGTGGCTCACAAACAGGAACTGAACCTTCTCGCTCATTTCCTTGACCATGTTGGCCAGGCGGCCGACGTTGGCTTCGTCCAGCGGCGCGTCCACCTCGTCCAGCAGGCAGAACGGCGCCGGGTTGAGCTGGAAGATCGCAAACACCAGCGCCACCGCGGTCATCGCCTTCTCGCCACCGGACAGCAGCGAGATGCTCGACACCCGCTTGCCCGGCGGCCGCGCCATGATCGCAACACCGGTGTCGAGCAGGTCTTCACCCGTCAGTTCCAGGTACGCATGGCCACCACCGAACAGGCGCGGGTACAACTGCTGCACGCCAGCGTTGACGCGGTCGAAGGTGTCCTTGAAGCGGCCGCGGGTCTCGCGGTCAATCTTGCGGATCGCGTCTTCCAGGGTTTCCAGCGCGGTGGTGAGGTCGGTGTTCTGCGCATCCAGGTACTCCGAACGCTGCGAGGCCTCGCCATATTCCTGGATGGCGGCGAGGTTCACCGGCTCCAGGCGGCGCATGCGGCCGTCGATCTGATGGACCGTCTGCTCCCAGTCGGTGATGCGCGCATCCTCGGGCAGGCCGTTGATCACGTCCTGCAGCACGAAGCCGGCCTTCTCCACCGAGGCCGACAGCTGGTCGGCGCTGAGCACCAGCGCCTGCTGGTCGAGCTTGCGCTGGGAAATCCGCTCGCGCTGCGCAAGCGCCTGTTCGTCGCGCTGATGGCGCGTCTGTTCGAAGGAGCGCAGCTCGGCATCGATGCCATCCAGCAGCGTGCGCGCCTCGCCCAGCACCCGGTCGGCACGCACGCGCTCGCCGAGCGCGTTCTGGTGTTCGGCTTCCAGCGTCTTGACCGGTGAATCGCCCTCATCGAGCTGCGAGTGCAGTTCGCCCAGGCGCGTATCCAGCTGCCCGCGCTGCGTGCTCATGCGTTCCAGCGCCTGGCTCAGCGACGCAATCTGCGCGCGTTGCGATTCCAGGGTCAGCGCGAGCGAGTGCGCTGCTTCACGTACGTTGCGGGCCTGATCGCGAGCCTGATCACGCGCATCGGTGAACTGGCGGCGCTCGCCTTCCAGCGCGGCGCGGACGGATTCCAGATCGCCCATGCTGGTGACCGCATCGTCCAGCCGCGAGCGTGCCTCGCGCACCTGCTCACGGCCGGCATCCAGCGTTTCCAGCAGCTGCACCAGTTCGCCTTCGATGCGATCAATGCGGGTGCGCGCGGCCTCCACCTTGCCCTGCTGGCTCTGCAGCTGGCCGCCGAGTTCGGACACGCTGCGATGGGCCAGGTACAGCTGGCGCTGCGCATCTTCGCGCTGCTGCTCACCGGCCAGCAACTGGTCACGGAAGCCGGCCAACTGTTCTTCCAGTGCGGCTTCGCGGTCCTGAAGCGTGTCGATCTGCTCGCGCAGGGTGACGATCTCGCGCTCGCGCAGCAGTGCGCCCTGCTTGGCCGCGCCGGAGCGCGACACGCGCACCCAGCCCTCGCCCAAGCGCTCGCCACCGCGGGTAATGACCGAGTCGCCCTCACCCAGGGTCGCCTGCAGTGCACGCGCGGCCTCGAGATCCTCGGCGGCATGCAGGCGCGCCAGCAGGCGACGGATCGCCGTCGGGCCCTGCACTTTCGCGGCCAGCGAGGTCGGCGCGACGGTCAGCGCGTCCTGTTCGGCCGAGACCAGCGCGATGCGGCCCTCCCCGAGTTCGCCCAGTGCATCCACCAGCGATTCCGGTGCATCGACCAGCACACCTTCGATCAGCTGACCGAGCGCGCTTTCCACGGCGTTTTCCCAGCCACTCTCCACGGTCAGCCGCTCACCGACGCGCGCGCCGGAATCCAGCCCCCGCGCCTTCAGCCACGCCACCGCTGCGCCCTGCTCCTGGCCCAGCGCTGCCTGCTGCAGGGTTTCCAAGGAGGACAACCGGCCGCGTGCTGCCTGGGCCTGCTTGCGGATCTCGGCCAGCTCGGTCTGACCGGTACGCTGGCGATCCTGCAGCCCGGCCACGACAAGTTTGCGTTCTTCGACCTGCTCGTTGAGCGTGTCCAGCGAGGCCTTCTGGGTCTCGTGCTGGATGTGCAGCTCCTCGAACACCTCGGCCAATGCGTCCAGATCCAGCCCGGCGCGCTCGGCCTGCAGCGACTCGCGGCGGCGGTCGGCTTCCAGCACCTGGCGGTCCAGATAGTCCACGCGGGTGCGTTCAACTTCACCGGCGCGCGAGGCTTCCGAGGTATTGCGAGTATGGGCTTCCCAGCGCTGCTGCCAATCGGCCAGACGGGCCTCGGCGTCGCGCAGGGCTTCCTGTTTGATTTCGTTTTCTTCCTGCAGCTGCTCCAGGCGCGGCTCGGCGTCATCGACCGCCTCGCGCAGCACCATCAGCTTGGCCTCATCGCCACTGATGTGCTGGCCCAGATCGGCCAGCGCCTGCTGGGCTTCGTCGCGCGCCTTGTTCAGTCGCTGCGACATTTCGCGCTGATGCTGGATCTGCTGTTCCAGGCGGGCCAGCGTGCTGCCAACCTGGTACACCTCGGCCTGGGCGGTGTTGAGCGCATCGGAGGCTTCTTCGCGGCGCAGCCGGCTGGTTTCAATGCGCGCTTCGGCGTCACGCTGTTCAGCGATCAACTGCTGCAGGCGCGTTTCCTCGCGCGACAGCGCTTCGCGCAGTCCGCCCAGGCGCCCATCCAGGCCGCGATACTCCAGTGCCTTCCACTCGGCATCCTTGATCTTGCGTTCTTCCTGCAACGCCTGGTATTGCTCGGCCTGGCGCGCCTGGCGCTTGAGGTGTTCGAGCTGCTTGCCGATTTCCTCGCGCAGGTCGCCGAGGCGATCCAGGTTTTCGCGGGTATGGCGGATGCGGGTTTCGGTTTCCTTGCGGCGCTCCTTGTACTTGGAGATGCCGGCGGCCTCTTCCAGATACACGCGCAGATCTTCAGGCCGGGCCTCGATGATCTTGCTGATCATGCCCTGCTCGATGATCGAGTAGCTGCGCGGCCCGAGGCCGGTGCCGAGGAACAGATCGGTGATATCGCGCCGGCGGCATTTGGTGCCGTTGAGGTAGTAGTTGCTGCTGCCGTCGCGGCTGACGGTACGCTTGACCGAGATCTCGTTGAACGAGGCGTACTCACCGGTGATGGTGTGGTCGGTATTGTCGAAGATCAGTTCGACGGTGGCCTGCGAGACGGGCTTGCGGGCGGAGGAGCCGGAGAAGATGACGTCGGTGAGCGAGTCGCCGCGCAGGCGGCTGGCGGAGCTTTCGCCCATGACCCAGCGCACGGCGTCGATGATGTTGGATTTACCACAGCCATTGGGGCCCACCACGCCGGTCATGTTGGTCGGCAGGTGCAGCGTGGTCGGATCGACGAAGGATTTGAATCCGGACAGTTTGATCGTGGACAGACGCATGGCGTGATGGTTTTCCGGGCGAAGGTCTGAAGCGACCCCCACCATGGTGGATTACGGAGCGGATTTACCCTTCAAGCCATTGATGTTGCAGGGTTTCAATGGCCCCGGGGGCGACGCGATAGCCTGAGTATAACGGGGCGGGTGTTCAGCGGGCTGCGGGGGCTGGTGTTGGCCGTGGCCGTGGCCGTGGCCGTGTAGCCGCAGCCAGAGCGAGAGCCAGAGCCAGAGCCAAAGCCAAAGCAGAAGCCGCATTTCAGATTGGTGCGTGGCGGGACGGCGTGGGTGGGGTCGCGGGACCCGCCGTGAACCCGTCCATGGGGGCTCGAAATGCGCCATCCATGGCGCATTACGGTCCCGCCACCCCACCCACGCCATCCCGTATACACATGGCTGGTGTGCGGGATTAGAGCCGAGGCATGGCGGCCGTGGCTTGGCTTGGCTTCGCTTGGCCTGACTTGGCCCGACCTGACATGACACGACCTGTTCGCCATCGTCGGCGCGTCGACACCGGGGTAAAGCCAAGCCATACGCCGCTGGGGCGGTACGAAAAGCAAGAGCATCCACGCATGGCGTGGATCTACCTGGGCCTGGACCCGGAGCATGCCGGCCTGGGTACCGCCCGCCACAGCCGGCGGACGCCAGCTCTTCCAACCGCCCGGACCGGACATTTGGCTGGAGGGTGCCGGGTAGCCTGGGCCGGGACCGTAATGCGCCATGGATGGCGCATTTCGAGCCCCCAAGGACGGGTTTACGGCGGGTCCCGGCCCAGGCTACCCGGCGCCCTCCCGCCGATGCCATCAAGGCGCCCAGCTGTTGCTGTTGCTGTTGCCGTTGCCACAAACAAAAACGGGCACCCTCGCGGGCGCCCGTTTCAGTGACTCCCGCCTTTCGGCAGGGATCAGGCCTTTTCGGCTTCCACAACCACCTTGACGGTGGTTTCCACGTCGGCGTGCAGGTGAACAGTCACCTCGTACTCGCCCACGTTGCGGAATGCGCCTTCGCCCAGGATCACTTCGCTCTTTTCCAGCGGCAGGCCGGCAGCGGTGAAGGCTTCGGCGATATCGCGCGGGCCAACCGAACCGTACAGCTTGCCTTCGGTCGAAGCGTTCGCAGCGATCGTGACGCTCTTGCCTTCCAGCTTCGCCTTGCGGGCTTCGGCATCAGCGTGGATCGACTGGGCCTTGGCTTCGTAATCAGCGCGCTTGGCTTCGAACTCAGCCACGTTGGTCGCGGTGGCCGGAACGGCCTTGCCGGTCGGGACGAGGAAGTTGCGGCCGTAGCCCGGCTTCACGTCGACCAGATCGCCCAGACCGCCGAGGTTGGTGACCTTCTGAAGAAGAATCAGCTTCATGGTGTAGCTCCAAATATGTATTCGTTAGCGAGGCTCAGGCCCCGCAGCGGATGGCTGTCCGAATATCCGAACGGCGAATCCTTAACACCGCCCGACGCTTTACAGCGCGGGCGGCCGGATCCGCGAAAGCGGCGACTCGAAGTCGCCAGCCTTCATCAGACGTCGTGGTTGTCGGTGTACGGAATCAGGGCCAGGAAACGGGCGCGCTTGACGGCCGTTGCCAGCTGGCGCTGGTACTTCGACTTGGTACCGGTCACACGGCTCGGCACGATCTTGCCGTTCTCGGTGAGGTACTGGCGCAGGGTGTTGAGATCCTTGTAATCGATCTCCTTGACACCTTCGGCCGTGAACTTGCAGAACTTGCGACGACGGAAGAACTTGGACATGTCAGTGCTCCTTAAGCGGCCGAAGCGGCGTCATCGCCGGCATCGGTGTCAGCGGCGGCGGGGGTGGTTTCACCTTCTTCGTCATCACGACGACGACGCTCGCCACGCTCGGGCTTGTCACCCTTCTCGTCCTTGCTCTTCATGATCAGCGACTGCTCGGTGTCAGCTTCGTCACGCTTGATGACGAGGTTGCGCAGCACGGCGTCGTTGAAGCGGAAGCTTTCCACCAGCTCGCTCAGCACGGCCTGGTCGCACTCGATGTTGAGCATGACGTAGTGGGCCTTCACCAGGTTCTGGATCGGGTAAGCCAGCTGACGACGGCCCCAATCTTCCAGACGGTGGATGGTGCCGTTGCCGTTCTCGACCAGCGCCTTGTAGCGCTCGATCATGGCCGGGACCTGTTCGCTCTGGTCCGGATGGACCAGGAACACGACTTCGTAATGACGACTCATGTGTTTTTACCTTTCGGATGTGGCCCTTTGAGGGCCGGACAGCCCCCCGCAGGTGAACGCGGTGGGGCAAGGGTCCTGCCCGGAATCAGGCAGGAAGCCGCGCATTGTGGCAGCAGAAGGGGTTTCAGGCAAGCCGGGCGGGCTGAACAGGCCCGGCCTGCGGACGATCAGGCCTTGTCGGCCTCGGTCGTGAAGCTCTCGCCGCAGCCGCATTCGGCGGTCGCGTTCGGGTTCCTGAACGTGAAGGTTTCACTCAGACCGTGCTTGCCGAAGTCGATTTCGGTCCCGTCGACCAGGTCCAGACTGGTGGCATCCACATAGATACGGACCCCGTCCTGCTCGAACACGGTGTCGCCTTCGCGCTCATCGCGGGCCAGATCGGTGATGTGCCCCCAGCCGGAACAGCCGGTGCGGGTCACGCCGAAACGCAGGCCCAGCGCGCCGGGGGTCTGCTCGACAAACTTCTGCACACGGGCAAAGGCAACAGGGGTAAGGCTTACGGCCATGACAGGCAACTCCAGCGGATCGTGATCATTATAGAGTGTATGGCGCGGCCCGGCCTCGGCGGCCGCAGCTGCGGTTCACGCGGCGCGCAGCCCCCGGGGGACGCGAGAAATGCCTCGCAAGCCGAACACCGCACCCGTTAAACTCCGTGTTCAGAGATCGAGTCGATCAATAGAGGATTCAAGTCATGACGGTGGTCAGCGTTGAACATGCGCTTGCCGGGAAAATCCCGGAAGGCGGCGAGGCAACAGTACGCGGATGGGTCCGCACGGTGCGCGGCTCTGCGGCGCTTGCCTTCGTCAATGTCACCGATGGCTCCTGCTTCGCCCCCATCCAGGTAGTGGCCAATGACACCCTGGCCAATTTCGACGACATCAAGAGCCTGACCCCGGGCTGCTCGGTGATCGCCCGCGGCACCCTGGTCAAATCCCAGGGCAAGGGCCAGTCCTTCGAGATCCAGGCCAGCGACATCGAGATCGTCGGCCTGGTCGAAGACCCGCTGACCTACCCGATCCAGCCCAAGCCGATGAGCCCGGAGTTCCTGCGGGAAGTGGCGCACCTGCGTCCGCGCACGAACCTGTTCGGTGCGGTCACCCGCATCCGCAACTGCCTGGCCCAGGCCGTACACCGGTTCTTCCACCAGAACGGCTTCAACTGGATCAGCACCCCGATCGTGACCACGTCCGATGCCGAAGGTGCCGGCCAGATGTTCCGGGTCTCGACCCTGGACATGGCCAACCTGCCGCGCAACGAAAAGGGCGAGGTGGATTTCAGCCGCGATTTCTTCGGCAAGGAAACCTTCCTGACCGTGTCCGGCCAGCTGAACGTCGAGGCCTACTGCCTGGCGCTGAGCAAGGTCTACACCTTCGGCCCGACCTTCCGTGCCGAGAACTCCAACACCACCCGCCATCTGGCGGAGTTCTGGATGATTGAGCCGGAAATCGCCTTCGCCGATCTGGCCGAAGACGCGCGCCTGGCCGAGCAGTTCCTGAAGTACCTGTTCCGCGCGGTGCTCGATGAGCGTGGCGATGACCTGGCCTTCCTGGCCGAGCGCGTGGACAAGAACGCGATCACCAAGCTGGAAGACTTCATCAACGCCCCGTTCGAGCAGATCGACTACACCGAAGCGGTGAAGCTGCTGCAGAACTCGGGCAAGAAGTTCGACTTCCCGGTCGAATGGGGCCTGGACCTGCAGACCGAGCACGAGCGCTGGCTGACCGAAGAACACATCGGTCGCCCGGTGGTGGTGACCAACTACCCCGAGCACATCAAGGCGTTCTACATGCGCCTGAACGACGACGGCAAGACCGTCGCGGCGATGGACGTGCTGGCCCCGGGCATCGGCGAGATCATCGGCGGCAGCCAGCGTGAAGAGCGCCTGGATGTGCTGGATGCGCGCATGGCGCAGTTCGGTCTGGATCCGGCGCATTACGGCTGGTACCGCGATTTCCGCCGCTACGGTTCGGTGCCGCACGCCGGCTTCGGCCTGGGCTTCGAGCGCCTGGTGGTCTACGTGTGCGGGCTGAGCAACATCCGCGACGCGATCCCCTACCCGCGCGCACCGGGCAGCGCCGAATTCTGATCGACCTACGGAGGCACTGAACCATGACCCTGTTCTTCGCGCTGTGTTTCGTCGGCGTGGCGATCGCCGGGTTCAGTGCCTTCGTGATCTTCTGGCCGCTGACCCTGGTCCACATCCGCGACCGCCACCCGGCGCTGGCGGATCGTTTCGGCACGGGCGCGTTCCTGCGCCCGGATGCGCTGCGCTGGCTGCTCGGCCGCGACTATCGCCAGAGCACCGACCGCTCGCTGACCGGCCTGGCCGCGCCGGCCTGGCTTTCCCTGCTTACGCTGCTTGCTGGACTGGGCATGGCTGCCCTGCTCTGGCTGCTTTCGATGGTAATCACATGAACGACGACACTTCCCACCACGACGAGTGGTTCCTGGCCAGCCTCGGCAACACGCTGATCTGGGCCCGCCTGCGCGTGCGCCCGGCCGGCACCGCCGAGGTGCTGGACAGCGACGGCAACACGCTCAGCTATGACAGCGAAGACACCGCACGCTCGCAGCTGTTCGACGCCGAGTTCGTCGCCTACGACGGTCTGGATGAAGAAGACGCCCTGGTGCGCGGCTTCTCGCTGCATGAAGTTCAGCCGCCACAGGCCGACAGCGATGACGCACTGCACGGCCGCATGATCCAGAGCCTGGGCGCCCGCGCGTAACCGACGATGTTCATCCCGTCCGCCTTCGTCGAGACCGACCTGATCTGGCTGGACCGGCTGCTGGCGCGCGATGCGTTCGTCACCCTGGTCACGACCGGGGTCGACGGCCTGCCGCAGGCCACGCGGATGCCGGTGCTGTACCGGCGCGATGCCGACGGCATCCTGATCGAAGGCCACTGGGCCAAGCCCAACCCGCAGGCGGGCCATGCCGGCCCCGCGTTGATGCTGGTGCACGGCCCGCATGCGTATGTATCGCCAGGCTGGTATCCGGACAATGCCGTCAGGAACGACGTTGGACAGCCGAAGGCTGGCCCGCAGGGTGAGCCCCAGGGACGGGGTGAACACAAGGCTGCGCAGGCGCGTGTGCCGACCTGGAACTACGCCGCCGCGGAACTGCGCGGCGTGCTGGAGCCGGTGACCGACGATGATGCGCTGATCGCGATGCTGGACGGCCTGAGCGCGCACTATGAAGCGCAGGTCGGCGGCGACTGGGACCTGCTGCCGATCGAGCCGCGCCAACAGCGCATGCTCGCCGGCATCGTCGGTTTCCGCTTCCGCCCGGCGCAGGTGCAGATCAAGCTCAAGCTCAGCCAGAACCACCCCGAGGCCAACCAGTCCAGCGTGATCGACGCGCTGTCGGCACTGGACGCCCCGGCATCACGCGAGCTGGCGCAGTGGATGCGCTGGCGCCGCGAGGGCGGCACTGCCGCCGACTGACCCTCCCCACTCCTGCGACGACGCGGCCACCCTGGCCGCGCCTTGCCCCCACCCGACGTCAGGGACCCCGCACGATGAAAGACATCCACAAGCTGCTGCAGAACAACCGCGAATGGGCGGACCGGATCGAGAAAGAAGACCCGGAGTTCTTCCACCAGCTGGCCAAGCAGCAGCACCCGGAATACCTGTGGATCGGCTGTTCCGATTCGCGCGTGCCGGCCAACCAGATCATCGGCATGGCACCGGGCGAGGTATTCGTGCACCGCAACGTGGCCAACGTCGTGGTCCACACCGATCTGAACTGCCTGAGCGTGATCCAGTACGCCGTGGATCAGCTGAAGGTGAAGCACATCCTGATCGTGGGCCATTACGGCTGCGGCGGTGTACACGCCAGCTTGAACAACACGCGCGTGGGCCTGGCCGACAACTGGCTGCGCCATGTCGGCGATGTGGCGCAGAAGCACTCGGCGATCATGGAGGCGATCGAGGACCCGGCGCTGAAGCATGCGCGCCTGTGCGAGCTGAACGTGATCGAGCAGGTGGTCAACGCGTGCCGTTCCACGATCGTGCAGGATGCCTGGGCACGCGGCCAGAAGCTGATGGTGCACGGCTGGGTATACAGCCTGAAGGACGGCCGGGTGCGCGAAATGGGCATCGATGTCGGCGCACCGGAAGAGCTGCAGGCGGCCTACGAAAAGGCCCTGTCCTACGTGCCGCGCCACGGTCGGCGCGACTGATTCTTCCTTTTACGGACATCGCCCATGCTTGCCTCGCCCATCAATCTGCTCGGCTGGATCGACGAAAACCGGCATCTGTTGAAGCCGCCGGTCGGCAACAAGATGATCGAGGACGGCGATTTCATCGTGATGGTGGTCGGCGGCCCGAACAGCCGCACGGATTTCCATTACGACGAGGGCCCGGAGTGGTTCTATCAGCTTGAAGGGGAGATGACGCTGAAGGTGCAGGAGGATGGCGCGGTGCGCGACATTCCGATCCGCGCTGGCGAGATCTTCCTGTTGCCGGGCGGTGTGCCGCATTCGCCGCGCCGCCCGCCGGGCGGTGTGGGCCTGGTGGTCGAGCGCAAGCGGCTGGCGCATGAGCGCGATGGGTTGATGTGGTTCTGCGAGCGGTGCAATCACAAGTTGTACGAGGAGTTTTTTGCGCTGGAGAACATCGAGACGGATCTGCCGAAGGTGTTCGATCGCTATCACTCTTCGCTGGAGTTGCGCACGTGCGATGCGTGCGGACACGTGGATCCGTTGCCTGCGAAGGTCGCTGTTGAGGGGTGATGGTTCGCTAGCTTGAGAGCTTGGAAGCTTGGAAGCTTGAAAGCCGGCCGTTAGGTGGACTGGGAGTGGGCCGGTGGGGGCGGGTTTCCTGGACCCGCCGCAAGTACGTCCATGTAGCAACTGTGTTGCTGGAGGGAGTTCGGTCCCTCCAGTAGACGGACGCGGTAGTGCCGGCCGCTGGCCGGCAGCCTTTGGAGATGTGCCCGTGCGCGCTTCAGGCCGGGATTGGTCCGCTTTGAGCGTCGCGCACGCGGGCGTTGAGGATCACCAGCATCTTCCGCATTACCGCCACGATCGCCACTTTGCCCTCCTTGCCGCGGGCCCGCAGCGACCGGTAAAAGTCTCGTAATCGAGGTTCGTGCTGCAGCGCCGACATGCTGGCCATGTAAAGCACCTGACGGATCTCGGCTCGACCGCCGTGGATGCTTCGTTTTCCGCGTATCGTCCCGCTGTCGTGGGACATCGGTGCCACGCCCACCAGGCTGGCGATGGCCTTGCCGCTGATCTGGCCCAGCTCAGGCAGGTAGCTGGCCAGCACCGCCTGTAGCCCCGGTCCCACGCCCTTCATCGACTTCAGAATCGTGAGCTGGGGCTGTTGAGCGACTTGCTCGGCAATCTGCTTTCCCAGGCGTTCTACCAGTGTCTGCAAGCGGGTGATGTTGGTCTGCAAAAGCCGTCGCAATTCACGATCACGCACCATTTCCTGCTGCTGTCGCGCTACGGTCAGGGCCTGCATCATCTGTCGACGTGCCCGCACAAATTCCCGCAGTTTCTGCTGACAAGGCTCTAGTGGCTGGTAGGCCGGCAGTTTCACCAGCGCGGCCATCTGTGCCAATGCATAGGCATCCAAGCGGTCTGTCTTGGCTATTTGGCC